>NZ_JBIILI010000020.1:0-15941 GCF_044232745.1 Candidatus Planktophila sp. | reverse complement strand
GATATTCATGAGCTGGAGAAATACATGACACCGGAAGAAATTGCGAAAGGCGGTTCCAACTAATGGCGCGCAATATTAAACTTCGCATTTGGCGTGGAGATTCAACTGACGGTGGCCTGAAAGATGTAGTTGTTGAGGCCAACGAGGGTGAAGTAGTCCTGGATGTAATTCACCGCGTGCAAGCAACACAAATGGGTGACCTAGCAGTTCGTTGGAACTGTAAGGCTGGCAAATGTGGATCGTGTTCGATGGAGATCAACGGAAAGCCACGTCTTGCTTGCATGACACAGGTTGCATCATTTGGTGAAGAAGAAACCATCACAGTTACACCACTTCGCGCATTTCCGATCATTAAAGATCTAGTGACAGATGTGTCTTTTAACTACAAAAAAGCAATGGAAATCCCTGCTTATGAGCACCCTAAGGATTTAGCTCCGGGTGAAGCGCGTATGGAGCAGATCGATGTTGAGCGAAGCCAAGAGTTCCGCAAGTGCATCGAATGTTTCTTGTGCCAAGACGTATGCCACGTTGTGCGCGATCACGAGGAAAACAAGAAATCATTTGCTGGCCCTCGCTTCTTTATCCGTATCGCAGAGCTAGATATGCACCCACTTGATATGTTGAAGAATCGCAAAAAGACTGCGCAAGAAGAGCACGGTCTTGGAATGTGTAACATCACCAAGTGCTGTACCGAAGTGTGCCCAGAACACATCAAAATCACCGATAACGCGATTATTCCTATGAAGGAACGTGTTGCAGATATTAAGTACGACCCAGTTCGCTGGTTAGGTACAAAGATCCGCAAGCGCGAAGGTCTATAATTTCTTTATGAAGTTATTGGTCCGCTGGGCCGCGTTAGCACTTTCCTTTTGGGTGGCCACTGCGCTCATTCCCGGAATCGATGTCAAAGGCGGTTTTACAACATATCTTTGGGTTGCCCTGCTCTTCGGTTTACTCAATGCAACCTTAGGCTCGTTGTTAAAGCTCCTAACATTGCCGGCTGTGATATTAACTTTGGGACTTTTCCTTGTAGTTGTTAATGCAGCAATGCTGATGTTGGTTGCACGCTGGAGCGACAAGTTGGATGTTAACAACTTTTGGTCAGCTATTTTTGCGGCAGTTGTAATTTCCCTAGTTACCAGAGTTGTTTCTAGCGTCGGTAAGAAAGCTCTTCCACTCTGAAATCCCTAGCGCTGGTTTCTGCGGGCGGTATCGCTGGAACTTTGGCACGGTACGGAATCGGGGCAATCTTCCCCGATGATCGCCAAGGAACTTTAATCGCAAATGTTGCGGGCGTTGCTTTAGCGTCAGCCTTGTTAGTTTTGATGGAACGTCGTGGAATCAGCCAATTACGCTTACTTTTACTGCCAGGATTCTGCGCAGGATTTACTACCTTTTCAGCAGTCACAGCTCACTCGCTAGAACCAAAAGAAGGCGGAGCTTTATTTCTAGCACTTAATGTATTTCTTTCACTTATTGCAGTAATTGTTGTTTTGCCATTAGCACGTAAATTGATTCCGGTGCGTTCATGAAGCTGGCATTAATTGTTCTAGGTGCAGCAATTGGTGGGCCTATGCGATTTGTTATAGATCAAAAAATCCGTACCTACACAACTAAACCTTACGGAATCTTTACGGTAAACATTGTCGGATCATTTCTTCTTGGTTTTACTTACGGTAGAGCAGAAGCAGGTTTTGATTTGTTTGCAATTGGCTTTGCAGGGGCATTTACAACATGGTCAACATTTATGCTGGATATCTATCTTGCTTATGAATTAAAACGTCATAAAGAAGCAGCAGCAAACCTTGTCATGTCTTTAGGTTTCGGCTTGTTAGCTGCGTGGGTAGGAATACAACTAGCCTAGTTACAAGGAAATTAACGAAGAGATGCCATCCAGGCTTCAATCTCATCTGGGTGATGAGGAATATGCTCGCTTAAGTTAAGGCAACCATCTTCTGTAACAACAACATCATCTTCGATACGGATGCCGATACCGCGGTATTCAGCAGGAAATAGTTCATCATCAGGCTGGATATAAAGACCAGGCTCAACCGTTAAACACATTCCAACTTCCAAAATTCCATCGCGGTACTGCTCTGCGCGTGCATGTGCACAATCATGAACATCCATACCCAACATGTGGCTGACGCCATGCAAAGTCCAGCGCTTATGTAAACCAACGGCTGGATCTAAAATTTCCTCAAGGCTCATTTTTAGAATACCCATATCAATTAATCCTTGTGCCAAAACCGTGTGGCTAGCTTTGTTAATTGCTAAGAACTTTTCACCCGGTTTTACCGCTGCAATTCCAGCTTTTTGGGCCTCGTACACCAGCATGTATAAAGCACGTTGTGCCGGTGTGAATTTTCCAGTGATAGGCAACGTTCTGGTGATATCTGCTGTGTAATACGAATCGACCTCTATGCCGGCATCGACCAACAAGAGATCACCATTTTTGACTGTGCCATCGTTACGCTCCCAGTGCAGTACACATGCATGCGAACCAGCTGCAGCAATTGTGTTGTACCCAAGACCATTTCCTTCTATACGTGAGCGACCAAAGAAAGCCGCCTCAATAACTCGTTCTCCACGTGGTGTTGATATTGCGGCAGGCAGCGCACGAATAACATCATTGAATCCACGATGTGTTGCATCGACAGCCTTTTGCATTTCACGTATTTCGTACTCATCTTTAATCAACCGCGCAACTGAAACAAATTCAACTAATTCAGCATCTCGTGCATGCGCCTTAACCGTCGAATCCACGATCTCATCAAAACCATGAAGAGCGGCAGCCTTACCTCCCTTTAGAAATGCTTCTAATTCATCTATCTTTCGGACTTCAATACCGTAACGCTCCGATGCTTCTTCAGTTGTAAATCTGCGGCCAACCCACAATTCACCATCTCTTACATTTGTATAGAAAGCAGATGTGTCGCGAGTTGATCGCGGATTTATAAAGAGAATTGGCGCGTGGCCTGATCCACTTGGTTCCATCACTAAAACAGCATCAGGATTTGCTTCCACACCCTGCGCACCGGTGTAGTAAGCAAAAGCAGTGTGCGGACGATACAAATAAAATGAGTCATTACTACGTTGTTTTGCTGCCCCACTTGGAAGAACTAAACGCAATCCCGTAAATGCCGCAGATAACTTCTCGCGTCGGTCGATGCAATGGGCAATAACCTCATCTTGATGAATTCCAGTTAAAGGTGTTGGCGCCCATCCAGTTTTCATGAACTCGCCAAACATTTCGGAGGGCGCAACATCATAAACGCGCTTAGCGCCTGTGTTTATAGCTTTATCTGAATTCTCCATATATCTAGCCTACAAGGCGGGAGTAGCGGAGCCTATTGATTGCGGTAAACTTCACCCGTACAAGGAGACGTCGCATAGCCCGGTCGAGTGCGCCTCACTGCTAACGAGGTAAGGTGTTAAAGCCTTCAGGAGTTCAAATCTCCTCGTCTCCGCAGACTTATTTAACAGTAAATTTTTTGTCATCTTTAGCGAATAAGGACCCATCCTCAGCCGAGTATTCAAGAGTTTGAATTGTGTATTCACCAGCTTTTAGATCTTCAAAGGAAATACTCCAGTCACCGCGATCTGGACAACCAGATGTAGCGGTTGTGAAACCCTCTTTAACAACTGTCTCACCTTGCAGTAGCTTCCACACGACATTTGCTTCAAAGGTACAAGCCTGTCCAGAGACAGTAAGTGGAGCGGTTAATGCTGCACCTTCATTTAAGGATAAAATCTGAATTGGGTTCAAGACCTCGTAACCAATTGCACGTGCAAACTGAGCAGTTGTATCGACATGGCCTGCAAAGGATTCAACGGTCTTTCCATTTACTGTGAAAGCAACAGACTTAACGGCAGGAGCAAGAGAGGTCAGAGTCCAAACAATTTGATCGATTGCGCGCTGTTCTGCTTCAGCACCAACATTCAAGGAAATCGCGCCTAGGTCAACGGTGGCAACTGACCCATTAACAGTTACAGAGTTAACGGTGTTGGTTGCGCCCCAAAGGTTTGTGTAATCAGGATCTAACGGCGCAACTTTTCCAGAAACAAGATCTGAAAGTACTTGCAGATTCATATCATCGAAGGAAGCAAATGAACGTTCTTCAGAGAAAAGTTTTAAACCGCGAGGAGTATCTGCTACAAAATAAAGTTTTACCGGCAAGCCATCTTCCCAAAGCTTCTCAGGTGTGTTTTGAGAGCAACCCGTCAACAGCAATAAAGAGGCTATAAGCAGCGCGATTCTTTTCATAAATAGACGATAACACGCCTGCCTTAAACTGAGCCGATAGAGTTACCTCATTGAACCAGACGATCTAGGAGCGGTTTTGTCGAACTATAAGGTTGTAATTGTGGGTGCGGGACCGGCTGGGTACTTTGCCGCGCAAGCTTTGCAAAACCTTGCTAACGATGATCGTGCTTTTGCAATCGACATGATCGAACGCCTTCCAACACCATGGGGCTTAGTTCGAAGCGGTGTTGCACCTGATCATCCAAAGATCAAAACAGTGTCAAAGGTTTTTGAGAAAATTGCAGCACATGAAAACTTTAGATTGTTTGCAAATGTTGAAATTGGTAGCGATATTTCTATTGCCCAGCTGCAAGAAAAGTATGACGCCGTCATCATCGCTACGGGATCTTCTTACGGTAAAACCTTAGGTATACCTGGTGAAAACCTGCGTGGTTCACTATCTGCGGCCACCTTCGTGCCTTGGTACAACGCGCACCCTGATTTTGTCGGCGTGGATACTCCGCTAGATGCAGATACCGCAGTTGTTATTGGTGCCGGAAATGTTGCAATGGATGTTGCACGCATGTTGGCGCTAGAACCAAGTGAGCTAGACCCAACCGACACAGCAGATCATGCAATCGATGCCTTCAAGAACAGCAATATTCGCAAGGTGTATATCAGTGCTCGGCGTGGGCCAGAACATGCAGCATTTACGTCACCTGAATTGCGCGAACTTCCGAAGTTGGAACATACAAATGTAATTATGGACAAGAGCGATATTGAAGCGGCGATAGTGCGCGCAGGGGATGAGCCTGAAAAAGATGTGAAGAGTAATTTGGATGCGATGTTATTAATCGCTGAAAATCCAAAACACGAACACGAACGCACAATGCAATTCCTTTTCCAGCACACACCAAAGGAAATCCTTGGCACAGATAGGGTCGAAGGTGTTGTGTACTCAACCCCTAACGGCGATGTGACTATTAAGTGCGGCCTTGTTATTACAGCGATTGGCTATCAGGCACACGGTATCGACGGCGTCCCCTATGAAAATGGCAAGGTTGTAAATAACGATGGCCGAGTAAATGAGAATCTGTATGTTGTTGGTTGGGCAAAGCGCGGGCCATCAGGGGTAATTGGTACGAATAAATCAGATGCAGCAGCAGTTATGCAGTTACTTGTTGAAGATCTAAAAAGCCCCAAAGGTGCGGGCGATATTTCAGAGCTACTAACCCATCAGGTTGTTGTTTCACAGCATCATTGGCAAAAGATCAATGAAGCCGAAGTTGCAGCCGGTGAAGCAAAGGGTAAACCTCGGGTTAAGAGTGTGGACCGCACAGAGCTGTTAAAGCAGGCAGGGTTCTAGCTTTTTACCCTCTCGCAACCATTTCGTAACCTAAAAACATGCAAAGCGAAATCTTTGTATAAATAGGATGCACCTATGAATAAAACCCTCTCATCACGCAAAATCTTTAGCCTGGGTTCACTTACCCTGGCTACATCGCTACTAGTTTCATTACTAGTGCCATCAGCGCAGGCAAACACATATTCATTGCCTAACGCTCCGACAAATGTCACTTCATATATTGGCGCAAGTGGCGTCGTTGTTCGCTGGGTAGCAGGTGCAGAAGTTGCACCAGGTGTTATCGGGCACGTTGTTTCTGCTGGTGCGGGTTCATGCCCAATCTTTGTTCCAATCAGAAATAACTCTGTCGTAACAATGCCAGTTGTTGAAGGACAGCCAGCAGGTACACCTGTTGTGCAAGCTGTGAATGCATATGGTTTTTCTAAGCCAACTGCATCTAAGAAAAGCTACACAGCTGCAGAGTTAGCAACTGTTGGAAGTTCAGCCAACAAGGCCCTTCAGGTTCTACAGCTAAGCGACCTACACGGTGCTATTGAAGGCACATCATTTGGAGCCGCACTTCTAACTAGCAATTGGGCTGCAGATCGCGCCGCAAATAAAGCAACAATCGCAGTTTCATCTGGTGACAACATCGGTGCAGCACCTCCAATCTCAACAGAGTTTGAAGAGTTGCCAACAATTGAAGCATTGAATGCGATGAAGCTAGATGCATCAGTCTTTGGAAACCATGAACACGATCGCAATATTGATCACCTCAACAAGATGATTGGTGCATCTGATTTTCAGTGGGTAGTTTCTAACTACAGCGATGGCGCACTAGATGCTCTGAAGTCAGGCACAAAGCAAGCTAAGAATTACACAATCATCAATCGCGGTGGTCTAAAGATCGGTGTAGTTGGATCTAATACACCAGAGACAATCGAGCAGGTATTTCCTGGCAACCTTGATTACAAAGATGCAGCAGGAGCCAAGAAAACAATCACAATTAACCCAGGCGTAGTCGGAATTAATGCGGCGATCGCTGAGGCGAAGGCAGCTGGTGCTGATGTTGTTATCGCAATGATCCACCAAGGTTGGTTGGAAAACGCAGATGGCGTTGCAAAGGGACTGTTTAACTCTCTTGCCTCACAAATCAAGGGTGCTGCAGCAATTTATGGTGGTCACAGCCACCAGACTTTTGCATCAGTAATCCCAGGCGGACCACGTGTTGCACCAACTGTTCTAGGACAGGTTCGTAACGCGGGTGTTGAATACACACGTACACAGATTTGTATCAAGTCTGGAAAAGTTGTTGGTCAGTCAATCCAGCATGTGTTGAAAGCTGCGTCAGCAACTATTAATACAAGTGTTGCATCTACTGTTTCAACTGCAGATGTAGCAACTGCTGCAATGGTTAAGAAGTACAAGGATCAACTATCTGCAAAACTTGATGTAAAGATCGGTCAAGTTTCAGGAGTATTCCCACGTGGTGGATCACCAGCGGTAGAACGTTCAGGCGAAACACCAATGGGTAGCTACATCGCAGACTTGATGCGTGCTAAGTACAAGACAGACTTTGCAATTCAGAATGGTGGCGGTATCCGCGATACATTCCCTGCGAAGACTTACATACCGGCCAATACAGCACTCGTGCGTACAGGTACTGGCCCACTTGATGTAACACTTGGTGATGCATTCACTGTGTTCCCATTTGGTAACCAGATCGCAACAACAGTTGTTACAGGTGCAAATCTTTGGAAGGCACTTGAAAACAGTGTCGGTGGCAATTATCCAGGTGATGGTCGCTTCGCACAGGTCTCAGGACTCAAGTATTCATTTGATGCATCAAAGCCAATTGGAAGCAGAATTGTTTCTGTTACAAAGCTTGATGGAACAGAAATCGCAAAGGATTCAAAGGAGTACACACTTACTACTCTTGACTTCCTAATCTACGGTGGCGATGGATATGTAAATGTATTCTCACCAGCACAAGCCAAGGTAAAGGGTGCGCTACTAGATGTATTTGTAGATGCACTTAAGGCGGACATGGCCGCAGGAAAGGTAACTCAAGTTCCTGCAGCAGATGGTCGTATTAAAAAAGTTGGCTAATAGTTAAGTAATCACACAAAGGGCGTCCGATGATTCGGGCGCCCTTTGTTGTGCTTCAATTAGATTTACGCCTAAAAACCCTTGATTTATAAGGGCTTTAAAGCATTTGGGTGCTGCATAAAAAGCAGGTACTATTGCACTTCACAAATAAATAAGCGTGCGTAGCTCAACGGATAGAGCATCTGACTACGGATCAGAAGGTTAGGGGTTCGAATCCCTTCGCGCGCACAAGTTAAGCTCTCGGTGCCTTTCACACCGGGGGCTTTTCTTCTTTTTACAGGTGAAGTTTAGGGATGAGATACCTAAATTTCATCATTTTTACTGGCCTTGCAATCACCCTCGCCCTACCGTTTGTACCTCACCCTAGATCCCAATAAAGAGGTAAACGTGGCTTTTGGTTTCGCTCTTAGTAAGCGGTCAATCAATCGTTTTGTTTCGCTTCTACTTGCTTTCTCCTTGATTGGTGTTGGTGCGTTAATACCAACCCCATCTCAGGCTGCTGCAACCTTCACGCTAACTGGCACAGTTACACCAAGCACTGGTAGTACCGCCGGGGGAACTGCAATAGTTATTGGAGTTTCAGGTATAAATGGCGGAACCACCACGGTCTCTATTGGTGGAAATGCCTGCAAAAGCATTGCGCTGTATTCAACACAAATTAATTGCACAACACCTGCTGGAACCGTAGGTCAAAAAGATATTGTTGTTACGCAGTCATCAGGTTCGGTTACCTTAACAAACGGATTTACTTACGCAGCCCCACCAACCGTAACTGGTGTTGCGCCAAATTCAGGCAATGGTGCTGGCGGAACATCAGTAACCATAACCGGAAGCAATTTTGTTTCTGGAGCTACTGTCACTATTGGTGGCAGTACATGCACATCTGTGGTCTTCGTTTCTTCAACTTCATTGACCTGTAGAACTGGAACAGGTTCGGTTGGGGCCGCGAATGTCGTTGTGACTAATCCCAACGCTCTATCGGGCACTTTAACTGGTGGTTTTAACTTTACTCATGCGATTTCTTCTGTCTCGCCGGCTAGTGGGACTACAGACGGTGGGACGCTCATAACCATTAACGGATCGAGTTTTTCTGGAACATACACAGTAACAATTGGTGGAAACGCCTGTGTTTCTCCAAGCCTCAATGGCGGCAGTCAAATTCGCTGTACGACTCCTGCGGGGACAGCTGGAGCCAAAGACGTGGTTGTCACTAAAGGTGGAATTTCATCAACACTATCTTCCTCTTTCACTTATGCAGTGCCTCCAACTTTATTAAGCGTTTCTCCAACATTTGGAACAACAGTTGGGGGAACATCAATAACTCTAACTGGAACTGACTTTGTCTCTGGTGCAACGGTAACTATCGGAGGTTCCACTTGTACTTCCGTTGTATTTAATTCATCAACATCAATATCATGTCTAACACCTGCGAAGTCCAGAGGAGCTTCTAACATAGTTTTAACCAACCCAAGCACATTAGCAAGCACACTAAGCGGGGGTTTTACATATATCGGTGTTCCTTCGGGTGTATCAAATTCAACTTCATGCAGCGGATCAAATGCAACCGTAACCTTCTCGGCTTCGAATAATGGAGGAGAGATAACAAGCTGGGAATATTCATACGATGGTGTTAATTTTGCGGTCATACCGGGTGCATCTGGCAACAGCGGTTCTTACGCAGTAACTAGTTGGTATTCATCACAATTTGCCCCATATACGAGAGCAAGAAACTCTTCAGGAGTAAGTCTTGCGGCACGCAACAGTTCTTGCGGAAGTATTTCAGCTACTCGTTCAATTGCTACGACTGTTGCAACTACTTCTGCACCTACCGGGAGACTAACGACAGGGTTCGCTCTAACATCTCAAGTCGCATTTACGGCACACCCTGTCGCTGTAACGTTGGCATACTCTTGGCAGCGTTGCACGTCAGCAACTTCTCCCTTCAACTGCACGACTATTCCAGGAGCAAATGGTTCTAGTTATGTGCTAACAGCAGACGACACTGGTTTATTTATGAGATCAGTTGTAGTGGGTTCCAGCACAGTTGACGGCGTTACACAATCAACAACAGGCACATCGGATTTAACCACCGAAATCCTTTTAAATACGGATCTAACCGCACCTACTCTTATTGGATTTTCTTCAACGACTTCTAATGGCTCTTATAAGGCTGGTTCGACGATAAACATTACAGCTACATTAAGTGAAGATGTAAACGCTGATGCAGAGATTACTGTCACTTTAGATACTGGTGAAACGGTTGTTCTAACAAGCTCTTCTTTCGGAGCTACACTTGCTGGTTCTTACACAGTTGGTTCTGGAAAAAATAGTGCAGACCTAACGGTGAGTTCATATGTGCTCACAAATGCACCAAGCGATGAAGTCGGCAACATAATGACTTCTACTACTTTACCAACGGGTGAAAACAATATTGCTGGTGCAAAAGAAATCGTAATTGACACTGCTGCACCGACAATCACTTCACTATCTTCAAGTAGTTTAAACGGAACATTTGGCTTGGGCAGCACCATCACAATCACTGCAACCGCCTCTGAAATTGTCCAAGCCGGTTCAACATTTACCATCACTTTAGAAACAGGTTCAGTTGATCAAACGGTGACCATGACCGCCTCTGCCAACGGAACCGCCTTTACCGGCACGTACACCGTTCAAGCAGGAGATACCTCTGCCGATTTAACTGCAACTGCATTTACTGCGGGCACAGTTGACGATATTGCTGGAAATGCGATGACTGCAACAACATTGCCAACGGGTGCAAACAACATCGCTGGTGCAAAAGAAATTGTTATCGATGGCACCGCACCGGTTCTTTCTGCTACAAGCGCATCGTCCCTCGCCTCTACTTCAGCGACACTGAACTTTACCTCCAGCAAAACTGGAAGCTATTACTACCTAATTTATGCAGCATCTGAGCCAGCACCTTCTGCCGCTACCGTTGCAGCGCAAGGAACAGCAGTTGCTAAAGGGACATCATCGGCGTTAGCTAGTGCCAACACAGCAAATGTCACAGGGTTAAGTCCTGGAACTGCATACAAGGCATATGTTGTTGTCAAAGATGCAGCAACTAATAGCTCGACTGTTTCAACCATTGATTTCAGGACAATAGGTGCCACCCCAGATCTTGCAGCTGCCTCTGATCTTGGAGTATCAGACTCAGATAACACCACTGCAGATAACACCCCAACATTTACTGTCAGCGGAAGCTTTGCAGGAACTGCTGTTCTGACTGCAACAAAAGCTGGCTCAACCAGTGTTTCTTGCACACTCTCCTCAGGTAGTTGCACATTAGCAACCCTTGCCAATGGTGAGTGGACCATCTCTGTTACTGACACTGACTCCTTAGGCAACAGCACGACCTCACCGGATTTAACAATTACAGTTGACACAACAGCGCCAACAATTACCGCGATTACATCAAGTAGCACAGACGGCACCTACAAGTTCGGTAGCGCAATAACAATTTCGGCAACCGCATCTAAAATTATCCAAGCTGGTTCGACCTTTACGATTACTTTAGAAACAGGTACTCCAGATCGAATAATTACAATGACCGCCGGTGCAAATGGAACCACCCTTACCGGCACGTACACCGTTCAAGCAGGAGACCTCACTGCTGATTTAACTGCAACTGCATTTACTGCGGGCATAGTTGTGGATGTGGCTGGAAATGCAATGACTGCCACAACATTGCCAACGGGTGCAAACAATATCGCTGGCGCAAAAGCAATTGTCGTCGACGGCGTTGTTCCCTCAGCGACCGTTACAACTGCATCTGTGATCGCACCGGCAACGGCAACTGTGCAAAGTACTAAAGCTGGAACTCTCTACCTGGTTAACACTTCAGTTACAGTTACAGATCTTGCAAGCATCACGGGAGCTGCTTCAACTCTACAAACTTCTAAGGTAGTTACAACCGCATCAACAACCCTTGCTACAACTGGATTAACACCTGGTACCTATAAAGCATATTCAGTAGATGCTGCCGGCAATCTTTCAGCGGCTTCAAGTGGAACTTTGACAGTTACACCTTCTACCCCAACACCTGCCCCTGTCTTAGCAACTGCATCAGATACGGGTTCAACAAATTCTGATAAGACCACCTCTGATAAAACACCTACATTTGATTTAGCAGGTTTGACAGTTGGTGCAACAGTTACGGTGACAGCTACGCCCGCTAGCGGAACACCTGTTACTTGCACATTCACAGCAACTGCTACGACAGGATCATGTACGTTTTCTTCAGAGTTACCAGATGGCACTTATTCAGTACTGGTGAAACAAACAATAAATAGTGTTGATTCAGGCAACTCATCACCGTTAAGTGGTGTTGTTATAGACACTGTTGCACCAACAGCCACCCTTACAACTGCCTCCTTGCTTGTTAGCGGTAATGCTTCTGTTCAGAGCAATCAAGTAGGAACTGCTACTCCAGCAGGCATTTACCTAGTCAATACCGGTATAACTGTTACAGATTTAGCAAGTATTAATACCGCGAATGGTGCGCTCTGGAATTGGGTTGCAATCGCAACAATTAATACAAATACAACTCTTGCACTTACGGGACTAAATGTTGGAACTTATAGAGCTTATGCAGTGGATCTTGCAGGAAATATCTCAGCTGCATCAGCTGGACTAGTTACGTTGACGCCTGCCACCCCATCTGCTCCAGATCTTGCAGCAGCATCAGATACTGGAACATCGGCCACAGATAACACCACAGCAGATAACACCCCAACATTTGATTTAAGCGGCCTGACTGTTGGAGCAACTATCACAGTGACTGCAACTCCAGCCAGCGGTTCGCCCGTTACATGCATCATTACCGCCGCTGCAACAACTGCTTCCTGCACATTCTCACCAGCACTTGCCAACCAGACCTATTCGGTTGCGGTTAAACAAACAATCAATAGTGTTGACTCAACTTCATCAACTGCGCTGACAGGTGTTGTTATTAACGCAACTGCCATTGCCACCCCTGCCACCCCAGATCTTGCAACAGCCTCTGATCTTGGAGTATTGGCCACAGATAACATCACATCAGATAACACCCCAACATTTACTGTCAGCGGAAGCTTTGCAGGAACTGCTGTTTTGACTGCAACAAAAGATGGCTCTACTAGTGTCTCTTGCACACTCTCTGCAGGCAGTTGCACATTAGCCACCCTTGCCAATGGTGATTGGACCATCTCTGTTACCGACACTGACTCCTCTGGCAATAGCGCAACCTCCACAGCGCTAGCAATCACAGTTGATACAACAGCGCCAACAGTTACCGGTGTTACATCTACTACTGCAAATGGAACATATAAAGCAGGAGATGTCATCACCATTGTTGTTGCAACCAGCGAGGTGGCAATAGTTACCGGCACCCCCACATTGACGCTCAACACAACACCAACTAGCCGCAGCGCCACCTATGCATCAGGGTCAGGAACAAATGCTTTAGCTTTCACCTACACAGTTCAAGCAGGAGATACTGCAGCTGATTTGAACTATGCAGCAACAACTTCACTGGCACTCTCTGGTGGAACGATTAAAGATACTGGTGGAAATGTTGCAACCCTGACACTTCCAGCACTTGCCGCAGCAGGCTCCCTTGCTACCAATCAAGCCATTGTCATTGATACAACGGCCCCGACAATTACTGCGATTTCATCTAGTACTGCCAACGCCAGCTACAAAATTGGTGATCTCATTACTATTACTGCAACCGCCTCTGAAATTGTCCAGGCAGGTTCAACATTTACCATCACTTTAGAAACAGGATCAGTTGATCAAACGGTGACGATGACCGCCTCTGCCAATGGAACCGCCTTTACCGGCACCTACACCGTTCAAGCAGGAGATGTCTCATCTGATCTAACTGCATCGTCATTTACTGCAGGGACCGTTGTCGATATTGCAGGAAATGCAATGGTTGCAACAACATTGCCAACTGGTGCAAACAATATTGCTGGTGCAAAAGCAATTGTTGTCGATGGCACCATTCCGGTTCTTTCACTTACTAGCGCATCTGCTCTTGCTACAACTACTGCCACATTAAACTTCACCTCCAGCAAGGCTGGAACCTATTACTACCTTATTTATGCAGCAACTGATGCAGCACCTTCTGCCGCCGCTGTTGCAGCTCAAGGAACGGCAGTTGCTAAAGGGACATCTTCAGCGCTAGCTAGCGCCAACACAGCAAATCTCACAGGGTTAAGCCCTGGAACTGCATACAAGGCATATGTTGTTGTCAAAGATGCAGCAACTAATAGCTCAACTGTTTCAACTATTGATTTCACAACAACAGTTGCCACCCCATCTGCTCCAGATCTTGCAGCAGCATCAGATACTGGAACATCGGCCACAGATAACACCACAGCAGATAACACCCCAACATTTGATTTAAGCGGCCTGACTGTTGGAGCAACTATCACAGTGACTGCAACTCCAGCCAGCGGTTCGCCCGTTACATGCATCATTACCGCCGCTGCAACAACTGCTTCCTGCACATTCTCACCAGCACTTGCCAACCAGACCTATTCGGTTGCGGTTAAACAAACAATCAATAGTGTTGACTCAACTTCATCAACTGCGCTGACAGGTGTTGTTATTAACGCAACTGCCATTGCCACCCCTGCCACCCCAGATCTTGCAACAGCCTCTGATCTTGGAGTATTGGCCACAGATAACATCACATCAGATAACACCCCAACATTTACTGTCAGCGGAAGCTTTGCAGGAACTGCTGTTTTGACTGCAACAAAAGATGGCTCTACTAGTGTCTCTTGCACACTCTCTGCAGGCAGTTGCACATTAGCCACCCTTGCCAATGGTGATTGGACCATCTCTGTTACCGACACTGACTCCTCTGGCAATAGCGCAACCTCCACAGCGCTAGCAATCACAGTTGATACAACAGCGCCAACAGTTACCGGTGTTACATCTACTACTGCAAATGGAACATATAAAGCAGGAGATGTCATCACCATTGTTGTTGCAACCAGCGAGGTGGCAATAGTTACCGGCACCCCCACATTGACGCTCAACACAACACCAACTAGCCGCAGCGCCACCTATGCATCAGGGTCAGGAACAAATGCTTTAGCTTTCACCTACACAGTTCAAGCAGGAGATACTGCAGCTGATTTGAACTATGCAGCAACAACTTCACTGGCACTCTCTGGTGGAACGATTAAAGATACTGGTGGAAATGTTGCAACCCTGACACTTCCAGCACTTGCCGCAGCAGGCTCCCTTGCTACCAATCAGGCCATTGCCATTGATACAACAGCTCCGACTGTGTTGAACGTAAGTGCTAGCAACTCAAATGGATCCTATAAAACAGGAGACACGATTCGTGTCCAAGTAACTTTTAGTGAAGCAGTTCTTGTAACTGGAACTCCACAGATAACTTTAGAAACTGGCAGTACAGATAGAACTGGTAACTACGCATCTGGATCTGGAACCAATACCCTGATTTTTGATTATGTTATTCAAGCCGGCGATTCAACCTCGGATCTTGACTATCTTTCAACATCTGCGTTGGACCTAAATTCTGGAACAATAAATGATGCAGGAGGAAATGCTGCGACGCTTACTCTGGCATCACCTGGCGGAGCAAATTCATTAGGAAACGCGAAGGCGATTCTTGTGGACGCGGTAGGACCAAATGTAACTGGGGTGTCGTCAAGCACCACAAACGGTACTTATAAAGTTGGCGATTCCATTTCTATTCAAGTAACTTTAAGCGAAGCAGCTACTGTTACAGGTACACCGCAATTGACTTTGGAAACAGGCCCAACAGATCGAGTTGTTAATTACGTTTCTGGGTCTGGTACTACATCGCTGACTTTCACTTATGTGGTTCAAGCAGGGGATACATCGTCCGATTTGGATTACTTATCAACATCAGCATTGGCGCTAAATAGCGGCTCAATAAGTGATTCTCTTGGAAACGCAGCGCAGTTAACTCTTCCTGTGCCTGCGGCATCTGGATCAATCGCTGCGAACAAAGCAATTGTTATTGATGGCGTTACACCAACATTGATCAGCAAAGTTCTTGCTGCAGATGGATTGACCCTGACATTGACCTATAGCGAGCCACTATATGCAACAACTGCTGCCACAGGCGCCTATGTGATCGCAGCAAATGCAAGCCCAGTTGCAGTATCTAGCGCCGTTGTTTCAGGCTCAACTGTGGTGCTCACTCTTGCAACAGCTATTGATGAAGGCGCA
>NZ_JBIILI010000009.1:0-34549 GCF_044232745.1 Candidatus Planktophila sp. | reverse complement strand
GTTGTTGGAAAAACCTGCACCATTGCAGCTGCATCTGGCTCCTGTGTTGTCAGCGGCTTAACAAATGCAATCGCCTACACCTTCACAACAACAGCTACTAACGATGGTGGTTCGTCATCGCCTTCTGCTGCCTCGCTTGCAGCAACTCCTACAGCAACTCCTGTTGCACCAGTTGTCACATCAACGAGTGCGCCAACTGGAACTTTGCGAAATGGCCAGCTTCTTACCTCTGCTGTTACCTTCTCTGGAACACCAACACCGACTCTTTCCTACAAGTGGCAACGCTGCACCAGCGCTACTGATTTAACTACCTGCGCAGATATTCCATCGCAGACTAACTCCACCTACACCCTTACCGCAGCAGATGCCACACGCTTTATTCGCTCAGTTGTGACCGCAACTAATAGCTCAGCACCTTCTGGAGTAGTAGGAACCTCTTTGGTCACAGCCGCCATTGCAGCTATCGCACCTGGTGCTCCCACAACCCTGTCTGCAATCGCAGGAGATGGCGCTGCAACAATCTCCTTCACACCTGGCAGTGATGGCGGAGCAGCGATTACAAATTACAAGTACTCACTCGATGGCACAAACTATCTGCCATTAAATCCAGCAGATGCCACATCTCCAATAACTATTACCGGCCTGACAAATGCCACCGCCTACACAATTACTCTCAAGGCGGTTAACTCAGCTGGAGATTCTCTTGCCTCAACTTCAGTATCTGTCACACCAGTAGATCAAGGCCCACCAACATTGATCAGCGCAACTCTTGCCGCAGATGGATTGACCCTGACATTGACCTATAGCGAGCCACTATCTGCAACAACTGCTGCCACAGGCGCCTATGTGATCGCAGCAAATGCAAGCCCAGTTGCAGTATCTAGCGCCGTTGTTTCAGGCTCAACTGTGGTGCTCACTCTTGCAACAGCTATTGATGAAGGCGCAACAGTATTGGCCAGTTACACAGATCCGACTGGATCAAATGATGCCAATGCAATTCAAGATCTAGCAGGCAATGATGCTGCCAGCTTCACCTCTAGCAGCGTGACAAATAATTCAACACATATAACACCGCCGGGAACACCAGCTGCTCCTACTGCAGTTGCAGGAGATATGCAGGTGAGCGTTACCGTTAGCGCACCTACTACAGGTGGGGCTGCAACCTCACAAACAGTTCAGGCATATCAAAATGGTGTTGCCGTTGTTGGAAAAACCTGCACCATTGCAGCTGCATCTGGCTCCTGTGTTGTCAGCGGCTTAACAAATGCAATCGCCTACACCTTCACAACAACAGCTACTAACGATGGTGGTTCGTCATCGCCTTCTGATCCCTCACAGCCAGCAACTCCAACAGCACCAGTAGTACCGGTAGTACCAGTAGTACCGGTAGTACCTGTTGCACCAGTTGTTCCTGTTGCACCGGTAGTACCGGTAGTACCGGTAGTACCAGTTGTACCTCCTGCCGAAGTAAAAATAATTTCTGATGCTGCAGCGAAAACTGTGGCGGAAAAAGTTGTAGTCGATAAGACAGCCGCAGAGACAGCTGCAAAGGAAGCGGATGAGGCAGCAGCGAAGGCAGTTTTGGTAAAAGCAGAAGCGGATCAAGCAGCGGCAAAAGCAGCGGCATTGGCAAAGGCGGCAGCTGAAGCACAACAAGCAGCAATTGATACAGCCGAAAATGCGCTAGAAGCTTTGAAGAAGGAAACAGCTGCGGCGGCGACAAAAGTTGTAGCAACACCAAGTGCGGTTAAAGCTGCAGATGTAGCTGCAGTAACTGTTCAACAAGCCGCAGCAGCGGCAAAGAAGGTAGCCACTGCTCAAGTTGCAGCAAGCAACGCAAACAGAAAAGTTGACATCGCGATAGGTGCTTTGGCTTCTAAAACAGCTACCGCCGCATCAATCGCACAGGCAGACAAGATAGCTGCTGCAGCAAAAACAGCAGCAAACAAGGCTGCAAATGCGGCTTTAGTAAAAGCTAATTCTGCCAAAGTCGTAGCAACTGCAGCATTTAAAGATTCTGAAAAAGCATCGGCTCTGATCCCAGCTATCCAAAAACAAGCCTCAGAGACTGCAGTGCTTGCCAAAGCTGCGGCAGATGTCGAGCTAAGAGCAACAGAAGCGCAAATCGCATCTACCTCGGAAGCACAGAAATCTCTTGACGCAGTTGTTGTCGCACTGAATGAAAAATCTGCTTTAGCTGAACAGTCTGTGAAAGCAGCAGATTTGCAGGAAAGAGCAATAATTGAAAAGAAGATAGAAGAAATCTCGACAAAAATTTCAGCGCTACAAGCTTCAGCGAATACCGCAGTTCAGAAAGCAGCAGCAGCTTCAGTAGAACAAGAAGCTGCAAAGACCTCAGCGGCAACGGCAGCGCAAATCGCAGCGGTTAAGGCTGAGGAAGTTTTGACAGCAAAATCAGAAGCATTAGCGAAAATTGCGATTGCGTCAAAAACTGCAGCTGATGCAAGTCTCGCGACCAAAGTTGCAGCGGCAGCGAAAGCAGCGGCAGCAAAAGTGCCAGCAAAAGCAACAATTGTCGCCAAGCCAAGCAGCACGACCAGCAAAAACTCAGCACAAGCAACAGTGACAGGTTTAAAGCCAGGCCAAAAAATTAAAGTCACAGTGAATGTGAAGGGAAATTAGTGAAAAAATCACTCGCATTTATTCTGCTGCTACTCAATTTTCTAGTTCTTCCTAACTCTCTAGCAAAAGAAGAAGTGGTAATCGATCGCATTACTCAAGCAGAAGCTGAAGATCTTGACATTGTGATACCGGATAATGTTCCACCAGGTCATCATTCCTTCACAATCGAGGTCTACGACGACAAAGGAACTGTAAGCAAAAAAGAAATTCCTTTTTGTAAAGATAATGATGGAATTGTGCAATGGGATGATAATTGTCCCAATTTAGTTTTGCCTACGGACCCAGTACCAGTAGAGCCAGTGAAGATAAACGAAAGTACTAGCGGTCTTAAGTCTTATGATCCAATGAAAGATCCGGAGACTACAAAAAGCTTGCAATTAGCTGCTTTTGCCGTCCTTGCTAGCTTGGCAGCGGCGAAGCGTGAAGAAAAGAAGAGTGATGAGGAACAAGATCAAGAGCAAGAGTCTTTGCAATCTGTTTCATCTGGAGCACTGAAGCTTCTAAAAAATGAACCGGGTTGGGGAGATTTATCAAAGACATGGCGTTCTCCATTAACTAGCAGGAGCGATTCATTCTTCATTTCTTTATCCCACCGATTTAATGGAATTTCTCCACTCCTTATTCGTACAGTTCAAGACGGAAACACTCTTCGGGCAATTTTGGGATCAATTTCTTCTTTATTGATCCCAACAGGATTGATCCTGGGAGTAATGGCTACTTCGAATGTAAATAACCAATCCTTGCCGCCTACTTGGACAATTGTTGCCGCGATTATGGCGGTCGCAATTTTCGACGCATTTGCCGGATTTTTAGCGGGCGGCATTTTCTTTGTGGCTACCTTGTTTACAGGCAACATCACTACTCGGGCTGAGTTATTAACAGCGGTTGGAGTTTTAGTGCTCTGTTTTGCCCCCGCATTATTAGCTAGCGCCTTTAGACCATTTAGACGACTTATTAGAAACCAAGACGATCTTTGGGAGCGATTTACTGATTATGCGTTAGGCGCGTTGCTCACATTTTGGGTCGTTACTAAAATGGTTGCTGCCATGAATGGATTGGCCCATCTTCAGTTACCAATTACTTCTCATGGAACGCAGTTAGGAATTATTGCGGCCGTTTTATTGGTTGCAAGACTAACCTTGGAAGATATTTCCGTTGAGCACTACCCTATGCGACTCCGTGAATTACATGTAGAGATTAAACCTCGAACTTATAATGAAAAGATTCGTTCGCTAATTTACAAGGTCATTGTTTTCCAGGGTATGGCGGTTCCATTTGTTGAGTCAGCATTACACTTAGCTTTGGGATCCTTGCTATTTGTTATCCCACAACTTTCAGCCTTAGGGCTTGAGGATAAACTTCCTAAGAAGAAGTTATATCTTCCAAAGGGTGTATTGAAGACAGTTGTCATGATCTTCGTGATGGCATTTGCAGCCAACTTAATTGAAGGCGCTTTCAGCACACCAGAAGCCTTTTTGAAGTGGAGTTTTGTTGTTATGGCTCTACCTGGCTTCTTCTTGCACTATTTAGATGCGGTCACGGATGCACCACAAACTGATTGGAAGACCACAGAAAATGGTCGAAAGATCTATCGAATCGGTGGGGTAGCAGTTTTCATATTAATGGCTTTAGTCGTAAAGGGCGTTGATATCGCATCATGGCTTGTTGGGTAATACTTAAGGCATGGCCACAGTATTGCTTACAGGTTTTGAACCTTTCGGAACTGCAACATCGAACCCTTCGGGTGAAATTGTAAAGCAGATTAGTGGCGACAACATTGTTACCGCAATTTTGCCAGTGGCATACACCCAATCAGCTGAGCAATTGCTTTCATTGATCGCAGAACACAACCCAGATGTCGTTATCTGTTTGGGTCAGGCTGAAGGACGTACGTCAATTACTCCTGAAAAAATTGCGATTAATCTGGATGACGCACGACTTGCAGATAACGAGGGCGTGATTCGCAACGATGTGAAAATTCTTGCCGATGGCCCTGATGCGTATTTTTCAACTCTTCCACTAAACGAGATAGTTGATGCAATGAAAGCTCAGGGGATTCCTGCAACAGTTTCATTAAGCGCAGGTGCGTTTCTATGTAATCACGTTTTTTATGTCGCACAGAACAAGTTTGCAGGAACAAATGTTCGAAGTGGATTTGTACACGTACCATTAATGGATTCACAGGCCCCCGAATTTCCGGGGTTGCCTACAATGCCTTTAGATCAAATGGTTACAGCAGTTCGAGCTATGCTTGAAGTAGTCGCTTAAGGGTACAAACCGCGAAGTTTGTGGGCTTCGGCAACACGGCCAACACCGATCATATGTGCAGCCTCTCGCCATGAAACATGTTTGGAAGCAGCAAGTGCTTCAACTTCTCTTATAGCGCGCATCATTATGTCGTTAAGGTTGGATTTCACTTCTTCAACGGTCCAAAAATAGTTTTGCTTATCCTGCACCCACTCAAAGTAAGAAACAATTACACCGCCAGAGTTAGCAAGGATGTCTGGCACCACCAATACTTTGTTTCCAGCAAGAATCTGGTCTCCGCCAGGAGTTGTCGGAGCATTGGCTCCCTCAACAACAATCTTGGCTCTAATTCCAGGGGCGGTTTTTTCGGTAATCGCATCGGATAAAGCTGCAGGGATTAATACATCTACATCTAGGTGGAGCAACTCCTCCTGCGTGAGTTTGTCGGTGCCGGGCATATTGAGTGAGCGGTTTTCGGTGAAATAGGCCCACAGTGCGGCCACGCTTTTAAAACCAGTAACAGCGCCATCAACATCGCTGACAGCAACTACTTTAAGTCCAAGATTTTCAAGACCAAGAGCGGTCCAATAACCAACTTTGCCAAAACCCTGAACTGCAACGGTTGCACCCTTCGGATCAATTCCTAAAGTTTTCAAAGCTTCGATTGTTGAAATTACAACACCATCACCAGTTGCTGAAGTTCTTCCTAGCGATCCACCCAAAACAATTGGCTTACCTGTTACAACACCTGGCACGGAGTATCCAGCGTTTACAGAGTATGTATCCATCATCCAGGCCATGTTGCGCTCATCAGTTCCTACATCCGGTGCAGGAATATCGCGTTCAGGACCGATGATGGGAAGAATTTCCGATGTGTACCGTCGAGTTAGACGTTCATTTTCACGTTCAGATAAATCACGAATATCAACGGCAATTCCACCCTTTGCGCCACCGAAAGGCAGATTAGTGAGTGCACATTTCCAGGTCATTAACATTGCGAGTGCGACAGTTTCTTCCATATCAATTGATGGGTGAAAACGCACACCACCTTTTGATGGCCCTCGGGTTGTTGAATATTGAACACGGAAGCCTTTGTACATTTCCACATCACCGTTATCGCGGCGCAACGGAACTGCTACTTCAAGAATACGACGTGGCGTAGAAAGTGTCTGCCAATCATTTTCGGATAGCTCAAGTAGCTGAACTGCTCGTTGAAGCTGTTGTCGTGCGGTATCGAGTGCTGACTCTTTGGTCACCAGTCTTATCCTTATCTGTTAACTACGAAGTGCTTTAGCAAACTCGCGGAAATCTTCAACAAGTAGATCAATCTCTTTTTGGCCATGCGCCAATGAGATCAACCACTGCTCATCAAGACCCGGAGGAGTTATGATTCCGCGGTTTAGTGCAAACAACCAGTGAGCTTCAGCGATACCAAAGTCTGTCGCTTTGTAATCACGGTAGTTGCGAACTGGCGTAGTGGACCAAGTAACACAACCCTTTACGCCAAATCCAACTGTGTGTGCAGGTAATTGGTACTCATCAATGATTTCACTAATGCGATTTAATGCTTGCTGATTCAATGTTTCAGCATCAGCAAGTGCTTGATCTGAACAAAGGCGATCAATTGCGCGAACACCCGCCATTGCAAGGGGATTACCGTTGAATGTTCCGAAGTGCGCCATTTTGCCGTTTGTTACAAAGTCCATGTACTTCTTTTTTCCACCAAATGCAGCCAATGGAACTCCGCCACCAATTGATTTAGCAAGAGTGATTAGATCGGGTTCAACACCTAAGCGAACAGATGCACCATGGGCGCCTGCTGTTAGGCCTGTCTTAACTTCATCAAAGATAAGAATGACGTTGTACTCATCGCAGAGTTCACGAACCCGCTCTAAGTAGCCAGCATCCGGCAGGATGATTGCAAGGTTTTCTAGAACTGGCTCAACAATGTAGCAAGCAATCTTTGAAGCGTTCTTTTCAAACATTGCTTCAAGTGCAGGAATATTGTTGTAAGGAACAACGTAAATGTCACCTGGTACTAAGTTGGAATCCATAACCGCAGTTGGCTCTTCTGGATCGCCAGCCTTGTCTAGGGGCGGTTTGGCTGAAACAACAAAAGGATCGTAGCTACCGTGGTAACCACCCTCGACCTTAAGAATTCCCATTTTATCTGAGGCTGAGCGCGCGACACGGACTGCATACATCGTTGATTCGGTGCCGCTATTTGTAAAGCGGACTTGATCAATCTTAAATCGCTTACAAATCATTTCTGCAGCATCAGTTGAAGTTGGTGATGGTGTTACGAAAAGCATTCCTGTTGTTAGTGAACTTTGAATTTCTTCGATAACAGTTGGGTTTAAGTGTCCAGCGAACATTGCGCCGAATCCCATAGACAGATCCAAAAGCTGGCGACCATCAACATCGGTCATATATGCGCCTTTGGCAGAGACGATTGAAATTGGATATGGATCCCAGTGTTGGAAACTTGATGTGACACCTAGAGGCAAAGATTTGAATGAACGCCGGCTCTCTTCGGCGCTCTTGCCAGTACTTTTAGTGAATAGTTCCCATTCTTGCTTGAGAATAGCTTCAACCCTCTGCGGGTCTACTGGAACTGATGTTGATGGGACGAATCTAAATGTTTGCTTGTGATTACTCTGTGTCAGCATTTGTAAAACTTGTACGGCAAAGGTTTCAGCTTTTGAAACTCGTTTGAGAAGTACTCTCCCGGTTCGTTTTAGTTAATTTCTTAACTTTGGCAATTCTCTCACTCTTTAATTAAAAAGCAACCCCGTTAGACTGGCGGCATGCGTAAAAGTCGGGCATTTTTAGCCTTTTTATTGGCTTTTTTGGCCATAAGCGGGGTTTCTCATGCGTCGGACACTATTCCCTTAAGTTGTGCAAAAAAGAGTGATTACACAATACGTATTTCAAATGTAATAAAAGGGTGTGAAAAAACTGAATTTTCTTTGGGTGCTGGGGCAATTCCACGCTCGTTAATCCGTCCATCCGCAATCGATAAACAACTTATGTACCGCTTTAAAGCAGCCCAAGCCGCTGCAAAAAAAGATGGACAGGCGTTGTACATCGCATCTGGGTATAGATCTTTGTCCCGCCAAAAAACTTTGTTTGCACAGGCAATAAAAAAATACGGAAGCACAGCCGAGGCAAGTAAGTGGGTTGCACCACCACTTGTTTCACACCATCCATGGGGTGTTGCGATAGATGTGAATTATCCGGATGAACCAATCGCAGCAGGTTGGTTAGAAGTTAATGGATCCAAGTTTGGGTTGTGTCGTGTATTTGACAACGAATGGTGGCATTTCGAGCCAGTGATTGCTCCGGGTTGGAAATGTCCCGCTCTAGTACCTGATGCAACTTTCAGTAAGGATTAGCGAAGGAACAATGCTCGTAATCTGCGTGATGTAACAAATAGTCCTGCAGCAATCATTACAACGAAGTATGCAATGTGAACTAAGACGCCAGAGTTAATAGTTCCAAACCAGAATGCGCGGACTAATTCAATCCCGTGCCATAAAGGTAGTGCCATGATGATCTTTTCTACCCAATCCGGATAGACAGAAATCGGATACAACGAGCCCGAGAACAAAGTCATTGGCAAAAGGATTATGTTTATGAAACCCATTTGTTGGTAGGTTTTGAAGAAAGATGTCACAGCCATTCCAAATGAGGCAAAGCCAAATGCGACTAAAGATGCCGCAGGGATTGCTAGCAGCGCCCAAACACTTGGGGTAAGCCCCAGTGCGGTGACAACGGTTAGGAAACCTATTGAGTAAATCAGGCCACGAATAAGCGCCCAACTGATCTCGCCAAGGGCGATATCCAAAGGCCCAAGCGGCGTAGAAAGCATTGTCTTATACAACTTTGACTCATTGAGTTTCCAGAAGACATTCCAGGTGGAATCATAGATCGCACCATTCATAGCACTGTTAGCCAACAATCCTGGTGCAATAAACAATGTGTAATCAATAGTTGTGTCGCCAGTGGTTATATCTCCAACAAGATTTCCCATGCCATATCCAAAAGCCAATAAGAAAAGAACTGGCTCAACAAATCCAGTGACAACAGGAATCCAGTTAGTAGATCTAAAAGCTAGCCAACCTCTTTCTAGTAACACATGAGGACGACCGGCATACATCGCAGTAGTTTTACTCTTTTCTGCAATTTCAACAGCAGCACTCACTTAGCCAACCTCCGTTCAAATTGGCGCCTCGCAAGGGTAAGTCCAACTATTACTAAGGTTGATAAGAATGTTAAGTGAACTGTGACCATAAAAGTGCTGATTCCGTAATCAAAAGCAGCTTCTCGCCCAAGTTCTGTCGTATGCCATAGTGGTGAAACCCAACCAATTGGTTGCAAGTAAATTGGCATCGAAGATAAAGGAAAAAATGTTCCGGAAAATAAGAACATCGGCATGATTACTAAGCGACCTAGAATGTTAAAGAACTGATCGACTTTTTCAATTCTTGCTGCAGCAAACAAAACGACGGCACCGAATGCGCCGCCTCCCAGAATTGCTGTCGGGATCAGCAAAATACTTAAGCCAAAATTCACGACATTAAATGCAAGAAGTAAAACGTAGTAAATCGAAACGCTAAATAGCGCTCGGCACAGTGCGGATAGATAAACACCCAGCGCAATTTGGCGTCCAGTAATTGGTGTTGCATTTTGGGCAAAGAAAAGTTTGCGCCACTTAAAGCCTTCGATAGTTGGAAATATTGTTTCATCCATAACAGCGGTAATCGCAGAGTTAGCCAGGAGCGCCGGTGCGATAAAAGCAATGTATTTAATGCCATTTGTGCCGCTTGTACCGGATCCTTGTTCCACCAGCACGCCAATGCCGACACCGACTGCAATCAAGTAAAACAAAGGGTTTCCGACGTCTACGACAGTAATGATTGTTTTCCATTTAGCCATAGATTTCAAACGCGCCGAAGCTATATACAAAGCTCCAAAGCGCTGAATCTGAACAACATCAATACCGGTGTTCATTCAATCAATGTTCTTCCAGTTAAACGCAAGAACACATCTTCAAGTGAGCTTCGACGAACCAACGAAGTAGTGGGATGCATCTTGGCAGCGGCAATTTGTTCTAGAAGTTTTTCACCATCTTCGGTGTACATCAAAATTCGGTCTGGCAAAATTTCCATACGTTCACACATTTGCGTTAACTGTGGAGCTACCTCTTTATTACGATCGCTACCAAATCGAACCTCAAGAACTTCTTTGCTTGAATACTCTTTAATCAAACCTTGTGGTGAACCTTCAGCCATGATCGCACCCTTGTCCATTACGACAAGACGATCACACAACTGTTCAGCTTCATCCATAAAGTGTGTGGTTAATACCAGAGTCACGCCTTGTTCCTTTAAGCGGAATAAGCGATCCCATAAAATATGTCGTGCTTGTGGATCTAGACCTGTTGTCGGTTCATCCAACAACAAAATGTCTGGTTCGCTAACAAGCCCGCGCGCAATTGTTAGGCGGCGCTTCATTCCACCACTGAGGTCTTCTACCTTAACATCACGTTTTTCTTCAAGCTGTGCGAATTCAAGAAGTTCTTCGATCTTGCCCTTTATAAACTTCTTTGAAAGACCAAAGTAGCGACCATAGATGTACAGGTTCTCGCTAACAGTTAGTTCACCATCCAGGTTGTCTTGTTGTGGCACAACACCTAAGTGCGCGCGAACAAGAGGACCAAACTTTTCTGGATCTTTATCCAAGATTTCAACAGTGCCTGATGTGCGGGTAGATGTTGCGGCCAAGATGCGCATAGTGGTTGATTTACCAGCGCCGTTGGGACCTAATAATCCAAAGGACTCACCCTTGGCAACATCAAAGTCAATGCCGTCTACAGCGGTGAAATCCCCGAAAACCTTGGTTAATCCACGTACAGATATGAGTGGTTTAGACATTCTTCTAGTCTACCTGAGTATTGTTTGCCTACGTGCGATTCATAAATGAACCTACCCACGACCTGACATATGACGATGTTTTCATGGTGCCAAGCAGATCTGAACTTTCATCCAGAATGGATGTCGATCTTTCGGCGATAGATGCAACCGGAACAACGATTCCGCTTGTTGTTGCAAACATGACAGCTATTGCAGGGCGACGCATGGCAGAAACAATGGCACGTCGCGGTGGTTTAACTGTTATTCCACAAGATATTCCGCATGCTGTTGTTGATTCAGTAATTACATGGGTGAAAGAACGTCACCCCTTCTTTGATACTCCAATTACTTTGTCACCCCAATCAACAGTTGCAGATGCAGTTAGTTTGTTACACAAACGCGCACATGGCGCAGTAGTAGTTGTTGAAGGTGGAAAACCTGTAGGAATCATTACTGAAGAGGATTGCAAGAGCGTAGATCGCTTTACGCAATTGCATCAGGTCATGAGTAAAGATTTAACAACAATGCCAGACACGCTTGGCGCTCGCGAAGCATTTGAATTTTTGAATCAACATCGCCACAAATTGGCACCAGTTGTTGCAAGTAATGGTGATCTCGTTGGAATCATGACGCGCTTGGGTGCACTGCGTGGAACTTTGTATTCACCGGCACTTGATGCAAAGGGACGTTTACGAATTGCTGCAGCAGTTGGAATTAATGGAGATGTCGCGGCAAAAGCGGCAGCGTTGATTGAATCTGGCGCAGATGTTTTAGTTGTAGATACTGCCCACGGTCACCAAAAGAAAATGCTAGAAGCTTTGACTGCCATTAGATCTATTAACCCACAAATTCCAATCGTTGCCGGAAATGTTGTAACCGCACAAGGTGCTCATGATTTAGTACAAGCTGGTGCAAACATTGTAAAAGTTGGTGTCGGTCCTGGCGCGATGTGTACTACTCGCATGCAAACAGGCGTAGGACGCCCACAATTTTCAGCAGTTTTGGAGTGCGCAACAGAGACTAAAAAGCTTGGCGCACACGTGTGGGCCGATGGCGGAGTCCGCCATCCGCGCGATGTTGCGCTGGCACTAGCCGCAGGTGCATCACAAGTAATGATCGGATCGTGGTTTGCCGGAACTTATGAATCTCCAGGGGATCTTCAAAGTGATGCGAATGGTCGCTTGTATAAAGAATCCTTCGGAATGGCATCGGCACGTGCTGTTGCAGCGCGAACATCCCAGGAAGATGCCTTTGATCGCGCCCGTAAAGCGCTCTTTGAAGAAGGAATCTCAACATCTCGAATGTACTTAAACCCTGCACGACCAGGCGTTGAAGATTTATTGGATGAAATCATCGCCGGAGTTCGCTCTTCCTTTACATATGCCGGTGCAAAAAACATCGAAGAGTTTGCAGAGAAAGCAACTGTTGGAGTTCAATCTTCAGCAGGTTACGCCGAAGGACGACCACTACATTCTTCGTGGAGTAATTAATAGGTTTTAAAGGTCGTAAGCTTTACTAGCGATTTGATGGCGGACATCGACATAGCTCTTTGATGCACCATCAATCAAATGTTCAAATCGTTGATTACCTTTGATATGAGAACGTAAGTATTCTGCTGAAATTTCTTGGCTAAAGAGTGCCGGTTTATTGTCCATGATGGCAATCTTTTTGTAGGGACGAACCAAACGAAACAGGTAGGTCGCTTTATGAATTACTTGGGTGAGAAAAAATCTTGTAACTCTTTTACTTGGCTTTTTTGTTGCAGAATTAGCCAGACCAAGCAAAATTTCAGCAATTTGCTTTCCACCACTGGTGTCTGAAAGTTCTGCGCACTTGTTGCGTAGATTCTCTCGCAATTGCGCATCACTTAATTTTCTCACTGTTGCGGTTATGTCTGACAAATTGGCGTGATCAGCACGCAGTGCGTAGCCCTGATCATGGCACCACTTAGCTCGAGCATCTTGATCATCAGTACCGCGAATGTTTGAAATCAGCACAGTTGGGATTTGTGCCGGCAATAGTTCATGAACACTGTTATATCCAGTAGCTGCAATAGCGCCATCAAAGGCTGCAAGTACATCTGCCAGTGGGAAATAGCGCTGGATTTTGGTATTTAGTCCAGCTGGAACAAGACTTATGCCGTGTGCGTCCTCTGGATTTTTAGTTAAGACAACTTGTAATCCTTGCCAATCAAGTAAACCACCAAGAGCGGCACGCATCTTTTCGTTCATATCATCATCGCCCGTACCGAGTTGAACTAATACTGCAGGGCGATCACTGTCGAGTCCTAAGATTTTACGTGCATCGTCACGAGTATGTGCGCGAGCTTTAGAGTAGAGGGATACAGGCGAGGTCAATATCGCGTCTTTGCGTTTAGAGGTTGGCCCGTGGTCGTAAGCACGTGCAATATCGCCTGGTTCGATAATCGCATCTACTAAGTGAGATTGAAATGGAAGAGCAAAGCGGAGAATGTTTTTCTGCCATAGGCCTCGACGAACCCAAACAATTGTCAGATCTGGGCGCTTTAATTTGGTTGCAATAAATCCTGGGTAAGGAACAACTCCATCGAAAGAAATAACCTTTGCCCCGGTCTCATCAGCGATAGCGATTAAACGATCTCTAAAATAACGATCCCAACGATGCGCCGGCATCCAACGGCGAGTTTTTCCAGGAATGTATTCGCAAGGTATTCCAATAACTTCTGGTATTTCTGAAATTCCCCCAGCTACGGAAACAATAATTGGTTGCGCGGTATTTTTGAGCTCTTCTGCAACTGCAGTCGCTCGGGCCAAGTGACCCATCCCAATTCCATTGCTTGTGGCGAGAATAATCATCGGTTTATCCACGACGTAGAACTTTTCTCAGAAGTAATGAGATCACCTTTTGCACAAAGATAAAGAGCTGCTTTGGAGAGTTAATTTTCTTTCCTTCACGCTTTAGGTATCGGAAGAAACGTACAAGGCGATTATGTTTACCCTTATTTATAGCTGCAAATTGATCATCGCTCATCCAAAGAACACCCCACTGTCGCTCAATTGATTTATATAGAGGTGTGTCCAGTGTTAACGCTCGTGCAAGGGCTGGGGCAAATACAGCAAAGGCCCTTTGATCTTTCTTATTTACAATACCGACTAGCCCGTTTTGGCTTGAGAGAAGGTAATCAATAAGGTCTTTCAGGTCGAAATCACCAGCAGCTTCCGCATAAATGTAATAAGGGGTTGGTCCGTGTGTGAATCCCTCAATGAGCTCTTCAATCACCAACTGTGAATCAAAACCTATGTTCTCAAATGAGTATTCAGCGTCGCCCTGTAGCCAATTGTGTATTTCGCGAAGGTCACTATGGGAATCATCTAGCGGTGAGTATCTGTGATCCAGAACATTCCAAGCTGCCAAAAGAGTGAAGTGCGCGTTTGTGCCTGGAAGTTTCAGAAGCTTGGCACGAAGATCTAATAATTGATCAAGAGTTGAATCGCGAACATCTAAGAAGACTTGATAAGTTGGTATCGACCAATTAAAAGCGTTCTTTGCACGCACGCTGTGCATCTGCGGAACAAGTTGTGCAAGCAATGGATCATTATGTCGATGAATTAACTCTTTATTAGATTCAACAGTGCTATAGCCCAGATGCCAAGATTTAGCTTGGCGATCGGCGACGGTGCGCAAACCATTTATAAAAACTCGCCAACCAAACTCAGTATCTTCGGCTGTAATAAAGTTGCGATCGTACCCACCAAGGTAACGCCATTGCTGATTTCGAATAGAAAATGTTGCACCTACAAAAGATCTGTACCCATCTAATTCTGGTTTTTCCAAATCGTGAGTACGCGTAACTCGTTCTTCCCAAAGATCCTTACCCCAGCTCTCAGTATGCAAATGATCAAATTCGCCAGCTTTTATGGATTTCATCAGAGATTCAGGTGTGTAGTTCCAACTCTTAACAAAACGCTTCCAACCCAGAACAGCGTAATCATCATTGTCGTGATGCCATTTCATGTGGTGAGCTAAATGATCAGCATCAAAAATCATGTCCGCATCGATAAACCAGAGGACATCCTCGCGCAGTTTCGCAACACAATCATTTGTTGCAGCAGTTTTCCCCCATCGGCCTGCTGCATTTTTATAGGAAATCAGCTTGGTTTTTGCAGGCTTGATCTTAGGGAGTACTAGTGGTTTTGCGCTTGCATCATCAATAACGTAAACCGAAGTTAATGATGTTGGGTAACTTTGCACAGAAAGAGAGGCTAAAACTAAATCAAGCTTTTCTTGGCCATCACGGCAGGCAATTACTATCGCAACAGATAATTTCGGATCTGACACAAGGGAAAGCCCCTGGGGACGGGCAAAACGATATGGCTCGTATCTCATCGTTTTTTTCCAAAGATTGGGTGGTCCCAAATTCCGACCACTTGCTCATTAGCGCCATTTAAATACTTGGAGTAATTAGTAACGTAAGTGTGAAAAGTAAAGGTTCGACGATAAATGTATCCGGCCCCAAAAGTGCGCCAGATTTTCCCGCCGTTATTTACAACATTACTGAGCAAATATGTATCAACTGCAGTGTTGCCCTCTCCAAACCAACCTGCTGCTTCTGCAACATCTGACTTAGCCAAAATAGTTCCACCACATACCCAATCACTCCATAGTTCAACTGCCTGTGTCCCATGAGGTTTAAATCTACGCACCGTCAATTGCAAAGGCTCCAGGTAAACATAATTCATAGCCCGTCCCACAACATCTGCACCTGTATCAAGTGCGGCATCTACTAAATCACGAAGGTGTTCTGGCCCGTAGTAGTCATCATCATCCATTTTTGCAATGAATTCACCGGTTGATTGCGATGCTAATGAAGTGAGAATCATTCCCAAAGTTTTATCGTGAGAATATTTCTCTACAATCACATTCACTTTTCGGCGCTTGAGAGCAGCTATTTGTTTTTTATGCGATTGTGACAACTCAAATGCATGCAAACCTAGAATCAATTCAAAGGCAGCTAGGGTTTGATCAAGGAGCTGGTCAAGTAAATTTGAGAGATCGTCTGCTCTAAGTGTCGAGACTAGGACGCTTATCCTTGGATATTTTTTAATGACAGATCTTCGAGACTTACGTAGAGCCTGCAGGCTTTCTATTTCCTGTGAAAATGAGGTGAATCGATCCATTGTCTTAATTGGATTCGATGTCATGTGCCAAGACTACCAATAATCAAATCTGCCACTGATAAGATTCGAAAATGTCCGCCGAGCGCGCAAGTACCAAAAAACCCGCTAAATCCGACCTTGTTATCACTCTTAAGAAGGCTCTTTTAAATTTCAAGGCTCTCCCTTTGTATTTCTACAATCGCTATATTCATAAGTCCCAGCCGGCTAAATCTAAGATTGTCTTTGTCATTTCTTTTCCACGTTCTGGAACTCATGCGATTGGAAGTTTACTCTCGAATGAGGAAGTTGGATTTAGATATTACGGCGAATTCTTCATATTCAATGCATGGCAATCACTAATTGAGCGAATCAATCACTTCTATCCATTTTTCTCTCTTCGCTATTCAATAAATTTGCGACAGCAGCGCAAGTCTTGGAAGTATTACAAGTTTGAAACAACTTCCTTAGATGCCCATCGCACTATGTCAGCGATTAGTAGTCTCCCAGGAATTCACATTATTAAAGTTTTTCCACAGCATCTATCAGATCCACTGCTTCAGTCGATCATCTCAGAATTCAAGCCAAGTATTATCTTTCTTCGTAGAAATCACCTCGATCGTTTTGTTTCACATAAAAAAGCTAACGCAACTGGAAAGTGGCATACAGCAAGTACTTCAGAGGTTGTTGTTGATTTAGATTTGCAAGAATTTGAAACCTTTATTTTTAACTACACAAAGTTTTATACGGATTACTTGCACTTTGCAAAAGCGCAAGGATGTCCAATTCTGGATGTTGATTTTGGCGATCTACACAACCCCGAAAAAGTTCGCGAAATCCAAAAATTCGCTCAGTTCGAAGATTTTAAAGATTGGGACAAGCTGACGCTTGCTCCAACCACAGTAAAACAAGACCGTTCAAACAAAGCGCAAGAAGATTTCTTGGTAAAAATTGCAAAGAGCTATGGGGATTACGACTTTAAGGCTGTGACTCTATGAGCAAAATTTCCGCAATCCTTAAAGAACTTGAGAACGAATCGATCGAGATTCTTCGTGAAACAGCATCTGGTTTTAAAAAGCCAGTGATGATGTATTCAATTGGTAAAGATTCCTCAGTTTTATTGCACCTTGCTCGCAAGGCTTTTTACCCATCACCGATTCCATTTCCGCTGTTGCATGTGGATACAACTTGGAAATTTAAGGAGATGATCTCTTTCCGAGATCGAATTGTCACCGAAACTAAATCACAGTTGATTGTTCACACCAATCAAGAAGGCGTACAAGCTGGCATTAATCCTTTTAACACCAATGCATCCGAGTACACGCGTGTAATGAAAACAGTGGCCCTACGCGAAGCCCTCGATTTGCATGGGTTTGATGCAGCAATTGGTGGTTCTCGTCGTGACGAAGAGAAGAGTCGGGCGAAAGAGCGCATTTTTAGTGTCCGCGACCCCGGTCATCGCTGGAATCCTCGCGAGCAACGTCCAGAGTTGTGGCGAACATATAACACTCGACTTGCACCAGAACAGACAATGAGAGTTTTCCCAATTTCTGATTGGACCGAAGCTGATATCTGGCATTACATATTGCAGGAAAAAATTGAAGTAAATCCTCTTTATTTTGCAAAAGAGCGACCAATGGTTCAGCGCGGTGATCAAATGATTATGGTCGATGATGATCGTTTTCAACTTCGAGATGGTGAGACACCGTTTATGAAGATGGTCCGGTTTCGCACGCTTGGTTGTTATCCACTTACTGCAGCAGTTGAATCAACTGCCACAACTATTGAAGAAGTTGTTGAAGAAGTTCTACAGGTCAAACTCAGCGAACGTGCTACACGCTTAATCGACGGCGAAAATGAAGATTCAATGGAAAAGAAAAAGACTGAAGGGTACTTTTAATGGCCGGCGCAATTGTCCGTCTACTCACTTGCGGAAGTGTTGATGATGGCAAGAGCACTCTGATCGGACGCCTACTTGTTGAAACCGATAGCGTTCCACATGACACTATTGGAGCGGCTCGAAAAGTAAGGCGGACAGGTTCAACAATTCCTGCCGGTGATATTGATTTTAGTTTGCTCACAGATGGTCTTGAAGCAGAGCGCGAACAAGGCATCACGATCGATGTTGCGTATCGCTCGATGACACTTCTGGATGGAAAACGCCTAATTATTAGTGATGCTCCGGGGCACGAGCAGTACACCCGAAACATGGTGGTTGCAGCTTCGCGCGCTGATATTGGTTTAGTACTAGTCGATGCAATGAAAGGTGTGCGCACCCAAACTTTGCGTCACCTAACTATCTGTTCACTCATGGGAGTCTCCCGGCTAATCATTGCAATTAACAAGCTTGATGCCATGGATTACAAACAAGAAGTATTTGATGCTATTTCTGCAGATATTCAGCGAGCAGTCGAACGCCTGGATGTACAAGACATTCACATTATTCCAATGAGCGCACTTGCCGGAGATAACGTCGTATTCCCTAGCGAAAAAATGCCTTGGTATAAGGGGCAAACTTTGCAAGATGCGATTCAGGGATGGGAAAAACCTAAAAATCTATCCACTAGTGGGCTAATGCGCATTCAAATGATTGCGCGAGCAGAAAACTTCCGTGGCGTATCTGGGACAGTCCGCCGTGGCACCTTCACAGAAGGTGAAGAAGTCACGATTTTTCCAAGTAATCAGCAGGCGACAATCTCTTCCATCGTAACTTTTGACGGCGACATTAAAAAAGCTGAAACCGATGTTGCTGTAACACTTGTTCTCACTCCCGAAGTTGATGCAACTCGAGGTGATGTCATTGCAGCCTCTAAGGATGATCTGACTGCAGCTGATCGTTTTGCAGCGCACCTTGTTTGGCTTCATGAAGATCCTTTGATCCATAGTCGCTCATATCTGATGATTAGCGGACCTTCGACTACACCAGCAATTATTACCAAAATTAGGCACAAGATCGATGTAAACACTGGCGAGCATATTTCTTCAGATACCTTAAAGATGAATGAAATCGGCGATGTCGAAATTGCATCAGACATTCCTTTGGTGATGCGCCCATATACCGATGATCGTGAATTTGGAAATTTCATACTTGTGGACCGGCTAACGCTTAAAACGGTTGGCGCAGGAATGATTCGTCATGCATTGCGCCGTGCTTCCAATGTGACTCACCAAGACTACGAAGTAAACAAACTCCAACGCAGCGCACAGAAGAATCAGAAATCTCGCGTCGTTTGGCTTACTGGTTTTTCTGGATCTGGAAAATCTACAATCGCAAACGCCCTTGAAAAGCGTTTAGTTGCGCAAGGTGCTCACGCATACGTATTAGACGGGGATAACTTACGACTTGGCCTAAATATGGATCTTGGCTTTACAACTGAAGACCGAGCAGAAAATGTCAGGCGCGTATCTGAAGTAGCAAAGCTGATGGTCGATGCAGGCTTAATTGTAATTTCAGCACTTGTTAGTCCTTTCGAAGTCGATCGCCAAAGAGCAAAGAGCAAGTTTGAACCGGGAGAATTCCTTGAAATCTTTGTTGATACACCAATCGAAGTTTGTCGAGCGCGAGACCCAAAGGGTCTCTTTAAGAAATCTGATGCGGGTGAAATTCCCAATTTCACTGGTGTTGGTCAAGAATATGAACGTCCAGCACACCCTGATTTAGTGCTTGATGGCACTGCGCCAATACAAGATAACGTGGATAAAATCCTTACTATTCTTCTATGAACTGGATTATTTTTGCTTTCGTAGGAAGCACCGCTCAACTTATAGACGGTGCACTTGGTATGGGATTTGGACTTACCAGCTCAACTTTGCTTGTCACCTTAGGTGCATCTGCTGCGGTGGCATCTGCTGCAGTCCATTTTGCCGAAATTGGAACAACCTTGGCATCAGGAGCTTCTCATTGGCATGCAGAAAATATTGATAAAAAGATTTTGCTGCGACTTGCCATCCCTGGTGGCATCGGTGCTTTTTTAGGCGCAACTTTTCTATCCTTCATCGATCTTTCTAGTTCAAAGATCTTTATATCTACACTGCTTTTGTTTCTTGGCTTTCTTCTGCTGTATCGCAATGTATTTAAAGCAGAGGGCCAAGTGAATATGATAGAAATTAAGAGCCCTCGCTTTTTGAGCTATCTTGGATTTACTGGTGGATTTGTTGATGCCTCTGGAGGTGGTGGTTGGGGTCCAATCGTTACTCCAACTCTCATTTCAACAACATCTATGGAGCCTCGAAAAATCATAGGCACCGTTAGCGCCGCTGAGTTTGTTGTTGCAGTAGCAGCATCAATCGGCTTCCTGGCGCAGATTGGGCGAATCGACATCAACTGGGGGATCGTCGGAGGCTTAGCTCTCGGTGGAACTATTGCTGCTCCAATTGCTGCACGATTGGTTGGAAAGCTCCCAGCAAAGCAACTTGGTATCTTCGTTGCCCTTGCAATCATTATTCTCAACGGTATAGCTATTCTTCGAGCCTAGTTGGGAAACACGTATTGTGGTTTATCAAAATGCAATAACGCCATTACAATTAAGGCCTACCCAAAAGAAATGATTGTGACGAAAATACAATGAATTTTCGCTCGTGGATTAAGAAGACGACAGCCGGTCGCATTGTCTGGCGTGTGATTATTGGGGTTATTGGTGGCGGAATAACTGTTGCCGGTGCGGTCGCGTTAATTGGCCCAGGTCCAGGAATACTTATTCTTTTGGCGGGACTCGGAATTTTAGCAACTGAGTTTGCATGGGCTGGCAGAGTCATGATGCATACAAAGCGCATCGCAGCTAGAGCAGCTGAAAAAACAGGTATGAAGCCATGGGTTAAATATTTTTTAATTTCTGGCGGCGCAGTTGTTTCGATTATTGCAATTTTCATTTATCACGGTCGGTAATTAGAAACTAGAACGGATCTCCCAAAGATCTGGAAAAGTTGGATTAAACAAGGTGCTGCTTAAGTAGGCAACACCGCTTGATCCACCAGTTCCTACTTTGTGCCCAATAGTTCTTTCAACCATTTTCACGTGGCGATAGCGCCATTCCTGCATGCCTTCGTCAATATCTACTAAACGTTCGCACACCATCGCAGATTCTGGATCATTGCGGTGCACTTGAAGCAATACTTCTTGCACAGCAGTGTTTGGAACATAGGCAGTAGATTTATCACGATTCAGAATTTCTGCAGGAATTGCATGACCACGCTTTGAAATATAGACAAGAGCTGAATCCCACACACTATTGCGCGCCGTGATTTCCTTAATCTGCTCTTGAATATCCAAGGGTAAATGTCCAGCCATCTTGCTATCACGACGACCTAATAACGCTTCAACCATTCTGAACTGGGCAGATTGAAAACCACTTGATGAAGAAAGATAAGAACGAAATGCATTGAATTGCAAAGGCGTCATAGTTTCTAAGATGTCGATCTGTGTTACGCAAACTTTGAGAATTGTTCGGATGCGTCCCAAGATTGCTAACGAATAATGAGAATCACCTGATTCCATTGCGACTTGTGCTTGCTTGAACTCATGAATTAATTGTTTGAACCACAATTCATATGTCTGATGAATGATAATAAAGAGCATCTCATCATGTTCTGGCCCCGTAGAAAGTGGACGCTGCAGTTTAAGAAGCTCATCTACAGCTAAGTACGATGTGTAGGTAAGCGCGGAATCAAAGTTTTCGCTCATGTAACGCGAGACCCACCTTCTTTAACCTCTTTATAGCGGCCAGATGCCACTAAATCCCGCATACGTTCTAACCCGTCCCAGATTTCAACATATGAGGTTGGAAGCGGAGAAATTGCCAAACGAATTGAATTAGGTGTTCTGTAATCAGGGATTACATTTGAAATAGTGCGCATTGCAACACAAATTTGCGCAGCATCTGGATGAACAAGTGAAATATGCCCACCACGTTCTTTAGCATCACGTGAAGTATTGAGTTCGATGCCAAGTGGTGCTAACCATGCGTCATATAGCTCGATCATCATCCCAGTGCCAACTGCTGCTTTATGAGCAATTGCATCGATGCCAGCTTCTTTAATCATTGAAAAAGCGGTTTGTACGCAACGAATTCCCATCAATGATGGACTAGCAATCTGGAAACCACGGATTGTTTGGGAACGCTCAAAAACTGGTCCCATTTCAAACTGCGCATCTTGGGCAAACCAACCTTGGATTGGAACCTGTAACTCACTTTGAATGCGCTTTGAAACATACAACCAGGCAGGTGCACCAGGTCCAGAGTTGCCGTACTTGTATGTGCATCCCACACATAGGTCGACACCATTTGCATCTAGGTTTAATTCAATTGCACCAACTGCGTGGCTGGCATCCCATACAACCAAAGCGCCAATTGCGCGCACCTGATCTGTGATTGATTTTAAATCTGTACGGGCACCTGATCGATATTGAATAACTTCCAGAGTTACTAGCGCAACATCATCATTGAGAAACGGCGCAAGAACTTCGGTTGTGATTCTCTCGTGCCGCGCAATCGCAGGATCTTCATTGTTGATCATGACAAGGTTCAAGCCAAATTGCTGTGCAATCCCGTCAAGGATGTATCGATCAGTCGGAAAATTTGCAGCATCGGTAATTATTGTTTTGCGGCCAGACCGCGCATGAATTGCCGCAAGACATAGTTGATAGAAATTAACTGATGTCGTGTCACAGACCAACACCTGACCCGCTGCTGCACCAAGTGCGGCTTCACCCAATAAATCGCCAGTTGGCTGAGCCTCATCAACCCAGTGGCTCCAGCCAGTAACAACTTCAGGGCCCCATTCCTTGGTCATGAAATCATTAATCGCCGTAACTGTTGCTTTTGGTAAGCGGCCCAAAGAATTACCGTCCAAATAACACATGGTTGGGTCTGAAATCACAAATTGCGATTTGAAATGAGCCAATGGATCATTTTTATCAAGCTCTAGCGCGTATTCGCGGTCAGTTACCTTCATAAGGGAAAGGTACGCTCTCCTACCGTGGCGCGCAATGTTGTTAACATCGAAGATGTCTCTAAAGCCTTTGATATCAAAGAGCTCTTGGTAGGCGTCTCACTTGGCGTATCCGAAGGCGATCGCATTGGAATTGTTGGTCGAAATGGTTCGGGTAAAAGTACATTAATGAAAGTTATGGCCGGAATCGAACCACCTGATTCGGGGCGCGTTACAAAATCTAATTCAGCAAAGATCGGTTTGCTATCGCAAGTTGATTTAGCTAATCCTGAAAGTACGGTTGGCGAAGTTGTTTTAGGCGATACCGAAAAACACGAGTGGGCAAGTGACCCAAACATCCGCGAAGTGTTTACTGGATTGTTCGGAAGCTTTGATGATCACATCTTTGATCGCAAGTTTGGGCAGTTATCTGGAGGAGAACGCAGACGAGTTGGTTTAGCAAAACTACTAATCAACGAACTTGACTTAATTTTGTTGGATGAACCAACAAACCACCTAGATGTTGAAGGCGTTGCCTGGCTTGCCACCTACATTAATAATCGCCGCGGTTTAGCAGTTGTTGTCGTGACGCACGATCGTTGGTTTTTGGATGCGGTTACAGAGCGCACCTGGGAAGTTGTTGAAGGCAAAGTTGAAGAGTACGACGGTGGATATAGCGCATTCGTTTTATCTAAAGCAGAGCGATCTCGTCAAGCATCTGTCATGGATCAACGCCGAAACATGTTAATTAAGAAAGAGCTTGCCTGGCTTCGCCGCGGTGCACCGGCCAGAACATCTAAGCCAAAGTTTAGAATTGATGCTGCGAATGTTTTGATTGCAGATGAACCAGCCCCGCGTGATCAAGGCGAACTTTTAAAGTTTGCACTGAATCGTTTAGGTAAGACTGTGTACGAAGCACATCATGTTCAGGTAAAACTCGGTGATAACGAATTAATTGACGACCTATATTGGAATGTCGGTCCAGGTGATCGAATTGGAATCGTGGGCGTAAACGGCGCGGGCAAAACAACTTTAATGCGCACCTTAACTGGTGAAATTCAACCAACTGCCGGAAAATTAGTAACTGGTGTAACTGTTAAAGCTGCTTTCTTGACTCAGCACTTAGATGAGTTAGATCCAACCTGGCGGGTTCTAGAGGCGGTTGAAAAGATTGCTAATCGTGTTGAACTAGGTGGCGGGCGCGAACTTTCTGCTTCGCAACTATGCGAGCGATTGGGCTTTGATCGAGAATCTCAGTGGACCCCTGTTGGTGATTTATCAGGGGGTGAAAAGCGTCGTTTGCAGCTAACTCGCTTACTGATGGATAGCCCTAACGTTTTACTACTTGATGAGCCAACAAATGATTTTGATATTGAAACATTGACCGAGTTAGAAGATTTGTTAGATAGTTATGGTGGGACGCTCATTGTTATCTCGCACGATCGATACTTCTTAGAACGCGTATGTGATCGCTTTGTTGGTTTATTGGGCGACAAAAAGGTCCGTGATTTGCCGCGCGGGGTCGATGAGTACCTGGAACAGCGCGCAGTTGCTTTGAATTCTGTTGCCACGGTGGTCAAGGAAAAGAAAACCTCTAATGCCGCAGAACAACGTCAACTAAAGAAAGACTTAACACGCCTTGAACGCCAGATGGAAAAATGCGCAGCGGCAATTGCAGCTTTAACTGCTGAGCAAGAGACCGCAGCCTTTGATGCCGATCGCCTAGTTGCAATCGCTTCCGAGTTATTGGTTCTGAGCGCGGAAGCGACGAAACTTGAAGAGGAATGGCTGCAAGTCACGCTTTCATTAGAGGGTTGAGATAAAATCTGCACATGAGCCAAATTTCCAATGCAATTGAATCCATTCTTTTCCGCGCCCGTTTCCTTCTTGCGCCACTGTATTTGGGATTGGTCGGGGCATTAATTCTTCTTACCTACCGCTTTCTAATCGAGTTCTATCACATAGCGATACACATCGGTGATGCAACTCCGCAAAGCTTTACGCTAGAACTCTTGGCCTTGTTGGATTTAACGCTGCTCGCAAATCTAATTTTAATGGTGATATTTGCAGGATACGAAAACTTTGTTTCTCGCATTGATGTTGCAACAGAATCAAAGGATCGCCCACACTGGATGGGAACTATTGATTTCAGCGGTTTGAAAATCAAGTTAATAGGTTCATTAGTAGCAATTTCGGTAATTGAATTGCTTAAGGATTTCATCGAACTTTCTGGTGAAGCTGAAGTGGGCGAAGGCACAATCTGGCGAGTAGTCATTCACCTTACTTTTGTGCTTTCTGGAGTTTTATTCGCACTAATGGATTGGATCGCAGATAAGCGCGAGTTCCACGGCACTCACAAGTAATGCGCTTAGATTTATTAGCAGCTTTATCTGGGGCGATGATCGCGCTGCAAGCGCGCGCAAACGGAGAACTTTCGCTTCGATTAGATAACGGATTACAAGCAGCGCTAGTGTCATTTAGTTCAGGGTTACTGATCATTCTTGTGATCACACCATTTAGCCCTCACATTAAAGAGGGCATTAAAAACTTACAGACCGCGGTTGCCAATAAAGAGATTGCACGATGGAAGTTGTTCGCCGGCGCGCTCGGTGGCAGTTTTGTCGCTATCCAAACACAGATCGTGCCGCTGATTGGCGTTGCCATTTATTCAGTGGCATCTATTGCTGGCCAAACTGCAATGTCATTGGTTGTTGATCGAATCGGTCTTACTGGTGGTGGGAAAAAACTAATCACACCACGTCGCGTGATCGCAGCCATGCTGACCGTTTTTGCAGTACTTGTATCCGTTTGGGATCGTATTGATGCGAATAATCTTTCAATGCTCGCAGTGACTGCGGGGTGCATTGCAGGTGCTGTAGTCGGTGTGCAGCGGGCATTAAATGGCCAAATCAACGAGCACTCACATCAGAGTTTTACGACATCTCTGCTGAACTTCATCACCGGTACTACATTTTTGGTGATTCTGATTCTGATCGGCGTTGCACTTGGAAAGAATGAGTTATCACCATTGCCAGCTGGACCTTGGTGGATTTACACAGGTGGAGTAATTGGCGTCATATACATCGCCTTCACATCAACAATTGTTCAACATCTAGGCGTCTTAACATTTACCTTGTTTAGTGTTGGTGGGCAGTTAGCCGGATCCTTAATTATTGATTTAGTTTCGCCAACAGATGGGGTCAGCGTTAGCGCTTATTTAATAACTGGCCTTGCTATGACGTATATCGGTGTTATCGCCGGTGGCGTAAGTAATTTACGAGTGCAGAGACCAAAGAGGCAGTAATAAAGAAAGCTGCAATGGCATAGGACCAAGTCTTAACCCATGGCAATGTTGCTGCGTAATATCCAGCCAAAGTAATTCCGACACCCCATAGCAATGCACCTAATGCGTTTGCGGATAAAAATTTGTAGTAATTCATTTTTGAGGCACCAGCTATGGGTGGCACAAAAGTGCGAATCCACGGGAAGAAGCGCGCAGCAACCACAGCCCACCACCCAGTTTGCTCATAAAAACGCTCTGATCTAGCGATCATCTTTTGCATACGCGGAGATTTATGCTTTTCAAGATAGGGGCGCCCAACTAAGCGGCCGAGTACAAAACCAATTTGATCACCTAAAAATGCAGCAATAAAGATTACGGTCACAAGAATGACAATATTTACTTCGCCATGAGCTGCTGCAACTAAGCCAGCGCTAAAAAGTATTGAGTCGCCAGGCAAGAAAAACCCAAACAGAATGCCTGTTTCGACAAAGACGATCGTCCCAATAAGTAAATAGAGAACAAAGGGTGCTATTGATGCAAATTGTTCATCAAAGGATGCAGCTAGTTCGATCACACTGACTTCTTAACCGCCGCAGCTACAGCTTTTACAACGTTGGGATCAAAAACACTTGGCACAATAAATGATGTGTTGAGTTGATCGGGTGAAACACAATCTGCAATCGCTTCGGCTGCAGCAACCAGCATCTGGTCAGAAATTTTGTGAGCATTTGCATCTAGTAACCCACGGAAGATTCCTGGGAATGCCAGAACATTGTTAATTTGATTTGGCTGATCACTGCGACCTGTTGCAACAACAGCTGCGTACTTACGCGCAATTGCTGGATCAATTTCAGGATCTGGATTAGCAAGGGCAAAAACAATCGAACCCTTGGCCATAGAAGCAACATCGGATTCAGTTAAGACATTCGGTGCGCTAACACCGATGAATACATCTGCGCCAACCATTGCCTCAGAGATCTTGCCTGTAAAATTAGTTGGATTACTGTTGTTAATAAACCATTGCTGCATCGAATCATCAGACTTCATATCGTTGTGGATCACACCGTGATGATTAAACCCGATGATATTGCCTGCGCCGTTTAGTGTTAGCAAACGTGCAATTGCGTTGCCCGCAGCGCCAACACCACTAAGAACGATTTTGACCGACTTTAAATCCTTTTTAACTAATTTAAGGGCATTACGAAGCGCAGCAAGAACCACAATGGCGGTTCCATGTTGATCATCGTGGAAAACTGGAATATCCAATAGTTCGCGCAGACGAGCCTCTACTTCAAAGCAACGAGGCGCTGAGATATCTTCTAAGTTAATTCCACCGTAAACAGGTGCGATCAATTGCACGGTGCGCACAATTTCATCAACATCCTGCGTATCTAAACAAACTGGCCAAGCATCGACATCGGCAAAACGCTTGAATAGTGCAGCCTTGCCTTCCATCACAGGCAAAGCAGCAGCCGGACCGATGTTTCCAAGGCCCAAAACAGCTGAACCATCGGTCACTACAGCGACTGTATTGCGCTTAATAGTAAGGCGGCGAGCATCAGATGGGTCAGCCACGATTGCTTGGCAAATGCGAGCCACGCCAGGTGTGTAAGCACGAGACAAATCATCGCGGGTCTTTAGCGGCACCTTTGAGGCAATTTCAATTTTTCCACCAAGGTGCAAAAGGAATGTTCGATCACTTACTTTGCGAACAGTTAATTCTGGGTTTTTTGATATCGCTGCAGTAATTTGCTCTGCATGTTCGGCATCGATTGTGTCACAGGTTATGTCGATGACAACTTTATCAAGCAGAGATTCCACAACGTCTAGCGCGGTAATTGTTGCACCAGCACCAGTAATAACTGTTGTTGCTAGTGCTACCGGATTTGCATCTGGTGAACCTTCGACACGGATTGTGATTCCGTATCCAGGTGATGTTGATGCCATTTACACAACACCGTACAAGCGATCGCCAGCATCACCTAAGCCAGGGACAATGTAGCCATGTTCATTTAACTTTTCATCTAGTGCACCAGTTACAAGAGTGATTGGTACACGACTGTTTGCAAACTCTTTTTCCACTGCCGCAATTCCTTCAGGGGCAGCCAAGATGCACACAGCGGTGATATCTGTTGCACCTAGATCTATCAAATAATGAAATGCCATAATCAAAGTTCCGCCAGTGGCAAGCATCGGATCTAAAACAAAAACCTGACGTCCTGACAAATCGTCCGGCAGACGGTTTGCATAGGTACTTGCCGCTAAAGTTTTTTCGTCACGAACCATTCCTAAGAATCCAACTTCGGCGGTTGGAATTAATTTGCTCATACCTTCGAGCATTCCCAGACCTGCACGCAAAATTGGTACAACTACTGGACGAGGTTCAGCTAATTTTTGGCCCTTTGTCTTTGTGACCGGGGTTGTAATTTCTACTTCGTGAGTTCGTACATCACGGGTTGCCTCGTACGCCAAGAGGGTTACTAGCTCTTCGACCAAGCGTCTAAATGTTGGCGAATCGGTCCGTTCATCGCGTAAAACCGTCAATTTGTGGTTGATCAATGGGTGATTGGCGACATGTACTTTCATAGGTATTACCTTACAGGGGTTTCATTCCTTTCCAATGAGTGAAAGTATGCGCACATGTCAGATTTCGAAGAAGAGCTGGTTGAGGAGATTGAATCCTTCGACGCAATCGACGATGTAGTAACCGACCTCACAAGTGAAATGGATTTTGCGGTCGCAGCTTGGCACGAAGACGGTCGCTGGACTTTGGGCACACTGCCTGACCCTTATGACATTGCACAAATAATCACTCGCCTGAAATCACAACAAACAAATGGTGGCTCGATCGCACTAATTTCAATTGACGAAGAGTTCTTTATTTTGATTCGAGTCTTAGGTTCACACATTTCATTATTCTTAAGTGATGCAACTGCAGCACTTGATTATCCAGTTGCAGAAGAGTTGATGGAGATCGCTGATCTTCCAATTCCTGAAGATGATGAAGAATCTGGCCCAGTAGGGCACCTAGAAATCTTGGCTGATTTAGGAATGAACGGGATGGAAATTTCTGCTTTGTGTGATGATGAAGAATTATTTCCAGATGAACAACTTGAAGCGATTGCAGCGCGTTTAGGTTTCGGCGATCAGTTCACGGAGCTATTGGATCTGTGAACGATATTGAAATGATGCGAGTTGCAATTGAAGCAGCACGCAAGGCAGTTGCCAGCCAGGATATTCCAGTTGGTGCTGCAATATTTAATACAGCTGGTGAGCTAGTTGCTACTGGTCACAATGAACGCGAACTACACAATGATCCAACTGCACATGCCGAAATTGTTGCTATCCGCAACGCTGCAGAAAAACTAGGAGATTGGCATTTAACAGATCACACCTTGGTTGTGACCCTGGAACCATGTGCAATGTGCGCGGGTGCTATTGCGCAATCACGATTGCAAACAATTGTCTTTGGAGCCTGGGATGAAAAAGCTGGCGCAGTTGGTTCGGTGTGGGACTTGCTTCGAGATCCACGAAGCACCTTTAGAACTGAAGTTCGCGCAGGTGTTTTAGCTGAAGAATGTGGTGAATTGATTAAGTCTTTTATACAAGAAGTTCGTAAGAAGGATTAAGAATCACCATAGATCCTTCTTCTTCACCAACCATGCCTTCTGCTCGCAGCTGAGAACCAATTTCAAGACCTGCAATTTCACGACGACCCAAGAAGTGCAGTGAAACACCACCTGATTCATCCCAAATCTCAACTTCAAGGGTTGGGGCTGATCCACGAGGTGCGGTTTTAATTGATGTCACACGGCCTTGTACTTGTGCGCGCTTGCGCCATTCAATATTCCCGATAGGCGTCACATTTTCAGCGTAGTGACTGACCGGCTCAATGTTAACTGGAACCTCTTTTTTAACAGGTTTTGGCGGAATAACAGCCGGTGCAACTTTTGCCACGGTTAGTAAATTCCTTCCAGATGTTATGCGATCAATATCAAACGGAACAATTGTTGCAACGACTCGTGGCAATTGCGAAATAGGTGCTGCAATTTCTTCTGCGGTTTGGTCATGAAGCAAACGACCCAAGAATCCAGAGTAAGCACGGCGTGGAAGTAACAAAGTTAATTCGACATCGGGCTTTTCAGTCATACGAATTGAATAATCCAATGCAGCGTTTGCGAGACGGCGATCAGGGCAGTCAATTAATTCAAGAGTTACATCGTCAAGTGCGTCAGATGCTGCCCATGCTTTTTGAATCTCTTCAGCACGACGATCATCAATTACAAAGTGAACAGCAGATAGGTTGCGTGGCTTTAAGCTGCGTGCATATCGAATTGCGCCAACTGTTGCAATATCAACGTTATCAACCAGAACAGTGACGTCATGCCGTGCAATCGAAGTCGCACGTTCTTGATGTTGTTTTACGACCAAGGCTTCTTGTTCGCGAGTATATTGGCGACGCAAGCGCAAGAATGCGATAACCAAAATTGGTGCGGTTATAAGTACTAACCATGCGCCTTGTGTGAACTTAACTACTGAAAAAATAATTACAACAATGAAAGAAATAGTTCCTGCTAGTCCATTGATTACGACCTTGGCGCGCCATTGACCTGTTTTATTACGAAGAGCATGACGGGTCATTCCAAAACCTGCCAAGGTAAAGCCGGTAAAGACGCCGAGGGCGTAGAAAGCAACCAGGTGTTCTACCGAACCTGCAGTAATGAGGACCAAGAAGATTCCGCCACCGGCCAGAAGCAAGATACCGTTAGAAAAAGCTAAGCGGTGCCCACGCTTAGTTAATTGACGTGGCAAATAACCATCTGCTGCAACGAAATTAACCAAGATCGGAAAGGCGCTGTAGGTCGTATTAGCGCCAGCAAACAAAATAAGCATTGTGGCTAGCTGAACCATTACGAACATAGTCTGGCCAATAACACCATCACCCATAATTGTCTTAGCGATCTGAGAAATAACCGTTGGGGTGCCGGACTCGTACGGAACAGCATGAATTTTGTGAGCGAACCAAGAGACACCGAGAACTAATGTTCCAAGCAATGTGCTCATGATGTACAGGGTGCGACGGGCGTTTACATGTTCTGGTGTCTTGAAAAGAGCAACACCATCAGAGATTGCCTCTAGTCCAGTCAGAGATGAACCACCATTAGCAAATGCGCGAAGCAAGATAAAGATTGCCGCAAAAGTCAGAAGACCTTGTTCTTGACCTATCTCTATTGCGCCAGGTTGCTCAACACTCAGTTGAACCAATGTCCCGTTGAACTGTCGATATAGACCAACCGAGAAAACAATAAACATGCAGCCAACGAAGAAATAAGTAGGAAGCGCGAAAGCTTTACCAGCCTCTTTTACGCCGCGCAGGTTTCCGTATGTCAGTAAGACAATCACAACTAAAATCATTGGGATCTTGTAATCATGAAGAGCAGGAAAAGTTGAAATAATTGCTGCAACACCAGCTGCTGATTGAATTGCAACTGTCACGATGTAATCAAGCATTAAAGCAACTGCGGCAATTTGTGCAACTACTGGTCCGAAGTTATCTCGCGAAACAATGTATGCCCCACCAACTTTGGTATAGACATTAATAACGTCTCGGTAAGACAGAGTAATAATCAAAAGAATCGCTAAGACAATTGCAGTCATTGGCATCAAGATTGCAAAAGCTGCTAATCCGAATGCCGGAAGCAAAGCAATCAAAATCTGTTCAGAACCATATGCCGATGATGAAATACAGTCAGATGAAAGAATTCCTAAGGCGTACCGTTTGTTGAGGCGTTGGTGACCTAATGAGTGGCGATTGAGAGGATTTCCCAACAAGCGACGTTTAATTGTGTAGAAAAAAGAGTCTTTAAGGTGTGCGTGATCCTTTAAAACTTCTGGGACTGGCGCATCATCGGTCCACGACTTAGGCACTAAAACTCCTTTTTTATTGCATTTACTGCAATTTAATAAGCATCACTCTACCTGAAAGCCCTCCGTCTTCACTGTTTTAAGCGTAAAGCGTATGCTTCAGGCTATGCATACGCAGTTATATATCGACGGCCAATGGGTTGATGGAATTGGAAAGATTCCTGTCAATGACCCAAGCGACGGATCGGTAATTGCCGAAGTTGCCATTGCCGGAGATGCACACTGCGATGCCGCAATTGCAGCTGCCGACGCCGCAGCAAAAGCGTGGGCAAAGACCGCTCCACGATACCGCTCAGAAATTTTGCGTAAAGCTTTTGAATTAATGACCGCAGAAATTGAAGCGATCGCAACATTGATTTCTCGCGAAAACGGAAAAGCGATGCCAGATGCTCGGGGAGAAGCTGCTTATGCCGCAGAATTTTTCCGTTGGTTTGCAGAAGAAGCAGTTCGTACACCTGGTGATTTTCGTAAATCTCCATCAGGAGACAAACGCATACTGGTAACCCACGAACCAATCGGTCTTTCTATTCTTATTACGCCTTGGAACTTTCCAGCAGGTATGGCCACCCGCAAGATTGGCCCAGCAGTTGCTGCAGGTTGCACAATGATTTTAAAGCCAGCAAGTGAAACCCCACTGACCGCTATGTACATCGTTGATTTGATGGAACGCGCAGGATTGCCAAAGGGTGTTCTCAATTTAGTCTTGCCAGAGAAAACAGGTCCTGCAATTTCAAAGATGCTGCATGATCCACGTGTTAAGAATCTTTCATTCACAGGTTCAACCGAAGTTGGTCGCGTACTTCTAAAAGAAGCCGCAGACCGCGTTATTCGCTGCTCTATGGAACTTGGCGGAAACGCTCAAGTTGTTATCCATGATGATGCAGATTTAGCGGTCACTATCCCGCAACTTTCTCTGGCAAAAATGCGCAACGGTGGCGCTGCATGTACATCTGCAAACCGAGTCTTTGTCCAACGCGGGATTGCAGATAAATTCATTGCAGAGATGACGAAGTCCATGAGCAGTTATGTAATGGGTCGCGGAACCGATGCAACAACAACCCTTGGCGCTTATGTTTCACTGAAAGAGCGCAACAAGATTGCTGACATAGTGGATGAATCAATTGCAGCTGGCGCAAAGGTTGAAGTTGGTGGAGTTAAGCCAGCAGGCGAAGGCGCTTTCTACCCAGCAACAGTATTGATCGTTGAAAAAGACAATCCAATTTTGCTTCATGAAATCTTTGGACCAGTTGCACCAATCGTCATCTTTGACACAGATGAAGAAGGAATCGAAATGGCTAATGACACCGAATTCGGTCTCATTAGTTATGTCTTCTCTTCTAACCTCACGCGCGCATTGCGCACAGCAGAGGCGATGGAATCTGGAATGGTTGCGATCAATAAAGGTGTCATCTCAGATCCAGCAGCACCATTTGGCGGTGTGAAGCAATCAGGATTAGGCCGCGAAGGTGGCTTCGATGGAATTCACGAGTTCTTACAGACCAAGTACATCGGTGTCGAGATCTAAAGGATTGCTACAAGGCACGTAGTTTTGTAAGTATTTCCTTGTCATTAGTTTTCATCTTATTCACAAGACCAACGAGTCGACTTCCGCCATTCGAGAAATATCTCAGGTCAAAGTACGGGTAAGAATGAATACAGTAGCTACCTTCTTCTTGGAAATTTCTTCCCTCAAGAGGGTAGTTCCAAATTACCTCTACCTCAGTTTGCGCAAAAAACTTGTTAAGTTTCTTGATTTGCAATCGTGAAAAATCATGTAGTTTTACTTGGCGCACATTTTCTTCGAATACAGAAGACCCATTTTTTCGCACAGAATAACTAACGACGTTATTTTTTAACACATAAAGGATCTCACCATTGGCAATTGAGCTCTTTAATTCTTTGGAATGTAATAGTTCAATCGCATCCGACTTATAAGTATTCTCCTTATTTTTTGTCAGAAATTTATATAAAGCCAAACGCTCCCGCTCATGTAGGTGCTGCCCAAGAGTGAGAAGTTCTTCATAAAAAGTCTTGCTTCCCATATTGGCACTATATAAAAAATTCGAATTACTCAGAGTAATTTTCTTAGTTCTAAACCTGAAAAAGTCGCCCGTCAGCGCTCATGTAGGGAGTCGAAACTAGAGCAGTTCGGTCGATAGAAGTAGTTGTTGTTTAGAGAGCTAAAGCGCCAATGGCTGCCTTTAGAATTTCATCACGGGTTTCAACCATGATGCTGCCATGATGTTGCCCTTCTAACAGCCTCAGTGTTGGGTTCGCAATATTTGCATTGAGCCACTTGGCCATATGAGGAGACACACTCATATCATCGAGGCCCTGCCAAATACCGACCGGAACTTGGATCTCTTTAGTTTCAAAGCCCCAATTGCTAAGAAATGCGTATTCATCTTCGGCATATCCAATAGCACCATCTCTTAACGCATCACGCATTGAAAAACTCAAGTCCTTCGAAAATTCCC
>NZ_JBIILI010000018.1:0-5047 GCF_044232745.1 Candidatus Planktophila sp. | reverse complement strand
GTAGGCATGGGAGCGAAATACGCTCATAACCTTGCGTAAGTTACTGGTGGGTAGCACAATTACGCCATGAGCCATTACACAGCAAACCTTCGTGACATTGAATTCTGCCTCTTTGACCTATTGGGTCGCGACAAAGTTATGGGTACTAATCCATACGGTGAAGTTGATCGCGAAACTGCAATAGGAATGCTGGAAGAGATGAAGCGTTTGTGTGAAAACGATTTAGCCGCATCATTTGTTGAAGGCGATCGTGTGGGTGCGATCTTGAATAAAGAAACTGGCAATGTAACTTTGCCAGAAAGTTTTAAGAAGTCATACAAAGCATATGTTGATGGTGAATGGTGGCGTCTTGATGCACCTGTTGATCTTGGTGGAATGAAAGTTCCGCCATCGGTGCGTTGGGCAATGGCTGAAATGGTGTTGGGTTCAAATCCGGCAATTCATATCTACGCATCTGGTTATGCATTCGCACAGGTCGCATATGTTCTTGGTACAACTGAGCAAAAGAAAATTGCAAAGCACATGGTTGATAAGCACTGGGGCGCAACGATGCAGCTAACAGAACCTGATGCAGGTTCTGATGTTGGTGCAGGTCGCACCAAGGCTGTGCAACAACCAGATGGAACATGGCACATCACCGGAACAAAGCGTTACATCACTTCAGGGGACGCGGACTTCTATGACAATGTTGTGCACTTCGTACTTGCACGTCGCGAAGGTGGCGGTCCAGGAACAAAGGGTCTTTCACTATTTTTAATTCCTAAATTCATGTTTGATTTTGAAACAGGCGAAATGGGTAAGCGCAACGGTGTCTTCGTAACACAATTGGAAGACAAAATGGGCCTGAATGTTTCAGCAACATGCGAAGTTAACTTGGGTGAAAAAGAGCCTGCAGTAGGTTACTTGTTAGGTGAAGTGCATGAAGGTATTGCACAGATGTTTAAGGTCATTGAATTCGCCCGCATGATGGTGGGAACAAAAGCGATTGCAACGTTATCTGCCGGCTATATGCAAGCTTTGTCATACGCGAAAGAGCGTGTACAGGGCGGCGATATGAAGGTAATGAATGACAAGGCTTCACCTCGCGTCACAATCATTAAGCACCCAGATGTGCGTCGTTCGTTGATGGTTCAAAAGTCCTATAGCGAAGGCATGCGCGCACTAGTGCTGTACACCGCTTCTATCCAGGATGAAATCGAACTTGCTGAAGTATCAGGTGATAAAGATCGTGCTGCAGACATGATTGCACTTAATGATTTATTGCTTCCAGTTGTTAAGGGTTACGGTTCAGAAAAATCGTGGACACTTCTTGGAACTGAATCACTACAAACATTTGGCGGTGCCGGCTTTACTCGTGACTGGCCATTAGAACAATATGTTCGTGATGCAAAGATCGATACTTTGTACGAAGGCACAACAGCTATTCAAGGTCTGGACTTCTTCTTCCGTAAGATTGTTAAAGATGGCGGACGCGCACTTGGTTTGCTAGGTAAAGAGATTCAAACATTCGCCGAATCTGGCGGAGCACATGCTGCTGAAAAGCAAGCACTTGTTAAAGCACTTGGTGATCTCAATGGAATTGTTGCTGTTCTGGTTGGACATGCAATGGATTCACAAACAGATGCTGTGAAGATTTATAAAGTAGGTCTGAATACATCTCGTTGCTTGATGGCCGTTGGCGACATCATTACCTCTTGGTTGTTGCTACGTCAGGCAGATATTGCAGTCGAAAAACTGCCTAATGCTGGCAAGGACACTGATTTCTACACAGGCAAGATTGCAGCAGCAAAGTTCTTCGTTCACAACAATCTGCCGCACATCACCGCAGATCGTAAGATCGTAGAAGCAACTGATGGTTCAATCATGGATCTCCCTGAGAGCGCCTTTTAATCAGTTACTCTTGCTAAATGCTTAAAGCGCGTCGTAGTGAGTTACTACTGATCCTTTCGGCGTTGATGTTCGCAAGCAACGGAATAGCATCTAAGTTGTTGCTGGACGGGCACATCACCGCTTGGCGTTTAGCTCAAATTCGCGCCCTTAGCGCCTGTGCAATCCTGGCGATTTATCTCTGGCGCAGAGCGCCTCAAACTTTTCGGATTAAGCGCTCCGAATTACTGCCTTTGGTTGCTTACGGAATTATTGGAATTGCAATGGTGCAGGCGTTGTATTTCGTATCCATATCCAGAATGCATGTAAGCATTGCCCTACTTATCGAATTCACAGCCCCGGTATGGATTGTTGTGTATCTACGGGTTGTTAAGCGCAAGCATGTGCCCAATCAAATGTGGTTAGCGCTGGTATTGGCACTAACTGGTTTGGCGTTGATCGCGCAAATTTGGGATGGGTTAACCCTTGATGGAATCGGTGTAATTGCAGGCTTCGGTGCATCCTTCGCATTGGCTTTTTGTTTCCTGTGCGGCGAATCTCTGACTGGAATCCGTGACAATAAATCAATCACAATGTGGGGCTTTTTCTTTGCTGGTTTTGCCTGGTGTTTAGTTCTGCCCATTTGGAGCTTTCCATTTGATGTTTTTACAACACCAATTCCGCTAGCAGGCACACTCGAAGGAAACAGCACACCAGGTTGGGTTCTTATTCTTTACGTTGTTTTAATCGGAACAATATTTCCATACTTGTGTGTAATGGCCGGACTTAAGAATTTGAAGGCGTCGACAACAAGTACATTTGGATTACTAGAACCTATTTTTGCTGGAATTGTTGCCTGGTTTTGGTTTGCAGAAGCATGGACTTTCATTCAACTCATTGGTGGTGTAGTTGTTATTGCCGGTATTTATATGGCAGATCAAGCACGCAGTAAAACTACTTAAGCTCCGAAGTTATCTTCTGGGGCGGTGTTCGTAGCCTCGCGCTGTTGCGTCCAGTCAGTTCCGCCACCAGGATTTTGTGGCATATCAAAGAATCGTGCATAGTGAAGTTGGGCAGAGACTGTAATTGTTCTGGTTGGTCCGTTACGGTGCTTTGCCACAATTAAATCTGCTTCACCTGTTCGGTTTTGTGAGTCATACATATCATCACGGTGAAGCAAGATAACAACGTCAGCATCTTGTTCGATAGAACCAGATTCGCGAAGATCGGAAAGCATTGGCTTTTTATCTGTACGTTGTTCTGGTCCACGGTTGAGCTGTGAAATTGCAATGACGGGAATGTTTAACTCTTTCGCCATCAACTTAAGGTGACGAGAAAATTCGGAAACTTCCTGCTGGCGGTTTTCTACCTTCTTGCCTGAAGACATCAGCTGTAAGTAGTCAATAACAATCAATTTAAGGTCATGACGCTGCTTTAAGCGACGCGCTTTGGCTCGGATTTCCATCATAGAAAGGTTTGGTGAATCATCGATAAATAACGGTGCCTCTGAAATTTCACCCATACGGCGCGCAAGTCGAGACCATTCATCATCAGATAAAGATCCGGAACGAATGTTGTTTAGGCCAACACGTGCTTCGGCAGACAACATACGCATTGTGATTTCACTCTTTGACATTTCAAGAGAGAAAATAACTGATGTTAAGCCATCATGAATTGATGCGTGACGCGCGATATCAAGACCAAGTGTTGACTTACCCATTGCAGGACGTGCCGCAAGAATAATCATGTTTCCTGGATGTAGACCATGTGTTAATGCATCAAGATCTTTGAATCCTGTCTTAACGCCTTCAACACCAATACCTTTTGAAATAGCTTCGATTTCATCAAGTGCTTGTGGAAGCAAAGTAGATAGTTGAACATAATCTTCTGATGAGCGACGTTCGGTAACTGCATACACTTCGGCTTGCGCAAGGTCGACCATGTCGTCAACTTCGCCTTCGGTTGTATAACCGTATTGAACAATCTTTGTACCGGCTTCAACTAAGCGGCGCATGATTGCATGCTCGCGAACGATCTTTGCGTAGTAGCCAGCGTTAGCAGCTGTTGGAACTGAAGAGATCAGCGTATGTAAATATGGTGCACCACCTGCACGAGAAATATCTCCGCGCTTTGATAACTCTGCAGAAACCGTTACCGCATCCGCTGGTTCTCCGCGGCCATACAAATCAATAATTGCGTCATAAATTAATTCATGTGCTGGACGATAAAAATCGCGATCGCGAATAATTTCGATGACATCTGCAATTGCATCCTTAGATAGCAACATTCCACCAAGAACAGATTGCTCTGCAATTAAATCTTGTGGTGGTGTGCGCTCAAACTCAGCGCCAACAGAGTTGATGTTGGGATCACGAGGGCGGCTATTAGGAAGTTCTGCGATGCTCACGCGTTAAACCTCCCATGGACCACTGACACAACGAACAAGTGCGTTACCTGCTGCGCGTAACCTAAACCTTCGCCCCTATCGCAGGCGACAATCGCATGGTGAGCCTGGGGACAAAGCTGTTGATAAGTAGGTGGACAAGGGCGATTTCCTGTGTATACAACGGTGGATCGATTGTGCATAACTATTGGTGCCCGCTCTCAGATGGGCCAAAGGTGCAGGTCAAAGGCGATATCTATACACACAGCCCTGTTGATGAAAGTATTTATTGAGATATCAAATTGTGAGATTTGAATTGGAACAATAAAAAACCCGCCACATAAGTGACGGGTTCTTTAATTCTACGGGCTTACTTGTCAGCTACAACGCTTACTGAAACCTTTGCAACCACGTTGTGACCCAAAGAGATCTTTACATCGTGTGTGCCAAGCTTCTTGATGTGGCCCTTAGTTGCGATCGCATGGCGATCGATATCTAGACCAGTTGCAGACTTGATTGCTGATGCAACATCTTTGTCAGTTACTGAACCAAAGAGTGCGCCTTTAGCGCCAACCTTGACCTTAGTAACAACTGATGCGCCTTCAAGCTTTGCCTTGATTTCCTTTGCGTGATCGATATCGCGAACTTCGCGTACTGAACGTGCGCGACGAATGCTTTCGATCTGCTTTTCTCCACCAAGTGACCAAGCGATTGCGTTTCCGCGTGGCAACAAGAAGTTGCGAGCGAATCCATCTTTAACAGTTACAACATCTCCTGCAGCGCCTAGGCCTGCAACTT
>NZ_JBIILI010000017.1:0-5060 GCF_044232745.1 Candidatus Planktophila sp. | reverse complement strand
CTGTTGCACTGTTCCCGCGGATTGCTCCGGGTGGGAGTTACCCACCGCCTTGCTCTGCGAAGTCCGGACTTTCCTCGGTACCTTGCGGTAACGCGGTGATCCGGGCGACTCTTCTGTGTAAAGGATAGAGGCAATAACTAGGTGAGGGAAATTATTTCTTTTCATCACTCCCGGTTATGCGTCCAGCATGCGCAACTGCGCTTGGATCGCGCTTGGATTTAATCAAGCTGGCAACTGTTGAAACTACCAGTACCAAACCAATCACTGAAAGGCTAAAGACAATAGGAATCTTTGGCACTTCATACCAAATTTCGTGCAAGTAGGTCATGATCAACTTAACGCCGATAAACATCAAGATGATTGATAGTCCCAGAGAAAGATAAATCAGCTTATCCAGCAAGCCCTTGAGCAAGAAGTACAGGGCGCGCAAACCAAGTAAGGCAAAGGCATTAGCTGCAAAGACCAAGAAGGGTTCTTGGGTAACGCCAAAGGTGGCTGGGATTGAGTCCAGTGCGAATAGCAGATCAGTTGATGCAATTGCAATCATGACCAAGAACATCGGTGTTGCAAGTTTTTTGCCATCAATCTTGGTGAAGATTTTTGAGCCGTCAAACTCATCTGTCATTGCAATGTGTTTTCTAATCACTTTTACCATTGCATTGTCTTCGGGAGAAGGATCTTCATCCCAATGCTTAAACAATCCGATACCAGTCCAGATCAAAATGGCTCCGAAGATCACAAATGTGAAACTGAAGGCGGCAAGTGCTGCCGCACCAACTGCGATGAAAATTCCTCGCAACACAAGTGCTAATAAAACTCCGAACATCAGAACTCGTTGGTGGTAGATCGATGGAACTTTAAACTGTGCCAAAATTATGATGAATACAAAGAGGTTATCGACTGATAACGATTTCTCCACTAAATAAGCTGCAAAGTATTCTGTTCCAAATTGCGAACCCGCGCTCTGCCAGACCCAGACACCAAAGCCAATCGCGACCGCAATATAGAAAATTGACCAACCGGCAGCCTCTTTGAATTTAACTTCATGGGGCTTTCGGCTAACTGTTAATAGATCCACAACGATCAGTGCCAAAATCGCACCGATAACAACAAACCACGTGGTTAATGAGACATTCATGAATTACACCAATTTCGTTAAAGGGGCATTGTGCCAAGGTCTCCCTCAACCACTAGCTACGTAATAGCTATGTGGTCGCAGCTCCGGGATATTTCTATCCGTATTGACGAAGATGCCGAACGAGGTACTCCCCTTAACGTAGGTAAATAATAAGTCGCAGCCACATTGTCAGCAAATCGTAACTCTGCATGTTTTTCCTTGTATTCCCCCTAAAAATAAGCCACAGTTCACGGATGCAAACAGGTCGAAGTGTTGTTTATGCCAAAAATGGTGGAGCAGCGGCAAGCCAGCCATTGGCTGTTAGCGCTGCTATTTCCATCTTGAAGCAAGGCGGAACTTTCATTGATGCTGCCATCGCGCTCAGTGCAGTGATCTGTGTGGTTGAACCCGGAGCATCTCATCTGGGTGGTGATGCATTCCTTGTAACTCACCATGCAGCAAGTAAGACAAACCTTGCATTTAATGGCAGTGGCGAAGGATCACATGCGGCTACACCGGATGCTTATAAAGATGGAATCCCGCTGCATGGATATAAATCTGGAACAGTGCCGGGTTTAGTATCGACATGGTTTGAAACACATTCTCGTTATGGAAAGCTGCCTATGGCAACTGTCCTAGAACACGCAATTGATTATGCAGAAAATGGATTTCCAGCCAATAGTGGCTTTGTCAAAAGAATTGCCGGGCACTTAGCAATTGCGCCAGATACTCATGTGTTTAAAGATATGGGTATTGATGTCAATGTAAAGATTGGCGATTTAGTTGTTCAAAAGAATCTTGCTCAGTCTTTACGAGAGATTGCATCAGGTGGACGTGCGGCTTTTTATGAAGGACGAATTGCTCAGCAATTGATTAAAGGCTCTGATGGTTGGTTTAACGCAGAAGATTTAAAGGCGCATACAACGAGAGTGCTAGATCCACTTTCGGTTAAGTACCGCGACTTAACTGTTTATGGCCAGCCTCCCCCAACTCAGGGCATGATCTTGATGGAAGAACTATTGCTGAATGAGCGCTTTGATATTGCGGCTTTGTCTGAAGTTGACCGCATCCATGTTGGAGTTGAATCAAAAAAGCTTGGTTTTGCAGACCGAAATGCGATTTTAGGTGACCCAGAGTTCATCGATGTGAATGTGGCGAAGATTTTGTCAAAGGACAATATCGATGCCAGATTTAAGCAAATTTCTATGGATACAGCTGCCAATGACATCGCACCTGTTTCTGAAGGCAGCGATACAACCTACTTTTTAGTTGCTGACAAAGATGGCAACGCAGTGTCTTGGATTCAGTCTGTATTCCATGGCTTCGGTAGCTCATGGATTATTCCTGACACTGGAATTCTGCTGAATAATCGTTTAACTGGATTCTCTTTAGATCCAAGTTCGCCAAACATCATCGCACCTGGCAAACGCCCTGCGCACACCTTAAATGCATTTACTGTAGTTAATTCTGATGGAACTTTGCATTTAGTGGGAGGAACCCCTGGTGCAAATATTCAGGTTCAATCAAATTTACAATTAATTATAAATATTGTGGACTTAAAGATGGATGTGCAAGAAGCAACAGAAGCGCCACGTTGGCAGCATTTAAGTTTGCCTGGCCAAAGTTCTGAAGAAGAGCTTGGGCACGGAGTTCTAGAAATCGAAAATCGAGTTCCTACTGCCGTCCTAGATCAATTACGGGCAAAGGGGCATGATGTTCGCCCATTGGCTGCGTGGGGACATGGTTCTGCTGTGCAATTAATGCAGGTGCTACCTAATGGAAGCTTTGCATTTGGTTCAGACCCTCGCTGCGAAGGTCACGCTTCAGGTATTTAGAGAGAAGCCAGCGCTTCATCAAGCACGCTTAGGGCGTCCTTGAGAAGTTCATCTGTAATAACAATTGGTGGCAAGAAGCGAACAACATTTGAGTAAGTGCCCGCTGTAAGGATAAGAACACCCTTGCTCTGGCAATACTTAACAACTGCGTTCATCGCTGAAGTGTTAGGTGTCTTTGTACCTGGAACTACTAATTCAATCGCTTGCATTGCTCCACGACCGCGAACTTCACCGATCACTGGATACTTTGCTTGCATTGTGCGAAGTGAGTCGCCAAGGATTGTGCCGATGTGATTTGCGCGCTCGACTAACTTTTCAGCTTCCATGGTTTCAAAAACTCCGAGTGCTGCAGCACATGCAAGTGGATTTCCACCATACGTTCCGCCCAGACCTGAAACATGAACCGAATCCATGATCTCTGCGCGACCTGTAACACCTGCAAGTGGAAGTCCACCTGCGATGCCCTTGGCTGTAACCATCATGTCTGGCACTACGTTTTCGTTTTCAACAGCAAACATATTGCCTGTGCGGGCAAAGCCAGTTTGTACTTCATCTGCGATAAAAATTATGCCGTTATCTGTTGAATACTTTGATAGCGCAGGCAAGAAACCCTTTGGTGGAACGATAAATCCGCCCTCGCCCTGAATAGGCTCGATAAGAATTGCAGCGACATTGTGTGCGCCGATTTCCTTATCAATCTTGTGAGTAATCATCTCGATTGCATCTTCTGTGATCGTTGCTTGATCGCCAACCCAATGGAATGAGTACGGCATAGGCACGCGATATACCTCGGGAGCAAATGGACCAAAGCCTTCTTTGTATGGCATGTTCTTTGCAGTTAGCGCCATAGTTAAGTTTGTACGGCCGTGATAGCTATGTTCGAAAACAACAATCGCTTGGCGCTTTGTGTAATGGCGCGCAATCTTTACTGCATTTTCAACAGCCTCTGCACCCGAATTGACAAGAAGTGACTTCTTCTTAAATGTTCCTGGTGTCATTGCATTTAACTTTTCGCATACTTCTATGTAGCCCATGTATGGAGCAACTGTGAAACAGGTATGTGTAAATGCTTGCACCTGATCGATAACGCGATCGACTACACGTTGTGCCGAGTTACCTACGTTAGTAACACCGATACCTGAACCAAGATCAATGATTTGATTGCCATCGATATCAAGCAAAATTGCATCACTAGCGCGCTCGATAATGACGGGGATCGCCATACCTAGTCCCCCAGATGTCGCCTCACTGCGGCGCTGTAGCGCCTCGAGAGATTTTGGTCCCGGAATTGCGGTAACCAACCGACGCTCTTGAGTCAATGCGGTAAGTGTTGTCATGGGTAAAGTCTAAGCCATCATTTCCTACTCGCCAGTCCATTGGTTAGGCTTGCACAATGAACTCTGAGTTAAGAAAGAGCGCACCATTACTAGATGCCTACTTGCGCTACTTCGAAACTGAGCGCACAGCATTCACAATTCCGGGTCACAAGCAGAAGGCACATCGATTAGATGAGGGGTTAGGAGCTGTAGTAGATACAGATACTCCGCTCTACGGTGGGCTAGATGAAATCAAGTTAACTGAAGGAACATTAAAGAAGGCTGAAGAGTTAGCGGCATCACTATGGGGCGCAGATTACGCGCGCTTTTCAACTGGTGGTTCAACGCATGCAAACCAAGCAATCATTTTTGCTCTGGGAAAACCGGGAGACAAGGTTGCAATTACTCGTACTGCTCATCGATCCGTCCTAAGCGCACTCGTACTTACTGGTCTAGAACCAATCTGGTTAACACCTGAAATAGATCAAGCAACAGGTGTGCCAACAGGTATTCCCGTTTCAGAACTAGAACGTGTCTTAGATCAACAGCCAATCGCACTTTTGCTAACAGAGCCTGGCTATCTAGGAACAATTTCAGAACTTTCTGCACTGATTAAAAAAGCCCATGTAAATTCAATCCCAGTAATCGTTGATGCTGCATGGGGTGGGCACTTTGGTTTTAACTCCCAGCTTCCACAGCATGTATTGCAGTTAGGTGCCGACGCATTAATCACAAGTGTTCATAAAGCACTGCCTGGCTATAGCGCTTCGGCTTTGTTGCTGGCGCAGGGAA
>NZ_JBIILI010000001.1:0-311690 GCF_044232745.1 Candidatus Planktophila sp. | reverse complement strand
CGAACCCGGAAGTTAAGCCTCTCAGCGTCGATGGTACTGCAAGGGTGACCTTGTGGGAGAGTAGAACGTCGCCGGACTTCTTTTATAAAAAGGGGCGCTTTAACGAGCGCCCCTTTTTTATTTCTCTCTGTTTTAATTCCCTTTGGAAAATGTCATACTGTTAAAAAATTAAAAAGCGTGAAGGAGTTAGAAACGATGGAAGATAGAGAACAGCGCCCGTCGCGTCCTTCACGTCCCGTAAATAATCTAAAGCCAGGAGAGCGTCCAGCTCGTTCTGGTGAGCGTCGTCCATCTGGAGATGCACCTCGCAAGCCGTCGGGCCCAAATTCTCAACGCAGACGTGAAGATTTGCCAGCGCGCGGTGGCTCAACAAACCGTGCAGGAGCTCCGCGGCAAACACGTGATGGCTCTGATCCTCGTGGTGCACGTCCTGCACCAATGGATCGCGATCAATCGCGTTTGCGTCCGCGAATTTTTGAACCAGATATTCCTGAAGATGTTACTGGTGAAGAGTTAGAAAAATCTGTTCGAGCTGAGTTGTTAAGTTTGTCGGCAGAGAACGCAAAAGTTGTTGCACGTCATTTAGTGTGTATAAATTTATATCAAGACACCGATCCACAGTTAGCTCATAAGCACGGAATCGCAGCTGCGCACCATGCTGGACGCCTTGCCGTTGTTCGCGAATCTGCTGGATATGCGGCTTATCGCGCTGGTCATTTCGAAATCGCACTTAAAGAATTGCGCGCAGCACATCGAATATCAGGAGATGTTTCATCTCTTCCGGTTATGGCAGATTGTGAACGTGGTCTTGGGAACCCTCTAAAAGCATTGAGTTTGGCTGGTTCTCCAGAGGTAAAGCGATTAGCAAAGCCAGAAGAGATTGAAATGCGAATCGTTGCAGCGGGAGCTCGTCGGGATTTAGGCGAGTTAGAAGCAGCGGTCGTAACTCTGACATGCAAAGAGTTGAACAATGAAACAGATGAGTGGGCTTTACGTCTTCGCTATGCATATGCAGACGCATTAAGTGCTGCAGGTCGCAAAGACGAGGCGCGGGAATGGTTTGGTAAATGCGCCGATTTAGATGAGGACGAGTTTACCGACGCCGCTGAACGCGCTGCTCAATAGTTACCCACATCTAGTTAACTTCCGATTCAATCTGTCGGACATGCACTAAATCATCTGAACTCCACTACAACAATGGAGGAATCATGGTCGCAAAGGTCAGTGCCAAAAAAGCTAGCAGTAAGAAAATTGCGGAAGTCGAAGAAGATTACTCACTCAATGATGTTCTACTTCGAGGGCGCGTATCTCAGGAAGCTGTAGAAAAGGAACTTCCTAGCGGGGACAAGGTGGTTGAGTTTCGCTTAATCGTTTCTCGAGATAAACAACCAGGTGTAGATACCCTTGATATTGGGGCATGGAGTGCAAAGTCACGTCGGGCTGCGTTATCCCTTGCTGCTGATGAGTGGATCGAGATTTCAGGCTCAATTCATCGTCGCTTTTGGAGCGGACCTTCAGGGCTTGCAAGTCGTTGGCAGGTTGAAGCACTGGAGATTTCACGAATTTAGGTAGGCTTATGGCATGAGTAAAAACGGTGACTTTTTTTCAACATTGAAATCTTTTGCCAACAATGTTCATCTTGGAGACAAGAGCGCGACAGAAGTTGCAGACTCCGTCAATGCCTGGCTCAAGGAAGGTGGCGAAGCGCTCAAAGTAAAAATTGAAGATGAGGTCGAGCGCTCAGTATCGAAGATGGGTTTTGTTAAGCGTGGAGAGTTTGAAGCGCTTAAGCAAGAGGTTGCCTCATTAAAAAAGGGAACAACAGCTAAAAAGAGTTCAAAGAAAAGCACGGTAAAAAAGAGCGCAGTAAAGAAATCGGTAAAGAAAACAGCTAAGAAAGCTGCCGTTAAGAAAGTAGCCAAATAAATGGAAAATGATAATCCAGTGCAAGGCGAGTCTTTAGTAGAAGAGCTCCGAAATGAATTGCAAGAAATAGATGCAATGGAAGTCGGCGATCATGCACAACGTTTTGAAGCTTTACACCAGCGCCTCAATCAAGCATTGTCTTCTATCGACGGTCTTTAATATCTAAATGAAAACACGTTTGGATGCTGAGTTAGTTCGACGAGAACTGGCGCGTTCGCGTGATCAAGCTGCGGACTTAATTGAAAAGCGTTCAGTGCTGGTTAATGGAATCCCAGCAACAAAGCCGGCAACCCAAGTTGATGCCGAAACATCAATTGTTATCGCGGGGGACCGGGATGATTTTGTTTCGCGTGGAGGGCACAAACTAGATGGTGCATTAACTGCATTTACTGGTGTGGTCGTGGATGGAAAGCGTTGCTTAGATGCAGGCGCATCCACGGGTGGATTTACCGATGTTTTATTGCGCCGCAACGCCGGCCATGTTGTGGCAGTTGATGTCGGATATGGACAACTGGCTTGGGGGCTTCGACAAGATGAGCGCGTCACTGTTTTAGATCGAACAAATATTCGCCACCTAACGGGCGATATGGTCGGTGAGGCAATCGATCTTGTAGTCGCGGATCTCTCTTTCATTTCGCTAACTCTTGTACTACCCGCTTTAGCGGCAGTTTCTAAAGCAGAAGCTGATTTTGTGTTAATGGTTAAACCCCAGTTTGAGGTTGGCCGTGAAAAGTTAGGCGCTGGTGGCGTTGTACGTGATCCAGCCTTACGCAAAGCAGCCGTGATCGAAGTTGCTGAATCAGCCTACGATGTCGGATTGGGCACCTTAGGAATATCGGCTAGCCCTCTACCCGGACCTGCTGGCAACGTCGAGTATTTCTTATGGTTGCGCAGAGGTGCACCAGAAATTGATCATGAAATGTTGGATCAAGCTATAGCGATTGGACCCCAGTGATGCGCAACTTATTGATCGTATGTAATCCAGCTCGAGTTGACGCCGTTGTTGCTGCGGTTGAACTGCAGCAAAATCTGGCATCAACATTTGGGATTTATACAATTTCAGATGTTGAAATTCCCGGCATCATTAAGTCCTCGTTGGCAGATCTTCCACCACTTGAAGTAGCGGTTGTACTCGGTGGCGATGGAACAATGCTTCGTGCCGCAGAGGTAGCTCAAGAGCGAGATATTCCATTGCTCGGCGTGAATTTGGGGCATGTTGGCTTTTTGTCAGAAGTTGAGCGATCAAAGATTTCAGATGTTATCAAGGCATTAGTGAATAAGACCTATGTGATTGATCCTCGTATTACCTTGGGTTACACGGTAGAACGAGATGGAAATATTGTTGCATCTGGTTGGGCGCTTAACGAGGTTACTGTTGAACGCGAGAAAGCGACAATGGTTGAACTCTTTTTGGAGATAGATAGCCGTCCTATTTCTCGGTGGGGCTGTGATGGCCTTATTTGCTCCACTCCAACAGGATCTACTGCCTATGCATTTTCTGCGGGCGGTCCAATTGTTTGGCCTGAGGTAGATGCACTTGTTGTTTTGCCAATATCTGCGCACGCATTGTTTTCGCGTCCACTTGTAATCTCTCCGCAATCAAAGATAGCGGTGGTGATTGAATCTTCTGAAGCATTTTTATCCGCCGATGCTTTGCGTAAATTCCCGTTACTGCGTGGCGATCGAGTATTAGTCACAAAGAATCCACCAATCATCAAACTAGCTCACCTCAAAAACACACTTTTTAGCGATCGTTTAGTGGCAAAATTCAAACTTCCCGTTGAAGGATGGCGTGGTGAGTGAACGAACTTTTCTAGAAGAAATCACTATTCGCTCGATCGGTGTTATTGATCAATCAACGTTAGAAATTTCTAAGGGATTAACTGTGTTAACCGGTGAAACAGGAGCCGGCAAAACGATGATTCTAACCGCTTTAAACCTTATCTTGGGCGGAAAGGCCGATAGTGCATTGGTACGTAAGGGTTCAGAGAGATTAGTTGCTAGCGGTCGCTTCTCAATTCCGAAAACATCTGAGGACATCTTCGAAGAGGTTCTCGTTGAAGATGGAGAGTTGATTGTTACTCGTACGGTCGCCGCTGATGGAAAAAGCAAGGCAACAACAAATGGAGTTAGCGCAACGGCTAGCACTTTATCTGCTGTCGGAGAAAATTTAGTTGAGGTACACGGACAAGCAGCAAATCAAAACATTACGAAGAGTTCTAGACAACGCGAATTAGTTGATCGTTTTGGCAAAATCGACATTGGACCTTATCAATCAGCGCTGAGCAGCTATCACGATCTCAAGGATCGAATTAATTCTTTGAAAAAGAGCATCGCAGAAAAAGACAAGGAGTTATCCGCGTTAAGAGAGTTTGCAAACGCCTTTAAAAAGTTGAATCCATCAGCCGGTGAAATCACAGAAATAGATGTTGAGATTGCCCGCCTTTCGAGTGTCGAAGAGTTTCGCTTAGCGACAGCTCAGGCAACTTCGGCTATTGAGGATGAAGAGGCAGGATCCTTAACGTCGGTAGGCGTTGCGCGTCGTGCTCTCGAAGCGGCTAGAGGCAAAGACCCTCAATTAGAGGCCATCTATCAACAACTGAGCGAAAGTTTTTTCTTGCTAGATGACGCTCAAAGTGCACTGAATTCCTATCAAAGTAAGCTCGAGGCAGATCCTGTTCGTTTGGATTTCTTGCATGCTCGTAAGGCCGACATCAATTCATTAATCAAGAAGTTTGGTGGTGCTGGATCTCACGAATTGGAACTCATCGAGTTGTCTTTGAGGTATAAGAATTCTTCAGATGCGATTGCAGATCTTGAAGGGGGAGATCAACGATTGCAAGAACTTGAATCTCAATTATCTGCGCACAAGAAAATACTCCTCGTTGCCGCTAAAACCCTCTCTGATAATCGAACCAAAGCCGCTGCGAAACTATCTAGTTTAGTTACTGCAGAGATTCAACAGTTGTCGATGCCTCATGCATCCTTTGTTGCAAAGGTTGACACGGCTGATTATGCAGCGCCCAAGGAATCAGATTTTACTTCTCACGGTTGCGATGAAATAGCGATGTTTATTCAAGGACATAAAGACGCACCATTAGTTGCCTTGGCTAAAGGTGCATCTGGTGGAGAAATGTCACGTGTTATGTTGGCTTTGGAAGTTGTTATTGCCACAACGCATCCGATTGGTACATATGTTTTCGATGAAGTTGATGCTGGTGTTGGGGGAAAAGCCGCTATCGAAGTGGGCAAGCGTCTACATCAACTGGCTCAACATGCGCAGGTAATCGTGGTTACACATTTACCTCAAGTCGCAGCATGGGCCGATAGTCATTTTGTTGTTACCAAGAATAATGATGGCGTTGTCAGCCAAAGTGATGTCCGAAAAGTGACGGGCGAGGATCGCATCGAGGAGATAGCCCGCATGTTGGCCGGCCTTGAGAACTCATCTAGCGCCAGAGAGCACGCCACGGAGCTACTTTCTTTGAAGGTGTAAGTCAGCCGCGGTTTTAAATGATAGGTTCGACCTCCATGGGCCAAGCACATGTGACTAAACATTTATTTGTAACCGGCGGAGTCGCCTCAAGTTTGGGCAAAGGACTCACCGCCTCAAGCCTTGGACGATTATTAGTAGCTCGCGGTATCCGCGTAACAATGCAAAAACTTGATCCGTATCTCAATGTTGATCCTGGCACCATGAATCCATTTCAACATGGTGAAGTTTTCGTTACAGATGATGGCTCTGAAACAGATTTAGATATCGGTCACTACGAGCGGTTCTTGGATCGCAACCTTCATGGCTCTGCAAATGTCACGACTGGCCAGGTCTATTCACGCGTTATCGCACGTGAGCGCCGCGGAGAGTACTTAGGCGAAACTGTTCAAGTTATCCCACACATTACAAATGAAATTAAAGAACGCATTTTGGCGATGGCTGGTCCTGACATTGATTTAGTAATAACAGAAGTTGGCGGAACCGTTGGAGATATCGAATCTCAACCATTCCTCGAAGCGATCCGCCAGATTCGTCAAAATGTAGGACGAGATAACGTCTTCTATCTCCACGTTTCATTAGTGCCTTATATCGGCCCATCTGGTGAGTTAAAAACCAAACCAACTCAACACTCTGTTGCAGCGTTGCGCAGTATCGGCATAGCACCAGATGCAATTGTTTTACGATCTGATCGTGAAATTCCAGACGGTGTTAAGAAGAAGATTTCTTTAATGTGCGATGTTGATTCAGAAGCAGTCGTTGCAGCAGTTGATGCTCCGTCGATTTATGACATCCCCAAGGTGCTGCATAGCGAAGGCCTCGATGCATATGTTGTGAAGCGACTTGGCTTTGATTGCCATGATGTTGTCTGGGGCGATTGGGATGTTCTATTGGAAAAGGTGCATCATCCAAAGCATCACATCAAGGTCGGCCTAGTTGGAAAATACATCGATCTTCCTGATGCTTATCTTTCAGTTTCAGAGGCGTTGCGAGCAGGCGGTTTTGCTAATCTAGCGAAAATAGAAATTGTGTGGATAGCAAGTGATGAGTGTGAAACTGCTGAAGGTGCAAAAAAGTATTTACAAGGAGTAGATGCTATTTGCGTACCAGGTGGTTTTGGAATTAGAGGAATTGAAGGAAAAGTAGGCGCACTTAAATACGCACGTGAAAACAAAATTCCAACACTTGGTTTATGTCTAGGTTTGCAGTGCATGGTTATTGAAGCAGCACGTAACCTTGCTGGAATCAAAGATGCAATTTCGGCTGAATTTTCTGATTCTGGAACACCAGTAATCGCGACTATGGATAATCAGAAAGATGTTGTTTCTGGCAAAGGCGATATGGGCGGAACGATGCGTCTGGGTTTGTACACAGCGAATTTACTTGCGGGATCGGTTGTTGCTAATACATATGGAGCTACTGAGGTAGCCGAGCGTCACCGCCATCGTTATGAAGTGAATAATCAGTATCGCGATCAAATCTCGAACGCTGGCCTTGTTTTCTCTGGAATGTTTAAGGAACAAGACCTCGTGGAGTTTGTAGAACTTCCCAAAGAGGTGCATCCTTACTACGTAGGCACGCAAGCTCATCCTGAGCTTCGTTCTCGCCCAACGCGACCACACCCATTATTTATTGGTTTGATAGCAGCGGCGGTAGCAGCGAAAGGCTAATCATGCTCGTTGGTGTTCCGAAAGAAATTAAAGTTCACGAATCACGAGTCGCTATTACCCCAGAAGGTGTATCAGAGTTTGTACATGCTGGCCACACCGTCATAATTCAAGATGGTGCAGGAACTGCGTCAGCAATCACTAATGAAGATTTCATTCAAGCAGGCGCGATAATTGTTGAAACCGCTGATGAAGTATGGTCGAAAGCCGAATTGATTCTTAAAGTCAAAGAGCCTATTGAGGCTGAGTATTCAAAACTTCGCAAAGAACAAATACTTTTCACATACCTGCACTTAGCTGCCTCTAAAGCATGCACAGATGCTTTAATCGCAGCCGGAACAACTGCAATTGCCTACGAAACTGTCGAAGTTAATGGCACCTTGCCCTTGCTTGCACCAATGAGTGAGGTTGCGGGACGTCTTGCTACCCAAGTCGGCGCAACGGCATTACAAAAACCTCATGGTGGTCGTGGAGTGTTACTTGGCGGAGTGCCCGGAGTAGCTCCAGGTCGCGTTGTTGTTATTGGTGGGGGAGTTGCGGGATTAAATGCAGCTGTTATCGCGCTAGGGATGGGTGCTGATGTCACAGTCTTTGATCGTTCAATTAGTCGATTGCAGTACATCGATACTGTTTATGGTGGTCGAATTAAAACTTTAGTGGCGTCCAAGCACGCTATTGAACGCGAAGTAAAACAGGCAGATCTAGTTATAGGTGCGGTGCTAGTTCATGGCGCAAAAGCGCCGAAGTTGGTATCCAACGCATTAGTCTCCCAAATGAAAAACGGATCGGTACTGGTAGATATTGCAATCGATCAAGGCGGATGCTTTGAAGATTCAAAGCCAACAACACATGCCGAGCCCACATTCACAGTGCATAACTCCATATTTTATTGTGTGGCCAACATGCCAGGTGCGGTACCTGTGGCATCAACGTATGCACTTACAAATGCAACCTTGCCGTATGCACTCGCCTTGGCTAATCATGGATGGAAAGTTGCTTGCGCCAAAGATCCCAACTTAGCCAAGGGATTGAATGTTCATGAAGGTAAAATTTATTTTTCGGCGGTAGCAGAAGCACATGGGTATTCAAGCGTTGAACTTTGATCTAGCCGCAACATCTTTTCTTAATCACTTACAAATTGAGAGAGGTTTAGCTGTTAATTCAATAGCTGCCTATCGTCGTGATCTAGGTAAGTTCGCAATTTATCTGGGCGAAAAATCCTTGACCGAAGTAGATTCTCAAACAATCAGTGGATTCGAAAGTTCATTACGGGAAGCCATGCTCTCGGTGGCTAGCATTAACCGAATTGATTCCACTTTGCGTTCATTTTTCAAACACCTACAGCTGGAGTATGGCTTAGCAGATCCGACCTTGGATATTGCGCCGAGCAAATCTGCCAGGCGTTTGCCTAAAGCGTTGACCATTGATCAAATAGTTTCGATGATCGATGCGGCTTATCGTGAAGGACAGCCGATTACGTTGCGCGATCAAGCAATGCTAGAACTTTTGTACAGTAGCGGCGCACGGGTAAGTGAATTGATTGGTATAAATCTGAATGACCTGAGTTCTATTGAAACAAATGATGGGTTTGTCACAACGCTAAAACTTCGCGGAAAAGGATCAAAGGAGCGGATTGTTCCTTTAGGTTCGTTTGCATCCAAAGCAATTGATAATTACATGACGAGGGTTAGACCAGACTTAGCACAAAAGAATGCGAATGCAACCTCGGCGCTGTTTCTTAACTCGCGTGGATCAAGAATTTCTCGACAATCAGCTTGGCAAATGGTCTTGGATGCCGCAAGTGCAGCAGGGGTAACCGAACATGTATCACCGCACGTTTTTAGACATTCGTACGCGACGCATTTGCTAGATGGTGGCGCGGATATTCGAGTGGTCCAAGAGCTCTTGGGTCATGCTTCGGTTACTACAACTCAGATTTACACCTTAATCACAATCGATAAAGTTCGCGAGAGCTATTCGATGGCTCATCCTCGAGCCAAATAAATATTAGAGACCGCGTAGGCGACGAGCCAAGATGCTTTGATCGCCCTTAGCTTCAAGATCGGCAATGATCACTGCAATTGATTCGCGAACAATGCGACCGCGGTCAACGGCAAGGCCCAAATCTCCACGTAACTGCAGGCGAGCTTGGTCAAGATCGAAGAGTTCATCAGGTGATAGGTAGACAGTAATTTTCTCATCATGACGTTCGCGACCTGAAGGGGAGCGATCAACGGTTGTAACGCGACGACGAGCAATTGTGCGAACACCCTTCTTGGAAGATGGTGCTTTAGGAGTTGCAATCGCTGGAGCTACTAGGGGAGCAACAACATCCTGAACTGACTGTGTTGGTACCGAAGTAAGTGCTGGTGCTGTTGAACGAAAGAGTTCGTCGGCACCTGGAAGGTTTGCTCTGCGTGTCATCGTGCGCCTCCTCTGGCGATAAGTTCTCGTGCTAAACGTCGATATGAAGCAGCTCCACCTGAAGATGTTGCATACGTAGTGATTGGTTCGCCGACTACAGTTGTTTCGGGAAAACGAATTGTCTTTGCAATAATGGTTTCAAATACATCCTCGGGGAACTGCTCAAGAATGCGCTCAAGAACCTGGCGATTATGTGAAGTTTTCTTGTCGTACATAGTTGCCAGAATTCCTATAAGTCGTAGATTTGGATTCAAGAAGTTTTTAACTTTATCCAAATTTCCTTTTAGTTCGATAAAACCATGTAATGCGAAGTACTCACATTGCATGGGAACAATAACTTCATCTGAAGCCACAAGAGCATTAATTGTCAATTGACCCATTGTTGGTTGGCAGTCGATCAGAATTACATCGTAATAATCACGAAGAGGTGCGAGTGCGCGCTTCAGATACTGCTGACCGCCAATTTCAGCGCCAAGGGTAGTTTCAGCGGTACCTAAGTCACGATTTGCCGGCATGAAATCCAACCCAGGAACTGAGGATTTCAAAACAATGTCATCAACATTTGCTGTGGGAGTCATTAATGCGTAATACACAGTTTGTTCTAATGGCAATGAGTGGGCGTTGACACCAAGACCTAAAGACAGACCACCTTGCGGATCAAAGTCGACCAATAAAACTCGTCGACCTAACTCAGATAGAGCCGCGCCTAAATTGATAGTGCTGGTTGTCTTTCCAACTCCACCTTTTTGATTGAAAATAGAAATAACTTTTGCACCGCCATGCTCTGTTAGAGCAGCAGGAGTAGGAAAATTCTGCGCCGCCTTGCCCAGCAAGGTAGATGTTGTTGCCACATCCTCCGCAATTGTCGATTTAGCGTTCAATCTTCAAACCTCTTTCCTGATATACGTGGAGCCTATGTGTTACACAGAAAACAGGCAAGCGTGAAGTAAGGTGCCTCCGTGGAGATGATTGAGAGCATTGCTGAGGAGATCTCAGTCGAAGCTGCGACCGATGTAAATGCTGCCTCAGCCGGGTTCTCAGTTCACCTGGCAAATTTTGATGGCCCTTTTGATCTGCTCCTTCAGCTGATTTCACGGCACAAAATGGATGTCACCGAGGTTTCATTGAGCATGGTGACTGATGAGTTCATCTCCTTTATCCGTGCCCTGGAGGCATCTGGGGAGGGTTGGGAGCTCGAACAAGCCACCGAATTCTTAGTTGTGGCTGCTACTTTGTTAGATCTGAAGGCAGCGCGTTTGCTGCCATCTGGAGATGTTGAGGATGAAGAGGATTTAGCCCTTCTTGAAGCCCGCGACCTCTTGTTTGCCCGCTTGCTTCAATACCGAGCATTCAAGGAGATTGCGGCAACCTTTAATGAACGAATCACCGCTGCGGACAAATCATTTGCCCGCGTTGTTGCCCTGGATCCTGCCCTAGCGGCTCTGTTGCCTGAGGTTTTGATCGGAGTGGGCGCAGCACGGTTTGCAGCGATAGCTGAGCGCGTGTTGACCCCCAAGGTAGCGCCTGTGGTGGCGATCCAACACCTCCACATGGCCCTTGTGAGCGTGGCTGAGGAGTCTCGTATGGTCGTGGAAGCACTTCGACACTCCAAGACCCTCAGTTTCAGAAATTTGATTTCAGATGCTGATAGCACCTTGGTAGTAGTGGCCCGCTTCTTGGCCTTACTTGATCTGTACCGTCAAGGAGTTCTGCGCTTTGACCAGGTAATCGCCCTTGGCGAACTACAAATCAGCTGGACCGGAAGCCTGGAGGGCGAGGTCGAGATCACCGATGAGTTTGATATACCCGTAGTTTTAGAGATGGAAGACTCGACAGAAAGTGGCCAAAATGTCTAATGTAGAAGTTGAACGTTCGATCGAAGCGATCCTGATGGTGGTGGATGAGCCGGTCACAGAGCTCATTTTGGCCCAGGTACTTGAACGTCCGATCGAAGAGATCGAAACCGCATTGCTAGCCCTGGAAGGAAGCTATGACGATCGTGGTTTCTCCTTGCGCAAGATCAATGGGGGATGGCGCTTTTATAGCCACCCCAATTACTCGGCCGTTGTCGAGAAATTTGTCCTTGATGGCCAGCAATCCAGGTTGACTCAAGCCGCCCTTGAAACTCTCTCAGTGATTGCCTACCGCCAGCCTGTTTCGCGCGCCAGAGTCTCAGCTATTAGAGGGGTAAATGTTGAAGCGGTCATGAAGACCCTCATCACCCGCGGTCTAGTTGAAGAATCCGGGGTAGAGCATGAGACAGGTGCGATTTTGTACAAGACGACCAGCTATTTTCTGGAGCGTCTTGGCTTAAACTCACTTGACGATCTGCCAGCGTTAGCTCCCTACCTGCCAGACCTTGATGGCCTGGATGAAATCCTCGATTCGCTAACTGACTAGTTTTTCCGCTACCCTTTCCTCCTGACTGTCGGGAGGATAGCCATGGCCCAAATGAGGCTTAACAAGATAATCGCTGATGCCGGTATTACTAGCCGTCGCGGAGCGGATGAATTAATCGAAGATGGCCGAGTTGCCGTCAATGGAATCATTGTTCGTGAGATGGGAAGCAAATTTGACCCCGAAATAGATAAAGTCATGGTTGATGGTGAGACAATTACTCGAACTTTGACTAAGTCTTATCTTGCACTTCATAAACCAAAGGGTGTTCTGTCAACGATGTTTGACCCAGAAGGACGACCCTCCTTAGATGATTTTATAGACCTGCGCAGAGAGCGTTTATTCCATGTTGGGCGGCTAGACAAAGACTCTGAGGGCCTTATTTTGCTGACAAATGATGGCGATTTAACCTTTAGGGCAACCCATCCATCCTTTGGTCTGGAAAAGACCTACATCATTGAGTTTGATGGAATCTTGCCGACGGGTGTCGACAAGGTGCTTTTGAAGGGCGTCGAACTAGAAGATGGAATGGGTCGTGTTTTGAGCTTCAAACAGCTGTCGCCTCGGTGGATTGAAGTCTCGATCCATGAAGGTCGATATCACATAATTCGTCGCTTAATGGAAGCGGTGGGGGTTGATGTTCTCAGACTGATCCGCACCAAGTTCGGGCCGATATCCTTGGGTGACACCCCCGAGGGTCGTTGGCGAGACCTCAATGATGGAGAGTTAATGAATCTACGTAAGGCTTTAGATCTTTAACCCTTTTGCTATAAATAGACAATACGGGCAATAACTGTTTATAGATATATAGATAATTATTGATTTTAGTATCGTTTTATCGATATAAAGCGCGCTCAAAAAGGGTAACTGGTACCGATATATCGATATTGTGGTAATTCCGAGTTATTCTTTTTGCTCGGGGTTGTGAGGAAGAAAATATCGTAAAAGGGTCTAATTGCTTAAAGGTTTTATCGACAAAGTATTATTTAAATGCTCCCTAAAAACGGTTAGGAAAGGTACCCTTATCCCATGGGATTACGTGCAATTCGTGGAGCTATCCAGGTTCCGGCCAACACCGCTGGGGATATTGCCTCGGGAGTTCAAGAGCTGATCGCCGCGATTTTGAAGGCCAACGAGCTCATACCTTCTGATGTCATTTCAGTATTTTTCACCAGCACAGTAGATCTAGATGCCGCTTTTCCAGCCGCGGCCTGTCGTGAAATGGGCTTTGCAAACGTACCCCTGATTGGATCTGTAGAAGTAGCTGTTCCGGGGGCACTTGATAGAACTGTACGGGCGATGCTTCATGTTGAGACAGACCGCACGCCAGAACAGATCACGCACATATATCTGCATGGAGCTGTCTCTTTGCGCCGAGATATTGCTCAATAATGTTGCACAAGGTACGAATAGTAGGTTCAGGCCTGATAGGAACATCCATCGGTTTGGGCTTAGTTCAACGAGGAATTGCTGTCGAGATGATTGACCTGGATCTTTCGGCGCAAGCTTTGGCTCAGGACCTAGTAGGCGGATCAGAAGTTACCAATCCAGAGCTGGTGGTCCTAGCTGTTCCTACTTCAGCTCTAAGCCAGGTCATTAAGGCGGAACTTTCTATAAACCCACACTCGACGTTTATGGATGTTGGTAGCGTAAAGACTGAAGTTGAACAAGAGGTTAAGACATTTACAGGCCTTACGACACGTTTTATGCCCACTCATCCCATGGCGGGCCGTGAAATAGGCGGTGCAGGCTCTGCAAGGGCCGATCTATTCCAAGGACGCAGTTGGATACTTACGCCTGATAATGATTGCCGTCAAGAATCAAAAGATTTAGTCCTCGAACTGATCTCAACCTTAGGCGCGACCCCTATTGAACTGTCGGCGGCCGATCATGACGCAGCGGTAGCAAGGATTTCGCACCTACCTCAAATTGCGGCCTCACTTGTTGCTAAACAGCTGACTGGCTCTCCCGATGAGTGGATGGAGTTAGCGGGACAAGGGTTGCGAGACACCACACGCATTGCAGGCTCTGACGAACAGTTATGGAAAGGGATTATCCATAGCAATCGCGCAGAGATTTCTAAATTGCTAATAAGTCTACAAAACGACCTAACACAGATGATTGCCGCCTTAGATGATCCCGCCACAATCGCAGCTTTAATCGCTGCGGGCAGATCCGGCAGAGCCATGATCCCGGGCAAGCACGGCGGAAAAGCACGTGAGTACAGTTTTTTACCGATCGTAATCGATGACAAACCAGGACAACTTGGTGCGATCTTTAATGAATGTGCAGCAATGCATGTCAACGTTGAAGATTTGAATATTGAGCATTCTCCTGGACAGTTAAGCGCCTTGATTACATTGTCATTATCAGCACCTGATGCAGAGAAATTATCTGATCACTTGACCTCGATCGGATGGAATGTTCATCCGATTCGTAAATAGAAGTAGGCTCAGTACATGGGCATAATCGTAGCTATTGATGGCCCAAGTGGCGCAGGTAAATCAAGTACAGCTAAAGCCATTGCAGTTCGTGCTGGATGGAATTATTTAGACACAGGCGCTTTGTATCGCGCAGTTACGTGGCTTGCGTTAGAACATAAGTGCGAAGAAGCATTTTCGATTTTACAAGCAATCAAGGATCATCCGATTACTTTCGACGCCGATCCGCAATCACCGAATGTGTTTGCCGGTGAAACACAAATCACTCACGCTATCCGTGGAACATCTGTCACTGAAAATGTTTCACGCATTAGTGCGATTCCGGAAATCCGACATGAGTTGATGAAGTTGCAACATCACATTATTGATTCAGCAGAACGAGGCATAGTTGTTGAAGGACGCGACATAGGAACCGTAGTTGCACCTGAAGCGGGATTGAAAATTTACTTAACGGCAGATCTTGATGCACGAACTGTGCGACGCGAAAATGAAACTGACGATAAGAGTATTGATGTGAAAACATCATTGAATAGCCGTGATGCAGTTGATTCAACGCGCACAGTCTCGCCTCTTGCAATGGCTGCAGATGCCGTTGAAGTTGATTCAACTTATTTGGATTTAGATGAAACCATCGAACGAATATGGGAGCTACTAAAGAAGCGTAATCTGCTGGGTTTACCGATCGTCGCAATCCTGGGTCGTCCGAACGTTGGTAAATCAACCTTGATCAATCGTTTTTTAGGTCGTCGCGAAGCAATCGTTGAAGACACTCCTGGTGTTACTCGCGATCGTGTTCAATACGAATGCGAGTGGGGCGGACGCCGTTTCATCATTATGGATACGGGCGGTTGGGAATCAAAACCTGATGGAATTTCAGTACAGGTAAGTGCAGGATCAGAACTGGCGATGCAAGAGGCCGATGTTCTTGCCTTTGTAGTTGACGCCCAGGTTGGTGCACTCGATGAAGATGACACTTTGGTTCAACATCTACGTAAAGCGAAAAAGCCAACGATCTTGATTGGTAACAAGGTTGATGGCGAACGTGAAGAAGCCGAAGCTCACGGTCTGTGGAGTCTTGGTTTAGGTGAACCACGATTCGTTTCTGCATTACACGGTCGAGGCAGCGGTGACTTACTAGATCACATTGTTGCGGTGCTACCTGAAGTAGGGCGCGCTCAAAATCAAGATGGTTACCGCAAGGTGGCCCTGATTGGCCGACCAAATGTTGGAAAGTCTTCATTATTTAATGCGATCGCTGGAGAATCTTTATCGATTGTTGATGACGCCGCTGGCACAACGCGCGATCCAGTTGACTCATTGCTTTCATTCGGTGGATCAACATGGAGATTTATCGATACTGCAGGATTAAAGAAACGCGCTAATCAAGATTCTGGAACTGATTACTACGCGTCTCTTCGAACTGCGACTGCGCTTGAACGATGTGAAGTTGCAGTTGTTGTCCTAGATGCATCAGAGCCAATAACAGAACAAGATTTACGTGTAATCACCATGGTCGAAGAAGCAGGAAAAGCTATGGTGATCGTGATGAACAAATGGGATTTAGTAGATGAAGACCGCCGTAATCAACTAGACCGCGAAATTGATCGCCATCTTGATCAGGTCGAATGGGCGCAGCGCGTAAATATCGCTGCAAAAACTGGTTGGCACCGCGACCGTCTAGCGCCAGCTCTTCGCACCGCTTTAGATAGTTGGGAACGCCGTGTTCCAACAGCCAAACTCAACTCATTTTTGGGTGCGCTTATTGGCGCAACACCACCGCCTGTACGAGGTGGAAAGCAGCCGAAGGTGTACTACGCCACCCAGGCCGGTATTGCACCGCCTAAGTTTGTGGTGTTCTCTAGTGGCTGGATCGAGGCTTCCTATCGACGCTTCATCGAGCGTCGTTTACGTGAAGAGTTCAAGTTTCCTGGCACCCCAGTTCAGGTGGCGGTACGAGTTAAGGAGCGCGATAAGGAATGAGTAGTTCAGTGATTAGCGTTCCTAACGCTCTCACCTTCCTACGTTTCCTAGGCATTCCGCTTTTCATTTACTTAACCCTCAATCTAGAAGCAGATGGTTGGGCGATTGTTGTCTTGACCGTCGGGGGAGCAACTGATTATTTCGATGGAAAGATCGCAAGAGCGTGGAATCAAACCTCTCGCTTTGGAGAATTGGCAGATCCTGCTATTGATCGCCTTTATATCCTCGCAATCCTTGTCGTATTTTTAATCAGGGACATCATCCCAACGTGGATGATTTTTATTATCGTTGGCCGCGATATTGTTTTGGGAGTTCTCACTCTTGTCATGAATCGCAAAGGAATTGCGCCATTCACCGTTACCTACCTAGGCAAAGCTGCCACATTTAACTTGATGTACGCCTTTCCGTTTTTACTATTAGCCCAATCCGACGGAGCACTGGGAACAATAGCCTTTGTGCTGGGGTGGAGTTTTGCCATCTGGGGGATAGCCCTCTACATTTCGACAGGTATTAGTTACGCGCGCCAAGGCATTTGGCAGATAAGAGGGACACATGTCATCGATTCCAAATGAGTTGTCATACACCAAGGAACATGAGTGGGTTTCAGCAGTTGATGCAACATTTACCATGGGTATCACTGATTACGCGCAAGCAGCTTTAGGCGACATTGTTTACGTTCAACTTCCAAAAGTTGGCGAATCAGTAGTTGCGGGAAAAGTGTGTGGCGAAGTTGAATCCACGAAAAGTGTTTCCGATATTTACGCTCCAGTCACCGGAACAATTGTCGCGATCAACGATTCCCTATCTAATTCGCCAGAAACAATCAACTCGGATCCATACGGCGCGGGTTGGCTTGCGAAAATTGAGGTTTCTGCAGCACCTTCTGACCTGCTCACAGCTGCCCAATACGCAGAAATTACCGCTTGACCTTATTCCGCTAACTCTCTAGTGTCACCCTTAAGTTGACGGTGAGGAGGTAGAGACAATGGCTGCAGAACAATCGCAGAATGAGTTAACTACCACTCTGCATTTAGGAGTACGTGAAGTTAGCAATTCCCCTGCTAACTATTTGCAAGAGCAGTTGGCATTACTGTCTACTGAAGATCGGGCAGTGGTTTCAGAGATCCAAAGCTCTCAGGGCAAAAAAGCGATGATTCTGATTACACGCGGCTCGCATAAAGGTTCTCGTTTTCTAATAACCGCCGAAGGTGCATCGATAGGTAGAACTGCTGAAAGCGCGATTTTCTTGGACGATGTAACTGTTTCTAGAACCCACGCAACAGTTCAAAAAAATGGTAAAGATTTTGTTTTAAAAGATGCAGGTTCTCTTAATGGAACCTACATCAACAATGTTTCAATCTCGGAGCACGCACTTGTTTCAGGTGATGAGTTCCAGATCGGCAAGTTCCATTTACTTTTTATTGGTTCGAATAAGTAAGTCAAATAAGTAGTTATCTAGACACGAAGAAACTAGGGGAGTAGTCATGGCAGTTCCAGCACGCGCGTACTTAAGCATTGGTGAGGTTCTCAACCGTTTACGTGGAGATTTCGCAGACATCACAATCTCGAAGATTCGTTTTCTAGAATCTGAAGGCTTGATCGAACCGCAACGTACGCCCTCTGGTTACCGTAAGTTCACGAGCTCTGACCTAGAACGTTTGCGTTATGTACTGCTGGCACAACGCGATCAGTACCTTCCGCTGAAGGTAATCAAGGACAACCTTGACGCGATTGATCGTGGATTGCAGCCAGCAGCCGTTGGTGGAGTAGCTCGCCCAAACATTGGATTAGCAACAATCGATGGCGAAATGGCTCCAAGTGCATTTGGTGAAGTCAGCGAAATGCGACTATCTCGTGAAGAATTGTTGAAAAATAGTGGTCTCGCAGAAGAGCACTTAGTCGAACTAGAAGGCTATGGATTGATTGCGCCTCGCGGACGTCATTACGATGGAGATGCTCTTGCAATCGCCAAGGCGGTTACCGAGATGGGTGGCTTTGGAATCGAAGCTCGCCATCTGCGTTCATTCAAATCCGCTGCTGATCGCGAGATAGGTTTGATTGAACAGGTCATCACTCCATTGACTCGACAGAAGAGTGCCGAATCAAAAGCGCGGGCAGAGGAAGTTCAGAAAGAGATTGCATCTTTGTCTATCCGTTTACATGCAGCACTTGTGCGCGGCGGACTCAATCGTCTTCGCTAAGAATCAGGGTATTTCATGTTGATCCCTATGGAGGTAATTGGCGTTCGCGTCGAGATGCCATCTAACCAACCGATTGTTTTGCTCAAGGAAATTGATGGCTCTAGGTTTTTGCCCATCTGGGTTGGGGCTGTGGAAGCAACAGCGATCGCATTTGCTCAGCAAGGCGTTGAACCACCCCGCCCATTGACCCACGATCTAATGAACAATCTTCTTGAGCTTTTGGATGCGACCTTAACGGCCGTCCATCTGACAGAAATCAAGGAGGGCATTTTCTATGCCACCATGCTGCTGCGTGATTCCAATTCAGGGCAATTAACGATTTCGGCCAGACCGTCTGACGCCATAGCTCTGGCGGTCCGAAGCCACAGCAATATCTTGGCCACACAAGAGCTCTTAGACGAGATTGGAATCGAGATTCCACAGGGAGATGGAGAGAACCAAGAGGTTGAAAAGTTCCGGGAGTTCCTTGACCAAATCAACCCGGAAGACTTCGTAGGCTAGGCACAACTCTCAACCTAAAGTAGAGGTTTGGATCGTGTCGTTCCTAGGCATCTGACTGCGTCGGGTCTACATTTATCTCATTCCCCATAAGAAATGAGCCATTCCCCATGAGCCCAGAAGAGTTAGAGATCGGCTACAGAGGCGCTACTGCATGCTCTGCTGCTGGAATTACTTATCGCCAATTAGATTATTGGGCACGCACAGGTTTAGTAGAGCCAGGAATTAGAACTGCAAGTGGTTCAGGAACTCAACGTCTGTATGGCTTTCGTGACATTTTGGTTTTAAAGATCGTAAAGCGATTGCTAGATGCTGGCGTTTCCCTTCAAAATATTCGCACAGCTGTTGATCATTTACGCAGCAGGGGAGTGACGGATTTAGAAAGAATCACATTGATGAGTGATGGCGCTTCTATTTATGAATGTTCAAGTCCTGATGAAATCATCGATCTTTTGCAAGGTGGCCAGGGCGTTTTTGGAATTGCCGTCGGCAAGGTCTGGCACGAGGTAGAGGGCTCTCTATCTGTACTTCAGGGTGAAATCAATGGCCAGGTAATAGGTGGCGAAAATAACGATGAACTTTCGCTGCGTAGAAAGAGCAAAGGCGCGTAATCCACCTTATTCTTCATCCCTGCCCTTGCACTTTTAGGCGAGAGGCTTTGAACAGGATGAGGAATTGCCATGAGTCGTTCATTTGAGGATCGTCATATAGGACCAACCTCAGTTGATGAGATGACGATGTTGAAAGCTTTGGGTTATTCCGATCTACAGTCGTTTATTGCTGATGTGGTTCCGGCAAACATCGCAATTAAAGGTGTTATCGAAAGTGCGTTGGATACCGGCAAAAGCGAAGTAGAAGTAATTAAAGAGTTACGAGCGATAGCTTCAGAAAATAGAATCTTCTCATCGTTAATTGGTACTGGATACTACGGAACAATTGTGCCGCCAGTTATTAAGCGAAATGTTTTAGAAAATCCTTCTTGGTACACCGCGTACACCCCATATCAACCTGAGATTTCGCAAGGTCGCCTCGAAGCTTTATTTGCATTTCAAACGATGGTGTGTGAATTAACTGCACTAAATATTTCGAATGCTTCGATGCTAGATGAAAGTACTGCAGCCGCCGAAGCAATGACACTTGCACGGCGTGCTTCCAAGCTAAGCGATGACGCTGTGTTTTTGATCGAAGAACATGTGCACCCACAGACAAAAGCAGTTGTCATCACACGTGCTAAGCCGTTAGGTATCAAAGTTGTTGAAATAGATTCAGGTCACGTTGCACGTGACGGTTATGAAGGCGAGTTTTTTGGTGCCTTGTTGCAGTATCCAGATACGACAGGAACAATTATCGATTATTCAGCTTTCGCTGAATACGCTCACTCACGTGACGCGTTAGTTATTGCGGCAACAGATCTGTTGGCGTTAACGCTTTTGAAGGCACCAGGGGAGTGGGGCGCAGATATTGCAGTTGGAACTGCGCAGCGTTTTGGAGTACCAATGGGATTTGGTGGACCTCACGCCGGATTCTTAGCGGTTCGCACCGGACTAGAACGATCTATGCCGGGTCGACTTGTTGGACAGAGCATTGACGCAACCGGCAAGCCCGCATTTCGTTTAGCGCTACAAACACGCGAGCAACATATTCGTCGTGACAAGGCAACATCAAATATTTGCACAGCTCAGGTTTTGTTGGCGAACATGAGTGCTTTCTATGCCATGTGGCACGGGCCCATTGGTCTTCAACAAATAGCACAACGAGTCCATGGATTTGCAGCGCGATTACATGCAGCAACGAACAATCGAGAAGATGTTGTCTTTGATACCGTTCATATAGTTGTCGATAACGCACAAGCTATCCATGAAAAGGCAGCTGCAAGAGGTATTAACTTCGCACAGGTCAGTGCCACGGAAATTCGCGTTTCTTTCGATGAAGAAACCACTGAAGAACTTTTCCAAAATGTTTTAGGAATCTTAGGATTAAAGGATTCCGTAGGGGAGAAGATTCCTGCAAAGTTCCTTCGTACGAGTAAGTATTTAACACATCCTGTTTTTAATACAAACCATAGTGAAACTGCGATGATGCGTTACCTTCGTAATTTGGCAGATAAGGATCTAGCGTTAGATCGCACAATGATTCCACTTGGGTCTTGCACAATGAAATTAAACTCTGTAACAGAAATGGAGGCGGTTACGTGGCCAGAGTTCTCATCACTGCATCCATTTGCACCAGCAGAGCAAAACATTGGCACACGTAAGTTAATAAAGCAGCTATCTGATTGGTTGGTTGCGATCACTGGTTACGACGCAGTTTCGCTACAGCCAAATGCAGGTAGCCAAGGGGAGTTTGCTGGACTGCTTGCAATTCGTAATTACCATGATTCACGCGGGGATCAGCATCGTAATATTTGCTTGATTCCATCGAGTGCTCATGGCACTAATGCTGCATCAGCTGTCATGGCGGGCATGAAGGTCGTTGTTATTGATTGCGACGATAATGGAAATGTTTCCATTGAAGACATCAAAGCAAAAATTTCAGAGCATGGATCCGCACTTGCCGCCCTGATGATTACTTATCCGTCAACTCATGGAGTTTTCGAAACAGCTGTTTCTGAAATTTGCGAATTGATTCATGATGCAGGTGGCCAGGTATATGTCGATGGCGCAAACTTGAATGCTTTGGTTGGCGTTGCTCAACCTGGAAAATTTGGTGCTGATGTTTCTCACCTCAACCTGCACAAAACCTTTGCGATACCTCACGGTGGAGGAGGACCTGGAGTAGGTCCTGTAATTGCCCGCGCTCACCTGGCACCATTTTTGCCTAACCATCCAATGGATTCAGAGGCTGGACCAGTTACTGGTCCTGGGCCAATTTCTGGAGCACCCTTTGGATCTGCGAGCATCTTGCCAATCTCGTGGGCTTACATTCGATTACTTGGGGGACACGGGTTAACTCATTCAACACAGGTAGCGATTCTGTCTGCCAATTACATGGCCGCCCGACTTCACAGTTCATATCCAGTTCTGTACACCGGAGCTAATGGTCGCGTTGCACATGAGTGCATCCTTGATATTCGTGGACTGACCAAAGATTCAGGTGTCTCTGTTGATGACATTGCAAAGCGATTAATGGATTTCGGGTTCCATGCCCCAACAATGTCATTTCCGGTAGCTGGTACCTTGATGATTGAGCCAACGGAATCAGAGGACATTCGCGAGATTCATCGTTTTATTGATGCCATGATTTCGATCAGAGCCGAGATTCAAGAGGTCATCGACGGGAAAGTCACAATAGAGGGCTCTGCCTTACGCCACGCGCCTCATACAGCCCTTTCTGTGGTTTCGACCCAATGGGAGCGGGAATACACCCGTGAAAAGGGCGGATACCCAGTTGTGGCTGAGGGATTTGTCGCGGGTGAATCAATCGGTTCACGGATGAAGTATTGGCCGCCGGTTGGACGCATTGACGGCGCGCATGGAGATCGAAATCTTGTCTGTGCCTGCACACCGCTAGATGATTATCGTTAGAAGTAGGGCGGAGGCGCTAAATTCACGCTTATCTGGATGTGCTTTACTTTACATAATGTAACTTATCGGCGTAATGAATACGCTCGTCGGGCTACCACGAGCAGCCAAATAAGCATGAAAACGCCCGCCCAATCCCCATACCGATCTCGCGGTGAACTCTGTTCTATGAGTCCAACATCTGCGAATACATGCTCAGCTGTTCCCATTGCCGTTTGATTCAATACTTTTCCATTGAAATCGATGACCGCAGATATTCCAGTTGTCGACACTGAAACGACATTTCTAGAATGTTCAATTGCTCGAATTCTAGATATCGACAATTGTTGCGCGCTTTCTGCTGATGTTCCAAAAGTTGCACTGTTGGTTTGGACGACCAAGATGTTGGAAGTTTTTGCGGCCTCAGCAAGGATTTGATCATCAATTAGCTCAAAACAGATTACTGGAGCAACTCTTGCTTGACCAATGGTGAAGATTTTCTGCCCGTTACCAGGTGAAAAATCATTGACTTGATTGACCAAAGGTGAGATTTTTTTGGCTAAGGAACGCAATGGGATGTATTCACCAAAAGGAGTTAGATGTTGCTTAAAATAGATATCTTGCGTTTTGTCGCCCCACAATATTGAAGCATTAAAGAGTTTTTCGCCTTTTCCCATGATTGCACCAATGATCAATGGTTTATCAAATGACTCTAATTCCCTGTATACATCCTTGTTTGTATAAGGATCTACGTCCACCGCATTTTCCGGCCAAACGATAAAGTCGACTTCCCTATTTTCGGCTAATGCAACTTTCGTCTGCTTCAGATGATTATTGAATACTTGCTTAGCTCTTGCGTTGAAATCCAAACCTAGCTCTGGAACATTTCCTTGAATCATTAGAACAGATGTTTGATTGACGGCTGCGATATTGTTTGGAATTAAAAGAGCAAATAAGGGAACAAGTAAGAGTAATTTGATCTTTTTGTTAAGGGCAAAGTAACCAAAGACAGCAATTAGAACTGTGATCGCCGAAAGCGATATGGCTCCCCCGCGAGATGCTAATGCGGCATACGGTGCATCGGCTTGAGAGTATGCAACTCTTGCCCAACCAAATCCCCCGAATGGGAATCTGTTTCTAACTTCTTCAAGCACAACAAAAATCAAAGGATAAGCAGCTATTCCCCATCGTCCGACGAGTGCTAACGGCACATACAACAGGGATAGACCAAAGGACAAGATGATCCATGGAGTTGAACCAACATAGGTACTTGTCCAGTGGAGCAAGACAGCATTGAAAGTAAAAGCAAAGAGGAATGCCGACAACGCTTTGCGATCAGTTCTCTCTATTACATACATGTGTACGAGCAGGGCAATCGGTGCGAGCCACCACTTCCCCACCGGTTCAAAGGCTCCGCTTAATACGACTCCGGCAAGACAGGAAAGCACAATATTTATCAACACGGATTTACCAACACGGATTCACCAGCCTAGTGCACTGATCAAACGATCAACGCTTGCACCTAATGCGTAACGCTCTTTGAATTGATAAATGTCTGAAAGATCTTTTGGAGCTTTAGGAATTGAGAGATCAACCTTGGGCAGAGGTGCATCACGAGCCACGCGAACTAACTTCGGTGCGATCTTCAAATAATCAGCGCCGGCAGTGATCTTCTTGGCAAGAGCTGGTGGCAAAGAATCATGTGCAGCATGTGCTGCTGCCAATGCCTCTTCGACCGTGGCGAATTGGTTAGCAATAACTGCAGCGCCTTTTTCACCTATTCCCTTTACTCCCGGCAAGCCATCAGATGGATCTCCTCTAAACATGGCAAATAAGTCATAGCGATCACCTGGTATTAAATATTTGTCTGAAACGTATTTGATGTCTACCAGGTCGTGTTGTGAAATTCCCTTTGCCAAGTAAACAACTTTTATATCGCGTTTATCATCGACCATTTGAAACAAATCACGATCCCCAGTAACGATACGTATTGGACCTTTTTCGATTTCAGCATAAGTGGCCATGACATCATCAGCTTCGTAATCATCGACACCGACTACGGGTATCCCAAATAAATCCAGCAAATCCAAAAGTATTGGAATTTGTGGAGTTAGCGTCTCTGGTTCTTCTTCCTCTTCGCCTTCTTCCTCAAGACGATTTGCTTTGTAAGCAGGGAAAATATCTACCCGCCAACTTGGTCGCCAATCGCCATCAAGGCAAGCTACTAAACGATTTGGTTTATAGACATTCATTAATCGTGCGGTCATATCTAAATAACCACGGATCGCATTTACAGAAGTTCCATCGGGTGCCAACAGAGTGTCGGGCATTCCGTAGTAGGCCCGATACCAAAGGGATGCGCTGTCTAAAAGCATTAAGGTCATATTTCCCCCATAAGGTACGCGACTACACCTCGGTCTATTCGTCGAACGGCGTCCTTGCAAACCGGTCGCAATCTATCGCTTGCGCCAGCAATTTGATTGAGTAGATCTATCAATTGCTTCGTTGAACGCACGAAGTCACCGACCGACATGTCTGTTCCTTTTAGAACAGAATTAAGTGAATTACCACTGGCCCATTTGTAGGAAATAAAACAGAAGCCCGCATCCGGTTCGCGCTGAGTTTTAACACCAAAATTACTTTCTATCTCTTCTAGAGCAGCCCACAACGAAATGATTTCGGTGATTGTTGATTGGACTTTTTGACTAGGCATCTTTGGTGCCAGATTTTCAGCCGATCGTGACTCAAATATCATGCAAGAGACCACAGATAGTAATTCCGTAGCGTTTAAATCATCGAGCAATCCCCTGCGGATAGATTCGGTCAGCAAGAGATCTGATTCTGCATAGATCTTGGTAAGTATTTTGCCTTGCGCGGTTGGCTTCTCACCTTCGATGTATTGCAAATGGTCTAACACGCGACAAATTTGATCAAATGTTTTTGCAATTACATGTGTGCGACTTTCAACTCGGATAGTCAGACCATCATTTTCACGAGTAAGACGTCCAGCGCGTTCTGCCAATCGGGCGTGATCTTCACGTTCGGCGCATCCATGCGAAGGATGATTCTTCATAGCTTTGCGCAAATCCGCTAACTCGCCTTCCATGTGTCCGCGTTGCCTGTTGTCGAAGGTCTTGCGTTGATCGCGACGACTTAACAAAACTTCTACCTCTTTAATCGAACGACGAAGTCGAGCATATTCAGCAAAATCACCAAGGTGACAGGCTGAATCACGGACCAACTCTTCTATTGCGCTCTCATTTTTTCGAATCTGTCGTGCTAATCCAACAACAGCGCGGTCAGCTTGAAATTGTGCAAATGATGATTCCAGCGATCGACGTGCGCGTTCGCGACCAAACTGTGCAATCAAATTGATTGACATATTGTATGAAGGTGAAAAAGAGGAACGCAACGGATATGTTCGTGTTGATGCTAAGCCTGCCGCCGATGCTGAATCCACAGTTGGTGACCATTGAATAACAGCATTGCCTTCTATGTCGATGCCACGTCGACCTGCTCGTCCAGTTAACTGCGTGTACTCTCCCGGAGTGATTGGAACATGCGCTTCACCATTGAACTTAACAAGCTTTTCTAAAACAACGGTGCGGGCTGGCATGTTGATACCTAAAGCTAGAGTTTCAGTCGCGAAAACAGCCTTTACGAGCCCTCTTTGAAAGAGATCTTCCACTGCTCCTTTAAAACTAGGTAATAAACCCGCGTGATGCGCCGCGATACCGCGCTCTAATGCGGTGAGCCACTCTTTGAAATTTAAGACCTCTAAATCCTCTTCTGCAATATTTTGGGTATATCTCAGTGCAGTGCGCTTAATTTCCTCGCGCTCTTCAGGAGATGTCAGACGCAGTCCTGCATGCAGACATTGCTTCACCGCCGCATCGCAACCAATGCGAGAAAAAATGAAAGTGATTGCAGGTAACAAACTTTCACCCTGCAACTTCTCAATGATGTCAGCACGAGACATTCGGTCACTTGGCTCAGCAAAGCGACCTCTGCGATTTCTCCCTAAAGCTGCACGTCTAGTCATTTCGCGTTCACGATTTAGCACTTCGGGATTGACACGGCCTGGTGCATCGAAGAGATCTAATAAGCGATTTCCAATTAATACATGCTGGAACAAAGGAATAGGCCGAATTTCGCTAACAATTACTTCAGTTTCACCACGAACCTCTCCCAACCATTCACCAAACTCTTCGGCGTTAGAGACAGTTGCAGAAAGCGAAATAACTTGAACGCTCTCCATTAAGTGGATGAGAACTTCCTCCCAGACCGCACCTCTGAATTTGTCAGCTAAGTAATGGACCTCATCCATCACAACACACCCCAAATTAGTGAGCGTGTTTGAACCTGCGTACAACATGTTGCGCAGCACCTCTGTGGTCATGACAAGGATTTCTGCTTCACCGTTAATGCTGGTATCACCAGTAAGTAAACCAACTCTGTCCTCGCCAAATTTAGCTACAAATTCGGAGTACTTTTGATTAGATAAAGCTTTTATTGGCGTTGTATAGAAGCATTTCTTGCCAGCTTGTAATGCGTAATAGGCTGCAAATTCTCCAACAACCGTCTTGCCTGCACCTGTTGGTGCTGCAACGAGAACGCCTTTACCCTCTTCGACAGCGTGGCACGCCGCGATCTGAAATGGATCAAATTCAAATTCGAAGGTAAGCAAAAAATCTGTCGTTATCGGATGTTTACCCCGCAACTTAGCGGCCGCATAACGCTCGGCAGGTGTACTCATGCGACCCACGTTTGTAATGCATTATGAATGCATTCTGCAGCAACCGGTAATTGCCCAATGCGTTCTCCATCGGCATATGCCACAGCCTCTGACTCGATACCTACATATTTACTACGAACGATCTCGACCGCGGGATGTGAAATATGCGTACCTGCGAAAACTTGAGGGAAAACCTTCATGAACTCCAATGTGGAAATGGGATGCAGGACCATAACATCGAAAACTCCGTCATTAATCTTTGCATTTGGACAGACAAGCATTCCCCCACCGTACGATCTACCATTTGATACTGCAATCAACATGGCTTCGGTGGAAATCGTGCGGTCGTCGAGAGTGATTTCATAATGACGTGGCTTAAAGCGCGGCAGTTCCAGCGCTATTGCGGCGTTATATTTCATCGGTCCTTTAGGCCAGTTCATCGTATTGGCTCTTTCATTAACAATTGAATCAAAACCAGTGGACAGAATTGCCCCAAACCATTCTCCATCGACAAGACCTAAATCGACAGGTGAAGGCTTACTAGAAATAACTGCCGACAACTGAGCGTCAAAAGAATCTAAACTCCATCCCAAAGTACGAACAAAATCATTACCGGTGCCGGCAGGAATGATTGTGAATGGTATTTGCGCTGGAACCACAAGCTGGATAATTATGTGCATCAATCCATCTCCGCCCACTGCGATAACACCTTCGCATTGTGGGTTTTTATCGATAAAAACCCGAAGATGATCGCTCAGCGAAGTTGTAGAGTTACCGGTGATAATCGTGAAAGGTGTTTTTTTCTGATTCAAATACCCTGCAACATAAGTTCCGACCGTGGCGCCCATACCCTGACCAGATACAGGATTGATCACTAGCGCCCACATACGCTGACCTTATCGGCTATTCCTTGATAGGTGTTGGTGCCTCAATCGCCATCGAGCCAGTTTCGACCAAGAGCTGTTTCTTGTCTCGTCTTTTGTCGACTAGAACAGCGATACCGCCGGCCATGAAGTAGAGAACAATTAAAGGAGCCGACAACAAAATCATGCTGAGTGGATCTGCTGTTGGGGAAAAAGCAGCGACCACGAGAAAAATTCCAAAAACCCAAGCACGCCACGGTTTAAGAATAGTTTTGCCACGCATGAAACCGATCAGATTAAAAGTTAATAGGAAGATTGGTAATTCAAAAGCCAATCCCACCAGCAGAATCAATCTGAGAACAAAATCCAGATAATCATCAAATCTTACTAAGTTACTAATTGAGTTCGGAGTGAAACCAAAGAGCGCTTTGATAGCAACAGGGAGAATTAAATAACCAAGTGTCGCGCCCATAGCAAAAAATGGAGTAGCAGCAGCGACAAAAAGTACGCTAGTTCTTTTTTCTTTTCTATGAAGGGCTGGAGCGATAAAAGCCCATAATTGATATAACCAAAATGGAGCAGAAACAATTACACCGGTTAGCAAAGCAACCTTTATCTGTAAATCTAATGGTCCTAAAACACCGCTGATATACAAAGCACCACAACTTGCTGACCCTGCTTGTTGCGCGGCTTTTAGATCACATACCGGTTTAGCCAGGGTGGTGATAATCGAATTGTAGAAATACCACCCGCCACCAAAAGCAACCAAAACCGCAATTGCAGAACGAAGAACTCTCTTTCGTAATTCGCGTAAGTGGTCTAGCAGTGGCATCCGTGCTTCATTTGCCGGGGCCATCAATTACTTCTCTGTTTTGTCGTTTTCTTCTATCGCGCCGTCATCAGCTTTCATTTCCTTCATTTCGCTTTTGAAGATACGCATTGAACGACCAAGTGATCGTGCTGAATCAGGTAAGCGCTTCGCGCCAAACAGAACGAGGACAACAATTAAAAGAATAACAATCTCTCTTGGACCTAAATTCATAGTACCTACTCCTTGGCTGATGATTAATCCAAGGCTACACCAGAGGCCTGGTGGTGAAAAGCGGAAATTATGCTTCTTTGTAACGATTCAGCATCAGTCGGGCCTTCTTCGCCACTTCGGCACGAATATCTAAAGGCGTTTCTAGGATTGCCGCCCCACCTGAGGCCATCACCGATCTTTCGATCCACTGTTTCGAATATGAGGAGAGAGCTACGGATGTTCCCATTTGCATGTTAGTGATTGCAAAACGTTCAGCCACATCTCTGGCTGTCTTAAAGATTGTCAAAGAAAAATTGATTTTCTCGGAATCTCGATCTTTGCGTTCAAAGGCACGAGCAACTACCACTGGCGTTGCCTGCACTATTCGATCGATACGAAAATCTCGGTAGTCCAGCGCGGTAAGACAGTATGCCCGCAGGTAATGATTGTTGCCAGATTCATATACATCAACTGGGATGACGGTACGTTCTGTAATCAGATCCTTATACATCGAGTGATAACGGATATCTAATCCTTTATTACTTTGAACCGTTTGTGCGATAACTGCCGATACTGTGCCAGAGGTATTACTCGCAGCCAACAACTTAATGGGTACGTCAACTATTTTTGATAAGCGTTCTCTTAAAGATTTGATTGCGGACAACAAGTCTGTGCGTTCATCCGGTAAAGAGGAAGCAATTAAATCGAGTCCTAACAACAATGCAACACCCTCTTGGAAAGTGATTGTTCGAGGTTTTGACAAAGTTTCGGCGTTCCTAATGCTCACAAATCCAGACTCGAATTCGAGATCCATCAACTCAAGTGGCGTGTAACCCGGTAACCCACACATCCACAAAGTTGTCAGATCGGCGCTCATTTGTGCCGGTGATACATCAAAATGCTTAGCTAATTCCTTAAGAGCTATCCCTTGATGTGTATTTAGAAATGGAACCAAGTCCAATAATCTTGCCGTTCTTTGAAGAGGCGCAGAAACATTTTTACTCATGATTGGCAACCAAAGCTTGCAGCTGTTCCACTATGTACTCGCGCAGATCAGTAGGTTGGTGAACAAATACATCTTCCCCATGCCACAGAATTTCGGCCGCAAGTGTTTGGATCGAATGAATAGGAACTTTGATTTGATCCCACTCCCCCAAATCCTTTGTAGATTCAGAGAGAGTTCTTAGCGCATGACCCTTACCTTTTCGAACATCTATTACAGCTAATCGATTAGGCGCGGTCACATTAACTAGATCAAAGTCAAAGTCAGCTGGAAATTCAAAAGCGCTTTTGTTTTTAAGAACTTCGATAGCACCGATAATTCGATCTAATCTAAATGTACGTACTTCCTGAATCTCTTGATCGACCCCTGATACATACCAGAATCCTGATCTATTTGATAAGGCAATAGGAACTATCGTGCGCTCTTGTGCTTCCAAATTTGGTGATAGGTAATCAAAGTGTAAGAAATTAGAGTGTGCGATCGCATCTGTTACAGCCACTAAATCTGTAGAACTGTTTGAAAGCTTGGGTGATAATCCTGGAATATCTATTGGATCAGCAGGAACACCGGTTGAACTTAATTTGAGAATTGCACTCTGCGCCGCATCTTCAAGTGCTGCACCCTGCCAGGCTTCCGCGGCTAAAGATAAAAGCGAGATCTCTGTTGAGGTGATTTCACCAAGATCAAGTTGATAGTTTTCAGACTTAATTCGGTAGCCAGCTTCATCGCTAAAGAGTGGATCGAAACTGCCTACATCAATTGTTATGCCTAAATTGCGTAAATCATCCTTATCACGTTCAAACATTCTCTCTTTAGTTTCAGCACTACCTTCGTAGCCTTCCACGGTTCTAAAAATTTCAGATTTTGTGAGGTACCTCTTTGTGGCAAGTAGAGCGATTGTTAGGTTGATTAACCGTTCAATCTTCCGAGACACCGTACGCACCTTTCGCTGGACGACGTCGACGTGCAAGCACTTCGACTCCGGGTGCCATGCGTCTGCTTTGAATCAAAAATCCAGTGTGTCCAATCATTCGCTGTTGTGGGCGGACAGCTAAACCTTCGTGGTGCCACCCACGGACCAAGGTTTCAGAACTTTCAGGTTCAGTAAATCGACCATCTTCCTTTAGCGCTTCGGCGGTGGCTGACAATTGTGTAGTCGTTGCCACATACGCTAAGAAAACCCCACCTGGGCGCAGAGCTCTTGCGGCTATATCTACGCATTCCCAAGGTGCCAACATATCTAGAATCACTCGGTCATATTCGGAATCAAAGTCTTGATCTTGCAAATCACCTACGACCAAACTCCAGTTGTCAGGAGCGCTCTCAAAATAAGCGTCAACATTTGAACGAGCGTTGTCTGCAAAGTCTGTACGTCGCTCGACTGAATGAACTTTTCCGGTAGGTCCCGAGGCTCGCAGTAGTGAAATCGTTAATGCTCCGCTACCTACTCCGGCCTCTAGAACTCGAGAACCCGGATAAATATCTGCAACTCCGATGATCATTGCGGCATCTTTTGGATAAACAATTGTTGCTCCGCGTGGCATGGTTAAGACGTAATCAGCTAACAATGGTTTGAAGGCGGTGAACTTTAATCCGGCCGTGGTGCTAACTACTGAACCTTCTGGCATACCAATGAGTTCATCGTGAGTAATCCAACCCTTGTGGGTATGCCACTCTTTGCCTGGCGTAATAGTAAAGCTGTACAACTTTCCCTTTGGATCGGTCAATTGAATGCGATCACCGGCTCCGAAATACCCAAGATTAGACACGGGAGCATCTTAGGCGAAATTAATGTAGCAAGTACGAGTATCTTCAGCCAGGTGAGTAACGAACAGTCTTTGCGGCTATCGCCTAGCGCGGTCAGCGAGTACGAGAACTGTCCCCAGCAATATAAGTACCGCAAGATCGATAAGTTGCCCGAGCCACCTTCTTTAGATGCCGAACGCGGAACATTAGTTCACACAGTTCTGCAAGATCTTTTCGAAATTCCCGCAGCTGGCCGAACTATTGAGTCTGCCGTTGAGCTTTTGCCATCACGATGGGCCGCACAATTGGCGGACAAGCCTGCTCTGCTGGAAATGGTTACTAATGAAAAGGAGTGGTTGGATCGTGCCTCTGCTTTGGTGACCACCTATTTCTCGCTGGAAAATCCGACTTCTTTTGAAGCGACGCATCGAGAGATGCACCTGGAAAATGACTTTGACACAAACATATATTTGCACGGGTACGTAGATCGGTTGGACGTTGCTGCTACCGGTGAAGTGCGCATAGTTGATTACAAGACAGGTAAAGCTCCGAAACCCGGTTGGGAAGAAAAAGCACTCTTCCAATTAAGGGTTTACGCGCTCTTGTACTGGAAAAATAATGGAGTACTCCCCCGTCTGTTGCAGTTAATCTATTTAGGTGATGGCAAAGTTGTTAAGAGCAATCCAACTTTGTCTGAACTAGAAGCTACTGAGAAGGTTTTGCGGCGCGTTGCTAAGGACATTTTTATATCTATCGACAAGGAATACTGGCCACCTAAACCTTCACGTTTGTGTGATTGGTGCTATTTCAAAAGCATCTGTCCTGCGCATAACGACTAAGCTAAATTCAGTCCTCAAATAGCCGTAGCAAAGTTACTTCTTAGTTCACCCAATTTCGCATAAGACATTTGTTCCAAGGATTTAATAACTCGTACCCTTTCAGACTCTTCGATTGAGACCAGATGCGGAACACCGATCAGAAATGCGCCACTTGCTATAGCGGCGCTCATTCCAGTCAACGAATCTTCAAAAATCAAACAGTTTGAAATATTTGAACCCGTGATTGCCGCAGCTTTTAGATAGCCTTCTGGATTCGGCTTGGTGTTAACAACATCATCCGAACTAATTGAGAAAGGAAAGAGTTCGTGTCCTAAATTATCTAGAACGGCATCAACAATATTTCTTGGGCTTGCCGATACCAAAGCGGTTTTTACCCCGTGAGATTGCAGTTCCCGCACGAGTTCAATAGCCCCAGGCATGGTCGGCGTGTTTCCGCGCATCCTTGCCACTTGGGTATCGATGAGAGTTTGAGTAAAGAATTGTGGTGATTCTTGTTGCCCACATTTGTCGTGCATGTATTGGCCAACTTTTGAAAGAGGTCCACCTAAGCAGGCAATTTGATCGGCTTCTAACCACCGATACCCATATGCCGCCGTAACTTCAGTTTCAGATAAAAGCCATTCGGGTTCAGAATCGACCATGAGGCCATCCATATCAAAGAAGACTGCCTCGAAAAAATTATTGGTCATAAAAATTAATTAGCGTTGAAATACTTGGCTTCGGGATGATGAACAATAATTGCTGAGGTTGATTGTTCAGGGTGCAATTGGAACTCTTCTGACAATTCAACTCCTACTCGCGCAGGATCCAATAGTTCGCAGAGTTGAACTTGTTGTTCAAGGTCAGGGCAAGCAGGATAACCGAATGAATAACGTGAACCGCGGTATCCCTGGTCCAGGATCCCTTGTAAATCAGATGAGTCTTCAGCCTTAACTTCTAGCTCTTCTCGCATACGAGCATGCCAGTGTTCGGCAAGAGCTTCAGTTAACTGCACGGATAGCCCATGAAGTTCGAGATATTCACGATAGTTGTTATCTGCAAACAATTTGGCTGAGGCTTCACTAACTGTAGAACCCATAGTCACGATATGAAAAGCAACCACATCAGTTTTACCAGATTCCTTCGAGGCAAAGAAGTCGCTGATGCATAGTCGGCGATCACGACTTTGACGTGGGAAGGTAAAACGAGTTCTTTCTTTGCCCTTGTTCTCGCCTTCGTGATGAAGAATTACTAAATCATTTCCTTCGCTGTAGCAAGGGAAGTATCCATATACAACTGCGGCATTGAGCCAACCTTTTGACTGAACTTCATTGATTAGTGCGCGCAAACGAGGGCGCCCTTCGGCCTCCACCATGGATTCATACTCACCACGGTTTCCCTTAAGTCCCCACTGGCCAACAAAAAGCGCGCGCTCATCCAGCATTCCTGCGTAATCAGATAGTTGAATTCCCTTGATTACACGTGAACCAAAAAATGGCGGATGGGGAATCGAATTGTCAGAGGCAACATCGCTACGACGAGTATCGATGGGAAGCTCCTCTGTCTTGATTCTTGTATTGGCTACGCGTCGCTCGCGTAGGGCAGGTAACGCTGCGCCTTCGTCTCCACGTTTTACCGCCATGATTGCATCCATCAAACGTAAACCTTCAAAGGCATCGCGGGCATAACGAACTTCGCCTGGAAACATAGATGCAAGATCTTGTTCGACATAGGCACGAGTAAGTGCTGCCCCACCTAAGACAATTGGCCAACGTTGATCTAATCCGCGGGCAGTCAACTCTTGAAGGTTTTCTTTCATAATCACTGTCGATTTAACGAGCAAACCGCTCATTCCAATTGCATCTGCATTGCTTTCGGTAGCACCATCAATAATTTGATTGATGGTCTGTTTAATACCGATATTGACAACTCGATAACCGTTATTGGTCAAAATAATATCGACCAGATTTTTTCCGATGTCGTGCACATCTCCGCGAACAGTTGCCAAGAGCATGGTTCCTCGACCGTCATCACCAGTTTTTTCCATGAATGGTTCGAGCATCGCAACAGCAGTCTTCATCACTTCAGCGCTTTGAAGAACGAATGGCAGCTGCATTTCACCCTTACCAAAAAGCTCGCCTACCACCTTCATGCCTTCAAGCAAATGTGAATTGATGATTTCTAAAGGCGGAGTGCCTTGGGCCATAGCAGCCTTGAGATCATCATCGAGGCCAACTTTTTCGCCATCAATTATGCGGCGTTGTAGTCGATCAAACAAAGGTAAAGCCGCTAGCGCTTCTGCTCGGGCATTTTTACTTGTAGCAAGTTCTACCCCATCAAACATCTGTAAGAACTCTTGCAGTGGATCGTATGTACATTCATCACCATCAAATACTCGGCGATCGTAAACAAGATCAAGTGCGACCTGCTTTTGACGCTCATCTATGCGGGCCATCGGCGTGATCTTAGAAGGATGGACAATCGCCGAATCAAGCCCAGCCTGAACGCATTCATGCAAGAAAACAGAGTTAAGAACCACGCGCGCAGCGGGATTGAGACCGAAAGAAACATTACTAACACCTAGCGTTGTTTGAACTTCTGGGAATTCAAGCTTGAGCTTCTTGATCGCCTCGATGGTTTCTATTCCATCGTTACGCGTTTCTTCTTGACCGGTTGCAATTGGGAAGGTTAGGCAATCGATCAAAATATCGCCAATATTCATTCCCCAGTTATCGTGTAAGTCATGTATCAAGCGACGTGCGATACGTAATTTCCATTCAGCGTCTCGGGCCTGACCCTCTTCATCAATGGTTAGCGCAACAACACTTGCCCCGTGTTCTTTCACTAACGGCATAATCTTGGCAAAGCGTGACGTCGGTCCATCTCCGTCTTCGTAATTGACCGAGTTGATAACACATCGTCCACCTAGATGTTCTAGACCAGCCTTCAAAACATTTGGTTCTGTCGAATCAAGCACGATAGGCAACGTGCTTGAAGTTGCAAACCGTGATGCTATTTGACTCATATCTGCTGCGCCATCGCGGCCGACGTAATCAACTGATAAATCCAGCATGTGTGCACCATCGCGGATTTGATCACGCGCAATTTCTACACATTTTTCCCAATCTTCAGCTAAGAGCGCATCACGAAATGCTCGAGAACCGTTGGCATTGGTTCGTTCACCAATTGCTAAATACGTTTTATCTTGTCTAAACGGAACATATTGATAAAGAGAGGAAGCGCCTGGATCAAGGGCTGGCGTGCGAGTTGTAATTTTTCTCTTGCTCAGTTTAGAAACAACCGCGGCCAAATGTGCTGGGGTTGTTCCGCAGCATCCGCCGATTAGTGAGATTCCATAATCAGTAACGAAACCATCCAATGCGGTTGCTAATTCGGCAGGTGCTAATGGGTATGTCGCACCATTGGGACCAAGTTGGGGTAATCCTGCATTAGGCATAACCGAGATTGAAATCTTTGCGTTCTTACTTAAGTAACGAAGATGTTCAGACATCTCTGCAGGTCCAGTTGCACAATTCAAACCAATTAAATCAACCCCCATTGGTTCAAGTGCATTTAGCGCTGCTCCAATTTCAGAGCCCATCAACATTGTTCCGGTTGTTTCTACTGTTACTTGAGCAATCAAAACTATGTCGTTAACCGCTTCAAGGATTGCTTGCCTGCATCCATTTACAGCGGCCTTTACCTGCAACAAATCTTGGGAAGTTTCAACGAGTAAAGCATCGCATCCTGAATCAGCCAGACCTTTTGCGGCGGTGTAGTACGCAACCTTGAGATTGTCATAGGTTGTATGTCCAAGACTTGGCAACTTGGTGCCAGGCCCCAGTGAACCTAAAACGAATCGGGGTTTATCGGGTGTAGAGAATGCATCCGCTGCCTCACGAGCGATCTTTCCACCGGCATAGGCCAACTCGTAGATTCGATCTTCAATTCCATAGTCGGCCAAGTTGGACCAGTTTGCGCCAAAAGTATTTGTTTCAATTGCATCGACTCCGGCAGCGAGATATTCATCATGGACTGATCGAACAATGTCCGGGCGGCTGACATTGAGAATTTCATTGCAGCCTTCATGGTTTTCGAAATCCGCAAGGGAGGGATTTGCCGCTTGAAGCATGGTGCCCATAGCCCCATCGGCAATCACTACACGTTCGGAAAGGGTGCGCCGTAGCAGTCCAGCAGCTTTATTCGGCGTGTTCATCTGACGAAGGTTACCGTAAGGTTGCATTCGTGGAGATTCATAACATACCGCTGCTGCGCGACCCAGTCATGATCGTGGCCTTCACCGGCTGGAACGACGCCGCCGAAGGTGCATCTGGTGCGATTGAGCATTTGCTATCTGCCTGGCGAGAAAAAGATGACGATGTTGTGCCTCAATTAATTGCAGATGTTGAGGCAGAAGAGTTCTACGACTTTCAAGTCAATCGACCACAGGTGTCAATTGATGACTCATTGATTAGAAGTATCACATGGCCAGGCACTCAAGTGTTTGGACTGGTCGTTCCGTCGATGAACCGTGATTTGGTTATTGTTACGGGAGTCGAACCATCGATGCGTTGGAAGAGATTCACATCTGATCTGCTAGATCTTGCTGATGATTTAGAGATTTCGCTTGTAGTAACCCTTGGTTCATTACTTGCAGATTCTCCGCACACTCGTCCAATAACTGTTACAGGTACGGGTGCCCATCCAAACATCGCTGATCGTCTTGGAGTTTCAGTGTCAAAGTACGAAGGACCGACTGGAATCTTAGGAATCATTCAGGATGGCTGTATGCGACGCGGCATAGATGCGATTTCTCTTTGGGCGGCTGTTCCACATTACGCTTCAAATTCACCATCTCCTAAAGCATCATTGGCCCTGATTAATTCACTTGAAGATTTCTTGGACATTTCGATTCCACTAGGGACACTTCACACCGATGCCGAAGAGTGGGAAAAATCGGTGGATCAAATAGCGGCAGAAGATACTGATGTTGCTGAATATGTGAAGGCCCTTGAAGACAGCAAAGACGCAGCTGAGCTGCCCGATGTTTCCGGTGAGCTCATCGCTAAGGAGTTTGAAAGATATCTCCGACGACAAAGTGAGAGCTAAAGTTTAATTCCTAGCAATGCATCTAATGCCTCGACAAGTGGGAGTACTTCCCCACCGCTGGATCCAGATTGTGAATCAACAACCCAATTATTGATACGTTGCAAAATTGCTGGTGTGTCTAGATCATCAGCTAACAAATCAATAATTTGCGTAATCAGTTGTGACGTCGGAGCCACCTGATTGTGTTTAAGCGCTGAACGCAAAGCGGCAATTTCGATTTCAGCTTCGATCAATGACTGCTCGGTCCACATTCGATCCTTGCGATAGTGATCTTTCATGAGGGCCCAACGGATAGCCATGGGATCGCGTCCGGCTGCCACTAACTTTGATACAAAAACCAAATTCCCTTTGCTCTTACTCATCTTTTCACCATCAAGACCGATCATGCCAGCGTGCACATAGTTTCCTGCTAGCGGTTTTCCTGAAAGCACTTGAGCTTGTGCGGCACACATTTCATGGTGAGGAAAGATCAAATCCGACCCTCCCCCTTGAATGTCGATCAATGACATGTCATCAGTAACCGGTTCGAGATACTTGATGGCTATCGCCGTGCATTCGATGTGCCAACCCGGTCTACCAACACCAAAAGGCGAAGACCAGCCAGGCTCATCGGGTCGTTGCGACATCCACACTAGGCAATCCAGTGGATCAGATTTTCCTAAACGATCAGGGTCACCTCCACGTTCGGAAAAAATTTGGATCATTTGTTCTTTCGAAAGATGAGAGCGTTGACCGAATTCTTTATCAGCATAAACAGCGAAATAGAGATCTTTATCAACTTGATAAACACTGTCTTTGTTCATAAGAGCTGTAATCGCATCAGTAACCAACGGAATCGCATCGACTGCACCGATATAGTGAGCCGGAGGGATAACTCGCAAATTCACCATATCGCCGCGGAACAGATCAATTTGCTGGTGTGCTAAGTCGGTCCAATCAACTCCATCTCGCTTGGCACGCTCCAATAATGGGTCATCGATATCCGTAATATTTTGGACATAGCGAACCTCGGAGCCGCTTGCTCGTAGGTATCGATTGATCAGATCGAAGGTTAGATAGGTTGCTGCGTGACCCAGATGCGTTGCATCGTATGGAGTAATTCCACAGACATACATTCGATAAACCTTTTTGCGTGGTACTGATTCCTTGATGCCGGTAGCAGAATTGGTCAACTGTAGTTCTGAGAAATCTACGGTGGAGCGTATGTCAGGGATCGCTACTTCGCTCCAGGAATTCATGTCTGTATCGTAATCGGAAATCAAAAAGCCGGCCATGGGACTGCTGGCCAGTCCGGATTAGGTAAAGGGAATGTTCCATTCTCCAGAAGATCTGCAACTCTGCGTGCGGTCTCTCTAATCTCAACCTCTGTTAAATATGGTGAAAGTCGCTGCCCTAATTCTCCCGCGATATCAGAGTGTGCCCTTTCAAGTAAAGCTATCTCTTTATCAGTGAATGGTTCATTAGCCCATTGCCACAAAACCGTTCGTAACTTGTCCTCGGAGTGGAAAGTAACTCCATGATCGCAACCAAATACGGTTTGATTATTAAGCGGCAACAAATGGCCGATTTTTCGATCGGTATTGTTGATGATTGCATCGAACAACGCCATAGCTCGTAAACGTGGATGATCGGTTGCGAAAAACTTGGCTAAATCAATTCCCTCATCGATATCAACCCATTGTTGGACCATCCCGAATCCATACGGACCATCGCGCAAGATTGTTAATGGCACTAAATCGAAACCCAAATGATTACTCACCAGGTATGCGGCAAATTCTCGGTGGGCCAAACATCCGTCTGCGAAATCCCATAGTGGGCGCTCTCCCGCTATGGGTTTATAGATGCAAATGAGTGATTGATCTTCAAGAGTTACCGTTGCATACAAAGTTGCATTTGATGCATCGACCAAGCGACCCGTTACATTCAGCTCGCCTTCAGAGAGCAGAAGTAAATTATCGTCTGTAGCCATTTGCCCTCGGGCACAAATGGCCGCGTGGATCGATCGGTATTCCGCAGAAAGGACATGGCAATCGCCCTGCATTGACCACAGCTTTTGATCGGCTTGAAAACGCGGCCGCCATGCCAATCGAGATGTTTATTTCTACAACTTCGCCCTCTGAATCTTCTTCATCTTCTTCGAGTTCGTATAACTCTATTGAAATCAAGGCCGACTCTTCATCCCAAGCTAGTGACATTGCCCCTACTTGAAATTCCGCATCTACTGGTGATTCCAATGGAGCGTCATCAAGTGGAAATTTTTCAATGTTAATCAATGGATTAGATTTTCGAATTTCAGAAATCATGACATCTAATCGTGCCGTAATCGCTTGAACTTGGGCTTTTTCGACTGCAACGGAAAACAGCCTGGAGGATGTGCGAACTTGAATATAAAAAGCACGCTCCCCAGGTTCTCCAACCGTTCCAGCGATGAAACGCTCTGGTCGCGAAAATTCGTGTCTCATCGACCTGATCCACCGCCGAGTAAATTTCTCGATCTTTTTGGTTCGACAAGAAGTTCCGTTACAACTGATCGGGAATCGTTGAGAAGCAGAGTACGGGGCTTTATTGTGGAAAAATCCAGAATAGAAATCGACGCAGGGTCGATCACAATCCGTTGAAATTCATCCAGGTGCATGCCAAGGGCTGATGCAACGATGGATTTGATTACATCACCATGACTAACAATTACCGCCGAACCCTTAGCTTTCTTAGAAACCATTTCGTGAACAGATTTCATGGCGCGGGTTTGCATCTGTGCTATCCCTTCTCCACGTGGGAAGTACATACGACTTGGAGATTCTTGAACTGTTTTCCACAACCTATTCTTGTTTAACACTGCTAATTTTTTACCGCTCCACGTGCCGTAATCAACTTCAGTAAGTTCTTGGTCAATTACCGGCTCGAATTTAGGATTACTAGGCAGGAGCACGGAATGCATCCAGGGTGAAATAGTTTCAAAACATCTCTCCATGGGACTGATACGCAGACTCGATACTGGGAATTTTCCCAATCGAAGTGCTAATTGTTCCGATTGCTCTAGTCCTTTTTCGGATAGATGCACATTGGGTAACCGACCTGAAAGTATTCCGGCAGCGTTGGCTTCCGAATGTGCATGTCTAATCAAAACCAATCGCATAAAACAAAGGCTATCGCAGCTTTTGAGTCCCGCTCTTGCTAAGGTCGCCCCATGGAAAAACGCAGAGCAGGCATGAGTGGCTTAGCACTCTCGCGTTTGGGTTTAGGGACTATGACCTGGGGCCGGGATACAGATGAAATCGAGGCCGCTGATCAGTGCCGCGCATTTCTGGATGCGGGTGGTAATTTCATAGACACAGCTTCAACATACGGAGATGGCGACAGTGAGCGGGTAATCGGCGGGCTAATTGGAACCTTATTTAATCGCGCCGAAGTTGTAATAGCTACGAAGGCTGGAATTGGTTTTACAGATGGCGTCAGAAAAGTTGATGCATCAAGGCATTCATTGATTGCAGAGTTGGATCGCTCCCTTTCTCGCCTGGGCACTGATTTCGTCGATGTATGGCACGTTCATGCTTGGGACGATGCAACGCCATTAGATGACACTTTGTCTGCATTGGATTATGCCTACACAACTGGAAGAGCCCGATACGTCGGAATAAGTAACTATTCGGGCTGGCAGATAGCTCGCGCCGCAACTAAACAACAATCTAATTCAATGAAGGCACCGCTAACCACGGTGCAAAATGAATACTCGCTACTAAATCGAGCTGCCGAATCCGAAATTTTGGATGCGGCCGAAGAATGTGGATTAGGATTTTTGGCGTGGGCTCCATTAGCACGGGGAGTTTTGACGGGTAAGTATCGCAAGGGAGTACCTAGTGATTCCCGTGGTGCTGCTCCGCACTTTGCTAAGCACATCGAACCGTATCTGGACGGTCGATCAACACGCATTGTTGAGGCGGTCGTGGTCGCAGCAGAAGGTTTGGGGTATTCACCACTGGAAGTTGCACTCGCCTGGGTTAGAGACGCACCTGGCGTTACAACCTCTTTAATTGGTGCACGCACAGGCGCTCAGTTACGAGGCGTGCTCAAGAGCGAAGAGATCGCCCTACCAGACATTGTTCGCAGTGCACTTAATGATGTAAGCGCTTAAGCATTTTCTAAAAATTCTTTCAAAACGCGTGCACCGAAGGTCAATCCTTCGACAGGAACACGTTCATCGACTCCGTGGAACATAGCCATGAAATTAAAATCTGCTTCAAGTTTGAGTGGTGAGAATCCGTAACCAATAATTCCCAGATCGGCCAAAGCCTTATTATCTGTTCCGCCACTCATAACATATGGAACTGGGATTGCAACTGTGTCCTCTTTAATGAGGGCGTTGCACATGGCCTCCACTAGATCGCCTTCGAACGGCACTTCGAGAGCTTTGTCTCGAGTGATCGTCTCTACCGTTACATGTTCTCCAATTAATGACTTTATAGTTTCATTCAATTCATCTTCAAAACCTGGAATGAATCGCCCATCCACAACAGCACTTGCTGCACCAGGAATAACGTTTGCTTTGTAGCCCGCTTCAAGCATTGTTGGATTGGCTGTGTTCTGAAGTGTTGCGCCGATCATGGTCGCAGCAAAACCGATCTCATTCAACAAAGGACGGAGATCCTCTTCGTTGTATGGCTTGCCTGTTGCATCGGCTATTCGTTGAAAAAACGCCTTAACCGTTTTGCTGTAGCGCTGTGGCCATTCGTACTGACCAATTTTTGCCACGGCCTCGGCCAATCGAGTAACTGCATTTTCTCCATTCATCATAGAGCCATGACCAGCGCGACCTTCAGCCGTTAAGCGCATCCAGTGAATGCCTTTTTCCGCGGTTTCAATTAGATAAAGACGTTTGCCACCAGCAACAGTTACTGAAAAACCACCAACTTCCGAAACTGCTTCGGTGCACCCTGCAAAAACTTCAGGATGATTCTTAACCATGTAATGAGAACCGAAATTGCTGCCTGCTTCTTCATCTGCAAAGAAAGCCAAGACGATGTCACGTTCTGGTACATACCCTGTACGCGCCCAGTCCCGGACCGTAGCAATAATCATTGCATCCATATTCTTCATATCAACAGCGCCACGTCCCCAGATGAAACCATCTTTGATTGCTCCAGAAAATGGATCTACAGACCAATCGGCAGCATTTGCAGGAACAACATCTAGGTGACCATGTACAACTAGGCCAGGTCTGTTTGGGTTGGAACCTTTTATTCTTGCAATTACATTGCAGCGGCCTGGAGCTGACTCGTAAGTTTGTGTCTCTATGCCAGCTTCATTCAATAACTTGACAACATGTGCGGCAACATCTTTCTCATCACCTTTACCTTCACCGAAATTAACACTAGGAATTCTGATTAATTCTTGGCAAATACGAATGGTTTCAAGTTCAAGTTCTGAGTGTGTCGTAGTGGTCATTTCGCTATTCTCGCACCCAATTGCTATTCTTGCCGAACACTTAGTCCGGGTGGCGGAATTGGCAGACGCGCTAGCTTGAGGTGTTAGTTCCCGCAAGGGATTAGGGGTTCAAGTCCCCTCTCGGACACATGAATCTTGATGATGCCTTGTCGCTCATCCGCGAAATACCTGATTACCCAAAAGCGGGTATTCGGTTTCAAGACATCACCCCTCTTCTAGCCAACGGTGAAGCATTCATGGCGGTTACTGATAATTTCGCGGGCTACGCCGATTCTTCAATTGTGATTGCAGGAATCGAAGCACGCGGTTTTATTTTTGCTTCAGCTGTAGCAAATAAACTACATAGCGGGTTCGTGCCGATCCGTAAGGCTGGCAAACTCCCCCATACAACAATTTCGGAATCATATGGTCTTGAATACGGCACGGATACTTTAGAGGTTCATGTTGACGCCGTTGCAAAAGGCATGAAGGTCCTATTGATCGATGATGTTTTGGCGACCGGTGGAACTATTGGGGCGGCAATTGAATTAATGCATCGCTTGGGCGCTGAAGTTGTTCACGTATTGGCCTTACTAGAAATAGATGGTTTGCAAGGCAGGGCACTTCTTTCTGCAAAGTACCCGGACATTCCCATTTCCTCGCTGGTAGTTTCTTAAACGTGCATCTGCCTCAGATACAAGGCCTTCGAGCACTCGCTGCACTATTAGTTGTTTTTTATCACGCCGGATTTATTGATGGCGGCTACATAGGTGTTGACGTGTTTTATGTGATCTCTGGATTTCTAATAACAGGCTTAATCGTCAGAGAAATCGAGCATGCAAAAACCTTTGATTTCAGAGCCTTCTACAAACGTCGCATTATGAGACTTTTGCCCGCATCCTTCTTCATTGCCCTAATCACAGTAATTTTAACCTTTTTTGCTATTGCTCCATCGCTTCGAACACAACTAGCAAAAGAATTCTTGACGGCAAACACATACACTTCAAATTTTCTCTTCGCCTACTGGGACAACGATTACCAAAATCTAGATGCGCAACCGTCAGTATTTCTACATTATTGGTCGTTGGCGGTAGAAGAACAATTCTACTTCGTTTGGCCATTCATGCTGGTGCTGTTCTATAAGATTAAATCATTAGGAATCGGTAAAGGCGTATTGCTTACCGGGTTTGTCTCCTTCGTTATCTCAATCCTGTGCACATATCTCTACCCGGTCTGGGCCTTTTATTCACTTCCTACTCGCGCTTGGGAGTTAGCGGCCGGTGCCCTGTTGGCTATATATTCGAAAGGGTTGTCATCGTTTTCGCAAAGATCTATTCCATATCTGGGAGCCGCGTTACTAATCTTTTCCTCGTTCTATCTGAACAATCAGGATCGTTTCCCTGGTTATAAGGCCTTGCTTCCAGTTCTCGGCACTTTCCTGTTGTTGCTAAGCGTTAATTCGTGGCCATCATCATTGCAGCGCATTTTTACTTCAAGGATCGCGACATGGCTAGGAAATATCTCCTACTCAACCTACCTGTGGCACTGGCCTATATTAGTGTTGCCGGTACTTTACTTAGGACGCGAGCTCAATGCTCCTGAGCTGATTCTCTGTATTGTTCTAACTATCCTGTGTGCACATTGGACAACTAAGTACATTGAAAATCCAATGCGTAGTATGCCCATCAGTCAGATTCGAACAGCGATACTTCTTCTAACATCCATCTTGATTGCATGTGCAGTTTCTCTGTTTATCTCATCTACCAACAATTCACAGATAACTGTTCAGAATTCCTCCTTTTCATTTGATTTTGAAAAAACCATTCGTAAACCTCTGATCAATTCTGATAAGTGTCACGTAACTCATGGTCAATCATTTTCACCAGGCTGTTTATACGGTGATAAAGAAGGTGGAAAGAGTTTGGTTCTCTTCGGTGATTCTCATGCAGGACAATGGTTTCCAGCTTTGGACAATTTTGCAAAAACAAATGGATTTCAATTGTTTAGTTTCACCAAGTCTGCTTGCCCTGCCGCCAATGTAAAGTTGCCCGACAAAGGGGGCTTCAAAGACGCAGAATGTAAAAAATGGCGTCAGTCAATCTTGAAAAGAACCAAAGAGATTGCACCAGCTGCAATAATTATGAGTGGCTTTCAGCATTTCACACCACCCTCTAATGTGACTAGTGCAGAACTATGGTGGAAGAACGGGTTATCGAGTTTGCATAACGAGTTACAAGGTGTTGAGTCTCGTCTTATATACATCGGTGATACTCCTATTCCTATGGTTAATGTTCCGGAATGCTTGGCAAAGAAAAGTATTGCTGAGTGTTCAAAGGTCAAAAAAAGTCCAGAATGGAAGAGCTCAAACTTCCAATTTATAGACCCAACATCATGGCTGTGTAAAATAACTTGTCCAGTGGTTTTGGGCAACATAGTTGCGTATCGGGATAGAAGCCATATTTCTGTAGACATGGCGCTAAGACTTACCGAAAAACTATCTATGGCGCTGTCATCGAGACTATAAGTATTCGTTGTGGCAGGATACCTACATGGCTGAGTTGATCTACTACTGCGGAACTATGGATAGTGGTAAATCCACGCTCGCTTTACAGACTGCACATAACCACCAAAGTCGCGGACGTACGGGATTAATTTTCACAAATAACGATCGCGCTGGTACCGGAGTCATATCTAGTCGCCTTGGTCTTTCAAGCCCCGCAATTGAAGTCACTCCTTCCATGGACTTGCATAAACTCGTAGTGGACCAGTTATCAATGGGTGAACGTATTGATTACATTATTTGCGATGAGGCGCAATTTTACGAAAGTAATCAAATCGAACAATTAGCCCGAATCGTTGATGGTTTAAGTATTGATGTTTATGCCTTCGGAATTTTGGCGGACTTTCGAACAAAACTTTTCCCAGGCTCTGCCCGTTTGGTTGAGTTGGCAGATCGCGTGAATACTCTTCAAGTTGAAGCTCTGTGCTGGTGCGGTTCTCGTGCAACGCACAACGCCCGAACAGTTGGCGGAGTTATGGTTGTTGAGGGCGAGCAGGTAGTAGTTGGAGATGTCTCAACAGGTGCTGAAGTCGCCTACGAAGTTTTGTGCCGCAGACACCACATGCGACAAGTGACCGCCCGCGTCTCGGGTGCGGCACACACCTCATCTATTCCATTGCCCTTCAAAGAATAGATCGATCTCGCCTAAAGAGAATGAACGACCAAAGCCAGCAGAGGAGCAATGGCCAATGCCGGCAAGAGATTTCCAACTGCCACATTTTTTATGTTCAATAATCTAAGCGAGATGCAAAGGAGCATGAGGCCACCAACGACGGTCATCGCATCTACTTGATAGTCGGCAAGTATTTCGCCTAATCCGAAGCCGATGACAGTCCACACCGCTTGATAAATTCCGACTGGAATTGCCGAAACAGCTACTCCCCACCCCAAAGAGGTAGCAAAAGCCATAGCTGCAAAAAAGTCCAAAGTACTTTTCAGAATTAATTGGTCTATACCAGTACCCATGCCATCGCTAATACTTCCCAATATCGCTAATGGTCCGATAGCAAATAGTAATGAGGCTGCAACAAAACCTTCAACAAATGGCGAATCACTAGAGGCCTTGAATTTAACGCGAAGAGTCTCTCCCAATTTGTCTAAGCGATCCTCAAGTTTGAGTGCAGAACCAATCAATCCACCAATTAAAAGCGAACCAAGAATAACTAGTAAGGTCCATCCTTTAGGAAGTGCTTGAACATATCGATCTGACCATAAAGGAATCAATGCCGAGCCAGCTCCTAATAGCGTGACCAACCCCAGCACATCTGTGAGCAAAGTTCTCGTGCGAGAATTCATTCGATTACCCACTAGGACTCCAAGTGAGGCTCCTGAAATAATCGTTAGAACGTTTATGAGGGTGCCAGCGCCAGGAAACATATTCTGATTATACTCATGCAATGTCGAATCCATTTTTGGAATTCTTGCGTCCGCACAAGACGGTTCCACACGCACCATGGACCGCAAGTTCTCGATGGGATCTTGCTCCGCTTCGAACAGTAGTTCTCTTTTTTGGTTTGTTTGTTTTTGGATTGGGTGATTCATTATTGATCCAGAGTGAAATCGGAAACGCCCCATGGTCTGTTTTAGCGCAAGGTATTTCGAATCGTTTAGATATAACGATGGGTTGGGCCACCTTCGGAATTAGCACGCTTGTCTTACTACTTTGGATTCCACTGAAAGAAAAGCCTGGTTTCGGTACGCTGTCAAACATCGCACTGATCGCTATTGCCATTCAAGTTGGCGTCACTATTTTTCCACAGCAAAGTTCTTATACGGTCGGGATCGTTTACTGCTTAGTGGGTATCGCAATGGTCGGCATTGGCTCAAGCTTGTACATAACGTGTGGTTTGGGACCAGGACCTCGCGACGGCTTGATGACCGCCCTTCACCACAAATCTGGTGTGCGCATCGGTCGGGTTCGATTGGGTATCGAGGGCACGGTTTTGATTGCTGGTTGGCTTCTCGGAGGAACGGTTGGGCTCGGAACGCTCCTGTTTGCGACCCTAATTGGGCAATCAATAGCCATTTCCCTGGGAGTCGTTTCCCGAGTTACCTCTAAGTAGCCCATAGGATCGACTCATCTTCCCAGGGCTGTGCGCCCTTTCGCACACGGGGTCGCAAACACCCCCGACAACAAAATTAGAAAGGCATCATTCATGCTGGACTCATATTTTAAAATCTCAGAACGTGGCTCTTCAATCGCCCAAGAAGTTCGAGGCGGATTAGTAACCTTCTTCACGATGGCATACATCGTGGCGCTCAATCCGATCATCTTGGCGTATTCGCCAGATGCAAATGGTCAATTCCTCTTCGGAGGTGATGCTCCAGCTCCAGCGATGGTCGCGGCTACAACCGCACTCGTTGCAGGTGTGCTGACTATCTTGATGGGTTCTGTTGCGAACTATCCGCTTGCACTTGCGACTGGTTTGGGACTTAACACATTCGTAGCAGTCGGAATCGCTTCACAGATGACATGGGCCGCTGCAATGGGCCTCGTTGTTCTGGAAGGTCTGATTATTCTTATTCTAGTGTTGACCGGATTCCGAGTTGCAGTGTTCAAGGCAGTTCCGGCACAGATCAAGATTGCCATCTCTGTTGGAATCGGTCTGTTTATTGCACTTATTGGATTAGTTGACGCAGGTTTCGTTCGACGTACCGCTGCTGGCCCTGTCCCAGTGGGTTTAGGAGTTAACGGAAATCTCGTTGGCTGGCCAACAGTTGTATTCGTATTCGGAACTCTTCTTATCATGGCTTTGATGGTTCGCAAGGTTAAGGGAGCGATTCTTATTGGAATCGCTTCAGCAACTGCATTAGCGATCGGTATACAGCAGGCGTTTAACATCAAGCCTAATTTCACTCCAGGAAATCCACCAACCATCGTTGATGGCGGTTGGCAGCTAGGTATTCCTGCAGTTCCAACAGATATCGTTGCTGTTCCTAAGTTTGATTTCACCGGACAGTTTGATCTCTTTGGTGCTTTCACTCTGGATAATGTCTCTTTAATTGCAGCGATACTTCTTCTATTTACCCTTCTGCTCTCTGACTTCTTCGATACTGTCGGTACAGTTACAGCGATTGGACATGAAGCAGGCCTCGCGGACAAAGATGGCAATGTTGACAACATCCAGAAGATCTTGTTGGTCGACTCAGTAGCAGCAGCCGCAGGTGGTGCCGCTGGTATTTCTTCAAATACTAGCTACATCGAATCCGCAGCCGGCGTGGGAGAAGGCGCACGCACAGGCCTTGCTTCAATCGTTACAGGAATTGCATTCTTGTTGACAACGTTCTTAGCGCCCTTGGTTGCAATCATTCCTTATGAGGCAGCCACACCTGCATTGATCATCGTTGGATTCCTGATGATGTCACAAATCAAGAATATTGATTGGGATGATCTTGGAATAGGAATTCCTGCATTCTTGACAATCATCTTGATGCCATTTACTTACAACATCTCAGTAGGTATTGGTGCTGGTTTCATTACTCACGTAGTGATTCGCCTAGTACAGGGTCGTGGAAAGGAAGTTCATCCACTTCTGCTTCTAGTCTCAGGACTATTTGTGATCTACTTCTTGTCCTCTCCAATCAATGCTTGGATCGGCTAGAAAGTTTTAAAGCGAAAGGCCCTCGGGAAACCGGGGGCCTTTTTCTTGTAACAAACCAGGGTTACCACTGAATGGGTGTCTTTCCGTGGGCTTTTAAAATATTGTTGCAACGAGAAAATGGTCTGGATCCAAAGAAGCCTCGATAGGCAGACAAGGGACTTGGGTGCGCTGATTGGATTCGGTAACCTTCTGGAAAATAGTCCGATAACTCCCCCGCCGTCTTTCCCCACAGAATTGCTACCACCTGTCGCTCTCCAAGCTCTCGCGCAACAGAATCAGTTATTTCATTCCATCCAAGATCTGAGTGTGTGAGCGAAGAACCTGAATCGGTTGTCAAAATGCGATTGATCAACATCACTCCCTGATCAAACCAATCAGACAAATCACCACGATCTCTACTTATTCCGCAATCACTCAATAACTCCCTATAAATATTGCGAAGAGATGCAGGCAGTGGCGAAACACTATTGTCTACTGAAAAAGCTAGGCCATCGGCATGACCTTTGGTTGGATATGGATCTTGCCCGAAGATAACCACCTTCGTTGATCCAATGGCTTGTCCTAATGACCTGAAAACATTGTGAAACTCAGGTGAAATATTTCGGCCAACTAGCCCCTGTTCTATTCGTTCAATAGAACCAGAGTATGGATTTAAAACATCTTTCCAGTCAGGATGTAATTGGTTAAACAGTTGCGCGGGCAAAGAAGCGACCAGATTCTGGTGTGACCGTGATAGACGTGCCAAAGACAGCAGAGACATGATCCGAGGTGATGACCTGATCAATTGGACCCGAAACGGCGATAACACCGTCTTTGAGCAAAATAGCGTGCGTGCTTCCCACAGGAATTTCTTCTATGTGGTGTGTGACAAGAATGGTAGCTGGAGCGGCGGGGTCTGCCGAAAAATTAGCAAAACGATGAAGTAGATCTTCTCGTCCACCAAGATCCAATCCCGCGGCTGGCTCATCCAACAGTAAAAGTTCGGGATCTGTCATGAGAGCACGTGCAATTTGAACCCGTTTCTTTTCGCCTTCGCTGAGTGTTCCGTACAGCCGCTCTCCCAGCTCTCGGACTCCAAATGTAGTTAACAAAGCCATCGCTCGGGACTCATCCCAGAGATCATAATTTTCATTCCAACGCCCGACAATTGCATATGCCGCAGTAAGCACGACATCTTTAACAGTTTCATCATATGGAATATCTTCGGCGACCACTGAGCCGCAGATTCCAATCCGCGTCCGCAATTCGAAAAGATCTATCGAACCCATTTGTTTATCTAACACACGAACAACGCCCTGGGTCGGAAACATTTTTGTCGCAAGAATCTGCAAGAGTGTTGATTTACCAGCACCGTTCGGGCCTAAAACGACCCAACGTTCTCCTTGAGTAATCTGGAAGTTGATCGGCCCCAAAATGACTCGATCGCCTCTGCGAACTAAGACATCACTAAGGCTCAAAACCGTGGTACTCATAGATGCAAAAGATAGTGGTTGTGTGAGCGAACAGGGGTTAATGCCTCACCTTTAAGTGCGGTGATTCACGATAACCTTGCCTTCTTATGACAGAAAACAGCGCACAGACAGAGCAGTTCACCGGGTTAATCCTGCTAACGGGCATTGATAAGCCTGGCATTGCGGCAGCACTCTTTGAAACCCTAGCTCCCTTTGCTGTACATGTGATCGATGTGGAACAAGTGATCAATAACAGCCGCTTAATTTTGACTGTTCTGATCGGTGCTAATCCTGCGCATCAAAAAGCTATCGAAGAAGATCTCAACTTGTGTGCTTCTGCATTAGATGTTGATGTCGCTACCGTATTCGGAACAACGCAAGTTTCACAGATGGCGCTTGGAATACTTACCGCACGTATTACTTCTCCTAAAATGCATCCGCAAGCCATGGCATTAGCTACTCAGGCTATAGCAGCTGCTGGTGGAAACATTCATAGTTTTAGTAGAACATCAGACAATCCGGTGACTATAGCGATAACTATTTCAGGGCTCTCAAAAGAAGCGCTAGAAGCAGCCCTCTTACCTCTGAAATTTGAGGACGCAACCAATATTTCAGTGAGCGATCTCTGAACATATGACATTCGTAAAACGCTTGGTTCAACTTGATGTCGATTCGACTTTCATTCAGCAAGAGGCAATCGAACTGCTAGCCGCAAAAGCTGGCGTGTTGCAAGAAGTTTCTGCCATCACTGAGTCGGCTATGCGAGGCGAATTAGATTTCGAACAGAGTTTGCGTGCACGAGTCAGTCTGCTTAAGGGATTGCCTGTATCCGCTGTTGCTGATGTACAGCATGAAATCACATTAACTGATGGAGCTCAGGATTTAGTCAACACTCTGCACGGGCAGGGTCACAGTGTGGCACTGGTTTCAGGTGGTTTCATCGACATCATTGAACCGATGATTCGATCGCTATCGATCAAGTATTACAAAGCAAACAAGTTGGAATTTCTAGATGGATTTCTGACCGGCAATTTAGTTGGTCCGATTATTGATCGTGCCGCTAAGGCTGCAGCATTGCGTGAGTTTTCGATTGCCAGTGCGGTAATTTTGGAAAATACTGTGGCTATAGGCGATGGTGCAAATGATTTAGACATGATGGAAATTGCAGGTTTGAGCATCGCATTTAATGCAAAGCCCATAGTCGTTGCAGCCGCAGACCGTGCGATCAACGAACCATCTTTACGTTCAGTTATTGATTTGATTGGGTTGGCGTAAAACTACAAACGACAAGCGTGGATATCAGTGACCAGAATTCCACGAGCACCTATCGCCCACAATTCATCCATCACCTGGTTTGTCTCTTTACGCAAGACCATAGCTCGGACTGCAACCCAATCCTGCTTTTGCAAAGGAGAAATCGTTGGAGACTCAAGACCAGGTGTAATCGCACAGGCCTTCTCGACTAGATCTTTCGGGATGTCGTAATCAAGCAATACATATCGTCGTGCTGTGACTACACCTTGTAAACGACGAATCAATATTTCTAATTCCGCGGGAATCGCTGTGTTTCGACCAGCGATTACGACCGCTTCGCTTGTCAGGATCGGATCGCCAAATATCTTCAATCCAGCTTGTCGCAGAGTACTACCAGTACTGACTACATCTGCGATTACATCAGCAACTCCTAAACGCACGCTGCTTTCAACAGCACCATCGAGCCGAACAATCTGTGCCTTAATTCCTAGCGAAGACAGTGAATGTTCGACCAGGCCTGGATAGGCGGTCGCTACTCGCTTGCCGGCGATGTCTTGAACCGACCAATTCTTATCTGTTGGGCCAGCAAAGCGAAAGGTAGATGCGCCAAAATCTAAAGACAAAATCTCATCTGCATCCGCGGCAGAATCAATGAGTAAGTCTCGGCCAGTGATTCCTGCTTCGAGCTCTCCTGATCCCACATAAACCGCAATATCTCGAGGGCGCAAGTAATAAAACTCAACACTGTTGTCATTATCAATCAACACTAAATCACGAGTATCTGTACGTTGGCGATATCCCGCCTCTTTTAGGATCTGCATTGAACTATCAGCTAATGAACCTTTATTCGGTACGGCTATTCTCAACATCATCTTCTCCTAAAGAAATTTGTAAACATCATTGATTGATAGCCCACGTGCAAGCATTAAAGTTTGCAAGTGGTAGATCAGTTGGCTTATCTCCTCAGCTAGTGCTTCATCCGATTCGTGTTCAGCGGCAAGCCATACTTCACCCGCTTCCTCCAGAATTTTCTTACCAATTCCGTGGATTCCAGCATCAAGTGCTGCGACTGTGCCTGAACCCTCTGGGCGAGTTAGGGCTTTCTCGCTTAGTTCTGCCCATAAGGTTTCAAAGGTTTTCATGGCTTAAGTTTACTAGAGAGTCACTTGCTCACGTGGCTAGTTGCGATATTACGTAATGAGACGACCATCGCGGCAGGATCGGGAGCGTTAAAGACCGCACTACCAACTACAAATGTATCGGCACCAGCATCTAAGGCAATTTCGATCGTTTTCATAGAGATTCCACCATCAACTTGCAACCAAATAGGTCTATTCCCAATCAGTTGTCGTGTGCGGCGAACCTTGTCCATCATGTTTTCCATAAAGCTTTGCCCACCAAATCCTGGCTCTACTGTCATGATCAGGAACATATCGACATCATCAATAACAGATTCATAATCAGAAATATCAGTATTTGGCTTGATACCAAGACTGGATCGCGACCCAGCTTTGCGGATGTTTTTTAAGGTTTGAGGAATATCGTTCGTGGCTTCTGCGTGAATCGTGACAGAAGCGCATCCAATTTCAGCATATTGGACAGCGATTTCATCCACATGCGCAACCATCAGATGAGCGTCAACTGCTAGTACTGAACTCTTAATGATTGCCGATGCCGCATCAAAATCAAAAGTAAAATTTGGTACAAATACATCATCCATTACATCTAAGTGAAGCAGATCCGAAACCGCTGCGATTCGTTTAATTTCCTGATCCAACTGAGAAAAATCCGCATTCAAAATACTTGGAGTTATTCGAATATCTCGACTCATGAGTGAATCTTAACCAATGTTCTTTCGGAACAGGGCTAAGTACATCGCATCAGTACCGTGTTTATGAGTCCACAAGGACATTGCTCCGTCACGTGTGGCCTGAAGCAAATTTGGTGGGAGGAATTCATCGACAACGATCTGTTGTACATCCGAATACTTCTTCTTGATGTCTGCGATTTGAATACTTGTTTCAGCCAGATGAGGCGAGCAGGTTGCATACCCTAGAACGCCGCCAGAATTGAGCGCTTGAATAGCTGAGTCAACTAGCTCTCGCTGCAACTGGGTCAATGCACGTAAATCCTGCAATGTTCGACGCCAACGAACTTCTGGGCGTCGACGAAGTGCGCCTAACCCTGTGCAAGGGGCATCAATCAAAATCGCATCAAATTTTTCATTACTTAAACCGATTGTTCGACCATCCGAAACAAGAACACGGTCACCGTGTACCACTTGTTTCACAAGTTCAGCACGTGCTCCTGAAATCTCGTTGGCGATGAAAGTAATGCCGCGTTCTCTAGCAATACTGGACAACAATGCAGCTTTTCCGCCAGGACCAGCGCACAGATCTAACCAGCTAGCACCTGTCGCAACCTGTGAAAAAACTTGCGCAACTAATTGCGAACCTTCATCTTGTACTCCGATTTTTCTCGCCTTGATTAGATCAAGAGCTCCTGGATTGCCTTTCCAATGGGCACCATAAGGCGAAAACTCTGTTGGCGCTCCCCCGATATCCAGTAAATCCTGTTGGCTGGAGAACCCAGGCCACGAAACTAGGGTCGGTGTGGCGGCTTCATTATTAATCTTCAGCGCTGCCTCAACTTCGTACCAATCTTTCAAAAGATCATAATAAGCAGAGACGATCCATTCGGGATGTGAATAAGCGATAGCAAAGCGTTCTACAGGATCTGAAATAGCAGCTAAAGGCGCAAACCAATCATCGATTGCTGTACGTGTAACACTTCGCAACAAGGCGTTCACAAAACTCGCCTTTGATTCTCCGATACGTTTGCGAGCTACTTCCACTGTTGCTGCTACGGCGGCATGATCAGGAATTCTCATTTCATGCAGTTGATGTACACCTAACCGACAGATATCCACGATTCCTGGATCAACTTCTGACCATGGTCGATCACTTATTTGAGCTAAAACCCAATCATGCTTGCCTTGCATTCGTATTGTGCCGTAAAGCAACTCCGTGACCAGCGAACGATCTCGGTCCTCAAGTTTGCTTGCGTTTAAAGCTTGTGGAAGTAACAAATTTGAATAACCTTCATTACGATTTACTTCAGTGAGCAAATCAAATGCTAATAAACGTGCAGCGTCTGGTTTCGGTGACTTGAATGTATTGCGACGCGCCTCAACCAAAGCTTTCACCACCGTTTAGTCGTGCTCCGCGCGCCCAAGCAATCGCATCCATTTCCTTCTTCCCTGCAGGAATAACGCGCAGTAATTGCAATGATCCTGATCCAGTTGATACAAAGACCGCATTATCTGCAACTGATATCTCACCTGGGTGACCAATCTGTGCGCTTATCGATCCTGTGGCACAAATTTTGAAGGGCTCGCCTTTCCATACTGTCCAGGCTCCAGGATCGTAAGTAAAAGCACGTACGCAATTAGAAATGTGCATTGCATCCTGCGCGAAATCGATTTTGGCTTCCGCCTTATCAATCTTAGGAGCTATAGAAACCGAACCAAATTGGAGTTGTGCACTACTTCCATTTTCAATCATTGTGAATGCTCGCTGAACTACTTCAGGCCCAAGATCGGCTAGCTGTTGCAGCAATTCAAAACTTCTCCAAGAGGTATCGATGGCAATCGATTCTTGAGCAAATATAGGACCGGTATCCATGCCTTTATCCAATTGAAATACAGAGACACCCGTAACTGTGTCACCGTTCTGAAGTGCACGTTGAACGGGTGCGGCTCCTCGGTATGCAGGCAGAAGTGAGAAGTGAAGATTCAGAAAACCATTTTTCGGTAGATCCAAAATTGTTTGGGGAAGCAATACTCCATAGGCAATCGTTAACACTAAATCCAACTCTTCGATTTTTCCGACTAATTCCGATGAGTTTTCGGGTTTTATAACTGCTATCTGATGCTCATTAGCCCAGTCACCAACTACCGATTGCTGAAGATTGCGACCACGCCCAGCTGGTCGATCTGGTTGTGTGATGATTAATGCAATTTCATGTTCGGAATGTAATAACCAATTTAGGGTTGGTATTGCTACATCCGGAGTAGCAGCTACTCCGATACGCACTAAGAAATCCGTCCGAAAATTGTATGTGGAGAATCCTTCACCTGGATCGAACGCCCTTGTTCGGCGGCCAGATTGAACCACTCAGATACACGGATTTCTTTCATTGCTAATTTTCGATCTTCGGGTAACAGTTTGTCGATGAACAAGATGCCATCTAGGTGGTCTGTCTCATGCTGAAGGGCGCGTGCTAAAAACTCAGAACCTTCCACGGTGATCGGTTCTCCATACATGTTGAAACCTTTTGCTACAGCTCTCATAGCTCGAGGTGTTTCATATCGAATTTCCGGAAAGGACAGGCATCCTTCTTCGCCATCCTGCATTTCTTCGCTCAACGTCAAGACGGGGTTAATTAAGTGACCTAATTCTTCATCTACATCCCAGACAAAAACACGTAGTGGTACACCTATCTGAGGGGCAGCAAGACCAGCACCAGGGGCGTCAATCATTGTGTCTGTTAAATCTTGTACTAGTACACGCAATTCTTTATCGAAATCGACTACCAAGGCTGCCGGAGTTGTAAGTACCGGATCCCCGAAGAATCGTATTTCTTGAATAGACATGGGTTCAGTCTACCAATTGATCACAGTGAATATGGTTCAACTCTAAGCGTGAAAAGATCCTTCTTTGCAATACTTCTGCGCCGTTGAAGTTCGTGAACAACATCGGTCAATGCTTGCGAGTCCTTTTTGTCAGTATGAATCACAATTTTCACCTGTCCCTTAGATATTTCGGTTGGGCCATAGACATGTGATGATTGAGGTATGCGGCCCTCGGTTAACGCCTTCTTAAGGCCGTTGACAATCTGGATTCCGATTGATTGGTCCATCACCAAAACAATAGAGAAAACTGAAGGCGGGAGATGAAGTTCAGTCCGCTCGCTCAATTCGCGCTTTAACAATGGCGCGACATTCCATCGCGCAATCGCCGATACAACAGGGTGTGAATCTTCTATCACTAAAAGAACTGTGCCATTTGAAGAAATCAATGAGGAAGATTCAAGAAAAAGCTCACGGGCACGCTCTTGTGTACGCAGGTCGGTGTGTGAAAAGAAGCGAGCTCCATCCAAAACTACAACCGCTGCGTAGCCACCTGTGACTTGTGGTTGCGCTCCGGCTGTTGCAAGTACCAAGACTGACTTCGGCTCAATTCGATCTTTAATTACATCTCCTGCAGAAACTATGACTGGAAAATTAGGAAATGCTCGAGAAATTTCTTCAGCTGCTCGCTCGATTCCGCGCCCAGCCAGATATTGTTTACTTCTGTTACAAAAAGAACATTTCCATTCCTTATACGACTTACCGCAATGAACACAGGAAGGTGCTTTGTTTTTCCCCGACACACTTAACCGGCCACCACAATCACAGGAAGCAACGTTACGACAATGAGCACACAGCAGAGCGTTTCCATAGCCTTTTCGGGGTGCGATGAACAAGACTGGCCCTACATTTAGCGCCTTCTTAATCTCTGAAAAAATTCTTCCTGGCAGCAACGCCCCTTCACTTGAGCTGAACGCTTTAACATTTATAGTTTGCCTGGAATTGAGATACTTCATTTCTCGTTCATCAATTAGTTGAGCAACCTCAATCGAAGGGGAAAATCCTGTAAAAATCAACTTAAAGGATTCTGTTCTCGCGCGAATAAGCGCGATAGATCGCGAGTTCCAACCTGGTGAGCGTAGTTCGTAATGATCATACGATGACTCTTTATGAATGATGACGGTCGACAAATTCTTAACTGGTACGAAAATTGCACTTCTAGTTCCTACTACGACGCTGTCCGACCCATGCATCGCCTGCAGATAGTTTCGATATCGTTCTTCTCGAGGCATGGCAGCAGTTAGTTTGAGAACCTTAATAGATGCTGTTTCTAGTGCGGCAATGATCAGATCTACATCTTTTTCATCTGGTGCAATGATCAATACAGAGCCAACCCACTGATTCTCTTTGACCAACGGAACTATTTGCTCATGGGCCTGGATAAATGGTGCGAGAGTTTGAAAGTTTGTTGATTTCTTGCCGCTCACCTGTGGGTCAGGAACGCCAAATGAAACATTCTTGTCAACAGATGCGACTCGAGGTGGAATTGCAGAGCGAATTACATCCCATGGATTACATGCAAAGTGATGAGAAACGGAATCAATCAACTTCAAACTTGCAGTTGTAGCTACTGGCAGAGGCGACAAAACCTTTGTGATGCTCTTGAGATCTCCCGCCCTTTCCGGCTGTAGCAACCGCTCAACTACTATCCCCTCAGTTTCGCGGTTTCCAAATGGCAATTGAACGCGAACACCCGTCTGGATCGAGTCACTGAGTTTTTCGGGAATTACGTAGTCATACAACTGATCTAAATGAAAAACACCTGTATCAACGCGCACTCTTGCGAAGGGCAATACAGAAGCTCTAGGCCCAGAAGCTGTTGGAGCAACTTCAGCCTTTAAACGAAAGAGCTTCGGCGTTGCCACCGACTACTTGATTGCGTTTTGTAGCGCTGACACACGATCGGTTCGTTCCCATGCAAACTCAGGAAGTTCACGACCGAAGTGACCATATGCGCTAGTTAGCGAATAAATCGGGCGAAGTAAATCTAGATCTCTAATGATTGCCGCTGGGCGTAGATCAAAAACCGACAAGACTGCATCTTGAATTTTTGACACAGGAACTGTTTCTGTTCCAAAGGTCTCTACAAAAACTCCTACCGGTTGCGCCTTACCAATTGCGTACGCAACCTGTACTTCGCAACGACGGGCAAGACCTGCTGCAACAACATTCTTTGCCACCCAACGCATTGCATAAGCAGCTGAGCGATCTACCTTTGAAGGGTCTTTACCGCTAAATGCTCCACCACCGTGACGTGCCATTCCCCCATATGTATCAACAATGATTTTACGACCCGTCAAGCCTGCATCTCCCATTGGACCACCAATGACGAAACGACCAGTTGGGTTGATCAATGTGCGTAGATCAGATTTAGGAAGATCAATGCTGGCTAAAATAGGATCAATCACATACTCAATTACCTCTGGTGTTAACTTCTTAACAACATCAACTTCCTCAGCATGTTGGCTGGAGATCACAACAGTATTTAGAGCAATCGCTCGATCACCATCGTATTCGATAGTCACCTGAGTTTTACCATCAGGGCGTAGGTAAGGAAGTGCACCTGATTTGCGAACCTTTGTTAATTGCTGAGCCAGTGCATGCGCTAGCCAAATTGGCAATGGCATTAGCTCTTTGGTGTCATCGCATGCATAACCAAACATCAGCCCTTGATCACCTGCTCCTTGAAGATCTAATGGATCAACTGCTGATGCGACTCGATGCTCATATGCATCATTAACACCTTGCGCGATATCTTGAGACTGCTGTCCAATTGAGATCGAAACACCACAACTATTTCCATCAAAACCTTTGTCAGAGGAGTTGTATCCAATATTCAAAACTGTATCGCGAACTATGCCCATTACATCGGCATAACCATCGGTTGTTACTTCACCCGCTACATGCACCTGTCCTGTAGTGATGAGAGTTTCCACAGCCACTCGGCTCTTCTTGTCTTGCGTAAGTAGCGAATCCAGAACAGCATCTGAAATGGCATCAGCAATCTTGTCTGGATGACCCTCGGTTACTGATTCTGAAGTGAAAAGGCGCTTTGACATATTTTTAACCTAACTGCCGGATGGCTTGATCAAGAAGTAAATTACCGAGAGCGTCTTTGGAGACTTCCTTGACCGCTATATCCGCTTCATTGCGTAGGAGAATGGTACCCATAGTGTGGTCCTGACCAAATATCGCCCCGCCTGATACATCATTAACAAAGATCAGATCTAACCCTTTGGCTTCCATCTTCCTGCGAGCCTCTTGCACATGATCCTTAGTCTCTGCCGCAAAGCCAATAATAATCTGCTCCTTTTTTGAGGCAGACAGAGCGGACAATAGGTCCGGGTTTTCTTCCAATTCGATACTGCCTAAGAGAGCTTTCTTGATTTTCTCCAAGGACATGCTTTTGGGCTTCGCATCGGCAACCGCTGCGCTCATGATCAATAGATCGCACAGTGGAAACTGTTGTGACAATACTTGTTGCATATCAGCGGCGCTCTCGACTTTCGAAATTTGTATTCCCTCTAAGCCCGAGGTATCAAAATTTGCGGCGACTAGATGCACTGTGGCTCCTCGGTCACGGGCTGCAAGAGCTATCGCAATCCCCTGTTTGCCCGATGACTTGTTACCGATAAATCGAACAGGATCTATAGCTTCGCGAGTTCCGCCTGCTGTAACAAGTACGCGTTTACCTTTAAAATCTTGAACATGGCCTGTGACTGCATCAAACTTATCAAGAATTGAAGCTGTTTCAGGGAAACGTCCCGGTCCGCTGTCTTTGCCGGTTAAGCGACCAACTTCTGGCTCCATAACTATAAAACCACGGGACCGAAGTGTCTGTACATTCGCAACCGTTGCTGGATCAAGCCACATTGAAGGATGCATGGCCGGTACTAGCATCTTTGGCGCATCTGAAGCTAAGACCAAATTTGTCAATAGATCATCGGCACGACCTGCCGCAAGACGTGCAATTAAATCCGCTGTTGCGGGAGCAATTAGAAAGAAGTTAGCAGATTCGGCTAAAGCGATGTGAGGAACTGTGTGAACGTTTTCCCAAACCTGCGTATTAACCGGGCGCCCAGATAACGCTTCCCATGTAGCTTTTCCTACAAAGTTTAAAGAGGAAGGTGTTGGAACAACTGTAACTAGATACCCGCGATCTTGAAGACGACGCAGTAACTCGCAAGACTTGTATGCCGCTATTCCACCACCAATGCCGAGTACAACTTCACGGCCAATTAGTGACATAGAAAAAGAACTAAGCTGTTGGCTCGAGATTTTCGATTGTAAGAAGGCCTTCATTGATTTCACGAAGGGCTATCGAAAGTGGCTTTTCATGGACGTGGGTTTCAACAAGTGGCCCTACGTATTCAAGCAAACCTTCTCCGAGCTGTGAGTAATACGCATTGATCTGACGAGCACGCTTAGCAGCGTACAGAACTAAGCTGTACTTAGAACCGCTCTTATCTAGAAGTTCGTCAATCGGTGGATTAGTGATTCCATCCATGGTGTACCCCGCTTCATTGATCAATACTGAATTAATAGCAACTACTAATTATGGGCTAACTCTACCAGTTTTCTGACCACGCTCTCGACCTGGTCATTTGTCAGAACAACATCAAAAAACGCGGCCGCGGCGAGCTCTTCCTGAGCCAATTCCAACCGCTCGGCCCGTCGCTCTGGGCTATCAGTACCTCGTCCTTCCAGCCGAGCAACCAATTCTTCCCACGTAGGAGGTTCGAGGAACACTAAAATCGATTGAGGCAGGTGAGCCTTAACTTGCTTCGCACCTGCAATTTCTATTTCCAGAAGAACATTTCTACCGAGTAACAAAGCATGTTCAACTTGTTCTTGTGGGGTTCCATAGCGATTACCAGCGAATTCGGCCCATTCCAAGAACTCGTCAGCGTTGATCATACGAGTGAACTCTTCATCATCAACAAAGAAATAATCATGCCCATGAACTTCATTACTTCGTGGTTTCCTAGTGGTTGCACTTACGCTAACCCAAAAATCACCAGCTTCACGAACCTTTTGCGCGACGGTGCTTTTACCTACTCCTCCAGGACCAGAGAGAACAATCAGCTTGCCTGGCTTAACTGCGTGTTCTGACTTCATAAACTCCTCACGTAACTGCCTTACTTGCAGACGTCCTAAGCCTTGAATCCTACGTGAGGGTGAGATGTTTAGACGCTCCATTAGTGATTGTGCGCGAACTTTTCCTACACCAGATAAAGACTCTAATAGTTCTTTCACGCGCATTTTTGCAACAGCATCTTCATTCTTAGCAATCTCTAAAATGTCATCTATTGAAAACTCGCCAACTTTCAATCTAGCCTTCACCTCTGCACGACGTTTTCGCGATGAGGAGGCTTTGAGCAGAGCTTGGTGACGCTGCTCTGGTGTCAATTGTGGTGGTAATCCCATATGACAAATCTAGCCTTTAATCTAGAAAAGTTCGGCAGCTATTTCTGCTGCACGCTCGCGCATAGCCAATTCGCCTTGCTTCCAACTATTGGTTATAGGACGTCCGATAACGACCAAGGTAGCACCTATTGAGATAGCCGCTTTGGGAGTCATTGTTCGCACTTGATCATCGATTGTCGCCGAATCTGCCGGCCGAACACCGGGAGTGATGATTATCGGAGAAGGACCTACCGCTGTACGTATTGCTGCAATTTCTAATGGTGAACAAACGATCGCACCGGCTCCAGAAGCAGCAGCCAATTCAGCTAATCCGACAGCTGAATTCAGCGCATTGTTCTTGAACCCAACCTCATTAACGTCATCTTCTGACAATGAGGTCAAAATTGTTACCCCAGTGATGTGTGTTTTGGGCGATGCATCTACTGCAGCTTTTATCATTGCAGAGCCACCTGAAGCATGTACTGTCAAATACTGTGGCGACAGATGTGAAACTGCCTTAGCTGCAGCGCCGACAGTATGTGGAATATCATGTAGCTTCAAATCGAGAAAAATGTCTGAATCGGTTACGTCTTTTATAGCTTTGACGCCGTCACTTCCAAAAGTCAGGAAGAATTCCAAACCAAGTTTGAAAACTGATACATGATCTTGAGTTGCCTTGACCCATTGAATTGCGACATCTAACTCTGGCGTATCAACGGCTAAGACAATTGGTGCTTTACTCATCAGTAAAATCCGTTTCTGGTCGATGCGCATATCCAATAGCTTGCTTGAGAGATGTAAACCCGCGATCTATAAGCAACTGCTTTAATTCATTCTGAATCTTCATGATCGCTGTTGGATTACCAAAACTTGCAGTCCCAATAGATACACCGCTAGCTCCGGCTAAAATCATCTCTAATGCATCTTTACCACTTGCTACACCGCCCATTCCCAAAATTGGAACATGTGGAAGTGCCGCGTGTACTTGATACACGGCACGCACCGCTATAGGTCGAATAGCTGGACCGGAAAGTCCCCCGGTTTTTCCGCCTAAATGAGGTCGCATCGTGTCGACGTTAATCACCATACCTAGAACGGTATTAATCAATGCCAATCCATCAGCGCCAGCATCCACTACACCGCGTGCAATCGAGACCAAGTCAGTCACATCAGGAGACAATTTTACAATTATTGGCAGTTCTCCCCCGATTGTTCGACGAACACCATCTATAACACGACGTGACGCTTCAGGATCGCACGCAAAAACAAGTCCACGATTTTCAACATTGGGGCAAGAGATATTTACTTCTATGGCACTAATACCCGAAATCGCTCTCAACTTTCGAGCTAGGGTTGAATACTCTTCTACCGTTTCACCAGCAATGGAAACAATTATCCGCGCCTTCTGCTCAATAAGATAAGGAATGTCTTTTGCTATGAATGCATCAATTCCAGGACCCTGTAAACCAATCGAATTCAACATTCCACTTGGTGTCTCCGCCATGCGTGGAGTTGCTCTTCCACTTCGAGCTTTCGACATTACCGACTTGGTAACAACTCCGCCCATTTCACGCAAGGGGAAAAATTGAGCCAATTCACGACCGGAACTTGCACAACCGCTAGCTGTAAAGGTTGGGGCAGGAAACCACGTGTTTCCGATAGTGGTAGAAAAGTCTAAAGTGCTCATAATTGTTTTCCAACTTGATTCCATTGGACTGTAGATCCATCCATCACGGGTCCATCAATACAAGAGCGCAACATTGATACGGATCCATCGTCATTTTTCACGGGTAAAACGCAGGTCATGCATACTCCGATACCGCATGCCATTGCCTCTTCTACTGCGCATTGATGGACAACAGACATTGCATCGGTAATTTGTGTGATGGCTGACAACATGGCCATAGGTCCACAAGAGTAAACAACAGCAACATCTAAATCTTTGATAAGTTGCTGGATAGGATCAGTAACTCTTCCTTCCTGTCCCATTGAACCATCTTCTGTGTAAATGCGAATTGAATTCACCGCTCGCTTGCCCTCCATCGGCGCATATATTTTTGATGCGGTACTAGCACCCAACAACATATCCACCCTGCAGCCACGTGCATTCAATACTTCTGCTAAACCGAACAGCGGAGCTGAACCGTATCCACCGCCAACTAGCAAAACGGAAACAGGTGTAGTTGGTATGCCAAAAGCAGTTCCGAGCGGCGCAACAATATCTAGCAGTACGCCTTCACCTTGAGCACACAACCATTTACTACCCTGACCATGCGGCGCAACAATAAGTTCCATAGTTCCGCCAAAGGTAGTGCTTGTAGATACGCGTGAGATTGCAAAAGCGCGTCGTAGAATCATGCTGGACGAACCTCCACCAACATTGATTGCAACAAAATTTCCTGGTTTGCAAGCTCCAGCAAGGTCACCCACATTAACAATAATCTGGTGGTATTGGCCTACCTTTTTATTGCTGACGATTGGCACTAGTAACTGCTGCGCACTCTTATTGATCTGCGACATTTAGGCCAGCCACTCTTGTAATGATTTGATACTTAGTGGGCTACTTTGCAGGAATGCGATCGCATCCACGGCGGCGCTAAATCCAGCGGTTGTCGTTATGCAAGGAATCGATCGCTGTACTGCTGCAGTGCGAATCGCCCAACCATCGGCTCGTGTACCGCGACCGACAGGAGTATTAATGACTAAATCTATTTCACCCGCATTTATGATATCGACGATGGTTTTTTCACCCATAGCGCCAGTTCCTTCAGAGTTCTTACGAACTACAGTGCACTCTATGCCGTGATTTCGCAAGAACAGTGCGGTTCCTTCAGTCGCAAGAATACGGAAGCCTAGGTCGGAGAATCCCATTGTTGGCTCTATCCCAGTTTCCTTATCTTTGTCAGCTAAGGATATGAAAACAATTCCAGATTTAGGTAACGGGCCAAACGCGGCAATCTGACTTTTCGCATAACTTTCACCAAAGGTTGGCGAGATACCCATAACTTCACCAGTAGATCGCATTTCAGGACCCAACACTGCGTCAACTCCTCGCCCATCGGTTCGACGGAAACGATTCCACGGCAGTACTGCTTCTTTGACTGATACTCCCCGAGCGACTCCATCACCCGAGGCTGGAAGTAGACCTTCTTTGCGGAGCTCAGAAATAGTGGCACCAACAGAGATTCTCGCCGCGGCTTTTGCCAATGGCACTCCGGTTGCCTTGCTGACAAATGGAACTGTACGTGAAGCTCGTGGGTTTGCCTCAAGAACATAGAGTGCGTTATCAGCGATTGCAAACTGAATATTGATCAATCCTCGAACATCAACACCACGAGCGATTTTTTCGGTGGCCACTCTTATTTCAATCAGTTGTTCGCCTGTGACTGTCATTGATGGAAGGACACAGGCACTATCACCGCTATGAATACCTGCCTCTTCGATGTGCTCCATAACGCCCCCGAGGAATAATTCGTGTCCATCAAAGAGTGCATCTACATCAATTTCGATAGCGTTATCCAAAAATCTATCAACTAAAACGGGGTGATCTGGTGTGATATCAGTTGCACGAGTGATAAATCCACCAAGCGCGGCATCGTCATAGACAATCTCCATTCCTCTACCGCCAAGAACAAAGGAAGGACGAACCAATACTGGATAGCCTATTTCATGTGCAATTGCCGTTGCTTCAAGTTGAGAGGAAGCCATCCCAAACTGAGGTGCTTTAAGGCCTTGTTCGGCCAATATGTTTCCAAATGCACCACGCTCTTCGGCTAGATTGATTGCATCTGGCGAAGTTCCAAGAATAGTTACTCCATTAGCTTTCAAGCCTGCTGCCAAACCAAGTGGGGTTTGACCACCTAACTGAGTGATGACACCAAGAACAGGTCCTGCCAGTGTTTCTGCGTGGACAACCTCCAAAACATCTTCAAGTGTAAGTGGTTCAAAATACAATCTGTTACTAGTGTCGTAGTCGGTTGAAACAGTTTCGGGATTGCAATTGATCATGATTGTTTCGAAACCGGCATCTCGCAAGGTGAATGAGGCATGAACGCAGGAATAATCAAACTCAATGCCTTGACCGATACGATTCGGTCCACTTCCCAAAATGATTACGGCTGGTGTGCTACGAGGTCGAACCTCAGTTTCTTCTTCATAGCTTGAATAGTGATATGGCGTAAAAGCTTCAAACTCAGCAGCGCAGGTATCGACTGTTTTGTACACGGGACGGATCTCTAAATGATGGCGCGCTCTACGTACTTCCTCTTCACTGACTCCTCGCAAAACCGCGATTTGATTGTCTGAAAATCCCTGTGTCTTAGCGGTGCGCAATAGCTCATGCGATAAGTCACCGGGTTGAGAAATAATAAGCGCCTGTTCATTTATCATTTCAATCTGTCGTAAATACCAACGATCTATTTTCGTCGCTTCATATACCTGATCAATGCTTGCTCCAGCCCACATTGCCTTTTGCACCTGCTGCAGCCTGTATTCAGTGGGAATCTTCATAAGTTGTAAAAGTGTTGACAATTCGGCGGCGCTTATATCTGGCCACGAGAAAACAGCCTCTTTACGCTCCAGGGAACGCAGCGCCTTCATGAGGGCCTCGGAAAAGGACCGACCAATAGCCATTGCTTCGCCAACGCTTTTCATGGTTGTTGTTAAACGCGGATCCGCGTCAGCAAACTTTTCGAAAGCGAAGCGAGGTACTTTCACAACAACATAGTCGAGGGTCGGCTCGAAGGAAGCTGGTGTTACCTGTGTGATGTCATTTTGAATCTCATCCAAGGTATAACCGATCGCCAATTTTGTAGCGATCTTAGCGATAGGAAACCCGGTCGCTTTAGAGGCTAATGCACTGGATCGAGATACACGCGGATTCATTTCAATGACAATGATGCGTCCGGTATCTGGATTGACTGCAAATTGAATGTTACATCCACCAGTCTCAACGCCTACCTCTCGAATAATACCCATCGATAGGTTACGGAGTTTCTGATATTCAACATCAGTCAATGTCATCGCTGGTGCAACAGTAATTGAATCACCGGTATGTACGCCCATGGGATCAAGATTTTCGATAGAGCAAACTATTACAACATTATCCTTATGATCGCGCATTACTTCGAGTTCATACTCTTTCCAACCAATAATAGATTCCTCGAGTAAGACCTCCGATGTTGGACTGTAACGAAGCCCTGCACCAGCAATTTGTCGAAGCTCACCTTCGTTGAATGCAATTCCAGAACCAAGACCACCCATCGTAAATGAGGGCCGAACTACAACTGGATAATTAAGAAGCGCAACCGCTTCTAGGATTTCTTCCATAGTGTGGCAAATCTTAGATTTTGCTGATTCTCCACCTACTTTTTCAACTATGCCCCGAAACAATTCACGATTTTCGCCACGATGAATAGCTTCAACATCGGCACCAATAAGTCGTACTCCATATTTCTGTAACGTTCCACGTTCGTATAAACCAATCGCTGCATTTAATGCTGTCTGACCTCCTAAAGTTGCCAGAACTGCATCGGGTTTTTCATGAGCGATAATTCTTTCGATGATTTCAGGGGTAATCGGCTCAATGTATGTTGCATCTGCAAATTCTGGGTCAGTCATAATGGTTGCAGGATTAGAATTGATAAGGATTACACGGATACCTTCTGCCCGCAAAACACGACATGCTTGAGTTCCTGAGTAATCAAACTCGCAGGCCTGGCCTATAACAATTGGCCCACTGCCAATAACAAGGACGCTTTTAATCGTTGTATCGAGGGCCATTATGTAGTGACCTTCGTTGACATCAGATTTACGAATCGATCAAATAGATATGCAGCATCGTGTGGTCCAGCAGCTGCTTCTGGATGATATTGAACTGAGAATGCTGGTCTATCAAGTAACTGCAAACCTTCTACGACTCCATCATTGAGACATATGTGAGTGACTTCCCCACGACCAAAGACTGTAGCAAACTCAGTATCTGTAGGCGCTTTCACTGCGAACCCATGATTGTGTGCTGTTATCTCAACTTTGCCGGTGTTTTTATCCATCACCGGTTGGTTAATTCCACGGTGACCAAATTGCAGTTTATATGTTTCAAAACCTAAAGCCCGACCAAGAATCTGATGACCAAAGCAAATTCCAAAGATTGGTATCTCATCCAAAAGCAATTCACGAACAACTTCAATCACATCACTCATTGTCGATGGATCGCCGGGGCCATTGGATAGAAAGACTCCATCGGGGTTAATGGCCATAATCTCGGCAACAGATGAATCAAACGGCATGACATGCACTTCGGCGCCACGTTCGGCTAAAGCACGAGGCGTTGCACCCTTAATCCCAAGGTCAAGCGCCGCGACCGTAAACTTCTTAGTGCCGACAGCGGGGACGACGATGGTATTTGGTGTTGATACATCACGAACTAAATAGGAGCCAGCCATCGCTTCAGCTTTGCGAACTTCAATGACCATTTCCTTGCGATTAAGGTCTAATCCAGAAAAAATTCCGACACGCATCGCTCCTCGATCTCGCAAGTGTCGTGTTATCGCTCGTGTATCAACACCTTGAATACCGACTATCCCCTGTGCAATGAGTTCAGTTTCTAAATCGCTCTGCGCCCGCCAATTAGATGTAATCGATGAAGGATTTCGTACAACAAAACCCGCTACCCATATCTTTGCTGATTCATTGTCCGCATCATTGACGCCAGTATTTCCTATATGAGGAGCGGTCATAATTACAACCTGCTTGTGATACGACGGATCTGTCAAAGTCTCTTGGTAGCCGGTCATTCCTGTTTGAAATACCGCTTCTCCAAATGTCTTTCCGGTTGCTGCCCATGACTCACCTTCGAAAATTCGCCCATCGTCGAAAACAAGGTAAGCCACAGTCATTACTTACCTCCCATAGAAGTCACGTCACCATTGCTATATGTAGCCTTGCCGTTAAAAAAGGTATGAGTGATCACACCAGGCAATTCGTGACCATGGTAGGGAGTATTAGATGACTTAGACAGAACTAAATCGCGGTCTACGGTCCATTTTTGGGTTGGATTGATCACAACAAGATTACCAACTGCTCCAACAACCAAGGATCTCCCATGATTTTGATAGCCACCAATCCGGGCTGGCGCAATAGACATGCGATCAGCGACTTGGGACCAATTCATCAAACCAGTATCCACCATCGTTTTTTGTACTATGGACAAAGCAGTTTCCAAACCCAACATCCCAAATGCCGCCTCTTGCCATTCACATTCTTTGGACTCTGTCGGATGCGGTGCATGATCTGTAGCAACAATGTCGATCGTCCCATCGGCCAAAGCTTCACGAAGTGCGTGCGTATCGGCTTCGGTACGCAAAGGTGGGTTTACTTTGTAAACAGGATCATAAGAACTAGTTAAATCATCCGTCAAAAGTAAATGATGCGGTGTTACCTCTGCCGTTACATCTATGCCTCGAGCTTTTGCCCAACGAATTATTTCGACACCACCTGCAGTTGTTAAGTGGCATATATGCAATCTCGATTTCACATGGTCTGCTAGCAGTACATCACGAGCGATGATCGCTTCCTCTGCAACCGCAGGCCAACCCTTGAGACCCAAACGTGCTGACATTTCGCCCTCATTCATTTGAGCACCAATAGTCATTCGAGGATCTTGGGCGTGCTGGGCAATCACTCCCCCGAACTTCTTAATGTATTCAAGGGCACGTCTCATCACTAGAGGATCTGACACACAATTACCATCATCACTGAACACTCGCACACGCGCTACCGAATCGGCCATGGCTCCAATTTCAGAGAGCGCTTCTCCCTTTAAACCCTGAGTCACCGCACCGATTGGAAAAACATCTAACAGGCCTGCCTCTTGACCTAATCTATAAACCTGCTCGACAACTCCAGCAGTATCTGCAACTGGCGATGTGTTTGCCATCGCAGATACGGCCGTGAAGCCACCCTTAGCTCCGGCTCGACTACCACTTAAAACCGTCTCAGCATCTTCGCGACCTGGTTCACGCAAATGTGTATGAAGATCAACCAGACCTGGTAAGACAACACAATCAGTCCCATCAATTACTGTACGAACCTCACCGGTATAACCATTACCAATATATGAGATAGCGCCGTCAGTTAATGTTAAATCTGTCTTTATGCCATCTGGCAGTGAAACGCTTTTGATCAAATAATCAGCAGATGTCATTTAGTTGCTCCCAACTTCTAGCGCTCCACCGGCAAGGAGAACATACAGAATGGCCATGCGCACACTGACGCCGTTGGTAACTTGTTCAGTAATAACCGAACGTGCACTATCTGCAACTTCGGCTGAAATTTCTAATCCGCGATTCATCGGTCCAGGGTGCATCACGATTGCACCCTTTTTCATACTTCCCATGCGCTCAGAATTCAACCCAAAATATCGCGAATATTCCCGTGCATTTGGAAAGAAAAAATCAGACATCCGCTCTTGCTGAACTCGTAACATCATCACAACATCCACATGAGGGAGGACGGAATCAAAATCGTACGAAATAGTTGCGGGCCAGTTGTGGATTCCAACTGGTAGCAAAGTGGGTGGGGCAACCAAAGTTACTTGAGCCCCTAACAATGACAACAAAAGGACATTGGAACGGGCAACACGTGAATGTAAAATGTCTCCAACTATTGCGACACTAATACCGCTTAAATCACCACCGCCAACTCCTAAATGCCTTCGAATTGTGAATGCGTCCAATAATGCTTGACTCGGATGTTCATGAGTTCCATCACCCGCGTTAACAACGCTTCCGGACATCCAATGACAATCTGCCAATCGTTGAGCCGCTCCTGATGCGGAGTGACGTATGACCACTGCGTCCGCCCCCATAGCCTGCAATGTCATCGCCGTGTCTTTCAATGATTCGCCCTTGCTGAGACTAGAACCTTTAGCGGAAAAATTAATCACGTCTGCCGACAATCTTTTCGCGGCCGCCTCGAAAGATATTCTCGTGCGAGTTGAATCTTCGGCAAACAAATTCACAATAGTTCGACCGCGTAATGTGGGGAGTTTCTTAACAGCCCCATCACTAACACGAGCTAGTTCGGTTGCCGTATCAAGTATTGAAATAGCTTCGGATTTGTTCAGGTCAGAAATGGATAGAAGATGTTTCATTATTCTGCACCTTCCTCAATCGTCACTTCATCGCGACCGTCAATTTCACTGAGTAAAACCCTCACTGATTGACTCTTTGAGGTTGGTAGATTCTTCCCAATGAAATCGGCCTTTATAGGAAGTTCTCTATGTCCGCGATCGACTAAGGCCGCTAGTTGAACAGTACGGGGACGACCAATCTCCCCTAATGCATCGAGTGCAGCCCTGATAGTTCTGCCTGAGAACAAAACATCATCGACAAGAATCACATCTTTGCCTTCTATTCCAGATGTAGGAATTTTGGTCGGCATAATTGGGCGAGGCGGCCGCATTCGTAGATCATCTCTAAACAACGTTATATCCAAGGTGCCGGTCGGGACCTCGCTTCCTTCTATCGTCGTGATTATCGAAGAGATGCGAGTTGCTAAATGAGCACCCCTAGTAGGAATGCCTAGTAAGACGATGGTTGCTGAACCTTGATTCTTTTCCAGAATCTCGTGCGAAATACGGGTCAACGCACGTGTGATGTCTTGTGCGGACAGGGCTACGCTCATGTAAATCTCCTTTCCCACCTCTCAGGATGGGTCGTTAAAGGATGCAGAGCAGATACTAGCATCGAGTCACTAGCGCTGTGGATAACGAAATTAGAGGGTGTCGCCACTGCCCTACCTTTACCGCTATGACAACAATTCACGCTCAGATAGAGATCAAAGAACTATACACACGCATGCGCTTGATTCGAGAGGCTCGACATCTCACTCTTGGACAAGCCGCCAAACTCTCTAGCGGTGAAATTTCAGCTATCGCTTTAGGCTCCTACGAACGAGGAGATCGTTCAGTTAGTGCTCGCAAGTTACTAGCCATCGCTCGTCTGTACGAAGTTCCAATATCTGAACTATTTGAAGCACCAAAGAAGTACTTGGCCGAGGAAAGAGTCTGTATCGATATTCGTAAGATTCTGAATACTTCGAATCCGGGGGCACAGAGAGTAACTGCGATTGTTCGAAATATTGCTCGTTTGCGTGGTGATTGGAATGGGGAGGTGATTTCACTCCGAGCGCACGACATCAAAAACTTTGAACTTTTTACAGAGCTAAAGTCAGAGGAGATACAGCAGATTCTACGAGAGTATGAATTTCCTAGATCGAAATAGTGTCTTTGATGCTAGCGATTCGACCCAATACGCCATGGATATATTTTGATGAGTCATCACTCGACAATTCCTTCGCTAAATCTAATGCCTCATCAATTGCAACACTGGTCGGAACCGAGGTAGACCATAAAATCTCGTAGATACCGAGGCGAAGAATATTGCGATCAACTGCCGGTAGACGATCCATGTCCCAACCTTGGGCGTAGGTAGTAATCAATTCATCAATCTTTCGTCGGTTAACCGAAACGCCGTTAACTAACTCGCGTGTGTATTCACGAATAGGGCGTGCATCAGGTCCTTCGGCAGGAATATCTCGTGCTTCTAAAGTTTCAACAAGGTTGGTACCGCGAATATCTGTTTCATACAGTAAATCTAAGGCCTGCTTGCGCGCCTTACTACGAGCAGACACTAGTTAGCGCGACCCTGGTAAGACCCGTCACGTGTATCAACCAGAACAACTTCATCCTGCTTGATGAAAAGTGGAACTTGAATTTCAATTCCTGTTTCAACCGTTGCTGGCTTAGTTCCACCAGAAGATCGATCTCCCTGGATTCCGGGTTCTGTGTAGGTAATTTTTAATGGCACTGAGGCAGCAAGTTCGATGTACAACGGATTGCCTTCATTAACCGCAACGATTGCTTCCGTATTTTCCAACATGTAATTTGCGGCATCTCCGACAGTAGCTGCGCTGATTGTCATTTGGTCATAAGTTTTAGTATCCATAAACACGAAATCGTCACCCTCCTTGTAGAGGTATTGCATTTCACGCTTCTCAAGAATAGCGACGTCAACTTTTACGCCAGCGTTATATGTGCGATCCACGACTTTGCCGCTAAGAACAGACTTTAACTTGGTGCGAACAAATGCCGGACCCTTGCCAGGCTTCACGTGTTGGAATTCAACAACTGTCCACAGTTGGCCTTCGATATCCAACGTCATTCCATTTTTAAGATCATTTGTTGATGCCACAGCTAATCCACCCGCTCTTTATCTCTTTGGTTTAATTCAATAGTAATTGAGGAACTAAGGATACCCGTTCCGATGGGGTGCTTTGTTACTTGGCTTGCAGATTTTGCATTGCGATGATGGCCAATACATACGAATTAGGCCCAAATCCACCAATAGTTCCATTGGCCACACCTGAAATCACCGATGTGTGACGGAACTCTTCACGAGACAAAGGATTCGAAAGATGGACCTCGATTAATGGTGCCTTAACGAGCTCTGCAGCATCTCGTATTGCATAGGAATAATGAGTGAACGCGGCTGGATTAATGATGACCGGAGTATTTGTATCTGCAGCCTCATGTAGCCATTTGATAATCGTTGCTTCATCATCACTTTGCCGAACATCAGCTTCGAAACCGTGCTTACTGCCTGCAATCTCAATCATAGATTTCAATTCGGCGTAATTAAGGTCACCATAAATGGAGGAATCACGGATATCTAAACGGGACAAATTGGGACCGTTAAGCACTAATAACTTCATAAGCTAATTCTCTCATATGCGCTGTCGAGTTCGGCGGAGGTTAAATCTTCAAGTCTAATGGTTGAACCGATCCCATTGAGTGCAACAAATCTGATGGTGTTACCACGAGCTTTCTTATCTAAGGCAAGCAGCGGTGCAAGTTTCTGCCACGCTTGCCTTTCAAAAGTAATAGGCAATCCATACGACAATAAAATACTGCGATGCAGCGATAGTTCAGCTTCAGTTATCAGGCCCCGCATCGCTGCAAGTTCTGCTGCATAAACAAGTCCAATGGAAACCGCTTCACCATGACGAAGTTGAAACTTAGAGTGAATTTCAATTGCATGGCCCAATGTATGACCGTAATTTAGTGCTTCACGCACAAAACTCTCTTTGAAATCCGCTGAAACTACATGCGCCTTAACTGTGACTGCTCGCTGAACTAATTCAGATACCACTGGCGGATTCGTTCGTAGCGATTCGACAGTATGTAAGGCAGCTAGATCAAGGATTGCAGTATCTGCAATGAAGCCACACTTGATGACTTCAGCCATACCTGCGGCAAAATCACGGTCAGAAAGAGTTTTCAAAAATTCTGTGTCAATAACTACTGCTATTGGGGAATGAAAAGCTCCGATCAAATTCTTTCCGTAATCAGAATTAATTCCGGTTTTACCGCCCACTGAGGCGTCAACCATTCCCGCTAGCGATGTTGGTACTGCAACCCAATCAAGACCGCGCAACCAAGAGGCTGCAACAAACCCTGCCACATCAGTTATCGCTCCCCCACCGATACCGACTATTAAGTCCGAACGGGTAAATCCTGCTGCTCCAAGCCAATTCCACAATTTGTGGAGAGTCGCAATATTCTTACCATCTTCTCCATCAGGGACTTGAAAAACATGAATTTCTGATTCCAAATTCATAAGATCTGTTAAATCAGGTGAATATGTTTCCGAAACAATTATTGCGACTCGAACTCTTGCTTCGAGGATCTCTGACAGATCTTTGCGCCAAGTGTCTGTGAACTTGACTTGATATGAATGCTCAGCATTTACCGAAATATTCGTCATGACAAACTCGACTCAATAATCGCGATTATTTCATCCACAGTCATGTCATCAACTTTAATTGATTGCGTCGCAAGTTTCTCGTATATCGGCCTTCTCTGTTCAGATAGCGCCTGCCATTGGGCACGTGGATTGCCTAGTAGTAAAGGTCGATCGCGGTTAAATCCAACTCGCGGAGCAGCGGTTGCTAATGAGACATCCAAAAACACGACGACTGAGTTCGATGACTGCAAAGCAGCTTGAGCACTTTCAGAGATTGGAGCGCCACCGCCGAGACTAATAACGGCGGATTCTTCTCGGAGCACCTCTTGTAAGGCTGCAAATTCTACGGAACGAAAATACTCCTCGCCATTTTCGACAAAAAGATCCGTGATCTTTTTCGATTCCTTTAATTCAATCAAGGCATCTGTGTCGACGAAAGGCCACTGTAGATGCGCTGCCAAGGCAACGCCGACCGTGCTTTTGCCGCTGCCTGGTGCACCTATTAAAACAATACGTGTCATGGCGTTGCAGTTACTTAAAGTTCAGGTTGGCGATGTAGGACTCAAAGTTGCGGCGAGTTTCAGTAACCGAATCCCCACCAAACTTTTCGAGGACAACTTCTGCTAACACCAATGCAACCATAGCTTCGGCAACCACACCTGCGGCTGGAACTGCGCACACATCGGATCTTTGATTAATCGCTTTTGCTGGCTCACCTGTTGCAACATCGATGGTATCTAGAGCCTTAGGAACAGTCGAAATTGGCTTCATTGCCGCACGTACTCGCAGAATTTCACCGTTAGACATTCCACCTTCAGTTCCTCCCGCACGATCAGTGCGACGAACAATCTTTCCAGTTGAATCCTTTTCGATTTCATCGTGCGCAACTGATCCACGACGTGTTGCAGTCCTGAAACCGTCGCCGATTTCTACGCCTTTAATTGCTTGAATTCCCATAACCGCGCCCGCTAATTTTGAATCAAGACGACGATCCCAATGAACATGCGATCCCAATCCAGGTGGCATGTTGAACGCCAAAACTTCTACAACTCCGCCCAAGGTATCGCCATCGCGATGTGCGCTTTCGATTTCTGTAATCATCTTCGCACTTGTCACTGAATCAGCACATCTAACTGGATCTTCATCGATTTTTGTCATGTCGCCAGCTTCTGGCAGGGCAGCATCATCGGCCACGCGGACAGATCCAATTGAAAGTACATGACTAAGAATTGTTATCCCTACCGATTGCTGCAAAAAGTTTCGAGCTACAGCTCCAAGTGCAACACGAGCAGCAGTTTCGCGCGCGCTGGCACGCTCTAAGATTGCCCGAGCATCATCCAAGGCGTATTTTTGCATTCCTACCAAATCTGCATGACCTGGACGCGGGCGAGTCAATGGAGCGTTGCGTGCTAGGTCTTTGATTTCATCATCTGGCACAGGATCGGCTGACATCACTTTTTCCCACTTTGGCCATTCTGAATTACCAACCTGAATTGCAATTGGTCCGCCCTGAGTTAAACCAAGACGCACACCACCGAGAATCGTGACTTTATCTGCTTCAAAATTTTGACGAGCCCCTCGACCCACACCTAAGCGGCGACGCTGTAAATGAAAATCAATATCTGCTGTTGTAACTGAAACCGACGCAGGAATTCCTTCGACAATGGCGCTTAATGCCTGTCCATGAGACTCACCAGCTGTTAGCCAACGCATGTGCATATTGTTGCAGATATCGGCACTACCTCGTTGCCAAATAACTTAAGAAGCCTACGAAAATACTTGGTGCCAAGGGGATTTTCGATGGAATTCCACGACGAAATGCAATTAGTACCACTATGTGAACCATCGCCAATACAAGAATGCTCCCCACAAATTCGATTGCACTATATGGATGCGTGATCAAGATCAGCCCCAGCAGCTTGATGTCACCCATACCTATTCCGAAGACTACGAGGAAAACTAAAACTGCGGACGATGTAACGACATTGGACAAGCGACTAAATCCGAAAATAGTAAGGTGCACCAGTGTTATGTAAGCCAGCAACTTTGTGTAGATATTCGGAATAACGAGTGAGTGCATGTCGGCGATACATATCGGTATCGCAAGCAATAACAGAGCAACATTCACTTCGCCAAGTTACAGCGCTGCGCTCTCAAAAGAATCAGCTGTGGATTAAGAAAGCGCCTGCTCGCCTACCTCGCGCAGAATCTTTGCTAACTGATCTCTTTCTACTGTGAGTGACGTAAAGATCTCTACCTGTGAGATAGCTTGATGTATCAGCAGATCTAGGCCATCAATGCCATAACCACCAGCCAAACGCCAATGTGCTAACAACTGGGTTGGCCAAGGATTGTAAAGAACCTCAAAAAATGTTCCACGTGCTGAATCGATCTTGTCCACAAATTGTGTAGCGGAATCACCTGGAGTTGTGTTGACTACTAAATCGAATTGATCGAAGTTGATCTCTGAATCCCAAGCGATAAAGTCCATACTCAAACTTGGCGCAGCTTGTCTGATGGCTTCTTCTCTTTTCGAGTTGCGATTCACAACGGTTACCGTGGTACTGACTCCATTGCATCCTGCAACAATCGCACGAGCCGTTGCACCAGCGCCAAGTATCAAAACATTCCCTGTGGCATCTCTCTGATTGAACCTTAGTGCCTGTAAAAAGCCTTCAACATCAGTACTGGTCAGATTCCACAAACCCGCAACCTTATGAAGGGTATTTCCGCTTTGAATTCTTCGAGAGACATCTGAAATAGAATTCGCGATTGATATGGCTTCTTCTTTTAAGGGCATTGTCAGAGATAGGCAATTTAAGGCCGACCCATCTGTATCCAGAAAACTTTGTAAATTTCCTGATTGAACTTCAAAGGCCGAATACGATGCATCAACGCCCAAAAACTTATACGCGGCGTTATGCAGCAGCGGACTCAGTGAATGCGATATAGGCGAACCCAAAACACCAGCAGAGATCAATCGAATGCACCTGCCTTTCTGTTCTTTATGTATAGAGCTTTCCACGTATTAAATTCATCATTGGATTTCGTAAAACGTGTATCTCCAGGTGCAACTGTAATGAAATACAGCCAGTCCCCGACTGTGGGTTTCAAGGCTGCTGTCATGGCAGCTACGCCTGGGCTGCCAATAGGTCCTGGTGGCAAGCCATACTTTCTGTAGGTGTTATATGGCGAATTTAATAACGTTGATTTTGAGCTTAAGAAAATTTGCCCGCGAACCCCTTTCACAAAGTGGACAGTTGAATCCATTTGCAGTGGCATTCCAATTTTTAGACGATTGCGAATAACCTGGGATATTTTGGCAAAATCCTTTTCATCTCCTTCTGCCTGGATTATCGACGCAATAGTTAGTAGCTGCAAGGAAGAAAATTCCTTGGTTCCTAACAGCAATTCCTTGGCGATTGATTCAGCCATAAATCGATCAACCATTGCCTGAATAGCTTGAAGCGCAGTCGTACCTTTCGTAAAACTGTATTGAGCAGGAAAGAGCAAGCCTTCAGAATCGTTAAAACCCTTTGGTAGAACGACCGATTTAAATGCCTGAGCTATTTCCGGTCTAGGGAATCCATAATCAAGAAGTTCTGTTGTTACTTCACTCTTCCAGCCACCTTCATAAATTCGAATTAGGTTTGGAATACGATTCGAATCCAGCAACTGTTCGAGTGCTTGTTTAGCCGAAATTTGAAGCGTCAAACGGTGATTTCCGGGTGCTACTGATTCTGATCGCTTGTCGCCTACAGCCACACGAAAATATGACTCTGAGGATTTGATGATCCCTTTTTCAAACAGCAACCGTGCAATCGCTGAACCCGATGAACCTGCAGGAATGTCTATGACAACTTCTGGCTTACCATCAACGGTGGCCATCGTCTCAAAATCTGGTGCGATACTAGGTCCTGATCGAACGACCAAAAAAACGCCGCCCGCCACAATAAGAATCGAAATAACGAGAAGTCTAAATTTCACTTTCTTTTTTCAATCTCAAGTGCGAAATCTAAAATAGCCACCGCCGCCGCCATATCAATTGCGTCTTTGGAATCTCTTGCGTTGCGACCGGCCTCACGCAAATTACGAGCCGCACTCACAGTGCTCATACGCTCATCGATCATTTCGATTGGTACCTGGGTGATGGTGCTCAATACTGCACCGAATTGAGTAGCCTTTTCTGTGGCTGATCCATCATTTCCACTCAACAATGCTGGACGTCCAACATAAATTGCTACTGGTTCGATGTCCGCGAGAATTTCGGAAATCTGCTTAAGCAAACTCTTATCTGTAGCTTTTAGTGTGGTTAGCGGAGATGACAGAATTGAATCGGGATCACTTACCGCCACACCAATACGAACATCACCATAATCAAATGCGATACGACGTCCGCGAAGCATCATCTATCCAATGAGTGCGTTAGAGATCGCAGTCAGAGCTTCTAGTGACTTTGTTGCGTCGGTTCCGCCACCTTGTGCAAAATCATCCTTGCCGCCACCGCCACCGCCAAGAACTGTTGAGCCAATCTTCACCAACGCTCCAGCCTTTACGCCGTTAGCACGTGCGCCTTCACTAGTTGCTACCACTAATACTGGTTTACCTTCGTTAGCACTGATAAGAGCTACTACAGCTTTATCATTACGAGAGCGCAGATCGATCGCAATCTTGCGCAGATCATCTCCAGAAACACCATCCGCAATCACTGAAGAGATGAAGGAAACTCCATTAATGACCGCGGCCGTCTTGGCAAGATCCCCAACTTGTGCCAGAGCCTGAGCAGAACGAACAGCTGCCAACTCCTTCTCAATCTCTTTCATCTTATTGAGTAAGTCAGCAATTCTTTCGGGTAGCTCCTCGGTGCGTGCACCCTTTATCAATTCGGTGAGCGAATTCAACAAGATATGTTCACGAGCCAGGAATTTGTAAGCATCAACACCAACAAGTGCTTCAACGCGTCGAACACCGGCTCCGATTGAGGATTCACTGAGTAACTTGATAACTCCTAATTGTCCGGAGCGTGCTACGTGAGTACCACCGCATAATTCGCGAGCCCAATCGCCAACGCTTACTACCCGAACAACATCGCCATATTTTTCACCAAACAACGCCATAGCGCCGAGTTCTTTCGCTTTTGCTTGACTCATACTTTCGGCGGTTACTTCAAGGTTATCAAGCAAGAGCGTATTCACCCGAGATTCAACCTCATTCAAAACACTTACTGGCACAGAACCGGTTGCAGGGAAATCAAATCTGAAACGACCTGGTGAGTTTTCAGAACCTGCTTGAGTGGCTGTTTCACCAAGAATTTCACGGAATGCTTTGTGAACCATGTGTGTAGCAGTGTGTGCGCGAGAAATCGCATGACGACGTTCGACATCAATTTCAGCAAGAACATCACTGCCTACTTCAACGGATCCGTTAATTACTCGGCCCCGGTGAACTGACAATCCCGGAACTGGTGATTGAACATCTTCAATCTCAACAATCGCGCCGTTACTCAAGGTAACGCGACCGCCATCAGCTAACTGGCCACCACCTTCGGCATAAAATGGTGTTCGGTTAAGAATTAGCTCGACATCATCACCTTCTGATGCAGTAGCAACCCCTATTCCGTCCACAACAATGCCAGTTAACTTAGCTTCAGAACTTTGCTGGGCATATCCAATAAATTCGCTTTTACCACTCTTGTCAGCAATCGCCTTATAAACGGATACATCTGTGTGGCCCGATTTTTTCGCTTTTGCATCTGCTTTCGCGCGATCCTTTTGTTCCTTCATCAATCGGCGGAAACCATCTTCGTCGACTTCAAGGCCCTCTTCGCGTGCCATTTCCAGGGTTAAATCAAATGGGAATCCGTAGGTATCGTGAAGTTTGAAAACTTCATCTCCTGGCAGAACGGTTGCTTTACTCTTTTTTAGAGCAACTGACGCTAGGTCAAAAATCTGTGTTCCACTCTTAAGAGTCTGCAAGAAGCTTTCTTCCTCTGAAACGCTGACCGACACAATGCGCTTCTTGTCCGCAACCAATTCGGGGTACTGAGGTCCCATAGCTGCGATTGCAGAAACCGTTAACTCGGACATGATCGGATCCATAGATCCAAGCAGCCGCATATTACGAATAGTTCTGCGCATCATTCGGCGCAACACATAGCCACGGCCTTCATTTCCGGGCGTAACCCCATCACCAATTAGCATCGCTGATGTGCGCGCATGGTCTGCAATAACGCGTAGCGCAATATCTGATTTCTCGGAAAATCCGTACTTAACACCGGTCAATTCCGATGCACGATTGAGGATCATAATTGTTGTATCTATCTCATAAATATTCTCAACACCTTGTAACAATGCGGCTGTTCGCTCTAGTCCAAGTCCAGTATCAATACTTTTTGCCGGAAGCTCGCCCAAAATCGGATAACTATCTTTTCCGCCACCGGCACCACGTTCGTTCTGCATGAAAACAAGGTTCCAAATCTCCAAATATCTATTCTCATCAGCAATCGGTCCACCTTCAGCGCCATATGCCGGACCACGATCATAATAAATCTCAGAACACGGTCCGCATGGACCAGGTACACCCATCGACCAGAAGTTATCAGCCATATCTCGGCGCTGAATTCGTTCCTTAGGCACACCAATCTTTTTATGCCAAATATCAGCTGCCTCATCATCATCTAGATAAACAGTTACCCACAATTTATCTTCCGGAAAACCATATCCCCCATCCGCGATAGATCGAGTTAAAAGCTCCCACGCAAGTGCAATAGCTCCCTCTTTAAAATAATCTCCAAAAGAAAAATTTCCGCACATTTGAAAAAATGATGCATGCCGCGTGGTTTTTCCAACTTCATCTATGTCCAATGTTCGAACACACTTTTGAACAGATGTGGCGCGTTTGTACGGCGGGGTCACTTCGCCCAAAAAGAATGGCTTGAACGGAACCATGCCAGCATTTACTAACAACAAATTAGGATCATCGGCAATCAAAGATGCCGACGCGACAACTGTATGAGTTAAACCTTGACGGTTATCAGATTCAAAAAAGCGCAGCCAGCGCGAACGGATCTCGGCGGATTCCACTAGTTACGATCACTCAGCCTTCTTCTTCTTTGCACGGCCCTTGTTTATTTGAGCCGCAGACAAGAGTGCGCCAGCCACTTTTACAGCAGAACCATTCTTATTAATAAATCCTGTTGTTGCCTCGTTCACCTTGTCTGATAGATCTTCAATATTCTTGGTGACACGATTAATGCTGTGTAACGGACCATTGACCAAGGTAACAGTGGTGTGAACCTCATCGATTAAAGGTGCAGCTTCATCAGTTATTGCTTTGAGCGAAAGCTTCGCCTCGTCGATTAATCGACCAAATCGGACGACCACATATGCAATAGCCAATGCAATTACAGCTAGTGATGATGCTGCAATTATCGTCGCAATTCCGCCTGGACCCATATCGCTAGCCTACCTGACCCTTAACTTTCCTGAGGTGATTTAGTAGGTGTTGCAGCTGCTTGTGGAACCCAGTCGATTCCGCTCTCTTTTCGTTGAGCAGGAGTGATCGGAGTAGGTGCTCCTGTTAATGGATCTCCACCACTTGCAGTCTTAGGGAATGCAATTACTTCACGGATCGAATCTGATCCAGTCAATAACGCACATACGCGATCTAAACCAAGTGCGATTCCGCCATGTGGAGGAGGTCCATAGTTAAATGCCTCCAACAAGAATCCAAATTTACTGTTTGCCTCTTCATCAGTTAACCCGATTACCGAGAAAACATCCTTTTGAATAGTGCGGTCATGAATACGAATCGATCCACCACCTAATTCAGTTCCATTCAAGACAATGTCATAGGCATAGGCAAGGGCTGATGCTGGATCAGATTTAAATGTGGCAGCAAATTCTGGTTTTGGACCAGTGAATGGGTGATGAACAGCTGTCCAGCCACCGTTATCTGTTGGCTCAAACATTGGCGCATCTACAACCCATAGAAATTCCCATTTACCATCAGGGATTAATCCACAGCGCTTTCCTATTTCTAACCGAACCGCACCTAAAAGATTTAAAGAAGGTGTGCGATCACCAGCTGCAAAGAAAATTGCATCTCCTGATTTGGCACCTGCAGCCTCAACCACTCCTGCTGTTTCTTGCTCTGATAAATTTTTGGAAACTGGGCCACCTAAGGTGCCATCATCATTGACCAGAATGTACGCAAGTCCCTTAGCGCCACGTGCCTTCGCCCAGTCCTGCCACGCATCTAACTCACGACGAGCAGATGATGCTCCCCCAGGCATAACAACAGCACCTACATATGCTGCTTGGAAAACCCTAAAAGGTGTTTCCGCGAAAAATGAGGTGAGATCCACTAGTTGATTTGCAAAGCGCAAATCTGGTTTATCAGATCCATAGTGTGTCATTGCATCTGCATATGTCATGCGTTTTAGTGGAAGAGGAATATCGTAATCAACGGTCTCTTTCCATACACGAGCAACAATCTTTTCAGCTACCGACAAAATATCTTCCTGATCGATGAAAGACATTTCGATATCTAACTGGGTGAACTCTGGCTGACGATCAGCGCGGAAATCTTCGTCACGGAAACAGCGAGCAATTTGATAGTACTTTTCCATGCCTGCAACCATCAACAATTGCTTAAACAATTGAGGCGATTGAGGTAACGCATACCAACTTCCGGGCTGCAGACGTACTGGAACCAAGAAGTCTCGCGCACCTTCTGGTGTTGACCTGGTCAAATAAGGTGTTTCTATCTCAAGGAAAGTTTCTTCCTCCATCACGCGACGAATCGTCGATGTTACCTTTGAACGTAAGCGAAGGTTGTGCGCCGGCTTTTCGCGACGCAGGTCCAGATACCGGTAGCGCAGCCGAACCTCTTCGTTGATTTCAGCATCATCACCGCTATCAATTGGAAATGGGAGAGGCGCTGATTCTGATAAGACAACAACCGTGTCACCCATAACTTCAATGTCACCTGTAGCAATATTTGTATTCTGGTTTCCATCGGGTCGGGCAACTACTTCGCCCGTAATAAGTAAGCACCACTCTGCTCGTAAAGATCCTGCAACTTTTTCATCGCGAATAACTACTTGGACAGATCCCGATGCGTCACGAAGATCGATAAACGCAACACCACCGTGATCTCGACGACGTGATACCCATCCGGCAAGGGTTACTGTCTGACCCGCATAGGATTTTCGAAGTGATCCAGCTTCATGTGTACGCAACATTAATTAGTCCAATTTTTCCGATTTAGAGTGCTTCGAGCAATGAGTCAATCTTAACTGAAGATGTGTGCCCAGAATTCATCTCTTTTAATTCAACATTTCCGCTGGAAATCTCTGAATCTCCAAGAACAATAACGTGCGTGGCACCACTCTTATCCGCACCCTTCATGGCTCCCTTTAGCGCACGATCCCCAAAAGCTATTTCGACAGTTTTGCCATTAGCTCGTAAATCAGCAGCAATAGTGAGCGCTTTGACTTTAGCCGCATCCCCCAAGGGAATAATAAAAAGATCCGAAACAAATGCATCGCTTCCAATTAATCCCTCGGCTTCTGCCGCCAACAGGGCACGATCAACTCCTAGCCCAAATCCAATACCCGAAAGAGATTGCCCGCCAAGCTGTTCCATCAATCCGTCATATCTCCCACCCCCACCGATGCCCGATTGGGCACCAAGTAGTTCGTGAACAAACTCAAAAGTAGTGCCGGTGTAGTAATCCAACCCACGAACCATCCGAGGGTTAACGACATAGGAAATTCCCAACGCATCAAGATATCTTTGCAATTGATCAAATTGTTGACGCGATTGATCATTGAGATAGTTGATCAACAATGGTGCATCAGACATGGTCTTACGCATCTCTTCTCGCTTATCGTCAAAAAGGCGAAGTGGATTAATTAACGCCCGAGCCGCTGTTGCTTCATCCAATGTGAGTTTTGAAATGAATTCAACCAAATCGATTCGATGTGCAGCTCGAGATTCAGCATCGCCGAGCGAGGTAATCTCTAGGCGATATTTGCTTAATCCAATGGCCTTGAATCCTGCATCAGCAATTGCGATTACCTCTGCATCAATTGCAGGATCATCTAAGCCAATCGCTTCAATTCCAACTTGATAGAACTGGCGGTAGCGACCAGCCTGAGGTCGCTCTGCTCGAAAGAATTGTCCCGAGTACCAAACTTTGACTGGCAATTGTCCACGATCTAAACCATGTTCGATCACTGCACGCATGACACCGGCAGTTCCTTCGGGGCGTAAAGTTATAGAACGCCCACCACGATCTTCAAATGTATACATTTCCTTTGATACGACATCTGTAGATTCGCCAACACCGCGCGTAAAGAGTTCCGTATCTTCAAAAACTGGTAGCTCAATTAAGTGATACCCAGCCAACTTTGCAGGAGCAATCAAACTCTCTCGCACAAATTCAAAGGCACTGGATCTGCTTGGAACGTATTCGCTAACACCTTTTGGTGCAGATATTTTTTGTCCCGACATTAGTATCGACCCGCCAAACTCTTCAAGTAAGGATTATTCTTCTTCTCACTCAACATCGTTGTATCTGGTCCATGTCCAGGTAGCACACGTAAATGATCTGATAAAGGCACTACTTTTTTACGCAATGTTTCTTCCATATCTTTAGCCGAGCCTGTTGGTAAATCTGTACGTCCAATAGAACCAGCAAATAGGACATCCCCGCTGACTAATACCTCATTGGAAACTTCAAACATCAGAGAACCACGGGTATGACCCGGTGCATGTATTGCCTTGAACGAAAGACCGACAAGATCAATTACATCACCATTTCGAAGTTCTCGAACTTCTTCTGGCTCAGTAAAGTTTAATCCGGACAAGATTCCGGCATATTCAGGACCATGCAGCTTTTCCGGATTAGCTAGGAATGCGCGATCTTCACTGTGAATGTAAGAAGGGATTCCATAACCATCGGCAATCGACTGAATGGAAAAGGTATGGTCGAGGTGGCCATGGGTGGCAATGACAGCGATTGGTTTCAAATTATGTTTTTCTAAAAGCTCCGTCAATTGGTGCGAGACATCGGGCATACCTGGATCTATTACAACGCATTCGGAACCAGGCTCGGTTGCGATCACCCAGCAGTTGGTGGCAAACATTGGGGCGGCAAATGAGTCGACCAGCATCACGCATCCCTCCCCATTCCACGCTCAAATTAGGGTGCGATTGACGCTCACACCATGAGACAGGGTACCTTTTGCACACGAATACACCCTCTACCCACGCTCAGAAGTGATGAAACTTCTAAGCATCGCACCCACCACATAGCGAACTTCATACAGAAGAAACGCGCTGAAAGGATCACTCTCATGACAGATATGAATTTCCCACAACAGGCCAGCGCAGCAAGTGCGTTGATCGGAGATCCTTCAGCTTTTGGTCGAGTCGCAGAAGATGGAACAGTGTTTGTTCGCACATCACACGGTGAAACTGCTGTTGGTTCGTATCCAGGTAAATCTGCCGAAGAGGCGCTCGCATATTTTGTTCGTAAATTTGAAGTTCTCGCAGCAGAGGTAGCACTGCTTGCAGCACGAATTAAGAGTGGCGCAATGGTCCCATCGGATGCATATGCAGCGGTCAAAAAATTACGTGATCAAGTTAAGGAACTTAATGGTGTGGGCGATCTAGAAGCTCTAGCTGCATCTGTCGAACAGATCGAACCCTTGATCGAAGGACATCGCGAAGCATTCGAAGCAAAAAAAGCGGCCGAAGCAGCCGCTAAAGCAGCACGCCGCGAACAGATAATTGTTGAAAAAGAAAAGATTGTCGTCGAGGCTGAAGGACTAGCTCTCTCAGAGAGTTGGAAGAGTACTGGCGACCGTTTGAAAGTACTTCTTGATGAATGGAAGGCTGCCCCTCGTCTTGATAAGAAGGCTGATGCTGATCTGTGGAAACGTTTTTCTTCTTCTCGCAATAAATTCGACAAGCGTCGCCGTACACATTTTGCAGCATTAGAAGCAACACAATCAGTAGTTGCAGATGCTAAAAAAGCTATCGTAGAAGAAGCCGAAAAACTTGCTACCTCGACTGAATGGGTTCCGACCGCAAAGCGCTTCAAAGCCTTGATGGATTTTTGGAAAGCATCTGGACGCGGTAAGCGAAATGATGATGCAAAGTTATGGTTACGCTTCAAAGGTGCTCAAGATCAATTCTTTGCCGCAAAAAATGCTGATCTTGAAAAACGCGATGTCACTATGGCTGCAAATTTGGCTAAGCGTGAAGAGTTGTTAGTTTTGATCGAAGCTGTGCTTCCTATAACCGATGTGAAGGAATCACGTAAGGTGTTGAACGAGCATCTACGCGCGTGGGAAAAGATTGGGATGACTCATCGCGATAAGCGCGCAGCTCTTGATGCACGAGTTGCCCAGGTTGAATCCGTTGTTAAGCAAGCTGAAGCCGATGTTTGGCGCAAAACTGATCCTGCTGCAAAGAAGCGAGCCGAAGAGGTTGTTGCACAGTTAACTGAATCTATCGCCAATTATGAAAAGGCTGCAGCAAAGTTTGCCGCTAGCGGTAACACAAAGAAATCTGAAGAAGCAGCAGAATCTGCAACGGCTCGAAAGGTCTGGTTAGCGGAGGCTGAAAAGGGTTTAGCCGAATTCAATTAGTTATTGGTTGTTCGGTAAACATCGTAGACGCCTTCGATGCTACGGACAGCGGCCAAAACTGCATCTAGATGAGTTGCATCTGCCATTTCAAATGTAAATCGTGAAAAGGCAGTTCGATCCTTTGACGTGCTCACAGCTGCACTGAGAATATTTACGTGCTGATCAGACAATGTACGTGTTACATCTGCAAGCAAGGATGCACGATCTAAAGCCTCAACTTGGATGTTAACTAGAAATACTGACGACGCGCCTAAGCGCCATTTAACATTTACAACCCGATCTAATTGATGGATCTGTAAATCATGAGCGTTAGTACAATCCGTTCGATGAATTGATACTCCGCTGCCCTTAGTTATGAAGCCCATAATTTGATCACCAGGAACTGGAGTACAACAGCGTGCAAGTTTTACCAGTACATCGTCTGCACCTTCGACATCAATCGCATTGCTAGAACGTCGCGTGGTGGGTGCCCGATTTGGAAAAACTTCCATCGTTGGCTCAGGGTGTGAGTCTTCTGCGCCTAATGCTGTGACCAACTTATCGATAATAGATGCAGCAGAGACATAGCCATCCCCCACCGCTGAATACAACCCATCAATATCTGGGTATCGAAGTTCGTGTGCTAATTCCAGTAAAGAATGACCTGCAAATATTTTTTGCAGAGGTAATCCCGCTTTACGCATTTGTCGAGCGATAGATTCCCGACCTGCATCTATGGCTTCTTCGCGACGCTCCTTGCTAAACCACGCCTTTATCTTTGAACGAGCTCGGGGGCTCTTAACAAAATTAAGCCAATCGCGACTCGGGCCCGCGGATTCACTTTTGTTAGTGACGATTTCAACCACATCACCATTGTTTAAACGGGAATCCAGCGGAACTAAGCGACCATTTACCTTAGCGCCAGCACATCGAAGTCCCACATCTGTGTGAACAGAAAATGCAAAGTCCACCGGGGTCGAACCACCAGGTAAAGCGACAACACTCCCCTTAGGCGTAAATACGAAAACCTCCGGCGACCCCAAATCAAAACGTAACGCTTCCAGAAATTCAGACGGATCTTCTGTCTCTTTTTGCCATTCATGCAACTGGCGGAGCCACAGCATTTCAGGAGAGCTTTCAGTGTTCTCCGGTCCCTGCTTGTATTTCCAATGTGCTGCGATACCAAATTCTGCTCGTGCATGCATGTCATAGGTTCGAATTTGTATCTCAATGGCTTTTCCAGTCGGACCAATTACAGTTGTATGCAGGGACTGGTACAAATTGAACTTCGGCATCGCGATGTAATCCTTGAAACGTCCCGGAACAGGACTCCAGCGCGCGTGAATAGAACCGAGCACCGCATAACAATCGCGAACATCATTTACTAATACTCGTATACCGACTAGGTCATAGATTTCGTTGAATTCTCGTCCTCGAACAACCATCTTTTGATACACAGAGAAAAAGTGTTTATTGCGGCCAGTTACGGTTGCATCGATACTGTCTCGCTGAAGATCCTCTTTGACCGAAACAATTACCTCTTCGGTTAAGGCGTCACGCGATGGAGAACGTTCGGCGACCAAGCGGGATATTTCCTCAAATTTCTTAGGCTCTAACACCTCAAAGGAAAGATCTTCGAGTTCCCATTTAATCGCGTTCATACCTAGGCGATGAGCTAATGGTGCGTAAATATCCAAAGTTTCACGTGCTTTTCGAAGTGCACTCTCTTCTGATACATATTTCCAGGTTCGCGCATTATGTAAACGATCTGCCAGCTTGATTACAAGTACTCGGATGTCACGAGACATTGCAATCACCATCTTGCGAACTGTTTCTGCTTCGGCAGTTGGTCCATAGGCCAACTTGTCTAACTTGGTAACACCGTCAACCAAGTTTGCGACTTCATCACCAAAATCGATTCGTAATTGAGTGAGTGAATATTGCGTATCTTCAACGGTGTCATGCAGAAGAGCAGCGATTACAGTAGGTTGATTAAGGCCGAGGTGTGCAAGGATTTCAGCAACAGCGACTGGGTGGGTTATGTATTCCTCACCTGATTTACGAAGTTGCCCCTGATGAGCATCCCGCGCAACAACAAAGGCACGTGACACCTCATCAGAATCTACTGAGGCATGATTTTCTTTGAGAGCACTGATTACTGGTGCTATCAAAGTATCCACAAAAGACCCTACTTACGACCCTTACGCTTTGGTTGATTACGAGGTCCTCGTCCATTGACAGCTTCAACTGTGACAGAGGATGCAACCGCAGTGGCACCTCCTGCTCGTGCATTAGCGCGCTTTGCAAGTGCCTGCATCGCCGGCTCCTTCTCGCGCAATTGCGCAAGGATTGGAGGTGCGATGAAAATTGAAGAGTAGGTTCCAACTAACAAGCCAATAAACAACGCGAGTGAGAGATCCTTAAGCGTTCCAGCTCCCAGTAATCCTGCTCCGACAAAGAGAATCGAAGCCACAGGCAACAAAGCGACAATCGAAGTATTCGTTGAACGAACTATTGTCTGATTTACAGCAAGGTTAACCGCTTGAGAATATGTCTTAGTTGACGACGATGTAATCGACTTTGTATTTTCTCTAACCTTGTCGAAAACGACCACCGTGTCATACAAGGAGTACCCAAGAATCGTTAGGAAACCAATAACGGTTGCAGGCGTTACATCAAAACCTACTAGTGCATAAATTCCAACTGTAATGAACACGTCGTGAATCACCGCGATGATCGCTGCAAGTGCCATTTTTGGCTCAAGTGCCATAGCTAGATAAATCATTACAACAAGCAAGAAACCGAATAGACCGTACAGCGCCTTACGTGTGATCTCCTTGCCCCATGACGGGCCAATTATTTGTGTATCAATTGTGGCTGCACTGACCGAGAACTTTGCTGCTAACGCATCCTGAACGGCGTCGTTCTGAGCCGACTCAAGTGAGCCCGTTTGTACACGAACTTTATTGTCTCCAATTAATTGAACGATTGCTTCGCCTGTCACGCCCGCCTCTTCTACAGCCCCGCGAGCTTCTGCAACAGATGGATTTTGAGTCGTCACAGTGAAAGAAGATCCACCTTTGAACTCAATACCCAATTGAAGACCCTGAACTGCAAGTGAACCAATTGAAACAACAATGAATAGTAAAGAGACCATGTACCACTGACGGCGACGACCAATGAAGTTAACCGAGGTTTCTCCACGATACAAACGACCACCTAGACCAGATAGCTTTGACATGTTATGCCTCCTTCGCAACGGACATACCTAAGCTCTTTGGTGAGAAACCAGAGAGAGGATGACCTGAGTTAAAGAACTTGCTTCGAGAAACCAAAACCAGCGCAGGTTTTGTGAACCAGAAGATGACTATTAAGTCGATTATGGTTGTTAAACCTAATGTGAATGCAAATCCACGAACACCGCCCACTGAGAAGACGTACAACAAGACTGCGGCAATCAAGGATACAAAGTCTGCAACCAAGATTGTTCGTCGTGCTCTAACCCAGCCAGTTTCAGCCGCCGTGCGCAAGGTTCTGCCTTCGCGCATCTCATCTCGAACACGCTCAAAATAAACAATAAACGAGTCGGCGGTTACGCCAATCGCAACAATTGCACCAGCAATTCCAGCAAGAGTTAATGTGAATCCAATCCACTCACCCATCAGTAGGAAGAGCAGATAAAGCATTAATCCTGCGATTGCAAGTGAACCTACTGTTACAAAACCCAATGCGCGGTAATACAAGAGGGTAAAAATTACTACCAATAACAAACCTAAAGCACCTGCTAGTAATCCAGCGTTTAGCTGATCGGCACCAAGTGTCGGTGAAACCTGCTGAACTTCACCGCGATCAAATGCCAACGGCAAAGCACCGTATTTAAGAACGTTCGCCAGATCTTGCGCTTCTAACTGTGTGAAACTTCCTGTGATCTGCGCGCTCCCTGAGGGAATAGCCTCCGTGATACGAGGGGAAGAAACAACCAGTCCATCTAGAACAATCGCAACCTGGTTTGTTGGTTCCGGTAGTGTGGTGACACGCGAAGTCAGAGCAGCAAATGCCGAAGTTCCTTCATTATTAAATGTCAGACTTACGAACCAAGCACTACCTGCTTGTGTATCTAAACCAGCAGAAGCTTTCGATATTTGACGTCCCAATACTTCAGCCGGAGCTAAAACATACTTTGTCCCACCAGTACGATCACAAGTAACTAATGTGTCAGTTGGTGCATCCACGCCAGTGCCCTGCAAATTTTCCGGCTTTGTGCAATCCAGCGTTGCAAACTTTGCATTAATTTCTGCGCTCACTCCAGCAACTGGAGTTGCTGCTGCATCGGCTGTAGTTGGAACACCTGAAGCTGATGCAAGCACTTGGCGAAAACGAAGTTCCGCGGTCTGACCAACTAAATCAACAACACGGCGACCGGTATCCCCCGGAACAGCAATAACAATCTGACGATTTGTACCGCTTCCTTGCGCAGATACCTCAGACTCAGCAACACCAAGAGAGTTAACACGTTGACGAATAATCGATACCGCCTGATCAATCGCTTCACTTGTTACTTTGCCTTCATCACCTGGTGCAATTCGTGGCTGCAAAGTGACCGAAGTTCCTCCACGAAGGTCTAGCCCCAGGCGAACTGAAGTGGATCCTTGGATGAACACGAGACTTGCCATGGCCACGAGAATCAGGCCAAGAATTGCCAAAGTGCGAACAGGGCGTGAGCTCGTCTTAATTGGTTTAGTAGTTGTAGACATAGTGCGAGAGTCTAGGCGTCAGGTGCTGGTAAGTCGAAAAGCGTCGAAATCTCCGCAGGTGGTGTTCGTCCTATATGACGCCAACCCTGAGCCGTGGCTACCCGCCCGCGTGGAGTTCGGGCCATAAACCCGTTTCGCACTAAGAAAGGCTCGGCCACAGATTCCACAGTTTCCACCTCTTCGCCAACAGCTATTGCCAAGGTGGAAAGCCCAACAGGTCCTCCATTAAATCTTTCGATGAGGGCAACCAAAACTCCGCGATCTAGTCGATCTAAACCAAGTTCATCTACCTCGTACATCTCTAAGGCGGATTTCGCATCGGTGAGTGAAATCCGTGGACTGCCTTGGACTTGTGCGTAATCTCGAACTCGGCGCAGTAATCGGTTGGCGATACGTGGAGTTCCACGTGAACGCCCGGCTACTTCGACTATTGCATCGGTGTCGATATCAATCTTGAGCAATTCAGCACTACGGGTAATTACATGGGCAATGTCTGCTTCATTATAGAAATCGAGGTGAGCTGTAAATCCAAATCTGTCACGCAATGGACTTGGCAACAAACCAGCACGAGTTGTTGCACCCACCAATGTGAAATGTGGAAGCTGTAATGGAATTGCCGTAGCGCCGGGGCCCTTACCAACAATTACATCGACACGAAAATCCTCCATAGCTAAATAAAGGAGTTCTTCTGCTGGCCGCGGAAGGCGATGTATTTCGTCTAAGAATAAAATTTCACCTTCTACCAATGAAGAGAGAATCGCCGCTAGGTCGCCTGCATGCGTTATGGCAGGACCACTAGTTATACGAATCGGTGCTTGCATTTCGCTTGCCAAAATCAAAGCCAGGGTTGTCTTGCCCAATCCTGGAGGACCAGACAACAAAATATGATCAGCCGGAGAATTACGATGGCGCGCTGCAGTTAATAGAACATCAATTTGTTCACGTACGCGTTGCTGTCCAACAAAATCTTGCAACGTTTTTGGCCGTAACGCATGCTCGACAGCAGATTCTTCACCTTTTACCTGTGGTGTAACTAAACGATCGTCAGCCACGAGCACTCTTTCCACTTGCAAGGGTTAACTTCAACAACTCACTCAACTCCAATTTCGATGCATCTATTCCATCGGCCTGCAATGTTGAAACCACTTGTGAAATGGCGTTATCTGACTCCTTTGGCGAGAATCCAAGTGAGACAAGTGCGCTAGTTAATTGTTCACGCCAAGCAGGTTGGTGTCCTTTGTATTGATGTACAGATGAAAGATCACTTAATTTGCCTTTGAGTTCGAGAATTAAACGTTGCGCACCTTTTCGGCCGATTCCTGGAACTTTCTCTATAGCGCCAATGTCTTCTTGCGAAATCGCACGTCCCAAATCTTCAGGTGTTAGCGCCCCCAAAATGGAAAGTGCAACCTTTGGACCTATACCCGAAACCGTTTGCACCAGCTCAAAAAGTGAACGTGATTCATCGTTGATGAAACCAAACAAGGTGAATGAATCTTCCCGAACAACTAAGGATGTAAACAACTGCACTTGAGACCCTAAGGTAACCTGCGCGGCTGTCTGCGGATTTACTAAAACAGAGACACCAAAGCCACCAACTTCAACAATAAGACGATCAGAGGAAACTGAACGCACAGACCCCGTTAGTAAAGAAATCATCGAGCGTGCAATTTCTTCAAACGTGATTGTTCTGCTGCCAACGCTGCCGCAAGTTTAGTGTTTCCTCCACCACGCCAAATGTGACAGATCGCTAACGCCAATGCATCTGTTGCATCAACTGGTTTTGGAATTGTCTCGAGATTTAGAATTTTTTGAACCATTAATGCGACTTGGGCTTTGTTTGCTCGCCCACTACCCGTAACAGAAGCTTTAACTTCAGAAGGCGTGTGCATCATTACTGGGACCCCGGCCTTTGCTGCAAGCAGTAATGCAACCCCGGCTGCCTGACCTGTTCCCATAACTGTTCTGACATTGTGTTGTGAAAAAACACGCTCAACTGCAATTACATCTGGCTTCCAGAGATTAATCCATTCAGATAGTTGTTGATCTAAATCCAACAACCGCTGATCAAGCGGTGCCTCTGACGAAGTGAGAATTACACCAACTCCTACCAATGAAATAGGAGAACCAATCGCACCTTCGACGATACCAATGCCGCAGCGAGTTAGGCCTGGGTCCACGCCCAATACTCTCATCGCTTAGCCTCGTGCTTTCCTCGTTGGATCGATGTTCAAGCCTAGAGATAACGAACGATTACTTAATCTAGGCTCGCCATAACCTCATCGGAAACATCAAAGTTGCTGTACACATTTTGCACATCATCTAGCTCTTCGATGGCATCGATAAGTTCGAAAACCTTTTTTGCGCCATCGGCATCCAGTGGAATCGACATAGATGGCAAGAACGAGGAATCTGCTGATTCATAATCAATACCTGCATCTTGAAGCGCGGTGCGCACCGGAACTAAATCGACAGGTTCGCTAACAATTTCAAATGCTTCACCTAAGTCATTTACCTCTTCAGCACCCGCATCTAGCACCGCTTCCAAGATTGAATCTTCAGTAAGTGCACCATCCTTCTTAACAATTACAACACCTTTACGATTGAAAAGGTAAGAAACTGATCCTAGATCTGCCATTGATCCACCATTACGCGTAACAGCAACTTTTACTTCTGATGCCGAACGGTTGCGATTATCAGATAAACATTCGATCATGATGGCTACGCCATTTGGACCGTAACCTTCGTACATAATTGTGATCCAGTCTTTTGCTCCAGCTTCAAGACCCGCTCCACGTTTAATCGCGCGATCAATGTTGTCTGCTGGCATTGAAGATTTCTTTGCCTTAGCAACAGCATCAAAAAGTGTTGGGTTTCCGTCCATGTCAGCGCCACCGTTACGTGCTGCAACTTCAATTGCGCGAATCTGCTTTGCAAACACCTTTGCACGGCGACTATCAATGATTGCCTTCTTGTGCTTGGTCGTCGCCCACTTGGAATGGCCGGACATTGGAACACCTCAATCTAAAGTTTAACGATGGCCTTACTTTACCTTCTCTAATGCGGGCCGTGCTACTTCCTCAATAAAGTAACGATGAATTCGATGATCCCCCGTTAATTCAGGGTGAAACGAGGTAGCGAATAATGTGTGTGAACGTACTGCAACCGGATGCGTATCGACAGTTGCAAGAATTTGAATCCCATCCCCTGTTCGCTCGACCCAAGGCGCGCGAATGAAAACGGCACGAATCAAATCTGAAGAGCCATCGGCAAATGGAATATCCGACTCAAACGAATCCACCTGACGCCCAAAAGCATTCCTGCGAACAGTAATGTCTAGCCCACCAAAACTCTTTTGCCCTTGCTTCGCATCCAAAATTTCATCTGCCAAAAGAATCATTCCAGCGCAAGAACCATAGACAGGCATTCCTTGCGCGATGCGATCTTTGATCTGAGCAAAGATCCCGAATACTTCGGCTAACTGCGCAATAGTTGTTGATTCTCCGCCTGGTAAAACTAAAGCATCTACTTGATCCAACTCGGCAGGACGCCTAACGGCACTTGGAGTTACTCCGCAAGCAATGAGCGAACTAATGTGTTCGCGCACATCTCCTTGCAGAGCTAAAACTCCTACCTTCATTGCTTAAGAAATTACCAACCGCGATCAGCAAGACGATGTGGTGCTGGAAGGTCTGCAACGTTAATGCCAACCATCGCTTCGCCAAGACCACGTGAAGCATCTGCGATCACCTTTGGATCATCCCAAAATGTTGTTGCCTTAACGCAAGCCGCTGCACGCTGTGCAGGGTTTCCTGATTTGAAAATTCCAGAACCAATGAACACACCGTCTGCGCCCATGCTCTTCATCAATGCTGCATCAGCTGGCGTAGCGATGCCACCTGCAGTGAATAGCACAACAGGAAGTTTGCCGGTTTCTGCTACCTCTTTTACTAATGCATATGGCGCTGCCATTTCTTTTGCCGCGACATACAACTCATCTTCGCGCATTGATGACAAACGGCGAATCTCTCCACCAATCTTGCGCATGTGTTGCATAGCATTTGAAACATCGCCTGTTCCTGCTTCACCCTTTGAACGGATCATTGCAGCGCCTTCGTTAATACGACGAAGCGCTTCGCCAAGATTTGTAGCACCGCACACGAACGGAACTTTGAAGTCCCACTTATCAATGTGGTTCTCGTAATCTGCAGGTGTTAGTACTTCAGATTCATCGATGTAATCGACACCTAATGATTCCAAAACGCGTGCTTCAATAAAGTGACCAATGCGTGCCTTGGCCATAACTGGAATTGAAACTGCAGCCTGAATCTTTTCAATCATGTCTGGGTCAGACATGCGAGCAACGCCACCTTGCGCACGAATATCTGCAGGTACGCGTTCGAGTGCCATAACCGCAACTGCGCCGGCATCTTCAGCAATCTTTGCTTGTTCGGCATTGACGACATCCATGATGACGCCGCCCTTGAGCATTTCTGCCATTCCGCGCTTTACGCGAGCCGTACCTGTTGCTTCAGTCATGTTGAATCACTCCGCTTCGATCGAAAGATAGGTGGTAATCCTACTTTGTCTCAGGCACAGGTGGCGAGACGAAATCAGGCTCACGATCTGTCAGGGCTATCCAAATCTGCCCTGGATCGAAGTTCATTACCGTGCCGTCCTCAAAAGTGAAGTTAGTTCCAGAGTCGGCAAATGGCCTGTTCCATGTTGTCACAAACCGTTGACCATCACGCAGAACGTAAGCTTTACCTGTTCCCACTGTTTGCGAAAATGGAGTTACTCCGCCAACTTTGTCTTTATATTCAGAATCAGTTATCGAAACCATCTGAATAATTAAAGTTGTTGGACCAAGCACAACACCGGATTCTGCAACATTCACTGAGCTATTGTGTGTAAGCAACCATCGGGATTCATCAGATGACCACGTTGCCGAATATGTCGCCGCGGGCCAATGCATGTCGGCTTTTATTGTCGCAACACCACCTTGTTGGAGTTCTCCAAATTTAAACCCTACATTTTTCGCCACATCTATTTGATAACTCTTTTCTGCAATTAGCTGCATCAAAAGATCTGCCCGCAACACCATCGCATATGGTTGTGTGCGATCGGGATCTGTTGTGTAAATAACTGGACTTTGTCGCTGCGCGCCTAAATCTTGAAGATTAGCTGAAGCAATAACCGGAAGTAGTTTCTTCTGTGCACCGCTGTAAGCGAATGCGACACGACCAAATTGCGACAAAATATCTATATCTGAAATGCGGGCACTTCGCACCGGACCTATTCGTTGTGGAATCACTGAAGAGAAAATCAGCGCCAAACGCGTTAGTCCGCCTTCAACTTGTTCTATGTAAACAATATCTGCATCCTCTAAACCAATTTGCGGGTGAGCTTGGGCAGAATCGTCAATCTTTACAACCAGTACCGGGCCATTTGTGCCCTCACGACCGCTCAATTCATTTCTCATAACTGGCTCGGAGAGCACCTTTGTAACCGTTGAACATCCGGTGAGAAGCAAGCTTGTTAGAGACAAAAAAACAAAGACTCGTCTAGAGAACATCAGACTCAAACTCATAAGTAACCGGCAATGGGGCGGTGCCTGCCAAACGGAAGAGCTTTACAATAATTTTGCTTCGAACCATCTGCGTACGTGAGACCGCATCAGTATGGATTGCGATTGCAACTCTTATCTTGTCGGTTAGTGCAGACAACTCGGTCAGTAAGGCGTTATCAGCAGCCGTCGATAAGTGTTCAGAATCTTCAAGCAATAATCCCAAGGCTCCTGAAAGTCCGCTTTCTGCCGCTGATCTGCTTCCAATATCTGCATCCCGTGCTTGATAGGCCGCCCCTGTCAATAACAAGGAAGAAGCGGGATCAGCAATATCGCTATGAGCGATTTCCAATGCAACAGCCGCCCGCTTCTGAAGTAAAACATCTAAATTAGCCCAACTTGTTTCTACTCGATGGTGCAAACGATCTAATCGTGTTGCAAGGAATGTCAGATACCAGAGAGATATCAAGAGTAAAAAAGTTGCTAGAAACCAACGAGTCATCATTTTTCATCCTTAGAAAGAAAACGATTCCATGATCGAGTATCTGAAGCTAACTTTACTTTTTCGCTTCCGACTATAGACATTTCATATACAGAGTAAATTCGTTTTGCAATTAAATCCCAGTCAAAGCTTTGACCCCGACTTCGACCGGCAGTTGCAAGTTGTGATCTTTTCGACTCATCACGCAGAAGCTCAATAATCACCTTTGCTAAATCTGTGGAATCCTCTGATTTGAAAAGTGCTCCAAATTGGCCATGGCCGAGTAAGTCATCGAAAGCTGGGATATCACTTGCTACTACGCACGCTCCCCCAGCTAAGGCTTCGGCAAGAATTATTCCGAAAGATTCTCCACCTGTATTTGGAGCAACATAGAGAGATACGGAAGACATGAAATTAGCTTTATCCTCTTCCGAAATTTTCCCTAGAAATTCAAAGCGGTGGCGCAATTGCGGATCAGTGCTTTTCTCAACCTCAGTAGGATCGCCAGGTCCTGCAACAAGAATTCTTACATCAGGGGCAAATCGTGCAATCACAGGAAGCGCTTCCAACAACACACTTAATCCCTTTCGGGGTTCTTCAAATCGTCCAATAAATCCAATGGTATTTCCTTGCCATTTTTCTTCAGGGGTTCCCTGATGATATCTAGAGGCGTAAATTCCGTTAGGAATCACAATTGCATCAGTATCAAGGTGATCCGTAAGTGTTAGCCGTGCGGCTTCGGAAACAGCAATGCGAGCAGACAATTTCTCAATTGCGGGTTCTAATATGGGCCCAATAGCAAAAATAATCTTCTGCCGCTTTGCTGCAGCGTGAAATGTTCCAACCATTGGCCCATCTGCAGCCCAACAGGCTAGTAATGAAATGGAGGGAATCGCTGGTTCGTGTAAGTGAAGCAAATCAAAATCACCTTGGGAAATCCATTGACGTACTCTCGAAAAAGCAACTGGCCCAAATAAAACTCGAGCAACTGCTCCGTTGTACGGAATTGAAATCGGCTTACCTGCATTGACGACGTAGTCAGGTAAATTATCCTCATCAATAGCTGGTGCGAGTACAGAAACTTGATGTCCTGCAGCGATCAAGAACTCCGCCAAATCCCGAATATGGTTTTGAACTCCCCCAGGTGTATCCCAACTATATGGACATACGATTCCAATTTTTAACGAGCGATTCAACATCAGACGCGCTCCACAAAGTCGCCGTCAGTCCATATACGTTGCAACATGTGCCAATCCTGTGGGTGTTTAGAAATGCCATCCGAAAACTGATCTGCCATCTTTTGAACAATTTCTATAACTTTTTCTTCGTCAGTCCCGATAGTGGGTATTGCGACCTCATTGAAATCAATGTTAATTCCAGATTCTGTGTAAGAAACAAAAGCTGTAATCAAAGGTGCATGTGTCTTTAGTGCCAAAAGAGCTGGACCAGCCGGCATACGTGATGGACCACCAAAAAAAGTTACGTCGATACCCGATCTCGATAAATCACGATCGGCTACTAGAGCAACCAAGGCACCTTGGCGTAGTCGCTGTGCCAACGTTCCCAAAACTCTGCCATCTAAAGGTAAAACCTCCATGCCCATGGCTTGTCGATAACTCAAAAACTTCAAAAACAGTTTTTCTGGTTTCAGATGCTCTGCAACGGTCACAAGATTTATTCCCTTTGCACAAAAATACGCGCCGGCATGATCCCAATTGCCGGCATGAGGTAGAGACACTATTACTCCAGTTTTAGCTGCAATTGCATCGAGTAAGAGATGTTCATTTCTAACAGTTACAGTTTCGCGAACACGCTCAGGTGACCAATCGGGAAATCTGAAAGTGTCACACCAATACCGCATATACGAACGCATCGCATCGATCACCAGTAGATCTAAATCTAGTTCCGTTATGTTTGGTTGAGTGCGTTGCAAATTAGAACGCAGCCGAGAAACATTCTTGCCTCGACGTTTACTTAGAAAATCACCCAACGCATATGCCAAGCGGTAAGCGCTGCGCTCAGGCAACCATCTAACAATTCTCCAACCGGCAAAATAGGCATACGCCGAAAGATTGTCCTTCACTTATTTAGCTCGCTTAACAATCAACATTCTTTGAATAACTGTATAGGTACCCAGTACCGCCAATAACCACATGCCTATTGCTAACACGTAAGGGACTCCTAAGCCGCTAAATCCAATTGAGGCCAGAGAAATTATCAATCGCTCAGTTCGCTCTGCTATTCCGCCTGAACATTCAATACCGAAACACTCTGCCTTAGCTCGAATGTATGGAACCAATATCCCAGTTACCAAAGTAACCATAACTACCACTGCAAGAACGTCATCCTTATTGATGAGGTATATCGACACTCCCACCAATATCGCTGAGTCAGTGATTCGATCGATGGTTGAGTCGAGAAATCCTCCCCACTTACTAGAACCTTTCTTCGAAATACGTGCCATGGTTCCATCAAATAAATCACTCAGTGCCATGACGCAAATAATTAAGGTTCCAATAAAAAATTCACCCTTGGGATAGAAATACATTGCGGCAGCTACAACTCCCACAGCACCTATCCATGTCACAGCGTTAGGTGTGATTCCTAGGCGCAGGGCCATAGAAGCCACGGGGGTAATTAACCGTGTGACCGTTGGCTTCAAACGTGCGCTTAACATCAAGGACCATCGTAGGCTGAGCCCGTGCAATCTCAAATAAACGACCTAAGAATTCATGTCTACGGACATCTAAGCGCAGATCCCGCCCTAGTCGCCTCGGTGTTTAACGCTCAGCTCTCTCAAACCCCAGTACCAGAATCAGACCTAGCGATCTTTGCTATCGACCCGTCTGCCGGTATCGATCAAGCAACCATAGATTTATGGCAATCATTGGATGAGTTTCAAGTTCCGCGCCTGGTGGTTGTGACGCATTTAGAAAAACTTGAAGCAGACTTTGATGATGCGGTGATGATTGCAACAAGAGTCTTTGATCAAATGATCGCGCCCTATCTGGTCTTGCATGATGAGGCGGGACTACCTGCCGCACTCATTAGTTTGTCGGATTTACAAATCACCGACTACTCAACAAGTCCACGAACCATAAAGAATAGTGATGAAGAGCATCAAACCTTGGTTCAAGAGTTTCGAGACGAGTATCTAGAGTTGATAGCAGATTCAGGTGATAAAGCTTTTGAAGCGGGATTGCTATTTCCGGCAATTCCATTGTGGATCGAACGTGGAATTGGTGTGGACATTGTTGAAGGGTTTATTAAAAAATTGGTTGTGTAGTTACCAAGCTGCAGCAATTTCTGCACGTGTCAGTGTCAACAACTGTGGAAGCACCTTTGTCTTACCGATAATTGGCATGAAGTTTGCATCTCCGCTCCAACGAGGAACAACGTGCTGATGTATGTGCTCTGCGACTCCCGCGCCAGAAATTGCGCCCTGATTCATTCCTAAGTTAAAGCCAGCAGGATTTGAAACGGTGCGGATAGTTTTCATCGCATGTGCAGTTAATTCGCCGATCTCATTACGTTCTTGATCTGTTAGATCCGTCAGATCCGGGACATGTCGATACGCGCAAATCAAAAGATGTCCAGGGTTGTAAGGATAAAGATTCATTACAACATATGCGGACAGCCCACGATGAACTATGAGGCCTTTTTCATCGTGCAAAGTAGGGATTCTGCAGAAGGGGCATTCAACGTTATTACTCTCTAGCGGACGGTTTTCTCCCTGCAAGTACTCCAATCGATGTGGAGCCCAAAGTCGTTGCCAACCATCGGGCATACCAACCCCATCTATAGAAATACTCACAGATTAGACCTGAGTACGTTCCTGAACTACTTTTTTGATTTCAGCGATTGCATCCTTAATTGGGATTCCATTTTTCTGCTCGCCATTTCTGTAGCGGAAGGAGACAGCGCCGGCTAATTGATCCTCTTCGCCAGCAATAACCATGAATGGAATCTTTTGCATTTGTGCGTTACGCACTTTCTTTTGCATTCGATCATCCGATGAATCAAGTTCAGCTCTGATGCCGGCTTTGCGCATTTGCTGAATAACATCGCCCAAATAATCACCGAAAGCATCTGCAACTGGAATACCAATTGCCTGGACAGGTGCGAGCCATGGTGGAAATGCGCCGCTGTAATGCTCGGTAAGAACGCCAAAGAAACGTTCAATAGATCCAAACAATGCTCGGTGAATCATCACGGGACGCTGACGAGTTCCATCTGTTGCTGAATATTCCAACTCGAAGCGTTGAGGAAGCTGAAAATCAACTTGAATTGTGGACATCTGCCAAGTGCGACCAATTGCATCCTTGGCTTGAACAGAAATCTTGGGTCCGTAGAAAGCAGCGCCACCCTCATCTAACACAAGTTCAAGATTCTGAGCCGTAGCTGCTTTACGAAGAGCCTCTGTTGCTTCAGCCCAATCTGAATCTTCTCCTACAAACTTTTCTGGATTTTTTGTGGAAAGTTCTAAGTAAAAATCATTCAAACCATAATCACGAAGTAAATTAAGAACGAAGGTCAATAGCGAATCAAGCTCACCAACCATTTGCTCCTTGGTGCAATAAATATGCGCATCATCCTGAGTAAAGCCTCGCGCACGAGTGATTCCATGCAACACACCAGACTTTTCATAACGATAAACAGTTCCAAACTCAAACAAGCGCAATGGCAGTTCGCGATAAGAACGTCCGCGTGATCTGTAAATGAGATTATGGAAAGGGCAATTCATTGGCTTCATGTAGTACTGCTGGCCAGCACGTTTTATGGTTCCATCGGGGTTGTATTCCTCGTCCAGAATCATTGGCGGGTACATTCCATCGGCGTACCACTGCAAATGGCCCGAGGTTTCAAACAATGCTGCCTTTGTTAAATGAGGCGAGTAAACAAACTCATACCCTTCTTCTTCGTGACGAATGCGTGAGTAATCCTCCATTGCGCGTCTAACAATTCCGCCCTTTGGATGAAAGACGGCAAGTCCTGAGCCGATTTCTTCAGGGAAAGAAAACAAATCCAGCTCTGTGCCCAAGCGTCGATGATCGCGCTTTTCAGCTTCTGCAAGAAGTTCTAAATACGCATTGAGTTCATCCTGTGAGGGCCAGGCGGTTCCGTAAATGCGTTGCAACATTGGATTCTTTTCAGAACCACGCCAATATGCCGCTGCTGTGCGCATCAATTTGAAAGCAGGAATACTCTTTGTGGAAGGTAAATGTGGACCTCTGCACAGATCGCTCCAGACCGGATTTCCATCGCGACCTAGGTTGTCATAAATTGTTAATTCGGAGCCACCGACTTCGACGGACGCTTCTTCGCCCGCAGGACCCTTGATTCCAATTAATTCGCACTTATATGGTTCGTGTGCCAACTCTTTCAGCGCATCGGCTTCAGTAATCACACGTCGTTTGAAGCGTTGACCTTCTTTTATGATTTTGCGCATTGCACTTTCAATTTTTGTTAAGTCATCAGGATTAAAGGTATTTTCTGGATCAAAATCGTAGTAGAAACCATCTTTGATAGGTGGACCAATGCCAAGGCGGGTGTTTGCATAAACCTCTTGCACGGCTTGGGCCATGACGTGAGCAGTTGAATGTCGCAAAACCTCAAGACCTGCAGGAGAGGAAATTAGAACTGATTCGACTGCATCACCATCAACTAGATCAGTCCATAAATCCTTCAGAATTCCGTTGACCTTACAAACAACAACCTCTTTATTGTCAGCAAAGATATGAGTAGGACGTTGATCGGCTTCTACCTGAAGCTTTGCACCATCAACTGTGATCGATATCTGAGACATGTGCCTAGCCTACCGAAGTCCTTAGCGCCATCGCTTGTATTTCATCCCTAAATTCATGTGATTGGGATAATTCCCTGCCATCAATTGCTGCAATTGGCTGGGCGATACGCAGACTGCTTAACAAAAATCCAGATTCAATATCTGCAACTTCTTCGACAGCGATTGACCGTACCGTGACGTCGAAATTTTCAATGACCAATGCCCGCATTACTCCGGGAAGAACTCCATCAGAAAGAGGCGGGGTGCACCATATGCCAGCAATCTTGAAAAGCACATTACAGACAGAGCCCTCGCACATTAAGCCCTCCGAATTTGTTACCAATGCTTCATCAAAACCATTCAACCGAGCTTGCTCAAGAATTTCGAGCCGGTGGTTGTAGGGATAACTCTTTACAGGAACGCCATCTGCAACAAGCGGCTGCGGATGTAAACCAACTTTGGCTGGTCCGGTAATTTCCACGTACGGAAGATGAGCAGCTGCCCAATTTCCTGTTGCGTCAAACGACACTCTTAACAGACCAGTCGCGTGATTTTCAGTCTCTAATAATGCGGTGATCGCCTCTCGCACAAGTTCTTCATTGGGTAAAACGATTTTTTCTTTAGCTGAGCTATTCACCGCTCTTCTCATATGACGAGAAAGTGCCCAAGGTTTTCCCTTAACAGTTTTAATAGTTTCAAAGATGCCAGCACCATTGAGCCAACCGAGTGGCGAAATTTGAGATTGCTCAATGGGGACAAGAGAACCATTAACAATTACTTTCACGATAGCTCTCCCCCTGCAATTGAAATCAACCGCCGTGCTTTAAGTTGAGTTTCTTCCCACTCGGCCCCAGCATCGCTACCCCAGGTGATTCCGGCACCAGTACCAAAATTAATGGTGGCATCTTTCCAAAATGTTCTGATAGCAACCGACAAAACGGCGTTCTTGCCTTCAATCCATCCAAGCGCACCGCAGTAAGGACCACGTACAATTTCATTCTCTGCAATAACCTGAACAGCCGACGACTTTGGCGCACCACTTACAGAACCTGGCGGAGAAAGCGCACTAATGATTTCGCTCCACAGAATATCGTCTAACAATTCACCTTGAACATCAGAGACTAGATGTTGCAACCCTGGATGCTCTTCACTTGAAAGCAAGCGTGGTACTTCAACGGTTCCACTCTTGCAGATTCGTCCTAAGTCATTACGCATTAGATCAACAATCATCACATTTTCTGCCTGATCTTTGGCACCAAATTCTTGTGAGTGCGTTGGTTGTGTGCCTTTAATAGGAGAACTCTTGATCGTAGAACCAAGTCGGCTGAGAAATAGTTCAGGTGAAGCAGATGCAATCATCAACTCTGGTATTTCGAAATAGCTCGCCCAAGGTGCGGGATTGTTTTTCAAAATTTCAGAGAATAGACCGCGCAAAGATTGACCGTCATCGTCGTGAGTGAGTCGTCGACAAGCATTTACTTGGTAAACCCAACCTTCGGCTATTGCGTTTCGGATACATTCCACGTATTCGATGTAGCCATCAGAGTTCAGCGATGAACTCCAGGCACCTTTCAGGGGAATCCATGCAGACGTGGGGAAAGGTGCTTCTACAACAGTTGCAAACTTTGCCGCAGTGAACTCGTTTTCAAATGTTGTTGATATCGCCCAGAAACCGCCATCTTCTAAACACGCGGGGTCATGCGAAACTTCGACAAGATCGGTGGCAAGCCTGCCGCCCATCCAAAAGAGTGAAGAATCATCCGCATCTGGCACGGGCTAACGCTAACCAATCAACCTCACTTTGGCGCTTACGCCTCTCCTGCGATAGATTTACCCTCCTCGCGGACGTAGCGCAGTTGGTAGCGCGGAACCTTGCCAAGGTTCAGGTCGCCGGTTCGAACCCGGTCGTCCGCTCTGATAGTCGCCGTTTGGATTGCACTCTCAGTTGGGAATGAAATCTAACGGCGATATTTCTATGGTCGGGTGGCCGAGAGGCGAGGCAAGGGACTGCAAATCCCTCTACACGGGTTCAAATCCCGTCCCGACCTCCATTATTGGTGAATGACTTCGATCTGCGCATAACGGAGGCACAATGTCTGACGATCAATCAACACGACCTTGGGGTCGTTATGAAGTTCTACAGGAAAGTGATTTTCATAAAGTTAAGTGCATCTATGTTAAATCTGGAAACCGACTTTCATATCAACGTCACCAAAAGCGTCGTGAACATTGGTTCATTGTTTCCGGTGTTGCATCTGTAGTTGTGGATGGCGTGAATTTTACGAAGCATCCTGGAGAAACTGTGGAGGTCGAAATTGGCCAGCTACATCGCATCGGAAATAATGGCAATGATGAATTGATTTTCATAGAAGTCCAAACCGGCGCCTACTTTGGCGAAGATGATATTGAGCGCGTTGAGGATGATTACGCACGCTAGTTCGCTGTTGTATAGTTTGCCCACCTAAGGATCGTTGGCTCAGCGGTAGAGCACCACATTGACATTGTGGGGGTCACTGGTTCGATCCCAGTACGGTCCACTTAGATATCAATCACATTTAACGTAAATAACCCCTAGATACTCAATGCCTACTCGCGAGTTCGGTTGTTCAATCTTTACAGTTGATGCATGCAGACAGATGTTAAATACCCAACCATTATTCAAGGTGGCATGGGTATCGCTGTCTCTTCGTGGCAATTAGCCAAACAAGTAGCTATGGCCGGTGAACTTGGAGTTATCTCCGGCACTGCGATTGACTCTGTTGTCGCACGCCGTTTACAGGACGGGGATATTTCAGGTGATATTCGCCGTGCTATGTCTCACTTTCCTAACCAAAAAACTATTGCGGAAATAATGGAGCGCTTTTATGTTGAAGGCGGGCGCCCCGTTGATAAACCTTATTTAGATGTTCCAAAACTTAGTATTAAAGGAAATCTGTTTTCTAATAATTTATTGGCTGTTTCAAGTTTTGTTGAAGTATGGCTAGCAAAAGAAGGCCACAACGGTCTAATTGGAATGAACATCTTAGAGAAGATTCAATTGGCTATCCCGGCACAGTTGTATGGGGCCATGCTTGCTGACGTTGATTACATTTTGATTGGTGCTGGAATCCCCGCTCAGATTCCACATCTATTAAATGAAATCTCGGTCGGAAACAAAGTGGCTATGAAAGTGGAAGTTGCAGATACAAAGGATAAGCATTACTTACACTTTGATCCGACAACTCTTGGAATTGAAAACTTTCCAATTAAACGTCCACTTTTCCTTGCCATTGTTTCTTCGCACGCACTTGTTGCTTACCTAAATAAGGATGAAGAAACAAAACCTGATGGGTTCGTCATCGAATATCACGTCGCAGGTGGGCACAACGCTCCCCCGCGCGCAAAAAATGCGATCGATGAAAATGGCGAAGCGGTTTACAACGAATTAGACATTCCCAATCTCGAGAAAATCCTCGCATCAGGTTCTCCGTTTTGGCTTGCTGGCGGTTTTGCTACTCCAGCAAAGGTTGTTGAAGCTTTAGCTCATGGCGCAAAGGGGGTCCAAGTCGGTTCTGTCTTTGCCCTATCTGATGAATCAGGATTTACTGAAGAGAACAGATCTGGTGTTATCAAATCTCTTGCAGATCCCAATATGCGGGTGCTTACCGATGCAAGTGCATCCCCAACAGGTTTTCCATTTAAAGTTATTCAGAACAATCAGACGCTTTCTAATGACAAACTGTATGAAAAGCGCACGCGAATCTGCGATCTAGGATATTTGCGAACTATGTATCAACGCGAAAAAGGAGGCATTGGCTATCGATGCCCAGCAGAACCGCTAGATAATTATGAATTCAAGAATGGTGAAGTAGATCAAGCTCAAGGATCTAAGTGCCTGTGCAATGCTCTTATGGCAGATATCGGCTTAGGCCAGGTGCGCCCCGATGGCAGGACCGAAATCTCATTACTGACTTTTGGTTCTGATCTTGAAGGTCCGCGTGCCATGCGCGCGAAGTATCCAAATGGTTGGACCGCACTGCAGGCTATCGATTTCTTGAAAGAGCAAATAGCCAAATAGACCCAGGGCTTTAGGAACTCAAACTTTCAATAAAGGTAAGACTGTTTTGAAAAATCAACTCCTGGTCGTAATCCAAGGTTGCAACGTGATAACTGTTTACTAGTTCGATGCGAGTTTTCATAGTAGAACCGATCTCAGACAAAATAATTTCTGTGTTAGCTACCGGCAATGTGTGGTCCTCTACTGAATGGAATAGCTGAACCGGCACGGTGATTTTGCCCAAATTTCGTCTGGTTACTCGGAGCATTTTAAGCAGTTGAAATATGCCGCGAGTAGGCAATGCGTCATATCCCCATTCGGTAATGCCCGGACGTTTAATGTCGTCTCCAACACTGGTTCGCAACTTCTGAAATCTTGATAAAACGAAGGCAAGCTCGACAGGGATTCCCTTAACGTAAATCATGGGATTAACAAGGATCAATCCTGTGATTGATTCGTTGTTTGCTTCAGCCACATTCAAAACAGTGCCGCCACCCATTGAAAGGCCTACCAAAAAAATTGTGTCGCAACTCTTTTTCAATTCACTTAATTCAAAAGTGATCTTGGCGGGCCACTCTTCCCATTTGGTTTTATTAAGGTCTTCAACCTTTGTGCCGTGACCCGGAAGCAAAGGAACACGAACTGTGTATCCTTTTGAATGCAAGAACTCTGCCCAAGGACGCATTGACGGTGGAGAGCCGGTAAAACCATGAACTAACAGAACACCAATATGTGCGTTCTTACCATTTCCAAGTGCGGACCAATCCTGCATCCATCCCGCGGGTGCTCCCTCAACTGCCATACGAAAATACTATGTCCTGACCGTTGTCAGTTCAATCACATACGATCGTCCCTATGATCAACATCGGTGAAACTCAACTCTCGGAGACCACCTTTGCCGTCATAGATCTTGAAACATCTGGTGGCTCTCCTAAAGCTGGGGCGGGTATCACTGAGATAGGTGTAGTGAAAGTTCGCGGCGGCACTGTACTTGGAACATTCCAGAGTTTTGTTGATCCCGGACATTCATTGCCAGCTTTCATCACTCAATTGACTGGAATTACAGATGAGATGCTTTTGTCAGCGCCATTTATCGATGAAGTTCTTCCGACGCTTTTTGAGTTTTTGGGTTCACCAGATGAAACAGTTCTAGTCGCACATAATTCTCCCTTTGATATGAGTTTCTTGAAGGCTGCTGCGCTGGCTCACGAATTCGCTTGGCCACACTACTTAACTGTTGATACCGCACGATTGGCCCGTGCTGTTCTAGATCATGACGAAGTTGTTAATTGCAAGCTCGGTACGCTTGCAGAATTTTTCAATGCCCAAACGTCGCCTAATCACCGCGCGTTAGATGATGCCTTAGCGACTGTTGATGTCTTGCATGGAATCATCGAACGACTTGGGGATCATGAAGTGTGGACATTTGAAGAAATGCGGAATTTTCCCTCTAGAAAAAAGCGAGTTAAGCGCCCAATTTCTGAGTGAGTTCTGCCCATTGTGTGACTAAGCGTTTTGCTGCACCTGAATCAATCGCATCGACCGCGCGAGAAATGCCCAATGCCATTCGCTGGTGAAGACTTAATTCAAATAGGTCGTCATACGCTGCAATAGCAGCAGCGGCATTAAGAACAACGGCATCTCGAGGTGCGCCTTTTTCGCCAGAAAATATTGCCATCGTAATTCGAGCATTTTCCGTTGCATCTCCCCCAGCAAGTGCGGAAATCGGTGCCCGTTCAATGTCAAAATCTAAAGGTTCAAGAAGATCGCTGGAAATTTCACCATGACCAATTGTCAGAACAGAAGTAGTTGTTGCCAAAGTAATTTCATCCAAACCATCATCGCCACGAAAGACAAAGCCATCTACGCCACGATCGCTAAGTACCTGAGCCATCACTAAATGCATGCGCTCATTTGCAACACCGATCGCAGCCGCTTGTGGTCTAGCAGGATTTGCTAACGGACCCAAAATATTGAAAACGGTAGGTATTGCTAGTTCTTTTCGTGCCGGTGCCGCGAAACGCATCGCTGGATGAAAGACAGGTGCAAAACAAAAACCGATTCCAAGTTGGCTAAAAGTCTTTTCAACACCAACTCCGTCAAGGCCGATATTTATCCCTAACGCTTCAAGTAAATCTGCAGCACCTGACTTTGATGATGCAGCACGATTGCCGTGCTTAACAACTTTAACCCCTGCCGCCGCCGCGATAATTGCGGCTGTTGTAGAAATATTGATTGTGTGTGCACCATCTCCACCAGTTCCAACCGTGTCAACAGCTCGTTCGGTAATCGAAATAGGAGCGCAATGTTGATACATCTGCGCCACCAAAGCGCCAACTTCTTCGGAAGTCTCGCCCTTATTTTTCAGAGCGAGTAGGAAAGCTTTAACTTCTTCAATTTCTGATTTACCAGTCAGTATCTCATTCATGCACCACTGAACATCTGCGATTTCAAGATCTAAACCCGACTGCAAATGCGCAATGTGTGAACTCCACCGCGACTTCATCATTACTTTAGTTAAGCAGAAACGAGTGCAGTGCCACGCAACAATTGTGCTGCTGTAGTGGCAAGAGTAAATGGGTCAATTGGGTGAACCACAGAGGCTTCGGCCATAGACCAGGCAGCTAACCAGGCATCCTCTTTCCGTCCTGTGATTACTAGGACGGGTGGGCAGTTAAAAACTTCATCCTTTAATTGGCGAGCAATGCCCAATCCGCCTTCTTGTGCGGCTTCTCCATCCAGAATAAACAGATCAGCGCGAGATCCACCACCAATGCTTTTGCTATCCACGTAGGCTCGCAAAGCAGAACCTGTGGCAAATTCATGAATCTCATGCTCGGGAAGATCTACGGCCACTCGTCGTCCTAGGGCTGAAGCTATTGATGCCCGGACCGATGAATCATCGGAGTACACAATGATCTGCTTTTTAGTCTCTGACATGGAGCAAAGTCTATTCTTGAAGTACCAATCCGACCTCATTTTTCTAAAAAGAGGCAGCACTTTTATAGTGATCCGTTTCACCTCAGATGCGCTCATTTCCGACGCCTCGTGGCCTTGATGGCAAGACGCCGAGCCTAATTTCGGGAATAATCGCCTTCATGTCCAGCACAGTCGCACACCAGAAAATCACACGCCCCAACGCTGTAGCAGTGGGCACGATCGTGTGGCTTGCAAGTGAACTCATGTTCTTTGCTGCTTTATTTGCCATGTACTTCACAATTCGAGCAGTTCAAGGACCAGCAATTTGGACAGAGTCAACTGCGCTTTTGAATATTCCTTTTGCTGCGTTCAATACAACGATTCTTGTCCTCTCATCTGTTACATGTCAGTTCGGTGTTTTCGCCGCTGAACGTTTTCAGAATCATCGAACAGGGAATTTGTTTCAAATCAATAAGTGGGGAATGCGCGAATGGTTTTCCGCGACTTTCTTGATGGGTGCATTTTTCGTTTCGGGTCAAATTTATGAGTATGCAATGTTGGTCTCTGAAGGTAAAACTCTTTCATCCGATGCATATAGCTCAATCTTTTATGTTGCTACTGGTTTTCACGGCTTGCACGTAACGGGTGGGCTCATCGCATTTTTAATTGTCATGGTTCGCGTTTCAAAGGCCAGACGCTTTACCCATCAGCAAGCAACAACAGCAATTGTAGTTTCTTATTATTGGCACTTTGTAGACGTCGTGTGGATCGCACTCTTTTCAGCGATCTACCTCATTAAGTAGTAAAGGAATCATGTGAAGCGCATATCTCGCTACCGTCGCCACAAAGCTGCTGGCCCATTTTTACTTCTATTAGCTTTGCTAGCTATAGGCACAACGTTTAGTGTTGCAAGTGCGACAACTTCAGCGGAGACAACTTCTGCAGATCGCTCAGTTCAAATTGAAGAAGGACGCCAGATTTTCCTTAAGGGTTGTTCTTCTTGCCATGGCTTAAATGCCGAAGGGGCACAAATTGCACCATCGCTCATCGGCGTAGGGGCAGCTTCAGTAGATTTTCAAGTAGGTACGGGGCGCATGCCGATGGCCGATATGAGCACTCAAGCAATGCGCAAGGATCCACTATATAACGCCGAAGAAACAGCAGCTTTAGCTGCCTACGTTGCTTCTCTTGCACCTGGCCCTGCAATTCCTGGTGAATCAGAGCTTAATTTTGAACGTGATGGAAGTACTGCTGAGGGCGGAGAGTTATTCCGAAACAACTGCGCAATGTGTCACAACTTTGCCGGTCAGGGTGGTGCGCTAACGCAAGGTAAGTACGCTCCAACTTTGATGGGTGTTGAGCCAAAACACATTTATGAAGCAATGGTTACTGGACCACAATCCATGCCAGTTTTCAGTGATAAAACAATTACACCTGAAGAAAAACTTTCGATCATCAAGTGGATCAAGTCAGCAGAGAAGGAACCAAATCTTGGTGGCGCATCTCTTGGTCGAGTCGGACCTGTAACTGAAGGATTATTGGGTTGGGTGCTTGGCTTAGGAATCCTTATTGGTGTTGCTGTCTGGCTAGCTATGAAAGCGAAGTAAAACTATGTCTAACGAAATCGAAGCAATAAAGGATCCAGGATTACCTGCCCACGTTCATCGTAAAGCTGATACTGACCCGAGAGCGGCTAAGCGCGCTGAACGTCAAGTTGCATCTATGTTTCTACTGTCAGCCCTTGGAACCGTCTTACTGATCTTTTCATTTTTTTTCATCCCCGAAGATGTTTTCGTTTTTGTGCCAGTCTTGGGAAATCAGAATGCCCATCAACTGGGACTAGGCCTTGGAATGGCTATCTCGCTTTTCTTTATCGGAATGGGCGCGATCCATTGGGCAAAAACTTTAATGCCGGATACAGAAGTGGTTGCACAGCGCCATGAATTTCGATCTCCAGATTCAGACCGCAAAGATTTCGTGAGTGCAGTAAAAGAAGGCGCTGCTGCTGCGGGACTTGGTCGTCGTTCACTTATAAAGAGGTCACTCGGTGCTGCACTCGGGTTATCGGCTCTATCTCCATTGATTCTTTTGCGAGACTTAGGACCATTGCCTGGAAAGGAACTTGAAAAGACAACGTGGAAGTCTGGTACGTATCTAGTAACTGACCCTGGTAACCGCCGTATCAAGGCATCTGATCTCGAGGTGGGTGCGGTTGCTCAGGTACTTCCCGAAATTGAAGACCCAGAGCATAGAAAACTCAGTGACATCGCAAAAGACGCGGTCTTGCTAATTCGTCTTCGCCCACAAGAATTCAATCTTGAAGCGGACAGATTGGCCATGACCCACGATGGCATTATCGCTTTCTCAAAGATCTGTTCGCATATGGGATGTGCGGTAGCCCTATACGAACAACAAACAAAGCACCTGCTATGCCCGTGTCATCAATCAACATTTGATGTGACCCGCGCAGCCAAAGTTATTTTTGGACCTGCCGCCAGGCCGCTTCCTCAATTAGATATTACAATTGACAACGAGGGTTATCTCGTAGCTCGTCAACCATTCTCCGAACCGGTCGGACCTAGTTTCTGGGAGCGTAATTCACAATGACAGCTGAAGCGCGTTTAGGAAGCGTTGCCAATTATGTAGATGAGCGCACAGGCGCTGCTGCATGGATGAAGAAAAACTTACAAAAAGTCTTCCCCGACCACTGGTCTTTCCTTTTAGGTGAAGTTGCTCTGTACTCTTTCGTAATTTTGCTGTTGTCTGGAACTTTTCTTACTTTTTGGTTTGATCCTTCACAGCGCGAAGTTATTTACGAGGGCAGCTATGAACCACTAGAAGGTTTGAAGATGTCAGCCGCATACGCTTCGACGTTACATATTTCTTTTGAAGTCCGCGGTGGACTTTTGATGCGCCAGATTCACCACTGGGCTGCACTAATTTTCATGTCAGCAATCGTTGCTCATATGATGCGTGTGTTCTTTACCGGGGCATTCCGCAAGCCACGTGAAGGAAACTGGATAATCGGTATCGGACTTTTGACCCTAGGAATTGTTGAAGGATTCCTTGGTTATTCACTTCCTGATGATCTCTTGTCAGGTACGGGAATTCGAATCGCAGAGGCAATCATTCAAGCGATACCTGTTGTGGGTTCTTATCTTGCCTACTTTGCATTTGGTGGGGCCTTTCCGGGTGAAGCTTTCATCCCACGTATTTATACAGTCCACGTTTTATTGCTACCCGGTGCATTTCTAGCGTTGATTACAGTCCACTTAATGTTGGTCTGGTATCAGAAGCACACTCAGTTCCCAGGACCTGGACGCACAGAAAAAAATGTTGTTGGTTATCCGCTAATGCCTGTTTATATGGCTAAAGCAGGTGGATTCTTCTTCATTGTCTTCGGTGTGACCGCGTTCTTAGCTGCTGTTGCATCTATCAATCCAATTTGGCTTTTTGGTCCCTATACGCCAGGCCAAATTACGGCAGGTTCCCAACCCGATTGGTATATGGGCTGGCTCGACGGGCTAGTTCGGATGGCTCCCCCAATAGAAACTCACGCATTCGGTCACACAATTTCATGGAATATTTTGATACCTGGATTGATTATTCCTGGCATTTTATTCACCGGAATGGCTTTGTATCCTTTCATCGAAAGTTGGATAACTGGCGATAAGCGCGAGCACCATTTGCTAGATCGTCCACGTAATGCACCAAATCGCACCGCACTTGGCGCGATGTCTCTTACTTTTGTAATGGTTACATTAATCAACGGCGGTAACGACATTATTGCTACACATTTTGATCTATCAATTAATCAGATCATGTGGGGAACTCGTTTCGGTGTCCTCATACTTCCTCCGCTTGCATTTGTGATCACAAAGCGTCTTTGCTTGTCGTTACAGCGTGCTGATCGTGAGTTAGTACTGCACGGGCGAGAAACCGGAACTCTTCTCCGTTTGCCTCATGGTGAGTTTGTGGAAGTTCATGAGCCAATTTCACCTGAGAAGGCATACCTACTTACATCGCACGAACAAGCCCCAGCACTGGAATTGCCTGAAGTTGATGGTCGTGGCGTAAAGCGCGCTGGTGCACTGCGAAACAAGCTTCGTTCACGCATGAGTGTTGCTAACGCAGAAGCTATTCCAAAGGTTTCAACTAACGAACTGAAAGAGATTGACCACCACTAATTAGATATGACAAGCCAAACACCCAGGGCTGTAATTCCTATTCCAAGGAAGCCTTGGGTGTTTACTTTTTCGCCAAATAAAAAGAACGCCTCTAGCGCGGTCGCAGGTGGGATCAGATAAAACAATGACGACACCGATGCCGCGCTACCAGTGTTGAGCAACCAGAGCAAAAGCAAGATTGCACCAACTGATAGGACTGCTATCAGCCAGATAAAGGCTGCAATAAACTTTCCACTCCATTGAATGTGAGTACCACCGGTAGCAACAGCTGCAATCGCTAAAACCAAACCACTAGCAAGGTATTGGTATGCAGTTCCGGAGATAAGTGGAACATCTGATCCGATTTTCTTCTGCAATATGGTTGCCGTAGTACTTCCAATCAACGCGACAACGATTCCGATCACTCCGCTGATTGGAATATCTTGCTCAAATGTAGGTCCAAGAACTAAAAAAACACCAACTAATCCGAGTATCAGGCCCACTATCTGTTTGACCCTTAGAGGCTCTCCTAAGATTTTTACGGCTAGGAGTGAAACCAGCACCGGTTGAAGACTTGTCACAACAGCAGCAACACCTGCTGGCAGCCCCTTAGAAATAGAGAAAAAGACGCCACCTAAATAACAAGCGTGTAGAAAAAACCCAATCAGGGCGGATCGTCCGATAGCAGATGCACCGATCTTGATTGGTGAACTCATCAAAGAGGCTACTGCAAACAGGATCAGCGCTGCTATCAAAATTCGAACTGCTAAGAAAATAAAGGGATCAGCAAACGGCAAACCATACTTTGCACCAACAAAACCAGTACTCCAGAGAGCGACAAAAAGGGCTGGAGCAAATTTAGCGAACGCTATGCCTCGCAAATCGCCTTCAACCGAACTAATGACTTAGCCATCCACTTTGGATTGTGCGCAATGGTGCCCGTCATTTTTAACCACTGCTTTGCATAACCCGGTATCGCACTTGCATCAAATGATTCAGTGACCTGCGTAGAACCATTACCTAAATCGGCTAGCTCGTAAGACCACGTCCACTTCATCAAGTGGCACCACGTGATCTTTTTGTTCTCTTCAAAAGCGACGACGGTATTCTTGATGCGATACGGGACCTTGATTTTCATAGCCATTGAAAATGTAGCTCCAAGAAAAAGTCGATCTGGTCCTGAAATCGAATTCTGAATAGTTCCAGAACCGTCAAAGAGTTGATGTGATGCTGGATTTGCTAGTAGATCGAAGATTTTGGCCGCTGGCGCATTAATGACTATTCGTGCTGCAGTCGTATTGGGAAAATCAGTCGGAAGTATTTCCGCTCGCTCATTGCTCATTAGTGCGCAGAGGAAGTAACTGGCTTTTCATACTCAGTAACCATTCCAATAATTGAAATCATTAAGGCACCTAACGCAATGAGGGAAAGCCACCAACCGATCAATAATCCCAGTCCTAAGGCGCAGGCGCTCAGTGCTACCGGCAAAGGCCACCAAGAATGCGGGCTGTAGAAACCAAGTTCTCCTGCGCCATCTGCAATCTCTGCCGTCAAATTATCTTCCGGAAGTTCCACACCGATTCGCTTTTGTGTGAACCACACATAAAAACCAATCATTCCTGCAAGACATGCAGAGAGAAGAAGACCACTAATTCCTAATGGTTCACCGCCAATAACAACATAAACGACGGTGGTAATTGCATAGAAGACTGCTAATCCGCCAAATAGCTTCCAGGATGCCTTCATCGTCTAGTGCTTCCCTTCGATCTTGACATGTGGGTGGTGCAAATCAAAAGCTGGGCGTTCGCTAGAAATACGGGGCATAGATAAGAAGTTGTGACGCGGTGGTGGACACGAAGTAGCCCATTCAAGTGAACTTCCATAACCCCATGGATCATCGACGCCAACCATCGGAGACTTGCGTGTGATCCACACATTAATGAAAAAAGGAATCATCGAAAGTGCAAGCAGGAATGAGCCTATCGTTGACACTGTATTCATAAAAGTGAAGCCATCACCTGGAAGGTAATCGGCATAACGACGTGGGAATCCCTTAATACCTAACCAGTGTTGAATTAAGAAAGTTAAGTGGAACCCAACAAAAAGAGTCCAGAAGTGAATTTTTCCTAGACGCTCGTTGAGCATGCGACCTGTCATCTTTGGCCACCAGAAGTAAAAACCAGCAAACATTGAAAACACGACTGTTCCGAATAGCACATAGTGGAAGTGAGCGACAACGAAGTAACTTGCAGAGACTGCAAAATCAAGCGGCGGAGAAGCAAGAATAATTCCTGTTAGTCCACCAAATAAGAATGTCACAAGGAAGCCCATAACCCACAGCATTGGCGTTTCAAAGGTTACGTGACCTCTCCACATTGTTCCGATCCAGTTAAAGAACTTAACGCCGGTGGGAACACCAATCAAAAATGTCATGAAAGAGAAGAACGGGAGAAGTACCTGGCCACTTGCAAACATGTGGTGTGCCCAGACCGAAACCGATAGAGCTGCGATTGCAATAGTTGCAGCAATTAGTCCAAGGTATCCGAAGATGGGTTTACGGCTAAAGACAGGCAAGATTTCGGTCACGATTCCAAAAAATGGAAGCGCGAGAATGTAAACCTCGGGGTGGCCAAAGAACCAAAATAGATGCTGCCACAACATGGCACCGCCGTTGGCCGGATCAAACAGATGCGATCCATACAGGCGATCCGCTTCTAGACCTAAGAACGCTGCGGCTAAAGGTGGGAATGCAAGCAAAACTAAAATCGATGTTAGGAGAACGTTCCAGGAAAAGATCGACATACGAAACATCGTCATGCCTGGTGCGCGCATGGTGAAAATTGTTGTTATGAAGTTAACGCCACCCAGAATAGTTCCAACACCACTGATAGCTAAACCAATCAGCCAAAGATCTCCGCCAATGCCAGGTGAATAATCAGAGTTGGCAAGAGGCGCATACGCCGTCCAACCAAATGATGCCGCTCCCCCTGGAGACAAGAAACCCGCGAAGGTCATCAACCCACCAAATAAGAAAAGCCAATACGAGAACATATTCAAACGAGGGAAAGCAACATCTGCTGCTCCAATCTGAAGCGGCATAATGACGTTCGCAAAACCCACAAATAGTGGGGTTGCAAACATCAACAGCATGATTGTTCCGTGCATTGTGAAAATCTGGTTGTACTGCTCATTACTTAAGAACTGCATCCCGGGACGAGCTAATTCTGCACGAAGAACAAGGGCAAGAACTCCGGCAATCAAAAACCAGGCAAAAGATGTCATCAAGTACAAGTAGCCGATCGTCTTGTGATCAGTAGATGTAATCCACTTTACAAAAGACTTACCCTTAGCTGTAGGCATCGGGGCCTGCAAGGTTGTCGTAGGACGATCCGCGTAGGTTGTCATGCGTTGCTCCCCTTAAGTGTTTCTAAATATGCATCGTATTCAGCCGGCGTAACTACTTTTACCGTGAAAAGCATTTGTGAGTGATTGCGTCCGCACAAAATATTGCATCGCCCTGGATACTCACCAAGTTTGTTTGCAGTGAATTCAAGCTCGTTTGTCACACCCGGAAGATTCTGCATCTGGATCATGAAAGCTGGGATCCAGAAACCGTGAACAACATCATTTGATGTGATTGTGTAACGAACCCGTTCACCCAATGGAACTACCAAAGTTGGTGGCTGTGTTGGCGTACCAGTTACAACCGCCTTAGGGCCGGCTTCTGGATATCCAAATTGCCATGACCATTGAAAACCTTCAACAGTAATTTCGTGTGCGTATGTATCGGTCTTTTCAGTAATTATGTTTTGACGCTCGACTGTGTAGAAGAAAAGAACTGCAACAATTATGAATGGAATAACCGTATAGGCGACTTCAACTGGAACGTTGTACTGAGTTTGCTTTGGAAATTCAGGGCCATCTTTTTTGCCGCGATGAAAAACAGCTGGCCATAAAATCAGGATTAAAGTAAATACTCCAACTACACCCGCTGCTATCCACGCACCTTGCCACAACGACAATGAAGCATCATTTACGCTCGAAACGCCTTCTGGGAAACCCCAATCAGTGCTCTGCGAGCATCCTGTAAGGAGCAATACAGGGATAAATAGAAACAGTGCTCGTAAGCGTGAAAAGAAGGTTCGAGGCATGGCGTAAGGATAGTTTGTATTGGGCGTTAGCGTCGCACGAGCGCATTCATCAGGAGTGGTGGCGCTCCTCACATCTATGAAAGGTGAAGTGTGATTTCATCCGCGGCGGGTTGGCCATACGCCTCGGCAAAACGAGCAACAAATTCAGCTTTCGTAAAGCGGTATTCCTGAGTGCCTAGGGTTTCGATGACATAGGTGGCAATTAATGCACCCAGTTGGGCACAGCGCTCGTGAGAAAGGCCCCACGCCAGACCAGCGATAAAGCCAGATCTAAAGGAATCCCCTACACCTGTTGGGTCGGTCTTAGATTTCTCTTTAGGGCAGCCAACTACAACAAACTCCCCTGCTGCACTTTCTACCTTTGCACCTTTTGAACCCAGAGTAACGACGCGATATTTTACGCGTTCCAAAATTTCGCGATCGGACCACCCCGTTTTTTGCATTGCTAGGGCTAGTTCATATTCATTCAAAAATAGATAAGCAGCCCCATCGATCAGTAACTTAATTTCTTCGCCAGTCATGCGAGCCATCTGCTGAGATGGATCTGCTGCAAATGCAATTCCCATCTGACGGCACACTTCAGAGTGGCGAAGCATCGCTTCTGGATCGTCAGGTGAAATAACCAAGATATCCAAGCGTCCAGATTTGTCCATGATGGGACTTAATTCGATGTTGCGAGCCTCAGACATTGCACCAGGGAAAAATGAGGCAATCTGATTGAGATCTTGATCGGTAGTCACCACAAAGTGCGCGGTATGTAATGTCTTTGAAACCAAGGCATGTGAGGTATCAACCCCATGACGTGAAAGCCATGCGTTGTAATCAGCCCAGTCTGTGCCGACGGCTGCGATCAGGATCGGGTTTAATCCAAGAACACCCATACCAAAAGCAATGTTTGCTGCGCATCCTCCGCGACGAACATCCAAACTATCAACAAGAAAAGAGAGCGAAACTTTTTCCAAGGAACCCGCAACCAGTGAATCGGTGAATTTCCCAGAGAAGGTCATCAAATGATCAAGACCGACCGAACCCGCTACACCTATTTTCATGTGGGGATACTAATGCGAAAAATGCAGTTACTTAGTTGAATGAATCGCCGCAGGCACAAGAACCCTGCGCTTGAGGATTATCAATAGTAAATCCCTGCTTTTCGATTGTGTCAACAAAATCAATTGTTGCACCTGAAAGGTATGGGTCACTCATCTTGTCGGTAATTACTTTGACAGCGCCGAATTCACGAACGATATCGCCATCCATATTGCGATCATCAAAGTAGAGCTGGTACTTAAGGCCTGAACATCCACCTGGCTGTACTGCAACGCGTAAGTTGAGGTCATCGCGACCCTCTTGAGCCAACAAGGCAGATACCTTTGCGGCCGCCACGTCAGTTAGCTGAATTCCAGTTGTTGTCGTTGCTTCAGTTGTCATTTCATTCTCCTTGATTAACTGCTCTCCATGATCAATCCCGGAGCAAGCCTACCCTCCTGGTGTCTGGCAAGCGAGTTGAGGAGCAGTTCAACACGGGCTCTATAGTTAAGCCATGAGTACACAAGACAGCAAAGGTCGCCCTACCCCTAAGCGCAAAGAGGCCGAATCAAAGCGCAAAGTTTCCTCCCTCGCACCGATCGTCACTAAAGATCAAAAGCGAGCTTCTAAAGCGTTAAGCAAGCAAGATCGAATGGCCCAACGCGCCGCCTACCTTCGCGGAGATGAAGCAGCTTTGCCATTACGAGATCGTGGACCTGCCCGGCGCTTTGTTAGAAATTACGTAGATTCTCGTCGCTCAACCGGTGAATATTTTCTACCAACAATTTTCGTTGTCTTGGTATTGACTCTATTTCCTGTCCCGGCGATTCAACTAGGTGCGATTGCAATTATGTATGCAATGTTAATCATTGCAGTTATAGATGGCATTGTTCTATCGAAGAAGATCCGTAAAGCTGTCGAAGAGCAATTTCCTGGAACAGCTACTAAAGGACTGGGAATGTACGCGTGGCTTCGGTCAACACAAATGCGACGCCTTCGTGCGCCACACCCTCAGGTGTCAGTTAGTAAAAAGAAAAACTAAGCGCGAGGATTCGGGCTTACATTCTTCTTTGGATCACGCTCTGGCAGTTTTCCAAGTGCAGTGTCAATCGCTTTCATGACATCTACATCTAGCTTTACTCCAGATGCTTTTACATTTTCCTTAACCTGCTTTGGCTTTGTAGCGCCCATAATCGCGCTGGAAACATTTGGATTTTGAAGCACCCAAGCGATTGCAAGCTGGCCCATAGTTAACCCAACGCCATCGGCAATTGGCTTTAACTTCTGAACAGCTTCCAAAACTTCGTCGCGCATCCAACCCTTGATCATGTTGGCGCCACTGCCTTTGTCAGTTGCGCGAGATCCCGCTGGCGCTTTCTTTCCTGGTAAATATTTGCCCGTCAAAATTCCCTGAGCCATTGGTGACCAAACAATCTGACCAATACCTTCCTTTACAGAAAGTGGGACAACTTCGGATTCAATCACTCGCCACAGAGCTGAATATTGTGGCTGGCTTGAAACAAAACGGTTGTAACCACGAGCGTCTTGGATGGCTAATGCTGATTTTATTTGTGCAGCATTCCACTCAGAAAAACCAATGTAATGAACCTTCCCCGCACGAATCAGATCATCAAATGCACTCAATGATTCCTCGACAGGAGTTTCATGGTCGAAGCGGTGCATCTGGTAAAGGTCAATGTGGTCTGTCTGAAGTCGCTTCAGAGATGCATTACATGACTCGATGATGTGCTTTCGAGAAAGTCCGCGGTCATTTTTCCCAGTACCTGTTGGAAAGTAGACCTTCGTAAATAACTCATAGGACTCTCGTTTGACGCCCTTTAGCGCTTTACCTAAAACTACTTCTGCTTTTGTGCCGGCATAAACATCTGCGGTATCAAAGGTCGTAATACCAACCTCTAGCGCAGCCTTTACGCACTTAATGGCTGCATCTGATTCGATCTGGTTTCCGTGAGTGATCCAGTTTCCGTATGAGATTTCAGAAACGTACATTCCGGTACTGCCAAGGCGTCTGTATTCCATGTCGATAAGCCTACGACTAGCGCGCCTAGTTGCCAACCCGAAGTGTGTGTGGTTTGGTTCGCCTACAACTTAATAGCTCACTTGGTAGGGGAAGTTCGGTGAAAATCCGACGCTGACCCGCAACCGTGAATCTCTTCGGAGATAAGTCGGATTACCTAGCAAGTGCAGATGAGACAAACACCCGCCGAGGTTTGCGGGGTGTGCTCCTACCACTAGAAGTGAGGATTAATTCCTCCTCCCCTAGTGCGGTTCACTCCCTGTGAGACTCTTTTTATTCGAGAGGCCCCACAGCAATGAAGTTCAAAGTATTTCTAACAATCATTCTTATCTCCACTCTTCCAACTCTGGTAGCACCTTCTGCCCACGCTGCAGAAAAAGGTTGGCGTTATTGGGGATATTTCCAAGCAGCTCCGAACAAAACTGCGTGGACAGCTGCAATGACAGGACCGACAGTAGATATCGCTGATGGTTCAGTTGAAGGTTGGTCATTCGTATTTAGTTCAGATGACATTCCATCGGTGCAGCCTCGAGTAAAGCCTGATTTCAAAAGCATTTGCAAGGGCATGAAATCTGACAAGGACACCAAACGAATTGCGGTCGTTATTGATTTCGGTTCGGCGAGCTATGCGCCAAAGGGTGAAAAGGTTCGTAAGACAATAACTACCTGCGTGCGAACCGCGAAAGAATCCCAGGGAATCGATGTATTGGGCCAAGTAACCAAAATCCGTGCTGCAGGTTCAGGTTTGATCTGCGGTTTGGCTGGTTATCCAGCAAAAGAGTGCGGTGTTGAAATCGCTACTCCAAAAGCACTCATCAAGAAGTAGTTAATGCGAAAACTGTCGCTGCACCCACTTACGTGGTGGATCTGGGCTATTGGTTTGGCTATTGCAGTCATTCGCTTTGATAGCACTGTTTTCACTATTTGCTGTGTGGGCGCAGTCGCAGTTGTTGTTTTCCTCAATCGCGAGAACGCTCCGTGGGGTAAAAGTTTTAATTGGACCCTGAAGTTGTCGGCATGGATATTGCTGGTTAGAACAATTATTGGGGTCCTAATCGGTGTGCCAATTCCTGGAACCACCCTATTTAAACTCCCGATACTTCCTCTACCTAACTGGATGCCAGGTATTCGTATCGGTGGAACGGTTACTGCAGAACGTTTAACTTCGGCATTGACTGAAGGTGTTTTGATTTGCGCAATTATTGTGATCTTTGGTGCAGCGGCCTCTCTGACAAGCCCGCACAGATTATTGCGCGTACTCCCCGTTTACATTTATGAATTTGGAATTTCAATTGTGATTGCGACTTCAGTACTGCCACAACTAGTTAGCTCAGTTTCCAGAATTCGCCAGGCACAAAAACTGCGTGGACAATCGTTACGAGGTTTTGCTTCATGGCGACGAGTTGCCATTCCTTTGTTAGAAGAATCTCTTGCTCGATCTTTAGATTTGGCGGCGGCAATGGATAGCCGAGGGTACGGCGTTAGCAAGAACCGCTCTAGATATCGACCTATAAAATGGCGCACAGCTGACTCGACCGTTGTATTGACCTCCCTGATTGTGCTTGGCCTGTCATGATTAAGTTTTCTAATGTTTCGCTAATTTATCCAAATTCGACAACAACGGTTCTTGAAAACTTGAACCTTGAAATTGCCGAAGGCGAGCTGGTTCTAGTCATCGGTCCTACAGGATCGGGCAAATCCTCACTCCTACGGTTAATTAATGGCTTAGTTCCGCATCACACAGGTGGAATTTTGGCCGGTGATATAAGTGTTGATGGACATTCAACTCAACTTGTAAAGCCAGGTGGCATGGCTCATTTGATCGGGATTGTTGGCCAAAATCCTGCAAATGGATTCGTGGCAGATACCGTTGAAGAAGAGCTTGCTTTTGGAATGGAAACTTTAAATCTTCCAAATGATGTGATGCGTAAACGAGTCGAAGAAGTCTTAGATCTATTGAGTCTTGCGCCGTTGCGCGATCGTTCAATAGCAACACTTAGCGGCGGTGAACAGCAGCGCGTGGCAATAGGTTCGGCTTTGGTTGCACATCCAAAAGTACTGGTCCTTGATGAACCAACCAGTGCCTTGGATCCGATTGCGGCAGAAGAAGTTCTATCTATATTGCATCGCTTGGTACACGATTTAAGTCTGACTGTTGTAATTGCAGAGCATAAGTTAGAACGTGTTATTCAGTTTGCCGATCGAATTGTTCACATCAATGGCGCTGGTCAGGCACTAGTTGGCACACCTGAAGAAATTTTGATGCACTCACCCATCGCCCCACCTATCGTTCATTTAGCACGTGCTCTGGGTTTGAAGGAGATAGGAGTATCGGTTCGCGACATGCGACGACTGACGGCCGAGATCCGAGACAAAGAGTACGTTCAAAGTGTCGTTGCCTTATCTCCAGCGGGAGAACCAATTATTGATGTTCGAGATCTTTCTGTTTCATACAGCGGTAAGAATGCACTTGAGTCAATTAGTGCAACTATCTCAAGTAATGAAATCGTTGCGATCATGGGCCGAAATGGAGCTGGTAAGAGCTCGCTTCTTAAGTCCCTTGCAGGAATTTCGAGTTTGAGTTCTGGATCTGTAGATGTGTCTGGAATTAATGCCCAAAACCTAAAAGGAAAAGAACGCCGAACTTCAATCGGTTTTATCCCACAAGAGCCAAGTGATCTTTTGTACGGCCAAAGTGTGCAGATTGAATGCCAGCAGGCCGACAAAGACAACCAAATACCTAACGGCACCACGGCTCGAATAATGCAACAACTTGTTCCGGGAGTATCTGCAAACACTCACCCACGCGATTTATCGGAAGGTCAAAGATTAGGCCTTGCCCTCAGCATTGTTTTATCCGCTAATCCCGCTGTACTAATCCTTGATGAACCAACTCGTGGTCTTGATTATCAAGCAAAGAAAGAGCTCACGAGAATTTTGATCGAATTTGCACAAGCAACTGGAAAATGTGTTGTTTTGGCAACTCATGATGTGGAATTAGTCGCCGAATTAGCAACCAGAGTCATGTTCCTTGCAGACGGCGACATTGTTGCCGATGGTTCCACTTTGGATGTACTTCTGTCTTCTCCTGCCTTTGCACCGCAAGTATCAAAGGTGATGTCTCCTCAGCCTTGGTTGAAGGTTTCAGATGTAGTAGCGGCAATCGAGGCCCATCAATAATGCTGACTTCAGGAATAATAGAATTTACGACTAAAAACACTGTCGTTCTGGCAATGGCATCCATCTTTAGTATTGCGGGTTTTGTCTGGCCGTTTTTCTATTCAGGCAAAGATCTGCCTCGAACGCAATTGTTCTTTTGGATCGCAATCTTTGTAGCAATATTTCTAGTGATTGTGGAGATTTCTTCCTCTGGATTAGATGCAAAATCTGTTGCACTACTTGGTGTGCTAGCCGCATTGATATCGGCACTTAGACCACTTGGTGCTGGTGCAGTAGGAATCGAACCAATGTGGTTCGTATTAATTTTAAGTGCTCGTGTTTTTGGAGCATCGTTTGGTTTTCTATTAGGCATCATTTCTATGTTTGCCTCCGCCTTACTTACAGGTGGACTTGGGCCTTGGCTTGGTTACCAAATGTTTGCTGCTGCCTGGATAGGACTGGCTGCAGGTTTGTTGCCTAAAAAAGTTTCAGGCGCAAAAGAAATTGCAATGCTTCTGGTATTTGGGGTAATTGCCGCAGCATCCTTCGGAATTCTTATGGATCTTCAATTTTGGCCGTGGGCACTTGGGAGCAATACCCAGCTGTCCTACATCCCCGGTGGCTCGATAACTGAAAACTTAGGCCGATTCATTACCTTTCACTTTGCAAGTGCAATGGCCTGGGACATACCACGAGCAATTTTCACCTGCACTTTAATCGCCTTTACTGGCCCATCCGTTTTGGCTGCACTTCGTCGCACCTATACCCGAGCCGCTTTCACAACCCCCGTTGTCTTTACCGAACGTGTGAAGTGACAAAAGGTAGTTTGACTACCTCTGATTGTGAGTCGCGACCTCTGACATCAACAATTAATTGATCCCCTACCGCAATACCTTTTGAAACTAGTGCTAGAGCAATTCCGTGTTTTAACGTTGGTGAAAATGTTCCACTAGTTATTTCGCCAATGATTTCGCCTTTAGTATTTTTAACGCTCATACCTGCGCGTGGAATTCCACGATCCAGTGATTTTATGGCCACACTTTTTCGATCAGCCGATCCATTCTTTTGCGAGACTAAAACATCAGATCCAAGAAATTTATCCTTCTTCCAGCCAACTGCCCACGATGCGCTGGCTTCGACCGGTGAAATATTCAATGACAGTTCGTGACCATGCAAGGGATATCCCATCTCTGTACGCAATGTGTCACGTGCACCCAGCCCACAGATCAAGCCATCAAGTGGAGTAATTGCAGCAACCAGTGCGTCCCACACTGCCACTGCGTCTTTTGCTTTTGGCAATAACTCATATCCAAGTTCGCCCGTATATCCAGTGCGACATAAGATCACATCCGCTCCTGCGATGGTTACATGTGCAAATGCCATGTAATCGATATCTGTGTTAATTCCAAGTGCATCTAACACTTTTGGTGCTAATGGTCCTTGCACTGCTAGGACCGCATAATCATTGTGCAGGTTGGTTACCGAAATTTCAGATGGTGCTTCCTTTTGCAAAACTGCTACGACATCTGTTGTATTCGACGCGTTAGGAACAAGGAAGAAATCTGTTTCACTATTTCGATAGGCAATAAGATCATCGACAACACCGCCCTGTGGTGTACATAGCAGTGTGTATTGAGCAGAACCATCCGAAATCTTGGTCAGATCATTTGTTAGACATTCATTTAGAAACGAAAGGGCACCGACTCCGGTGACTGATGCTTTACCCAAGTGAGAGACATCAAAGATTCCCACACGCTCACGAACAGCAGCATGCTCTGCCAGTACGCCTGCTCCTGGATACTCAATCGGCATCAGCCACCCGCCAAAATCGGCCATCTTGGCGTTGAGGTCTAGATGCTTCTGGTTGAGCGGTGAAATCTTCATTGCGCAAACCTACCAATACATCTATTACCCTTCTCCTCATGAGCACACTAAAGATTTCTGATGGCGTCGTAAAAGATGAGGTTCTAGTTTTAGGACTGTCCTCAACAAATTCGAAGGGCGGCATCGCTATCGAAGCCGGGGATATGGCGATTGATACCAAAACGATTCTTTCGCAGCTAGTTGACATGGGTGCGACCGGTAAAGCTGATGAGATCACAAAGTTTCCCGGTACGCATGTCCGACTTATTGTCTTTACAGGTCTAGGAAAGAAATCGAACTCTTATTCTCATGAAACATTGCGTCGAGCAGCAGGTAGTGCATCCCGAGCTTTGGCCGGAAATTCAGCGGCAACATTTTCTTTGCCTTCAAAAACTTTGGCCGAAGTAGCAGCTGTTGCAGAAGGCGCGGCCCTTGGTGCTTATTCATTTACAGAGTTTCGTGGATCAACCAAGGAAGATCACAAGGCACCTTTGAAAACGATCACTGTGCATTCAAAATTAGCGTCAACGGCAGAAGCAAAAGCTGCAGTCGTGCGCGCTGCAATCATTGCTAAATACACATATTTAGTACGTGACTTAATCAATACTCCCCCAAGCCACTTAACACCTGACTCATTCACAAAGAAATTAGCATCTGTGGTCAAAGCTGCGGGTGGTGCAAAATCTGGTTTAAAACTTCAAATTTGGGATGAAAAACAATTAAAGACGCAAGGCTTTGGCGGAATTGTTGGTGTGGGTCAAGGTTCAGCAAATCCACCACGTTTATTGCATATTTCATACACACCAAAAGGCAAGGCTGCAAAGCGCTACGCCTTTGTGGGTAAAGGAATTACTTTTGACACAGGTGGACTAGCGCTGAAGCCTGCTGCAGGCATGGAAGCCATGAAATCTGACATGAGTGGCGCAGCAGCGGTAAGTGCTGCCGTGGTTGCTATCGCCGAATTAAAGTTAAATGTTGCGATTGAATGTTGGGCACCGCTTGCTGAAAACATGCCAAGTGATACAGCAACACGTCCGAGTGACATCATCACAATCTTTGGTGGCAAAACAGTTGAAGTTCTCAATCCAGATGCCGAAGGTCGACTTGTTTTGGCTGATGGATTAATGAAGGCGCAAAGTTCAAAAAATAAGTTGGATGGAATAATCGATGTTGCTACCTTGACTGGCGCACAAGTTGTAGCCCTAGGTACTCGCACAAGTGCGGTTATGACAAACAACCAAGATTTCAGCGACGCATTCTTGAAGGTGGCCACCCAATGTGGCGAGCAGTTCTGGCCTATGCCATTGCCTGAAGAACTTCGAGCATCCCTAGATTCACCAGTTGCAGACCTTGCAAACATCGGAGATCGAATGGGTGGAATGTTGGTTGCAGGTCTGTTCCTTAAGGATTTCGTAAATCCAGAACTCCCATGGCTCCATCTTGATATCGCGGGTCCTGCCTATAACGAGGCAAAGCCGCACGGATACACCCCAGTCGGCGGAACAGGGATAGCGCTCCGATCTCTTGTGACATTGGCCGAACAAGCGTAAATCTGCACCCATGCATTGGGAGGTTTGACCCTCTTTGAGGCAAGATAGGCACCTAGCCCGCACGGGCCTTTGAGAGGAGCCGTTCATTGTCTCAATTTGATCTTGTCATCCTAGGCGGTGGCAGCGGGGGTTATGCCGCAGCGTTACGCGGCTCGCAATTGGGTCTTTCGGTGGCCTTGATCGAAGCAGACAAAGTCGGCGGTACATGTTTACACCGCGGCTGCATTCCTACAAAAGCGTTGCTGCATTCAGCTGAAATCGCAGATGGTGCGCGAGATGGTTCGCACTTTGGAGTTAAGTCAACATTTGAAGGCATTGATATGGCTGGCGTTAATTCTTACAAAGATGGCGTCATCAACAAGCTGTACAAAGGATTGTCAGGTTTAGTCAAGTCTCGTGGAGTTACTTTTATCGAGGGCCACGGAAAGTTAGTGGCAAAAGATACTGTCGAAGTCAACGGAACCCGCTACACAGGCAAGAACGTAATTCTTGCAACGGGATCATATGCAAAAACTTTGCCAGGACTAGAAATTGATGGCGAAAAAATTATTACCTCTGATCATGGAACCAAGATGAACCATGTTCCAAAGAGTGTCATCGTTTTGGGTGGCGGTGTCATCGGTTGTGAGTTTGCATCAGTATGGAAATCTTTTGGTTCTGAGGTCACAATCATTGAGGGCTTGCCACATTTGATCGCACTTGAAGATGAATCATCGAGCAAGCAGCTAGAGCGTGCATTCCGTAAGCGCGGAATTAACTTTGAACTTGGAGTTCGTTTCCAATCTGCTGTAAAGACAGCAGATGGTGTGACAGTGACTCTAGAAGATGGCAAAACTTTTTCCGCCGAAATCCTGATGGTCTCTGTCGGACGTGGACCGGTTTCTTCCAATATTGGATATGAAGAGCAAGGAATCGCGATGGATCGCGGCTATGTCCTAGTCGATGACAAGTGCCGCACAAATGTGCCAGGAATCTGGGCTGTCGGCGACTTAATCCCCACTTTGCAGTTGGCTCACGTTGGTTTTGCAGAAGGTATTTTAGTTGCTGAAGAGATTGCTGGCTTAAATCCCCGTGCAATTAATTACGATGGAATTCCACGTGTTACATACTCTGATCCTGAGGTTGCTTCAGTTGGTTTAACAACTGCCGAAGCAAAAAAGCGTGGTCATGATGTTGTAGAACTTTCTTATGACTTGGCCGGTAACGGTAAAGCACAAATTCTTAACACGGCAGGATCTATCAAACTCATTGCTCAAAAGGATGGACCGATTCTTGGAATCCATATGGTTGGTGCTCGAGTTGGAGAATTGTTAGCAGAAGCAGAATTGATTTATAACTGGGAGGCACGTGCAAGCGATGTGGCTCCTTTGATCCATGCACACCCAACACTGTCAGAGGCAATGGGCGAAGCTCATATGGCTCTTGCCGGCAAACCGCTACACGCACACGGATAACCAAGGAGAAAACAGATGACATTTTCAGTAACGATGCCAGCACTTGGCGAAAGCGTTAGCGAAGGCACAGTCACTCGTTGGTTAAAAGCCGAGGGTGATCATGTCAATGTTGATGAACCACTGCTAGAAGTATCGACTGACAAAGTTGATACAGAAATTCCTTCTCCAGTTGCGGGAATACTTCAAAAAATTGTTGTGCAGATTGATCAGACTGTTCCAGTTGGTGCAGAGTTGGCGATCATCGCTGTGTCCGGAGAGACATCAAATCCTCCAGTGGCACAGGTTCCAGCTCAACAAGTGACTCCAGTCGCTGTGGTTGAAACTCCAGCACCTGCTGCGCCAGTTACTCCTCCTCCAGCTGCAGCTATTCCAGCAACAACGGGTGCCGGAACTGTTATCACCATGCCAGCTCTCGGTGAGAGCGTTTCAGAAGGAACTGTCACTCGTTGGTTAAAAAATGTTGGCGACTCAGTCGCCGTCGATGAAGCACTTCTTGAAGTTTCAACTGACAAAGTAGATACCGAAATTCCTTCACCAGTTGCCGGAACTCTTCTAGCTATTGATGTTGCTGTTGATACAACTGTTCCAGTTGGTGCACGTCTTGGATTAATTGGTTCTGCAAATGGCGCTGTTGCTGCACCTGTAGTGCCCGAGCCAGTGAAATCCACTCCAGTGGCACAGGTTCCAGTTCAACCGGTGGCTACAGTCGCCGTGCCTGTAGCTCCAGCACAAGTTGTATCTACACCTGTTTCGCAACCTGCTGATGCATATGTGACCCCCTTAGTTCGCAAACTTGCATCTGAACTTAGTGTCAATCTTGCACAAGTAACCGGAACAGGAATCGGCGGAAGAATTCGTCGTGAAGATGTTGAAGCATTGGCTCGTCCAATAGCGCCTGTTGCAGCAGCGCCTGTTGCATCCGCACCAAGTGCGGCTAGGCCTCCAGTAGTTGCTGTCTCACCTCTACGTGGAACAACAGTGACAATGTCTCGACTTCGTAAAGTTATCGCTGCACGTATGGTCGAGTCACTTCAGGTCAGCGCGCAATTAACCACTGTCATTGAAGTTGATGTCACAAAGATTGCACGTCTTCGTGATCGTTCAAAGGCAAGCTTTGAAGCACGCGAAGGCGTAAAGCTTTCCTTCCTTCCATTCTTTGCGGTCGCGGTTTGTGAAGCACTTAAGCAACATCCAGTTCTGAACTCTTCTGTTGAAGGCGATCAAATCACTTATCACGGAGCAGAACATCTAGGCGTTGCAGTCGATACCGAACGAGGACTGCTTGTTCCGGTAATAGCCAACGCTGGTGATCTCAACATGGGTGGAATCGCACGAAAGATTGCAGACCTTGCAGCTCGTACGCGCGACAACAAGGTGACTCCTGATGAATTAGGTGGCGGCACATTTACGTTAACAAATACAGGAAGCCGCGGAGCATTATTTGATACTCCAATTATTAATCAACCTCAGGTTGCAATCCTTGGCTTAGGCGCAGTTGTTAAGCGCCCAATGGTTGTCCGTGGTGAAGATGGCGGAGAAACCATTGCGATTCGTTCCATGGTTTATCTTGGCCTTTCTTATGATCACCGAGTCGTAGATGGCGCAGATGCTGCACGCTTCTTGGTAACTTTGAAAGAACGCCTCGAAGGTGGCGCTTTCGAGTCAGATCTAGGACTTTGATTTAGTTATGTCAGTCCCACAACGGATTGCGATTACGGGTGCGTCCGGACTTATTGGTACCGCACTTGTTGGTCATTTCAAAAGTGAAGGCCATACAGTTCAACGCCTTGTTCGTCGCGCACCAGTTTCATCCGATGAAGTGCAGTGGGATCCGCAAACAGGTTTTGTGGACCTTGAACCACTTCGCGGCGTCGATGCCATCATTCATTTGGCAGGCGTAGGTGTTGGTGATAAGCGCTGGAACAAAAAATATAAGAGTGAAATTCTAAACTCCAGGTTGCTTGGTACCACCGCTATCGCACATGCAGTCGCTGAACTTAAGCCTCAGATATTTATCTCTGCCTCTGCAATTGGTTGGTACGGAGAAAGCGGAAATCGCGCGGTTGTAGAAACTGATCGCGCCGGTGACGATTTCTTGGCCGCTGTTTGCCGCGAGTGGGAAGCAGCTGCAGATCTTGCTGGTGAAGTACGCACCGTTAAAATTCGTACTGGACTTGTTCTAGATCCGACAGGTGGGGCTCTTGGAAAAATGCTTCCGCTATTTCGTTTAGGTCTTGGCGGAAAATTGGGCAATGGAAAGCAATGGTGGTCATGGATCACTTTGCACGATCAAATCCGTGCAATAGTTTTCGCTTTAGAGAATCCAATTTCAGGTCCAGTGAATTTGACTGCTCCAAATCCTGTTACAAATCAAGAATTCACTTCGGCCCTTGCCCGAGCTATGCATCGACCTGCAGTATTTCCAGCACCGGCAATCGCATTAAAGATTGCGTTAGGTGGATTTTCTTCAGAGGTACTCGGGTCAAAACGTGTTATTCCACATGTTTTACAAGAGGCTGGCTTTACCTGGGATTACCCACACATCTCCGAAGCCCTTAGTGCGCTAGTCGAGCATTAATTGAGCTGCAAGGCGGCCTGAAAAAAGCGCGCCTTGTTGTGAAGGAACAGTTCGGTGATCTCCAGCTACGTAATGATGATCGTTGATCTTTAAGGCGTGAGATAAGGCCCTACCAACATTCTGAATTGGTAACGCTGCAGGAATTTCATACTTTGCTATGAACTGCCAATCATGAGTACTGCTTCCCCACACAATTGCTAAGTGGCGCCGCACATCGGACTCGGTCACACTTAAATCTGTTGTTGTAGAAACAAGATGCTGGCCAACCGGTGCATAGCTTCTGGAAATATCTGACATGACCACACTATTGATTATTGGTCCACGCTTTTGACCATCAACTACTAAGCGTCCAGTTCCTGAAGGATTGTGCGTTACGGCGTGATACCAAGTAATGCATCCAGCCATGCGTGCAACTTCAGGCAAACCAAGCAACTGAGTAGCCGTGGTTGCATCCGTTGCGATCAAAATCTTATCTGCTGTGTATGTGCCGTTGTTAGTATGAACCGAATTTAGTTCGATCCGATCAACTTGTGTTTCATAAACAACTTTTTGAATTCTCTTTACAAGAGCATTAGGAAGTTCGCCAACACCTTTGCGCGGGACGCCAGGTTTTCCATTAACAAAGCTTTTGATAATTGAGTGTCCATAAACAGCATCAACATTATCTGGATCAGTTAAGAAAACTCCCTGTAAAAATGGACGTAAAACACGAAGGTACGTCGTACCAGTGCTTCGCAACGCTTGACCAATCGATTGGCCTGGCTTCGGCTTGACTGCAATAAATCGCAGCAAGGCAATCTTTTCAGGAATCGTGCCAGTTGCTTTATCTAATGCTGTCCACGGTACTTGTCGAGGATCACCAATTGCATGACGCCGATCGCCAAGTGATACCTCTACGACTCGTGGTGCCTCAATGAAATCTAGTTCATTGATCACATCCAGTTGTTGCAATGCCGGATATTGTGCGTTTATCAATTGGAACCCACGGTCGCAGATAAACCCATCGATTACATCATGGGCGACCCGACCACCAGCACGATCAGAAGACTCAATCAGGGTTACTGTCGCACCTGCAGCTTGCAGCGTTATTGCGGCATTAATTCCTGCTAAACCTGCGCCGACAACCAGAAAGTCAGATTTAATAGTCAGCTCACTTCCGTAATGAGAAGTAGTAAATAGCCAGCGAGACCATGAACGTTTCTAACTATTCTGTAACTTCGAAGGCCACCAAACTTTTCCACCAATATCGTGAACAAGTGCAGGTACCAAAATTGTTCGAACAATCAAAGTATCAAGAAGTACACCGAACGCCACAGCGAATCCAAGTTCGGCCAAGAAAACCAGTGGTAGAACTCCCAATACTCCAAATGTCGCGGCCAAAACAATTCCAGCCGAGGTAATCACTCCACCTGTCACAGTTAAACCCTTGATTACTCCGGCACGAGTTCCGATCTTCGCACTTTCTTCTCGAACACGTGTCATCAAGAAGATGTTGTAATCAATACCTAACGCCACCAAGAAAATAAATGCGAACAATGGGAATGAGGTATCTGCCCCCTTGAAGCCAAAAATATGCTCAAACACTAGTTGGCATGCACCGAGTGTTGCGAAGAATGATAAGACCACGGTTCCCAAGAGCAAAGCTGCTGACACAATACTTCGCAGAAGTAGGCCAAGAATTAAGGTGATCAGTACCAAAACAATTGGGATGATGGTGCGATTATCGCGATTTGCGGACACATCGGTGTCGTAGGCAACCGCTGTGCTGCCACCAACTAGAATTTTTGGATCTATTGCATGAACCGCTTCACGAATAACGGGAATGATTTCTCGCGCTTCGACTGAATCTGGGTTTAGAGACAGGGTTGCATTTAAGACAACCAAGCCATCAACAATCTTGACTTCAGAGAGTTCTTGTCCAGGAATGATTGGTGACATTCTCAACGGCTCAACCGATGAAACGCCTTCAACCTCTTTTAACGCCGCTGAAACTGAGTCCACAAGTGTTACTGGAACAATCAATTCCGTTGGCTGACCCGATCCCCCAGGGAAATGCTCGCCCAAACGTTCAAGACCCACGACGGAATCAGGGCGTTGGGTGAAAGCATCAGCTGTTGATAATCCCCTAGCGTTTAGTGTTGTGGAAAAACCAGCCAAGACCGAAAGTAGTACAGCGGTAATGATCCACAGTTTGCGGGGACGTTTCTCAACTGCACTACCAATTTTTGCCCACGTGCCCGTCAGTTGAGAATTCACATCATCATTTCTAGGGATACGCGGCCAAAAAACCCAACGTCCAAAAAGAATTAATAGTGCAGGCAACAAAGTCAGAATCGTAATGACGGCTGCTGCAATACCAATTGCACCAACAGGTCCTAAGCCACGGTTTCCGGAAAGGTCGCTGAGTAACAAAACCAGCAGCGCAGAAATTACTGTTGCACCAGAGGCAACGATTGGCTCAAAGACACCTTTCAAGGCAGCTTTCATGGCCTGAGCGGGATGATCTTGATGGTGCAACTCTTCTCGATAACGCGAAATCAAAAGAAGCGCGTAATCAGTTGCTGCACCAAGCACAAGCACCGACAAGATTCCTTGCGACTGACCATTGAGATCAATAATGTTATTTTTCGTAAGCAGATAAACAAGACCGCCGGCAGTTGAAAGAGCAATAACTGCAGAAAATAATGGCAATATCCAAAGAACTGGCGAACGGTAAACAACGATCAAAATGAGCGCAACGACTCCTAGTGTCGTCAACAGCAACGACGAGTCAATTCCTTCAAAAGCTCCGAATAAGTCGCCGAGTAACGCACCAATTCCGGTGACATTTGAAACCAATCCCACGCTCTTAGCAAATTCTGCCGAATCTTCGCGCAGCGTTTCTATCACTTCAGGTAAAGCAGGTTTGTTGTTCGGTAACAGATCGGTAGCAATTTCTGATTTAAATGGCAGGTTAACTAAAAGGGCTTTGCCATCTTGTGAAGGGAAAGCAAAGATTTGCTCATTCTCAGTTAAGTATTTTCCGATCGCAACATCAGTGTCACCAATCTTCTTTGAACCAAGTTGTGCAAGATGCGCATTTAGTGCTGCAATTTTGGATTGATCTACTTCTCCGACATACAGAACCAAAGTCGGTAGATTCTGATTTTGGTCCTGATTAAACTTTTCAATTATCTTTGCTGCTTGGGTTGACTCTGCACTGTCAGGCAAAAAGGCTGAATTGTCATTCTCTTGGACCGTTGACAGCTTGCCAAAAAGAGGACCAAAAACACCGCTAGCGCCAAACCACAAGAAAATGATCAGTAATGCGTAGGCAAGTGGGCGGCGACTCTTCTGAACTGATGTGGAGGACACTAAATGAGACCTTTCGACCGTGAATTGGTAAGGAGGCAAGCCTACCTTTAGGCTATTGGTGTGCCAGTTGTAGCGACTCCCCCTAATGCAGTGATTGCGCTCTCGCGTTCAGGGTTAGTTGATTATCAAAAGGCTTGGGATATACAACGTACCGTTCATGAGGAAGTTGTCTCCGGCTCTCGTCCCAACACTTTGCTTTTACTAGAACATCCTTCTGTTTACACAGCGGGTAGGCGTACTGATGCCGCCGAACGACCTAACGATGGGACCCCCGTTATTGATGTTGATCGCGGAGGCCGCATAACCTGGCATGGCCCTGGTCAGCTCGTTGGATATCCAATTGTCAGATTACAAAAGCCAACCGAGCTCGTTGGCTTTGTCCGCGAAATTGAAGCAGCCCTAATTTTGGTGTGTGAAGACTTAGGTCTTGCCGCAGTACGAGTTGACGGCCGGTCAGGGGTTTGGATCCAAGATTCACAAGGTGATAGAAAAATTGCTGCGATTGGTATTCGTGTGGCCAAGGGTGTGACCATGCATGGTTTTGCCTTGAATGTGAATCCTGATCTGACTGCTTTCGGGCAAATTGTTCCATGTGGGATAACCGATGCCGATGTCACATCTCTAGAAATAGAACTGGGACGATCAATTACAATTGATGAAGTAGCACCACTTGTAGAACGACATGTATTTGAATCATTGAAAAAGGTGAGCATATGACGATGGCACCAGAGGGTCGCAAACTTCTTCGTATCGAAGCTCGCAATGCAGAAACACCAATTGAACGAAAGCCAGAATGGATTAAGACTCGTGCAAATATGGGTCCGGAATACACCCGTCTACATGGCTTAGTTAAATCAGAAGGCTTACATACCGTTTGCCAAGAAGCGGCTTGCCCGAACATTTTTGAATGTTGGGAAGACAAAGAAGCAACTTTCTTAATTGGTGGAGATCGCTGTACCCGCCGTTGCGATTTTTGCAATATCGATACCGGAAAACCATTAGCAATCGATCGCGCCGAACCGTTCAAGGTGGCTATGTCTGTAAAGACTATGGGGCTTCGCTATGCGACTATCACCGGCGTAACACGAGATGATCTAGAAGATGAAGGATCATGGCTCTATGCCGAAACAATTCGTAAGGTTCACGAACTAAACCCCGGAACTGGTGTGGAAATGCTAGCGCCGGATTTCAACGCTAATCCAGACTTACTAAATCCGATATTTGAAACTAAACCTGAAGTTTTTGCGCATAATCTGGAAACCGTGCCACGCATTTTCAAGCAAATACGCCCAGCCTTCACCTACGAAAAGTCATTGCGCGTTTTGAGAATGTCTCAGGATTTTGGGCTAATCACTAAATCCAACTTAATCTTGGGTCTTGGCGAAACTCGCGAAGAGGTATCACAAGCCCTTATTGATCTACACAGCGCTGGCTGCGATCTGATCACGATTACACAATATTTACGTCCCACCAATAAGCATCACCCGGTAGAACGCTGGGTCAAGCCACAGGAATTTGTTGAACTTGCGCAAGAGGCAGAAGAGATTGGTTTCTTGGGCGTGATGAGTGGACCGCTTGTTCGCTCTTCATACCGTGCTGGGCGTTTGTACAAGCAAGCTATGGAAAAGAAGGCGGCTCGTGGCTGATCTGGTATATCCCCCAGTAATTGTTCTAGTAAAGAGTTTCTGGAAATATTTAGGTTTTAATTTTGATTTTCAAGGACAAGACAACGTTCCTCGCAAGGGTGGCGCAATCCTTGCTATCAATCACACGAGCTATCTAGATTTCGCACTCGCGGGAACAGCGGCCTTACCAGCAAACCGATACGTGCGATTTATGGCAAAAAAAGAGTTGTTCGATAACAAATTAGCTGGTCCCTTGTTGCGCGGAATGCATCACATCAATGTTGACCGAAGCAATGGGTCTGCATCATTTGTTGCAGCACTGCGCGCACTTAAAGCTGGAGAAATCATTGGCATCTTCCCTGAGGGAACAATCTCTACCAGCTTTGAGATTAAAGGATTGAAATCTGGTGCCGTCCGATTGGCAATCGGTGCCGGAGTTCCTGTGGTCCCAACAATTGTGTGGGGTGGTCAGCGCGTCTATACGAAGGGCGTAAAGCCAAGTTTGAAGAGAGGCAAAATCCCTGTCTCTGTGTCCTTCGGTGAGCCCATTACCTATTCTCGAGATACAGATATCGAAGTTGCCGAGACGCATTTGCGCGAAGTGATGATCCAAATGTTGCGTGATGTCCAAGAAAAGTACCCTGATAGCCATGTGGGCCAACGTTGGGCGCCAGTTCGCCTTGGTGGAACCGCTCCTGCCCCACTAAACTAAGAATATGTTTAAGAAAAAAGGTAAAGAGAAGAAGATAAAGACCCCACGCTTTCAAACCTTCCGCGATGCTTACAAGGTAACAAAGCAGGTTAAACCGTGGATTCCATTAGCCCTGGCCGGCATTTTTCTAGCTTCATGGGCTATAGGAATCGGCATTGGTGCCGCACTTGGCCATCCTTTCTACTTTGCCTTTATCTTCTTCCCAATTGCAGCACTTCTGACTCTTTTGTTTTTTACACGACAAGCTGGAACAGCGGCTTACGCATCAATTGAAGGACAAATTGGTGCCGGTGCCAGTGTGTTGATGTCTATTCGTAAGGGATGGACTACGACACCAGCAGTGGCAGTGGCCCGTAATCAAGACATGGTTCATCGCAGCGTTGGTCGAGCTGGGATTGTATTGGCTGGCGAAGGTTCGAATTCGGTTCGACAGATGATCTCTGATGAAAAGAAAAAAGCTGAACGATTTGCACCTGGCGTCCCAGTGATTGAAATTCTTATAGGTAACGAAGAAGGTCGTGTGCCGATTCGTAAACTTCAACGTCACATGCGTCGTCTTCCAAAGAAATTGTCTGCTCACCAGATGCGAGAAGTTCGTGCACGCCTAAAGGCTGTTGGTGGCATGTCTATGCCAATTCCAAAAGGTCCGATGCCTACGCGAGCACCAAAAAGTCGCTAACGTTCAAACACATTCTTTAGCTTCTTGTTAGAACAGAGCCGCTGAATCGCTCGTGCATTCCTCTTCCATTTTCGTCAAAGGTAATTGCGAAAATTACTGTCACTAACAGCGCTGATCGAATCAGTGCTTGCAATGGAGTAATCGCTCCACCGTCAGCGAATCGCACAATCTTTATGCCAAACAATCTGTGCCCTAATGTCGCTCCTTGGAGCGCCGACAAAATTGCTATTTCAGCGAAAAAAAGGGCAAGTACAGTCCATGAACGATTTGGGGCCATTGCCCCCAACCCACCGGCCGAGGCCGCCACGATGAAATAGCAGGCCAGCCAATCGACCATCAGTGCCGCAAACCGGCGCCCAAGGCCCACACGCGTAAATTGAAAGCTCATGTGGCAAGGGTAACTGGGTATCGCTCAAGACGTAACATGGATTTAACAGGCGGGTTATGTCAATTTCACCGTATGGACCTAGGGTTCAACTACTCAAAGCGCGCAAGGCTCAATGATGAGAGATTTAGCGCATCACATGTGAAATTGGGAGAAGCATGTTTAAGAACGCAGCAGAAATCTTTGCCTACATCAAGAAAGAGGATGTCAAGCTTGTTGATGTCCGCTTTACCGACTTGCCTGGAATTCAGCACCACTTCAACGTACCTGTTGAATCATTTGATGAAGCGGTTTTTACAGATGGCCTGATGTTTGACGGTTCATCTATCCGTGGATTCCAAACAATTAACGAATCAGATATGAAACTTTTACCGGTTCCAGAATCTGCATACTTGGATCCGTACCGTAAAGAGAAAACTCTGATCATTATTTTCTCTGTTCACAATCCAGTAGATAACACACCATACAGCCGTGATCCGCGTGGTGTTGTTGCAAAGGCTGTTGAGTACATGCGCTCACTTGGATTTGCTGACACAGCATTCTTCGCACCAGAAGCAGAATTTTATGTTTTCGATAGCGTGCGCTTCAAGACAACAATTAACTCAGCTGTTCACGAGATCGAATCGTATGAAGGCGCTTGGAACACTGGTGTTGAATACGATGCTGATGGAACACCTAACCGCGGATACCGCACTCGTGTAAAGGGCGGATACTTCCCAGTGTCTCCAACAGATCAATTCGCAGATCTTCGCGATGAAATGGTTATGCAACTTGGCAAGGTTGGACTACTCGTTGAGCGCTCACACCACGAAGTTGGTACTGCTGGTCAGATGGAAATTAACTACCGCTTCACAGACATCCTGAGCGCAGGCGATGACGTCATGAAGTTCAAGTACGTCATTCGTAACACTGCATGGCAGGGTGGCAAGACTGCAACGTTTATGCCTAAGCCACTCTTTGGAGATAACGGTTCAGGTATGCACGTACACCAATCACTATGGAAAGATGGCAAGCCACTGTTCTTCGAAGAAGGCACATACGGCGATCTTTCAGACATGGCACGTTGGTACATCGGTGGTCTGCTTAAGCATGCACCATCTCTTCTAGCATTTACAAACCCAACAGTTAACTCATACCGTCGTTTAGTTCCAGGATATGAAGCACCTGTAAACCTTGTGTACTCAGCACGTAACCGTTCAGCTTGTATCCGTATCCCAATTACAGGATCCAATCCAAAGGCAAAGCGCATTGAGTTCCGTTGCCCAGATCCATCATCAAACCCGTACTTAGCGTTCGCAGCAATGCTGATGGCTGGCCTTGATGGAATCTTGAACAAGATCGAACCACCTGCCCCAGTTGATAAGGATCTCTACGAGCTAGAAGGAGCAGAGGCAGCAGCTATTCCTCAAGTCCCTGGTTCATTAGATGAAGTTCTTAACAACCTAGAAAAGGACAATGAGTTCTTAACAAAGGGCGGAGTATTTGCCAAGGATCTTATTGACACATGGATCGCATTTAAGCGTAAGGAAGAAGTTGACTACGTTCGACTACGTCCACACCCAGCAGAGTTTGAGCTGTATTTCGACATCTAAGAAATCCGTTAGTACAAAGCCCGCCCCTAAAAAAGGCGGGTTTTGTTTTTTACTTCTTTGCGATTGTCTTAAAGAGAAGAACAGAAATTAGCGCACTCACAACCGATGCAACAATTACTGCAAGAACAGCAATATCCTGTGTTGCAGCATCATCAAAGGCTAAATTGGCAATAAATATTGCGACGGTAAATCCAATTCCAGCGGCACTGCCTGTGGCCAATAGCGATGAGTTATTGACTCCATCTGGAAGGTCGGCAACCTTAACGCGCTTTGCAACAAGGGATGCGAAGAGAACTCCAAGAGGCTTGCCCACAACTAGTCCGGCGAAAATTCCCCAAGCAACAAGAGACTCGGATGCTCCTCTAATCATCTCGGATGTGATCACAACACCTGTGTTGGCAAAAGCAAATATTGGTACGACACAAAATGTGCTGACGGGGTGGAATTTGTGCTCTAACCACTCTATGACAGATACCGAACCGTCCTCTGCATCTTCGATCTGTGTACTTTTGTGGGGAATATTGGGAGTCATCAATCCCAGAATTACACCAGCCAGCGTTGGGTGAACTCCGGTCTTGTATAGGCAAAACCACAGAGTAAACCCAAAAAGTGAATACACAAGAACAGATGTAACTCCGGTTCTTTTCAGGACCGCGACGAAAAGAATGCTCAGCAAGCCGGCTGCAAGCCAAGAAAAATTGATCCCAGTTGAATACACAAATGCAATAACCAAGATTGCGCCAATGTCATCAATGACAGCTAGTGCAAGCAAAAATGATCGTAAAGAGGCAGCAACACTGGGTCCAAGCATTGTTAGCAGACCAACTGCTAATGCAATATCAGTTGCGACAGGCACTCCCCAACCAGCTGGTGCTACTCCTCCAGCGATTGCTAAATAAATCAGAGCCGGAAAAGCCATTCCACCTAAAGCAGCCACGAAGGGCAACATTGCTTTTTTAAATGACGCTAGATGTCCAGATGTTAACTCGCGCTTGATTTCAAGACCCACAACAAAGAAGAAAATACTCATCAACAAATAGTTAATGATTTTTAGAAGCGAAAAATCAATTAATGACCATCCTGATCCCACTTCGATGTGAAAATCAAGAACAGAAAAATACTTATCGGACAAGGGTGAGTTAGCTGTGATCAAGCCCAACACAGCTGCTACTAGAACCAGCAATCCACTTGTGGATTCACGGCCCAAGAAATCTCGAAGAGGTGAAATGCGAGGAGTCATTCCCCTACTTTAACTGAGTGCATTCTCTTGCGCTCGGATTTTGCGGAACGACAGCAGGACATGACCTACAAATCCAATAATCAGGGCAAATATCACGCCCACATTGGCGAATGCCCACGCTCCCTCTTTGCCGCCAATAGCGCCAAGAAAATATCCCTGCCACGATAACCATGAAGCAAAGGTGTTTGTCACAAACCCCCAGCCAACAATTGTTCCAAGTAGCATTAAAGTAATAGATCCCTTATTGATTGATCCATACATTCCTTTGGCGTTATACAAATCCTCTTCGACATATGCCTTCTTTCGCATAATGACATCAGCAACAAAGATCGCAGACCAGACCGCAACTGGCACACCAAGCGTGATCAGAAAACCTTGGAATGGATAGAAGAAATTGTCAGCAACCCACACGATGTAGATGCATCCTGCAAGCATTATGAAGGCATCAATAATTGCTGCTTGATGGCGCTTGATTGGTACACCAATTGAAACAAGAGCCAAACCTGAAGAGTACAGATCAAGAATTGCTCCACCTACTAACCCCAATATTGCAATTAGTGCGAATGGGATTAGAAACCATGTAGGAAGTAGCGATGTCAAGGCACCGATTGGATCCATAGCGATCGCTTCACTTAGCTCTTTGCTGCTGGCTGATAAGGCAGCGCCGTAAATCACTAAAAGGATTGGAACAACTGATGCACCAAAGACAGTCCATCCCACGACAGCCTTACTGGAAACTGTTCTTGGCAGATAACGCGAGTAATCAGCTGCACAATTAACCCATCCAAGTCCGATGCCGGTGATACCGAAGATCAATGCGCCAATGAATGCTTGGGTCGTACCATCCTTGATTGCAGTGACTGCGCTCCAGTTAACTGAGTCAATAGTTAGGGCGATGTAAACAACTGTCATTGCCACAGTTATGACTGTCAACAATTTTTGTAGTTTCATAATCACGCCAAAACCAAGAACACCACCAAAAACAGTAAGTGAGACCGCAATTACAAATCCAAGGATCAGAGCAAGATTCTGATCTACTCCCCCGATTCGGGAGAAAACTGTTCCCGTGGCAAGAGTGGCAAGTGAGACTAGGACTGTTTCCCAACCAACAAAAATAAAATAAGACAGCATTCCTGGAAGGATGCTTCCCTTTACTCCAAATGATGCCCGCGCCAAAACCATGGTTGGTGCATTTGAACGCTTGCCTGCCAGAGAGCTAATGCCCACAAGAAGAAATGAAGCAATCGTTCCGATTATCGCTGCGAAGGTTGCCTGTCTAAAGGAGATTGCGAATCCTAAAAAGAACGATCCATAGGAAAGTGCCAGTAGCGAAACATTGGCTCCCGCCCACGGCCAAAACAGGGAGCGTGCAGCTCCTTTTCGTTCAGCTTCTTGAATCGTATTGGGGCCATTTATCTCAAGATCAAATGCCGACATTCCTACTTTTTCTCACTCTTACGGTGCATGAAATATCCAACTGCACCGAGCATCAGAAGAAGTACAAACACAGCTATTCCTATCGGAGGCGATGAGGTTTTCTCGAGTTCGGCAGTAGTTGTGGGCACGGCTTCGGCATATTCAGGTGAAGCATTGAAGGTGTATTCACCTTCAATTACATGACCATCTTGGCCAACGACGCGATATTTCACAATAAAGACTCCTGCAGCACTTTGCTCAGAAATCTTGGTCGTAATTCTTCCCGCTTCAACGACAGAGTCATCTGAGCTCATAACGTATCCTGTTGAGTCGGTGACTTCTAACGAGTTAACTATTTCGCCACCCAAATTCTGCAAATCACCACTAAATTCAATCCATACCTCAGTAGGGATCGGATTTACGTTGGCAAACTGTTCGGGAAATGAAGAAACAATTTCAACATGAGCCGAGGACGTTGGGATCGAAAGGAATGTTAAACATCCAACGATCAAGGTGATAATTACTTTGCGCATGCGTCTAGTTTAGTCTAGAAAGAAATCGAGAAGGAAATCTTTAGTGCCTGGAGTTACTGAGTACTTCTCTAGATCTGTGATTCCTTCACTTGCTAGCAATAGGTCATCGACAAAGAAATTACCTGTGCACTCCTTGGCGTCACGATTGAAGATGATGTATGCAGCATCTGCCAAGATCTCGGGTGTGCGACCAGCTAATGCATCGATGCCGGGAATCATTTGAAGAGCAGCTGTGTCAATAACCGTTCGTGGCCATAAAGCATTTACGCCAATACCATCCCGCTTGAACTCTTCAGCCATACCCAAAACACACATGCTCATTCCGTACTTTGCCATTGTGTATGCAACGTGATTCTTGAACCAAACAGGTTTCATCGAAAGCGGTGGGGAAAGATTTAATATGTGAGGGTTTCTTCCCTCGGCCGCTGACTTACGCAGATGCGGCAATGCTGCTTGGGAAGTCAAAAAGGTTCCGCGCACATTTACATCAAACATCAAATCAAAACGCTTTGCTGGGGTTTGATCAGTACGGGTCAAATTAATTGCACTTGCGTTATTGATGAGAATATCTATTCCACCAAAGGCCTCAGCTGCTTGATTAACTGCCGCTTCTATCTGCAACTCATCACGCAAATCGCATTGAATGGCAAGAGCTTTTCCACCAGCAGCTTCAATTTCAGCAGCAGCTGTATGAATAGTGCCTGGCAATTTTGGGTTGGGATCAGATGTCTTAGCAGCTATTGCTATAGATGCCCCATCTCGCGCAGCACGTAGTGCGATCGCTAATCCAATTCCACGTGATCCGCCAGTAATAAAGATGCGCTTTCCTTCAAGTGACATTTACTTACCCTTCTTAGACATGAACTTCATGAATGCTTCCATTGCTTCATCTGATTGCAACGCCATTGCAAAAATCTCGAACTCAGCCTTCATGATCGCGGCAATCGCATCATGATTTTTGGCCTTCAGCAATGCCTTTGTATTGATGATCGCCTGAGGCGGCTGTTCGGCGATATGGTGAGCGATCTTCATTACATGAGCCAAGGGATCTGAATCCTTAGCTGCAGCTAACCCCATCTCAATTGCCGAATCTGCATCAAAGCTTTCACCTGTCATAAAGATTCGGGCGGCTCGCTGATAACCAACTAATTGTGGAAATAGGAAACTAGATCCTGCTTCAGGCACCAGGCCTAAGGAGGCAAATGGCATTGAAAAATTGGCTGTAGTGCCAGCGATTACTACATCGCAGTGAAGCAACATAGTTGTTCCAACTCCGACAGCATTTCCTTTCACTGCAGCAAGTAATGGCTTTGGAAAGTTAAGTAGAGATGCCAAAAACTTAGCAACCTCTGAATCATCCGATGTAGGTGGATTGTTCATAAAATCCATGATGTCGTTGCCGGCGGTGAAGTGATCACCCTCTGCTGTCAGCACCACTGCCCTGATCCCAAAATCTCCCGCTGCATCATTGAGACCCTTTGCTAGATCTGCATACATAGCTCGTGTTAGGGCATTCATCTTTTCGGGACGATTGAAGCTGAGGGTTAGCACTCCCGCGTCTTGTGTGGCCAAAATTTCGCTCATTTGGGCATCCTATGGGGTGACTCGCGTAAATAAAAAGAGCACAATTAAGACACGCGGAGAGGCGGCAAATTTCATGGCAAGAGATATAACAATTTCAACACGAGAATTAACTCCTTTTGAACAACTGGTCCTGGAGTTGGTCTGCGAAGGAAAATCAAATGGTGCTATTGCACTTCAGACATCTCATAGTGAAAAAGTAGTAGAAAATACTGTTAGTCGCAGTGCACAAGTTTTCGGAATCAAATCAGATAGTGAAACAAATCTGCGTGTATTACTAGCACTTGCTTATCGTGCACACTATGGCGACAAAGCTTTTGATAAGTTGAATGTTCCTTGCTCGCATCTGGAAATAGGACCAGATGGAAAGTCGATGTGTAATCGCCACATTGACTGAGGGCAACCACTCTGTAACTTTCATCGAGTGCTGACCCTCGCACTTTCTTATCTCAACCTTCTACGCACGGAGTAGACATGGCACTGTATTGATTTTCTAATCGATGCCTAAGAGGGAGAGAGAAAAAAAATGAAACGTAGAACTTTTGACAAGCTAGTCTCATTCGTCGGTCTGGGATTCGCAGCACTACTTTTGATATTTGGTGGACTTCTGAACTTTGGTGCTGGTTTTGCTAATGATTCAGTGCAAAGCCAATTAGAAAACCAAAACATCGCATTTCCAATTGAAGCGGGCCTTCCAGCTGAAACTAAAGATCAACTTCTCAAGTGGGCTGGTAAGCAAGTGGTTAATGGTGAAATGGCACGTGATTACTCAGACCTATACATCTGGGAACACATGAAGGCTTCTGCAACGGCGGTTATGGGAAAGCCGGCAACTTATTCAGAAGTGTCTGCTGAATACATGTCTGCCGTTCGTGGTGGAAGTGCGGACGCAGAAAGAACCCAAAAGTTAGCTGAACTTCGTGACACATTGTTTATGGGAAACACACTTCGCGGAATGCTCCTTGAGGCATACGCTTTCGGAACCATGGGAGTAATCGCGGGCTACGCAGCAATCGCGAGCTTTGTTGGTGGTCTTTTATTCCTGTTGCTAGGAATAGCTGGGTTGATGCATATTCGTCGTACTCCTGAGGATGCGACGATTTAACCCCCAACTCTCCGTGAGGGGCTAAAAAAGCGCCCCTGGGTTTATCCCAGGGGCGCTCTTCTTTGCACACTAATTCCTGTTAGCGATCTAACTTTCCTGAAATAAAATCTTCAGTCTTCTGATGAGCCGCCTCATCTGTGTACTGAGTTGGTGGAGTCTTCATGAAATAGCTTGATGGTGAAAGTAATGCTCCACCAATCTTGCGATCAAGACCGATCTTTGCACAGCGAAGTGCATCGATGATTACACCAGCTGAGTTAGGTGAATCCCAAACTTCCAACTTGTACTCAAGATTTAGTGGAACATCGCCAAATGCGCGGCCTTCGAGGCGAACGTAGGCCCACTTGCGATCATCTAACCATGGAATGTAATCAGAAGGTCCGATGTGAACATTCTTTTCTCCAAGATCATGGTTTAACTGTGATGTCACAGAGTTTGTCTTTGAGATTTTCTTTGATTCAAGACGATCACGCTCGAGCATGTTCTTGAAGTCCATGTTTCCACCAACATTTAGCTGATAGGTGCGATCTAAATGAACGCCACGATCTTGGAATAACTTAGCCATGATGCGGTGAGTGATGGTCGCACCAACTTGGCTCTTAATATCATCTCCAACGATTGGAAGCCCTGCATCAGCAAACTTCTTTTCCCAGACGGGATCTGATGCGATAAATACTGGCAGCGCATTAACAAATGCACATCCCGCATCAATTGCACATTGTGCGTAGTACTTAGCAGCTGTTTCAGAACCAACAGGTAGGTAGCAGATCAAGACATCGATCGCTTCATCCTTTAGCACCTGTACAACATCTACAGCTGGAGCATCTGATTCCTTGATTGTCTCGCGGTAGTACTTACCGAGACCATCATTTGTAACACCACGAAGAACTGGAACACCAGTCTTTGCAACATCACTAAATTTAATTGTGTTGTTTTCACTTGCCCAGATTGCATCAGCAAGATCGAGACCGACCTTCTTGGCATCCACATCAAAGGCTGCAACAAACTTGATGCTAGAGATGTGGTATCCCCCAACAACAGCGTGCATAAGACCTGGGATCTCTTGATCTAGGGCAGCATCTTTGTAGTATTCAACGCCTTGGACTAATGAGTTAGCGCAGTTTCCCACTCCAACGATTGCAACACGGATGTCGCCTTTACCGGTTGTGATATTCACTCTATTTCCTCTCGGTTTTGATCATGTCTTCCAGCCAAGCAATCTCTCGATCAGCTGTTTCTAGTGAGTGACGTCGCCACTCCTCCAGATATTTGTCGATACCAACAGGTGACTTCTCGAGTTCACCACGAAGGATTTCGGCTTTCTCCTTGAGGCGACGATGGCGCCCCTCAAGAATTCTTACTCTGTTATTTGCAGATGTCGGACTGAAGAATGCAAAACGAATTTCGAATCCTTCATCTTCCCAAGTTTCTGGTGTTACTGATTCGGTAAGAGATTCAAATCTGCGAGCGCCCTTGTCGGTAATTGCATACACAATGCGAGAACGACGAGAGGTTGCTTCGACAACAGTTTCCTCAATGACGCCTGCTTCAACCATTCGACGAAGTTGCGGATACAGAACAGAAAAAGACAGTGCGCGGAATGGCCCGAAGATGGTGCCTATGCGCTTGCGGAGCTCGTAGCCATGCAATGGGGCTTGCGAGAGCAGGCCAAGGAGGGCGAATTCAAGCGACTCTGAGCGTGAGCGCACCTGAGGCCTCCTTTCCACATACTCCGCGACATGTATCCATTCGATATATAGAACCGTAATCTAATGGGATATACCTGAGCATGCAACTCGGACTCGCCAGTCAGTCCTATCTTTCCCCCTGCGCTCGCGTGGCGTACACACAGGTAACGCCCAGCACAGTTCTACCCTTTTACCAGTGTCCTACTCCGGACACTCAAAAGAAGGGAAGTTTCAAGTGTCTCTACTCTCGTGGAAACTCCATGGAAACGGAAAATCAATAAGCCATGGCGAGGTTGTTTTAACAGATGAGCGCCTCACCTGGCCCCGCACTATCGGTGTAGGTCTGCAACACATCGCCGCCATGTTCGGCGCAACTTTTCTGGTCCCAATCATTACGGGCTTCCCCCCAACAACAACTCTGTTCTTCTCAGGAATCGGAACCCTCCTTTTCTTAGCTCTGACCAAAAACAAAGTTCCTAGCTACTTAGGTTCATCCTTTGCCTTTTTGGCACCAATCGCAGCTGCAAAAACAAGCGGCGGAATGGGTGCTGCTCTCGGTGGTGTTGTAGTAACTGGTTTAATCCTTGCAGCCGTTGGTCTGATCGTTCAGCAATGGGGAATTGGTTGGATCAACTGGATGTTGCCACCTGTTGTAACAGGAACAATCGTGATGGTTATTGGTCTTAACTTGGCAGGTGCTGCAAAAAATAACTTCGTAGCCGCTCCAATGATTGGTGTCGTTACTTTGGCATCTATCGGTTTGATCTCGGCATTTTCTCGTGGATTCCTTGGACGCATCAGTATCTTCTTAGGACTCATGATCGGATACGGAGTGGCTTACATACAAGGCGATGTGGTTACAGATGGCATCACGGCAGCCAAGTGGTTTGCACTTCCTACATTTACAAACCCAACCTTTGATGGCAAAGCAATTGTTTTGTTCCTACCTGTAGTTCTTGTTTTGATCGCAGAAAATGTTGGTCACGTTAAGGCAGTTGCCTCAATGACTGGCAAAGATCTAGATGATCAAATGGGTACAGCGCTGATGGCCGATGGTGTTGCAACAACACTTGCCGGCTTTGGTGGCGGTTCAGGTACAACAACATATGCAGAAAACATTGGCGTAATGGCGGCAACGCGCGTTTATTCAACAGCTGCATATTGGATCGCAGGTGTTGGCGCGATTGGACTATCGCTTTCACCTAAGTTCGGCGCTGTTCTAAGTGCGACTCCTGTAGGAGCACTCGGTGGGGTCGGCGTTGCCTTGTTTGGAATGATCGGTGTTGTTGGTGCTCGTATTTGGATCGAAGGAAAGGTTGATTTTGCTAACTCAACCAACCTCTTGATTGCAGGTTCAGCATTGATTATCGGTATTGCAGATATGTCATGGACTCGTGGAGATTACACATTCAACGGAATCATCAATGCAACATTAGTTGCAATCCTTGGATACCGAATTCTTCACTCAATTGCAGATGCACGAGGTAATAAGTAACATCCCTGCATGATCATTCCAACGCGGCTTCCTGAATACATCGTTGCCGCGATGGTGATTATTTTGGCGCCTGGCCCGAGCGTATTGTTTGTAATCGCTCGGGCCATTGCGTGGGGTCGAAAGACAGCGGTGTTTTCAGTCGCTGGAAATGTAACGGGAGCTTTTTCGCTCTCGGTCTTTGTTGCACTTGGTCTAGGTCCAATATTGCAACGTTCAGAACTTGCCTACATTGCAGTCCAATGGGGTGGCGGACTTTATCTGATGTACCTTGGCATCGATGCGATTAGAAAACGCAGCGCACATGCTGCCGACATGACTAACCAAGGCGATGTTGCACCAAGTGTCGGCCGTTCAGTCTGGGATGGTTATTGGGTGGGCGCACTCAACCCCAAGGGTGTTGTTTTTTTCGCAGCAGTACTTCCCCAGTTCATAGATCGCGAACGTGGCAGCGTTACTTCTCAGTTAATTCTGCTTGGTGCAATCTTTGCGATTTTGGCATTTTTTTCAGATGGAACCTGGGGCCTACTGGCCGGAACAGCGCGCGAATGGCTTGCCACTGATTCGAAGCGATTAGAAAAGTTACGAGCTACCGGTGGAATCATCATGATTATTTTGGGAATATCAGTTTTGGTCTCAGCAATTGTCAGTGGCTAAGTACACAATTACCTCATGATTAAACCAGCCAAGCCCGCACGTGAAAATATCTCGCCTTCAGATTTAACCTTTGGTCTCTCTACCTGTAAGCGTTGCTTATGGATTAAGTACTGGTTCAAGGTCACCATGCCTGGGCAGTTCCCACTTGTAGGAACTATGGCAGCGTTACAAGAGGAACATTTTCAAGGTGCTGACATGCCCACGATCGATCCGTCTCTTCGCCCCGGAAAGGTAAGCAAATGGGGCGAATGGGTAAAGAGCAAGCCACTAGTTGTTAACGGTTCAGAAACTCGTTGGCGCATCCTAGGAAAGTATGACTTGGTTGCTACAAATGACGATGGAACTATCGGTTTAATCGATTGCAAGGTTTCCGATAGCCAACGTGACAGTGGACAGTTTTATTCACCTCAGCTGGAAGCATATGCCTATAGCCTTGAAAATCCTGCTGCAGGAAAATCGCAATCTGTTGCATCAATCGGATTATTGGTATGGAAACCAACCACTGCCATTGGAACATCTGTTGATGATTATGGTTTTGGGGTCTTTCAAAAGTACGTCCCGGTAGAAAGAGATCAAGCGAATTTCCTAAAGGTGATTGGTGAGTTCATTGATGTTTTAGAAGGCGAACTTCCTGCTGCCGGTCCTGAATGCCAAACATGTAACTATTTGGTTGCACGCAACGCCTTGGATTAATCCTCTTCTTGGATTTCGCCAAGTTTTGCTTTTTTAGGAGCATAAATGTCAATGTACTCCTGGCCAGACATTGCATGAATCGCATTCATAATCTGATCAGTGACATCTCGCAGATGTTGTAAATCTGTTGAATCGCCATCAAAGTACATCGGCTTACCAAAACTCATCCCAACTCTTTTTACATTAGGAATAACTTTTCCCGTTGGCTGAATTTTGTCGGTGTTAGACATCGCAACTGGAATTACTGGCGCACCGGATTCAATTGCTAAGCGCGCAATACCGGTACGTCCTTTATACAAACGTCCATCAGGAGATCTAGTTCCTTCGGGATAGATTCCGATGCAATCTCCATCAGCCAAAACCTTAAGTCCCGTAATCAAAGCTGCTTCACTGCGACGACCACCTGAACGGTCAACAGGTACTTGCCCTAGGGCTATAAAAGTTAACTTCTTCAGTAATCCCTTTGGGCCAGGTGAAGTGAAGTACTCACTCTTAGCTAGAAATGTAACTTTACGGGGAACAACAAGTGGCATGAAGATCGAATCACTAAAGGACAAGTGATTAGAAGCGATGATTACCGGACCTTTAGCCGGCACATTACGAAGCCCACGAACCTTAGGACGGAAGGCGAGCATCAAAAATGGCGTGAGGAATGCTCGCAGGGTTCCGTAAGGCAGGTTGTTCAGCACGGGGTTAATTTACTGGTTATTGACGACTATGACACTATCTGAGGGTGAGCGAGCCAAAAAATGAGCCAGATGATTTGGATAAGCCAGATGATTTGGATGAAGAGGATTTAATTCGCTCTGAGTTCGAATCCATCGTCTCTGGCATGTCCTTAGATGAATCTGCACCAACTACCTATTTAGATGAATTGGATCGGATTGATCAAGAAGGGTTTGTTCAACCAAATCCCCCGCGACAAACTCCTAAAGGATTTATTTTTTCGGCAAAGCGCGCAATTAATCGTTGGTTAAAACGTGGCTATCACGAAGATGATGGAGCAACGTTGTGAGTAATTTTAATTGGGGAATTTTAGGTCCTGGAGGAATTGCACGCGCATTTGCAGCAGATTTACAAATGCTCGAAGGACATAGGGTGGCAGCGGTTGGTTCACGAACTTTAAGTAACGCACAAGAGTTTACAAAAACTTTCGGAGGAACCGCATACGGAAGTTATGAAGAACTTGTCACAGATCCAACGGTTGACGCGATCTATGTTGCAACGCCGCATCCTGCTCATAAAGACAATGTGATTGCCGCATTGAATGCTGGTAAGCCAGTTCTCTGCGAAAAACCTTTTGCCGTAAATGCCAAAGAGGCACAAGAAATGGTTGCTGCAGCCACTCGAAACAATGTTGCACTTATGGAAGCAATGTGGGCGCGATTTCTACCTCATTATGTACAGGTACGCGAGATTATCGCTTCTGGTGTTTTAGGAAAAATCCTCACAGTACAAGCTGATCACGGTCAACGATTGGCCGACCAGAATATTCCACGACTGGTAGAACCTTCACTTGCCGGTGGTGCTTTGCTGGATCTTGGAATTTATCCAGTTTCATTTGCACATATGATTTTGGGCAACCCAACCAAAATTACTGCAAGTGGTGTTCTCACCGACAAAGGTGTTGATGCGCAAACTTCTATGATCTTTGATTATGCAGATGGAGCACAAGCGGTCTTGAACACGACGATGATCGAGCAAACTCCGTGCCGCGCAGTTGTGGCAGGCGTGAATGGCTGGTTAGAAATCGATCGTGTCTTCTATAGCCCAACAAGCATGCGGGTAACCCTTTTTAATGGTGCGGTTACTGAGTATCCACACACCTACCCTGGTCATGGTTTGCGCGAGCAAGCAGAAGTATTTAAAGGATTAGTTCTGTCAGGAAAAAACCAATCAGAGATTTTGAATTGGAAAGATACTGTCGACATCATGCAGACCTTAGACACCGTACGTGCCCACATTGGATTGCGCTACCCCTTCGAAAATTAAACTCTAGCCAAATCTGCTACACCAACAAGACCTGCCTCATTACCTAATTCAGCGGCAATCAAAGTCGGATAAGGATGCTTGCCAGCAAATGGCATTGTCCGTTCTAACGATTCGCGGGTTGGCTTTAACAAAATTTCCCCAGCATCGATTACTCCCCCACCAATAACAACACATGATGGATCTAACACAACCGATAAAGAAGCAATACCTGCCCCAAGCCATTGGCCCGTTGTATTAAAAGCTGCAAGTGCAACAGGATCACCTTCACGAGCTGCATCTGTTATTGCTTGTCCCGTTAATCCAGCGATTGTTCCATCACCACGAGATAAAAGATTGCGTGCGATTTCTGGGCTTGCGCTAATTGCCTCACGCGCATGGCGCAACAGTGCATTTCCAGATGCGTATTGTTCAAAGCAACCACGTGCGCCACAACCACACAGATGTCCATCTGGAACAACGCGTAGATGACCGAATTCTGCAGCTATTCCAAAGGCACCTCGGTATAAATCTCCATTAACAACAATTCCTCCGCCAATACCAGTGCCAACAGTCAACATCATCATGTGATTCTGATTGCGACCTGCACCAAATTTTGCTTCACCCCATGCTGCTGCGTTTGCATCATTTTCAATCACTACTGGTAAGCCAATTAATGCGGTCAACTCAGCGTCTAAATTAACGCCATTCCAGTCGGCAATATTTGGTGTCGCCAGCATTGTTTTACGATCAGATGAAACAAATCCTGCTGCAGATACACCGATTGCTGTGACATTAAATTGAGCCATCAGCTCTAGGGCTGTGTCAGCAATTGTCTGAGTTAGTGCAGCGCCACCTTGTCGAGGAGTGTCTTTGCGTGCACTGGCAAGTATCTTTCCGCCCTCATCAACAACACCACCAAGAACTTTGGTTCCGCCAACATCGATACCAATTGTATGCGACATGAAACTATCCTTCTAAATGAGTTTTGAGTTGTGACAACGCTGCATCAATCGTTGCCTTCTCTGCTTTCTGTCGCATCATTGCGGGAATCGGCATCGATAATGAAACTTCGAGTTCGTAGGTAACTTCCGTTGTGTCTTCATCAATGCTCTTAAATGAATAGATTCCATCCATGCCTGTGAGAAGATCTGCATCATCTAATGAGAAGCTCAGCTTGTTAGGCGCACCGCTCCAGTCGTAATCTAAAGTGGGGCCATCTTTCATCATTCCGGCATCAATACTCATCTTTACCTTGGTAATTCGCCCCTGATCATCGCGAGCTAACGCTTCGGCAGATTTAATCTGGCTCGACCATTCTGGGTACTTGTCCAAGGCGAAAAGCGCCTCTTGTACAGCGGCGATTGGGGCATCAATGATTATTGTGGATTTGCTGAATTCGGCCATGTCGCAAGGTTACCCTCTTTACCTTTGCGCATCTCTCACGCTAGCGTTCTGCCATGAATGAAATCACAATCCCTCCTCTTGTTCCTGCTGCTACAGCTGGAAATCTCACCAATTTGATCGCTGAACGCGCCTGGTTTGAACCAGAGCGCATCACCATGTCGCGCCCATTGGGCGAAGGCTGGCAACCCGTAACCGCGCGCGAAGTTGATGAAGAAGTTCGCGCTACCGCAAAAGGATTGATAGCGGCCGGAGTTCAAATTGGAGATCGTGTCGCCATTATGGCGCGCACGCGCTATGAGTGGACGATTTTAGATTTTGCTACCTGGTACGCAGGGGCCGTTGTTGTTCCAATCTATGACACATCATCTGCAGAACAAATCGATTGGATTCTCAACGACTCTCATTCTGTCGGGATCATTGTGGAGACACCTGCACTTCGTGATCTAGTGCAAACAGTTTTGCCATCCCATACCCGTCATGTGTGGACGATGACAGATGATGTATTGGCAATCTTGCGCGAAGCAGGCAAGCACATCGGTGATGATGAAATCGATCGTCGCCGAAATGCAGTTACTCCTTCATCACTTGCGACATTGATCTACACATCAGGAACAACCGGTAAGCCAAAAGGTGTTCAGTTAACACATGCCAATTTCCTTTCCGAAACTGGAAACGTTTCACAGGGTGCAAGTGAGCTCTTTCTAAAGCCTGGTGGCTCAACACTGCTCTTCCTTCCAGTCGCACATGTTTTTGGTCGCATGGTTCAGATTGGTGCAATTGCATCTGGCCTACATTTGGCACATTGCAGCGACCCAGTAACGAGATTGCCTATGGATTTGGCATCATTCAAGCCAACATTTGTTTTGGCCGTACCTCGTATTTTTGAAAAGATTTACAACGGAGCAGAAGCTCGCGCAGAAGCAGCAGGTAAGGGAAAGATCTTCAAGAAAGCAGTTGATGTTGCTATTGCATACTCAGAAGCACTTGATAAGAAGGGCATGTCTCCAGTTCTTAAGTTTAAGCACGCAATCTTTGACAAGCTGGTCTACAGCAAACTTCGCGCAGGTATGGGTGGAAATGTAGAAGCGGCGATTTCGGGTGGAGCGCCTCTTGGTGTCCGACTTGGACATTTCTATCGCGGCGCCGGAGTAGCAATTCTGGAAGGTTATGGATTAACTGAAACAACTGCTGGTGCAACTCTTAACCTGTATGGCGCGCACCGCGTCGGATCTGTCGGCAAGCCAATCCCAGGTACTTCAATAAAAATTGCCGATGATGGCGAAGTCCTTATTCGCGGTCCAATTGTTATGCAGGGATACTGGCAAAACGAGGCCGCTAATACTGAAGTTTTTGATGGTGAGCGTTGGTTCAAGTCTGGTGACCTTGGAAAACTTGATGACGAAGGATTCCTTTATATCGTTGGACGCAAAAAGGAAATTATCGTGACAGCTGGTGGAAAAAATGTTGCACCGGCGGTTCTGGAAGATCGTTTGCGTTCACATCCATTAGTTAGCCAGTGCATGGTGGTTGGAGATAACCAACCATTCATCGCAGCGCTTGTGACCATTGATCCAGACGCTCTTAAGGCATGGGTTGTTAGCCACAAGAAGGATGGCGCTTCAATCAACGACCTGATCAACGATCCCGATTTAATTGCTGTTGTTCAAACAGCTGTTGATGAAGCAAACAAGGCGGTCAGTAAAGCGGAATCAATCCGAAAGTTCACAATTCTTCCGGTGGACTTCACAATTGCAGGTGGACATCTGACTGCAAAACTTTCTGTTAAGCGTCACGTAGTTGCAAAGGAGTTTGCTCAAGAGATCGAGGCATTATTTACTAAATGAGTGATCGGCGGGTAATACTCGCTCAGGAACTTCATGATGGAATCGCCCAGGACCTAGTAGGCCTGGGCTTTTCCATTGATGCTTTGATCGCAACAAGTCATGAATTGCCTGTTAAAGAGTCACTTCGCGAATTGCGATTTGCGATAACTGATTTGATTAACAAAGTCAGGCTAGAAATTCATGAACTCCGCTCTGCCTCTGATTTGATTTCAGGTACGCAGGAGAGAAATTACAACTACGAAGTACTTCGTGTACTTTCAGAAATCCTCCGAAACGTTTCTGAGCACTCACACGCTTCCCACCTATCCATCCAAATCACTGACAATGGGATAGGAGGTGCACACAGCAAAGAAGGCAGCTTCGGGTTGATTGGCGTACAAGAACGAATCACACAGCTCAATGGGGATATCCGTATTGACTCGAGTCAGAAAGGGACGACAATAAATATTGAGCTGCCTTTAGAGAGGTAACAATGAAGGTATTGATTGTTGATGACCACGCAGTGGTGCGTTATGGGTTGAAATCTGCGATTGAGTCTCATGGTTATGCAGTTGTATCAGTCACAGGATCCATAAAAGAAGCTCAAGCATTCATGGCACTTACAAATCCAGATGTAATTATTGTCGATATTAATTTGCCAGATGGCTCTGGATTTGATTTGGTGTCCTGGGCTCGCAAAGTTTCACCATTAGTTGCAATTGTGGTGCTGACATTAAACGATGGTGCAGATTATGTACGTGCCGCAAAGAACGCTGGTGCGAATGCCTTCATTGTAAAGAGTGCTCCCCTCTCTGATTTACTTGCAGCAGTTGATTTTTCAATTTCTAGTCCTACCTCTTTTAGTAGCAATCAAACTTTTGCAATCGGTATAGAGTCTGGGCTTACAGCCAGAGAGTTAGACATCCTGCACTCCATAAACCTTGGTTTAAGCAACTTCGCAATAGCTGCAAATCTGTACATCTCAGTTTCAACCGTGAAGTCTCATGTTTCTTCAATTTTGCGAAAACTTGATGCAGACAATCGAGTTCAGGCATTAACTATTGCCCGCGAGCGTGGACTACTTGTTTAAAAGATCCTCAAAATCTTTAGACCAGATCTCCCAACGCCACTTTTGAACAATCCATTGACGCCCAACTACGCTCATCTTTTGCGACAAAGAAACATTTGTTAGTAACTCAATAGCAGCTTGTGCGATCTGTTTATGATTCGTACCGTCGACGACCAATCCTGTTTCGTTCTGCACAACGGCATCAGGTGCTCCCCCAGAATTTCCGGCTAAAACTGGTAACCCGCAAGCGCTGGCTTCTAGATACACAATCCCGAGTCCTTCAACTTCAAGACCCATTAAGCGTGAACGGCTTGGCATCGCGAAAATATTGCCAGCGCACAGATACATCGGCAAATCTTTGTACTGAATTCTTCCTATAAATGTTACAGATTCTTCCAAATTGTATTTCTGTACCAGTTTCTCAAGGTATTCGCGGTATGGCCCTTCTCCAATCAACAAAAGATGCGCATCTGTAACGGTCTTTAGAATTTCGGGCATGGCCTCAATTAGTTGATCTTGTCCTTTACGATGAACTAAGCGGCCAACTGAGACGATTACTTTTTTATTTTTGATTCCTAGTGACTCTCGCAGAGCCGATGCATCGGTTGGAATAAAGTGATCAACATCGATACCTGGGGCAATCTTCACCATTGATCGATGTGCTTTCCCGCTAATCCCCTTGGAGATAGCGTTTCGAGTGAATTCACCTAAATACGTCAACACATCAACTGTTGAACCAATTCTGCGCAATAAAACATTGAATGGAAAAACCTTGGCCCACCAGACTTCATGTCCATGTGTTAACGCCACTGTTCGAGTTATCCCTGCACGCTTCATACTCGCAGATAAAAGTCCCAGTGGAGCCGCCGCCCCGAAGGCCGCAATCGTGATGCCTTCTCTCTTAATTATTGAGCGCAGGTGAAAGCCAACTCTTGGGGTTGGCAACAGTATTTTCGCCCGATCTCTAATGACGCGGACTCCATAATTGCTTAACCAATCAGCGTCATATGATTCTGAATCTTCTTGAAATGATGTGTAGACAATTGTTTGACCGTATGGGCGACGTTGTATCAATCCAATGATGAAAGTTTCTATGCCACCTGCTCGTGGACCAAAATCATTAGTTACAAATAAAACTGGATTAGAAACGGCGAGCTCCAACCAATGGTTTTCTTCCTAGTGAGCCACTTGCTGCAACTTTTACTCGAGAACCCGAACGTGGTGCGTGAACCATTTTGCCGCCGCCGAGATAGATACCCACGTGCGAGACAGGTCGACCGAAGAACAAGAGATCTCCAGGCTTTAATGAACTGAAAGAAACCTTTTTGCCCATTCGAGATTGCGCCGCCGATGAATGAGGTAAGGACACACCGGCTGCTTGATACGCACGCATGGTAAGTCCTGAACAATCCCACGTCACCATTCCAGCAGATCCAAAGACGTAACGATCGCCTATTTGTTTCAATGCGTACTTGAGAGCAACACCTGCACGCCCCGAAACCCCACTTGCAGTTTTTGCAGCCTTCAATGATGAGGCTTGATCTGCATTTTCTTCTTCCTCTGCCAGCTTTGCTAATCGTTCACGTTCAGCTTTTGTCAGCTTAGACAATAATTTTTCAGCCTCTGCCAATTTGCTGAGTGCAATCGCAGACTGCGCCGCCAATTTTTTTTGTGCTGCCGCAACAAGTGCGATCTTGTCATTGACCGTCAGCGTGGTTGCATTTAAACGCTGCTGGGCGGCTTCAAACTTTCGCAGTTGTGCAGATTTTCTGCGAGTTAATGCATCTAGCGATCCTGCCGATGAAAGGTACAAGGTTGGATCACTCGAAAAGAGAAGTTCAAGGCTTTGCCCAAATCCTCCAGATTTATACTGCTCAATAGCAATAGTTCCCAATGACCTCTGAAGGGTAGAAACGGTTTGACCCTGCACTTCAGCTTTTGCCTTAATTCCATTCAGGGTTTTTGTTAGCCCCGCCAATTTAACCTTTGCTTCTTGAGCGCCTTCAGCCGCCGCTGTTGCATCCTCTTCCAGTTGGCGCACCTTAGCTTTAACTTGAGCCAAACTAGGGGCTGCATTAGCTGTGACAGGGGCAATGAGCCCGGCAACCATCACCAGAGCCACACCAACCCGCAGAGAAAATGACATGGGCATAAGGCTAACCGCGCTTATGCCCCTATCTCAACCTCATATCGCTCAAATCGGCTGTGAATTGGGTTTGAATCAAGCCCCACGAGCGTCATATTGAAGTGGCGGGGTTAATCCACTGTCGGCCAGAACACTAAGGGCGGTCGCGGTTGCCTGACTGATTTCGCGTGTGGGTTCGAGGAAAAAGGCCACGACACATGTGTTGCAGGCGATCGTAGCCATGGTGCAGGTATTGCAATCGATGATCATGGAGCCAAATATAAAGACTGCCACTGACAGATTCCTTAAGAAATCTGATCTCCCTTGAGCAATAATTGCCGCTGTGAGCATCGTTGCAACACTTGTCGTTGATAGGGATGGCTCTACCTCAAAGGAAAGCCGATCTGCTGGGGTCAGTTCGGCAGCTGATCGCCAAGTTTTTTTGCAGCGTCGTCGCGAAGTAGATTGCATCATTATTGGCGGCAATACCGCCCGCCACGAACCATATAACCGAACCCCGGTACCGCTGGTAGTAATTTCTCGTTCGCTCGTTAATCCAGTCCAGGGAAATCACCTGGCCTTGTTGTGGAATTGCTCCCCTGCGCAAGCTATCGAAAAAGCGCGCGCGCAGTTTGGCGACAAGATTTTGATTGAAGGCGGGATTTCATTAATCAACGAATTGATAGAGAAGAAGATCTTGGACGGAATCGAACTGAGCGTTACAACGGCGACAGGCGGAGACCACAGAATTGATTGGGAAGAGTTGTTGACGAACTTTAAACATTGTAAATCTCGAGAAGTTGATGGGACAACCTTCTATTCAGCATGGAATTAAAAGGCTGAAATTATCGACACTCCAGTTACGGCAAGTGCAATTCCGATGTACTGAACTTTATGTAGTCGCTCATTTAAGAACTTAAAGGCTAGAACCGCTGTTGCGATCGGATACAAGGATCCAAACACCATTGCGACAGATACAAGTCCCTTCGTACAAGCAATTCCAAGAAGTAAGTTAGCCAGGAAATCTGCAGCACCAATAAAAATAAGCATCGGCATATCTTTCTTGCTGAAATTTCCGGTTGTCCGAAACTTAAGTGCCAAAGAAATGGTGACGAAGAATGTTGCGCCTCTCATTGAAACCATTGTTAACAAGGCGCTGCTTTGCGATCCAATTGCAATAAAGGTCAGGGCTAAACCAAAGCCAGCTGCAGCTCCTAAGGCAAGAAGAATCGGCTTGATTGGAAAACCTTGTGATAATTCGGGCCCACTCGCACAAAACACACCAATCAATGCAATTACTACACCAACTAAAGTAATTGTCGAAAGAACATCACCGGTAATTAGTGCATAGGCTAAAGGAATCACGGTGCTTAAAGAACTAATGGGAGAAACAACGCCCATACGACCAGTTGATAATCCTTCGTAAAGGCAAGCAAGTCCGATGTAGCCAAAGATTCCGGCAAGAGCACCGGGAATCAAAAATCCATCAAGACCTAAAACTTTTCCTTGCCAACTTCCGGACACAACCACAATTAGTATTCCGACAAATAGACCAATAACCTGAGAGAAACCCAAAACCGCAAATGGGTTGTGCTTCTTGCTAAGACGCCCAGCGAAATAATCAGCAGTTCCCCACATTGCACTTGATAGAAGAGCTAGGAGCGAGGCCATTGGGCAAGGTTACAGCCCCGCCTCCCTGAAAAGACTGTATTAATTCTTTATCCTAAGGCAGTGGATGTGAATGCTTTCGAGCGCTTGATAGATCAGCTTCGCACCTTTACTCCGCGCGCAGAAGTTTCACTTATCGAAGTTCCGGCACCTCAGAAACTTGCCACATTTTCTTTTGCCTTCTCTGCTGATGTTTCGAATGGACTTTTAGGCGACGAAGAAAATGAAGTTGCAAATGGGCGTTTCGTTTTGCTGCACGAACCAGGAGGACAAGCTACGTGGGATGGCGAATTTCGATGCGTCACCTTTGTAAGCGCTGATGTAGATCCAGTCATGCAAGAAGATCCCATGTTGCCTGAAGTTGGCTGGAGCTGGTTCTTGGAATCACTGGAAAGAAATGACTGTTCCTACAACGCTCCTAGTGGAACCGTAACCCGTGTATCCAGCGCATCCTTTGGCAAACTTTCTCCGCGCAATGACGATACAGAAATTGAAATTCGCGCTTCGTGGACACCTATCATTACCGAACCTTTAGAATTGATGAAACATATTGAGAGCTGGTGCAATTTAATTTCAGAGGTTGCAGGATTGCCACCCGTGCCCGAGGGCGTATCAGCAATTTCTTCTGCGCGTCGCCAATAATCATGAGTGAAGAAATCGCTGCGATACCTCTACTTCAACCTGCTGAAGGAACACCACCTGTAATCGACACCGAATCCAGATTCAAAGAAGCATTGGTGCAATTGGCACAGGGTCACGGTCCATTCGCTGTAGATGCAGAGCGTGCTTCAGGTTTCAGGTACAGCGCACGTGCTTATTTGATCCAAATCAAGCGAAACAACGGCGGACTCCATCTGATAGATCCGATTCCTTTTGGGCCCGGCCACGACCTGTTCGCTCAACTTAATACTGTGTTGAACACCGATGAAGTTATCTTGCACGCAAGCACCCAAGACTTGCCCTGCCTTCGTGAATTAGGCATCAATCCAGTCAGCCTCTTTGATACTGAATTAGCAGGCAGAATCGCTGGCTTGCCGCGAGTTGGTTTAGGTCCTCTATTAGAAACACTGATGGGAGTTTCATTAGCGAAAGAACATAGCGCTGCTGATTGGTCTGCTCGCCCATTGCCAAAAGATTGGCTTACTTACGCTGCATTGGATGTAGAACTACTTGTTGAACTTCGAGACCGAATGTATGAAATTTTAAAGAAGTCAAACAAATTATCATGGGCGCTAGAAGAGTTTGTTTCAATACTTAAAGCACCGCCTGCTCCCCCACGTGTTGATCCATGGAGACGCACTTCAGGAATGCACAAAATTAAACGTCGTGATCAATTAGCAATCATCAGAGAGCTGTGGACTGCCCGCGATCGTGTCGCAGCTTCACAAGATATCGCCGCTGGAAAATTGCTCAATGATTCGGCGATAGTTGAACTTGCAATGACAGCAGCAGTAACCAAGAAGGAATTTGAAAAAGCCCTGCGCCCGCTTGGGTTGCGAGCTCGATGGTTAGAAAATTTACCCTTGTGGCTGAGCAGTATCTCTTCGGCTATTGCACTACCTGAAGAACAGTGGCCAGCAATGCGGACAAACGCGGATACCTTGCCACCGATTAAATTATGGCGCGATAAGTTTCCAGAAAAATATGCACCACTTTCTCATGCACGTGCTGCAATTGAATTGATTGCACACGACAATGAAATACCTGTGGAAAATTTAATCACACCCGACCACGTTCGAAGAGTTTGCTGGAAACCTCCTGCCGGTGCCACAGAAACTCTGTCGATCCCTGCCGTCGAATTCGCCTTAACTGAGTTAGGCGCCCGCCAATGGCAGATTTCCCTTGTGGCCCCGGCACTTGCTGCGGCCTTGCTAGAAAAAGAACCGGTGCCAGTTCCCGAGCCGCCTTCAGGGGAAGTGACGGAAACCACGCCTGAGGAGGCCTGATTTACGCAACATAAGAGTTGCGTAAATACCCTTTTCCCCTTAGATTTTGCCTCATGCTCAGTACATTCATTATTGCTCTTCGCGAAGGCCTAGAAGCCGCGCTCATTGTTGGAATTCTGGTCGCCTATATCGTCAAGACCAATCGACAGGGTTACTTAAAGCCTTTGTGGACTGGTGTGATTACCGCCGTTGTAGCCAGCATCGGACTTGGGGCATTTCTAACAATGACCTCTGTTTCCTTGAGCGATCGTGGACAAGAGCTTTTTGCAGGAGTTACTTCATTTATTGCTGTTGCTCTTGTTACCTGGATGGTTTTCTGGATGAAGCGCACTGCGCGAAATCTTCGTAATGAACTACAAGGAAAAGTAGAAAACGCAGTGGGTGCAGGTCCGCTAGCCCTTGCCGGGGTGGCTTTTATTGCTGTTATTCGCGAAGGCCTTGAGACATCATTATTTGTGTATACAAACTTTCAAACAGTTGCAGATGTAACCAGCTCTACAGTTGGATTAATTCTGGGATTTGCCGTCTCAATTACTCTTGGATATTTGATCTACAAGAGCGCAATCAAATTAAACCTTGCAAAGTTCTTCACTTATTCAGGCGTTGCCCTGATCATTGTTGCAGCAGGCGTTTTGTCCTACGGAATCCATGAGTTCCAAGAGCTTGGGTACCTTCCTGGCCCCGATGCTTTTGTCTGGGATGTAACCTCATTTATCGCCAAGGATTCAATCTTGGGTGCCTCCCTTTCTGGCACCATCGGCTTTGATACAACCACCTCCTGGCTCCAGTTAGGTGTTTATGTTCTGTACTTAGGCGCTGTTTTGGTCCCATACCTATCTAAGCCACGCGTAAAGACATCAGTTAGCGCCTAATTCGCTACTGTCCTAAACCCTTACTGGCGAGTAACCTTTGGGCTACGCCCTAGGTAAAGGAAGTTTCATGTCCCGCACAGTTGTCCTTGTTGATGCCGTCCGCACCCCTTTTGGAAAAGCCGGAGGAATGTATGCCGGTACTCGTGCAGATGATCTGTTGGTTCGCGCAATTCGTGGATTGCTAGAGCGAAACCCAAAGATTAATCCCGCAGCAATTGAAGATGTTGCAATCGCTGCAGCTTCACAAACTGGTGACCAAGGTATGAACATTGGTAGAAGCGCGGCTTTGCTTTCAGGATTACCAAACACTGTTCCCGGATACTCAGTTGACCGTTGGTGTGCAGGTGCGTTGACCGCGGTTACAACAATCGCCGGAGCAATCGCAATGGGAACAAATGAAATTGCAATTGCTGGCGGTGTAGAGCACATGGGTAATCACCCAATGGGAGAAGGCATGGATCCAAATCCACGCTACCTTGCAGAAAGAATTGTTGAACAAGATGCCCTTGCGATGGGTGCAACAGCTGAAAGATTGCATGATCGTTTTCCACATATTACTAAGGAGCGCGCCGATCGCTATGCGATGAATTCGCAGCTTAAAACTGCTCAAGCATATGCAGATGGAAAGATTCAGCGCGATTTAATTCCAACAGCTGCGCGCAGCGCTGAACTTGGTTGGACTGTTGCAACCGTTGATGAAGCACCTCGTCCGCAAACAACTATGGAAGGTCTTGCAGGATTAAAGACGCCATTTCGCCCAGCAGGACGCGTAACACCGGGTAATTCATCGGGTTTAAATGACGGAGCAACAGCAGCGATACTTGCTAGCGAAGAAAAAGCATTAGAACTTGGCTTAACAATCAAAGCGAAGATGGTTACCTATGCATTTGCCGGAGTCGAACCAGAAATTATGGGCTATGGGCCAGTTCCATCAACACTTAAAGCGCTTAAGCAAGCAGGATTAACAATTGAAGATATTGGTGCATTTGAAGTAAACGAGGCTTTTGCAGTGCAGGTCATTGCCTTCCTAGATCACTTTGGAATCGCAGATGATGATTCTCGAGTCAATCCATACGGAGGAGCAATTGCAGTGGGCCACCCATTGGCATCATCGGGTGTTCGTTTGATGCTTAATTTGGCTCGGACCTTTGAAGCCAAGCCCGATGTTCGTTATGGCATTACAACAATGTGTATTGGACTAGGCATGGGCGGCACTGTTATCTGGGAAAACCCAAACTTTAAGGGAGCAAAGTAATTATGAGCGCAGAGATCACACTTCCAGCAGGAGCACCCGAAGAGGTTGTAACTAACGCACTTGTGCGCGACATTGATCTGTCTGCCTTTGGTGGCAAAGGAACGATGGCACTTATTACTTTGGACAACGGACATGATCACAACCGTCCAAATACTTTTGGTCCTCAATCTGTTGATGCACTAAATAATGCAATCACAGATGCAATCGGACGTAATCCAGCTGCCATTGCAATTACAGGCAAGCCCTTTATTTTCGCAGCTGGTGCTGATCTTTCGGCACTTTCTTTCCTGACTGACCGCAGTCAAGCGCTAGCTATTGGAAAACTTGGACACGATGTATTCCGCCGATTAGGTGAATCAAAGATTCCAACTTTTGCATTCATCAATGGCTTGGCCTTGGGTGGCGGCTTGGAAGTTGGATTACATTGTCATTACCGAACAGTTGCTTCTACCGCCTTTACCGCCCTTCCAGAAGTGTTTCTAGGACTTGTGCCTGGGTGGGGTGGCGCAACGATCTTGCCTAAACTAATCGGACCAGAGCGTGCGGTTCAGGTAATCATGCTTAATGCACTCAATAACAACACCATGATGAAAGCTAAAGATGCGCTAAAGCTTGGCGTCGTCGATGCCATGTTTGATCCAGCTGATTTCTTGGAGCGTTCTATCGGTTTTGCAGTTGGTGTTCTTAACGGCACAACAAAAATCGAACGCGCTGATTACAGCAATGATCCGGCCTGGGAATCCGCTCTTGCCACTGGCAAAGCTGCCGCATTGAAAAAGTATGGCGGCGCAACTATTGCATCACCTATGAAGGCACTTGAGCTGATTGCTGCTGCACGAACCAACACTTTGGGTGAAGGTTTTGATGCTGAAGATCAGGTGCTTTCAGATTTAACAATGTCCGATACTTTGCGATCATCACTGTATGCCTTTAATGTGATTCAAAAGAAGCGCAAAAAAGTAGAAGGTGCTCCAAAACCTGCATTGGCCCGCAAGGTCACCAAGGTCGGAGTTGTCGGTGCAGGATTGATGGCTTCACAGTTAGCCCTATTGCTGCTTCGCAACCTTAAGTGTCCAGTTGTGATGACGGATATTGATCAAGAACGCGCCGACAAGGGCGTTGCCTGGGTTAAGAATGAATTGGCGAAGTTAGTTGAGAAAAAGCGCATGAGCGCAGAATCTGCCGGTCGACTTTCACTGCTTATCTCAGGGTCGGCAGATCAAACTGTATTTGCCGGTTGTGATTTCATCATTGAGGCGATTTTTGAAGAGCTTTCACTTAAGCAGGAGCTGTTTAAGAAGCTTGAAACAATCGTTTCACCTGAATGTGTTCTAGCAACTAACACCTCTTCCCTATCAGTCGAACGAATGACTGAAGGATTAAAAAATCCAGAGCGCGTTGTTGGTTTCCACTTCTTCAATCCAGTTGCAGTGATGCCACTACTTGAGGTTGCGCGCACATCTACAACAGATGATGCAACAACTGCCACTGCAATTGCAGTTGGCAAGGAACTCAAGAAGACAATGATTATTTGTAAGGATGCTCCGGGTTTTGTAGTCAATCGCTTACTGACCCGCTTTATGGGTGAGGTAACAGATGCGGTCGATGAAGGCACACCACCAGCGGTAGCAGATTCTGCGATGATGGAAATTGGATTCCCAATGTCTCCATTCCAGCTACTTGATCTTGTAGGTCCAGGTGTGGCGTTGCACGTATCCGAAACGTTGCACAACAACCTTGGGCCTCGCTATCGAATTTCTCCGACTATGCAGCGTATGGTCAAAGAAGGCGTTCGCCACTTCTACATAAAGAATGAAGATGGATCTGTTGGTGCAAACCCTGCAGCAATGGCATTGGTGGAACAGGGAACAGCACCATCTACGGCAGAACAAGTTCGCTCGCGTGCATTGAAAGCATTGGCTGAAGAAGCTCGTGCAATGCTTGATGAAGGTGTCGTATCAACACCAGCAGAGATTGATCTATGCATGTTGATGGGTGCTGGCTGGCCAATGCATCTTGGTGGAATCCTGCCGTACTTAGATCGCGAAGGAATTAGCGAATCAGTAACAGGTAAGCGATTCCATGAAAAGGGTGTCGCTTCTCTTCCTTAGATCTAGGAAATCCAGCCTGCAATCTGCTGCACAATTGCAGCAGGTGTTATCGCTAAGTCTTCTAGGATTTCAGCACGCTTTGAGTGCTCAATGAATTCCAGTGGAACGCCGATTGAATGCAGCGTGCATGTGCTGCCAGTTTCACGCAGGGCTTCAGAAATCGAACTAGCAATACCTGCATGTTTGATTCCATCTTCCATTACAACGACTAAGGAATATTCGGCACACATTGCAACTACAGCTGGAGAAATTGGCTTAACCCACAACGGATCAACCACCGTTACCTCAATTGATTGTGTTTGTGCCAATTGCGCGACTTCAATTGCCATACCAGCCATAGATCCAACGCTAATAACAAGCACCTGTGGTGCTGATCCACGATGAAGGATGTCTATCCCATTGATGTGCGCAACCGCTGGAATATCTGCCGGAACGGCACCCTTAGGAAATCTGATCATGGATGGTGCATCTGAAATCGCTACACACTGTCGCAAAATTTGTTGTAACCGGGCTCCATCGCGCGGTGCACCCACCTGCATATTTGGAACAATTCCAGTTAGCGCTAGATCCCAAATTCCATGGTGAGACGGACCGTCATCACCTGTAATTCCAGCACGGTCCAAAACAAAGGTAACTCCAGCCTTGTGCAGTGCAACATCTAATAACAACTGATCAAAAGCTCGATTCAAGAAGGTCGAATAGACTGCAATAACCGGATGCATCCCTGCATAGGCTAATCCGGCGGCGCTAGTAACTGCGTGTTGTTCAGCGATACCAACATCAATTGTTCTTTCTGGAAAATTCTGCGCGAACTTGTCTAACCCTGTTGGGCCAAGCATTGCCGCTGTTATTGCCACGATCTTTGAATTCTCTTTGCCCATCGCAGTAATTTCTTCTGAAAAAATATTGGTCCACGAGGGCGCTGACGCCTTGAGTGGTTTTCCTGTTACTGGATCAACAATTCCAACCGCATGGAATTTTTCAGCCATATCCTCGATGGCCGGTGTGTAGCCTCGACCTTTTTCGGTAATCGCATGAACTATTACAGGTGCACCAAACTCTTTCGCCATCTGTAAAGTTTTCTCCATAGCTGCAATGTCATGGCCATCGATGGGACCGAGATATTTAAATCCCAAGTCCTCAAACATGCCTTGAGGTGCGACCATGTCCTTGATTCCCTTTTTCAATCCGTGCAGGGTTCCGTAGATGTATTTTCCAACGACCGGTGTGTTGTGGAGCATTCTCTTGCCACGGCCCAAAATCCGTTCATACTCTCTGCTTGCACGCAATGTCGTTAAATAGGTCGCCAGCCCACCAATTGTTGGTGAGTAAGACCGTTCGTTGTCGTTGACAACAATTACCAAGTTTCGCTCTGACTCAGGCGACAAATTATTCAAAGCTTCCCAAGACATACCGCCAGTTAGAGCACCGTCACCAACTACTGCGACAACGTGTCGATTCAATTGCCCGGACAGTGAAAACCCTCGAGAAATTCCATCAGCCCAAGAAAGGGCTGTTGATGCATGCGAATTTTCAATTACATCGTGTTCACTTTCGCGACGATTTGGATAACCAGAAATTCCATTGCGCTGTCTTAATAGATCAAATTGATCCGCGCGACCTGTAAGAATTTTGTGAACGTAGGACTGGTGACCGGTGTCAAAGAGAACTATGTCTTTCGGTGATTCAAAAACTCTATGGATAGCGATTGTTAGTTCGACAACTCCAAGATTAGGACCAAGGTGGCCACCAGTTTTCGAAACCTTATCGATCAAAAATTCTCGAATTTCGGAGGCAAGATCCTTTAATTGAGCAGGGCTCATGTCATGAAGCTTGCCTACCGAAAAAGTATTCAGATCCATGATGTGAAAGTGTATTTACTCGGCCAATAAAGAACGTAGGACGTACTGCATGATTCCACCATGGCGATAATAATCTGCTTCTCCCGGAGTATCGATACGTACCTTGGCCGTAAATGTAATTGACCCTGCAGTTACGGTTAGCTCCTTTGGAACTCCCCCGCTATTAAGTGCAGTGATTCCCGTAATCGCAAATGTTTCTGTTCCGGTCAGACCAAGTGATACGGCGGTTTCGCCATCCTTGAACTGCAAAGGCAGTACTCCCATACCAATCAAGTTTGAACGGTGAATTCGCTCGAAACTTTCAGCAATTACAGCGCGAACACCCAATAGCGCGGTGCCTTTTGCAGCCCAGTCGCGTGAAGATCCCGATCCATATTCTTTGCCAGCAAGAATCACAAGTGGTGTCCCAGCTGCTTGGTATGCAACAGATGCATCATAAATAGTTGTTTGCTCTCCGCCAGCTTGGAAGTTGCGAGTAAATCCACCCTCAACGCCATCAAGCAGCAGATTCTTTAAGCGAATATTTGCAAATGTTCCACGAATCATAATCTCATGATTTCCGCGACGTGATCCATATGAATTGAAATCTGCGCGGTCAATCCCGTGTTCTGTCAGGTACTTGCCTGCTGGTGAGTCAGCTTTAATGTTTCCGGCAGGTGAAATGTGATCTGTAGTTACAGAATCACCCAGAACTGCCAATACACGTGCTCCAGAAATATCTGTTACCGGCGTTGGCTGCTTAGGCATGCCTTCAAAGTATGGAGGCTTCCGAACATACGTTGATTTTGGATCCCACTCGAACACCTTGCCAGTAGGTGTGGCAAGTGACTTCCAACGGTGATCGCCTTCAAAGACGGTTGCATAATCCTTTTTAAACATTTCTGATGAAATTGAAGAGTCAATAACTGTTTGGATTTCTTGCGGTGAGGGCCAGATATCCTTGAGGAATACATCGTTTCCTGCTGTGTCCTTGCCTAGGGAATCATTTTCAAAATCATGATCCATCGTTCCGGCAATTGCATAAGCAACTACTAACGGAGGCGATGCAAGGTAGTTCATCTTCACATCTGGACTAATTCTTCCTTCAAAATTTCGGTTTCCGGAAAGCACGGCGGTCACGGCCAAATCAGATTCATTAATCGCCTTGCTGATATCCATCGGTAGCGGGCCTGAGTTTCCGATACAAGTAACGCAGCCATAACCGACAAGATTGAAACCAAGTGCTTCCATGTACTGAGTTAAATCAGCGCGATCGTAATAATCAGTTACAACCTTGGATCCCGGCGCAAGGGTCGTCTTAACCCATGGTTTTGATTTAAGACCTTTTTCTACAGCTTTCTTTGCAAGAAGTGCCGCGCCGATCATGACAGATGGGTTAGAAGTATTGGTGCATGAAGTAATTGAGGCAATAACAACATCACCATTTTTAACACGAGTTGATCCCGCAGCTACTTCACCCTTTGCCGTCTTGTCGCTGAAATAAGTTGGAACTATTGATGAAAAGGCGCTCTTTGAATCGCTCAACGAAATACGATCCTGCGGCCGCTTTGGACCTGAAATAGATGGCACTACTGTTGAAAGATCTAGTTCAACGACCTGTGAAAAACGTGGCTCAATTGATGGGTCATGCCACATCCCTTGTTTCTTTGCATACTGTTCAACTAATGCAACCTGGTCATCACTGCGACCCGTAAGGCGCAGGTACCGAAGGGTTTCTTCATCAATTGGGAATATTGCACATGTTGATCCGTACTCAGGGCTCATGTTTCCAATAGTTGTTCGATTAGCCATAGGAACAGTTGTAACCCCAGGACCAAAGAACTCTACAAACTTTCCAACTACGCCTACCTTGCGCAAAATTTCGGTGATGGTCAAGGCCATGTCAGTTGCGGTCGTTCCCAGTGGCAGAGCACCAGTTAATTTGAAGCCCACTACACGAGGGATTAACATCGAAACCGGCTGACCTAACAACGCTGCTTCTGCTTCAATTCCACCCACGCCCCAGCCAAGCACGCCAAGTCCATTAACCATGGTCGTGTGTGAATCTGTTCCGACAACGGTGTCAGGGTATGCGCGAAGAACTCCTTCAACGGTTCTCGTCATAACAACGCGGGCCAAATATTCAATGTTTACTTGATGAACAATTCCCGTTCCGGGTGGAACTACCTTGAACTCATCAAAGGCGGTCTGGCCCCAACGCAAGAAACGGTAACGTTCTTGGTTTCGTTCATATTCAATATCTGTGTTTTGTTCAAACGAGTCCTTGGTTCCGAATTTATCGGCAATAACAGAGTGATCGATTACGAGCTCGGCTGGTGCAAGAGGGTTGACCTTTGAGGCATCTCCCCCAAGTTCAACGATCGCTTCACGCATCGTTGCCAGATCTACAACGCACGGTACGCCGGTGAAGTCCTGCATAACTACACGGGCAGGTGTGAACTGAATTTCTGTATCTGGCTCCACAGATGGATCCCACGTGGCAAGCGCCGTGATGTGATCAGCGGTGATGTTCGCTCCATCTTCGGTGCGAAGCAAGTTTTCTAATAAGACCTTAAGGCTGAAGGGAAGGTTTGCAGCACCTTCAATTGAGGAGATATCGAAAATCTCAAAACTCTTGCCCGCAACTTCCACATTCTTTTTTGCGTTGAAAGAGTTTTTACTCATTATCTGCCTTTCGTAGAAGCTTTCAGAGTGCTGAAGATACCTCAGCGCGCTCATACAGGGCAACACATTCGATGTGATGTGTCATTGGAAAGAGATCAAAAGCACGTACTTTTACGAGTGAATATCTGTGATCTGCAAGATAGGCGGTATCTCTGGCCAATGCTGCAGGATCGCAGGCGACATACACAATTGCACGAGGTGCCAATCCTGCTATCTGAGCGACTGCATCCTTGCCGGCTCCATCTCGAGGCGGATCCAAAACAACCACATCTGCCGAAGTAATTCGTGGTAATAATTTAGCTACATCTCCAGTTGCAATAGTCACATTTGAATTCGAAGAAAAATTTCGTGATGCATCTGCAGTGGCAACTTTGCTACCTTCGATCAAATCAACATGTCCTGTTTCACCGACCGCGCCCAAAATTGCTGCGGTAAATAATCCAACACCTCCATACAAATCTAAAACATGTTCGCCAACCTTGAATTGAGCAAAATCAAGTACAGCTTGCGTTAAAACTTCTGGCGCCCGCTGGTGACTTTGCCAAAATGATTCTTGGCTAACTTCTAGTGTTCTACCAATTACATTTTCATGCAGTACCGCCGGGCCTTCTGTCAGTCTGGCTTTTTCTTCACCACGGGTCGGTGCCAAGGCAATCGCACGTTCCCCTGTGTTTGATGCACTTACCTCAACTCGAACGTCGCCTTTTAGATCTCGACTTGCTAACTCCTTAAAGTTGATTCCCTCAACACAAATAAGGCAATCCGTTACGGGTGCAATTGAATGGGACCTGGACTTAAAAAATCCCAATTTTCCATTACGGTCAGTAGTTGCGATTGCCCGTGTTCGCCAATGTGTGCTTTCGCCAACTTCTTCTACATCTACCTGCACATCCAGCTTTGCAATACGTGAAAATTGCTCTGCAATGACATCGGACTTCAGTTCTCGCTGATGAGCCACAGAAATATGTTGAAAATCGCATCCTCCGCAGCCATTGCGATGAGCAAAGCTGCACGGAGCGACTACGCGGAATTCGGATGGAGTTTGGACTGACACGACATCGGCGCGATTAAAGGATTTTCCAACACTCGTTATTTGAATCGTGCAATTTTCACCCGGAATCGCATGCCTAACAAAAATGACCGCCCCATCATGGCGCGCAATAAAATGTCCCCCATGGGCCACTTTTTCAATGGTGACCTGAACCAGGTCGCCAGTTTTCAGGGTCGAACTCTTGTTTGATGCCATGGATGTAAGCCTATGGGTGTAAGTTACCTCCTGTGCACGTAGTCATCATGGGTTGCGGTCGAGTTGGTTCATCACTCGCTACCGAACTCGAAGCAGCCGGTCATACAGTTGCAGTCATCGACCAGGCTCGTGAAGCTTTTCGTCGCCTAGGTCCTAACTTTAAGGGACGCACAGTTACTGGCGTTGGCTTTGACCGAGAAGTGTTATTAGAAGCAGGCATTCAAGATGCAGATGCTTTTGCAGCTGTTAGCAATGGTGATAATTCAAACATTCTTGCTGCACGTGTAGCCCGCGAAACATATGGCGTTCAAAATGTAGTCGCACGTATTTATGATCCAGGACGAGCCGAAATTTACCAGCGCTTAGGCATACCTACTGTTGCAACCGTTTTGTGGGCAACCGATCAAATTCTTCGCCGTCTTGCCCCCGAAGGTTCACGCTCTGAATGGCGCGATGCAACTGGAATGGTTCAATTGTGCGAAATGCATCCTCACGCCGATTGGTATGGGCGTCCTATTCTCTTAATCGATGCCCTAACGCCTGCACGTGTTGCCTTTATTACACGCTTAGGCGAAGGCTTAATTCCTAACGAACACACAGTTTTGCAACAAGGCGATCTAATCCACGTGATGGTTTCCGATACTGATGTTGCACGCACCGAAGAAATCCTTGCAAGTAGCCCAGAAGGTGAACGTCAATGAGAATAGCAATCGCGGGAGCTGGAAATGTAGGACGAGCAATCGCTCGCGAACTTTTGGATAATGGTCACCAGGTGCTTTTGATCGATAAGGATCCTAAGGCTCTGAAATTGGAGAGCGTCCCTGATGCTGAATGGCTAATGGCCGATGCATGTGAAATTACATCTCTTGATAACGCGCATCTAAATAATTGTCAGGTGCTAGTCGCAGCAACAGGCGATGACAAGGCAAACCTTGTGACATCTCTACTGGGTAAGACTGAATATGGTGTCCCACGCGTGGTCGCAAGAATCAACCACCCAAAGAATGAATGGTTGTTTGATTCTTCATGGGGTGTTGATGTTGCTGTATCTACTCCACGCATTATCTCTGCCCTCGTTGAAGAAGCAGTAAGTGTTGGCGATGTTGTTCGCTTATTCTCATTTAGAAAAGGCCAAGCAAACCTTGTCGAACTTACATTGCCAGATGGTTCTGCGTGCATCGGAAAGACTGTAGAAGAAATTGAGCTTCCAGAAAATGCTGCAATTGCAGCGATCGTTCGTGACGGACGAGTAATTACCGCTAAAGCGCACGATGTTTTTGCTGCTGGTGATGAGCTGCTCTTTGTTGCCTCCGCTGATGCTGAAGCTCAGATTAAAGCCTGCTTTATCTCTTAATCGGCTACCTTTTGTGCAGGCGGTCCAGCCTTAATCACCAACCAAGTTGCATAGGCCGTAATAAAAAATAACGGGTATCCCATTGCAAGATTTACGGTACCCAAAAGATTGACGTTTCCGCTCTTATAAATTGGATACTGCACCGCAATCCTTACAAAGAACATCGCAACCCAAAGCCAACTTGCTTTGATGTACATTTTCTTTCGGGCAGGATTGTTACGCCAGGTCAGGTTTTCACCCAAAAGTGGACCAAGTACAAGACCCAATATCGGCCAGCCAGCAAGATTTGCAATTAAATACACGCTTCCATACCCAAGGTTTGTTAGTAATTTCGGAATATAAAAATCTGTTGCATTGCCGCTGCGATTTGCAAAGTAAGCACAAATCAAGACTCCGATTACTCCCGAGATAGAGTGCTGGATCGTATCTTTCATGATTAATCTAATGATTGCTAATGTAATTGCGAGAGTAAGTGCCGCCCAAATTGCAGTATTTACCTCTTTCGTAAAATTAAAAACTACTAAGAAAACTACAGCTGGCACGCCTGAATCAATTAGACCTTTTTTTCCGCCTAAAGCGTTAACAACTTTGTCACGATCTTCATCATGTTGACTCATCCTGTAGATCCAAATCCGCCAGCACCTCGGCCAGAACCAGGCAATTCTGTAACTTCAACAAACTCTGCGCGTTCCACCTTTTGAATAACAAGTTGCGCAATGCGATCACCCTTGTGAAAAGTTATTGCTACTTTTGGATCATGGTTTATCATGATGCATTGCAACTCCCCCCGATATCCAGCATCAACTGTTCCGGGAGCATTAACCATGGTTACGCCGTGTTTAATCGCTAATCCTGATCGTGGGTGCACTAAGGCAACATAGCCATCAGGCAATGCAATTGAGATTCCGGTAGGAACAAGTGCTCGCTCCCCCGGTTGCAAAGTCACATCAACCCGGGTGGCAATATCTGCGCCAGCATCGCCACCTTTTGCATATGACGGTAGCGGTACTGAAGGATCCAAGCGTGTGATTAAAACCTGAACGTTGCCCATGTTTATGGGTTGATCTCAAAGGTTGGATCGACGAAAGCCATTACTTCAGGTGTTTTGGCCAGATGTTCTAAATACTCTTTTGGAGCGTTGTTCATGAAGTGATCCATAGGGACAATTATATAAAGAGCTGCAGCTCGAACAGCGATCTCTCCATCTGCAGAATTAAGTCGCCCAACTGCAGATGTATAGACTTTTCGATTCACTTGTCCAGTGATTTCTGCGGTGATGTGCAGAGTAGTGCCCATTGGAACTGGCTTTATAAAATCTGTCTCTAAGCGTCCAGTAACTGCCGGTGCGCGAAGCAACCACATCAATTTTCCGAGTGCTTCATCAAATGCTAAAGATAAAAGTCCACCATGAGCTAATCCCGGAGCACCTTGATGATTTTCATTAACTGTAAATTCGGCGGTGATATCTAAGCCAGCACCTGCGTATGCAACAAGATGCAAGCCAGTTGGATGTAATTCACCGCATCCAAAGCAATGGCCGAAATGCGATGGAATTTTTGATCCGACAACAGGCGCTAATGGGTGACGCTCTGGAATGGGTGAATCTTCAGGAGCCGTTGTACTTGGAATCCGAGCCATATGGCAAGGTTACCGCCTCGATATCCGATACGGTAACTCCCATGCGTTACCGCGAAGTGATACGTGCACCACTATGGCTCTTGTCCCTCATCTACTTCTTCATGCTTTCTTTAGTAGTTTCGATCTGGGCTGCCCTGGGAAATAATGCGGCACTGATTGCTCTCGTCGCGGTCACTGTGGCGCTTATTTGGATTTATATTTCAACTGCTTTGCATATTGAAGTTGATAGCCAAGAACTTAGAGTAGGAAAGGCTCACATCGATCTAGGATTTATTGCCGACTGTGTTGATTTAGATAACACAGCAATACGTCTAGTCAGGACCCGTGATGCAGACCCAAAGGCTTTTCTTGCTATACGTTTTTGGGCTCAATCAGGAGTTCAAATTTTTGTTAAGGACGCAAGAGATTCAACGCCATATTGGCTGATAAGTAGCAACCGTGGATCTGAATTATTGAAAGCTATCCAAAACTAAAGAGTTAGTTGCACTCTTTACAAACAGCTTTTGCGCCTTCACCTTTAGCAAGTTGGGTCATGTGGTGCACCAAGAAACAGCGTGAGCAAGTGAACTCATCAACTTGCTTCGGTACAACTCGCACAGCTAACTCTTCACCAGATAAATCTGCCCCTGGTAATTCAAGATTTTCTGCTGCCTCTGCTTCATCGACATCGATCTGGCCGGATTGAGCATCAACACGCTTCGCCTTGAGTTCTTCTAGAGACTCCTCATGAAGTTCCTCATCAGTTTTTCTGGGTGTGTCGTAATCTGTTGCCATTGCTCTCACCGCCATTCAATAATCGCTCTTAAGTGCTTTCGGGCGCATCATGGCGCATTTAACTGGGTTCTGCTGGATATAACCCGCGGCGTGTCGGTGTTATTCCCCACTTATGTGGGAATTCTCGATTCTTTGAGCCAATCCCCCATTAACACGGGCATGAATCGAGGTTCCTTCAGGTAAATACTGCTCAGAAAAGATTTCTCCGCTTTCGTGAATCGCATGTACTAAATCTCCTCGATCATACGGAATCACAACATTTATCTCGATTGAAGGCTTTGGCAAAGAACTTTCAATTGCATGTAAAAGTCCTTCAATACCAAAACCGGTACGGACTGAAAAGGCATAACTATTGGGTTCTTTGCGCAATATTTCCATGACTATTTCAGGATCTGCGACATCTACCTTATTAATGGCGATGATTTCGGGGATATCTTTGCCGCCGATTTCATCAATAACTAATCTGACTGCTCTAATTTGTTCAAATGGATCAGGGTGAGAACCATCGACCACATGCACAATCAGATCTGCCTCTGATACTTCTTCAAGTGTTGATTTGAATGCATCAATTAATTGATGTGGCAGATGCCGCACAAAACCAACAGTGTCACTTAATGTGTAAACACGGCCATCAGTTGTTTCAGATTTACGAACTGTTGGATCTAACGTTGCGAACAGGGCATTTTCTACCAACACACCCGCATTGGTTAACTTGTTCAATAGTGATGACTTACCGGCATTTGTATAGCCAGCAATTGCAACGGATGGAATGTTAAATCGGCGACGCTCCTGTCGCTTGGTATCTCTAGATACCTTCATTTCTGCTATTTCACGACGAAGTTTTGCCATCTTGTCGCGGATGCGACGTCGATCTGTTTCGATCTTGGTTTCTCCAGGACCGCGACCACCGATACCCGCACCACCCGCCGCGCGACCACCAACTTGACGCGAGAGCGAGTCTCCCCAACCACGCAGGCGCGGCAATAAATAAGCAATCTGCGCAAGTTCAACCTGCGCCTTACCCTCTTTACTCTTTGCATGCTGTGCAAAAATATCCAAAATCAAAGCGGTGCGATCTACCACTTTAACTTTCAATTTGTCTTCTAATTGTCGAAGTTGTGAAGGTGAAAGTTCTCCATCGCAAACAACGGTGTCGGCACCCGTTGACTGCACCACTTGCTTTAGCTCTATAACCTTTCCTGAACCAATGTAAGTTGCAGGATCTGGCTTATCGCGTCTTTGAATCAGCCCTTCTAAAACTTCTGAACCAGCAGTTTCTGCTAAGGCTTTTAGCTCTGCGAGTGAGTTTTCTGCATCTTTTATTGTTCCTTCAGTCCAAACACCAACTAAGACAACTCGCTCAAGTTGTAACTGGCGGTACTCGGCCTCTGAGATATCTTGAAGTTCGGTTGAAAAACCTTTTACTCGGCGTAACGCGTTACGTTCGTCGAGCTCCAGAGATTGATCGCTGTAATCATCTTCTTCGCTGGCATCATATTCAGCAGCAACTCGGGCGCTTTCGCGTAACAATGACTCGAATTCGTCATCGAAATCCTTACTCAACCAGAAACCTCGAGATATCTACATCGCGGATTAGCACCGCAGGTCCTGTGAGCGTTGCATTGGAATGACCATCAATCGAAACTTCTAACCGTCCACCAGGTGGAGTAATGATCCAGGTTGCTGGAAGCTTTGTTTTTGTGTGCAAGGTGGCAGCAAGTGCGACAGCGCAGGTACCGGTCCCGCATGATCTGGTTTCACCAGATCCACGTTCAAACACTCGCATGGCAATTGTGTTTCCCTCAATTATTTTTACGAATTCCACATTCACGCCTTCAGGATATAAATCACGAGGGCGCACGACTGGAGCGACATCCAGTGGGCCGATGTCAGACATTTCGTCGACAAACACAACAGCGTGAGGATTGCCAACACTTATGTTGTACCCATTCCAAATGTGCCCATTAGTTGCCGCGGTTATCTCTTCGCCCTCATCAGTAACCTGGCCCATGTTTACGGAAATGTCATCTGTTAGCGGCACACGTAAGTGCTTTATTCCATCACGAGTATTGATCGCGAAAATGCCTTCAGGCTGATGACCTCTTTCAACCAAGTACCGTGCCATTACGCGTATTCCGTTACCGCACATTTCAGCCAAGGAACCATCGGCGTTGCGATAATCCATGAACCATTTCTCATCACGCTTGATGATGCGAATTAATCCATCTGCACCAATTCCCGTTTCGCGATTACATATAGCGGCAGTTTGGGCGGTTGTTATCGAATTTTCATCCTTCGGATCAAAAATGAGAACAAAATCATTTTCAGTACCGTGGCCATATGTAGCAATCATTAGCGTTAGTTTATCGATTCAAGTATGCGCTGTAGTGCATTTTGTGTCGGAGATATCCAGGTGATGCGCTCATCACGTGAAAACCAGGTCTCTTGTCGACGTGCATATTGTCGGGTCGCTCGCTTAGTCTCTTCTTTCGCCTCTTCCTCAGTGACCTTTCCTTCAATCTGAGCAATTACTTGGGCATAACCAAGTGCACGTTGGGCAGTTATTCCCTGTGTGATGCCTGCAGCCATCAATCTCTCTACTTCTGCTACCAGACCTTGTTCCCACATACGTTCTACTCGGATTGAGATCCGCTCTGACAGTGCATCTCGATCCATTACTAATCCAAATTGTCGTGCATGCGGATAGCGAGAGCTCTCTTCTCGTGGCAAGTTAGCAGTAAAAGGTTTTCCTGTAATTTTGATTACCTCTAATGCGCGTATAACTCGGCGGGAGTTCGCTTTATCAATCGCTAGGGCTGCGGCTGGATCTAATTTTTCTAATCTCTCAAAAAGTGGAGCTATACCTTTGGTGGCGTACTCAAGCTCTAATTCCGCTCTAACGACTGGGTCAGTGTCTGGAAAATTGAGTTCATCCAAAATTGCTTTTATATACAAGCCTGTTCCGCCAACAACAATGACATTCTTTCCGCGACCCTGAATCTCTGCAATAGCCGCACGCGCATTCTCTTGATACCACGCAACATTTGCATCCTGGGTAACATCTAACATATCCATTAAATGATGAGCTATCTCTTTTCGCTCTTCAACAGTGATTTTGGCAGTTCCTATGTCCATACCCTTGTACAACTGCATCGAATCAGCATTAATGATTTCGGCATCAATTTCTTGAGCAAGTGTTACAGCGAGATCACTCTTACCTGTGGCGGTTGCACCACAAATGACGATCAATTTCATCGTTTAACCGTTGGGATTCCAAGCATGGTTGAAGCAGGACCTGGTTGTGCGATGCGTGCCGCATGAGCATCAGCGCCTCTAGTCTGTCGAACTGAGAGTGGATCGCCAATCAAATAATGTGCGGATGCATCTGTAATTGTGACCGTAACTTCATCGCCGGGACGTGCAACGAATGTGTTATCAAAGTGCACAAGGCGGAAATCTTCACTTCGTCCAGTTAATCGTGCTTGAGCTTCATCACGACGACCTTCGTAATCCCCCACCAAAATCTTGTGCTTTGTGCCAATTGCTTCTTGATTTACTGACAATGAAATCCCTTGTTGGTGATTGTGCAGTCTGGTGTAGCGATCAGCTACGACCTCAGCACTAATTTGATCCGGCATAGTTGCCGCTGGGGTTCCTGGACGCTTTGAATATTGATAGGTGTATGCAGCGGTAAAGCGCGCTGTTGAACAAACATCAAGAGTTGCCTGGAAGTCTTCTTCTGTCTCACCCGGGAATCCAACAATGATGTCGGTGGTGATAGCTGCATGTGGCATCGCCGTGCGAACTCGATCCAAAATTCCTAAGTAGCGATCTGAACGGTACGAACGGCGCATTTGCTGCAGAACGCGATCTGATCCTGATTGCAATGGCATGTGTAGATGTGGCATCACATTTGCAGTCTGTGCCATGGCCTCAATTACATCATCGGTGAAATCACGAGGATGAGGAGACATAAAACGAACACGCTCTAACCCATCAATTTTTCCGCATTCACGCAACAAATTGGCAAAAGCTTGGCGATCTCCAAAATCTACCCCGTAAGCATTCACATTTTGACCAAGCAATGTTATTTCAATAACCCCTTGATCCACCAAGGTCTTCACTTCATTCAAGATATCGGCAGCCGTGCGATCCTTTTCGATGCCACGCAATGCTGGAACAATGCAAAAAGTACAGGTGTTATTACAACCCACTGATACTGAAACCCACGATGAAAATGCAGATAGCCGACGGGCCGGCAGTGTTGATGGGAAGTGTTCAAGAGCTTCCAGAATTTCTATTTGAGACTCTTCTTCGATGCGTGCACGCTCTAGTAAAACTGGCAGTGAGCCCACATTGTGGGTACCGAAGACCACATCAACATATGGTGCCTTCTTGATGATTGTTGCTTGATCTTTTTGTGCCAGACATCCACCAACAGCAATCTGCATATTGGGATTCAATTTCTTGATTGGTGCTAAGAAACTTAGATTTCCATACAATTTGTTATCAGCGTTTTCACGCACAGCACATGTGTTGAAAACTACCAAGTCTGCTTGTCCGCCAACTGTTACCGGAATATAACCAGCCTCATCCAACAACCCCGCAATTCTTTCGGAGTCATGGACATTCATCTGACAGCCGTAGGTTTCGACCGTGTAAGTACGGGTCATAGAGACGAAATTGAATACTCTAAAGTCGAACGATCTACCACGAGCATCTGATGGTTATCTAAATGATTCCAGTCGGTATTTCCCCAACCAGTTGAAGCAACGATCATGTCATTACCACGCTTAGTAAAGCGCAGTTCATAATGATCTTCCGCGCTCCATTCAGATTTATTTGCTTCATTAAACTCGCACACTGCAATCAAGGTATCCGGTGTTTGGACCATAATGTTGAGAGCGGTGTAATCAGCATTTGTGCGGAGTAGATTGACAATTGATCGAACGCCTTCGATTAAACCAAGCTCATCAACTTGAGATAACAATGCATAAAAGAAACGCTCGCTATCGGTTGTGCCTTGCATTAATTCCTTGTACTTACCGGCAATAAATTGCTCAGCAGAATTTCCTGGCCTGATAGTTCCGTTGTGCATAAATGTTGTAGTGCCATGAGTGAATGGATGGTTGTTATCAATATTTACCGTGATGCCTTTGGATGCAAGGCGTAGGTGAAGTAACGCTCCATCGGTTAAAACCTCGGAACTAGCAATTGAAAGGGAGTCTGATTCACGCGCGGGTTTCAGATCTTTTAGAATCTGACCGTCATGAGCGTAACCCCAACCATCTTTGTGCTCTTCTGACATGGCAACAAATTTGTCGAACTCGTTGCCTACAACGTCATAGAAACTCTTACGTTCTAGGGATGAAAAGGCTAGCAATCTACACATGGTCGCAACTCTACTTGAAGCCTAGAGATTCTTCTTGGCGCGCTCTTGTGCTTGTGCCGCACGCCATTTAGCGATTTCCCCATGATTACCGCTGAGCAGAATTGCCGGAACTTCAAGATCTCGCCACGTTGCAGGTTTTGTGAAGTTTGGATACTCCAAGTACCCCTCTTCGTTGTGTGACTCTTCAGCCAAAGATTCTGGATTCCCGAGCACACCCGGAATCAAACGGGTAATTGCTTCGATCATCACTAGGGATGCAACTTCGCCGCCACCTAAAACGTAATCTCCAATAGACACTTCATGTACGCGATATCCCTTGGCTTCATAATGTTGACGAACTCGATCATCGATGCCTTCATAACGGCCACATGCAAAAACTAAATGCGTTGACTGTGAAAACTTTGCTGCCATTGGCTGATCAAAGCGCTTGCCAGCTGGGGTCAAAATAATGAGATCTGTTTCAGGTGACATCAATGGATCTAGTGCTTTGCCCCAGACCTCAGGCAACATAACCATTCCTGCTCCGCCGCCATAAGGTGTGTCATCAACTGTGTTGTGATTATCTGTTGAAAAAGCTCGTAGATCGTGAATTCCAACCTCGACTAGACCTTGCTCTTGTGCTTTACCCAATAAAGAAAGCTGCAAGGGTGCAAAGTGATCAGGAAAAATTGTTACAGCATCGATCTTCATGCCATCTCTCCCGTGATTGTTGGCGGAATGACTATAACTTTCTTGTTTGCAATATCTACCGTTGGAACAAGTTGATGTACAAAAGGAATCAACTGCTCGCCTTGTGCTGTTTTGATTGCAAGCAAATCCTGACCAGGCAGATTAACGACATCGGTGATTTCACCAAATACTTCACCTGATTCAAGAACTGCCGCACAGCCAATTAGCTGCATGACGTGGTACTCATCTTCATCTTCATTGGATTCGTTGATATCTACATCAGCGTAAAGCAATGTATTGCGTAGTTTTTCGATGCTATTGCGATCAGTAATTCCTTCAAAGCCCAACAATAAAATGCCATTGTGAACACGGCCAGAGATGACTTTTAAGTCACCGTTGGAATCTGTTTGAACTATTGCACCAATGGCAAAGCGACGATCAGGTTCATCTGTACGAACCTCTATCGTCGCTTCACCAAGAATTCCGTGAGCGCGACCAATTCGCCCCACGAGTAAGCGCATTGTTATCGAGCTTCGTCGGTCTCGATGAGATCGACGCGCACTGTACGTCCTGCGAGCGCACTTACAACGGTACGAAGAGCTTTTGCTGTACGACCATTACGACCAATGACCTTGCCGATATCTTCAGGGTTAACTCGAACCTCTAAAGTTGTTCCGCGACGTCCACTCTTTTCAGAGACAACTACATCATCGGGATTATCGACGATTCCCTTGACCAAATGCTCTAGGGCTTCATCCATCATGTTTACTCTGCAGCCGCTTCTGCTGCTGGAGTTTCAGCAACAGCTTCAACAGTCTCTTCAACTACAGCCTCAACTGTAGGAGCTTCTTCAACTACTGGAGTTTCAACAACGGCTTCAGCTGGAGTTTCAACCACTGCATCTGTAGTCACAACTTCAGCTGGAACCTCTGCCACAGCATCGTTTGATTCTGGCTCGGTCACTGGATTTGCCTTAGCTGCAAGCTTCTCCTGTGCCTTCTTCTTCAATGTTGTTGCACCTTCTGCAGGTTCGTTAGCAGCAGCCTTCATCGCTGCTTCGTAAGCAACAACCTTTGATGGCTTTGGTGCTGCAACGCGAAGAGTTCCTTCAGTTCCTGGAAGACCCTTGAACTTCTGCCAATCGCCAGTCACCTTAAGCAAAGCCTCTACAGCTTCAGATGGTTGTGCACCAACGCCGAGCCAGTACAGAGCACGCTCTGAGTTGATCTCGATTAGTGATGGCTCTTGTCCTGGTACGTAGCGACCAATTTCTTCAATTGATAGACCATTACGTGCCTTACGCGCATCTGTTACAACAACGCGGAAAAATGGTGTGCGGATTTTGCCCATGCGCATTAAACGAATTTTTGTAGCCAAGAAAGTTGTACTCCTGTACATGTGTGCCATGCGTATCAATCGCAGCGGGGTGCGCGATCAATTCAGATGACTATCGAATTGTGGATGTTGCTGGGGGTAGAGGGCCCCTTCAACAGGTTGCTAATTCTGCCATTCAAGCCGCCAGATGCGAAATCGGGGGTTATTACCCCTGTTCTAGCGCTCGCTTAGCTGGATTGCCTGATTTGGACTTCTTCTTGTTTATTGGCTTATTCGCCTTCGGAAGAGGCGGCATGCCCATCCCCATACCTGGAGGCATTCCGGCCGGCATTCCACCATTTCTAACCTGCTTCATCATCTTTTGTGCCGCTGAGAATCGGTCCACCAGATTGTTTACATCTGAAACCTTTCGACCTGAACCCAATGCGATTCGTGCCCGACGGGAGCCATTGAGAAGTTTTGGTTCGCGGCGCTCTGCCGGTGTCATTGATTGAACAATTGCCTTTGTGCGAACTATCTCGCCCTCGTCGAAGTTCTCAATCTGCTTTTTCATCTGACCAGCACCCGGCAACATCCCAAGGATCTTGGACATGTTTCCCATTTTGGACATCGCCTGCAACTGCTCTAGAAAATCTTCTAGAGTGAAATCTTCACCGCTGACAAATTTTGCTTCCAACTTCGCTGATGTGTCAGTATCAAAAGCTTTCTTGGCCTGCTCTGCAAGTGTTGCAACATCTCCAAGACCCAAGATTCGTGAGGCCATGCGATCTGGATAGAAGATATCGAACTCGTGCAATTTTTCACCAGTTGATGCAAACATGATCGGACGCTTTGTTAACGATGCAATAGAAAGTGCCGCACCACCCCGAGCATCACCATCAAGCTTCGTTAGTACTACCCCATCAAAACCAACACCATCTAAGAATGCTTGAGATGTTCTAACAGCATCCTGTCCCATCATGGCATCGACTACAAATAAAATTTCATCAGGCTTAACGGCATCTCGAATATCTGATGCTTGCTTCATTAAATCTGCATCAACGCCAAGTCGACCTGCGGTGTCAACGATGACCATGTTGTATTGCTTAGATTTTGCGAACTCAATACCAGCTTTTGCAACCTTCACGGGATCGCCGCCATACATTCCTGAAGTCTCGGCATTCCCTGCCTCAGGAGCAAAGACCGGAACATTGACTGACTCACCAACTACCTGCAGCTGTGTGACAGCGTTAGGTCTTTGTAAATCTGAGGCAACCAACAGCGGTGTATTACCTTGATCTGCATAAAATTTTGCCAGCTTTCCAGCCAAGGTAGTTTTACCCGCACCTTGCAAACCAGCGAGCATGATCACTGTTGGTGGATTTTTAGCAAAGCGAACTCTGCGGGCTTGTCCCCCAAGAATTTCAATCAGGCTTGCGTTAACAATTTCAAAGATGGCATTTGCTTGATTGGAACCCGACTGCATTGCTGGCAAAGCATCCAAAGACTTTTGTCGAATATCTGCGATGAAATCTTCCACGACAGATAATGCAACATCAGATTCCAGCAACGCCTGTCGGATTTCAGCACAGGTTGTTTCGATATCAGAGGTAGAGATCTTGCCCTTCGAGCGAAGGGAGGAGAATGCTCCACTAAAACGAGATGTCAGGGACTCAAACATAAGAGCTGAAGAGTACTTCAACCCCTGTTAAATTGCCTCAGAGCCTCGTTCTCCGGTGCGAACGCGAATCACTTGGTCAACTGGTGAAGTCCAAACCTTTCCATCACCAATGGAGCCAGTTGAAGCCACCTTAACAATCACATCAACTATCGCCTCTGCATCGTTGTCATTGACTAGTACCTCAATGCGTACCTTTGGAATTAGATCGACGGTGTATTCAGCACCCCGATACACCTCAGTGTGACCGCCTTGACGACCAAATCCGCTTGCTTCTGAAACTGTCATTCCCGTTATCCCAGCGCCTTGCAGTGCATTTTTAATATCTTCTAACTTGAATGGCTTGATGATTGCGGTAATCAGTTTCATTTTTATGACCCTCTCGAGAATTCATAGATACTGCCCTGGCTATTGTCTGATAACTCATACGCAGGCTCGGCATGAATTGCGATATCGATACCCGTAAGTTCTTGGTTTTCTGTGATTCTAAAGCCAATGGTCAGATCTACAATCTTTCCGATTATCAACGTTGCCACAAATGAATAGGCCAACACTGCTACTGCACCAATAGTTTGTTTCACAAGTTGTTCTGTTCCGCCACCATTGAATAAGCCAACGTCAACACCGACGAAGCCAATCATGATTGTTCCAACGATTCCACCAACAAGGTGCACCGCAACAACATCGAGTGAATCGTCATATCCCAACATAAATTTGAGCCCTACTGAAAGTGCGCAAAGCCCGCCCGCGATTGCACCAATTAACAGTGCGCCACTTGCACCAACAAAAGCACATGCCGGGGTAATAGCTACAAGTCCTGCAACTACACCTGATGCCGCGCCAAGACTTGTTGCATGGCCATCACGAAGTTTTTCAACCAGAAGCCAAGCAAGTACCGCCGCTGTTGTTGCACCAATCGTATTTAGTAGAGCAAGACCAGCAGTTCCATTTGATGCGATTGCTGATCCAGCATTGAAACCAAACCAACCGAACCATAGAAGGGCTGCGCCAAGCATCACCAAAGGCAAGCTGTGTGGACGCATCGGAACTTTTCCAAAACCAACACGCTTTCCAAGAATGAAAGCAAGTGCTAATCCGGCAGCACCTGCATTGATATGAACAGCAGTTCCGCCAGCAAAGTCGAGTGCGCCTAAATCATTGGCGATCCATCCACCTGTTGTAGCAACAAAGTCATCGAAGGCGAAAACCCAATGTGCAACTGGGAAATAAACAAGGGTTGCCCAGATACCAGCAAACACCATCCATGCACCAAATTTTGCGCGATCTGCAATTGAACCCGAAATCAGTGCAACGGTAATCGCGGCAAATATTCCCTGGAAAGCAATAAAGACAGCTGCCGGGATAGTTCCAATCAGCGCAGTTGAGTTATCTAAACCTTTCAAAAATGTAAATTGACCGAGATCACCGATCAGGCCCATACCCCCAACAGAGTCTCCAAACACCATTGAAAAACCAAATGCAATCCACAAAACAAAAACAATCGCTAGTGCACCAAATGACATCATCATCATATTAAGTACGCTCTTGACACGAACCATGCCACCGTAAAACAGTGCAAGGCCCGGGATCATTAGAACAACTAAACCGGTACTTATTAACATCCAGGCTGTGTCGCCAGTATTTAAAACAGTCTCTTCCATAGTTGCATCTGCTTTCATAAAGCCAAACAAAAGTTCTCGCCTTTGAGATGGCCAAACCATCTAGCAGCGCAGTTACGAAACATCGCTGATGGGGTTTCGGCAGCATGACAAAAACCGCCGTTTTGTTAATTCTGGGTTACGTCAGCAGGTCCTTTATATAGGACTTAGCATCAAAGAGGGCAAAATCAGACTCAGATTCGCCGGTTCCTACCCACTTAATCGGAATTCCCAATTCTGCCTCGATGGCAAGGGCTACCCCACCCTTGGCGCTTCCATCCAACTTAGTTAAAACAATCCCAGTGACTTCAACGCATTCAGTAAAAATTTTCGCTTGTTGTAAACCGTTTTGACCTGTTGTCGCATCGATAACCAAAAGAACTTCATTGATTGGTGAGACTTTTTCAACTACGCGTTTTACTTTACTGAGCTCAGCCATCAAATCATTCTTGTTGTGTAAACGCCCTGCTGTATCAATTATAAAAATATCACTAGCAGATTCGTGCGCACTCTTTGCCCCATCAAATGCAACAGATGCTGGATCGCCATTTTCTTTTCCAGAAACAACAAGTACTCCAATACGGCTCCCCCAAGTTTTTAACTGATCAACTGCCGCAGCTCTAAATGTATCCCCCGCAGCAAGCACGACGCTTTTGCCATTCTTTTTGTAATACGAAGCAAGCTTTGCAACAGATGTTGTTTTTCCTGTGCCATTGACACCTACGACCATAATTGTTGTCGTTCCGGCAACAATTGCGGGAGCATGAGATTTACTCGAAAGTTTCGAAGTCAAGATTTCGATCAATGCTAATTCTGCGTTATCGCTCTTAACTTTTTTTGCGGCTTCAAGAAAATTCTTAGTAAGTGTTGGGCCAAGATCTGATGCTAATAGCTCATTTTCTAGATCGGCCCAGTCTGCAGGGGAAAAATCATTTGTGCCTTTTATTGTGGCGATGAACTTACTAAAAAGACCCATCGAGCTAAACCTTAGCTAGCGTCAGATTCGCGCAGGCGCTGTGAAATAACTTCGGTGACGCCATCGCCACGCATTGTTACGCCATAGAGCGCATCAGCAATTTCCATAGTCCGCTTTTGGTGAGTAATGATGATCAACTGTGAACTTTCGCGAAGTTCTTCAAGGACAACCAGCAATCGACCGAGGTTGACATCATCCAGGGCTGCTTCAACTTCATCTAGAACATAGAACGGGCTAGGACGTGCCTTAAAGATTGCAACTAACATCGCAACAGCTGTTAATGATTTTTCTCCACCTGACAGTAAGGAAAGACGCTTAATTCGCTTTCCTGGCGGACGTGCTTCAACATCGACACCAGTTGTTAATGGGTTATCTGGGTCTGTCAGAATCAGACGACCATCTCCACCTGGGAACAAGCGTGCGAAAATATCCTCGAAGTGTTTTGCAGTCTCTGTATATGCTTCCATGAAGATTGACTGAACACGATCGTCAACTTCCTTAATAATGTCCAACAAATCCTTTTTAGTGTTCTTTAGATCCTCAAGTTGTTCGGCAAGGAATTTCAGGCGCTCTTCCAATGAAGTGAACTCTTCGAGTGCAAGTGGGTTGATCTTGCCTAGTAAATTCAGTGATCGTTCTGCAGATGCTAGACGCTTTTCTTGTTGATCGCGACGGTATGGAACAAGTTCGGTTGCAACAATTTCGCCTTCATCGGTTTCGTGGAATGTTGGTACATCCTTGTCTGGACCGTATTCATTAACCAAAGTTGTTGTATCGATTCCAAACTCTTCGACTGTCTTTGCTTCGAGTGTTTCAATACGAAGTCTCTGCTCTGCTCGAGCAATTTCATCTTTATGAACGCTAGTTGTTAACTGTTCAAGTTCGGATGTTAATTCGCGTCCACGCGTACGAACAGTCAAAGTTTCACCTTCGCGTGCTGCACGCGACTCTTCAAGTCGACCACGTTCTACAGCTGCTTTAGCGATTGAGCGTTCGATATGGATCAATGCTTCATATGCAGCCTCTGCTACCGCTTGTGAAATAACGGCAGCTCGAGCACGTGCGCTTCGGCGAATGATTGCGCGCTCTGATGCATCACGTTCTGCTTGCGCAGATTGCTCAAGTGCCAAAGCTCGCGCACCAACTGAATCAACACGCTCTTCAATGGTGCGAACAGCCAAGCGCGCTTCGACCTCCGAAGTACGAGCCACAGAAACTTGATTGCGTAAATCTTCTGTATGCGAGTGATCCGGCTCTGCTACTTCACCACGCTGTTGCAATTGATTTTGGGCGATGACGATTTCGCCTTCATCCCGAGATTTAGCAGCAGTAGCTTCACTTATCGATGTATTTAAACGTTCGACTTCGGCCATTGCGGACTTCATGTTCTGGCCAGAAACAGCCAACTGCTCAGTCAGGGCAGCAATGCGCGCATCTGATTCATTAAGCTTTGATAGAGCAACATCAAAATCACTTTGACGTGAAGCAAGTTCTGTCGAAGCGGTCGAGATTTCAAACTTTAAGCGATCGCAATTATGCGTAATTTCCTGCAATTTGCTTTCGAGGCCTTCTATTAGCGCCTTGATTTCAATCAATGACGATGATGATTTTGAACCACCACGAGCACGACCACGAGAAATTACATCTCCGTCACGGGTAACCACTGTGACGCCTGGATGAGATCGCAAGATTGCTTCTGCCGCATTGGCATTTTCAGCAACCACAGTTGAAGCAAGTAATGATGAAAGTAAATCACCTATTGTGCTTGAGCGAATGTGCGCGGACAGAGGCGTAAGGCCTGCCGGAATATTGCTGTTGCCGCTCTGTCCTGGTTCATAGACCAAAACATCTGCCTGTCCAAGGTTCTCGTTGCGCAATGTTGTCAATGCGGTAACTGCAGAAGAAAGATCTTGTACAACGACTGCATCTGCCAATGTTCCAAGTGCGGCCGCTGCTGCAGATTCCCAACCATTATCAATCTCAATCAAGCCGGCAATGCTGCCGAGAATCGAAACTCCTCGTGAATCGCGAAGTAGGGCTGATGCTCCATCGCGATTCTGTGAGGTTAACTTCATTGCTTCAAGTTTTGCCTCAACTGCGTTGCGTTCACGATCTGTTGCGCGCTCGGCATCTACTAAATCAGTGACTTTTGATTTCGCACTTTCCAACTGGGTTTTAGCGCCTTCATATTGTGAGTCAAGTCCTAATTCACCAGAATCTGCGCTAGCAATTTCTAACTCATATGATGAATATTCTCGTTGTGCCGTATCAACACGCGCCTGGGCGTCATCGCGAGATTTTGTAAGACGCTCGATTTCCTCTGCAATTGCCTCGAGGCGCGCGTGTAATGACTTGATGTGCCCTTCCTGGCGCGCTGTTCCTTCGCGTGCATCTGCGATAGCTCGCATTGCAGCAGCGATTGTGTCTTCATCGCTTTTCAGTGCAGCTTCAGCGGCGATTAGTTGTGCAGTCGCTTGAGTTAATGCTTGCTGGGATGAAAGAACATTTGCTCGAAGTTCACTTTCTTCAAGGCGTAATGAAGCAGCCTCTTTATCTAAACTTTCTGGGTCGCGACCGGAGGTGCGAGCTTCTCCCGCTTCTTCATTGAGAAAACGTGAACGCTCTTGCGCAAGACTTTGGGTACCGCGGAATTTTTCACGCAATGAGTTGAGGTTGTAATAAGTTTCTTGTGCTGCAACCAAAAGAGGTCCTTCGTGTGCAGCTTGGGCATCAAGTGCCTCTTCGCGACGACGGACAGAATCAACTTCAGCCTCAACTGCAGAACGCTTATCGCGTAAAGCGGTTTCATCTGCGACTTCAAGTTCGAGAGTTTTTGACATTGAAATAAAATCATCAGCTAATAATCGAAGTTTCGCGTCACGCAGATCAGCTTGAATCGTTGCTGCCTTCTTAGCGACTTCTGCTTGCTTTCCAAGCGGACGTAACTGACGACGAAGTTCAACTGTTAAATCTTGAATACGTGCCAGGTTTGCTTGCATCGAATCTAATTTACGAAGCGCTTTTTCTTTTCGCTTGCGGTGCTTAAGTACACCAGCAGCTTCTTCGATAAACCCGCGACGCTCCTCAGGCGTTGCCATTAAGATCGCATCAAGTTGACCTTGACCAACGATCACGTGCATCTCGCGACCAATACCTGAATCGCTTAATAGTTCTTGAATATCTAATAAACGAGATGCTTCACCGTTGATTTGATATTCACTTTGTCCATTGCGGAAAAGTATTCTAGATATAGTTACTTCGGTGTAATCAATCGGAAGTGCGCCATCAGAATTATCGATTGTTAATGAAACTTCGGCACGACCAAGAGGAGCACGTCCGCTTGTTCCCGCGAAAATTACATCTTCCATCTTTCCGCCACGAAGCGACTTTGCGCCTTGCTCACCCATAACCCAGGTAAGAGCGTCAACAACATTTGATTTACCAGAACCATTAGGGCCAACCACGCAGGTGATGCCGGGTTCGAGACGAAGAGTCGTCGCAGAAGCAAAGGACTTAAAGCCCTTGAGCGTCATACTCTTCAAATACACGCGGTAAACCTATCGTCTCAGGAGCGTGTTTTTAGTGAAATTAGGCTTGTGGAAAGGCGGTTTTTAGCGCTTCGTAGGCTGCGCGCGCCGCTACCTGTTCAGCCTCACGTTTACTCTTTCCAGTTCCTTCACTCATAACTTGACCGCTTAGCATTGCAACAGCGGTGAAACTTTTATCGTGGTCTGGACCATCTTCGCTAACAACATATTCAGGTGCACCTTTACCAAGTGATGCCGCTAATTCTTGAAGCGCGGTTTTTCCATCAAGACCGGCACCACGCGCAACAGCAGAATCCATAGTTGGGGTAATGAGCTTTCGAACAATTTCAGTGCACTGGGCGAAACCAAATTGCATATAAATAGCGCCAATCAATGCTTCGAGCGCATCAGCCAACAAAGAATTTTTGTCGCGCCCGTTAGTTACCTCTTCGCCTTTTCCAAGGCGGATGTATTGACCAAGTTGTAATCCGCGTGCGATATCTGCGAGCGCGCGCATATTGACAACGCCAGAACGCAAAGGAGATAGACGACTTTCATCAAAATCTGGATAACGTTTGTACAGTTCTTCAGTAACAATTAAACCGAGAACAGAATCACCAAGAAATTCAAGGCGCTCATTTGTCTCTTTACTTCCAGATTCATAAGCATATGAACGATGGGTAAAAGCCAACTCGAGCAAAGCTGGATCGAGTGTTACTCCCAGCTGCTCACTGAGCATTGAACTCAGATCAGACCTCTAATACCTGGCGACGGTTGTAAGTACCGCACGTTGGGCATGCTGTGTGCTGCAACTTAGGCTGCTGGCATTGTCCGCATGTTGATAGAGAGGCTGCAGTAGTTTTCCACTGGCTACGACGTGAGCGCGTCTTTGAACGCGACATTTTTCGCTTTGGTACTGGCACTGTTCGAACCTCATCTTTCGCATGAGCAGCCACTGGGCTGCAGAGGGTAAGTATCCCTTAAAAAGGCTAAATCTTGAAATCGGGGTCGTCCAGGGACAGCTCCCCTAATTTGAGGCCATCCAAGGTGGCCCATCGGGCATCGATCACTTCGTGTGCGTGATCTTCAGGCAGATCTGCCCACTTGCCGCCACAGTCAGGGCACAGACCCAGACAATCCTGGCTGCACAGCGGATTACTCGGCAAGGAAAGGACAATTGCATCTCGAATGGGGGTCTCTAAATCAAGAATGTCCCCCTCCATCATGAACTCATCTGCCTCATCTAGATCTTCAGTCGTTAAATCCTCAGTCGAGCTCTTTCTCTTTTTCTTCCCACGTTCATTTGTTGGCTCATAGTTATACAACTCTTGAATTTTGCGCTCGATCACAATCTCAACGGGATCTAGGCAACGAATGCATTCTCCTTGCGCCACGGCATAGACATCAGCGCTAAGCAATACCCCTTCGGTAACAGATTCCAAGCGGGCATCAACTTCAATAACTTCACCGGATGGAACGGAAATTAATTCAACGCCAAACTTTTCCTTAACGACAATATCTAATTCATATTCCTTCATCTCACCTGCACGACGAGGTAACTCGTAGGTATTGAGCTTGAAAGAATCTGGGGCTTTGCTCATTAGTCTTTACTCGTCAGCTAATTGCGACAAGACATCCTTGTCATTTGCGCCAGCAAGTCGATCACGTCCGCGAGAAACTGCATCCATCGTTTTGTTAAGTATGACTTCAAGGGTTGCAAGGCGGCCGTCGATGTACTCCTCAACCTCCTGCTTTTCTAGCTCAGCGGTTTCACGAGCATCATCTAAAATCTTGCGTGCTTCATCACGTGCAATTTGAACAATAGATGTCTGCTCAACCATTTGTGCTACATCTTCACGAGCAATAGTGATTAATTGTTCGGCACTGACTCGAGCTTCTTCAATGATTGCATCCCGAGTTTCAATTATCTTTCGTGCGGATTCAAAATCTGTTGGAAGGGCTTCACGCGCATCATCTAGAATTTCCAGCATTTCGGCGCGGTGTACAACACAACTTGCAGAAAGTGGAACTCCCCGAGCCTCTTCAACCAATGTGATCGCTGCGGTTAACTTCTCTACTGAATCCATTATTTATTTCCCCGCTACTCGTGCTTTAAGTGCTTCATTAATTGATGGTGGAACCATTGTAGAAACATCGCCGTTGTAATGAGCAAGCTCTTTTACAAGAGATGACGATAAAAATGAATGCGTAGGCGAAGTGGCCATAAACATTGTTTCAACCCCTGAGCCCTGCAGATTGACCTGAGCCATCTGTAATTCGTAGTCAAAGTCGGTAACCGCTCTTAAACCCTTAACTATTGCTTGAATTGAATTACTTTTGCAGTAATCAACTAATAGGCCGCTCCAGGAATCAACTGAGACATTAGGAAACTGTGTTGTCACTTCTTGAATCATGGCGATTCGTTCGGCAACTGTAAAAAGACTTGATTTGGTGCGATTTTCTAGAACAGCCACAACCACGTGATCAAACTGCTGGGCGGCACGCTCGATGATGTCTAGGTGTCCATATGTGATGGGATCAAAGGACCCTGGACATACCGCGCGCTTCATGTGCCAAACGCTAGCAATACTGAGCCCAGTTATCCATTCTTACGGCTGATAATTGGCGTAATAAATGGTCGCCTGTCCATATTTTCGCTCGCGCGCAGGTGAGAAAGCATCTGGCCAGATGAATTGCGCCCCACGCGTAGTGCGCTCTACTGCAATGAATGCATCGCTATTAAGGAATTCATAATCATGCAGAGCGCTCAGTACATCTTCAACAGCCTGATTTGAAAAATCATATGGCGGATCGATATACACGAGGTGATACTTAGCCTTCGGTGCATCTTTCAAAAAACGTTCTGCGCTCATTCCATACAAATGGAAACTACCCGCTGGATTAGATTTCTTCACTATTTCAAAGTTAGTTTCGATTGTTTTTTGTGCTTCGTCATCTTTTTCTACGATGTGTACAGATGTTGCTCCTCGGGACAAGGATTCCAATCCAATTGCACCGGATCCACCAAAAAGATCTAGAACATGCAAACCCTCAAATGTTCCAAACTCTGATGCAAGTGACGAGAACAAACCCTCACGAGCTCGATCAGATGTCGGCCTGGTTGCACCTGCTACGGCACCAAGAATGCGACCCTTTGCAACACCGGCAATGATTCTCAATTGATTAACCCTTATCCAAATAGTCAACGGCTTGGTCGCGCTGTAGTTGTGCTAACTCCGCCTTAAGCGCAGGATAGTCTGATAAATCATTATCAGTTGCAATCAGTGATTCTGCATCTTCACGAGCCTGCTCGATCAATGCTTCATCACGTAAAACTCGGAGCAGGCGCAGATGAGATTGTGTTCCAGATTGACTAGCTCCCAGAACATCTCCTTCGCGGCGTTGCTCAAGATCTATTCGGGATAATTCGAATCCATCTAATGTCCCTGCCACGGCAATTAATCTCTCGCGAGCTGGTGTCTCTTCTTCGCACTGTGTCACTAAAAGACAGAGTCCAGGTGAAGTTCCACGACCTACTCGACCACGAAGTTGATGCAGCTGAGAAACACCAAATCGATCTGCATCCATAATCACCATGATTGTTGCATTAGGCACATCGACACCTACTTCGATGACAGTCGTTGAAACCAAAACGTCGATATCGCCTTTGGTAAAGGCTTGCATCGTTGCATCTTTTTCATCGGCTGATAAGCGACCGTGCAAGATTGCAATTTTTAACCCTTTCAGAGGCCCAGCATGCAGAGTTGGCGCTAACTCTTCAACTGAAGTGATCTCAGATGATTCTTCTCCGAACAAGAAATCAATGTCAGCATTTGCATCAGAATCCGCGCTAATGCGGGGCGCAACTATGTAGGCCTGATGACCCTGAGCAACCTCTTCATTAATCCTTTGCCAAGCTCTCTCTAAAAAGCTTGGTTTTTCTTTTACAGGTACAACATGTGTAGTTATTGGTTGACGACCTAGTGGCAGTTCGCGCAATGTAGAAACATCTAAATCGCCAAAGACCGTCATAGCAACTGTTCGTGGAATAGGTGTCGCGGTCATGACAAGAAGGTGGGGTGGCAGTACAGCTTTTTCCTTCAAAGCATCTCGCTGTTCAACACCAAATCGATGTTGCTCATCGACAACAATTAATCCCAAATCCTTAAACTCAACTTTTTCGCCTAACAATGCATGAGTCCCGATAACGATTCCAGCATTTCCGCTGGCAGCCATCGCCAATGCTTCTTTGCGAGCTGCTGCGCTTTGTGAACCTGTAATCAAAGTTATTTGCGTTGCTTTATCAGAACCTCCCAGCATCCCACCCTGACCAAGTTCGCCCAACAATTTTTGGAAAGTTCGCAGATGTTGAGCAGCTAAAACTTCAGTCGGTGCAAGTAGTGCCGCTTGTCCCCCGCTATCAATAACTGCCAACATGGCTCGTAGCGCAACAATTGTTTTACCTGTTCCAACTTCTCCCTGTAATAAACGGTGCATTGGGTGAGGTTGCGCAAGATCTGATTCAATCTCTTTACACACTGCAACTTGGCCAGCGGTTAACTCAAAAGGCAAGGTTGCATCGAAGGCATCAAGTAATCCCCCACTGATGCGTTTTCTAGAAGTTGAATTGAGCTTCTTTAATTCAATTCTGCGCATTACCAACAGTGATTGCAATAAGAAGGCTTCATCAAAGGTTAAGCGTTCACGTGAAAGTTCGGCATGATCTAAATCTGCTGGTTGATGTAACTGCACTAGCGCTTGATGCAGGGAAGGATAGTTATGTTTTTCACGAATAAACGAAGGCAAGAAATCTTCAATTTCTTCAAGTGAGCCGATGGCCAACTGCGCACATTGCGAAATCTTCCATGACGGCAACTTTGCCGACGCTGGATAAACCGGAAGATATTTACCTGCAAAACCTTCCACGGCGCTATCTACATCAGAGCCATCGGGAATCATTTCGTAATCAGGATGGGCAAGTTGTTTCTTATTGTTGAAGACTCCAACCTTGCCTGCGAACAGACCTTGGCGCCCTACCTTCAAATCTTTTTCACGCCAGGCTTGATTAAAAAATGTTAGCGATAACTTGTCAGTTCCATCTGTGACAACAACTTCGAGCATGCTGCCTTTACGCCCACGCATGGGTCTAGTTGAAGCCGAATACACCTGAGCCAAGATCGTTGTCTCGTCGCCCTCGCCAAGTGCAGAAATGTCCGAGAGCTCCCCACGCACCATGTAGCGACGCGGGTAATGGCGCATGAGATCGCCGATGCTCTTAATCCCAAATGTGGTTTCAAGAACCTTGGCGGTGCGGTCACCTACGACCGCCGAAACCTTGTTCTCTAGTTGTGCCACACGAGCATTCTCTCGCGAACTGGCTCCAAATGTTGGTTAACAAGCGTGAATTGGCATTGAACCCTGCCTACGGGGTACCCTTACGCTCTGTTCCCATTGGAACGAGATCAATAGAAAAGTTAAAAGGAGTACCGCTGTGGCATCAACATGCGATATCTGTGGCAAAGGGCCCAGCTTCGGAAACAATGTTTCTCACTCACAGGTTAAGACACGTCGTCGTTGGAATCCAAACATCCAGCGCGTTCGCACACTTGTTGCTGGAACACCAAAGCGTCAAAACGTTTGTACTTCATGCCTGAAGGCAGGAAAAGTAACTCGCTAGTTTTACCTAATTATTAATTGAAATGGCGCCAGGTATCTGGCGCTTTTTTCATTTCCGCTCCCAGAACTCCAGAGCCAGCAATTACGTGTCCAACACAAAATCCATCCAAGCCAATTCCAGTTGCTAAAAATACATGGTCTTCGCCGCCTGCAAAAATCCATTGCCACACATCGGCATTGTGGCTCTTAGCTAGCTCATTCAAAGTCGCGAACTCTGGGTGTTGCTCAATCAATTTTTGATCAAACTTCAAGGCAACGCCCGATGCTGCAGCAATTTGTTCTGCCTGAATAATCAGTGCATCGCTTACATCGCACATTGAATGCGCTTTGCTATTTGAATACTGAATTGCTGCAACATAATCAACCGTTGGTGCGCAGTATTCCGAAACTGCATGAAAAGCAAGATCATCATCTAATTCCTTTTCAATCAAGGAAAGCCCCGCCGCAGACCATCCAGGCAAAGAAGAAATATAAATTGAATCCCCAACCTGTGCGCCAGATCGAGTTATCGGAGTATCGACTTCTCCGATTGCTGTCATCGAAATGACTATGCAAGTCCCCTTAGCTAAATCCCCACCCACAACGAAAGCACCACAACTTTTTGCCTCATGTGTAATGCCTTCTGCAAGTTCTTCTATCCATTCCATAGTTTCGCTGCCGGTAAGAGTTACCGCGGCTACCAGAAACTTAGGTGAGCCGCCCATGGCGTACACATCTGCCAAATTTGCAGCGGTTATCTTGCGACCAATATCAAATGCACTGCTCCATGCGGTTGAAAAATGAGTACCTTCAACGGCCATGTCAGTTGTGATAACAGTTCGATCAGTTGTTGCAACAACCGCGGCATCATCGCCGATTCCGATTTCGACGCCGCGATGAGTAGCACCAAATATGCGCGCCAATGCAGAAATTACGCCCGCCTCATCGAAGTTCATACCGCCTAGCCTAATCGACTAGAGAGTAAGCACCGTTCTGCGGTAGCGTTTGAGCCTCAACCGGAAAGGACCTCACATGTCAGTACAAGCTTTCATTCTTATTCAAACTGAAGTTGGCAAGGCTTCAGGAGTTGCAGATGCTGTTGCAAAGATTCCTGGCGTAACTCTGGCAGAAGGTGTCACTGGTCCTTACGATGTAATCATGCGTGCAGAAGCATCAAGCATGGAAGATTTTGGACGACTAGTGCTTTCAAAGGTTCAGGGCGTTCCAGGAATTACTCGTACATTGACCTGCCCTGTAACCCACCTAGGCTAAATCTAAAAACTTAAGAAGACAGCGCAGTATCAATAAGCGCTGAAATCAATTCTGTATACGTTACCCCTGATGCCTGCCACAGCTTGGGGTAAACCGAAGTTCCTGTAAATCCAGGCATCGTGTTGACCTCATTAATAATTACTTCGCCATTATTTGTGTAGAAAAAATCACAACGAGCCAAACCTGAACAACCCAACACATGAAATGCTGCAACAGCAAGCCGTCTGATTTCATCTGCATCAGCTTCTGGAATATCTGCAGGGATTTTTACAGTGGTTGCAGCATCTAAATACTTAGCCTCAAAATCATAGAATTCAAATTTTGGGTTAACGATAATTTCGCCAACAATCGATGCCTCAACCATGCCATCTCGTTCTAAAACTGCACACTCAATTTCGCGGCCAACAATGGCTGTTTCTATTAAGACTTTAGAGTCATATAACAAGGCATCGGCAACGGCAGATTGTAGAGCTGCAGCACTTTTAACTTTATGAGTTCCACGACTTGAGCCACCACTTGAAGGCTTTACAAAAACTGGATAACTTAAAGAAGCGGTGGCGCTTTGCCAATCATGTTCGCTCACTGCAACCCCATCTGCAACCCTCATGCCGCTGGATGCAAAAAGTAGCTTTGCAACCGCCTTATCCATTGCCTGTGCTGAGGCACTGACACCACTACCGACGTAAGCCAGCTCGGCTTCATCAAGTAAGTGCTGGATCTTTCCGTCTTCACCAAATTCACCGTGCAGCACAGGGAAGACACAATCAATATCTAGCAACTGTCCGTCAAGTGAAAATCCTGACTCACTTAATTCAATATGACGCCCATTATCTTCAATTATTGGCATCTGCTTGTTAATGATTTCTAATGGATAATCAATTGGCAGTGCAACCCATGTACATGACTTGGTGATTCCGATTAATAAAGGATCAAAACGTTCTCTATCTAGACCCTTGAGCACTCCCCCTGCCGATACACATGAAACCTCGTGTTCGCTGCTGGGCCCACCGCAAATTATTGCGATTACTTGTTTACTCACCGAATAAAGTTTTCAGCTTTGGTAGTTATCTCCATCAAGCGATCTAACGCTTGTGTGGGTGTGATCAACCCTGAAACCACATCTGCAACAGCTTCGATTACTGGGACTTCAACGCCTACACGGTGTGCAATTTCAAGAATTGCACTAGATGAAGCAACGCCTTCGACGGTCTTAGCTACTTGAGTACGCGCAACTTCCATCGATCCACTGCGACCAAGAACCTCTCCAAATGTTCTGTTTCGAGACAGTGCAGAACCGCAGCTTGCAACTAAGTCGCCCATGCCAGCCAAACCGGCCGCACTCAGTGGATCTGCATTATGTGCTGCGCACAACCGTGCTACTTCATTGAGCCCACGAGTAATCAGCATTGCCTGGGTGTTTTCACCAAAACCTAATCCAATTGAAATTCCTACGGCAAGTGCAATCACACTTTTAATTGACCCGGCTAATTCGCAACCCAAAACGTCCACAGAAGTGTAAACACGGTAGTAAGGAGTAGCAAAGAGTTGCTGAACCTTTTCTGCCAAAACAGTTGTGTGCGCCGCAGCCACCGCGCCCGCTGGTTGTCGCTGAATTAGTTCATAGGCAAGGTTGGGGCCAGTAATAATGGCAATGTTTTCAGTTTCCATAACCTCATGAATAACTTCAGTCATTCGAGACATCGTGCTTACTTCGATACCTTTGAGCGAGCTGATATAGATTGCTCCTGGCTGGACATACGGCTTCCAGCTCTTCAAATTCTCGCGCAAAGTTTGCGCTGGCACGGCCAAGACGTAAATATTGGAATAATCAAAGGCTTCTTGAAGATTAGTTGTCGCTTTAAGTCCAACTGGAAGCGTGTTCGCATCTAAGTAATATGAATTTGTATGGTGATTGTTGATCTCATCGATTACATCTTGATTACGTCCCCACAATAAAACATGGTTGCCAGCATCACACAACACCTGAGCCAAAGTACTCCCCCATTGGCCCGCACCAAGAACTACAACCTTGCTCATCTTTTCTTTTCTTTCTTGAAGTTGCCTGTACGCGGAAGATTAGAAGTATGTGGATCAAAAATTTCTAGGGGACGTTTTTCCCCACGAAGTTCTTCCAAAAGATTTGTCAGTTCGCGCATTACAAAGGCTGTAGCTTCACGCAGGGCTTCTGCATCATTGTCTTTGCCATACCAGGCGGATAAATCTAAGGGCTTTCCTACTAACACTTTTATAGGAGTTCGGGGAAAAAACCTTATTTTCTTCTCGTACGTTGGCATGACAATCTGCGAACCCCACTGAGCAATAGGAACTATTGGAGTCCGGGTAGCAATTGCTAATCGTGCAAGGCCTGTTTTTGCAATCATCGGCCAGCCATGCGCATCTCTGGTTAAAGTTCCTTCAGGGTAAACACCAACACAATGTCCTAGCTCTAATAGTCGTACTGCATAATCTAAAGCTTTGGATGCGTCCTTGCTTTCGCGAGCCACTGGAACCATGCCCGCCGCAAGAATTATTTTTCCAATAACAGGAACCTTAAATACACCCTCTTTACCAATGTAACGCGGAGCGCGCCCATTGCGATACAAAAAGTGTGTAAGAAACAAAACATCCAAATATGAAACATGGTTGCTGGCGACGATTACTTTGCCGGTCTTGGGGAGATTTTCGCCACCGCGCCAGACTTTTTTCCCCACCAAGTTAAGGAGCGGAATTATTACTTTGGTTCCGATTTTAAAGGCGAGGTTGGTTCCCAGCGGAATTCCTTGGGGCGGAGCATATGAAATCTTGTACTCCGTCATGTGCTCAATAATAGTGCGTTACATGCAAAAACGGGGCTAGCGTTAGCCAGCCCCGTTTTTTTAAGTACGAGAATTACTTTCTCTTTGCCTTCTTTACAACCTTCTTCGCTGCTGGCTTCTTCTTAGCAGGAGACTTCTTAGCAACCTTCTTAGCTGTCTTCTTGACAACCTTCTTCGCTGCCTTCTTTGGTGCTGCCTTCTTAGCAGCTGGCTTAGCAACTACCTTTGGCTCTGGCTTTGGTGCTGGAGCAAGCTTGCGATCTCCGGCGATAACTTCCTTTAGTGCCTTTGCAGGTAGGAAGCGTGCCTTCTTTGATGCCTTGATCTTGATTGTCTCGCCAGTAAATGGGTTACGTCCCATGCGTGCCTTGCGATCAACCTTCTTGAACTTGCCGAAATCGTTGATCATTACATCTTCACCCTTTGAAAGGTTACGGATGATTGTGTCAAAAACGATATCTACAGCGTGTGCTGCTTCTTTTTTGCTGTCGTTGAAGTGTGGTGCTAACGCAGCAATGAATTGGGCCTTATTCATTGAAATCCCCTTATTTACGCGTAAATGTTAAGCAACTGCTTAACGTGTTCATAAACTTACGCGCATACATGGGGTGATGAGGTTATTGATATGCGCGTGTCGCATTTTTTATTTTTTGTGTAAATACATAAAAAGCACGATTTTTATGCGTAGAAAACCCTAAATATCAGATTGAGGGTTTAGCGCTTATCTTCTCACCCACTCGTAAAACCTGCGTTTTACGCTTATTTTGGACCCTTACGAACGAATTGGAAGTGTTGTTGGCTTATAGGCAAGGCGATTTTTCTCGAAAGAATCAATGGAATCAGTCTGTTTTAGGGTCAAACCAATGTCATCCAATCCTTCCATCAAACGCCATCGGGTGTAATCATCGATCTCAAATGGCAAACTTTTCGAGCCATAGCCAACGGTGCGAGTTTCTAGGTCAACGGTGATTGCAACTGATGGATCTGCTTCAACAGCGGCCCACATTGCTTCTACCTCAGTTTGATCCAGAATAATTGTTAGCAATCCGCCCTTAAGAGAATTTCCACGGAAGATGTCTGCAAACCGACTAGATATAACAGCTTTAAAACCATAGTTCTGCAATGCCCAGACTGCGTGCTCGCGTGAAGAACCAGTTCCAAAATCTGCTCCGGCAATAAGAACTGTCCCCTTTTTATAGGCATCCTTATTCAAAACAAATTCAGGATCATTTCGCCAGGCAGCAAATAAACCATCTTCGAAGCCACTGCGCGTTACTCGCTTCAAATAAACAGCTGGGATGATCTGATCTGTATCAACATTGCTACGACGGAGTGGAACACCTGTGCCTGTGTGCTTAATGAATTTTTCCATGGTTATCAGTAACTCCTTACAGATCCGCAGGTGAAGACAATGTTCCACGCAGCGCTGTTGCGGCTGCGACAAGTGGACTTACTAAGTGTGTGCGACCGCCCTTACCTTGGCGACCTTCAAAGTTGCGGTTAGAAGTTGAAGCAGAACGCTCGCCTACTGCAAGTTGATCTGGATTCATACCAAGACACATGGAACATCCCGCATTGCGCCATTCGGCACCTGCCTCAAGAAATACCTTATCCAAACCTTCTGCTTCTGCTTCAAGGCGAACTCGCGCCGACCCTGGAACAACTAACATGCGCAACGTTGATGCAATTTTCTTACCCTTCAATACATCAGCTGCTGCACGCAAATCTTCAATGCGGCCATTAGTACATGAACCCAAGAAAACAGTGTCAATGGCTATCTTTTTAAGTGGCATGCCAGCTTCAAGGCCCATATAGACAAGTGCACGTTCTGCAGCAGTGCGTTGCTCTGTATCTGCAATATCGGCAGGGTTTGGAACCACAGAATTAAGTGGCAAACCTTGTCCTGGGTTGGTTCCCCAGGTAACAAATGGCTCTAGTTCATCTGCATTGAGATTTACTTCAACATCAAATTGTGCGTCGCTGTCTGTAAACAATGTAGACCAGTAAGCAACTGCTGCATCAAAATCCTCTGGTGCATGGGGTTTGCCCTTGATGTAATCAAATGTTGTTTGATCTGGTGCAATCAGTCCTGCGCGAGCTCCTGCTTCGATGGACATGTTGCATACAGTCATGCGTGATTCCATTGATAGGGCGCGGATTGCACTGCCTCGGTATTCGATGACATAACCCTGACCCCCACCGGTACCAATTTTTGCAATGATTGCCAGAATAATGTCTTTCGATGTAACGCCTGACTTCAGTGAACCCTCAACATTAATAGCCATAGTTTTTGGTCGCTGTAATGGCAATGTTTGTGTTGCCAAAACATGTTCCACTTCAGAGGTTCCGATACCAAATGCAAGTGCACCAAAGGCGCCGTGAGTAGATGTGTGCGAATCTCCACACACAATTGTCATTCCGGGTTGAGTCACGCCAAGTTGTGGTCCAACAACGTGGACAACTCCTTGATCTTTATCGCCTAATGAGTGAATTCGAAGACCAAATTCGGCGCAGTTTGCACGCAATGTATCAACCTGTAGCTTTGAAACTGGATCTGCAATTGGCTTGTCAATATTAAGTGTTGGAACATTGTGATCTTCTGTTGCAATTGTTAGATCTGGACGCCGAACCGTGCGTCCTGCAAGGCGCAGACCATCAAATGCTTGTGGGCTAGTTACTTCGTGGATTAAATGTAGATCGATATAAATCAGATCTGGTTCGCCCTGTGCTGAACGAACAACATGCTCTGCCCAAATTTTCTCGGCTAGCGTTTTACCCACGATGTCCTGCTCCTTACATTTCTAAGTTGTGGTATCAGATAATGAGATGCTAATATCACTCTATGAACAAGAAGAATAGCGGAGTTGGCGTCTTAGATAAAGCCGTGGCAATTTTAAGCACGCTAGAGGCTGGCCCGCATTCACTTGCAGAACTTGTTGCTGCCACTGGTATCGCTCGTCCTACCGCACACCGCTTAGCCGTAGCACTGGAGTTTCACCGTTTAGTAGCACGTGATTTAACTGGACGATTTGTTTTGGGTCCTCGTTCAGGTGAATTGGGTGCTGCCGCAGGCGAGGATCGTCTACTAGCTGCCGCTGCCCCCGCACTAGCCGCGCTGCGTGATGCAACTGGGGAAAGTGCACAGTTGTACCGCCGTCAAGGAGATCTGCGCATCTGTGTTGCGGTGGCAGAACGTTTGTCAGGGTTGCGTGACTCTGTCCCTGTTGGCGCAGCATTGACCATGCAGGCAGGATCTGCGGCGCAAATACTTTTGGCCTGGGAAGAGTCAGAAAAGATTCACCGTGGTTTAACCAATGCTCGCTTTACTGCGGCGCAATTATCTGCCGACCGTCGTCGTGGTTGGGCGCAATCTGTTGGGGAACGTGAAGCTGGTGTTGCATCTGTTTCCGCGCCTGTTCGTGCGCCTAATGGAAAAGTTATCGCTGCTGTCAGCATAAGCGGCCCGATCGAACGTCTAGGACGTCAACCTGGCCGCATTCATGCCGCTGCTGTAGTTGCTACTGCAGCTCGCCTGACTGAACATCTAGCTCGCGAATAACGCGCGCAATTGTAGGAAAGGAAAAACCTTTTCTTTGGAGCAGGGATTGAATTCTGCGAATCTGAACCTCTGGCTCTAACCGACTCATGGTGTTGTACTTTTTCATTCCTAATGAAAAGGCGGTTCGATACTCAGACTCATCATCAATCTCATCTAACGCTTGATCAATACTAAATTGATCTACTCCCCTAGTGCGAAGCTCTCCAGCAATAATTCGTTTGGATAGTTTCTTAGAGGTATGGCGTGATTGAGTCCATGCCTTTGCAAACTCTGAATCATTAATCAAACCATTTTCTTGAAGGCGAAAAATTGTTGCCTGGGCAACATCATCCTCAACCCCACGTTTTTTTAAGTGAGCCAGAAGCTCACCCTTACTCTTGGCGCGAGCAACCAAAGCATTAAGTGCGATGGTGTTTGCGATTGAGTAAGGGTCAGCCTCGTGGTCAACCTTTTTGAACTCCAACATTGGAGCTTAGAAATCCACCTCTGCGGCAGCCTCATCAATTGCAGCAACTAGCGCTGGATCGACCTCAACTGGAACAAAGTGTTCGCGGATCTTGTTTTCAATCTCATTAGCTAGATCTGGGTTATCAAGTAGGAATGCGCGTGCATTTTCCTTACCCTGACCAAGCTGATCTGCCTCGTATGTGTACCAAGCACCAGACTTCTTAACAACACCGATTTCTACACCCATGTCAATGAGTGAGCCTTCGCGTGAGATTCCTGTGCCGTAAATAATGTCGAACTCTGCCTGCTTGAACGGTGGAGCCATCTTGTTCTTAACAACCTTCACGCGAGTACGGTTACCAACTGATTCTTGGCCATCCTTAAGAGTTTCAATACGACGGATATCCAGGCGAACAGAGGCGTAGAACTTAAGCGCCTTTCCACCTGTTGTTGTCTCTGGTGAGCCAAAGAAGACACCGATCTTGTCACGCAACTGGTTAATAAAGATTGCTGTTGTCTTTGATTGGTGAAGTGCGCCAGTGATCTTACGAAGTGCTTGAGACATCAAACGAGCTTGTAGACCCATGTGTGAATCACCCATCTCGCCTTCGATTTCTGCGCGAGGAACAAGAGCTGCAACTGAGTCAACGACAACAAGATCAAGTGCACCTGAACGAATCAGCATGTCCATGATTTCTAGAGCTTGCTCACCGGTATCTGGTTGTGACACTAATAGCGCATCAATATCAACACCGAGCTTCTTTGCATACTCTGAATCAAATGCATGCTCTGCGTCGATAAACGCACAAATTCCGCCAGCTTTTTGAGCATTTGCGATTGCATGCAATGTAAGTGTTGTCTTACCTGAAGATTCTGGTCCGTAAATTTCAACAACGCGACCACGTGGAAGTCCACCAATACCTAGTGCGATATCAAGTGCGATTGAACCAGTCGGAATTACTTCGATCACTGTGTTCTGTCGCTCTGACATCTTCATTACGGCGCCCTTACCAAATTGACGTTCGATCTGGGCTAGGGCTGTATCCAACGCCTTGTGGCGTTCAATGTTGGCTTTATCTTGTGCTGCATCGTTTGCTTTATTACTTTTTTCAGTAGCCACGTACATTCCTTTCGATAGAACGTCCTGCGCTATGCAGTTCGTTTGGTGTGCGGCCCAGAAGGTACGGAGACCCAACGACGGTCTGCGGCAGCTCCACAACTGGTGTGGAGAAGTGCTGCAGGCGGAGGTTGGAACCGCTCTGGTTGTACTGAGGTAGTTTATCCGAACATCTGTTCGAAAGATAACAGGTGGCACTGACAGATGAACGCGTGTCGCCGCACCATACTGAGCCGGTGTTAATCCTGCTGCCGCCCTCTGAGAAGAAATCTGAGCTCCCTGGGCCGGCAATCCAGGTCTACACAGGGGTCCTCTATGCGGCCTTGGGGTGGGATCGATTAACCGGCGATCAACGAAAGCTAGGCAGTGCCTCGATCGCCATCATCTCGGCCAAATACGGGGTCGTACGCCCCTTGGATCCAATCGAGCCTTACAAAGAAAAGATTAAGAATAAGAAGATGGCTGCCCAAGTTGCACAAGCGTTAGATGGCAGAGAATCTGAACTTATTATTGATTGTCGCTCATCTACCTATCAAACGGTATGGCAATCCCCTGTTTCGATAACTGTTGAGATCAAGGTCTTCACCAAGGTCAATGGTGTTAAGAAAGTCATTACGCACATGTCGAAAAAGACTCGGGGTGAAGTTGTCCATCACATTCTAAAGTCAACAAAAATCCCGAGTAATCCCATTGAACTTGAAGCAATTGTTTCCCAGAAATTTGAATGCGAATTACTTGAAGGAAGTAAAAAGAAGCCGTGGGTCCTAGAGGTGTATTGCTAAAATCTTTATGACGCGATCAGGGCAGTTTTCTTAATCAGCTCAACAGTTAATCTCGGATAGTTCCACATGATCACATGTGCACAGTTATCGACGATGATCCATCGAGAGTGTGCAGGTGCAACGGTTTTTTCTTGCGCAATCTCTTTTGGCAACGTTAGATCTTCATCACCAAAAATTACTGACAGCTTTACTTTTTCAGGAACAATGGATTCAAATCTGCGTCCATTTGCACCATGCCACATCGGCATATATCCCTTTGATCGTGCCATCGCGATTACTGAATCTCGACAAGATTCAAAACTTAATTCACGCCACAAGTGTGTGATCTTTTTATACCCAATAGCTTTAAGTAGAGGAATTCGATAGGCGGTCTTCATAAAGTACTGCGAAATCTTCGCCAGGATTCGGGCATCAAGACTTGGTGGGAACTTTCGCGGCGGTTGTTCATGCCATAAACCAGCTGGGGCTAATGCGGTAACACTCAAAACATTATCCGGAGCAACCGCTGCCATCTCTAATGCAATCCATCCCCCAAGAGAGTTTCCGGCAACGTGCATTGTTTCAACACCTGTCTTAGAAACCATGTAATCAACTATCGCTTGCGCAAGGGAACGAGGATCCATTTCTTCATCGTCTACCAGTGGTGCATCGCCATGTCCCGGAAGGTCAATGGCATAGACCGTAAAACTCTCTATCAACTGTGGCACCAGAGTTTTCCAAATGTTTCCGGCTGAACCCAAACCATGCACAAGCACAAGTGCGGGGTTGTTCAGGTCTTGTGTGTAACGATGGGCGCTAACTGGCATTTTTAGTATCTGTGTTTTTCTGTCTCATTTGGATGTGCGTTGCACACCGCTTTCCAAATAACATCTGGTTCGAACCCTGCAGCTAAGGCTTCATTCACACTCTTGCTACCTAATTCAGATAGTGCGATATCTGCCGAAAATGAAGGCGCCCATGCATCACCGAATGACAAGGTGATGCGTTCGCGCAGATCAGATATTCGCAATTGCAGTTATCGCTTCTGCTTGAGCACGCGATTGCGCAGGAGTGATTGGATGTAATGCTTGTCCGATCAACCATCGTGTTGCCAGCTGACTTTTTTCGGTACCCAACAAGTGACCCATGGCGATAGCAAATGCTTTCCACAGAGTGTCTGCCTGAGCCGCTAAAGCAATTGTCAATGTATCAGGATCTTGAGTGCGCATGGCCGCAAGTGCCGAGTCTCCCGAAATTTCTATAGAGATTTGTTCGAGTGCTGTTTTTACATCTGGTGCAGCTTGGGCAATTGCAACGATCCGTTGCATTTCTGACTCGCATAAGGCACGCAACACACTGTCTTTGTCTCGGTAATGGTTGTACAAAGTCGCACGGGAAACTTCGGAGACATCTGCTATTTCAATCATGGACATCTTTTTTAAACCAGTTGTTGCAATTAATTGTTTCGTTGCCTCAAGAATAGCGTTCTGCGTACGGCGGTGAGTTGCTACTTGTGGCGCGTACTTATCAAGCGGCATCGACAACAGTGAGAGTTACGCCCTCACGGCTCTTGAGCTCTGCAGATACATCGCTGAAAACGCCAGAAAGGGAAAGTCCCAACGCGACGCAAATTGCATTAAGTAATTCAGAGGATGCTTCTTTTTGTCCGCGCTCAACCTCGGATAGATATCCAAGAGAAACACGTGCATCACGAGCAACATCGCGCAATGTTCGACCTTGTTGGGTGCGCGCAGAACGAAGGGTCTGTCCAATAGCTTCACGTACTAGAACCATTGTCATACTCCCTTCCTTTGTCGATCTTTCAATCAGATGTTTATGTACGGTGTCTAAGGATACGCGCAAAGGTGGCAATCGCGCTTGATGTAGCTGCGTTTCGCACAGATTCGCGGTCGCCCGAAAGGGCTAATGCGATTGTGTGACTGATTGGGCCTTCGATGGCTACCCATACGACACCCACTGGATAACCATCTAGTGGGTTAGGGCCGGCAACACCGGTCGTGCCAATAGCCCACGTTGTCCCAAAAGATTTGATTGCACCTTTAGCCATTGCAACTGCAACTTCTTCACTGATGACCGTATGTTTTTCAATCAGCTCTGCATCTACATTTAAATGCGAAACCTTAATCTCGTCACGATAGGCAGTTGTTCCACCGACAAAGACATCTGATGCTCCGGCTATGGTAACGATTGCCGAACTTACAGATCCTGCAGTGAGAGATTCTGCGGTGCTAATTGTTTCGCCGCGTGCGCGCAGATGATCAACGATCTCGGCAGCAAAGCCAAGAATCTCATTAGATAACGCCATCTGCGTAGCCTTTCCTAATTCAAGGTTTGTGCGTGAAGGCTGATTTTACATAATATGCACCGGTATAGATAGTGAGTATTACGGCAATATACATAAATCCATCACGGAACCAATAGAGATCTGTGCTTAACGGCAGCACATAGAAGCCAACACCAAAGTTCTGCAGCATGGCCTTGATCTTGCCACCCTTGTTAGCTGGAATCACTCCCCGTTTGATGACAGATAGTCGAAATATTGTGATTCCAATTTCTCGGAACAAAATTACACATGTGATCCACCAGGGCATTCTTCCTAGTATTGACAAAGAAACCATCGCAGTACCAATCATAAATTTATCGGCAACTGGATCTAAAAACTCACCAAACTTAGTAATGGTGCCGCGACTTCTGGCTAACTTTCCATCTAACACATCTGACATTCCAAGCAGAAAGAAAACCCACCAAGAAATGTATTGCCAGGTTGGATCATCTCCACCATTTTTAAAAAGAGTATAAGCACCTACTGGAACAAAGAGCAAACGCATTACCGTGATGAAATTAGGAGTTATAAAAGCGGGCAGATTCATAGTGGCTTTGCTACCAAGTCTGCGCCCATCGAATCAATAACAACGGCATCAACGTACTGTCCGACTGTGTAATTTGTGCCAATAAATGTTGTTGTGCCATCCACTTCAGGTCCCTGATGGGCTGCTCGGCCTTCTTGCAGATCTTCATCTTCGATCAGAACTCGCACCTTCTCGCCGATTCGGGCTTGTGCTCTTAGAGAAACCATTTCATCGGCCAATGAGGACAGTGATTCGACTCGCTGGGCAATCACATCAGCATCGATTTTGTCTGAAAGATTAAGTGCTTCCGTGTTGTCTTCATCTGAATAACCAAATACGCCAACGGCATCTAACTTTGCCTTAGTTATAAAATCAGCAAGATCATCAAAATCTTCTTGAGTTTCACCTGGAAATCCAACAATAAAGTTTGAACGAATACCGGCCTCTGGTGAAACTGCCCGAACTTGGCTAATCAGATGCAAGAACTTCTCGCTATCTCCAAAACGGCGCATTCTGCGAAGTACTGTGGGACTGGTGTGCTGGAAAGATAAGTCGAAGTACGGAGCGGTTTTATCTGTTGCGATCATTGCTTGGATCAAAGTTGGGCGCATCTCAGCTGGTTGTAAATAAGACAGACGAACTCGCTCAACGCCAGGTAGTGCCGCAATATCTGGCAAAATCTTTTCCATTAATTGCAGATCACCTAAATCTTTTCCATATGAAGTAGTGTTTTCGCTGACCAAGAATAATTCAGAAACACCATTTTCTGCGAGCCAGCGTGCTTCCTTGATGATGTCAGTGGGACGTCTAGAAATAAATGAGCCACGGAAATATGGAATGGCACAGAAAGAACAGCGTCGATCACAACCTGAAGCAATCTTTAGCGGAGCCCACGGTGCATTGCCTAGCCGCTTTCTGGAAAACTCTTCGCTTTCGCGTGCATCAGCACGATCAACTGGAGCAATTGGCAGCAGCGCACGACGATCGCGGGGAACGTGTGATGTATGGGATTCACCCGCAATGATTGCTTGTAATCGCGCGGAAATATCTTTGTAGTCGTCAAAACCTAAAATCGCGTCCGCCTCGGGCAGCGCCTCAGCTAATTCATTTCCGTAACGCTCGGCCATGCATCCGACGGCGACAACAGCGCGTGTTACCCCATGACCCTTGAGTGAATTTGCCTCAAGCAAGGCATCTACAGAATCCTTCTTGGCGGACTCGATAAACCCACATGTGTTTACAAGGGCTACCTCTGCAGATTCGACATCATCGACCAGGGTCCAACCATCGGCAGCCAAGCGCCCTGCAAGTTCTTCGGAATCTACTTCGTTGCGGGCACATCCAAGTGTGACTACTGCAACGGTGCGCTTCATTTGCGCAATCTTACCCTGTCTAAGGCTTTTAAGAATCTACTCCGTACGACACGCTAACAACTTCCCCATCGCCACCAATTGAATCGACTTTCTTGCCGTTGACAGTGAAATCAACGCCACCAGCGTTGCCAACTTTCACGTTGAGTGAAATATCGGTACTAAAAGTTTTAGTAACGCCACGTGCAATTTGTCCACTAAACAATGTTCGCCCCGATGCATCGGAGACAAAGAGCCAACTCTTCGCGCGCTCTGCCGAAACAATTAACGTGACCCCTGTACCCGTAGAAACAGTGGCCTGCTCTGCTGGGGTTGATTCAGTTGCAACTGGCACTGGATCAGCACTTTCAGAAGGCGTTGCCGAGATTGAAGCAACTGGTTTAGGAATATCAACTGATGCTGTATTTGAAATAATTATCTGAGCTAAGCCAACAACAAACAAAGATGCAACTGAAATAGTTGCCAAAACTTTCCAGGAAACTTTACGAGCTTCTTCTGGCTTTTTCATCACATTATTTTCAACAAGCATTTCTTTGATGGAGCGATCCACCTGCAGCTGCTCATCTTCAAATACTGTTAAAAAGACCTGCGGCTCTACCCCTAGTTTAACTGCGATGTTTCGCAAGTGACCGCGAGCATAAGTTTCTCCGCCACAATTTATAAAATTATTTGATTCCATTTCTCGCAACAAGCCACCGCGAATATTTGTAGCTTCTGAGAGATCCTCAACGCTGAGCCCAGCACTCTTTCGCGCTTGAGCAATCAAGGAACCTAGAGTCATGAACTAATCCTCAAACTGGCGATGGGGTGAGTGTTTATTCTAAAGCAGAACAGAGGAGGGGTGAATAGATATAGCGTGAGACTTAGGGGTGAAAGAGAATCACCCTTCTGACTGTTCACCCATTATTAATAATCGCGAAGGGTTGCAAGCACAGAATCAAGTTCATCGGGCTTGACCATTACGGTACGCGCCTTGGAACCCTCTGATGGTCCAACGATGCCTCGCGACTCCATCAAGTCCATAAGACGTCCAGCTTTTGCAAAACCTATTCGAAGTTTTCTTTGCAACATAGATGTAGAACCAAACTGTGTGCCTACTACAAGTTCTACAGCCTGGCACAAAACATCAAGGTCGTCACCAATTTCTTTGTCAATCATTTTCATTTGGTTTACAGGTGCGGTTACATCATCTCGGTATCTAGGCTTTAACTGTTTTTTCACGTGAGTAGTGACCGCTTCAATTTCACGCTCAGATACATATGCTCCTTGAATTCTTATTGCTCGGCTTGATCCCATAGGAATAAACAAGGCATCACCCTGCCCAACCAGCTTTTCAGCACCGGGTGTATCCAAAATGACTCGGCTATCTGCAAGTGAGCTTGTTGCAAAAGAAAGCCGTGAAGGTACATTCGCTTTAATCAGACCAGTGACGACATCTACTGATGGTCGCTGTGTTGCTAGGACCAAGTGAATGCCCGCAGAACGAGCTAACTGCGTGATACGGACAACTGATTCTTCAACCTCTTTTGCAGCCACCATCATTAGGTCTGCCAACTCATCAATAATCACAAGAAGGTACGGATATGGCTCGACTGTACGGTCGCTGCCTGGCGGTGGTACAACTTTTCCTGCACGCACTGCCTTATTGAAATCATCAATATGTCTAAAGCCAAAGGTTGATAGATCTTCGTATCGCAAATCCATTTCGCGCACTACCCAGGTCAAAGCATCGGCAGCTTTCTTAGGGTTGGTAATAATTGGAGTGATGAGGTGTGGAATACCTTCGTACGCTGTTAGCTCTACCCGCTTTGGATCAATGAGAACAAGTCGCACATCATCGGGGGTTGATCGCATCAAAATAGAGGTGATCATGGCGTTAATCATTGAGGATTTACCTGCACCTGTTGCACCAGCAACCAATAAGTGTGGCATTTTGGCAAGGTTTGCGCAGACAAAATTACCTTCTACATCTTTACCCAAAGCAACCAACATTGGATGTAGGTCTTGACCTGCAACCGTTGAGCGTAAAACATCACCTAGCGCGACTATTTCGCGATCTGCATTTGGAATTTCAATTCCGACCGCAGACTTTCCTGGAATTGGCGAAAGAATCCGGACATCACTACTAGCAACAGCATATGAAATGTTCTTCGCAAGTGCCGTAATGCGTTCTACCTTCACAGCATTACCCAGCTCTACTTCATAGCGCGTAACGGTGGGGCCTCGCATAAAACCTGTAACTTGCGCATCGATATCAAATTGTAAAAAGACCTCAGTTAACGCCGCTACTACAGATTCATTGGCCTTGCTCTTCGCCTTCGCGGCAGGACCTGCTCGCAAAATATCTGCTGGGGGAAGTTCGTAAACAACATCTGCAGTGAGTAGTAACTGCTCTGGACGCTTAGCCGCAACAGTATTTTCATTGGCGTGCGCAACTGGAGATACTGGCACCGGAACAGTGAACTCTTCATCAAAGCTTTCTTCGTCCAGCTCTTCTTCCTCTTCATCTGGTTCATTCCAGGCTGCGACAACCGGAGTATCAAAAGCTGGAGTATCTGTGATTTCAAAATCTTCTTCATTTCGCTCAGCACGTTCCGGACGTTTTGACCATAACCATTTGCTGGAAGTTGTAATTCGAGTCAGGATCTCAGACACAGGTGTAGCGGTAATAACCAACAAGCCGAATATGAAAACGATGACAAGAACAGGATATGTAAGAACTGAAGTCATCAAAGCTACTAAAGGTTGAGTGACTGCGTACCCCAACCAGCCGCCACCTTCGCGCATTGCGGTAGCACCTGTTCCAATTGACCCATTGAGCAAATGTGCCAATCCAGTTGATGACACAGCAAGTGCCAATGTGCCGATGATGATTCGTCCTGTCGCCTTTGAATCTTCAGGAACACGAAACAATCTAAATGCAAAATAAATGAGTACAAGTGGGGAAACAAAACCAATTCGACCAAAGCCGCCGTAAATAACTGAATAAACCGCACGACCCACAAGATTGTCTGAATGAAACCATGTTCCTGCGGTAGCAACTAATGCAACAATTAAAATTAGAAATGCGATTCCATCGCGTTGATGAGCTGGATCTAAATCTCTGGCACCACGAGCGATAAAGCGAACGCTCTTACCAAGTGACTTTGCTATAAACCGCCAAGTGGCACCAATCCAACGAGCAAGTGCCCCGCCTACAGCACCTGACTTAGTTTTTGCCTTTTTTCTTTTAGCCACACGACCGATCGTAAAGGGTTAACAAATTGGAACCCACTAGGCGCGCCGCGCTTCACACTTCTATAACGACAGGGACAATCATCGGCTTTCGACGATGCTCTCCCCCAACCCAGCCACCGATTGTCTTTCGCACTATTTGAGATAGCTGATGAGTTCCGTTGATGCCATCAATAACAGCTGTGGCTAATGCTTTTTCAATACGAAGCTTTACCTCATCAAACATGGCAGCATCTTCATTAAATCCTCGCGCATGAATATCTGGACCTGCAACGATTTTGCCGCTTTGAGAATCAATGACAACAACACAGGAAATAAATCCTTCTTCACCCAAAATACGACGATCCTTTAGCGAACTCTCAGTTATATCGCCGATGCTTTGACCATCAACGAATACAAAACCAACAGGGATCGCGCCAACAATTTCAGCCTCATGATTAACCATGTCGATAACAACGCCATTGTCAATTATGAAAGTGTTGTCGCGTGGGACACCTGATTGGATTGCAAGCTCTGCATTTGCTTTCAGATGTCGCCATTCTCCGTGAATAGGCAACACATACTTAGGCTTAACAATGTTGTAGCAATACAGTAGTTCTCCGGCCGCTGCATGACCAGAAACATGCACCATTGCATTAGCTTTGTGCACCACTTTGGCACCGAATCGAGTTAATTCATTAATTATGCGAAAGACCGAGTTTTCATTTCCCGGAATCAGCGAAGAGGCTAAAATCACTGTGTCCCCTTCGCCAACTCGAATCTGATGATCTCCATTAGCCATGCGGGACAAAGCAGCCATTGGTTCTCCCTGTGAACCAGTGCAAATCAAAACAACATTGTCATCATATTGATCTAAATCTTTTGCATCGATAACCAAATCGGCAGGGACATTAAGGTAACCCATATCCTCTGCGATTTTCATATTGCGAACCATCGAACGACCAATGAATACGACTTTGCGACCATGTAGGGCTGCTACATCAATAATTTGCTGAACTCGATGAACGTGCGAAGAAAATGATGCAACGATAACGCGTCGTTTAGTTGATGCGATCACGCGGTTAAGTGCGGGCATAATCTCGCGCTCTGAAGGGGTAAATCCAGGAACGTCCGCATTTGTTGAATCCACCATGAATAGATCAACGCCTTGTTCGCCTAATCGTGCAAATGTTCGTAAATCTGTAATCCGACCGTCTAATGGAAGTTGATCCATTTTAAAATCACCAGTCGCTAAAACTCGACCAGCGCCTGTGTTTATAACTACAGCTAGCGCATCTGGGATCGAGTGATTAACTGCAACAAATTCTAAAGTGAAGGGACCAACATCCTCGGTTCCACCTTCTTTTACCTCACGTGTAAGTGGAGTAATACGGTGCTCTTTAAGCTTTGCAGTAATTAAGGCAAGAGTTAATGCCGAACCGTAGATAGCAATGTCGCCGCGTTCGCGCAATAGATACGGAACTGCACCAATATGGTCCTCGTGTCCATGCGTTAAAAAAATTCCGATTACATCATCAAGGCGATCTCGGATGTAAGAAAAATCAGGAAGAATTAGATCAATACCTGGCTGAGTATCTTCAGGAAATAAAACGCCACAATCGACAATTAATAGCTTTGATTTGTATTCAAATACAGTCATGTTGCGGCCAATTTCAGTCAGGCCACCGAGTGCAACTATACGCAAACCGCCATCTACAAGTTTTGGCGGAGTACTTAAATTGGGATGAGGATGATTCATTAGTTAACTGCAACGCCACCGGCACGTAGATCTTCACGCAGTTGCGCGATTTGTGCATCGGTAGCATCGACTAGAGGAAGACGAGTGTGACCGCCAGGTAGGCCCATTAACGTAAGTGCAGCCTTCGTCAGGATTGCACCTTGTGTACGGAACGTGCCGGTATAAACAGGCAGTAATTTCTGATGGATTTCTAATGCGCGTGCAGCATTTCCTGCAAACCAAGAATCTAGAAGTTCACGAAGATCTTTTCCAACTGTATGTCCACACACAGATACAAATCCAACCGCGCCAACTGACAGTAATGGCAAGTTAAGAATGTCATCACCAGAATAAACTGGAATTCCACAACGCTTAATAACCCACGAAGTTGATGCAACATCTCCCTTTGCATCTTTTAGCGCAACAATGCGAGGGTGCTCTGATAGTCGAACAATCGTGTCTGGTTCGATTGGAACACCAGTACGGCCAGGAATGTCGTACATCATCATTGGAAGATCGGTGGCATCTGCAACTGCACGGAAGTGAGCTTCGATTCCGGCTTGTGGTGGCTTGTTGTAATACGGAGTAACTACCAGCAAACCATCAGCTCCAGCTTTTTCGGTGCGCTTGGCTTGATTGATTGAATACTCAGTTTCATTATCGCCGGCACCAGATAAAACTTTGATGGAAGAGCCCACTGTATTTCTTACAACGCGGATGATCTCCTCTTTTTCAGAAGACTTAGTTGTTGGGGCTTCTCCGGTAGTTCCATTAACCACAATTCCATCATGGCCATTAGCTACCAGGTGCGCGGCTAGAGTTTCGACCCCTGCCCAATCGATTGCGCCATCTTTTGTGAAGGGCGTGACCATTGCGGTCAGTAGCCGTCCAAATGGAGCTGCGATTGTCATGCGGTGAACTCTACCCGTTTTAAGGGGCGATTCGTCCAGACTTTTCAAAGGCTCCGTATGTAAGTGGCATTAATTTCGCAAATTCTGCTTCCATTTTCTCGGCAACCATCTCAATTTCACGTTGAGGGTAGCTAGGAAAGTGGGAGCCTTCGCGGGCGGTACGTAATGACAAAAAGTTCATTAGTGCGCGTGCGTTCATGGATACATACATGGATGAATATGTCGCAACGGGCAATACAGCACGTGCTACTTCGCGAGCAACACCAGCTTCTAACATTTTTTGGTAGCTGTCGTATGCAACTACATATGCATCCTTCATTGCAGCAACAGTTACATCAAACTGCTCTTTGGTGCCATCAACAAATGTGTACGCGCCAGTTTTTCCAACTTGAATAAGTTTGCGCTCGGCAGATGGAATGTAGAAAACTGGCTTTAGTTCGCGGTAGCGACCACTTTCTTCATTGTATGAAGCGATGCGGTGGCGCATAAATTCACGGAAAACAAAGATTGGCGCTGATACAAAAAAAGTCATCGATGTGTGCTCGAATGGAGAGCCGTGACGTTCACGAGCCAAATAATTGATTAGTCCTGCAGAGCGTGCTGGATCTTCGCCAATCTCTTCCATCGATTGCTCGCCAGCTGTTGATACACGTGCGGCCCAAATAACATCTGCATCGCTAGCACTGGCTTTGACTAATTCAACGGTCACATCATCGCGATAAATAATCTCTTCACTCATGGAGGCACCCTATCTATTTGCCCCTATCGGCTCTTGGATTTATACGGCACAATGTCCGCGTGTCCAAGGTTGCCTCCACCACATTGCGCGATTCGCTCAGTGTTTCACTGACTGTTGGTGCATATGGGGTGGCTTTTGGTGCTGCAGCGGTGGCTAATGGCTTTACTGTTTTGCAAAGCTGCTTGCTTTCATTATTGACATTTTCTGGTGCATCTCAATTTGCTGTCATCGGTGTTTTAGGGGCCGGTGGCTCTGCGCTCAGTGGAATTGCAACCGCTTCTTTGCTTGGTGTTAGAAATGCACTGTATGGAGTCATCATGGCTCCTCGACTTAAAGTATCTGGCTTGACTCGAATAGTTGCTGCACAGATAACTATTGATGAATCAACAGCAGTTGCACTTGGTCAAGAACCACGCGGCGATGATGCCATGCGAAAAGGCTTTTGGTACACCGGGATTGGTGTGTTTGTTTTCTGGAATCTTTTTACCTTAGCTGGCGCATTAGGTGCACAGGCTATGGGAGATATCCGCGCATTTGGTCTTGATTCAGCAGTTCCTGCTGCATTCTTAGGTTTGGTGTGGCCGCGACTTACAGGAAAATTTGAGCGTATTTTGGCTATTTGCTGCGCGCTCTTTGCAATCGTTATGACACCAATACTGCCTGCCGGTCTTCCTATTATCGCAACTGCATTTATCGCAATAGTGATCGGACTAAAGCGATGAACAGCCAAACTATGAGTGCATTGTGGATTGCAACTATCGGTACCAGCGTGATCGCTTTTGCCCTGAAATATTCAGGACACTCTGTGCCAGAGCGGTGGCTTTCGCACCCAAAGATTCAACGAATCAACGCGCTTATTCCAATTGCCTTGCTCAGCGCGTTAGTTGCGGTTCAATCGTTCTCGGAAAAATCAAAGCTAATGGTTGACCAACGCCTAGTTGGTTTAGCAGTAGCAATGATCGCACTATTTCTTAAAGCGCCATTCCCAGTAGTTGTACTTTCGGCTGCAGTTTCATCCGCAGCCGTCTACCGTTGGCTGTAAAGCAATGTGTTCTTAAATTATGCCCAACGATTGCAGCTTTGCCTTTAGATCATTATCTGATGGCTCAGTTAGGTGTGTTCCGTCAGAGAAAACAATCACTGGAATTGATTTAGCCCCACCGTTAATTTCGATGACCTTATCCGCAGCGGTTAAATCTGAATCTGTATCGATTAATGTGTATTCAACATTAAGTTCTTCAAATAGACGCTTTGAACGACGGCAATCTCCGCACCAATCGGCGCCGTACATGGTGATTTGATCTTTTGACATGAATTGCTCCTTACATGAACTTGTCTAGGCCATGAATTAGGCCTGGATGATTAATAATTTTTCGTACCCCAAGAATAACCCCTGGCATAAATCCTGCACGGTCAATTGAATCGTGACGGATAGTTAAGGTCTCCCCTAATCCCCCGAACAAAACTTCTTGGTGTGCCACTAATCCACGTGCACGAACTGAGTGCACTGGAATATCTCCTACTAATGAGCCTCGGGCACCAGCTAATGATGTTGTAGTTGCATCTGGCATTTCGCCAAGGCCTGCCTCTTTACGAGCAGCGGTCATTAACTCTGCGGTGCGCGCTGCAGTTCCTGATGGTGCATCAACCTTGGCAGGGTGATGCAGCTCAATTATTTCTGCGGATTCAAAGTACTTGGCAGCCTTTTGTGCAAACTCCATCATTAATACTGCGCCAATTGCAAAGTTCGGGGCGATTAAGACTCCAACTAATGGATTTGCAGCTAACCAACCTTTAACAGTTGCAAGCTTGGCTTCATCAAATCCCGTTGTTCCAACGACTACGTTGATTCCGTTATTGATCAGGAACTCCAAATTATTCATGACGCTATCTGGAGTTGTGAAATCGACAACTACCTGTGCGCCAGAATCTTTAAGCTGATCAATTGAATCGCCCAAATCAAGTGCTGCAACTAACGCTAAACCTTCAGCAGCTTCAACAGCCTTAACAACTTCAGAACCCATTCGTCCACGAGCACCTAACACTGCAACATTGATCATGCGCTTAACACCTTCTCGAATTTGGACTCAGACTTGAATGGACCTACAAGAGCAAGCGTAGGCGTTTTGGTCAAAAAGTCGCTGGCAATTTCCTTGATGTCTGTGGAATTGACCGCTGAAATTGCCTTTAAAATTTCATCAAAGCCCATGATCTGACCGTAAACAATCTCATTTTTACCGATGCGGCTCATGCGAGAACCTGAGTCTTCTTGACTTAAGACAAGCGAACCCCGAACCGCACCTTTAGCTCGCTCGATTTCTTCATGAGACATTCCGTGGTCAGCAACATCTGCCAGAACTTCGCGAATGATTTCAACAACCTCAATCGCCTTTGCTGGATTACATCCTGCATAAAATCCAATTTGTCCACTACCTGCAAACTGTTGGGCATATGCATAAACAGAGTATGCAAGCCCTCGCTTTTCGCGAATTTCTTGGAATAAGCGTGATGACATTCCGCCACCAAGAGCCGAGGCCAAAATTCCCATTGCAAAGCGGCGATCATCGTGGCGTGCGACGCCTTCCATTCCATAGAACATATGAGCTTGTTCGGTTGGACGGGTAATCAAACCAACTGATTGCTGTGCGCTTTTCTTAATTGGCGTAGTTGGGCGAATTACCGGTGCACCTTTTACATCTAAAAAGCCATCCTGAGAAAGTGCAGCTTCAACCATTGCGACAACCTTTTTGTGCTTAATATTTCCGGCGACAGCGACAACTAAATCCTGCGGTAAATAGCGCTTCTTGTAGTAATTAAAGACAGCGTTTCTGGACATAGCTTTGATTGAATCAACTGTTCCCAAAATTGGACGACCCAAGGGAGTGTCCCCGTAATAGGTTTCTGCATACAAGTCATGCACTAAATCACTGGGATCATCGTCGCGCATTGCAATTTCTTCTAGAACAACTTTGCGCTCGGCATCAACATCAAGTGCAGTAACAACTGATGATGTAATCAAATCTGAAATCACATCAATTGCCATAGGTAAATCAGTATCAATAACACGTGCATAAAAGCAGGTGTATTCCTTGCTAGTAAAGGCGTTCATCTCGCCACCAACAGATTCGATGGAGGCAGAAATTTCTAAAGCATTTCGTCGTTTAGTTCCTTTAAACAGTAAATGCTCTAGAAAGTGAGAAGCCCCAGCAACGGCCGGGGTTTCATCACGAGATCCAACATTTACCCAGATACCAATCGCGGCGCTGCGTACCGAAGGAACTTCTTCAGTAACGATACGCAGACCGCTAGGTAAAACTGAACGACGAACGCTCATTTATTCAGCTGAACCAGTAGTTCCATCTTCAAGGACAGGAACCAAAGACAACTTGCCCTTTGGATCGATCTCGCCGATTTCAACCTGGATCTTGTCGCCAACCTTCATAACCTCTTCAAGGTTTTCAATACGCTTTCCACCATGCATCTTGCGAATCTGAGATACGTGGAGCAAGCCATCTTTACCTGGCATCAAGGAAATGAATGCACCAAATGCAGCAAGCTTCACAACGGTACCTAGGTAACGCTCGCCAACTTCTGGCATCTGTGGGTTTGCAATTGCATTGATCTGTGCGCGTGCAGCTTCAGCGGATGGACCATCGGTTGCACCAATGTAAATAGTTCCATCATCTTCAATTGAGATATCTGCGCCAGTCTCATCTTGGATCTGGTTAATAATCTTGCCCTTAGGCCCGATTACTGCACCGATCTGATCAACTGGAATCTTTACAGAAATAATGCGAGGAGCAAATGGGCTCATCTCATCAGGTGCGTCGATTGCTTCATTCATGACATCTAGAATCGCAAGACGCGCTTCCTTTGCCTGCAATAGTGCGCCTGCAAGAACTGATGCTGGAATTCCATCAAGCTTTGTATCTAGCTGCAAAGCTGTAACAAAATCCTTTGTTCCTGCAACCTTAAAGTCCATATCTCCGAATGCATCTTCTGCACCCAAGATGTCAGTCAAGGCAACGTATTCAACCTTGCCATCAACATCATCTGAGATAAGACCCATTGCAATACCTGCAACGGGTGCGCGTAGTGGAACACCTGCGTTAAATAGTGCAAGAGTTGATGCACATACTGAACCCATAGATGTTGAACCATTTGAACCAAGTGCTTCAGAAACCTGACGGATTGCGTAAGGGAACTCTTCACGTGATGGAAGTACTGGAATCAATGCACGCTCAGCTAATGCACCGTGGCCGATTTCGCGACGCTTAGGTGTACCAACACGACCTGTTTCACCAGTTGAATATGGTGGGAAGTTGTAGTTGTGCATGTAACGCTTGTGATTTTCAGGGTTCAACGTATCTAGCTGTTGTTCCATCTTTAGCATGTTAAGAGTTGTGATTCCAAGAATCTGAGTCTCTCCACGCTCGAAGATTGCTGAACCGTGTACGCGAGGAATAACTTCTACCTCTGCAGAGAGCGCACGGATGTCGCGGAGTCCACGGCCATCAATACGAATCTTGTCGCGCAGTACGCGCTGACGTACAAGCTTCTTAGTCAATGAACGGAATGCTGCAGGAACTTCCTTTTCGCGACCTTCAAACAAGGCGCCTACAGATTCCTTTGTCACTGCACTGATTTCATCGATCTTTGTTTCGCGCTCTTGCTTACCAACAATTGTTAGCGCCTTTGCAAGATCTGCGCTAGCTGCCTTTTCAACCGCTGCAAATACATCATCCTGGTAATCCAAGAAGACTGGGAAATCTGCAGTTGGCTTTGCGGCAACCTTTGCAAGCTTTGCTTGTGCTTCACAAAGAATCTTGATGAATGGCTTTGCGGCGTCTAGGCCTTGTGCAACAACTTCTTCATTAGGAGTTGGTGCGCCACCCTTGATTAATTCGATTGTGCGAGATGTAGCTTCTGCTTCAACCATCATGATTGCAACATCGCCGTCATCGCTAATGCGACCAGCAACAACCATGTCAAAGACTGCGTTAGCAACCTGTGAGTGGTTAGGGAAGGCAACCCACTGGCCATCAATCAAAGCAACGCGAACGCCACCGATTGGACCAGAGAATGGAAGACCTGCTAGTTGTGTAGATATAGATGCAGCGTTGATCGCGATAACGTCATACATATGATCTGGATCTAGTGCCATTACGGTCACAACGATCTGAACTTCGTTACGAAGTCCCTTAACAAATGATGGACGTAATGGACGGTCGATCAAACGGCAAGTAAGAATCGCATCTTCTGATGGACGACCTTCACGACGGAAGAATGATCCTGGGATACGACCAACTGCATACATCTTCTCTTCAACATCAACTGTTAAAGGAAAGAAATCAAATTGATCCTTTGGTGTTTTTGATGCAGTTGTTGCTGAGAAGATCATTGTTTGATCATCTAGATAAACTGCTGCAGAACCAGCTGCTTGGCGCGCTAGGCGTCCTGTTTCAAAACGAATTTCTCGTTTTCCGAATTTTCCGTTATCAATAACTGCAACGGCTGATTGAACCTCTTGACCCTCCATGGGTCCTCCTCTTTGTAGATTGAAAAGCGCGACAAAATTATCGGGCTTTGTAATCTGCCAAGAGAATGAATCTTCGATCGAAGTTCACGCGCTCTAAATCTTTTTAGGGATTAACTGCGCGGAAACCACTACCGAGGACCATCGCTCTACGGCAGATTGGGTTTACTTAATTAGCGGCGAATACCGAGCTTCTCGATAATTGCGCGGTAACGATTGATGTCTGTCTTTGCTAGGTACTGAAGAATGCGACGACGACGTCCAACTAGCAACAAAAGACCACGACGGTTGTGGTGATCATGTGGGTTAGTCTTCAAGTGGTCTGTGATTTGTTCAATACGCTTTGAAAGAAGAGCGACCTGAGCTTCAGGTGATCCTGTGTCAGTAGGAGTAGAACCGTACTGAGCAATGATTTCTTTCTTTAGTTCTGGTGTTAATGCCATTTCTTGTTCTCCTTATGTACTGAGCACGAGGCTCTTTCGGTTTGATTCACGAAAGATTCGCTATCTCGATTGAAGGGCTAGGTTACCAGCGAGCCTATGAATAGGCGAAATCGGGAGATCACTGCCCATTCAAGGCGCTTAGCGCTGGTAAAACTCTGCCATCGCTATCGATAAGGGCTGAATTGGCCATTCCACCATTCCAGGTGATTGCTCCGCTAGCACTGAGCACCTTCATGGCCATTGGTTCCCACCACCACAGACCAAGGCCTCGATTTACAGGCTGCTGACGCAAAAGCTTTTCTAGACTCAGGACAAACTTTTTCTGGCCCTCTTTCGTCAGTGGATGAGCGGCCAAAGGTGCCTTACTCGTATCGATTACATCGTTTCCGAATCTTTTTGAGGTCCATGGATATGCAGTTTCTGCAATGACTACAGGTTTTTTGAATGTAGATGTAACTACATTCAATGTCTTACTCAATTGAACGAGAGAGCCACTCCACTGCGTGTAATAACTCAATCCAAGTACGTCGTAATTATCTAACCCAAATCTTTGTGCATTATTGAGCCACCATTGAACTCTTTGAGAATCACCGCCACATTCAAGGTGCACAAGTATCAGAGCATTGGGCAAAAGTTCTCGTATCGCTAATGCACCCGCATTTTGTAACCGAACAAAGTTCTGCCACTGGCTGGCATCGTCCGAAGATATTTTTCCAAGCGGCCACAAAAAGCCACCTGCAACTTCATTTCCCACCTGGACCCAAGCTGGCGTAACGCCAGAGTTAACAAACTCTTGCAGAGTCTCTTGCGTATATTTGTACACTTCATTTTCTAACGTATCTATGTCATTTGACCAACCAGCAGGCATGGTTTGGTTTGCTGGGTCGGCCCAAGTATCTGAAAAATGTAGATCTATGCATATTTCTATTTTGTGAGTTTTCAGTCTCTTAGCTAAGCCAATCGCTCTTTTTAAGGAGCCATTTTCTGTTTGTGGATTTACAAATACGCGTATTCGACCTACTTTCACTCCAGATAGTTTCAATAACGCAATTGCATCGATTCGACGACCTTTGGCATCGAAGAATTTACCGCCAGCAGCTTCAATCTCTGGCAACCAAGAAATATCAGCACCGTTACTTAAAGGTCTTGGTTTACTGGCATGTAGTTCTGGAAATGAAACAAGGGTTGAAAGGGCAACACTTGATCCAAGCAAGAAGTGGCGGCGAGAAAGTTTCACTCCCCCAGTAAACAGGAAATTTTCTCTAGAGCTCGGTCAATCTACGGGCTTCAGCACAATCCTTTGCCATTTGTTCAAGCAATGGCTCCAGGCCATCAAACTTCAAAGTCTCACGAAGTCTCCAGCCAAATTCGATAGTCGCAGATTTCGTATACAAATCAAGATCCACTTGATCAAGTGCATACGCCTCGACCTGTCGTCCACGAACACCTTCAAAAGTTGGATTAGTGCCGATTGAAATTGCAGCTGGCCAGCGATCAATTCCGACTGTTAACCAACCGGCATAGACGCCATCTGCCGGGATTGTTTGGCCATCAATGTTTCCAAGGTTTGCAGTGGGATATCCAATTTCGCGTCCACGTTTTTCACCATGAACCACAATTCCATCTAGGCGGTGGGGGCGGGTTAACATTTCTCGAGCGCTCTCGACATCTCCATTTGATATCGCAGCACGAATTCGAGTAGAGGAAATTGTCTCTGCTGAATCAGCTTGCAAATCCAGCACTACTGTTGTGAATTCTGTGTGCTGTTGTAAAGATTCGACGTTACCAGCGGCCATAAATCCATACGTAAAGTTCTGACCAACAATTACAGTCGTTGCCTTCAACTGTTCTACTAATACCTTGTTAACAAAATCTTCAGGAGCCATAGCAGCGAATTCTTTGGTGAACTTGATTACCGCTACCTGATCAGCGTTATGGATCTTGAGCAACTCTATTTTGTCACTCAAAATAGTTAGCAAGGTTGGTGTTCGTTCAGGTGCAAAGATTGAAACAGGATGTGGATCAAAAGTTAGTGCAACTATTTTTTCATCCCCAGCAATAGCTTTGGCACGGTTGAGGATTTGCTGGTGACCCTTGTGGACCCCATCAAAGTTTCCTATAACGACGATACTCATGTGCTTATTATCTCAGAGTTCCAGAGTCACTGCGCAGCCGCGAATACAGCGATCGGTTTTGCCTTGCCAGCTACGTTCTGCAGCAGCGCAATTAATTCGTTAGCAACAGATATTCCTGCATAAATTTGCTCATCCGGGTTAGCGGTCAATGTACGTCCAAAAGAAAGTTCTAGCTTTTCATCTAGAGCGATCTCGCGAACGGCAAATGTCGCACGTGCAACATCTGCTAAATCTAAAGTTGAAAAATCACCAGTTTTTAACTGCTGCAATGAAACCGCTCTATCTAAGCCAAAACTTGCAACACGTGATCGTCTTAGCGAGTTGAGATGTCCCCCAACGCCCAACGCATCACCGCAATCGCGGGCAATTGCCCGAATGAATGTTCCGGCAGAGCACGTGACTTCAATATCGATTTCAATACCTTTTTCTAGCCGTCTAATTGCGACAACATCAAGTTGCGAAATAGTTACGGTACGAGACGGCAAAACAACAGCCTCACCTGATCGAACACGATCATAAGCGCGTTCTCCGTCAATCTTTACAGCAGATACCGAACTTGGACGCTGCATGATTGTTCCGCGCATCTTTGCAAGCTCGTCATGAATTTGTGTATCGGTAATGGCAGATGTGTCAGCGGTGCTTATTACCTCACCTTCAACATCATCGGTAACTGTTGCAGCACCCAAAACCACAGATGCTTGATAAGCCTTATCGCCATCGGTGATGTATTGCAGTAAACGAGTTCCGTTGTTAAAACCCAAGACCAAGATCCCTGTAGCCATGGGATCAAGAGTTCCGGCATGACCGACTTTGCGTGTACCCAGCGCGCGACGAGCGATTGCAACTACATCATGGCTTGTCATGCCTGGTTCTTTATCTACAACCAGAAAGCCGTGCTCGTGCACTATGTGGGTCACTACTCTTCTTCGATTACACGTGGAGCTTTGTAAGGATCTTCTCCCCCTGCATAGCTAGCATTCTTTCGAAGCTCTGCGACCTGTGCATCTTGCTCGTGAACCTTGGCAAGCAATGAATCCAAAGCAAGTGCGCTCTCTGGTAAACCATCTTCAAAGAATTCAATGCTTGGTGTGATTCGAAGACCAAGTTCGCGGCCAAGTGCTGAACGAATAGCACCCTTTGCACTATCTAAAGCTGCTGCAGTTGCTGCACGTTCATCTAAGCCACCAAGAACGGTGTAAAAGACAGATGCTTGCTGAAGATCGCCAGTAACGCGCGCATCGGTAACAGTTACAAAACCTAGACGCGGATCCTTAATCTTTGTCTCGAGCAGGTTTGCAACTACTACCTTGATGCGGTCGGCGACCTTCAGTGTGCGATGTGATTGACCCATTGCTTATGCTCGCTTTTTCTCAACCATCTCAAAGCACTGAATGATGTCGCCCTGTGCGATCTCCTTCATGTTGCCAAGGCCAATACCGCACTCAAATCCTTCACGGACTTCGGTGGCATCATCCTTGAATCGCTTGAGCGAATCAATTGTGAGGTTATCAACCAAGACTGTGCCGTTACGCAAAATTCGTGCCTTTGCATTACGACGAATGATTCCATCCTTAACGACAGAACCAGCAATATTTCCAGCCTTTGAAGATTTAAAGATCTCTCGGACTTCTGCGCTACCGATGATCGATTCTTCGAACTCAGGCTTAAGCAGTCCCTTGAGGGATAATTCGATCTCTTCAATTGCATTGTAAATAACTGAGTAGAAACGAACTTCAACGCCTTCTTGATCTGCATAAATCGCAGTTTGTGGTTCTGGCTTAACGTTAAAGCCGATCACAACTGCAGTTGAGGCAGATGCCAAAGTAATATCGCTCTTAGTGATTGCACCAACACCGCGGTGAATAACGCGAAGATCAACTTCGGCGCCAACATCCAACTGCATCAATGCATCTTCTAGCGCTTCAACAGAACCAGAAACGTCACCCTTAAGAATCAGGTTAAGTGTAGAAATCTTGGATTGCTCCATGAAGTCTTCCAATGAAACCTTCTTGCGAGCCTTAGCAAGCTGTGCGTTGCGTTCTGCTGCTTGACGCTTTTCAGCAATCTGACGCGCAGTACGGTCTTCATCAGCAACAAGGAATGTGTCGCCAGCACTTGGAACAGATGTGAATCCAAGTACCTGAACTGGACGAGATGGACCGGCAACAGCAACGTTGTCTCCATTTTCATCCAACATCGCACGAACGCGACCAAATGCACTACCGGCAACGATTGCATCACCAATTTTTAAGGTTCCGCGTTGCACAAGAACTGTTGCAACTGGACCACGACCACGGTCAAGGTGAGCTTCAATAGCAACACCACGAGCATCATCATCGGCAACTGCGCGAAGATCAATTGCAGCATCTGCTGTAAGCAAAATTGAATCGATTAATTGATCAATACCGATGCCAGCCTTTGCAGAAACGTTTACGAAGATTGTGTCTCCGCCGTACTCTTCAGCAATCAAGTTGTACTCAGTTAGCTGTTGGCGAACCTTGTCTGGGTTTGCACCCTCTTTATCAACCTTGTTAACAGCAACAACGATTGGAACATCTGCTGCTTGTGCGTGATTTAGCGCTTCAATTGTCTGAGGCATGATTCCATCATCAGCGGCAACAACTAGAACAGCGATATCAGTTACCTTGGCACCACGAGCACGCATTGCGGTAAACGCTTCGTGACCTGGTGTATCGATAAATGTAATCGCACGGTTAGTGCCATCGTGATCATGGTGAATTTGGTAGGCACCGATGTGCTGGGTAATTCCGCCTGCTTCACCCTTCATGACTTCAGATTTGCGAATTGCATCCAGAAGTGATGTCTTACCGTGGTCAACGTGACCCATAACCGTTACAACTGGTGGACGTGCTACCAGTGATTCTGGATCTAGATCATCGAGTTCGCCAGCTAAGTCGATGTCGAAGTCTTGTAGTAATTCACGGTCTTCATCTTCAGGGCTAACAATTTCAATGTTGTAGCCAAGTTGAACACCAAGAATTTCAAAGGTATCGGCATCCACAGATTGCGTTGCTGTAACCATTTCACCAAGGTGAAACAGTGCTGCAACTAATGCTGCTGGATCTGCACCAATCTTGTCTGCGAAATCTGCCAATGAAGCTCCCCGACGCATACGAATAGGCGTCTTGCCATCACCGTGAGGAACAACTGCGCCACCAAGTTGTGGTGCCTGCATATTGTCGAACTCATCGCGTAATGCCTTACGTGACTTTTGTTTGCGACCTGATTTCTTACTTGCATTCTTACCGAATGCGCCACCTGCGCCACCACGTTGTGGTGGACGACCGCCACCTGGACGTTGCGGACCACCGGCAGTTGCACCACCAGTACCTGGTGTGTTTGATTTATAAGGCGATGATGATGGTGCGCCACCAGTACGCGGTGGAAAACCTGCACCAGTCGATGGACCACCGGTGCGTGGTGCACCTGGACGTGCTGCAAATCCTGGACGAACTGAACCGGGACGTGATCCCGCCATTCCTGGACGCGGCGCACCTTGACCAGTAGGTCGCTGTGGTGGACGCGGAACTGCGCCACCTGTTGAAAATGGATTGTTTCCTGGACGTGGTGGACGCGGAACTGCGCCACCTGTTGAAAATGGATTGTTACCTGGACGTGGTGCAGGTGCTGCTGGTGTTGCAGGAGAAGCACTTTCAGTTGCACGGTCGGCTGCACGGTCGGCTGCTTCATGCTTTGCAGCTTCCTCTTTATTAGCAATCGATTTTGCTTGTTCAAGCTTTAGCGCTTCGATGTCCACGCCAAGTTCGGCTGCAAGTTCGGCGGCTTGTTCAGCACTGACTTCACCCTTTGGCTTTGCTGCAGCTTTCTTAGCAGCAGCCTTTTTGACAGGCTTCTTTTCCTCGACCGGTTTTGCATCGGGATACATTTCAATCAACTTACGGACAACGGGTGCCTCTACTGTTGATGATGCGGAGCGAACAAACTCGCCCATTTCTTGGAGTTTTGCAAGGACAACCTTGCTCTCCATACCGAGTTGTTTTGCCAACTCATGTACGCGGACCTTTGACACATTTCTCCTGTCTTGGCCCGCATTTTCTCAAATGCAAGCCTTAGTTGAACGACCTCATAGTTCTAACGAGCTCATTTGAGTTTCATATCTTTCATATCCATTCGTTGTAAGTCATTTTCATTAGTAATTCATCTATCCGAACTAACTTTCAAGAAACTTCAGAAGTTCTGATACATCGATCGCCTCATCGTGCTCCTTATTATTTCTTTTAAGAGCAAAACGAAAAGCGCCTCGACTTATCGCACCTTCTGCGCATTTCTTGTGAAGCCAAGCGCCCCGACCTGGAGCACCGCCTTTGATATCTGGAATTACTTTTCCAGCTATCAAAACCACTCGAATTAACGCTGATGGGTTCGCCTTCTTTCGGCAGCCAATGCAGCTACGTACCGGAAACTGTGAATCCAACTGGCTCATGGTACCCAAACTCTGCCCCTCAGTCCTAATTTAGATAACTGCGTCTGTGGCAGCGGGTACAACTGTGTCTGGATGAATATCGATACGCCAGCCAGTCAATCGTGCAGCCAGGCGAGCGTTCTGCCCATCCTTTCCGATGGCCAATGACAGCTGGTAATCCGGAACAATCACCTTTGCACTGCGCGTTGCAAGATCGGTGATTTCAACCGAACTCACCTTTGCCGGAGCAAGTGCTGCGGCAACAAACTCTGCTGGATCTTCAGACCAATCAACAATGTCAATCTTTTCTCCATGTAATTCATCCATCACCGCACGTGCACGAGAACCCATTGGGCCAATCAATGATCCTTTTGGACTCACACCTGCGCGATGTGTTTTAACGGCAAGTTTTGTGCGATGTCCTGCCTCGCGTGCAACAGCCATGATTTCAACAATGCGATCGTTAATTTCTGGAACTTCAAATGCAAATAATTGTTTAACAAGTGCTGGGTGCGAACGAGACAACATAATTTCAGGTCCCTTTAACCCCTGCTTAACTTCAACCACAAAACACTTAATCCGGTCTCCGTGGTTATAAACCTCACCCGGCACTTGTTCCTGTGGCGGGATGCGACCTTCAACACGACCAAGATTGACGTTAATCATCTTGGGATCGCGCCCCTGTTGTACAACACCTGAAATAACATCGCCGACCGATGCTGTGAACTCTCCAACGATTTCGGCATCATTGGTTTCGCGCATCTTTAACTTAATTATTTGGCGCGCAGTCGATGTTGCAACACGTGAAAAACCATCAGGTGAATCAGCCTCTTCGCTAACGCGAGTTCCGTCTTCACCAAAGATTGGGACCAAGATCGATATCTCACCAGTTTCGCGGTCTAGATGTGCTCTGGCATGACGCTTGGCTGTTTCTGTTTGATTGTAAGCGCCAAGAACAGCAACCTCGATCGCATAAATAAGCTCTTCAAGATGAATATCTTTTTCAGTTGTTAGGGCAGCTAATGCTGACATCTCTACATGCATTAGATCTCATCCTTACGATTGAATTCGATCTCAACGTGTGCGCGTTTAATATCTGCAAAGGCAACTTCGTGAGTCTTCATGCGACCTTTAATGTTTTCAATCAAAATTGCTCTGACTTCATCAAACTCAGTTAAGCGTCCTGAAACTTCAGTGTCATCATTGAGTGTTGCTTTAACAATTCTTGTCAGATTCTTCGTCCAGTGACGAGGCAAAGTAAGTGGACGCTCGATTCCGGGTGATGTGACTTCTAGAGTGAAAGCTTCAGTCAGTAATGGTGACTCATCAAGAATTGCTGAAATTTCACGGCTAACAACTGTTACTTCATCAAGGCTAAGTGGTTGTAACCCATCAATCATGCAGGTGACAATGCGGTGATTGCCGGGATTACTGGTAAAGACATCTTCTAGAAAGAAACCCGCGTTTTCTACAGCAGGTCGAATTGCATCGGCGATTGAATCCTTAAGGGCCATCAAATTCTTCTTTCTATTAAGTTGTGTCCTAATTGTAACGCGAACAATTAGAAGGTTGCAATTCCTACCTTAACGATCAACGCCACCGTAACAATTAAGAAGACTTTACGCACCAAGGTTGAGCCACCCTTGATGGCCAAACGTGCCCCGATTACTGCACCCGAAATGTTTGCAACTCCCATGATGATGCCGATCTGCCAAATCACAGCACCATTGATTCCAAAAACCATAATCGCACCCACATTTGTGGCGACATTAACTACCTTTGCAATTGCAGAGGCGGTGATGAAGGCATACCCCAGTGAAGCAACCAGAATCAGCATTAAAAATGATCCAGTTCCTGGACCAAAGATTCCATCGTAGAAACCGATGATGACGCCTGCTAGAGCAGCGATTTGCACTCTGCGTTTTGGTAGATGACGTAAGTTTTCAAACTTTCCCAAATCAGGTTTGAACCATGTATAAACTGCAACAACAATCAAAAGTACTAAAACCATCGGCCGCATGCTGCTTGTTGGAATCCTTGAGGCAAGCATCGCTCCCCCTGCAGAACCAAGCAAGGCAGGCAGTCCCATTGCAATCAATACCTTTGGATCTGGCTTAATTTGTTTTCTGTATAGCGCCGCTGCCGTCGTCGTTCCAAAAATTGACGACAACTTATTGGTGCCTAGTACTTCTGCAGTATCAGACTTTGGCAGACCAATTAATAATGCAGGTAGCTGAATTAAACCGCCACCACCTGCAATTGAATCTATAAATCCTGCAAAGAAGGACGCGGCTAAAAGGAAGAGCGCTGTTGCAATTGTTAAATCGTGAAACACGATTACTTAAGAAGCTCTGCGATCGAAATTACAGCACTTGCAAGCGCAACCTCTTTTTTGTCACCGCTCTTGCGAACACGAACTTCAACATTTCCTTCAGCTAAGGCCTTGCCCACAACAACAATGATTGGGTTTCCAATTAACTCGGCATCCTTAAACTTCACACCTGGGCTTGCATCGCGACGATCATCTAGCATGACTGATATTCCCTGTGCTTCTAAATCTGTGCCCAGCTTTAGCGCTGTTTCAAATAACAGATCATCCTTACCGGCAGCAACAATGTGCACCTTGGCAGGGGCTAATTCAGCCGGCCAGTTAAGTCCGATTTCATCATGAGTTTGCTCAGCAATGGCAGCAACCGCGCGCGTAACTCCGATTCCATAGGATCCCATTGTCACAATTTGAGATTTTCCATTGTGATCAAGAACCGTCAAATTAAGTGCTTCTGCATACTTGCGTCCTAGCTGGAAGATGTGGCCGATTTCAATAGCGCGATCAATAACAACTGGTGTTGCGCACTCTGGACATGCATCTCCTGCGCGCACTTCGGCAGCTTCGACATAAGCATCAGGTGTGAAGTCACGACCATTAACTACATTTCGCGCATGTCGATCCTTTTTGTTTGCACCCGTTACCCATGAAGTTCCTGGTGCTACACGTGGATCGGCGTAAACAGTGATGCCAGATTTCTTGGCATCTTGTGGTCCGATGTATCCCTTAACAAGTCCTGGGAACTTTGCAAAATCTGCATCTTCAAATACTCGAAGCTCATGAATTCCGCCAAGGTTTTCTTGGAACCGCTTTAAATCAACTTCGCGATCGCCAGGGACTAAGACTGATACAGCCTTGTTATCTGCCATCAGCATCACATTTTTAAGTGTGTTAGCTCCGGTAAATCCCCCACCAAACTTTGTATTGAGCAGCTCAACTAAGGAATCAATCGTTGGTGTATTAGGAGAATCAAAATCTTCTAGTACTGGAGTATTTGAAAAATCTTCGGCATCGACCTTGGTAACCATTGCTTCAACATTTGCGGCAAATCCACAACTTGGGCAAAGAACATAAGTGTCCTCACCTGTAGAACAAGGAGCTAAGAACTCTTCAGATTTAGATCCACCCATGGCACCTGATACAGCCTTAACAATATTGTATTTCATTCCAAGACGATCAAAGGTTTTTACATACGCGTCGCGATGGTTTTGGTATGACACTTCAAGCCCAGCATCATCAATATCAAATGAATAAGAATCCTTCATGACGAACTCTCGGCCACGGATAATTCCGCTGCGTGGACGGGCTTCATCACGGAACTTTGTTTGAATCTGATAAATGCTTAATGGCAGATCTTTGTAGGAGGAGTATTCGCCCTTAACCATCAAGGTGAACATCTCTTCGTGAGTTGGACCTAGTAGGTAATCCCCACCCTTGCGATCTTGTAAACGAAACAGTGCTGGACCGTACTCTTCCCAACGATTAGTTGTTTCGTACGCTTCACGTGGCAATAGAGCCGGAAAGTTAACCTCTTGAAATCCAGCGTTATCCATTTCTTCGCGAATAACGCGTTCTACGTTTCGAAGCGTAATTACGCCAAGTGGCAGCCATGAATAAATACCTGCTGCAATTCGGCGCACATAACCTGCACGCACTAACAACTTATGACTTGCAACCTCGGCATCTGCTGGGTCGTCGCGAAGAGTACGCAAAAATAGCGTAGACATTTTCAACATGAGCGAACCCTACCGAACATCAACTGAAGGTTGCCCTGAAGCAACTCCGGCGGCTTCCATTTCTTCTGCTAAGCGCATCGCTTCTTCGATAAGAGTTTCAACAATTTGTGCCTCTGGCACAGTTTTGATGACCTGACCCTTAACAAATATCTGACCCTTGCCATTTCCTGATGCAACACCAAGATCTGCTTCGCGTGCTTCGCCCGGACCGTTAACAACACAGCCCATTACTGCAACACGCAATGGAACTGTCATTCCTTGCAGCCCAGCCTGAACCTTTTCGGCCAATGTATACACATCGACTTGCGCGCGACCACATGAAGGGCATGAAACGATTTCCAATTTACGTTGGCGCAAATTGAGCGATTCTAGAATTGAAATTCCAACCTTTACCTCTTCAACAGGAGGTGCTGATAATGAGACACGAATTGTGTCGCCAATTCCTTCAGCTAACAAAATTCCAAATGCGGTTGCAGATTTAATAGTGCCTTGGAAAATTGGACCGGCCTCTGTTACTCCAAGGTGTAATGGATAATCACACTTGGCGGCAAGAATTCGATAGGCGTTTACCATCGTTACAGGATCATGATGCTTTACAGAAATCTTTATATCTGAAAAACCATGTTCTTCAAACAAAGATGCTTCCCACAATGCTGATTCGGCCAAAGCTTCGGGTGTTGCTTTTCCATACTTTGCTAGCAAACGTGGATCTAGCGAACCAGCGTTGACCCCGATTCGGATAGGAATACCCGCATCACCTGCAGCCTTTGCGACTTCTTTTACCTTGTCATCGAATTGCTTAATGTTTCCGGGATTAACACGCACCGCAGCACAACCAGCATCAATTGCTGCAAAAATGTACTTTGGCTGAAAGTGAATATCTGCAATCACTGGAATCTGTGACTTCTTGGCAATCTGCGCAAGCGCATCTGCGTCATCTTGACTTGGGACAGCAACTCGAACAATCTGACAGCCAGAGGCGGTTAACTCTGCGATCTGCTGCAATGTTGCATTCACATCTGCTGTCAGAGTCGTGCACATCGATTGAACTGAAACCGGTGAATCGCTACCAACACCGACTGCGCCAACCTTCATCTGCCGAGTCTTGCGGCGAGGATGCAATGTTGGAGGAGGTGCGCTTGGAATTCCGAGATCAACCATGGCTTTATTCTGCACTACGCAGGGGAAAACCGCCGAATTAGAGCCTCATTGGCTAGCTTAAAGATTGAGAGTCACGGGATTAATGACATCTGCAACCAAAAGTAGCAAGGTCAAACATGCAAGAATCACAAAAACCACCATTGTCACTGGGGTTAGAACTGTCACATCGATTGGCGCTGGACGTGGTCGTCCGCGCAAGCGAGCAAAGAAGGCACGGATCTCATCTGCAATTGCAACCGCCATGTGTCCACCATCAAGTGGAAGTATTGGAAGAAGATTAAATATTCCAACAAAGATATTGAGGCTTGCAACAATCAACACAAAGGTAGCTAAACGCTCCATGGGATCGAGCTTGTCGCTGCCAACGGCTTGACCAGATACGCGTGCGACACCAACAACGCCCACTAAACCATTAACATCTCGTTCTTCACCGCGAACAGTTGCACCCCACAGCGCTGGGATTTTCTCCGGTAATTTTGCAAGTGATTTAACGCTTTCAGTTAAAAAGCTTTTAGTCACGATCGCAGAGTTCTTAAGGGAAAGCCACAGGCCTGAACGTTTCAAACCAATGTCATTGACGATTCCAAGCACATATCTCTTACTTCCATCAATCTCGGTTAATCGTCCTGAGGCGGTTACCGAAATCTCTTCTCCATTTCGATCAAGTACAAGGGTCAGTTCTTTGCCTTCTGACTGACGAATGACCTCAACATCTTTGTACCAATCGGTGACCTTCTTGCCATTAATGGAAAGAACCTCATCCCCCGGTCGAATGCCTGCTGCCTGGGCAGCTGAATCTGGAATCACTTCGCTGATCACTGGAAGAACTTGATTAGTTCCGATTCCGGCAAAAAGAGTGAACAAAAGAACAAAACCAATAACAAAATGGAGAAATGATCCTGCACCTAGTACAACTAATTTTTTGGCTGACGATGCTTTATAAAAAGCGCGCTCTTCGACGCCGTCAGGCATCTGATCGCTAGGAGACATTCCCTCGATCTTGCAATACCCGCCTGCTGGAATTGCTTTGACGCCAAACTCTGTTTCTCCGCGCTGAACAGACCAGATTTTCTTTCCAAAACCTACAAAAAACTCTGAAACCCACATCCCGAATCGACGCGCTGTTATGTAATGCCCGAATTCATGCACCATGACAGAAAGCAGCAGCGCAGCAACAAAGGCCAGAATTCCAAGAAGTTCCATTAACTACCTATCGTGAGAAGTTGAGCTGAAGTATGCACGATACCGCTGACACCTTGAGAAAATGCAGATTATCGGTCTAGAAGGTTCTGAGTTGGTGAATACGGTGTGCCCGAACGACGCTTTGCTATCGCGCTCAGGGCTTCTAGGACAACGCGATTAGCCAGAATTGCTGTGATGTCTGCAGTGTCAAAGGGCGGAGCCACTTCAACAATATCGATTCCCACAATTGGAAGCTCTAAACAAATTCGACGAACCGCTTCTAATAATTCGCGACTTGTCATTCCTCCAGGTTCTGGAGTTCCGGTTCCGGGCGCCATTCCGGGATCAACGACATCAATATCTACTGAAAGAAAAACTCCATCGCAGCCATCTACTAATGTTGCAAATGATTCATCAAGCACAGCTTTTAATCCACGGTGGTGAATCTCGGTCATTTCGTAGGAGCGCATTCCTTGATCGCGCATCCAATTAAGAGTTGCATCCTCTGGCCAATAGCCTCGTAATCCAAGTTGTAAGAAACGATCCCCTCGTACATAACCCTCATTAATCAGGTTGCGCATTGGAGTTCCGTGACCAACTAATGCTCCGAATTGATCTTCGCCGGTATCAGCATGGGCATCAAAGTGAATCATTGAAACTTTGCCTCGCCCTAAATGGTTTGCAATCCCTGCAACATCTGCTGATGCAATTGAATGATCTCCACCCAGGATTACAGGAATTATTCCTGCCCGTGAAATCTTTTCTGTTGCTTCGCGAAGTACTGACAATGAAGCAACTAGATCGCCACCAGGCATCAATAAATCACCAGCGTCTAGAACTTTTAGATCTTTCAAACCATCTGTGCGTAATGCAAGGTGAGGTCTTGAACCATCATGTGGAAGATAATCTCCCCCGCGAATTGCTTGAGGACCAAACTTTGCACCAGATCTATGTGAAGTTCCGCTATCAATCGGTGCGCCAACAATAATTACATCTGCGCCTTTATAACTGGCTGGATCAGCTAAATCACAGGCGGGAATGCCTAAAAAGGTGAAGTTGGGGCCATACATGTTGCCGTGATTGGTCACTTAGAAACCTTAACTCTGCGTCCCACGAATTGAGCGCCTATAACAATCAGTAAGGCCAAGATGAACATAGCTGAACCAATCACATTTGCTTGCGCGGGAATTCCACGGGCGGCAGATGTATAGACAAATTCAGGGAAGGTTTTTAAAGTTCCGGAATTAAAGTTTGTAATGATGAAGTCATCAAAAGATAAGCTAAATGCTAGTAATGCAGCTGCTGCGATACCAGGTGCGACTAAAGGCAAAGTGACGCGACGGAATGTTTCAAATTCATTGGCGTACAAATCCATGGCCGCTTGCTCTAAGCGCGGATCTAATGAAGCAATACGTGCCTTTACGGTAACCACAACAAATGAAATACAAAACATCACATGTGCAATTACGGTTGGCCAAAAACCAGGATTGATATGAAAGACCAAGAACAAGGAAAGCAATGATGCACCCAGCACAATTTCAGGTGTTGCCATGGGCAAGAAGATTAGTAAGTTAGAAGAGGAACGTCCCTTGAATGCATATCGACCAATTGCAAAGGCAATCATGGTTCCTAGAATCGTGGAAAAGATTGTGGCAAGTAAGCCAATCTTTATTGAATTACCAAGTGCTGTACATACTTCCGGTGCACCACAAGGGTTTTTCCAGTTATCTAAGGTAAAACCCTTCCATACTAGGTTGGACTTACCTGAATCATTAAAAGAAAATGCAAATGTATACAAAACCGGAATAAAGAGATAGGTAAAGCCCAATACGGCATAGATGCGAATGAGATTACGGCCAAACCACCGTGATAAACGAGCATTTAAGGGGATAGTTGGAATCGATGCATCTTTTTGCTTGTTCATACCAACTCCTCCGTTCCGGCTTTGCGAATGTAGACCGTCACAAGAATTAATATTGCAGCCATCAATGTGAAAGAAAGTGCTGCAGCTGTTGGGTAATCCACGATCTTGAAGTACCGTGACTCAATCACATTTCCGATCATTTTGGTGTTTGGGCTTCCTAAAATGGCCGCGTTTACATAGTCACCTGCCGCCGGAATAAAGGTCAACAAAGTACCGGCAACTACACCTGGCATAGATAAAGGCAAAGTTACTTTGCGGAAAGTGGTAATTCCGTTTGCGTATAGATCCCCCGAGGCTTCCATCGTGCGTGGATCAATACGCTCTAAGGATGCATACAAAGGTAAGGTCATAAACGGCAAGAAGTTATATGTCATACCCATAACAACTGCAAATGAGGTTGAAGTTAACGTGGTGCTTTCGCTGATTATTCCTATGTTTCTAAGGGTAGGCACTACAAAACCCTCTTCACCCAAAATCTGTTTCCAGGCAACGGTACGAAGTAAGAATGAGACAAAAAATGGAGCAACAACTAGCACCAAAAGAAAATTCTTCAATTTTCCAGCTTTGAAGGCGATCGCATAGGCCAATGGATAAGCAATTGCTAATGCTAAAACAGTTGCACACAAAGCGAAGACAAAGGAGCGAGCAAATTGTTCTTTGTTTTCGGTAAAGGCAGTTATGTAATTTGAAAACTGTAAAGTCTGTTCGTATTGACCGGTGTCTCCCCCAACAATTGGTGTTTGGGTTGAAGTCTGAGCCAAATTAACAATAGGCAAAATAAAGAAGGTAAACAGGAACAAAAATCCTGGTAACAACAAAAGGTAAGGCAACTTCACCTTAGCTAAGACGTTGCTCATTCTTCGTCTAGTTCCTCAGGGTTAACTTCAAGTCCAGCTTCGACATCATCATCGCCGCGCAGAGCAAAAGTGAAGTTAGGCTCCCAAGAAATTACAACCTCATCGCCCTTATCAAATGGTGCAACACCATCATCATTTTGCTCAAAGACCATTACTTCTTGTCCCCAAGGCATTGTTACTTGGTACTGCGTTGAAACGCCGATGTATGAAACATCTTCGATCCGACCACCAGTTAAAACATTTCCGCGAGTAGGTGTACCGACTAGTGAAATACGGAATTTTTCTGGGCGAATTCCGGCGAACATTGACTTATCTACTGCATGGCTCCGGCTCTTTGGCATTGAAATCTTTTGACCAAATAGATCGACAACTAAATTGTCTCCATCTGTACCTTCGATGCGTCCCTTAATCAGGTTTGATTGGCCCAAGAAGTTTGCAACAAAAGCGGTGCCTGGGTTGTCATATAGATCTGCAGGAGATCCCATCTGCTCAATTTCGCCCTCGTTCATAACAGCGATGGTGTCAGCCATGGTCATGGCCTCTTCTTGATCGTGTGTAACGTGAACGAAAGTTAAGCCAACTTCACGTTGAATCCATTTGAGTTCGATCTGCATTTGGCGACGTAGCTTTAGATCTAGCGCACCCAATGGTTCATCGAGCAAAAGCAGTGCTGGGCGGTTAACGATTGCGCGAGCTAATGCAATGCGCTGTTGCTGCCCACCAGATAGCTGAGTTGGTTTGCGCTGAGCAAGGTGTGGAAGCTCAACAAGTTCCAGAACTTTGTTTACATCTGCAGTCACATCTTTGATTCCACGACGACGTAGCCCAAATGCAATGTTTTCAAAAATAGTTAAATGTGGAAACAGTGCATAGTTTTGGAAGACAGTGTTAATGGGACGCTGATATGGACGCTTAGTCGTGATATCAGTTGTTCCCAAATGAATACTGCCAACCGTTGGCTCCTCCAACCCTGCAATCATTCGCAAGGTTGTTGTCTTACCGCATCCTGAAGGCCCAAGTAAGGCAAAGAATGAGCCTTCAGGAATCGTTAATGACAAATCATTAACTGCAGTGAAATCTCCGTACGACTTTGAAATACGAGTTAGTCGTAAATCTCCATGCGTTGCAGATGAAACGTCTGCCACTAGTTGCCGGCGGCCTTCTGGAATGCTTCGGTCCAAGAAGTTTCTTCTGCTGGGGTAAGTGAGCGGAAGACGTTAAGTCTCTTTGACATTGCATCATCGGGGAAGATGAATGGGCTGCTCGCTAGTTCTGGTGCAATCTTTTCCATCTCAGCCTGTGCACCCTTAACTGGGCACACATAGTTAACGTAAGCAGCAACTTCAGCTGCAATTGCTGGCTCGTAATAGAAGTTGATCAACTTCTCGGCACTTGCCTTGCCTTCTGCAGATGCTGTCGAAGGAATCATCAAGTTATCACCTGAAATAGTTCCGCCTGACTCTGGAATTGCGAAGTCAAACTTGCCTTCATTTTCAGCCTTCAAGATGAACATATCGCCAGACCAGCCAATTACAGCTGTCGCATCACCAGATGTTAGATCTTCAGCGTATTCATTACCCTTTACGCCACGAATCCAGCCATCACTAATCTTCTTAGCCATGTAATCAACTGCGTTCATGTACTGATCTTCAGTTACTGTCTGCAGATTTACTCCCTGTGACAACAGAATGATTCCGATGGTGTCACGCATTTCTGAAAGAACAACAATCTTGCCCTTGTTTTGTGGTGCAAATAGTTCATCAATTGTGCGAATGCCCTTTGGATTCTTTTCTGTGTTCCAACCAAAGCCAGCCATGATGCCCTGCCAGGTCAAAGACTGTTCACGATTAGCATCAAAAGAAGGTGATGCTAGAGAATCTAGAATGTTTGACTTGTTAGGAATATTTGCTGCATCAAATTTTTGTGTGTAACCAAGACGGATCCAACGTGCAGCCATCCAGTCAGTTGGTGTAACTACGTCGTAACCAATGTCCTCTCCCAACTTAAGCTGGGCTTGGACCTTTCCATAAAATTCATCGTTGTCGTTGTAATCTTCAAAGTACTGCGCTGTGATGCCAGTTTGCTCTGAGAACTTATCAAGTGTTGGGTACTTCTTTGTAGCTTCGTCATAATCAAGATACAGAGGCCAGTTGCCCCAACGAACTGAATTAGCGCCATCTGCAGAATCAGATCCGCCACATGCAGCAAGTAATCCTGCTGCACCTAAACCGCCTGCGCCCGCGAGTACCGCGCGACGAGAAACCATTGCACCTAGAACTGATTTTGCTTCTGGTGAGAGTGAACTTTCTTTTGACATACTGATTTACTCCTTAAGGGTTAAGCACAAGCTAGTTGTCGGATTACCGAGCCTCAAGCTTTCTGTGGGTTGTGGGTTGATAGATATGGGTCGAACAGGGGGAAATACTACGCCCCCAGATTACTCATTACATGCTTAATTCGGGTGTAATCCTCAAATCCATATGCTGAGAGATCCTTGCCGTATCCCGAACGCTTGAAGCCGCCATGTGGCATTTCGGCAACGATCGGAATGTGTGTATTAATCCAGACGCAGCCAAAATCAAAGGCCTTGGCCATACGCATCGCGGTTCCGTGGTTGGTAGTCCACACACTTGAAGCAAGGCCGTACTCGACTCCGTTGGCCATAGCCACAGCTTGGGCCTCATCGGTGAACTTTTGAACGGTAATTACTGGCCCAAAGATCTCTTTCTGAATCAGCTCATCTGATTGATGTAATCCTGCAACAACCGTAGCCGGGAAGAAGAATCCTGGACGATCTAAGGCACTTCCACCTGTCATCACCTGGGCATGTGCTGGGACTCTGGACAAAAGATCCGTAATTCGTGCCAGTTGGTTAACGTTGTTAACTGGTCCTAAGAAAACATCATCATCGGCAGGTGCGCCAATAGCAACTTGCTTAGCTTGCTCAGTAATTAGCGCAACAAATTGATCATAAACAGAGTCTTGAACAATCACACGTGTTGCAGCGGTGCAATCTTGACCAGCGTTGAAATATCCCGCAACCGCAATTGCTTCAGCGGCGGCGGCTAAATCTGCATCTGCAAAAACAACAACTGGTGCCTTGCCACCAAGTTCAAGGTGTACACGCTTTAATTGCTTTGCAGCAGATTCCGCAACCTTTATTCCTGCTGCGACTGATCCCGTAATTGCAACCATGTCTGGGCGTGTGTGATTTACAAGTGTTGCACCTGTCTCGCGCTCGCCACACACAACATTGAAAACTCCTGCTGGTAAAAACTCCGCCATTAAATTAGCCATCCATACAGTTGAAGCAGGTGTTGTGTCACTTGGCTTAAGCACAACGGTATTGCCAGCTGCAATTGCAGGTGCCCATTTCCAAACAGCCATCATCATTGGGTAATTCCAGGGTGTTACTTGTCCAATAACTCCAACAGGTTCGCGGCGAATCATTGATGTCATGCCAGGCATGTATTCGCCTGCAGATTTTCCTTCAAGATTTCGTGCAGCACCTGCAAAGAATCGAATCTGATCAACCATCGGTGGAACTTCTTCAGTTGTTGTCAGCGAAATAGGCTTACCTGTGTTTTCACATTCAATAGCAATAATCTCTTCAGCACGTTCTTCGATAGCATCGGCAATTTTTAATAAGGCACGTTGGCGCTGAGATGGTGTTGAATCTCGCCAATCAGGGAATGCATCACTTGCCGCCTTGTAAGCTGCATCAATATCTGCCGCATTTGAGTTAGGCGCTGTTGCAAAAGGTTGCCCTGTCGCTGGATTTACAAGGGTTGTGGTTTCGCCTGATTGTGACTCTACAGACTTACCATTGATGAAGTTACTTAGCTTTTTCATGTGCCAGAGCCTAGCAATTCTCGCGCCCTCTAACTAGTAGGAGAAACTTTCTCAGCCGCTGCTAACTGCCCGCATGCACCATCAATTTCGCGGCCTCGGGTATCACGAACAGTTACTGGGACACCATAACTTTCAAGGATCCGAACGAACTCTGCCTCGTCCTCGCGACGCGACGCGGTCCACTTTGATCCCGGTGTTGGGTTAAGTGGAATCAAATTAACGTGGGCATTACGGTTTTTTAGCAAGCGTCCCAATAAATCTGATCTCCACGATTGATCATTTATGTCTCTGATTAGTGCGTATTCGATGGAATAGCGACGGCCAGTTTTCTTCTCATAGGCATCTGCTGCTGCCAGAACTTCCCGAATGTTGTATCGATTGTTGATAGGAACTAATGAATCGCGAAGTTCGTCATCTGGGGTGTGAAGTGAGACTGCCAATGTGCAGTTGATGCCTTCATCCATCAGCTTTTCAATTCCGTTAACAAGTCCAACGGTTGAGACAACCACAGAACGTGCAGAAATTCCAAGACCATCGGGGTTCGGATCGGTTATGTTTCGCAATGTGCGCACAACTGCGTTGTAGTTGGCTAGAGGTTCGCCCATACCCATAAATACAATGTTTGAAAGACGTGTGGGCCCACCAGGTAATTCACCGTTGGCACATGCTCTTGCTGCAGCGACAATCTGATCTGTAATTTCGCCAGCCGACAAATTTCGAGTTAAGCCAGCTTGGCCCGTTGCACAAAATGGGCAATTCATTCCACAACCAGCTTGCGAAGAAATGCAAACAGTTACGCGATCTGTGTAACGCATCAAAACGCTTTCAACTAAAACCCCATCGTGTAGCTTCCACAAATCTTTTCTGGTCATACCGTTATCTGTGGTGCGAGTTGTTACCAAGGTAATCATCTGTGGCGTTAGAGCATCGGCGATTGCTTGACGCTCTGCTGCCGGAATATCAGTCCACTCTTCGGGATTGCTCGAAAGATGGCTGAAGTAATGAGTTGCTACCTGTGTAGCTCTGAAAGGTTCAAAACCAAGCTCTTTTGCAAAGGCCTTACGTTCGGCAGGTGAAAAATCCGCTAAATGCTTGGGTGCCTTTTTGCGTTGAACAGGCTCATCAAAAACCAGTTTTACTTCAGGAACTTGCCCGCTCACAAGTAATGCTTCACTAACTCAAGTGCCAACCACATTGCAGGAGCGGATAAAACAACTGAATCAAGCCGATCCAGCATCCCACCATGACCTGGCAAGAGCGTTCCCATATCTTTTAAACTCATATCGCGCTTCATTGCGCTTTCAATTAAGTCACCACAGGTTGCTGTAAAAACAATCATTAAGCCAACAATAATCCCGATCCACCAATGCATATCCATGATGTACTTAAAAGCTAAACATCCTCCAACAACTGTAAATACTGTTGAACCGATTAATCCTTCCCACGTTTTCTTTGGGGAAATAGTTGGAACTAGTGGGTGCTTCCCAAGTAAAACTCCGACAATGTATCCAAAGGTGTCATTGCATCCAACTAAGACCATGAATGTCATAACTCGTTGAAAACCTGTGCTTGGAATTGCCAGCAATATTAAGAAGCCTGCTAAAAATGGTAAATACAAGAGAGAAAATGTTGTTGCAGTTGCCTTTGCCACAAAGCCCTCTGGGCCTTGGATCAGGGCGCGAATCAATAGTAGCGGAATAGCGATGGCGGTCGCGACAGCTAGTCCACCAACGCCTCCGTTCCATGCTGCATAGGCAAGCCCAATAGCGGCGACAGTTAATGCATTAAAAGAAATCACAATTGAACGAGCAGCAAAAGCTCTGACAATTTCTCGTAATCCTAAAACAACTGCAATCGCAACTACGATTGCAAAAATCTCACGTTGATACGACAGCGCAAACCAAACAAGTCCGATCAATGACAAACCAACGCCAATAGATGGCAACAGCTTTCGCCCAGCCTTCTTATTGATCGCTTCGTTTATCGAGTGTAGATCGGACATATGTGAACCCCTTATACCTCGAGGAGTTCAACCTCTTTGTGCTTGAGCATGTCATCAATCTTTGCAACATGATCTGAAGTTACTTTTTCTAGTTCTTTCTCACCACGTGCTAAATCATCTTTTCCAATATCACCATCTTTTTCCATCTTTTCCATCGCTTCTTTGGCAGCGCGGCGGATATTGCGCATGGCAATCTTTGAATCTTCGGCCTTAGTTTTTACAACCTTAATAAACTCCTTGCGACGTTCTTCAGTTAACTGTGGGAAATTAACTCGAATAACTACCCCATCATTGCCGGGATTCACGCCTAGATCTGATTCCCGAATAGCCTTTTCGATTGATGCCATCGCACCCTTATCAAATGGAGAAATAAGAGCCATGCGTGCCTCAGGAACTTGAATTGATGCCAGTTGTGACAAGGCGGTATAGGTACCGTAGTAATCAACCATTACCTTGTTAAATATTGATGGGTGTGCGCGACCTGTACGAACAGTGGCAAAGTCATCTTTTGCTACTTCAACCGCCTTGTTCATCTTGGTTTCAGCGTCTTTAAGAGCGCTTGCTACATCTGCCATGGTTCTTGCTCCTCTTAATACTTCTAAATACAAACCTGCCGCTTATGCGACAAGAGTTCCAATTGTTTCTCCGCGAACTGCGCGTGCAATGTTTCCATTTTCCATTAGATCGAAAATAACTATCGGAAGCTTATTCTCGCGGCAGAGCGCAAAAGCTGCAGCGTCGGCAACGGCAAGTGACTTTGAAAGAACTTCATCGTATGTAATCGTGTCGTACTTTGTTGCACTCGAATCCTTCTTAGGATCTGCGCTGTAAACGCCATCGACACCGCTCTTTGCTAACAGAAGTGCTTCTGCGCCAATTTCAAGGGCGCGTTGAGCTGACACTGTGTCAGTTGTGAAGAATGGCATTCCCGCACCAGCACCAAAAATAACTACGCGACCTTTTTCTAGGTGTCTGATAGCGCGTAATGGAATGTATGGCTCTGCAACTTGGCCCATTGTGATTGCTGTCTGAACGCGTGTTTGTACACCCTCTTTTTCTAGAAAATCTTGGAGCGCTAGACAGTTCATAACTGTGCCAAGCATTCCCATGTAATCGGCGCGAGAGCGATCCATTCCGCGCTGTGAAAGTTCGGCTCCGCGGAAGTAATTACCGCCACCAACAACTATCGCTACCTGGACGCCGCTACGAGCAACGTCAGCGATTTGCTTTGCAATATCTTGTACAACATCAGGATCAACACCGATGCCTTTTGCTCCACCAAAAACTTCTCCAGAAAGTTTAAGGAGCACTCTCCGATACGTACCTCGTGTACCGGGCATGAGTGCTCCTCAATCTTTTAAATATATGGCTTTTGGTTCTGGTTTATGAGACTAAGTCTAAGCGATCTGACCTAGTCCTTATTGACCCACGCGGAAGCGATGGAAAGCCTTAACAGCTGTTCCCGCCTCATCGAGGATCTGCTTAACAGTCTTTTTTGCATCCTTAGCAAATGACTGCTCGATCAAGGAAACTTCCTTAACAAAGCCAGCCACTCGGCCTTCGATGATCTTAGAAAGCGCAGCCTCAGGCTTGCCCTCTTCGCGCGCTGTCTCTTCTGCGATACGGCGCTCGTTTTCAATTAAGTCAGCTGGAACTTGTTCGCGATTAACAAACTGCGGCGCAAATGCTGCAATGTGCTGTGCGATGTCCTTGCCAACTTCAGCTGCATCCTTAACAAGTTCAACCAATACACCAACCTGTGGTGGAAGATCTGGGCTTGTACGGTGCAAATAAATTCCAACTGGTGAATCCTTGATAACAGCAATTCGGCGAACTTCAATCTTCTCGCCCAATGTTGCGTTTGCATCATCAACGGTTGACTGAACTGTGCTGCCGTTAGCCATTGTTGATGCCAAGAATGCTTCGACTGAATCAGATTGTGCGTTTTGAAGATGGGCAAGTAGCTCATCTGCAAGAGCCACAAAACGCTCGCCCTTTGCAACGAAATCTGTTTCGCAGTTCAGTTCTAGCATCACACCAAGGTTTCCCTCGACCTTTGCTACTACTGCTCCATTTGATGTCAGACGACCTTCGCGCTTTGTAACGCCCTTAAGTCCCTTAACACGAATGAGATCTAGCGCTTTTGCGTAGTCGCCATCTGCTTCATCAAGTGCCTTCTTGCAATCGAGCATTCCTGCTGCAGTTGCTTCGCGAAGCTTCTTTACATCTTCAGCTGTGTAGTTCGCCAATTTATGCCTCCGGAGTTGTTGGTGTTTCAGCTACAGGAGTCGCAACTGGTGCATCGAGAATTTCCTTCTCCCAATCAGCCAAAGGCTCGCCCGCAGCAACTTCTGCTGGTGCATCTGACTTAGTCTCTTCCTTTACAGTTGCAGAACGTGCCTTAAGGCCAGCCGCAATTGCATCGGTGATAACGCGTGTTAGCAAGTCGATTGAACGGATTGCATCATCGTTACCAGGAATCTTGTAATCAACTTCATCTGGATCGCAGTTTGTATCCAAGATTGCAATAACAGGAATTCCAAGCTTCTTCGCTTCCTGAACTGCAAGGTGTTCTTTCTTTGTGTCAACAACCCAGATTGCTGAAGGCAACTTAGTCATGTGACGAATTCCGTCTAGGTTCTTAAATAGTTTTTCGCGTTCGCGGCGAAGAACAAGAAGTTCTTTCTTTGTTAGAAGTAGATCGTTCTTCTCTTCCAGAGCCTCTAGCTCCTTCAGGCGCTGAATACGCTTGTAAACAGTTGGGAAGTTAGTAAGCATTCCACCCAACCAGCGCTCTGTCACTGTTGGCATTCCAACTCGTGCAGCGTGGTTGATGATTGGCATGTGTGCTTGCTTCTTTGTGCCAACGAACAAAACATGGCCACCCTTAGCAACTGTGTCCTTAACAAATTCATATGCTGAATCGATAAGTGCAAGTGATTGCTGGATGTCGATGATGTAGATGCCATTGCGCTCTGTGAAAATAAAGCGCTTCATCTTTGGGTTCCATCGACGAGTCTGGTGTCCGAAGTGGACTCCGCTGTCGAGGAGCTCTCGCATTGTTACAACTGCCATGACGGCATACTCCTTCTTAGGTTTCTGCGCAGTGCGCAATAAACCCGCTCGGTTTATGGCCAAACAATTTGTTAGGCCCGTCGCACTCGAAATCACCGACCACAATTGCTTGCGGACCGAGGTGGTTATGCCGACCGAAGTCAGTGAGTGCTGAGATGTCAGCAACCCGAAGGTTGCTGCAGGGGAAATCTTACCTGAGCGTGAGCGTGAAAATTACCGCCCAATTAGGCGCAAGGCTCCCCAGGCGGTGATGCGAACAACGGCTTCTAGAGCGATGGAAAAGGACATTTTGCTCTTTCCATGGGCTCTTTCGATAAAGGTAATAGGTACTTCTGCGATCGATCCCCCGCGCGCAATTGCGCGCCGAGTCATCTCAATTTGAAAGCAGTATCCCTCGCTTCGAATCGTTGAAATTTCCATTTTCTTCAAGAGCGCAGATGTGTAAATTCTAAAACCAGAGGTTGTGTCTTTGACTCCGAGTGACAACAACAAATTTGCATATCGGTTAGCTGATTTAGATAAGTATTCTCGAAATTTGCTCCAGTTTTCGATAGAGCCATCAGAAACCCAACGAGAACCAATCAAAAGATCGGCCGACCCAATCCACTCCATCATGGTTTTTAAATCTCTGATTTGATGTGATCCGTCGGCATCCATTTCAATGACGTAGGTATAACCACGTTCAATTGCAATTGAAAATCCTGCGCGATACGCGCTACCTAAGCCCTGCTTGCTTTGACGTTCCACAACTTCGACATTGTGCTTTCTAACGATATCCGCGGTGCCATCGGGTGATCCGTCATCAATTACTAATACATCAACATCTAAATCCCTTAACCCGTCGAGAATTGTGCCGATGCTTTCAGCTTCGTTATATGTTGGAATTACAACTAAAGATGCTCTCATGCGCGTGGATGTGCTTGCTTGAACACCTTCTGAAGGCGTTCAGTAGAAACATGTGTGTAAATCTGCGTTGTCGCAAGAGAAGCGTGCCCCAATATTTCTTGCACTGTGCGCAAATCTGCTCCACCTTCTAGCAAATGAGTAGCAGCGGAATGTCGCAAAGCATGTGGGCCCATTCGCTCAATTCCTTCTACAGCTTGTAAAGCGGTGTATACAACAGTTCTAACTGTACGTTGGTCAATACGTTTTCCGCGAGCACCAAGGAAAACTGCATTTTCGGATTGAGTCTTCTTTAGAGAATCACGACCATCTTTCAACCAAAGTTTGAGTGCTTTCATTGCCGGATTGCCCAATGGAATTGTGCGTTCCTTATTTCCTTTGCCTAATACCCGAATAGTTTGTCGTTCATAATCTATGTCTGACAAGTCCAATCCACACAGTTCGGCTACGCGAGCACCGGATGCATAAAGAACTTCAACCATGGCAACATCGCGCAAGGAAACAGGTGTTTCTTCTTCGGCAGCTCGGGTAGCTAGCGAATCCATTGCAATCTTCGCATCTGCAATTTCAAGTACTTCTGGCAAGGTGCGATGACCCTTTGGTGTGGCCAGCGTTGCTGCAACATCTTTTTCTAGATACTTATTCTTAAGTGCCCACTTTGTAAATAAGCGCACAGAGACTGCCCGACGTGACAATGTTGTACGTGCTCCCCCTTTGACTTGCTGGTTTGCTAGCCATGAGCGCAGGTGAATGAGTTCTAATTGCGAAATATTTTTTACGCCTATCAGTTCAAGATGTGCAATCAAACTTTCAAGATCTCCAAGATAAGCACGAATCGTGTGAACTGAAAGGTTTCGTTCAATTTCTAAGTGGCGAGTAAAAGCAACTACTAGCTTTTCGTAATCATCGCTCACGGCACAAGTTTACTCGGGCTTACGTCCTTGACGCAGTAGGCCAAAGGTCACCGCATCTTCAAGTGCCATGGCAGATGCCGCAATAACGTTTTCGTGCACACCAACGGTGTTCCATTCGCCTTTGCCATCTGTTGTTTCGACCAAAACGCGAGTTACAGCACCAGTGCCTAGACGGCCTTCCAGAATACGAACCTTGTAGTCAGTTAGTTCCAATGAAGATAGTTCTGGATACAACTTCAGTAATCCTGTTCGCAGCGCATTATCAAATGCGTTAACGGGGCCATTTCCTTCGCCCTTGCATGTGATTTCATGACCACTTGCAGTAACCGTGACTTCGGCCTTAGTAACAATTGATTCATCGTTTGCACGCTCAACAGATGTAACCCAGTGATTGATTGTAAAAAATGAAGGGCGCTTTCCTGACATTTCCTCATGAACCAGCAATTCAAAAGAAGCATCTGCTGCTTCAAATGTAAACCCACGTGATTCCATTTCTTTTACTCGATCAACAATGCGACCGATAAGTTCTTTGTCACCGCCAAGATCTACGCCAAGTTCTTGTGACTTCAGTTCGATTGAAGCACGGCCTGCCATGTCAGAGACCAACATGCGCATGTCGTTTCCGACTGATGACGGATCTTCATGTTGATACAAAGATGGATCTACCTTGATGGCACTTGCATGCAATCCTGCCTTATGGGCAAAAGCCGACACTCCAACATAAGGTTGACGAGAACTCGGCGCAACATTTGTAATTTCGGCAACTGCATGTGAAATTCTAAAAGCTTCGTGCAACGCATTCTTTGGCAACACTAACTGCTGCTTCTTTAATTCAAGGTTTGCAATAATCGTTACCAGGTCAGCATTACCTGTGCGCTCACCGTAACCATTTAATGTTCCTTGCACATGAGTTGCACCGGCCGCAACTGCAGCCATGGAATTTGCTACTGCGCACCCAGTGTCATTGTGGCAGTGAATACCAAGTCGAGCATTGCTTGCTGTTAAAACATCATGAACAATCTGCGAAAGTTCATCCGGCAACATTCCGCCATTGGTGTCACACAGTGCAATAACATCTGCGCCAGCTTCTGCTGCCACCCGAACAACTTCTAAGGCATATGCGCGGTTGCTGCGATAGCCATCAAAGAAGTGCTCTGCATCAAGAAAAACGCGCTGGCCTTCTTGGATCAAGTGTGTGACTGAGTCACGAATCATTGCAAGGTTTTCATCTAGAGTAGTTTTTAAAGCAAGATCAACATGGCGGTCAAAGGCCTTCGCAACAAGTGTTACAGCAAGCGCCCCGCTGTCTCGTAATGCACCAAGCAAAACGTCATCTGCAGCATTTGAATTAGGTCGACGCGTTGCGCCGAATGCAACAAATGTCGCATTCTTTAGCTTCAACTCTTTCTTAGCCAGAGCAAAAAACTCGGTGTCTTTTGGATTAGCACCGGGCCAGCCACCTTCAATGAAACCAACTCCCAGATCATCTAGATGACGAGCAATATTGAGCTTGTCATGAACAGAGAGATTTAAACCCTCTTGCTGTGCGCCATCGCGCAGAGTCGTGTCATAGATATGGAATGAGTCATTAACTGGCATTACTTAACCGCACTCATCCAGTTGTGCTTATCTGCAATTGTTCCGTGTTGAATTGCAAGTAAGTGGTTACGAATCTGCATAGTGATTGTTCCTGGTTGTCCATCTCCTGTTACCCAGGTTCCCAGAGCACTCTTTGCCTGTCCGACTGGTGAAACAACTGCGGCTGTACCGCATGCAAATATTTCAGTGATCTCACCTGATGTGACGCCTTCACGCCAATCATCGATTGACAACATAACTTCATCAACTTTATAACCAAGATCTGCAGCAACTGACAAAATTGAATCGCGAGTAATTCCTGGAAGCAGCGTCCCGGTTAGCTTTGGAGTGATAACAGTTGCATCAGCACCTTTACCTTTTACAAAGTAAAGATTCATACCGCCCATTTCTTCAACCCATTTGCGCTCTTTTGCATCGATCCACACAACTTGATCGCATCCTTCTTTGGCCGCAGCTTTTTGCGCAACAAGTGATGCTGCGTAATTTCCACCGCACTTTGCTTCACCGGTGCCACCTTGTGCAGCTCGGACATATTCAGTTGAAATCCAAACAGACACAGCCTTAGAAGGATCAAAGTAAGCACCTGCTGGTGTTGCAATTAGTAGGTATGTGGCTTTATTTGTTGGCCGAACCCCAAGCCCAACCTCTGTTGCAATCATGAATGGACGAATATAGAGGGACTCGCCCACTTTGCTTGGAACCCAGCCGGCATCTTGTGCAACAAGTGCTTCAACTGTTTCCATGAATAATTCAACAGGCATTTCAGGAAGCGCTAATCTTTTGGCCGAATTAGCAAAACGCTTTGCGTTTGCAGTTGGGCGAAATAGTGCAATTGATCCATCTGGTTGACGGTATGCCTTCATGCCTTCAAATATTTCTTGACCGTAATGAAAAACCGCCGTTGCAGGATCCAAAGAAATAGGACCATACGGCATTAGCTCAGGCTCTCCCCAACCATCTTTTTCACTCCACTCGCACATCACCATATGATCGGTGTAGTACTTTCCAAACCCACCTTCAGCAACTAACGCATCACGTGTAGTCGCATCTTTAGCGTTGGGATTAAGAGTGATCTTCATGATTACAGAGCGCTTGCTAGCGCATCTCCTACTTCAGTTGTGCTGCGCTTTTTATCTCCGCGAGTTAAGAGATCGGCCGCAACAACACGTTCTACATCGCGTGCAGCCTCTGCAAACCCAAGGTGATCAAGCATCATGGCAACTGACATAACAGTTGCGGTTGGATCAGCCAGGTTCTTACCGGCGATATCTGGTGCTGAACCATGGACAGGCTCAAACATTGACGGGAACTTGCCCGTTGGATTGATGTTTCCAGATGCAGCCAGCCCAATGCCACCACAAATTGCTGCAGCGATATCGGTCAAAATGTCTCCAAATAAGTTGTCTGTAACAACAACATCAAAACGATCTGGATTAGTCACAAAGAACATAGATGCAGCATCAACATGTAAGTAATCTGTTGTTATAGCTGGATATTCCTTAGCGACTTCATTAAATGTTCGAGTCCACAAACCACCTGCGCGTGTAAGAACATTGTTCTTGTGCACGAGAGTTAACTTCTTGCGCTCACGCTTTGACGCGCGCTCAAAAGCATCACGAATGACACGTTCTGCGCCACGTCGGGTATTTAAACTCTCTTCGGTAGCAATTTCAGCATCTGTTCCTTCAGCTAAAACACCACCGGCACCAACATATGGGCCTTCTGTGCCTTCACGAACAACAATAAAATCAATAGGAGCTTTGGTTGCAAGAGGGCCTGTGACACCTGGCATTAATCGCGCGGGACGCAGATTGATGTAGTGATCAAAGGCAAAGCGAAGCTTTAGTAATAGTCCACGCTCTAGAACACCGCTTGGAACTGTTGGATCTCCAACCGCGCCAAGCAAGATGACATCTGCCTTTGCTAGCTCTGCCAGAGTTGCATCCGGCAAAACTTCACCGGTGCGATGCCAAAACGCTGCACCAAGATCATATGAAGTCTTTTTGAATTCAACCCCATACTTCTTTGCAACAACATCTAGAACCTTGAGGCCTTCTTGTACAACCTCAGGGCCGATTCCATCGCCTGCAATTACTGCCAAATTAATTGTTGTCATAGATAGTTAACTCTGCCCCACCAAAGTTACGGAGCGAACAAGTTCGGCTCCTGTTTCCTTCTTAACTGAAGCAGTAATTTCATCACTTATAAGTGAGTCGACAGTGATCGCCATCAATGCATTTCCGCCAGCTGCGCTACGCGCAACCTGCATACCTGCAATGTTGATACCGGCTTTTCCAAGTGCATTACCAACAGCGCCAACAACTCCTGGCTTGTCTGAGTAACGAAGGAATAAAAGATTTTCAGTTGGTGGAAGATCAAGATCAAACCCATCAATTGCGATGATTTTTTCTACTTTACGAATACCCATCAAGGTTCCATCAACGGTAACAATCTTGCCATCGGCAAGTGCTGCGCGAAGAGAAATCATGCTGCGATATTCAGGGCTCTCAGGATCTGTTGTAACAACAGAAGTTACGCCGCGCTCTGCAGCAAGTGCTGGAGCATTAACGTAGGTGACATCTGAAACTCCACATGCAAGCAATGCGCCCTTAAGCGCACTTGTTGCAAGGATTGATGAGTCATGGCCAGAAATATCGCCTCTGACAGTTAAGTCCATACTGACTGGAGCTTCACCTGCGATTGCCGTAGCAATCTGAGCCATTTTTTCGACCAATGGCAAGCTTGGACGAATTTCTTCGTGAATAGCTCCACCTTTAACGTTAACTGCATCAGGAACAAGTTCACCAGCTAATGCTTTACGCACTGAAACAGCAACTGCAATACCTGCACGCTCTTGTGCTTCATCTGTAGATGCGCCTAAGTGAGGTGTTGCAACAACTTGATCTAATGTAAATAGTGGTGAGTCTGTGCATGGTTCTGTTGAGAAAACATCAAGACCGGCTCCTGCAACGCGACCTTCGGTGAGCGCATCAAATAATGCAGCCTCATCAAGTACGCCACCACGAGCAGCGTTGATGATGCGAACAGAAGGCTTGACCTTCTTAAGTGCATCGACGCCGATTAGGTTTGCAGTCTCTTTTGTCTTTGGAAGGTGAATTGTGATGAAATCTGAAATCTTTAGCAGCTCATCAAGTTCGACAAGACGCACACCAAGTTGTGCCGCGCGTGCTGGCTGTAGATATGGATCGTAGGCAACTACATCCATTCCAAATGCCTGCATGCGGTGTGCAACTAATTGACCAATGCGACCAAAGCCAACAATTCCAAGTGTCTTTTCGAAAATTTCTGCACCCGTGTACTTTGAACGCGCCCACTTTCCATTACGCAAAGCTGCGTGTGCTGGAGAAATGAATCGCGCAGATGCCATCAGCAATGAGATTGCCAATTCAGCAGCTGAGACGATGTTTGATGTGGGTGCATTAACAACCATGACACCGGCTGCAGTAGCTGCAGGAATATCTACGTTATCAAGACCAACACCTGCGCGAGCGATTACTTTCAGTCCTTTGGCTGCAGCAATCGCTTCTGCATCCATCTTGGTTGCAGAACGGATCAATACTGCGTCAACACCTTTACCAAGTGCTGCGAGAAGTTCTGCGCGGTTTGCACCATCACAGTTAACAACTTCAAAATCAGGACCTAGTGCTTCAAGCGTTGCCGGGCTGAGTTCTTCAGCGATTAAAACAATAGGTTTAGCCACGCGCTGCGCTACCTTCTTTGTAATCGTCGCCCTTTGACTGCTTCATCCATGAAAACATCTTGCGAAGTTCGCGGCCAACAGCCTCGATTGGATGTGTTTCGCCCTTTGCGCGAAGTGTCTTAAATTCAGTTCCGCCGGCTTCTTGATCATCAATGAAGCGCTTTGCAAAGACACCGCTCTGGATGTCAGCAAGGACTGCCTTCATGTTTTCCTTTACACGTGGATCAATAACACGAGGACCAGAAACATAATCACCGAATTCAGCCGTGTCAGAAACTGACCAGCGCTGCTTTGCAATTCCACCTTCGTACATAAGATCAACAATCAACTTAAGTTCATGTAAGCACTCGAAGTATGCAACCTCTGGCTGGTAACCAGCTTCAGTAAGTACTTCGAAACCATACATAACTAGTTGTGATGCGCCACCACAAAGAACTGATTGCTCACCAAATAGATCAGTTTCTGTCTCTTCAGTAAATGTTGTAAGGATTCCCCCTGCGCGGAGTCCGCCAATTGCCTTTGCATATGAAAGCGTCAATGGCCAGGCGCTGCCGGTTGAATCTTGTTCAACCGCAACAATTACCGGAACTCCACGACCTGCTGCGTATTCACGGCGAACCAAGTGTCCTGGACCCTTTGGTGCAACCATGCAGACATCAACTGATGCTGAAGGCTTGATGTAACCGAAGCGAATGTTAAAACCATGTCCAAAGAACAAAGCATCGCCATCTTTAAGGTTTGGCAAAATTGAATCTGTGTAAATGTGACGCTGTAAATGATCTGGTGCCAAAATCATGATGACCGTTGATTCTTTAACGGCTTCAGCAACGCTGACAACGCGAAGGCCTTCAGCCTCTGCTTTTGCACGAGATGGAGAACCATCTTTTAATCCAACGCGAACATCTACGCCACTGTCGCGCAAATTAAGCGCGTGAGCATGTCCTTGTGATCCGTAACCGATGATCGCGACTTTGCGACCCTGGATGATTGAAAGATCAGCATCCTCTTCGTGATACATCGTTGCTGCCACGGTATTTCTCCATTCGCCTTTTTATGTTTGGTCGTTATTAGTTTTGATAATCAGCCTGACCGCTGTCAGCGGTAGGAATGCTTTGAGTGCTAAGGGTACGGTCTGCCAGAGAGCCGCCGCCACGTTCGATCGCGACTAAGCCTGATTGAGCCAGTTCGCGGATACCAAAACGCTCTAAAGCGTTAAGTAGGTCACTGATCTTGGCCGCATCTCCGGTGGCCTCGATTGTCACCGAGTCAGAATCCTCATCAACGATTGTTGCGCTATAGGTTTCCAGCACCGCTTCAACATCAAACTTATTCTTAGGTGAGGCCGAAATTTTCACTAAGAGGAGTTCTGCTTGAACAGAATCTTCCAACTTTAATTCTGCAATATGGATGACGTTTACTAATTTATCCAATTGCCGAATCACTTGCTCTAATGAGTGGCTTTCCACATTGATAACGATTGTCATTCGTGAAATATCTGGATTCTCAGTTGGACCTACAGCAAGAGAATCGATGTTGTAGGCACGACGAGAGAAGAGTCCAGCAACACGTGCAAGAACACCTGGTGAGTTTTCAACTAAGACTGACAGCGTGTGTGTACTCATTAGAGCTCCTGTGAATCCCAGTCAGGCGCTATTTCACGCGCGATTTTAATGTCATCATTTGAAGTTCCAGCAGCAACCATTGGCCACACCATTGCATCGCGGAAGACTCGGAAGTCAACAACTACAGGTTGATCATTGATCGAGTTAGCCTTCTTGATAATTGCATCAACATCTTCTGGGCGATCACAAGTTAACCCAACGCAACCCATTGCATCTGCAAGCTTTACAAAATCTGGGATTCGCTTTGATTCCAGGTTTGTATTTGAATAACGACCTTCATAGAACAATGTCTGCCATTGGCGCACCATTCCAAGAGATTCATTATTAATTATCGCAACCTTGATTGGAATATTGTTCAGCGCACAAGTAACAAGCTCTTGATTTGTCATCTGGAAACATCCATCGCCATCAATTGCCCACACCGTTGTGTCAGGCGCGCCAACTTTTGCACCCATTGCAGCAGGAACTGCGTACCCCATCGTGCCAAGTCCGCCTGAGTTCAACCATGTTCGCGGATTTTCATACTTAACAAATTGTGCCGCCCACATTTGATGCTGACCAACGCCAGCAACATAAATTGCTTCCGGGCCTGTGATTGCGCTCAAGCGCTCAATTACATATTGCGGTGACAAAGATCCATCTTTAGGAGTGTCATAGCCCAGTGGATATGTCGCACGTAGTTTGTTCATTGCAGCTAGCCACGGAGCAAGATCTGCGCGCCCCTTTGCAAACTCAGCCTTTATTGCCGGAATAAGTGCGGCGATTGTGTGCTTGAGATCGCCAACAACTGGAACATCTGCAAAACGATTCTTACCGATTTCAGCTGGGTCAATATCTGCGTGAATTACCTTTGCGTTAACAGCAAAGGTTGAGAGTTTTCCAGTAACACGATCATCAAAACGCGCACCCAAAGTAATTAACAGATCAGCTTTTTGTAGCGCGGTTACTGCGCCAACAGTTCCGTGCATGCCTGGCATTCCATAGTGTTGAGGGTGGCTATCAGGAAAAGATCCCAAGGCCATCAAAGTAGTAACAACTGGCGCGCCAACTAATTCAGCAAGTTGCATCAATTCTTTTGAAGCATTCGCCTTGATTACTCCACCGCCCACGTAGAAAACTGGCTTTGAAGATTGTGCGATTAATGCAGCTGCATCTTTGATCGCCTGATTTTCAGGTTCAATTTGTGGATGGTAGCCAGGTAGGGATAAATCCTTTGGCCACACAAAATCAGTTTCCTTTTGCAATGCATCTTTTGCGATATCAACAAGAACTGGACCTGGGCGACCAGATGAAGCGATATAAAATGCTTCGGCAATCGCGCGTGGAATATCTTGTGGATCGGTGATCAAATAATTGTGCTTGGTAAACGGCATTGTTATGCCACGAATATCAGCTTCTTGAAATGCATCCGTACCGATTGCTGCTGAAGGAACTTGACCAGTAATTGCAACGAGTGGCACAGAATCCATGGCTGCATCTGCAAGTGGCGTAACAAGATTTGTTGCACCAGGACCAGATGTTGCTATACAAACTCCAACACGACCCGTTACTTGGGCATAACCGGTTGCAGCGTGGCCAGCGCCTTGTTCGTGGCGCACCAAGATGTGGCGAATGCTGCTGTCAAAGATTGGATCGTAGGCAGGAAGAATCGCACCACCTGGAATTCCGAACATCACATCGACGCCGGCAGACTCCAAAGATTGCACGAGTGATTTTGCTCCACTCATCTTCTTGCTCATATCCATCTCCCTTCCTTTTAGTCTTTTCTTGAATACACCCTGTTTGTATGTGAAATGAAAAAACCCCCAGATAACTGAGGGTGGCGCCTGATCACAAATCGATCACGCGCCTTTAAATCACCACCACAACTGTTGTGCTCATGGGCTTATTCTCCAATGAAGCAGGCTCAACGTCAAGGGTTGAGATGCAGATCTCACATTTTGGAATATTGGACCAGATGTGAAAGCACTACTGACAGATCGCACCCTTCGATGCGGACTGAACCAACTTCGAATACTTGGCTAAAACACCTTGAGTGTATTTATGTGTCAGCGGTGTCCAGCCCACTTTGCGGGCCTCGAGTTCAGCGGCATCTACTAATAAATCTAATGTGCGATTTTTGATGTCGATGCGCACCATATCGCCATCTTTAATAAATGCGATTGGTCCCCCGTCAACAGCTTCTGGTGCAACGTGGCCAACGCACAAACCTGTTGACCCACCAGAGAATCGACCATCTGTTAACAGCAATGTTGACTTGCCAAGGCCTGCACCTTTAATGGCACCAGTGATCATTAACATCTCGCGCATGCCCGGTCCACCCTTTGGACCTTCATAACGAATCACGACTACATCACCGGCTGTTATTGAACCATTCTCAAGCGCTTCCATCGCTGCTTGTTCACGTTCAAATACACAAGCAGGTCCTTCAAAACTTTCAATTCCGATGCCTGCTGTTTTACATACTGCACCCTCGGTTGCAAGAGTGCCACCCAGAATTGTGATTCCAATATCTGTAGATATTGGTGCCGAAACTGCTTTCAAAATTTGTCCATCTGGATCTGGTGGGTTGATCTCCTTTAAATTTTCAGCCATCGTCTTACCGGTAACTGTTAAAACATCGCCGTGCAATAACCCAGCATCTAATAGGCCCTTAAGAACAACGGGAATTCCGCCAACCTTGTCGACATCGCTCATTACGAATTGTCCAAATGGCTTGAGATCGCCAAGCAAAGGAACCTTCGAACCTATTCGGTGGAAATCATCCAGAGATAGATCTACATGTGCTTCATTAGCAATTGCTAACAAGTGCAGAACGGCGTTGGTAGAACCACCCAAAGCCATCAAAATTGTGATTGCATTTTCAAAGGCAGGCTTAGTCAAAACATCGCGAGTAGTAATTCCTTGGCGAATAAGTTCTACGACAGCTGCGCCAGATGCAATTGCATAAGTATCGCGACGGCGATCTACAGCAGGAGGTGCAGCAGATCCTGGTAAAGAAAGCCCAATGGCTTCACCAATACTGGCCATTGTATTTGCGGTGTACATACCTCCACAGGCACCTTCTCCTGGACAGATTGCGCGTTCAATTTCATCCACACGCTCTTTTGTAATGAGCCCTCGAGCACATGCGCCAACTGCTTCAAAAGCATCAATGATTGTTACATCTTTACCATCTACTTGGCCAGGCAATGTAGAACCAGCATAAACAAAAACACTTGCCACATCGATACGTGCCGCCGCCATCATCATGCCAGGCAAAGATTTGTCACATCCAGCAAAGGTAACCATTCCATCTAGACGTTCTGCTTGCATAACACATTCGACTGAGTCTGCAATTACTTCACGCGATACTAAAGAAAAATGCATACCTTCATGGCCCATAGAAATTCCATCAGAAACTGAAATAGTTCCGAATTGCATTGGGAATCCGCCGGCATCAATGACGCCTTGCTTAGAAGCCTTAGCTAAACGATCAAGAGACAAATTACATGGTGTGATTTCATTCCATGATGAGGCAATACCAATTTGTGGCTTTACCCAATCTGCATCGCCCATTCCAACTGCGCGCAACATTCCTCGCGCAGGAGCTCTTTCTAGTCCATCGGTAACGACACCAGAACGAGGTTTCATAGTAGGCATTTGCTAAGTCTAGCCTTCTGATTGTCCAAGGTGGGTTAAGAGGAGCGAACGAACTTTGGCAGCATCTGCTTGACCCTTTGTCTCTTTCATTACAGCGCCAATTAACGCTCCAGCTGCAGGCAAATGTCCGTTACGAACTTTCTCTGCTGTCTCTGATTGCTCCGCGCAAACCTTTTGGATTGCAGACATCAATGCGCCATCATCATTTACAACTTTAATTCCACGCTGTGCAACAACTTCTGAAGGTTTTCCTTCACCAGCAATTACACCTTCAACAACTTGACGAGCAAGCTTGTCGGTTAATTCACCTGCGTTAACAAGTGCCACGATTTCAGCCACATCGGCTGGAGTAATTGCTAGATCTGCAATCGCAACATCCTTATCGTTTGCAATGCGTGAAATTTCTCCGAGCCACCAAGTACGAGATTTTGTTGGATCTGCACCAAGTAACACTGTCGCTTCAACAATATCTAACACGTCAGCATTAACCATGGCTGCCATTTCCTTGTCAGGAACAGCCCAAGCTTCTTGCAAGCGCTTGCGACGAATTGATGAACGCTCCGGCAATGCGGCACGCAGTGTTTCAATCCATGCAGCATCTGGTTGAACAGGTACCAAATCTGGCTCTGGGAAGTAACGGTAATCCTCTGCTTGTTCTTTTGAACGACCAGAGCGAGTAAGTCCCGTGTCTTCTTGGAAGTGACGAGTTTCTTGAACTACTCGTCCTCCTGCATTTAGCAACTCTGCATGGCGAATCATTTCACCGCGAATTGCCCGCTCTACGGATCGAAGTGAGTTCACATTTTTAGTTTCACTACGTGTGCCAAGTTTTTCAGCACCAATTAATCGCAATGACACGTTGGCATCGCAACGAAGTGAGCCTTGCTCCATCTTTACATCACTGACGCCCAATGAGCGCAGGATGTCACGAAGTTCGGCAACGTATGCCTTTGCTACCTCTGGTGCGTACTTTCCTGTACCAGGAATAATCTTGGTAACAATTTCAACTAAAGGAATTCCAGCACGGTTGTAATCCAGTAATGAGTATTCGGCACCATGGATGCGTCCGGTTGCTCCACCAACGTGCAGTGACTTTCCGGTGTCCTCTTCCATGTGTACACGTTCTACTTCAACACGAAACTTCTTTGGTCCTTCATCGGTTTCGATTTCGACATCGACATAGCCATCAACACAGATTGGCTCGTCGTACTGAGAGATCTGAAAATTCTTTGGCATATCTGGATAGAAGTAGTTCTTGCGAGCAAAACGAGAAAATGGCGCAATTGAACAGTTGAGTGCAAGGCCGATTTTTATCGTTGATTCAATCGCCTTTTCATTGACTACAGGCAATGCGCCGGGTAAAGCTAAACAAACAGGACAGGTCTGTGTATTTGGTTCTGCGCCAAAGATTGTGCTGCAACCGCAAAACATCTTTGAATTTGTATTCAGTTCAACGTGAACCTCAAGACCCAATACTGGTTCGTACTTAGCAACTACATCATCATAAGAAAGCGTCATTTGGCACCTCCCATGATTGGTGCCTTATCCAGCAATGGAGCGCCCCACTTGGAAAGCAGCGCTGCTTCTAGCGCTGCCCCAACAGAGTACATGCGCTCATCTTTCATAACAGGAGACATGATTTGGAAACCAACAGGTAATCCATCTTCATCGGCCAAACCTGATGGCAATGACATTCCGCCAATGCCTGCCATGTTTACTGGAATTGTTGCAATGTCATTTAAGTACATTGCCAGTGGATCGTTAGCCTTTTCGCCAATTTTAAATGCTGTTGTTGGACATGTTGGAGAAACCAATACATCTGCTTTTTCAAAAGCTTTTGTGAAATCTTGAGTGATAAGCGTGCGCACCTTTTGCGCACTTCCGTAATAAGCATCGTAATAACCAGAAGATAAAGCATAGGTTCCCAAGATGATGCGACGCTTTACCTCTTTGCCAAAGCCAACTTCACGGGTTAAATTCATAACCGATTCAGCTGAAGCTCCATCAACATCTCCTACGCGCAAGCCATAACGCATTGCATCAAAGCGAGCTAAGTTTGAAGAACATTCAGATGGTGCAATTAAGTAATAAGCGGCAAGAGCGTATTCAAAGTTAGGTGCTGATACTTCAACGATCTCTGCCCCAGCTTTTGCTAACAATTCCAGAGATTCTTCAAAGCGGGCGCGTACTCCTGGCTGATAACCATCACCATTGAGTTCTTTAACAACACCGATTCTCATTCCCTTTACATCGCCAGATTTCGCAGCAGCAACTACTTGCGGAACTGGCGCATTAATACTTGTTGCATCCTTTGGATCATGCCCAGCGATTGCTTCATGCAGTAGGGCTGCATCTAAAACTGTGCGTGCACATGGTCCTGCTTGATCAAGAGAAGAAGAAAAAGCTACCAAGCCATAACGAGAAACTCCGCCGTACGTTGGTTTAACCCCAACAGTTCCGGTAACAGCTGCAGGTTGGCGAATAGATCCACCAGTATCTGTTCCGATTGCAAGCGGAGCTTCAAATGCAGCCAACGCCGCCGATGATCCGCCACCTGACCCACCAGGAATACGCGTTAAATCCCAAGGGTTATGGGTTGGACCATATGCAGAGTTTTCAGTTGATGAACCCATTGCAAACTCATCCATATTAGTTTTGCCCAAAATAACAATGTCATTCTTCTTTAGATTTGCAACAACCGTTGAGTCATACGGTGGACGCCAGCCTTCAAGAATCTTCGAACCACACGTTGTAGGAATACCTTTTTGCGCCATAACATCTTTAAGTGCAAGTGGAACTCCTGCAAGTGGTGACAACTTTTCACCCTTTGCGCGCTTTGCATCAACTGCTGCTGCTTGCGCTAATGCACCTTCGGTATCAACATGAAGGAATGCATGAACATCAGTATCAACTGCCGAAATTCGATCTAGGTGTGCCTGCGTTAAAGCAACCGACGTCATTTCTCCAGCGGCAAGTTTTGCTGCCATGTCTGATGCTGAGTTACGAATCATTCTTCACCCAGAATCTGTGGAACACGGAAACGTTGTTCCTCCTGCGCTGGTGCACCTGAAAGAGCTTCTTCAGGAGTAAGACTTGGCACCACTACATCTGGACGAAATACATTGCGAAGTGGCAATGGGTGCGAGGTTGCTTCAACATCTGCTCCGGCAACTTCCTGAACTCGGGCAACGGCATCCAAAATAACTGTGAACTCATTTGAGAGATTGACTAACTCTTCTTCGCTCATTTCAATGCGGGCTAGGCCGGCAAGCTTGGCGACATCATCGCGTGAAAGGCTGCTCATGGGTTGAGTCTAATTAAATTGCAGCCTAACTGCGAATTTGCCCATTTCCAGTAACTATCCAAGTGGTGGTGGTCATCGCTTCAAGTCCCATTGGGCCACGGGCATGCAATTTCTGATTTGAGATACCGATTTCCGCCCCAAATCCCATCTGCTCGCCATCTGTAAATCTGGTGGATGTATTGACCATTACAGCTGCACAATCTGCCAAAGCGATAAATCTCTTCACATTCTCTTTGCTTTCAGAAATTATCGCTTCTGTGTGCTGAGTACCAAACTTTGCGATGTGCGCACTTGCTGCATCAACTGAAACAACAATTGCAACATTCATTTCAAGAGTTCCGTACTCGGTGCAAAAGTTCTCATCCGTTGCCAAGGTGGCTGGAATGCCAGCGCTCTTAGCAATCGCAAGAGAAGCATCATCACAGTGCACAATAACTCCAGCCTCATGTAATGCCTTAAGTGCAACTGGTCCAAACTCATTAGCTACCACAGAGTGAAGAAGAAGTGTTTCTGCGGCATTACAGACACTAGGGCGCTGTACCTTTGAATTAATAATAATTGGAATCGCTTTGGATAAATCTGCAAATTCATCGATGTAAACGTGGCACACGCCTGCGCCTGTTTCAATTGTTGGAACGGTTGATTCATCAACAACCATGCGGATCAAAGCAGCGCTTCCACGAGGGATTACTAAATCCACTTTGCCTCGGGCATTTAGAAGTGCTTTAACTGTTTCACGGTCTTCAGATGGAACTAGCTGGATCACATCTGGTGAAATTGAAGTTGTTACTAGAGCATCACGCATAACACGAACCAAAATCTCATTACTGTGTGCAGCGCTAGATGAGCCGCGAAGAAGCGCAGCATTTCCTGACATCAGCAAAATTACTGCAGCATCAACAGTCACATTTGGACGGGCTTCGTACACCATCCCGATAACACCAAATGGAACAGAGATTTGTTCTAACTCAATTCCGTTTGGCAAAGTTGATTTTCGCAATGTGAGACCGAGCGGATCTGGAAGTTGGCTTACTTGGCGCGCTCCCCCGGCAATTCCCTTGATGCGCTCAGGGGTTAACAAAAGCCGATCAAGAAGAGAAGAATTCAATCCTGAAGTTCGCCCAGCTTCCATATCTTTTTCATTTGCACCAAGAATTTCAGCGCTGCGCGCTTCGATGGCATCAGCAATACTTTCGAGTGCTGCTTTGCGCTCTGCGCCAGTTGCAATACTTAAAGTGCGACCCGCAACACGAGCCGTGTCAGCTAAGGTGATGATCAATGTCTGCGCGCTCATCTAAAGCAACACCAAATCATCACGATGAACTAGTTCACGTTCATACTCTGCGCCCAAAGCTGCTGCAAGTTCTTTTGTGGAACGCCCCAACATCTGTGGTAAATCTTCAGAATCAAATGCAACCAGACCGCGTGCAATTACTTTTCCAGTTGGACCAACTAATTCAACTGCGTCACCCGCAATGAACTCCCCCTCGACAGCTGTAACACCTGCTGGCAGCAGAGAAACACCACGTTCTAAAATTGCAGTCACTGCGCCTGCATCAAGGATTAACTTTCCTTGTGGTGTAGTTGCATGTGCAAGCCAAAGCAGTCTCGAAGTAGTTTTGCTTGTCTGGGCATGGAAGTGAGTTCCATGTTCTTCGCCGCGTAATGATTTTTCTGCATCAGTTAGGGATGTCAGCAACATTGGGATTCCTGCAGAGGTTGCAATACGAGCTGCCTCAACTTTGGTAACCATTCCTCCGCTACCAACACCTGCTGTTCCTGCGCCACCAAGTACAACATTTTCAATGTCTGCAATGTTTTTTACTTCATGAATTCTCTGCGCTCCGGCTTGTGAAGGAGGCGCGTCATAGAGCGCGTCAATGTCTGAGACCAAAACCAATAGATCGGCACCAATAAGTAATGCAACTAGTGCCGCAAGACGATCATTATCGCCAAAGCGAATTTCACCTGTGCCAACAGAGTCGTTTTCATTAATGATTGGCACCACACCTAATTGCAACAAACGAAACAAGGTCCGTTGTGCATTTTGGTAATGAGAACGGCGAACAACATCTTGGGTAGTTAGTAGTACTTGAGAAGCAGTTATTGAATGACGATTAAAACTTTGGGTGTACTGTGCAATGAGTAAGCCCTGACCGACCGATGCAGCCGCCTGTTGAGTAGCAAGATCCTTTGGCCGAGTAGTTAAACCGAGTGGAGCTAGTCCTGCTGCGATAGCGCCAGATGAAACAACAACTACTTCTGCCCCGCGTGCTTTGCAAGCGGCAACGACATCAACGAGTTTATTAACGGCAGCTGCATCAAGTGCCGACCCAGCATTACCGGTTAAGGAAGAAGAGCCAATCTTGATGACGATGCGCTGTGCAGAAGTGATCTGCTCTCGGCTCACTTGTCATCTCCATCCTCTGGATCTTTAACTATTATTGGTGAAAGTTTAGGTGTGTGAGGGTCAACAACGTTGTATTCCCACTGCTTGGCGATTTCATCTTCATTCAAAATATCTTCAACGCGCTCAGGCATATTCCATGTTGATTCAAGACGTGAATCTTCACCTCGGCGATGCAAGTGGCCAGCTAGCTGCTCTGCTCCGGCTTCGATTGTTGGCTCCCAATCAAAAACTACTTCAGTCTCCCCGTCTCCGATGCGCACTTCGCTACCTGCAACAGCGCCTTTTTTAAACAACTCTTTTTCGACTCCGAGTTGTGCAAGACGATCTGCCAGATAACCAATTGCTTCGGCATTTTTAAAGTTAGTTTGTCGAACCCAACGTTCTACCTTTTTACCGCGAATCGTAAATGAGCCATCAGCATTTGCATGGACTAAGAATCCAGAATCATCAACAGCAACCGGGCGCAAAATAATGCGAGTGCGCTCTTCAACACCTGCATCTGCTCGATTCTTTTGAACCAAACGTCCCATTGCATAGATCAGATCTTGCAGGCCTACACGAGATGCTGCAGATACTGGATAAACCTCATAACCCTTATCGCGTAACTCTTGTTCAACCATGTCTGACATTGCTTGCCCATCGGGTAAATCGATTTTGTTTAGCGCAATGATGCGAACTCGATCCTCAAGTCCGCCGTACAAAGCTAACTCATTCTCAATTGCTTCAAGATCTGCAACTGGATTTCGATCTGTTTCTAAAGTTCCGCAATCTAGAACATGCACAATTGCAACGCAGCGTTCAACGTGACGTAGGAATTCATGGCCCAAGCCTTTGCCTTGAGATGCACCCGGAATAAGTCCAGGAACATCTGCGACCGTAAATCGAGTTTCACCGGCTTGAACTACGCCAAGGTTTGGAACCAATGTTGTGAATGGATAATCAGCAATCTTTGGACGCGCAGCAGAAACAGCAGCAATCAGTGATGATTTTCCAGCACTTGGAAAGCCAACCAGCGCAATATCTGCAACACTTTTTAACTCAAGGATTAAAGTGCGTTCTTCACCTGGTTCGCCAAGCAAAGCAAAACCTGGAGCGCGACGCTTTGATGAGGACAGCGCCATGTTTCCCAGTCCACCAAAGCCACCTGCAGCTGCACTAAAAGTTGTACCAGTACCAATTAAGTCTGCGATTTGTTCGCCATTGCTATCGTAAATAACAGTTCCATTAGGAACTCCAAGAATTAAATCTTCACCTTGGTGTCCATCCTTGCGATCGCCATATCCTTGATGACCTGAAGTTGCCCGACGGTGAGGTGAATGATGAAAATCAAGCAGGGTTGTAACGCTTGGATCAACAATCAAAATTACATCGCCGCCACGTCCACCATTGCCACCATCTGGTCCGCCAAGAGGCTTGAACTTTTCGCGCTTTACAGAAACACAACCATCGCCACCTTTTCCGGCAATGGCATAGAGAGTTACGCGATCAACAAATGTTGTCACTTCTTAACTCCCTTCCCTTTGCGTAGAAAAACCTTGATGAATGAAAAAAGCGAGCCGCATGATTACGGCTCGCTCTTTTACAAGAAACCTAAAATTAAGCTACCGGAGCCACATTCACAACGCGACGACCGCGAGCGCGACCGAATTCAACAACGCCTGCAGCTAGTGCAAACAAAGTGTCATCCTTACCGCGACCTACGTTCTTGCCTGGGTGAAAATGTGTTCCGCGCTGGCGAACTAGAATTTCGCCTGCATTAACTTCTTGTCCGCCGAAACGCTTGATGCCAAGGTACTGTGGATTGGAATCGCGACCGTTTCGTGTCGAGGAGACACCCTTCTTACTTGCCATTTACTTCGTCTCCCTTACTTCGCGCCGTTGATGGCGGTAATTTTTACACGAGTCAGTTGCGCACGGAATCCCTGGCGACGACGGTGACCTGTCTTGTTCTTGTAACGCAAAATATCAATCTTTGGTCCCTTGAGCTCTTCAATAACTTCGCCAGTGACCTTTACGCCAGACAAAACCTTTGGGTCTGTTGTAACAGCAGCACCATCTACTACGAGCACAGCAGGGAATGAAACAGTTGAGCCAGCAGCAGCGTCGATGCGATCAACGATTACTGTGTCGCCAACTGCGACCTTCTCCTGGCGTCCGCCAGCTTTAACGATTGCGTACACGTGTTACTCCAGTTCAGTTTCTAAGCCGTGACCTAAATGAGGACCGTGGGCAGAGGGTAAGCGTACGCAAGCGTGTGCTTAGCGGTCAAATTACGATTGAACGATCCTGGTCACAGCCTTTTCTAGGGCGTAAATGGGGTCACTTGCCGCACCCTTTACTTCAGCATCTGCCTGGGCAATTGCCCCCACAGCATCGGCAATTTGGGCCGGGCTCCAGCGACTCAGCTGCCTTCTGGCCTTATCGATCTGCCAAGGGGCCATGCCTAACTGTCCTGCAAGTTCAAATGATTTTTGATTGCGATTAGCACCTGAAACCTTGGCTAATGATCGAAGCGATGAAGCGATCGCACTGGTAATCATCACGGGATCGGTACCTGTTTCAAGTGCACTTCTCAACGAAATAAGTGCAGCCGATAAATTCCCATCTAACGCCGCATCGGCAACATCAAAGCCAGTCGTCTCAATTCGACCTTGGTGATAGGTATCGACCATTGCTTCATCAATTAATCCAGCTGGTGCATCGGCTGCAATTTGTCCAACTGCTCCTTGAAGTTCGCGCAGATCATTTCCAAGAGCGCCAACTAATGCAGCAATCGCACCCGCTGAAGCTTTGCGCCCCAAATCTAGAAATAGTGACTTAACGAAATCCTCTTTTTCAGCTTCCTTCTTTAACGGATCACATGCAATTAATTCGGGCTTTACTTTTTTGATCGCATCTAAAAGTGCCTTACCTTTGACTCCACCTTTGTGAACAAAGATCACCGTAGTCGTTGGGTCAGGTTGGTCAAGGTAGCGGGTAATTTCATCGCGATTATCTTCTGGCAAATCTTGCAAGTCACGAATAATTAAAGCGCGACGTTCTGAAAACAATGATGGGGCTAGCGCATCTGCAATATCGCCGACAATTGTGTCGGCTGCAAACAAGGTAGTTATTTCAGATTTTTCCTCTTTTAGCTGGGCGTTTAATTTAGTCAACGCACGATCAGCTAAAGCAGATTCAGAGCCAAGGATTAAGTACAACGAATTCATTGCAATCCCCTTTCAGCTCCAGTAGAACAGCCTAATTGTTCCCTTACTTTTCCGAACACGAAGGTGATGCGCTTTAGCCGTGATGGCTATCGCTCCATCTAGATCTGTCCGAACTACCTGCGTGCCGAGTCTAGTCAACGCCGCAATAGTTTCTGGTGCCGGGTGGCCATAGGAATTCTTAGCTCCAACGCTTATTACCGCTATTTGGGCTGACAAAGCGCTCATTAATTGTTCATCCTGATACTTGGATCCGTGATGGCACACCTTATATATGTCCACATGTCGAACTGATCCCAAAATTGCATGCTGCGCCGGCGGTTCAAGATCACCTGCAGTAAAAATGTTCCAATCGGGCGTTGTTATAAGCAGCGCGATGCTCGAATTATTTATTTGTGAACCCTCACCCGGCATAATCTCAAAGTTTCTAGTCGTATTTTCAGGCCACAACACTTCAAATTGAATTCCAGCTATCTGCGACACCAAACCTTTTTGCACTGTGACGACTTCACTTTCCTGCAATAGCGCTAAGGAATGCGTGCTTTCTAGTAAAGGTTCTAAGTTGTTGCTGATCCAGACCTGACCAACACGACGAGATTGCACAAGTCCCGACAAACCACCTACGTGGTCTGCGTGAAAGTGAGACAAGATCAGCAGAGGTACTTCCTTAATTCCTAAATTTCGAAGACATTTGTTTTCAGCAATTGGATCAGGGCCAACATCAATAACGATTGCTTTACCGTGGTGCAGATTGATGACCATGGAATCGCCTTGACCAACATCGCAGTTTGCAATTTGCCAATCTCCTGCCGGCCAACGTTGCACCCAAGTTAAGGAAAGAATAATTAGAACCAAGAACGCTGTGCTGCGACGCCAACTTTTCTTAAACAACCATAGGAAAGTGACCAACAAGGCAACTATTACAAAACCAATTGTTCCGTTATGAATTGTCAGCACTGGAAATTCCGAACTCCAATGTGCAATTGCGGCTATTGCTCCAGCTGGAACCCTAATGATGTAGATCAAACCCGATGTCAGCGCTGGTGCAAAAGGAGACACTAATGCTGCAATAAAACCCACAATCGTTATCGGAGCAACAAATGGTGCTGCCAGCAAATTGGCAAAAATGCTTATGGGCGATAAATAGCCAGATAGTGAAACCAAAATAGGTGAGCAAAAAACGATTGCAGCAATCGGTGGTGCTAATGCACCAGCTAACCTCTTGTGGGTGGGAAGATGCTTTTCGATCACTGGGGCAAATAGCAAAAGCCCCGCAGTTGCCAATACCGAGAGCGCAAATCCTGCATCACGTGATTGCCACGGATCCCCAAGTACTACGGCTGCGATTGCAAAACCTAATGCTGGCAAAGCATCAGTTTTTCGTTTCATCGATTGCGCTGACAAAAGAACTGCTGCCATTGCCGCGGCGCGTAAAACCGAGGGCGATGGTCGCACCAGTGCAATGAAGCAAGAAAGAGCGATTGCTGTTGCAATGATTCGATAGTTGTTGCGTCGAATCACAAACTGCATGCACCACAAAACAAAGCTGGAAACAATTGCAAAATTTGCACCACTGACGGCAACTAAGTGCACAAGTCCAGATCTTTTCATTTGATCTTTGAACTGTGCAGATTGCTTGGATGTATCACCCAGCACCATTCCGGGAATCAATGCTCCCGAATCACCTTCCCCCGAATGTGTTCGCAACCCCGTTCTAATCGCTCCTAAGGAAGCTGCCCACCTAGAAGCAACAGTTAATATCTCAAAATCATTATTAACAATTAGCATGGCACCTACTCGTGACTCATTAGTCTGCACGACTCGGGCTGTTGCTTTAACTGTTTGACCGGGAAGTATTTCGATTTTGTGTTGCGAAATAATTCGAACCGGCACACGCAACGTAAAATGCTCTTCGTTGATATCAAATGTCAGCAATCGAGCGGTGAAGGAATACTTGCCTGTACTCGTTTGATTTGGATCCGTTATTACCTGTGCGGTGAAATCTATCTGTGAATCAAAGTGCTGAGCGATGGAAGAATGCTCTAGTGACACCTGACGAATCGACATTGCAGTTGCCCCAATAAGGATTGCGACTATAAAAACTAGTAAGCGGGCTTTTCGAAAACCTAAAGGAATCAAAATGAGAGAAGCGAGACAAATTCGCCATGGTGAAGCTGCACTTTGTAACAAAGCTCCACACCAAAGGGCGGCCCCTAGGGCTATCGCCCTGTAATCAATTAAATCCTGACTTTTGCTTTGATCTGCGCGAATTTTGCTGCACCAATTCCACTTACCTTTTGCAGATCATCAATGGTTAGAAAAGAACCGTTGAGCTTTCGATACTCAATTATGCGTTTAGCAATAACTGGACCTATGCCATCTAATGCATCTAGTTGATACGCAGTTGCTCTATTGATATTGATGGGCCCTGAATGAACCTTTTTTGAGACACGTACTCCCGAGCTATTTACTACCGTCGAGTCAACATAGATTTGTTCGCCATCGGTTAGCACGCGTGCCAAATTGATTGTGCTTAAGTCTGCTCCGGGCGCACTATCTCCGGCAGCTTTTATTGCATCGATTACTCTGGACTTTCCGGTCAATGTGTAGACCCCAGGTTTGTTTACTGCTCCAGTCACATCAACGAAGATTTCTGGTTCCACAATTGTGATTGGTGTTATTTCAATTGGTGGACTGCTTTGGGTATTGCCTCTGGCTACGATCAAAACCGATAAAAGTAGTAATACTAATCCAATAATCAGTAGCGATCGTTTTTGGTTGTTCGTGTAATGAAGATCAAGCCACCAATTACTTAGAGATTCAAAGGCATTTCGTAACTGTTCCATTGCGGCATTGTCGATTGCCGCTGCTTACCTGCCGAATTGCCTTAATTAATTGTTGATAACGATATTTACTAGTTTTGGTGCGCGGGTAATTACCTTGTTGATGCTCGCACCAGCCAAGGCTTCGACAACACTTGGCAAAGCAAGCGCGGCCGCTTCTAGATCGGCATCTGAAATCGTTGGAGAAATATCAATACGATCCTTGATTTTTCCATTTATTTGAATGACGGCGGTTACGGTATCGGCAACAAGTAGCTTTTCATCGACAGCAGGCCAACCGGCAAGTGCGACGCAGGGCTTATGACCTAGTCGCTCCCACATTTCTTCGGCGGTAAATGGTGCAACAAGTGAGACCATAATTGCGATTGCCTCTACCGCTTCGCGAACCGCAGGATCTGCAGCCCCGCAACCAGAATCAATCGCCTTACGTGTCGCGTTTACAAGTTCCATCACACGAGCAACGGCCACATTAAATCTAAATGATTCAACAGCAAATGCGGCATCATGCAAAGCTTTATGAGTTGCTTTACGCAATCCAAGTTCACCTGTGCTGAAATCAACGCCAACGGCACTTGTTACATCTCCAGATAATCTCCAGGCGCGGGTTAAAAACTTAACTGAACCAGATGGTGAAACATCAGACCAATCAACATCATCTTCGGGTGGTCCGGCAAAGACCATTGATAGACGAATCGCATCGACTCCGTGATTTTCAAGCTCATCTGAAAGTCGTACTAAGTTGCCGCGACTCTTAGACATTGCTGAGCCATCCATAACAACCATGCCCTGATTGAGCAGACGAGTAAATGGTTCATTGAAATCAACCATTCCCATGTCATTCAAAACCTTAGTAAAGAAGCGGCTATACAACAGGTGCAAGATCGCATGCGTTACTCCGCCAACATACTGATCAACCGGCAACCACGTGTCTACATCTTTCTTAGAAAATGGTTCGGTTGCATTTGTTGGATCTGCATAACGCAGGTAATACCAAGAGGAATCCACAAAGGTATCCATCGTGTCCGTATCGCGCTTGGCAGCGCCAGAACACTTAGGGCACTTTACATTGACCCAATCTGTTGCAGCGCCAAGTGGTGATGCTCCCTTTGGCTTTAAATCTAAGCCTTCTGCATTTGGCAAGGTCAATGGAAGTTGATCTGCCGGAACTGGTACTTCACCACAGGATGGGCAATGAATAATTGGAATTGGAGTACCCCAGTAACGTTGGCGTGAAACTAACCAATCGCGCAAACGATAGTTACGTGCAGCAGCACCTTTGCCATCTGCTTCTAATCTTTTGTTTATTGCTGCGATTGCATCAGCTTTGTTCAAGCCATTCAAAATATCTGAGTTAACTAACTTTCCATCGCCACCTGTAGCAACTCCTGTTGCATTGGGGTCTTCTTCGCCTGTTTCAACAACTACTCGGACAGGCAGCTTCATTGCTCGGGCAAAATCTAAATCGCGTTGATCATGTGCCGGAACAGCCATAATCGCACCAGTACCGTAATCAGCTAATACATAATCACTGGCCCAGATTGGCAATTTTTCACCGTTTACTGGATTAATTGCATAGCGATTTAGAAAAACGCCGCTCTTTGGGCGATCGGTAGCAAGTCGGTCAATATCACTGGCCGCTTTAATCGTTTCCAAATACTTAGCAAATTCTGCTTCAACGCCAGTCCCCTGAACAAGTTCTGCTGCTAATTCGCTGTCAACGGCAACCACCATAAATGTTGCGCCATACAAAGTATCGGGACGAGTTGTATAAATAGTTATTGGTTCGGTGCGACCTTCGATTTCAAAATTGACATTTGCACCCGTTGATCGACCGATCCAGTTGCGCTGCATCGTTAGTACTTTGTCAGGCCAATGACCTTCTAACTGTGCCATGTCATCGAGCAAGCGATCTGCGTAATCTGTGATCTTGAAGTACCACTGATTTAATTTCTTTTTTGTAACCGTCGAATCGCATCGCTCGCACAGTCCTGCAACTACCTGCTCATTTGCTAAAACAGTTTGGCAACCAGGACACCAGTTAACAGCTGAGTCCTTGCGGTATGCCAATCCTCTTTCGTAAAACTTTAGGAATAACCACTGATTCCATTTGTAGTATTCAGGATCGCAGGTATTGAAAACGCGATCCCAATCAAATGAACATGCGTAACGACGCATTGAAGCCTTTTGAACTTCAATGTTTTCATAGGTCCAGATGCGCGGGTCTGAGTTTCGCTTGATCGCGGCGTTTTCTGCAGGCAATCCGAATGCATCCCAACCGATTGGGTGCATTACATTGAAACCCTTTTGTGCCCAATAACGAGCGATTACATCGCCCAGTGCATACGCTTCAGCGTGACCCATATGCAGGTCACCTGATGGGTACGGGAACATATCCAAAACATATTTTTTCTCACGGGTGTCATCTGCGCGACCAGATTTAAATGGTTGCAATTGATCCCAAACAGGCAGCCACTTTTCCTGCACGTAGGCAAAGTCGTATGCCGCGTGCTCGCGCTCGTCATTCACGTTCTTATTCATATGTGGAGCTAAGGGGATTTGAACCCCTGACCCCCTGCATGCCATGCAGGTGCGCTACCAGCTGCGCTATAGCCCCGATTTTCGTGCGAGTGCAGACCTTACCGCATTGCACCCCGTTGGACTTAAGCCGAAGTCGCACCACTTTCTTCGCCGTATACCGGTTCTGGAATAGAGCCCGCGTTATGTTCAACCAAACTCCACTGACGGGGATTACGTTCGAGAATGGACCACGATGCATTTGAGAGACCGCCGATTACACCCCAATGCGACATCGGAAGCTGAAGCAAAGATCCAAGAATGCACCTGGCCGTGCCACCATGCGTCGTAACAACTAATACCTGATCAGTTTTATCGCCTAGCGCTTTCTTAATTGCACGTATTGCACGATCTGCAACTTGACTGCGACGTTCACCGGTTGTGCCCGCTGGATTATCTTCACCATCTATCCAACGAATAAAGTTATCGAAATCCTCTGCGCGATTTTCTGCGCCAGTTTTTCCTTCCCATAACCCGCCATCTGTTTCGCGCAGATCTGCATCAATATCAACTGTTAGTCCAGTTAAATCAGCAAGTGCTTGCGCAGTATTTCGAGCACGTCCTAGGTCACTTGAAATAACTGCAGTTGGATTCATCCCTGCCAAAATCTGAGCAGCATGCTTTGCTTGGAAGATTCCTACTTCATTTAAATCAATATCTGAATGACCTTGGAATCGGTTAACGACATTCCAATCTGTTTGGCCGTGTCGCCATAAAACAACTCTGTTAGCGGCCATTAACTGCAGCCTCTTTCACAGCCTCCAACTCGATTGTTGGGCAGTCATTCCATAGACGATCAAGCATGTAGTACTTACGTAGCTCGGCGCTTTGGACGTGTACAACTAAATCTGAGTAATCAAGAAGAATCCATTCAGCGCCATGTTCGCGGCGAATTGGCTTGTCTCCTGCTGCTGCAAGTTTGCGTTCAACTTCATCGGCAATCGAGTCAACCTGCGCTTCATTTTGACCGGTTACGATCAGAAAAACTTCGCTGAGAACCAATTGATCTGAAAGATCAAGGGCTACAACATCTACTGCGATCTTATCGATGGCAGCATGTGCAGCAATCTGAGTAATCTCGTGGGTTCTTTTGCTAATTGTCATAGAGGTTATTCTCTCGTATAAATGCAGCCACTGATGACGAAACATCCGCGCTCAAACCTTCTCGAATTGTGGTCGCTGCCACTGGCAAAGCCCCAATATCAATTCCATTTCCTTGAAATCCGGGACGTGAAATAACTACAAATTCGACCATGGCGCGAAGTTCATCAATGCGGTGCCACTGATCTAACTTGTCAGCTGCATCCTGTCCCACGATTAGAACAATTTGATCATCTGGATAATTCTGAACAACAGCTTCAACGGTATCAATGGCAAAGCTTGGACCAGTTCGCAAAACTTCAATGGGATTGACTTGAACTTTGCTAGCTACCTCTGTTGGTAAATCTAAAAGCGCCAGTTGACACATTGTTCGTCGTTGTTGGGCCGACGCGTGTGGTGCTTGGTCACGCAGCAAGGGTTGTCCCGCGGGCACAACTAAAAGTTGATCAACAATTTTCTTTTCAATGATTTGGGTAATTACATGCAAATGACCCACATGAATTGGGTCAAATGTTCCACCGTAAATACCTACTCGGGACAAATTAGTCTCGGTCTAGGCGAAGTACTAAATAAAGAAGTACTGTGAAAACCACAAATGCAAAAATGCCAAAAGCAAGTGGTGAAGCTGGAAGTTCTCGGTGCATCTCTTCTGCAAGATTAATCATGGATGAAATACTACTACTTGCCAGCTAGAAGCTCTTTGAACTTCGCCTCATCAATAACGGGCACGCCTAATTCTTGTGCCTTAGCTAACTTTGAACCTGGGTCTGAACCCACTAAAACGTAATCTGTTTTCTTAGATACAGCAGACGCGGCTTTCCCACCATGTGCGGTAATTGTTTCGCTAATGCCATCTCGCGAAAATGACTCGAGCCCTCCAGTAACGACAAAGGTTAATCCAGCCAAAGTCTGTGGCAATGTTTGTGTCGGTTCATTAATCATGCGAACCCCTGCTGCATCCCACTTAGAGATAATTTCTCGGTGCCAATCTATTGAGAACCACTCCACGATTGAATCAGCGATAATTTGACCAACGCCATCAACATCTGCGAGTTGTGCTGCCGATGCCTTTGAAATCGCATCAACCGAACCAAGTGCCGCTGCCAAACCTTGCGCGGCAGTTGGCCCGACATGGCGAATAGAAAGTGCAACCAACGTTCGCCACATTGGTCTGGTCTTTGCCTCTTCCAACGCTGCAAGCAACTTGTCAACATTTGCTGCTGGTGATCCATCTTTCTTGGTAAAGAATTCAGATGTAACAAGTTTTTCAGCGGTTAAGACAAAGAGATCTGACTCATCTGTGATGATCTTTGAATCCAAAAGTGCTACTGCAGCTTCATAACCCAGCACATCAATATCTAATGCTGTGCGTGAGCCAATGTAATAAATTCGCTCACGCAACTGTGCAGGACAGCTTTGTGTGTTTGGGCATCGAATATCGACATCACCTTCGGTCATGGCGCGAAGATCTGATCCGCATTCAGGACACTGAGTTGGCATTACGAAAACTGTTTCATTTCCGGTTCGCTTATCAAATACGGGGCCCAAAACTTCTGGAATCACATCGCCAGCTTTTCGTATTACAACGATGTCACCAATCAAGACACCTTTGCGAACAATCTCTTCGGCATTATGCAAGGTTGCATTAGTCACTGTTGAACCTGCGACCTTTACTGGCTCCATAAATGCAAAAGGTGTAACACGCCCTGTGCGACCAACACTTACCTTGATATCCAATAACTTAGTTGTCACCTCTTCAGGTGGGTACTTATAGGCTATGGCCCACTTAGGCGCACGAGATGTAAAGCCCAATTGTTGCTGCTGTATCAAAGAATCTACCTTGACTACAACGCCATCAATTTCATGTTCAACATCATGGCGATGTTCTGCATAGTGCTGAATAAATTTTTCAACCTCTTTTCGTGTGCCACACACTTTAAATCGATCACTCGTTGGCAAACCCAGTGTTTTCAAATCGCCATATGCCCCACTTTGGGAATCAAAGGTAATGCCTTCTTTTGCTCCGACTCCGTGCACCACAACAGATAATGGACGTCCGGCGGTAACGCGTGGATCTTTCTGACGTAATGATCCGGCCGCCCCATTTCTGGGATTAGCAAACAACTGTTTACCTGATTCTTCGAGGGAATCATTGAGCTCATTAAAAGCTGCAATAGGAAAGAAAACTTCTCCACGGACTTCAATCAATGATGGGATATTTTCACCAATTAAAGTGTGCGGCAAATTCTTAATCGTTTTAACATTGAGGGTCACATCTTCACCAGTAACACCGTTACCTCGCGTTAAACCACGTACTAACTGACCGTTCTCATAGGTTAAGTTGATTGCTAGACCATCGACTTTGACTTCGCACAAATACATTGGATCCGAGACTTCTTTTTCAACGCGATCAAACCAGCTGGCTAACTCCTGAAGATCAAAGACGTTGTCAAGGCTCATCATCTTTTCAATGTGGTCACGTTGCTCAAACTGAGTAGCGAATCCTCCGCCAACATGTTGTGTTGGTGAATCTGGTTCGCGAAGTTCGGGGTTTTTATCTTCCAGCACCTGTAATTTGCGCAAGAGCTCGTCAAACTGGGCGTCAGTAATCGTTGGCTGATCTAAAACGTAATACTTAAATTGATGATCCCGAATCTCATTGATTAGTTCGGTCATTACATGGCGCGGGTTAGTGCTCATTCAGTCTCACTAATTGTTGCTGATCCAACGACACGATCACCATCATAAATAACCATTGCTTGTCCTGTTGCTAATCCCAATAATGGCTCTTCTAACGTGGCAATGAGCAAGGTGCCATCGAAGTAATAAGTACATGGCAATGCTGCGCCATGGGCGCGTATCTGCACAAATCCTTGCTGAACTTGTTCAGTTACTGCCGGACCACACCAGACCGGACGCTCTCCACGCATAATGGTGATCGCTAGATCTTCACGCGCGCCAACGACCACGGTGTTACTTACTGGTTCAATCTTTAGCACAAACCGTGGAGATCCATCCGCTGTCGGAACAGTTAGTCCTAATCCTTTGCGTTGTCCGATTGTGTATGTGTAGGCACCTTTGTGTTCGCCGATCTTGTTTCCATCTTGATCAACAATTGGTCCAACTTCACTGCCTAAGCGATCACGCAACCATCCTGCATTGTCACCAGATGGAACAAAGCAAATGTCATGGCTATCTGGTTTTTGGGCAACAGCCAAGCCGCGTTGTTCTGCTTCAATCCGAATATCAACTTTGGTGGTATCCCCCAAAGGAAATATCGCACCTTCAATTTGTTCGACAGTTAGTACAGATAAAACATAGGACTGATCTTTGGAATGATCTACCGCACGATGCAATGTCTTTCCAGTTTCGCTAATTTGTGTTCGTGCATAGTGCCCTGTTACAACGCCATCAAATCCCATAGCGCGCGCACGATCTAAGACCGCTGCGAATTTAATTTTTTCATTACAACGCAAGCATGGGTTTGGGGTTCTGCCAGCGGCGTACTCTGCTAAGAAATCTTCCACCACGCCATCATGAAACTCTTCTGCCATATCCCAAATATAAAAAGGAATTCCAATTACATCGGCTGCTCGTCGGGCATCATGTGAGTCTTCGATTGTGCAGCAACCTCGTGCGCCAGAACGATACTTTTGTGGATTCGCAGCAAGAGCCAGGTGCACGCCAATGACATCGTGTCCAGCTTCTACTGCGCGGGCAGCAGCTACCGCAGAATCAACTCCACCGCTCATTGCTGCAATCAATTTCATAGATGCGCCGCCCGTCCTCGACTAATTACATCGGGCAATACTGACAAAACGAAATCAACATCTGCCTGCGTAGATGTGGCCCCAAAAGAGAATCGAAGTGATGACTGGGCTGTTTCTTCGGTATGACCCATAGCAAGAAGTACATGGCTGGCTTCATGCACACCTGCGCTACAGGCTGAACCAGTCGATGCAGAAACATGGGCGCTATCTAAGAGCAATAACAAGGTATCGCTTTGAGTTCCGGGAAATGTCACATTCACGATTCCGGGCAATCGAGCACTGATTTCACCATTTATATAAGCATCTGGGATCAACCGTTTAATACCAGAAATAAATGAGTCTCTTAAAACTGACACTATGTTTGCATCATAGGAATCCTTAACAGCTGTTGCAAAGGCAACAATGCTGGGCGTGTTTAATGTTCCGCTGCGGATTTCTCGCTCTTGTCCCCCGCCATGTAGCAACGCAGGAATTTCAAATGCACGACGCAAAATCAGCGCACCGATCCCAAGGGGTCCACCAACTTTATGAGCACTAAGAGTCAAAGCTGTTGTGCCAGATTTTTTGTAAGAAAGTGGTGTTTTTGTAAAACTTTGTACCGCATCTGTATGAACAGGGATATCTGCTGCGATAGCCACAATCTCATCAATTGGTTGCAGCACGCCTGTTTCATTATTGGAATGCATAATAGAGATAACCGCAATTTCAGATCCGCGTTCAGCGACAAGCCTGCGCAGAAATTCTAAATCAACAACACCATCTGATGTGACTGGAACTTCTATAACTTCTGCACCTTCATGAGTTTTTAACCATTGTGCTGGATCTAAAATCGCGTGATGTTCGATTGCTGAAATTACAACAACATTTTTGCCATTCTTCTTGCCGTTCCAAAACAATCCCTTTAAAGCAATGTTATTTGCTTCTGTTCCCGAGGCGGTAAAGATGACTTCGGATGCGAGGCAGTCAATCTTTTGTGCAATAACTTCGCGGGCATCTTCTAGTGTTTTACGAGTTGCACGACCATGTGTGTGCAGGCTTGAAGGATTTCCGAGTTGTTGTAATTGATCAGACATAGCCGACAATGCGGCAGGCGACATTGGAGTCGTTGCGGCATGGTCTACGTAGATCGAAGGCACGGGCCTAAGTCTATGACTTGTGGGCTTTAATGCCTTCTGTTGCCTTTGGCAGCACAGCAAATAGATCGCCGACTACGCCAAAATCTGCAATTTCAAACAATGGCGCTTCTGGGTCTTTATTTACAACAACGATGGTCTTACTTGTCTGCATACCCGCACGATGTTGGATCGCACCTGAAATTCCATTTGCAACATACAGCTGCGGACTAACGGTCTTGCCAGTCTGACCAACTTGATATGAATGCGGATACCAACCTGCATCGGTTGCTGCGCGAGATGCACCAACTGCAGCACCCAATACATCAGCAAAGTTTTCTACCGCACTGAAATCTCCATTCGTGCCACGTCCACCTGAGACAACAATGTTTGCTTCAGTTAGTTCTGGACGACCACCTTGTACTGGAGGTTGTGAAGATGTAACTGTTGCTTTCTTAGAAGCATCAGAAACTGACAATGAGAGTGTTTCAACACTAGGTGCTGATTCAGTTGTGTCTGCATCTACTGAATTAGGGCGCACAGTAATAATTGGTGTGCCATGTGAAACCTTTGAATGAACTGTTGTGGAACCACCAAATACCAACTGTGTTGCCGTGATATCAGCTGAAACATCAACGGCATCGGTAATGATTCCAGAACCAGTCTTAACCGCTGTTCGGGCAGCAACTTCCTTACCAAAAGCATGTGATGCAATAAGTACGCCAGATGGAGATTGTGCGGCAATAATTTGTGCCAAAACATCTGCCGCAGCCGCGACACCATTAGCAACGAAAGCATCAGATTCGACAACGACTATGTTTGCGATTGGACCACGATTAATCGCAGCTGCATAGGTTGAACCTTGTCCGACCGGAGCTAGGACAACAGCTGTAACTTCGCCAATACGCGCACCAGCAGTAGCTAATTCGGCATTTGTCTTAGTAGCTTTTGCGCCGACAAAGTCAGCCAGAATCAATACTTTGCTCATATCAACTTCTTTTCTGCTAGAAATGAAACCAGTTGTTCGCCACCAGTTCCATCATCTGTAACTTTAATACCTGCAGCTCGTGCTGGACGCGGTGTCGCATCTGCAACTAATGACCATGCAGCAATAGCCGAAACTCCAACGGTAGCTAAATCTCTACTTTCGATACTCTTTTTCTTTGCCGCCATAATTCCCTTAAACGATGGGTAGCGCGGTTCATTAATCTTTTCTACAACAGAAATAACACATGGGAACTGTGCGTGCATTTCATCAACACCCGCCTCGGTGACACGTGTAATTGAAACTGTTTTGGCAGCAGGATCCACAGCAACCTTTGATGCAAAAGTTAGTTGAGCAGCATTTAAACGCTCTGCCAACATTGCAGGCACGACACTCATGCGCGCATCAGTTGACTCTGTTCCGCAAATAACTAGATCGAAGCCGCCTTTTTCAATTACTGCAGCCAGCACAGCTGATGTTGCGAGCGCATCTGCTCCGGCAAGTTGTGGATCCGTAATCAAAATTGCATCATTGACACCCATTGACAACGCTTTGCGAACTGCTTCTGTCGCGCGCTCTGGTCCCATAGAAATTACCGTGATGGTGTTATTGCCATCTTCTTCATTTCCACCATGTGCTTCGGCGATACGAAGTGCCTCTTCAACGGCGTACTCATCGAGATCGTTAAGAACAGCATCAACATTTTCGCGATCAAGAATTCCATTGACCATTTTCTTTTCGGCCCATGAATCTGGGACCTGCTTAACGCACACGGCAATCTTCATGGGGCAAATGTTACTGGTCAGTAACCCTAAATGGCTACACAATCACACTGGAATCAACCCTCCTTTTGAGCCTATTCAGGGCAGGATGACGCCATGCTTCCTGCAGATCCTCGCACCCTCGGTTCTACCGTTACAGATGGCGGAACCAACTTTGCAATCTGGAGCAACGCCGCAGATGCCATCGAGCTATGCCTATTTAATGAAGTCAACGGCGCAATGGTTGAAACCCGCTTTGCAATGTCCCATCGCAATGGCCCCATCTGGCACGGATATTTAGCAGGGGTACGCGCTGGCCAAAGATATGGCTATCGGGTTTATGGTCCATGGCTTCCACAACACGGCGTTCGCTTTAATGCTTCCAAATTGTTGCTTGATCCATATGCGCATGTAATTGATGGCGATGTTACTTATTCACCTGAAATCTATGGCCATGTAGCAACCGATGCCTACGGTGCAGGTGATTTAACTGAACGCGATGCACGAGATAGCGCAGGCAAGGTTCCGTATTCAGTCGTAACCGATCATGGTCCGCGTGAAATTGTGCGTCCCTTAGTCCCATGGGCAAAAACTGTTGTGTATGAAGCACACGTTAAAGGATTAACTGCCTTCAATAATGAAATCCCTGAAAATGAACGTGGAACCTACAAAGCATTAGGACATCCCAGCACGATTGCACATTTAAAATCTATTGGAGTAACCGCGCTAGAACTATTGCCGATTGCCCAATCAATCACTGAGCCAGCAATTTATAACCGTGGACGAATTAATCACTGGGGTTATAACTCACTTTTGTTTTCCGCTCCCCATCGTGCCTACGCAGCTACCAGCAACCCGATTAGCGAATTGCAATGGTCAGTTGATCAGCTACATGCCGCCGGAATCGAAGTCATATTAGATGTTGTCTATAACCACACCGCCGAAGGTGGAATTGGTGGCCCAACTCTTTCGTACAGAGGAATCGATAATCACGCTTACTACCGTCAGGATTCAACTGGTAATTATGTAGATGTCACCGGTTGCGGAAACACATTTGCCGCCAGTAAGCCACATTCGGTGCGTCAAATCATTGATTCACTTCGCTGGTGGATTGATGTAGTTGGAGTTGATGGTTTTAGATTTGATTTAACAACGGCCCTGTACACGAGTGATAGCGCAGTTAATTCATCGCTCATGGCTGCTATCGGTGCCGACTCGGTACTGCGCAATTTTAAAATGATTGCCGAACCGTGGGACATTTCTCGATATTCCTTAGGAGATTTCCCTCATCCTTGGCGCGAATGGAATGACGCCTATAGGGATTCTGTTCGACAGTTCTGGTTAGGCGATCTCGCGCGTGGCTTTGGTGAGGGTGTTTCCGATATTGCTTCTAGTATCAGTGGGTCCAGCAATGTATTTCACTATCGAGGACCTACATCGTCAATTAATTTTGTGGCCGCCCATGATGGATTCACGGTTCATGACATGGTTACTTACAACCACAAGCACAACGAAGTAAATGGCGAAGATAACAAAGATGGCAATGACTCCAATCGTTCGTGGAATGTCGGTCACGAAGGTGAATCATCAGATGCCGGAATCAACGAGATTCGAAATCGTCTAAAGAAATCCCTACTGGCAACATTAATGTTGTCATCTGGCGTTCCAATGCTCAACATGGGCGATGAAGCTAGTCGTACTCAGAGTGGTTCTAATAATGGCTACTCATTGCCAATTACGCACACGCATGAGAGTGAGCAATCATTTGATGGTGGCTGGGCATTGTCGTGGAATCTAAATGAAGAGCAAGCAGATATTTTGGCTGCAGTGCAATCGCTGGCACAGATTCGCGCAACATATCTAGCAGATGTTGCTTCCGAATTCTTTACTGGCGCTGTCGATGAAGGTACAAAACGAAAAGATATTGCCTGGTTTTCACTTAGTGGAAATGAAATGAGTGATGATCATTGGCAAGATGAAGAGAAACGAAGTATTACTGTCTTTGTCGAAGCAGATCCAACTAAGGGATTGTTGCTTATGCTCAATTCTTCTCGTGAAGTAACAACATTTACTCTGCCTGATGCAAGCTGGGGCGAAACTTTCCGGTGCATTTTTGATGCATCAAAGAATGTTGCAACCTACGAACCAGTTATCGCAGCGCCTGGTTCAAAAGTTGAGGTTGCAGAACACAGCGTGCTTGTTTGGCTTGTCTCACGTACTAGATAGTAAGTATGCATGCGCAGTAATATCTGCATGTGCTCGCAATCATCGCTCCTGGACAAGGCTCACAAACATCAGGAATGCTCAACAGCTGGATTCAAGATGCTTCGCTGAAAGCACTACTAGTTTCTTGGTCTGATGCGATTGGTTTAGATTTGTTGCACCTTGGCACAGTTGCTGATGCCGAAGAAATCAAAGACACCGCCAATGCGCAGCCGCTTATTGTTGCTGCTTCCTTGCTAGGGGCACATGCATTAGGGATCAAGAGTTTTGCCGTTACATCGGGGCATTCAGTCGGAGAAATTGCCGCTGCCACCATGTCGGGTGCAATAACCGAAATTGATGCGCTCACACTTGTTCGTGCGCGCGGTCTTGAGATGGCACAAGCTGCAGCATCTTCCCCATCTGGAATGTCAGCAATACTTGGTGGAGATCGAACAGAAGTCTTAGCGACCATTAGTGCGCTTAACTTAGTTGCGGCAAATGACAATGGTGCAGGACAAATTGTTGCAGCAGGTGATCTGCAGGCACTTTCATCATTAACCGAAAATCCCCCAACAGGATCGCGAGTACGAGCATTGGCTGTTGCAGGAGCTTTTCACACACATTTTATGCAACCAGCTGTCGAACCTCTTCGCGCGTTGGCATCAGCTATTGCAATCCATCAGGTCGGGATTGAAGTGATTTCCAATAAAGATGGCCAGGTAGTAACAGCTGGCGCAGAGGTACTTAGTCGAATCGTTAACCAGATTGCTAACCCAGTTCGTTGGGATTTATGCATGGAAACTTTGAAATCACTAGGTGTTACGGGTGTCATTGAACTGCCGCCAGCCGGAACTCTGGTTGGCTTACTAAAGCGCGCAGCCCCTGAAATTGAAACCTTTGCGCTAAAGAGCGCAGATGATGTTGAAGCGGCACAAGAGTTTGCAGGAAGGCACTTATGAGTATCACAGCAACGCCATTAGGCCACAGCAGAATTTTGGCTGTCGGCACATATCGCCCAAAGCGCCAGGTCCCAAACTCAGAGATCGTCGATCGCATCGACTCGACAGATGAATGGATTGTGCAACGCACTGGAATTGAATCACGCCGCTTTGCTGGTGATGATGAAACCGTCATAACCATGGCAAAAGCTGCATGTGAAATGGCTTTACAGCGTGCGAAGTTAAGTATCGAAGATATCGACACTGTAATTCTTTCAACGATCTCATATCCATTTCAGGCACCAAGTGCGGCAACGGAATTAATCAATGAGCTAGGCAATCCAAAAGCAGCCGCCTTTGATCTCAGTGCGGCCTGCGCAGGATTTTGCTACGGCGTTGGCTTGGCAAGTGATTTAGTTCGGGCAGGAACTTCTCGAAATGTTCTGGTAATTGGTGTTGAAAAATTGTCTGACTACACAGATCCTGACGATCGTGCCACTGCATTTATTTTTGCTGATGGTGCCGGTGCTGTAATCATCGGTCAAAGCGACCAACCACGTATTGGCACAACTATTTGGGGGTCGGACGCGGATTCCCGCGATGCAATTACCTTGACTCCATCATTTCTTGATTTCAAGAAAAATCCTGATAAAGGTGTTGCTGAACTTGGCTGGCCAAATATTGCGCAACAAGGACAAGTTGTATTCCGCTGGGCTGTTTATTCAATGAGCAAGGTTGGTTTGAAAGCTCTGGAAGCTGCGGGAGTAACAGTTGATGAACTTGGTGCATTTATTCCACACCAAGCAAATATTCGCATCATCGAAACTATGGCGAAGGAAATGAAGATTCCAGATTCTGTTTTGATTGCAGATGACATTCGCACTAACGGAAATACTTCGGCGGCATCAATACCGTTAGCTATGGATAGAATTTTGGAAGAGCATCCAGAATTGCATGGAAAACTGGCGCTGCTAATCGGCTACGGTGCAGGTTTGGTATATGCGGGACAGGTTGTTGAACTTCCGCCTAAGCCATAAAATTCATTGAGATTTACGCCACTTACGGCGTGCAATACTCGTAAGTAAGAGCGCACTTGATACACAATAATGACCTTGCACGCCCGATCGATACAGAAGAGGACATAAAGACAATGGCACTTGCACAAGCAGATGTACTTGCAGGACTCAAGGAAATCGTAGAAGAAGTAGCCGGTATCCCTGCTGCATCAGTTGAGATGGATAAGAACTTCACCGACGATCTAGATGTTGATTCACTCAGCATGGTTGAAGTTGTTGTTGCAGCTGAAGAGCGTTTCGGTGTAAAGATTCCTGATGAGAGCGTGACAGATCTTGTGACTGTTGGAGACGCAGTTAATTTCATAGTTAACGCATCAAAGTAAGTTTTAAGTAAATGACTCGTCGTCGCGTTGTCGTCACTGGTCTTGGTGCAACAACTCCTCTAGGTGGAGATGTAGCAACGACTTGGGCTGGCCTTTTAGCTGGCAAAAGTGGTGTGCGATCTTTGACCGAGGATTGGGCACAAACAATCCCAGTGACCTTCGCAGCGCGAGTAGCGGTAGAGCCAAGTGAACAAATGGAGCGCGTTGAAATCAGACGCCTCGATAGATCAGAACAGTTTGGATTAATCGCAGCTCGCGAAGCCTGGAAAGATGCGGGCTCACCGGATGTAGATAAAGAGCGCTTAGGTGTTGTAGTCGCATCGGGAATCGGTGGAGTAACAACCCTGCTCGAGCAATATGACATATTAAATGGCAAGGGCGCACGGTTAGTTAGCCCTCATACCGTGCCGATGCTGATGCCTAACGGGCCAGCTGCAAACATTGGTCTTGAATTACAGGCACAAGCCGGAGTCCACACACCTGTTAGCGCTTGCGCATCGGGTGCGGAAGCAATTGGTTATGCATTTGAAATGGTCCGCAACAACCGTGCAGACATTGTTGTCAGTGGTGGCGTTGAAGCAGCATGTCACGCATTACCAATGGCAGCTTTTGCAGCAATGAAGGCGCTGTCTACTCGTAATGATGATCCTGCTCGTGCATCGCGCCCATACGATGTAAATCGCGATGGCTTTGTACTGGGCGAAGGCGGCGCAATTCTCGTCTTAGAAGAGTACGAACACGCTAAAGCACGTGGAGCAAAGATTTATTGCGAAATCGCAGGACAAGGTTTGTCATCTGATGGTTATCACATTGCCGCACCAGACCCATCTGGTGCTGGCGTACAACGCGCAGTTAAGTTTGCATTACGAGATGCTGAATTAACGACTGCAGATATTGTCCACTTAAACGCTCATGCGACTTCTACTCCGGCAGGAGATGTGGCTGAAGCAAATGCATTGCGCGCAGCACTTGGAAAAGATGCTGACCACGTTGCAGTCTCTGCAACAAAATCGATGACGGGTCACTTACTTGGTGGCGCTGGTGCGGTTGAATCCGTATTTATTGTAAAGGCGCTGCAAGATCGTTTGGCTCCCCCAACAATTAATATTGATCAACTTGATCCTGCTGTGACCGTCGATGTTGTTCGGGATAAGCCACGTGCATTGCCTGCTGGCGATATTGCAGCGTTGAATGATTCATTTGGTTTTGGTGGTCACAACGTTGTATTGGCCTTTAAGAGCTTATAAATGTCTCCTACTTCGCATGATCCACGCGATCCGATTTCAAGGATTGCGCGTCTAGTTGATGATGGAAAGTTTGACTTTCTGATTCCCCGCACTGAATGCGGAATGATTGCTGTTACGGCAACGGTTAAAGGCAACAGGGTTGTAATTTTTGCATCCGATGCCACAATAAAAAGCGGGGCACTTGGTGTTGATGGTTCGAAGGTAATTGTTTCGGCATACAAAGCGGCCATGGGTGCACAGGTGCCAATCATTGGAATCTGGCACAGCGGTGGTGCTCGATTAAGTGATGGTGTTGCATCCCTTGACGCATTCGGAGAAGTTTTCCAATCGATGATTTCTGCAAGTGGTCGCATCCCGCAACTTTCGTTAGTACTTGGACCAACAGCAGGTGGTGGCGCATACGGACCCGCGCTCACAGATGTAGTTGTTCTGGCACCCGAAGGTCGCATCTTTGTTACAGGTCCTGATGTTGTAAAAAGTGTTACGGGTGAAGACATTGATATGGCGCTGCTGGGCGGACCTGAAGCGCATAAGAAAAATAGCGGTCTTGCACACATAATTGCCGCTAGCGAAGAAGAAGCATTTGAAGATATTCGGGAGTTAACTGCCTTATTTGCTAATCAAGGCTTTATGAATCCTGAGGTAGCAGACTTTGATCTAGCTGCATTTGTGCCTGCGTTAAATGTGCGAACCTATGAGGTTCATCCATTAGTTGATGCAATTCTTGATAAAGATACTGACCACATTGAACTGTTATCAATGTGGGCGCCTAATATGACAACGGTTCTGGGACGCCTTGGTGGTGCAACTGTTGGAGTACTTGCTAATAATCCCGCACACCTTGCAGGAGTTCTAGATGCTGCAGCTGGTGAAAAGGCTGCGCGATTTGTGCGCACATGTGATGCATTTGGTATTCCGTTAATTGTTATTGCAGATGTTCAGGGTTTCTTACCTGGCGCCGGCCAAGAATGGGAAGGCGCGGTCAGAAGGGGTGCAAAGTTGTTGCACGCATTTGGAGAATCCGTTGTTCCTAGAGTTACTTTAATTACTCGCCGCGCATACGGCGGCGCATATGTTGCAATGAATTCGAAGTCATTAGGTGCAACCCGTGTATTTGCGTGGCCAAACGCTGAAGTTTCAGTTATGGGAGCGGTCGCAGCTGTACGGGTATTGCATCGTCGTCTCTTAGCTGACCTGCCTGCAGAACAACGCGAATCAATGGAACTTGAACTTGCTGCAGAGCACGAGAAGGTTTCAGGTGGTGTGCTAAAGGCCATTGAAATCGGCGCTGTCGATGAGATGTTAAACCCTGCACAAACGCGAAGTGCGCTAGCAAAAACTATTGCTAACGCACCTCACCGCCGTGGATCCCACGGCAACATTCCTCTTTAGCTCTTAAAAGTCACCGAAACAGTTGCGGTAACAGTCTTTTCAATTGTTGAAGTGTCATAGTTACCGTAATCAGCTGTCATTGTTGAATCAGGTGTTGTGATTTGAATTGGCCCAGCTTTTACATTAACAAGTGCGCCAATCTTTCCACCGACAGCCTTTGTTAGCGCTTCTGCGCGAACCTTTGCATCCTTCATCGCTTCAGCCATTAGCTGTGGGCGAAGCTCTGGCAGATTCGAAATGTAGTACTGAGGACCATAATTATTGGCGTTAATTCCATTAGCTAATAATGTTCCGATTCCTTGGCTTAGCTTTGAAATCAGTTGCACATCCTTTGAGCGCACAGTAACTTCGCGTGAAGCACGGTAAGAAAGAATTCGACCTGTTGCATTACCGCCGACGTACTCCTCGTTCGCATATGTTGAAACAGCGCCAAGTGTTAAGCCATCAGCAGAGATTCCACCTTGTGTCAGGTAGTCTGAAAGTGCTTCAACATCAGCATCAACTTTCTTCACAGCTGTTGCAACAGTTGGTGATGAGAGGGAGACACTAAGAGTCCACACTGCGTTATCGGCTGTTGCTGCCGTCTTTGCAGAACCAGTTACGGTAATTCCATCAGTGCTTCGCGATGCAAAACCAGAACCAACCTTCATTAATCCACCACCTATGGCAAGTGAAAGGATTACGGCGGAAATAATTATGGTTACTGCTTTGCGACGTTCTACGGTGATTATTGGGCTTTCATTAAGTTGAGTCATGGCTCTATCTTACCTATTAAATTGCTCGAAGCCGAGGCACTTCTTGAAGGTCAACACTCCTGAAACGGTCTAACTCGTATTCCCAAGAATTTCCCATCATGTCGGCAATACCTTGCCGGATAGATTCTTCATCAAATGATTGCGCAAGGATTGCGGTTAACTGATTTTCATTAACTTGAACCGCACCTGATTGATCTACAACTGCGCGATGTATTCCAAGTTCTGGGGTGAAACGAAATAACTCGCCACCAAGATCTGTTCCTTCGATAACTTCGAAATTTAAGTAATGCCAACTACGTAACGAGCTAGCAATTTCAGCAGCTGCACCTTGGGGTGCGCGAAATTCCAGTTGCGTGCGAAAAGTTCCGGGCATCAACGGTTGGGGACTCCACGACAATTTTATCCAATTACCCAACACGGTTTGGATCGCCCAATCAATGTGATGGCGCAGCGCAGAGGGCGCAGAATGAATGGTTAAGAAACCTCGAACCTGCTGACGGTTTGAAGGCGTGGTTAAACGTTCCATGGTTCTCCTAGCAAGATGCGCCCAATGCGACCTTCCCCAGCGGCATTTTCGCGTCCCAATTGCTCGGTGAACACCTCAATTACACACCCATGAGCCTAAAACTGTCTACTCCTCCTTTAGGCATACGGGGCGGTAGGAGGTAGAGTTAACCTCAGTCGGACGCTTAATCAGTACCCGTTTCATGTTTTGCATAATCGGTATCGCTGGAGCAAGAGGAAGACCGTGATTCGAGGATTTCTCGAAACACCCACATATCGAAGGAAATAAATACATGGCAACAGGCACAGTTAAGTGGTTCAACTCTGAAAAGGGTTTCGGTTTCATTGCAGTTGATGGTGGCGGACAAGATGTTTTCGTTCACTACTCAGCAATCCAAGGAAACGGTTACAAGTCCCTTGAAGAGGGTCAGGCAGTTTCATTTGAGGTCGTACAGGGTCCAAAGGGTCCTCAGGCTGATGCAGTAAACCCTGCCTAATCAACACTAACTTATAAAAAACCCCGCCGGGTAACTGGCGGGGTTTTTTATTTCACTTCTTTGGCAGTGGCGGAATTTCGCCAACTTTTAATTTACGCGCATTAACTTCTTTGACTGGAGATAAATCTTTTCCAGCTTTCCAAGCATCCAAATATTTCCACGGCAATACTTCTCCGCGGCGAACCCACCATGTGTCCGCTGGTGTTGGCCACGAAATTCCGAAGTGAAGATGTGGAGCCGTGCCACGTGCACTGCCTGTTGAACCAATCCCTCCCAAAACTTGTCCCGCTTTAACTGATACTCCAGGTTGAATTCCTTTTGGGATTGAACCCTTAAGCAAATGTGATCCGTAGTAACGAACTCCATCTGTTCCAATTATCGAAACATACAAACCACCACGATCAATTCCTAAATTTGTCTTACCGCTCCAGTTATCTGTGCGATTAACCTCATCAACAACACCATCTATTGGTGCCACAAATTTGCAACCAGCCTTAGTCAAAATGTCAGTGGCGGCGTAATCATGATGAGCCCGCGCATAATTGGCTGCACAATTTGCAATTGGGAACATGTAAACAGGGGCGGCTTGAGCTGGTGAAATTGTAGTAAGGCCAATCAATGCTGCGATCACAACTGCTCTTAGCTTCATGCCCTTAGGTTAGTGCTGCACGATCCAATTTAGCCGTAACCGCCATGTGAGGAACAGTGAGCGCCCACACAACAACAAGTGCCATCCAAAAAAACTCATCTGTGAAATCTCGACCACTTAGCGCCAACAAAGCAGCCACTACAAAGGTTCCGACTAGAGCGGGTAAACCCGGAATGACCGCATTGGCAAATGCTTTCCTGGGCATTCCTTGAGTTAAGTTTTCAATACTTCGAGGAAGTGACAAGGTAAGCCGAGCTGTGTGACGCATGGCGTGCCAGCAGCCAAAGTACACAGCAAATGAAATCAGCGGTGGTGCTAGATGGGCCAAAAGCAATAGCGCAGTCAAATCCACAGCTTCTCTGTATCGCTTTCCAAAAGCCATTACCCCCATGGCAACAACTGAAAAAATAGTGATCGTAAGCAAAATTTCAGAATCAAATCCTTTATGCCAATTGATTAGTGCAGGATTAACAGAAGCTAAAGCCTCGGTGCTCGCGGAGTTAACGAGAGGGATAAAAACAGGAGTAAAGCCTGCTGCAGGAATATAGAACCATCGATTGAGTTTGCTTGATGCACCTGTCCTCTTATCAATCTCATTGATAAATGCGGCATCTCCAATTCCAAAGTGAATAGCGCTCATGAAGAGAACAAGGATGAACCCAACAATATTGAAGTTAAGGATTCCGATGACAGCCACAACAGCAACAGTTACATACACAATGATGAACACCGCCATTTTTTTAGGCTGTGCCTTTGGAAGTGTTACTAAGTGATCAAGTGCCCCATGTGGAATTCCGATCGCAAGTGCGACCACGGCAATAACAACTTGCCATCCCATCGATCCTTCACCCAGAAAACCTGAAAAAAATAAAGAAGCCAGGATTGCCAGAATCACAGAAATTGTTGAGAAAAGGCGAACCCGATTAAAGAGCACAACTGCATTTTCTTGCATGTCTCCCCCTTTTTGACAACCCTACCAAAGGTGTATGTGAGAAGATCTGACGTGCAGAAATTCGGATACATGGCGATGCTCGCCTTCACAGTCTTTGGCTCATTTTGGCTAGAAATAGTTCTAAAGACCAGCGTCCTAAAACGTTGGAAGCGAGCATTAATTAGCATCTTGCCGATTAGCTTCTTTTTTCTTGTGTGGGATGCCTATGCGATTGCGCAGGGCCATTGGTTTTTCAATCGTGACCGCATGCTTGGGATCTACGGGCCATTTGATATTCCACTAGAAGAGTTTCTCTTCTTCATCATTGTTCCAATGGCCGCGATATTGACCCTCGAAGGAGTCACGACGGTCAAACCTCATCTGCGTGAAAAGGAATTCGGAAAGGATGAGAAGAAGTGATCTACAGCGATATTGCAATTGCCGCATTCGGCATATCAATCATTGTGGATCTCTTTGTCTTTAAGAACTCACTTCTAACCCGTCTTGCCTTCTGGCTTTCCTACATGATCATCCTTCCATTTCAATTGCTGACCAATTGGTGGCTAACCCATAATCGAAGCGATGGAAAAGCCATTGTTATGTATGACCCTGATTCAATCATTGGTATCCGGATTGCTTCAGCACCTTTAGAAGATCTCTTGTTTGGATTTGCCCTAATTCTTTCAGTCATGGGCATGTGGGAGTTCTGGGGCAGGCGCGGATTCCAGCGCAACAAATAATTACAGTAATGTTCACCCGTTAGGGGCGGTAGCTCAGTTGGTTAGAGCCCGGAACTCATAATTCCGTCGTCGTCGGTTCGAGCCCGACCCGCCCCACCAAAGGATTTTGGAATTAACGACCACTAGAAAGATTTAAGCTGATGAAAATTACCTCCACGCGAGTCGCCACTGAAGCTGACGCGAAAGCAATTGCTGAACTTGCCAATGAGCACGAATTAAGCGTTGATAGCAAGAGCAGCTTGTTCAGTGAGCAAGGAGCGCTGGACTTTATTGCTGGCTACATCGATTCGAGTGAGGCCTACTTGGTGAGCCTTGATGGCGAATCTGGATTCTCGGCTGTTATTAACTTGCATCCTGATTCTGTTAGAGGCCGTTATTTCACAGATGTTTATGCAAGACCACAGGTAGAGAAATTAGAAAACATTGTTCTATGGGCTATTGAGTTAGCAGAATTAGAGCATCCAGATTGGGATATTTGGCCGGGCGTTAACTCTCTCGACAAAAGATTACAAGACGCATGGGCAAAACATGGGTATGAATTTTTGCGTCGTTACTACACCATGAGAATGAAGGTCTCTACTGCACCTTCTGTTCGGCAAATTCAAAATCTTGAAATCAGAGCGATAGACATAACTAATCCAGATCAGGTTGCCCTTTGGCACTCGGCACATCAAAACTCATTCTCAAACCACTTTGGGTTTGCTCCGAGAGAGCTAGATAAATGGCAGGAACTTGTACTTGATTCATCTACTGATCCAAACGGAGTCTTCCTAGCATTTAAGAATGGCGAACCTGTTGGCTTTTGCCAATGCAATGATGAATACGTAGAAGAAAACAAAGGCTTTATAAATCTTCTGGGTGTTACTCATGAAAATCAAGGCATGGGAATTGGCGAGGCGCTCCTACAGACTGGGATTTCGTATTGTCTAACAAAAGGATATGACTCTGTGGAGCTCAACGTAGACACAGGTAATGAAACTGGCGCTTTGAAGCTTTATGAGAAGGTTGGGTTTAAGCCAGAGTCTTCATGGATTCAATTGCACCGACCAAAGTCGTAAGAACTACTGAAGATCGAAGCGATCAGCGTTCATCACCTTGGTCCATGCAGCAACAAAGTCTTTAACAAACTTTTCCTTGTTATCGTTTTGTGCATAGACCTCAACATATGAACGAAGAATTGAGTTAGAACCAAAGACTAGATCTACGCGAGTAGCGGTCCAATCAATTGCACCACTCTTACGATCACGGATGTTGTACAGGTTCTCCCCTGCTGGCTCCCATGTGTACTTCATATCTGTCAGGTTTACGAAGAAGTCTGTTGTAAGTGCTCCAACATTCTTTGTAAACACTCCATGAGATGTACCGCCATGGTTAGTACCAAGAACGCGCATTCCACCAATAAGAACTGTCATTTCAGGGGCGGTTAAACCCATCAACTGAGTTCTATCTAGCAATAACTCTTCAGGTGTAACAGCGTAATCTTTTTTGACCCAGTTGCGGAAACCATCATGAATTGGTTCAAGAACTGCGTAGCTTGCAGCATCTGTTTGTGCTTGTGTTGCATCGCCGCGGCCTGGAGCAAACGGAACTGAGATCGTCACACCCGCTGCAGCTGCAGCCTTTTCAACACCGATGTTTCCAGCTAAAACAATTACATCTGCAATGCTTGCGCCAGCTTCCTTTGCAATTGGTTCTAGAACGGCAAGAACTTTGTTTAGACGCGCAGGTTCATTACCTTCCCAATTACGAGCTGGTTCTAAACGAATACGAGATCCGTTAGCGCCTCCACGTAGATCAGAACCACGGAATGTGCGTGCACTGTCCCATGCTGTTGCTACTAACTCTGAAACTGATAGTCCTGCAGCATTGATCTTTGCTGTCACTGCGGCAACATCATAAGCAGTTGTGCCTGCAGGAATTGGATCCTGCCAAATCAAATCCTCTTGTGGAACATCGGGTCCGATGTAGCGAACTTTTGGTCCCATGTCGCGGTGGGTTAACTTAAACCAAGCGCGCGCAAAAGCATCATCTAGAAGTGCTGGATTTTCATGGTACTTCTTAGAAATCTCAAGGTAAATCGGATCCTTGATCATCGCCATGTCTGCATCAGTCATCATTGGGTTGTAGTGAATTGATGAATCTTCAACATCTACTGGCTTATCTGCTTCTTGAATATTAGTTGGCTCCCACTGATGCGCACCTGCTGGAGACTTAACAAGTGCCCATTCGTGCTTAAACAACATTTCAAAGTAACCGGCATCCCACTTAGTTGGCTCTGTTGTCCACGCACCTTCAATGCCACTAGTTACAGTGTTGCGACCAACGCCACGCTTTGTGTGATTGTTCCAGCCCAAGCCTTGCTCAAAAATATCTGCAGCTTCTGGTGCTGGTCCCAATAGCGAAGCATCACCATTTCCGTGTGCCTTACCAACTGTGTGACCACCGGCAGTAAGTGCAACGGTTTCTTCATCATTCATCGCCATGCGTGCAAATGTTTCACGGATATGTTGGGCAGTTAGCAGTGGATTTGAAACACCATTGATGCCTTCAGGGTTTACATAAATAAGGCCCATCTGTACTGCAGCTAGTGGATTCTCCAAAGAGCTTGCATCAGTGGTGTCTGCATATCGCTCATCACTTGGCATCATTAATTCAGACTCTGAACCCCAGTAGATATCTTTTTCTGGATGCCATACATCTTCTCTACCAAAGGCAAAACCAAATGTCTTAAGCCCCATGCTCTCGTAAGCAATTGTTCCCGCGAGAATAAATAGATCAGCCCAACTTAGTTTGTTGCCGTACTTTTGTTTGATCGGCCATAACAAACGACGTGCTTTATCAAGGTTGCCGTTATCTGGCCATGAATTAAGTGGAGCAAATCTAAAACTTCCGGTGCCAGCGCCGCCACGTCCATCAGCAACGCGGTATGTGCCCGCAGAGTGCCACGCCATACGAATCATTAATCCGCCGTAATGACCCCAATCAGCTGGCCACCACTCTTGTGTTTGAGTCATGAATTGATGCAAATCGCTTTTAACGGAAGTAAAATCTAAAGTTTTAACTTCTTCGCGATAATCAAAATCTTCACCAAGCGGATTTGTCTTACGGTCATGTTGATGCAAAATATCGAGTTTGAGGGTGTTGGGCCACAAGTATGTGTTTGATTCACTAGTTTGAGTGTTTGCACCGTGTGCGACTGGGCACTTTGCGTCCATGATTCCCCCTGTTGTAGCAATTAATTGTGCCTAGTATGGATGCAGCGGTAAGGGCTCGCAAATTATGAGAGATAGGCTGGGAGCATGACCAGAACTTCAAAAAAGTGGACGGCTCGAGATACAGCAAAGTGCATCATCACCCCTTCTGATCTTGACCATAAATACAGTCGCGGAGTTCTTGGTGTAATTACCGGTTCTGCGCAGTACCCAGGAGCTGCTGTATTAACTACTGCAGCGGCTTCTGCCACAGGTATTGGAATGATTCGCTTTCACAGTTCATCGGGATTAGCACATCTTGTGTTGCATTCAACGCCATCAGTGGTTGTTCAACCTGGAAAAGTAACGGCATGGTTAATCGGAAGTGGAATTGAATCTAAGAAGTACTCAGATATCACCACCTGGCTGCGCCATCGCTGGTTTAAGTTAGCTACTTTGCAATCTGTCCCAACTGTTTTAGATGCTGGTGCATTGCACTTGGCAGGCTCATTAGAACAACCCACGGTAATTACTCCACACAGCGGTGAACTCTCAAAGCTTTTGATCTCACGGGGAATAAGTGTTTCTGCCGAAGCTATTGAGGGCAACCCAAAAAAGTGGGTGCAAGAAGCTGCTGACACTTTAGGAGTGACTGTTTTACTAAAAGGTTCCACAACATATGTTGCCAATGATGCAGTACTGATCCAGTTACCAACTGCTACCCCATGGCTTGCAACGGCAGGAACTGGTGATGTTTTAGCAGGAATCATCGGCTCATTGGTTGCAACTAACACCGTAGAAATTCTCAATGATTACAACCATTTGGCAGCAGTTGTAGCATCCGCCGCTTTCATTCATGCACGCGCTGCAGATGCCGCATCAAATGGAGGGCCAATTAATGCTGAGGCAATAATTGATTCAATCCCAAGTGTTATTTCTCGGATTATCAAGTAGTACATAGGGGTTCCCCTATTTAATGCCATCTCTCATTTCACTCTTGCATCTGTATCAATTAGATAAAATGTGGCGTAACTTTTAAATTTGAGTGACCGAGTCTTATTAGTTATGGATGATGCTTTTGAATTATCCATAATGGCAGCCGCACTTAAAATGCATGGAACAAATGTCATAGGCGAAGCTCGAAAGCAATCCTCGGCACTGTTATTAATGCGAAGCATGCAACCTAACGTCTTACTGATAGATATGCACTCATCTAATGAGCACTCGATCGCAATTGCAAATGCAATCCGCAAGGAGTCCCCAGATATTGGTGTGGTTATTTTGGTCGCATGCGCAGATCTTAGATTGCTCGGAGAACTGACTAGCAATATTCCTATCGGGGCGAAAGTTGTCATTAAGAAATCCATGAACAGCGTTGCTTCTTTATGCGATGTTATTTCAGAATCACGAATTTTTGCAACAGGGTCGCCAGTTACCTGGGTCAATGGAAATGTTTCAATTCATGAAAGAGCTATAGAAAATTTGATATCTCACCTGACTGATCTTCAGATTGATACCTTGCGCCTTGTAGCCAATGGCTTAACAAATGCTGAGATTGGTCGAATCAGATTTGTCAGCGAGAAAGCGATAGAACAAATCGTTTCTCGTATTGCTTTAATGCTTGATGTACAGCCAGATAGAACAAAGAACTTACGGGTGCAATTAGTCGGCGAATACTTCAATTGGATTGGCGCGCCAACCCACTAGTTGTGCTCATCTCTCAACTGGCAAAGGTAAAGTTCACGCCTATGGAGCTCCAGCAGATTCGTTCGCAGTGGAATCAAGTGCTGGATGCTTTGGAATCTGACAATCGTGTTGCATGGATCGCCTACTTTGATGCCCGATTAAGTTCATTTGAGAATGGGGTGCTAACACTAGATTTTTCAGATACTCGTAAATTTGCAACATCGCACGAGTACTCAGAAACTCGCCCAAATTTGAAATCTGCTCTTCAATTGGCAATTAAATCCACCATTGGCGTTGATGTGGAGATAGTCGAACTATGAGAGTCAAGATCTATCTGCTTGCCATTTCATTGGTAGTTGCAATTGTTGGCGCTCCACAAACGGCTGCAGCTGCATCGACTTTATCGATGTCGATCAGACAAACACCGAGTGCTTCAGAGACATTGTTGACCCTTTATGGAAATCTCAAACCAAATCGTTCTGGGACTGCTGTAAAAATCCAAGTAGACATAGCTGGGAAATGGACAACAACTCGCTTTACGACAAAGGTCACCAAAGTTGGAACTTGGAAAGTGACTGCTCTTGCAACCGCACTGAACGCAAATGTTCGCTATCGCGCGGTTTCAGTTATTGGCGGAAAGAGTTTGTACTCGCCTATTCGCTCTATATCGGTGAAACAGCAAGCTGAAATCACAAATGCTGACCCTGCTCAATTCATTGATTTAACCGGCCCTGGCGGTCGTATTCATGGCGCAGATGTCAGTCGTTGGCAGCATCCCAACGATAAACCAATTGATTTTGTAAAAATGTATAAAGCAGGAATGCGATTTGTATTCATCAAGGCATCTGATACCCGAGAAGCTGCTGATTTGTTAGCGGTTAAATATGCAGCGATGGATCATCATGCTGCCCAAGCTGCTGGAATCTATACAGGTTTTTATCACTATGCGGTCTTGCCTTACGTCACAGATCCTGAAGGAATAAAGCAAGATGCCTTGGCGCAAGCACAAAAGGTTGTGTGGCGACTGGCATCAATGGGTGGATACAGCGACAGAGATTTGCCATACGCATTAGATCTAGAGAATAAATGTGTGAGCTACTCATCCTCTGGTGCGTGCCAAAAGAATGCAACACGTAGCGCTGTAACTTTATGGGCAACAACTTTTCTTGCATCTGTAAAAGAAAAAACAGGAAAAACTCCAATACTTTATTCATATGCAAGCTTTTTAGAAGGTTCAATGACCCGCACTCCTGAACTTGCACGATATCCATTGTGGCTTGCCCAGTATGCAATCGACCCAGCAAACCCAATCAACCAACCAGGTTTGAAAACCGGTGGTTGCTACGTCCACTCATGGACTGGTGCTAACTGCGACTCTCAATGGACGGTATGGCAGTACTCCTCATGTGGAATTGCGCCCAAGTACGGCGTACCCGGAAATAGATTAGATCTCAATGTTTTTCGTGGAACACCTTCATCATTTTTAGAGTTAGTTACAGGAATCTGGTCACCTACTCTTGTAGATCTAATGCCTCAACAAGAGCCAACAGTTTTGACCCTTGTAAGTCAAACATCAACTACAACTAACAAGCTGGTTACTTTTAAAGTAAATGTTGTTCGACCAGGTGGATCTCCTGTTGTTACTGGCTCGGTAAAATTGGTCTTTGATAAGGCAACAGCGCCAGCAATTAGACCAACTCAAACACTATTTCGTGAAACAAGCGGGGTATGGTCCATTGCCCTTAAAGGCGTATTAGCCGGCACGTATAGTGGAAAAGTTTTATACCAAGATGTCTCAGGTACTCATGCAGAATCAGAATTTCCAGTTACTTTTGAAGTAACTCAAGGTCCTACACCTACGGCTACACCAACACCATCACCAACGGCTACTAAAAAGCCAACAACTGATGGTTGCCGAGGACAGATTAAGAATTGACCTCAAGTAGTTCACCCAGGGCTGCTATTTCACGCTCAACTAATTCTGTGTACTGAGCAACTGATTCTTTACGTTCCTTTGCGTTCCATCCAAGAACCGGAGCAATGAGTGTTGCAATCTCATCTGCAAGATGCATCCCGTGATTGACCGCTTCAAAAGATAAACGAGTACGGCGAGAAATTACATCATCGACAGAGCGTGCACCTTCGTGGGAAGCTGCATAAACAATTTCAGCCTTGATATACGGCAAATCCGTATCTAATTTGCCGGCCAACTTTGGTTGCGATTTAAGCAAATCAAGAATCTCGCTAATCAATGACCCATGGCGATTGAGCAAATGTGTAACTACTGCGACATCTAGTCCAGAATCTTGAGCAATACGCTCTTTTTGTTGTTCCAGTGCAAAGTAGCCGTCAGCACCCACTAATGGCAGTTTTTCTGTCACAGATTCTTGTGTCAATCTACGAAGCTCAATTGCTGCGCGATCTACTACATCCTTAGCCATGACTCGATAGGTCGTGTACTTACCGCCGGCAATAGAAACAAACCCAGCTGCTGGTCGATCTACTGTGTGTTCGCGTGAAAGTTTTGTTGTTGTTGCACTCTTATTGTTTGCAACTAATGGACGCAACCCCGCATAAACGCCAATAATGTCTTCGGCGCGTAATTTTGGTTCAAGAACTCTGTTGGCCTGATCCAATATGTACTGAACATCTTCTTTGGTCGCGCACGGTTCTGCTCTATCACCTTCGTATGGCGTATCTGTTGTACCGACAATCCACTTGTCTCCCCATGGAATCAAGAACAAAACAGAGACTGGGGTTTTTACAATAATGCCCGCATCAGATTTAATTGCAGATCCCGGAACCACAATGTGAGCACCTTTACTCATGGTCACGTTATACCCGGGAGTTAAATCAAAACGAGCGTGTAATTGATCGCTCCATACTCCAGCACACATGATTGTGGCACCTGCCCTAATCGCAATCTTCTTTCCAGAAGCTAAATCAAGTGCGTTAACACCCACCACTCGCTTGCCCTCGCGAATCAAAGACTCTGCAGAAACTTGGGTTGCAATAATTGCGCCATGACGTACTGCGGTTCGTGCAACTGACATTGTGTGGCGGGCATCATCAACTTGAGCATCAAAGTATTTGATTGCACCAGTTACAAGGTCGTGGCGCAAAGAGGGCGCAATCTCATTGATCTGCTTTTGGCTTAAGTGCTTGTGCCACGGCATTGCTCGCTGAAATCCGCGTAGTGCGTCATAGAGCGCAAGTCCTGCTCCGACATATGTGCGCTCTTTAAACTTTTCTGTAAGCGGAAATAAAAATCCAACTGGCTTAACAAGGTGCGGACACAAAGTCGAAACCATTAACTCTCGCTCGTGTAAGGCTTCGCGCACTAATTTGAAATCATATTGTTCAAGATACCTAAGGCCACCATGAATCAACTTGCTGGATCTACTTGATGTTCCAGCTGCAATATCTTGTGCCTCAATCAGGGCGACTTTCAATCCTCGTGATGCGGCATCTAATGCGGCACCTACGCCATTTACTCCCCCGCCAATCACAAGAATGTCGAATTGTTCAGTTCCCAACTGGGTGATGGCAGAGTCACGTTGCTCTGGGCCAAGTTGTGACAAGAACATATGCGTTGCATCTCCGTAATCAGTGAGTACGCTAAGCCTAACTTACGGCAAGGGGTTATGCGCAGTGTCAAACAGTGGGGCATATATCGGCAGCTTGGATCAGGGTACAAGTAGCACTCGATTCATGATCTTTGACCATGCCGGCCAAGTTGTTGGACAACATCAATTAGAGCATCGCCAAATCCTGCCTCAGGCAGGATGGGTAGAACATGATGCTGCTGAAATTTGGGAACGAGTTCAGGAAGTTATTGCTGGAGCGCTGAAGCAAGCAAATATTTTGGGCTCAGATCTGGCCGCAATTGGACTAACCAACCAGCGCGAAACAACGGTGGTGTGGGATGTAACAACAGGTCAACCACTTTCCAATGCAATTGTCTGGCAAGACACCAGAACTACCGAGTTTTTAGCAACTTTGTCAGCTGCTCAACAAGAAAAGATTCGCCACACAACTGGTTTAACAATTGCTCCATATTTTGCCGGCAGCAAAATGAATTGGTTTCTAAATAACGTTCAAGCTGCAAAAAGCGCTAATGCCCGATTTGGAACCATTGATTCATGGCTGTTGTGGAATCTTTCTGGTGGCGTCCGCTCAGGTGTACACGCAACTGATGTAACTAACGCGAGCCGAACATTGTTAATGAATCTTGAAACTTTAGATTGGGATGACGAACTTCTGGCTATTTTTGGTGTGCCTCGTTCTGCGCTACCTGTCATCAAGTCTTCCTCTGAAGTATATGCACTGACTGATCCTCATGGTCCGCTCGGAACTGCAATTCCGATTGCTGGAATATTGGGCGATCAACAAGCTGCAATGGTTGGACAAGTGTGCTTTGAACGTGGTGAATCAAAGACAACCTATGGCACCGGAAACTTTGCCTTGCTAAATACAGGCACTGAAATCGTGCGCTCTAAAAATGGGCTACTAACGACTGTGTGTTTCAAACTTGGCGACGCTCCAGCGCATTACGCACTTGAAGGCTCGGTTGCTGTAACTGGTTCTGCAATCCAATGGCTTCGGGATCAATTGGGAATCATTTCAAATGCTGCAGAAACTGAAGGTTTAGCATCTTCTGTTGCAGATACCGCAGGTGTTTATTTCGTCCCTGCATTTTCTGGATTGTTTGCGCCCTATTGGCGCAGTGATGCTCGTGGAGTAATTGTTGGATTAACTCGCGCAGCAACCAAAGCTCATCTTGCGCGCGCCGCTCTTGAAGCTATTTGTTATCAAACACGTGATGTGATGGATGCAATGGTTGCCGATAGCGGCGTACCAATGAAGGAAATGCGTGTTGACGGTGGCATAACTGCAAACTCTTTCTGTATGCAAATGCAGGCAGATGTTATGGGAATCGACATCACTCGCCCACTAATCGGTGAAACAACTGCGTTAGGTGCAGCCTACGCTGCCGGTTTAGCAGTAGGTTTTTGGTCATCAACTGACGAAGTTCGGAAACAATGGCAACAATCTCGACGTTGGAATTCAACAAGCACTGCAGAACAAAGAGCGCAAGGTTATGCAGGATGGAAGAAAGCTGTCGAGCGAACTTTGAATTGGGTTGATTAGGCCTTCGTAATTTCTATTAAGAAAGCATTTGCAGGGGCAAGAATTGGCGCTGTAACTCCGATTGCAGATAGCGCAGATCCTGACAGTGTTATTCCCGCCATCCATTCAGGTGGTGTAATCAACATAAATCGTGGCTTACCTGCAGGAAACACCGCCTTGATTACATAGTTTGCTGATTCATCGAGACCAGGAAATTTCAACGGTGATGGATGAATAGAAACAGTTGGAGTCAACTGTACGTAAGCGAAAATCGCGCGTGATGCATCATGTGCGACAACCCCATGCAAATATGCATGTGATTCTGGATAATCGACGCGAACCATTTTTCCTGAATGTAAAAGCAAACGATTATCTCTGTAGTACTGCGCCCACGTTGCTAAATGCTTTCGTTCTTCTGGTGTGGCTTCGGTGATGTTCCATTCAATACCTGCGTGTCCAAAAAGGGCTGTGGTGGCACGCATGGATAGTTCTAAGGTGCGGCCCGTTTGGTGACCATGAGTAGGTCCGATATGTGTACCAAGAAGTTCGGGGGCAATTACCTGAGCAGTCCACCGTTGAATTGTTTGGCGTTCTAGTGCGTCATTGTTATCACTTGTCCAGAACCGATCCACAAGATCGATTACACCTAAGTCAATACGTGCTCCGCCTGATGCACATGATTCGATCTCAAGTCCAGGATGTCGCTTCTTTAGTTCGGCAAACAAACGATAAATCGCTTCCGTTTGACGATGAACACCTGCAACACCACGATGGCCCGCATCAACTAATACACGATTGTGATCCCATTTTATGTAAGCAATATTGTGCGCACCGAGCACTGCTGATGTTTGTTCAAGCACATGATTAAAGGCACCCTCGTGACCAATATCTAGAACCAATTGATGGCGCCACAGTGGCGGAACACGATCTGCTTCATGCAAAATCCATTCAGGGTGAGCTCGATACAAATCTGAATCTGGGTTAACCATTTCGCCTTCAAACCACAGACCAAATTCAATTCCCTTGTCATTGATGTACTTAATTATGGGCGACAAGCCATTAGGCCAGACAGCAGGATCGATAACCCAATCACCTAAGCCAGCGTGATCATCACGCCTTGAATGGAACCAGCCGTCATCTAGAACAACGCGCTCAATACCTACTTCGGCAGCCACATCAATTAGCGCTTTAATCTTTTCTTCATTGTGATCAAAGTACAACGCTTCCCACATATTCAAGGTCAAAGGACGTGGTCGTTTTGGATGAACATCACGTGCTCGAAGATATGAGTGATAAGCAGCGCTTACTCCATCTAGGCCTTGCGCAGAGAAAACAGATACAAGTGCCGGAGCTTCGTAACTTTGCCCCGAAGCTAAGATCAATTCACCAGGTAACAATAATTCGCCGGCACCAATTGACTGTGAACCATCAAAAAGTTTTTCAACTAAATAATGCGAATTACCGCTCCAGGCAATACTTGTAGACCAAGCATTTCCGGATTGAAATGATGTCTGAGCAGTTAATGCGATATCTGCAATAGAAAAATTATGTCCACTGCGACCTTCGCGAGATTCGCGCACCCATGTGCCTGTTGCGATTTCCTTACGTTGTGGGTTACGTTCATTAGACCAGCGACCTGCAAAATCTAGAGTTTGTGTAGCTTCTTTTGGAAGTGGTAACCAGTGAATAAACTCATTAAGACTGTAATCACTATTACCGATGTTCTTAACGGTGGCACCTTGAAATAAGACTCCGTAGCTATCGAGATCAAAGGTAATAACGACTTCAAGTTCTGCATGGAAATCACGCAAGGTCACCGCAGCGTGGTTTCCTTGATGATGAAAATCGGTTACCTCAAACTTGGTTGACCAGGCTTTTCCATTTCGATGTCCAGATAAAGTTGGGCGGCCTAAAAAACCACGAGCACTCTCACGCATGATTCCAGGAAACTGTGGTTGATCCCACGAGCTGTTTGCAATTGAAGGTCGAATCGCTGTTTGCACAGCTGCGAGATCTCCATGAACAGGTGCTCCCCAATGTTGGATCACAAGGGCCCCGTCGACGACCTCAAGCAGAAGAGCTGACGATGTCGCGCTTAATAGTGCCGATTGCTTACTCACAAAGGTAGAGTAACGACACTATGGGCGAGAGTAAAAAACTAAAAGCAGGCGTCATTAGAAATGATCGCCACATGGCCGATGGTCGAACAATTCGGTACTACGACACCGCTGGTCAGGCGCGAAATGTTAAAGATGCCCGACCACAGGAAGAGCAACCAGGAATCGGTGAACTTCGCCTCGATCCATTGGTCAATGAATGGGTTGCAATGGCAGCTCATCGACAAGGACGAATTTTCTTGCCACCAAAAGAGCTGTGCCCTTTGTGTCCCACCACCGGTGAATTGCTGACTGAAATTCCTGAATCTGATTTTGAAGTTGTTGTCTTTGATAATCGCTCCCCTTCATTACGCCCTCCAATTGGCGATTGGGCGCTTCCAGACATCGTTGGCCCTGATACTGATTTGGGAACCGCGGCCGGAAAGTGTGAAGTTATCTGCTTTACCGCAGAGCACGGCAATGCATTTAAAGATCTGTCTCCACAACGCGTTCGCACCTTGCTCGAAGCATGGATTGACCGCACGACCGATCTTTCACGAGAATCCTTTATCGAACACATTGCACCATTTGAAAATCGCGGTGAAGAAATTGGCGTGACCTTGTCTCATCCACATGGACAGATTTATGCATATTCTTACATTCCACCACGTGTTGAAAAGATGTTGGCAGCTGCTAACAAGTACAAAGAGCAAACCGGCAAGGTTTTATTTGATGAAATCGTTGCGCGAGAAATTAGAGATAACGAACGTATTATCGCTCGCAATGATCGATGGATTGCATATGTTCCATACGCAGCGCGATACCCATTTGAAATTCACATCACTCCACTAAACCCTGTTGCAGATCTGACAGGATTAACAGATGCCGATCGCGATGCATTCCCAGAAATCGCACTAGAAATCACACGCAGATTAGATGGCGTATTTGGAATTGAAATGGCTTACATAGCTGCCTGGCATCAAGCACCTGTGCGAGTTGGCCGCGATGTATTGCGTCTGCACTGGCAAATTACCAGCGTTCGACGCGCCCCTGGAAAATTGAAGTACCTGGCTGGCTCTGAATCTGCGATGGGTGCATTCATTATGGATATGCGCCCAGAACAATCTGCGGCACAGTTGCGCGAAGTAGTTTTGTAATGCGAGTTTTAGTAACTGGAGGAACTGGTTACATAGGGTCTACGGCCGTCGAAATCCTGCTCAATGAAGGTTTTGAAATCTCGGTTTTGGATGATTGCAGCATGGGTCATGCCGATACCGTCCCTGCTGGTGTGCGTTTTGTTCAGGGGTCACTTCTCAATAGTGATGAAGTTGCTGATGCCCTAACTGGGTGCGATGCGGTTATGCATTTTGCAGGTAAATCCCTAGTTGGAGAATCGGTAGAAAAACCCGATCTTTATCATTCGGTAAATGTTGAAGGAACCCGCATCCTGCTGGATGAAATGCGCAAACAGAAGATAGGCCAAATTGTTTTCTCATCTTCTGCAGCCACATACGGAGAACCAAAGGTTGTCCCAATTCTTGAAACATCCGAAACAATGCCAACTAATCCATATGGAGCGACAAAGCTTGCAATTGATCACATGATCACGGCCGAAGCCGCTGCACATGGAATTTCTGCTGCTTCTCTGCGTTATTTCAATGTTGCAGGTGCACTAAAGGCGGACCGTGGTTGGTTAGCCGAACGACATAACCCGGAAACACATTTAATCCCTAATGTTTTGCGCAGTACAACAGAAAATCCAGTAAAGATTTTTGGCACAGATTGGCCTACCCACGATGGAACCTGCATACGTGATTATGTACATGTCATCGATTTAATTGATGCCCACCTAAAAGCACTTCAATCGTTAGGTAAGCCTGGGCATCAGATTTATAACTTGGGTAGTGGATCTGGATACTCGGTTCGCGAAGTCGTCGCAGCAGCAAGTTCTGCAATTGGACATCAAATTCCTTTCGTTGATTCGCCGCGACGTGCAGGTGATCCTGCGGTTCTGATTGCAGATATTTCTAAAGCTAAATTGCAATTGGGATGGGAACCAACGCGGGATATAAACGAAATGGTTTCAGACACTTTGAAATCCATGGCCTAACAATGAGTTCGATCGAAGGTAAATTTCTTGAAACTTTTGGTGAAGAACCAGATTTAGTAGCTGCCGCTCCTGGTCGCGTAAATTTGATCGGTGAACATATTGATTACAGCGAAGGATTTGTCCTTCCCTTTGCTATCAAAGATAGAACTTTGGCGGCTGTTCGAAGGCGTGATGACTCCATAGTTCGAATTGCATCTGCTCAGCGTCGCAACAAGGTTGTCACTGTTGATATTGATGATGTTAAACCCGGACTAAAAGGTGAATGGGAGCGCTACGCACTAGGCGTTCTGTGGTCCATGGGTGTCAAAAGTGGAGTCGACATAATGATCGATGGGCATGTTCCACTGGGTGCCGGGTTATCTTCCTCTGCTGCTCTTGAGTGTTCTGTCGCAACTGCCATGAATCACTTATTTGATTTGGGATTTTCTCTTGAGGAGCTTGCACGACTAACTCAAAGAGCGGAAAACCAATACGTTGGAGTCCCCTGCGGCATCATGGATCAATCTGTATCTCTGATGGCAACACAGGGGTTCGCACTTTTGCTTGACTGTCGCGATCTTTCGACCCGCAATATTCCATTTGATGTTGCTGCACAAGGATTAGAGCTACTAATTATTGATACTCAGGCACACCATGCATTAACTGATGGCGGATATGCCGAACGTCGTGCTTCCTGTGAATCAGTAGCAGCAAAATTAGATGTTGCATCTATGCGTGAATTAACCATAGATCAGTTAGCTGCTTCTCGAAATCTGATTACACAGACCGAATACACCCGTGCCCGACATGCAGTCACCGAAATGAAGCGGGTTTTAGATTGTGTAGAGGCATTAAGCGCTGGTGATTTCACATCAGTTGGTCAGTTGCTCAACCAATCCCATGTTTCATTACGTGATGATTACACCGTTTCTTGCCCAGAGTTAGATACTGCTGTTGAAGCATCGCTTGTAGCAGGAGCGCTTGGCTCACGCATGGTTGGTGGTGGTTTTGGTGGCAGTGCAATCGCATTGATTGAGGCCTCGAAAACTTCACAAACAATTCATGCAGTTGAGAAGGCATTTGCTGACAAGAAATTTAAAGCGCCGCGCTTTTTTACTTCGCTACCAAGTCAGGGCGCTGAGCTTTTATCTCGTAAGTAACTAGAGTGGGTTGATTGAAAGTACTTCTACCCCACCAATTGCACCCAAAACATTCAACAGATCAGTCGGATCGCTGCCAGGAATTGCAACAGTGATGTCGTCAAACCCTTTGCCATCTTCAGCCTTTACAACTGCGAGCGCACGAATGTCTCCACCGGCCGCACCTATTGCAGATGCAAGTAACCCTAAAGAACCCGGGCGATCAGGGATTGCGACGTTGAGTTGAAATAGTGCCATACCCAAATCTTATCCTTAAATCTTTAAGCCAGGATTATCCAATCGCCTTTAATAGCAACTTTGACGATAGGCAGAGGTTTAGTTGCAGGACCAGAAACAACTTTTCCTTTTTTAAATGGGTCGAAACTGGCATTGTGCACATCACAGACCATTAATTTTCGTGGAGCAAAAAACTTGGCTAATCCGCCTTCATGGGTACAGATGGTTTGATAAGCAAAGACACCGGTCTTCGTGCGAAAGAGCAGCGCAGGTGCGCCATTTTTTAGTTGAAAAGAGTGTGTACCGCCAACTTTGATCTTGCTCAATTTAATAA
>NZ_JBIILI010000012.1:0-16681 GCF_044232745.1 Candidatus Planktophila sp. | reverse complement strand
TTGCAAGAATAATGCCCATAACTGCGATTGCAGAAGATGGGATTCACCCGACATCGTTTGGTCATCAAGTTATGGCAAAACTCTGGCTTTCCAGTATCGCTTAGTACAGGTGTGCCTGTTCATTAAGGCTGCGTAGCGCGCGCAAACCATCGCTAGGCCAAATACTTACGGTAGTGATCGAGCACGGTGAGATATCAATATGGAAAATACTTTCGGCAGGTGCGCCAACAACAACTTTTGCTGCAGATTTAATTGCTCCATTGTGTGAAACAACGACAACTCGTAGTCCTGGATATTCAGCAGCAATCTGATTAAGCGCAGCATCTACACGTAAGGCAACATTGTCATATGACTCTCCTTGCGGAGGAGCAAATCCGGTTGATGAAATCCATGATTGATAATCGGCAGGGTATTTTTCTTTAACCTCATCAATTGAAAGGCCATCCCAGATTCCAAATGAGCATTCGATCCAGGTCTCTTCAAAAGTGATGGGTAAGCCGGTTGCTCGCGAAATCGCTTCTGCGGTTTGGGTAGTCCGCTTAAGTGGTGAAGCAATGATTACCTCGGGATTTAACTTCGCAACGGCTGTAGCAACTTTTTCAGCTTGAGCTAATCCGGTTTCTGTTAACTCAGGATTGAGTGGACCATCACCTGAAAATTTCTTAAAGGGAGTCAACACGGTTTCACCATGACGAATTAAGTAGATCGTTGTTGCCTTTTCTGTGGACAACAAACGTTCTGTTAAGTAATTCTGTTGAACCTGAATTACTTCTCCGCCACCTGCTTGTTGATCTAGTGCTTTATTGGCCAAACGATCCGCGTGTGAATTCTCATCACGTGGGATCCATGAGTACGAGACAAGTGATGGATTGTGGGCCGAACGGGCTGATTGAGCCAGCACACGCATATCTGCATGCTTTATTTGCCAACGTCCAGACATTTGTTCTACTACCAATTTACTGTCCATCTTTACATCAACTGTTGCAGTTGAATCAATTTCATGAATCGCTGTTAATCCTGCAATAAGTCCGCTGTATTCGGCAACATTGTTTGTTGCAACACCGATGAAGTCATACAGCTCAGCAATTATTGTGCCGTTTTCGGTAATAACAGTTCCGTATCCAGCAGGACCTGGATTGCCACGAGACCCACCGTCTGCTGTTAGATGAAAGTGGCGAGACATTTAGACCCCACGCACCAAGATGCAACGACACTCTTCGCAACGGACAACTTCATCTTCTGCCAACTCTGAAACTCTTTTTAATTCAACTGAGTTGATTGAAAGATTACATCCGTTACATGATCCCCCAGCAAGTGCTGCAGCTCCTGCCCCACCGGTTGACTCGCGAATTTTTTCGTAAAGATCAATCAATGCTTTTTCAATACTCTGCAAAGTTTCGCTGCGATCCTTAACAATGGCGTCTAGATCATTGTTGATAGTTGCCATCGCATTTTCCTTGCGAATTTCTAGATCTGCAATAACGGCAGCATGTTCTGCTTCTTCTGCCTTTAAGGTTGTGATGCGCTCGTTGATTCCATCTACGCGCATCATAATTTCAAGTTCAACCTCTTCAAGCTCTGCCCGCCGAGCACCCAGGGTTCCGACCTCGTGTTGTAGCTGTTCTAACTCTTTAGGTGAAGCACTTCCCCCGATAAGACGGGCTTCATCGCGTGTAATCCGCATAACGATCTGCTCGACATCGCCTTCGGCACGCAAAAGTTCGCGCTTAACATCACTTAACTCGGTTTCTGCGGCAATACGTAAATCACGAGCATTATTTGATTTGACTGTAGTGCTGGCAAGTTCGGCTAGTTCAGGAAGGTTTGCCGCTTTGTGCCGCAGCGATGTTGCCTGCTGATCAAATCTCGCAATATCTAAAATCGAGCGCTGGTCGCTAGGAGATGCTTTCATTTACTCTTTTCTCCCTTTTTACTTGTGGGCGCTGAGGGTTTCGAACCCCCGACATTCTCGGTGTAAACGAGACGCTCTACCACTGAGCTAAGCACCCGATCTTGCAGACCCAAATCTTAACTTACGAGTCCACAATTTCCTAAATCACGCTTATAGGGCTGCGATTGCCGCCTTGTAATCAGAGTTTTCACGTGCAGCCCAACCATTCTTTACTTCCCAGCGAAGAATGCCTGCTTTATCAATCAAGAAGCTGCCGCGAAGTGCGCAACCTTTTGACTCTTCAAAAACTCCGTATGTCTGTGCAACTCCGCCATGAGGCCAGAAATCTGACAATACCGGAAATTGATAATTCTCTTGCTCTGCAAATACTCGTTGGGTAAATGGTGAATCACATGAGATTGCCAATACCTGAACATCATCATTTTGGAATGAAGAAAGATCATCGCGCAATGCACATAGTTCGCCGGTGCATGTTCCAGTAAATGAGAATGGATAAAACATCAGCAAAACATTTTTGCTTCCCTTAAATGAGGAAAGAGAAACTGCTTCTCCGTGTTGATTTGGAATTGTGAAATCCGGTGCTGCTTGTCCAATAGTTGTCATGGCCGAAACTTACCTCTTGCCTGCTTTACGTGCCACTAATCGAGTCGCCGACCAATCCCCTGCGAGCGCAATTGTTGATGTCTGACTTAATCCTGCAATCGGTGCAGCATCTTGAATATCGCTAGGTTCGACATGTAAATCACGACCAGCCTTAGGGGTAAGGACCCAGATTGGTCCGGCTTCAGATAAATATGTAAGAGCATCCATTAATTCATCAACCAAATCGCCATCACCATCTCGCCACCACAACACCACCGCATCTACTACTTCAGATGCCGCCTCTTCAAGAAATGTGGTTCCAGTAATGGCCCTGATCTGGTCTCGTATTGTGGAATCACAATCGCTATCAAAGCCGACCTCTAAAACCAGGTCGTCCTTGGCAAACCCCATCCGCATAGGCACGGGCTAAGTCCACACAATGCCGGGCTTGAGCGCAAGGGGAAATTGGCTCTATTTCACACCTTTTCAATTTCGACTTACGGGGCAGTACAGACAAGAATAGGCACATGAGCGAAAACTTCGAGGCGCCAGATCTCAATATTGAACAGCTAGTCGATACCGACCCATCTGAGTCGGCCGAATGGAGAGCCTCCTTTGATGCTGCCCTGAAGGCCGCTGGCCCGGTGCGCGCTCGCTACTTAATGCTTAACTTGTTGCAACATGCACGAGAGAAAAATGTTGGAATTTCTGCATTACGTGCAACTGATTACATCAACACCATTGCTCCTGAACATGAAGCACCATTTCCAGGAGATGAAGATTTAGAACGCAAGATTCGTCGCATTAACCGTTGGAACGCTGCCATGTTGGTTCACCGTGCACAGCGCCCAGGCGTTGGTGTGGGCGGACATATTTCAACCTATGCCTCATCTGCTGCGTTGTATGAAGTTGGTTTCAACCACTTCTTCCGCGGGCAAGATCATGCTGGCGGCGGAGATCAAATTTTCTTCCAGGGACATGCAAGCCCTGGAATGTATGCACGCGCATTTCTTGAAGGACGTTTATCTGAAAATCAGTTAGATGGTTTCCGTCAGGAGCTTTCGCATCCAGGTGGCGGACTTTCTTCGTATCCTCACCCACGTTTGATGCCAGATTTTTGGCAGTTCCCAACTGTGTCAATGGGTATCGGTCCACTCAATGCAATTTACCAAGCACGTTACAACCGTTACTTACACAATCGCGGAATCAAAGACACTAGTGATCAAAATGTGTGGGCATTTCTTGGCGATGGTGAAGTTGATGAAGTTGATGCATTAGGTGCAATCGGCCTTGCAACCAGAGAAAAACTAGACAACTTAACTTTTGTAATTAACTGCAACTTGCAACGCCTAGATGGCCCAGTGCGCGGTAATGGAAAAATTATTCAAGAACTTGAATCAATCTTCGGTGGAGCTGGCTGGAATGTTATTAAAGTTGTGTGGGGTCGCGGTTGGGATCCATTGTTGGCTCAAGATCGCGAAGGCGCACTTGTTAAGTTAATGAATGAAACCCTCGATGGTGATTACCAAACATTTAAGGCCGAATCTGGCAAGTATGTTCGCGATAACTTCTTCGGTCGCGACCCTCGAACAGCTGCCATGGTTGCTAATTGGTCTGATGATCAAATCTGGAACCTAAAGCGCGGCGGACATGACTATAAGAAATTATTTGCTGCCTACACAGCGGCGACTGCCAAGAATGGCCGTCCAACAGTTATCTTGGCTAAGACTGTTAAGGGCTGGACACTTGGTTCTCACTTCGAAGGTCGTAACTCAACGCACCAAATGAAGAAGATGACGCTGGAAGATATTCAAAAATTCCGCGACACATTGCATTTGGACATTCCTGATTCTAAGTTGGATAAGTACCTACCTCCGTATTACTTGCCAGCACCAGATTCTCCAGAGGCAAAATATGTGGCAGAACGTCGTGCGGAACTAGGTGGATCAATCCCACGTCGTCGCACACAGTCACGTCCCCTAACAATGCCTGATGATTCTGTTTATGAATCTGTAAAGCGTGGTTCTGGTCATCAAGAAATCGCAACCACAATGGCCTTTGTTCGCATGCTTAAGGATCTGGTTAAGGATCCTGGACTAGGCGCACGCATTGTTCCGATCATTCCTGATGAAGCACGTACCTTTGGTATGGATTCATTGTTCCCATCAATGAAGATTTACTCACCACATGGTCAGAAGTACACAGCTGTTGACCGCGAATTAATGTTGTCCTACAAAGAATCAACATCCGGTGTAATTTTGCATGAAGGTATCAACGAAGCGGGATCTGTTGCCTCCTTTACCGCTGTTGGTTCTTCATACTCAACACATGATGAACCGATGATTCCTATCTACATCTTCTATTCGATGTTTGGTTTCCAACGCACAGGCGATGCCTTCTGGGCGGCTGCAGATCAATTAGTTCGAGGATTCGTAGTTGGCGCAACAGCAGGTCGCACCACTCTTAACGGTGAAGGTTTGCAACACGAAGATGGTCATTCACTTCTACTTGCAGCTACTAACCCTGCCGTTGTTGCATACGATCCAGCATTTGCATTCGAACTTGGGCACATCGTAAAAGATGGTCTGCGTCGTATGTATGGTGAAAATAGCGAAAATGTTTATTACTACCTAACTGTTTACAACGAGCCATACGTGCACCCGGCTGAGCCAGAAAACCTAGATGTTGCTGGCCTGCTTAAGGGAATCTATTTGTACTCACCAGCACCAAAATCACGCAAGAAAAGCGCTCAGATTTTGGCATCAGGTGTAGGTGTTAACTGGGCTATCAAGGCGCAGCAACTTCTTGCAGATGATTGGGGCGTTAATGCTTCAGTATGGTCAGTAACTTCATGGAATGAACTTCGCCGTGATGGTCTTGAAACAGATCGCCACAACTTGCTTAATCCAAATGACAAGCGCACCGCCTATGTCACTAAGAAGCTTGATGGTGCCAAGGGTCCAGTAATCGCTGTTAGTGATTACATGCGTGCGGTCCAAGATCAGATTTCTCCATGGGTCGAACAACCTTTCTACTCACTCGGAACAGATGGCTTCGGCTTATCTGATACACGTGGGGCGCTTCGTCGTCATTTCAATGTTGATGCCGAATCCATCGCTGTTGCCGTGTTGCAGCAACTATGTAACCAAGGTGATATCAAGCAAAGCATTGTCACAAAGGCTATGAATAAGTATCGTATTCATGATGTCTCAGCTGCAGATGCTGGCAATACAGAAGGCTCAGGTTGATATCTAGAATTCCAATCACAGATATCTCCCCCGCGGTTTACTTCGGGGGAGAATTTGTTGCTGTCAAAGCCATCGCCGGAGAAATAATTTCTGTTGGTGCAACCATCACTATCGAAGGTCATGAAACACTGACAGCAGAAGTTTGTTTGTTTAATGCAAAGAACAAGATGGTCGATTGCCAGCAATTATTGGAATCCTGGCCAGGCACAGATCGATATGAAGGAACAGTGACTGTTCCGACCAACGGTGATTTCCACTTCGTAGTTAAGGCAGCAAGCACATCCCAATATCGCACTGTTACTGGTGAATCAGATAAGTATCCGGTTCGAGCTGATCGAGATCGCGCTTTAGTCGGTTCTTGGTATGAATTCTTCCCTCGCAGTGAAGGTGCAATTAGGAAATCAGATGGCAGCGTCGTTAGCGGAACATTTGCCACAGCAACTAAACGGTTATCTGGTGTTGCTGCGATGGGCTTTGATGTTTTATATCTGCCTCCTGTGCACCCTATTGGTAATTCCCATCGCAAAGGTAAAAATAACTCACTAGAAGCAACGGCAGATGACTGCGGTGTGCCATGGGCAATCGGTAATGCAGATGGTGGCCATGACGCGATCAATCCTGAACTTGGAACGATGAAGGATTTTGAGGATTTTGTAAAAGCTGCCACCAAACAAGGACTCGAAATTGCGATGGATCTTGCCTTGCAAACATCACCTGATCATCCATGGGTCACAACAAATCCAGAATGGTTTAATAAGCGCGCTGATGGCACCATTGCATACGCAGAGAATCCACCAAAGAAATATCAGGATATTTACCCAATCAACTTTGATGATGATTACGAAGGCATTCGAGATGAAGTTTTACGAATTATTCGCTTGTGGGTTTCCAAGGGCGTAAAGATCTTCCGCGTAGACAACCCGCACACTAAGCCGGTCCACTTCTGGCAGGACTTGCTAGCAATTGTTTATGCCGAATCCCCCGAAGTAATTTTCTTAGCCGAAGCATTCACTCGCCCTGCGATGATGCATTCATTAGGAAAAGCCGGATTTCATCAGTCCTACACATACTTCACCTGGCGCACCAGTAAATTTGAATTGACAGAGTACGGTCGTGAAGTTTCTCAAACTACGAGTGCATTCTTTAGACCCAACTTTTGGGTGAACACTCCAGATATCAATCCATTTCATCTTCAAAGTGGCAATCCAGCAATGTTTGCGCTGCGAGCAGTGCTGGCATCAACGCTTTCGCCTTCGTGGGGAATGTATGCAGGGTACGAATTGTATGAACATCGCGCCTTTAAAGAAGGTGGCGAAGAGTATATGGACTCTGAAAAATACGAGATTAAAGTTCGTGATTGGGATGGAGCGGCTAAAAAGGGTCTGACTCTTGCTCCATTTGTGGCGCAGTTGAACTCAATTCGCAAAGCACACCCTGCTTTGCAACGCTTACGTAATCTTACTTTTCACGACACAGATTCAGATGCGATCATCGCGTACTCCAAGCGCGAAGGTAATGATTTGGTGTTGGTGGTCGTTAACTTGGATCCAAGTTTCGCCCAGGGAACAACTGTGCATTGGAACATGGCTGCACTCGGTATTACTGCCCAAGATTTTGAAGTCAAGGATTTGCTTGACGGTTCATCGATTACATGGAATCCGCATACTTTTGTTTCACTGAATCCAACTCGCCCAGTCGGCAAAGTTGCGCACATTGTGCAAGTGAAGATCTAGACATGGGTATTTTCTCTAAGTTATTTGCAAAAGATCATAAGAATGAAATTACTCCGGCTTCATTCCTCAACCCACATTCATCCTTAGGTGAAGTAGATTTATACCTGATCGGTGAAGGGCGTCACGAACAACTGTGGAAAGCACTTGGCGCACAGGTAAAGCGTGATGATTCTGGCGCATTGCTGGGCACTGCTTTTTCAGTGTGGGCACCTAATGCACATGCCGTTTCATTAATCGGAGACCACAACTACTGGGATCACAATTCTCACCAAATGTTTCGTGTTGGATCATCAGGAATCTGGGAAATCTTTATTGCAGATATCACAGCCGGCACCAAGTACAAATTCGCTGTGTGTGGAATCGATGGTCGTTGGGTAGATCATGCAGATCCAATGGCGCGTGCAACTGAAATTCCACCTTTGACAGCATCTGTCGTTGAAGAATCAACATATGCCTGGAATGACTCTGCCTGGCTTGAAAAACGCTCACAATTTCAATCATGGCGATCTGCCGTATCTGTTTATGAAGTCCATCTAGGTTCTTGGAAGCTCGGTCTGAGTTATCGCGAACTTGCAACCGAACTAGTTGATTACGTGGGGCAACAGGGATTTACGCATGTCGAGTTCTTACCAGTAACTGAACACCCATATGGACCTTCATGGGGATATCAAGTCACTTCATTCTTTGCACCAACTTCACGTTTTGGTTCACCTGATGAGTTCAAATTCTTAGTTGATGCGCTGCACAATGCTGGAATCGGCGTTATTTTGGATTGGGTTCCCGCACATTTTCCCAAGGATGAATGGGCGCTAGCCAAGTTTGATGGAACAGCGCTATACGAGCATGCAGACCCTCGATTAGGAGAACATCCTGACTGGGGCACACTTATCTTTAACTTTGGCAGAAATGAAGTTCGCAATTTCTTAGTTGCTAGTGCTTTGTACTGGCTCACTGAATATCACATTGATGGACTACGCGTAGATGCTGTGGCATCAATGTTGTACTTGGATTATTCACGTGAAGACGGTCAGTGGCTACCAAATATCAATGGTGGTCGTGAAAATCTTGAAGCGGTACAACTGCTGCAAGAAGCTACTTCGACAGCGTATAAAACTCATCCAGGCATCATGATGATCGCTGAAGAATCAACAGCTTGGTCAGGCGTTACTGGTGACACTTCAGGTGGTGGGCTTGGCTTTGGGTTTAAGTGGAACATGGGTTGGATGCATGACACATTGCAGTACTTACAGCATGAGCCAGTCCATCGTGTGTTTCACCATAATGAATTAACGTTCTCAATTCTTTACGCTTGGAGTGAAAACTTCATGTTGCCGCTATCTCATGATGAAGTTGTTCATGGCAAAGGTCAACTAGTTAATAAATTTCCAGGAGATCGTTGGCAAAAAGTTGCAACATTGCGCGCCCTATATGGATTCATGTGGGCACACCCCGGTAAAAAGTTATTGTTTATGGGTAGCGAGTTCGCTCAAAATGATGAATGGAGCGAGAGCGCTGGATTACAGTGGCACTTAACCGAGTATGCCGAACACCAAGGGGTTCAACGCGTTATCTCTGATCTCAATTCGATGTACAAACAAACCGCTGCATTGTGGGAAAAAGACACAAATCCAGATGGTTTTAGTTGGTTAGTTAACAATGATGGAGCAGCAAATGTTGTTGCATTTGCACGTTGGGATGATCAAGTAACCCCTCTAGTGAGTGTCACGAACTTTTCGCCAGTTCCGCATGAGAACTATCAATTACCTTTTCCATCAGCCGGCACATGGACAGAAATACTAAATACCGATGATCCTGCATATGGTGGAAGTGGTGTTCATAACGAACAGATTGTGGTCAGCCAATCGCAAATGGCATCGGTGCGAATTCCACCATTAGCAACTGTTTGGTTTAAACGCTCTTAAAAATCTTAGAAAAAAAGGGAACTAGCAACAACATGATCCCTGGAATACATAAGGCGACTGATAGCGAAGTTGCTTCTGCCGTCCAGGCAATTACCCAACGCATCACAAATACTAAGCAGATATTTATGACTCCAATTTGGCCAATTACTATGCTGGCAGGAAACCGTGATCTGGAATTTGCTGCATTCATCATGCTTGGTCCCAAAAAGGAGGAACCAATGCCGGCGAATGTGAAAGATATCGAAAGAATGACAAGAGCGAGGGCCTTGTTATCTGCTCCTATTACATTCACTAAACCAATTCCAATCAGGAAAGAGCCGCCAGAGACCAAAGATGCAACTTTGCTGAGCTGCTGCATGGGATAACGGGGCAATAGGCGATGAAAGTTAAGGCGACCAACGATCATAGTGAGAGTGAAGAGAATAAATGGCAGTGTGTGGATTCCACTGAGAATCCCTAAATCTTCTTTCAGAAAAATTGCTGACCAATCACCAACTGCAAACTCCAACATAATTACACAGAGCAGGCCTCCGGAAACCAACATGTCAAAGTTAAAGCCCTTGAAGGTTTCACGTAATTTTAGATCTGACTCTGGATTCTCATTTGGTTTGACTAAATTAGGAGTCATTGTACTAATTGTGCGTAACATAATTACCTCGCACAATATTGCGATGACAGCAATATGAAGTTCGATCGAAACTAAACCAACTAAAAAACCTGCAATAACTGAAGTTAGAAGAGCCCCTGCGCTCCAATAACCACTCAATAAGGTGATAACTTGTTTCTTGGTTCTGTCTTGGAAGCTAAAGCCTTGGGAATTAACAGATATATGAAATGCAGAAATTCCTGCCCCTTGGACAACCATAAAAATTAGAAATATAAATGACGATGTTGTCTGACTTAAAACAATTATGCTGAGTGCGAAAGTAAAAGATGCAAATTGCAACATTGGTTTTGCGCCGTATTTGTGGACTAGGTGACCCACGGTTAATAGTGCAGCAGCATTACCAATAGCACCTAAGCTAAGTAATGATCCAAATTCACCATTGGATAACCCCAAGTGAGCTTTAACTTCTGGAAATCGTGGAACCCAGCTCATGATTGAGAGGCCAAACAAGAAGAAAATTACCTTAAGCCCTTTGAGTTCCACTTCTTGAGTAAGCATTAGAAAAGCGCACTGGCTAACTCTTTACGGGCTGATGCTAAACGGGGATCTGATGGGTCTACCAAGGCAAAAAGTTCCAAGAGATGATTCTTGATCTTAGTCCGCTCATCACCACTTGTAGCCTTTACTGCATGAAGTAATCGAGTAAACGCTGCTTCAACTCCCCCATTAACGATTTCAACATCTGCAGCTTTTAATTGAAGATCAATATCTGCAGGAGCTGCAGTGGATTGAGTAATGACAGTGTTTAGATCAAGACCTTCGGTACGCATCAATAATTGTGTCTGAGCAAGACCTAGTTTTGCCAAATTCTCCGAAGGTTTCCTTGCAAGCCACTTCTTATACGCTGTTTCGGCGGCTTTATAGTCACCAGATTCCAGTGCGTTCATTGCATCAGCCTCTTCAGGCTCTATCTGCTCTACCGGAGCTTCGCCAACCCCTTGTTCAGATGCAAGAGTTAAAACTTTGTCGATCACCATTTTTACTTGTGCTTCTGGATATGCCTGCTCAAACAATGGAACCATTTGTTCTGCAATAATCGCAACTGCATACGGAACTGATTTAGTCTGAAAAGCTTGACCAACTTCAGGGTTTGCATCGATGTCCACACGCGCCAAAGAAAAAGCTGATTTGTAATCGACTTCGAGTTTGCCAAGAGTTTTAATCATCTCTACAGATTCTGGACTTCGAGCTGTCCACATCAAGACAATTACTGGGCGTGTCAAAGATAGTGGCAAAATCTCGTTACTTAGATTTTCAACTGTTACTTCAATCCCAGGCAATGGAACAGAAGGATCAACCTTTGGCTTAGTAAGTGAACTTAAATCAAAGGCTTGCCCGAAATTAGGTGGCAAACTCATAGCGCCATCCTATCGATTAAAGAACTATGTCCACGCCTGAGTCGCGACGCAGTGGCAAGATCTCGGCGCAGTAATTATCAGCAGCAGCCTCTAACCCCACATCATGGCCCGCTTTTTCACTTAAATACCAGCGATTTTCAAGGATTTCATGGAACATCTGCGCACGTTCAACTCGACCGCGCATATCTGCAGGAACACGTGAAATCACGGTTTCGAAAACTTCAGTAAGCCATTGTTTTGCCATCTCTTGTGCTGATAATCCCAATTTATTTTCACGCGCTCTGTATCGATCAAATGATGCAAGCAATCCTTTTGCCTGAAGTTCTTCCGTCTCTAACCCCATTAATTCGCGCAAGCGCTGTGTGTGATATCCAGCGGCAACTAACTTGGGTTGGAAGGAAAGCATTTGTGTATCGCCATCGATTGTTACCGCAACTTCTTCAACTGCAAATCCAAGGTCATGCAGTTGACGCATTGCACGTTCAACTGCATGGCGATCCTTTGGATCCAATAATTGACGCTCTTTTAATGCCGCCCAAATTCTACGATAGCGACGAATTACCGCCTCTGCTGCACGAACTGGATCCATCCCAGGATACAAAACACCCGACAATGCAAGATCTTCAAGTTCGGCGGCGACATTAAAGTGAACAATTTCTAAATCGTGTTCGCGTTGTCCGTCGCTGAGAGTTTTTTGGAACTCGCCTGTTTCGGCGTCAACTAAATATGCTGCAAAACCTTCAGCATCGCGACGGAACAAGGTATTAGACAGAGAACAATCACCCCACCAAAATCCCAACAGATGTAAACGAACCAAGAGCAATGCAAGCCCACTTGCCATGGTTGTAATCTCGTGAGCTGTTACGGCACCTGACAGCAGTACTCGATATGGCAATGAGTACGGCAAGAAACGCGTAACAATTGCACACGGGAGTTCTTCACCATTGGCATCAGTTCGGCCCTCGACTACGGCAACTTGTTCAACACACGGAGCATTCATCTGAGACAACTGTCGCAAAATTACATATTCGCGATTAGCAAACTCTGACACGGTTTCTTTAACCGCATAGACCTCGGCATCTGGGTCATCACTAGCTCGCACAAGACGTACAACGTGCCTAGAAATACCGCGTTTTTCAGCAAGAGCTGGGTCTTCTGGCCACTCCTCAAGGGGTAGGTGCCAGGGCAGGCCTGTGACAGAGGCGATCTCCTCGCCTAAACCTGTAATACGTAGCGCCATGGCGGATATTCTCTCTCATAATTGTTACTAGAACATGAACACCACGTCTCAATAAGAGTGATCTATGCACTTTAGAATGTAACCATGGCAATTACACAGAGAATCAAGAAAGCGGCCGCTCGCTCCCCAAAGTCTGAAAAGGCTCCCGATGATTATGGAATTTTGGGCAAGCCAATTAATCGCTCCCATCCATTCTATTTTGGGTTTATTGCAACTCTTGGCGCACTAACTGCAATCGTCTTGATGCGAGCACTTGCAAGTGCCAGTCAGATCTTTGTTCTGATTTTGATCGCCTTGTTCTTGGCAACTGGCTTAAACCCAGCGGTTGAAGCGCTACGCAAACGTAGGATGTCTCGAAGCACCGCGGTAACAGTTATTTTCTCTTCGGTAATTCTTTTCGTGCTCTTTTTTGCTCTGGTTGTAGTTCCACCAGTAATTAGCCAAGGAACACAGCTCATTGAAAATGCACCCCAATTGTTGAGTGATCTAATGAAAAATGAAACGATCAATCAGCTCAATACACAATTTGGACTGATAGATACTTTGCAGGAAAAGTTAAAGACAATTACATCTGATGGCACTTTGTTGATCAGCACCTTTGGTGGAGTTATTGGTGTTGGAAAATCTGTTCTGTCAGGTTTCTTTACCGCTCTTACTATCTTGGTGCTTACTTTGTACTTCATCACATCATTGCCACAAGCAGTCGATCTTGGTCTTTCTTTGGTTCCAGCAACTCGTCGCGATCGCGTAGGACGATTAACAAATGCTGTAATTGCACGAGTTGGCGCCTTCGTGGGAAGCCAGATTTTGATTGCTGCCATGGCAGCGGTATTTGTCGTTATCTTGGCGACAGTTTTAGGTATGCCTTCACCAATTGCGATCGGCATGATCGTATTGGTTGCCGCACTTATTCCACTTATTGGCCACTTCATTGGGGCTGGAATTGTTACCTTGATTGCACTGACCCAATCTGTGGCGATTGGAGCAATTGCATTTATTGCATACATTGTTTACGTACAAGTTGAAAACTACATCGTTACCCCGAGAATCATGAAGCGAACATTGAATGTACCTGGAGCGGTAACAATTGTTGCGGCACTTATAGGTTCATCATTGTTGGGGTTAGTAGGTGGCTTACTAGCTGTACCAGTAGCCGCATCAATAATCTTGATCCTTGATGAAGTAGTTATTCCTCGCGCAAATAACAGTTAAAAATCGGTTGGAAGCGGCGCAATTTCGCCGGTCACGATGCTGTTTATTTCAGAGAGAACACGATGTACTGAAGGTTCGCCAATCCATAAATGTTTGGCACCTTCCACGGCAATTATTTTCATTGTAGGAATAATTGCAAATCTTTGTCGAGCCTCATCTGGCTTGAGGTAATCATCGAGTTCGGGCACTAAGGCGATGATTGGTCGAGAATCTGTATTCCAATACTCAAGATGTTCAGTTGTAGTCGTGCGCAAAGGTGGACTAAGCAAGATCAGCCCCTTGTGCCGTGGGTCCTTTGCATGTTGAAGGGCTAAATCAGTTCCGAAGGACCAGCCAACTACCCATAGATTTTCTAACTTCAAAGTGTCAAGGCAGTAAGCCAGCATCGCTTCCACATCAAAATGTTCAGCTATTCCGTTATCGAATGTCCCGGTGCTGCTGCCAGCTTCACTGGCTGTGCCCCGAGTATTGAATCGAACAACTGTGATGCCAGTCATCGCAGGTAAGCGATTTGCAGCCTTTTTATAGATGTGACTATCCATCATTCCGCCAGCTGTTGGTAGCGGATGCAAACACAGAATTGCGCCTTTTGATACGCCCACGGGTGCTGCGATTTCACCAATCAAATCAACACCATCAGATGTAACTACATGGAAAGGCGTCCGCAGGGATTCAAAGACACTGCTTGATCTGATTACCTCGCTCATACTTCAAATCCTATCTATACCGCACTAGGCTTATTCGCATGGCCACTTCAAAAACTTCTAAAGCTTTTAATTCATATAACCCTGTTACTGGCGAGGCCGTAGGTACATATCCAATTCATTCAGCCAAGGCGGTTGCAGCGATTGTTGATCATGCTCGTCATGCCAGTACCTCTTGGGTTGCATTAGGTTTTTCTGGACGCAAAAAGGTTTTGTTGGCCTGGAGTAAGTACATAATTAATAACGTTGACCGAATCGCAGCTCTAGTATCACTTGAAACAGGTAAGCCAATTAGTGATGCAAAACTTGAAGCATCTATAGCGGTCAGTCACATCGGCTGGGCCGCCAGACATGCTGAAGACATAATGCGAACCTCTTATCGCGCCCCAGGTGCGTTAATGGCGAACATGTCTGCAACTGTTGAGCGATCGCCTGTGGGTGTGGTTGGTGTTATAGGTCCTTGGAACTATCCAATATTTACTCCTGTCGGATCCATCGCATACGCGTTAGCTGCAGGAAATACCGTTGTGTTTAAGCCAAGTGAGTACACGCCAGGTGTAGGCGTGTGGCTGGAAGAGAGTTTTAATGCCGTTGCGCCCTTTGCAGATATCTTTACAACTATCACTGGTTTAGCAGAAACTGGAAACGCTCTTTGTCTTAGCGACATAGATAAGTTGTCATTTACCGGCTCAACCAAAACTGCCAAATTGGTAGCGGCAGCATGCGCAACAAATATGACACCAGCTGTTTTGGAATGTGGTGGAAAAGATCCCGTTATTGTTGCTGCTGATGCCAATTTGGATCGTGCGGTTGACGCAACAATATGGTCTGCGATGGCCAATGCGGGACAGTCCTGTATTGGTGCCGAGCGAGTCTATGTAGATGAAAAGGTTGCCGATGCCTTTATTGCAAAGGCTGTAGCCCTTGCTAAGAACATTCATGCTGGCGCACCTGGTGTTGGAAATTATGGCCCAGCAACAATGCCATCACAGATTTCTGTAATCTCATCTCATATTAAAGCTGCAATTAAAGATGGTGGGCAATTTGCCTATGGTTCACTGAAATCTGCACAAGCACCATTTGTACAACCAGTTATTTTGGTAGATGTGCCTGAATCATCTGCTGCCGTTCGGGAAGAAACCTTTGGGCCAATTGTTATTGTAAATCGAGTTTCTCATATGCAAGAGGCCATTGACCTTTCTAATGCATCACGTTATGGATTAGGGGCGAATGTTTGGTCCAAGCGCCAGGGTAAGAAAATTGCTTCGCAGCTGCACTGCGGAATGGTTGCAATTAACTCAACTTTTTCCTTTGCAGCTGTCTCTTCTGTTCCATTTGGAGGGGTTAAAGACAGTGGTTACGGCCGCGTACATGGCCCTGAAGGATTACTTGAATATACCTACCCGCGCACCGTCGTTCGTACTCGATTTAACATCCCACTAAAGTTTTTGAGTTTTAAGCGCCGTGCAATAGATGACGCAATTGTCATCAAGGCTACAAAAATATTAAAGGGGCGGCTGGGTTAAAACTCTGCGTTAGCCCTCTGCTTTAAAAACGAGGAGCGTTGCGGGTACGTTCTGTATTAGGACGCCGTTTATTTTTCTTTCCCCAGCACGCTGTGTGCCAATGGCGGCGACCATCTTCATCGTATTCAAGCCAGGCAACAACATGTGGAGTTGCAAGTGGAATTAATTGATCACACCCTGGACAGCGATACGGCTTTGTTGAACCAGATCCAGTTAAGCGGCGCACAATGTAAGTTCCATCGCTATGTTCTTCAGTGCTCTCACCCGTCGATGCGATATTGATTTCCCGAGGTTCTTCAGGCTTCACTCGCTTCTTGGGGTAGTTTCTACGCGGGCTCACAGGTGTATTTTCGCATAGTAAAGTAGCCACATGAGCCTCATCGAAGTAAAAGGCCTCAAGAAAAGCTATGGCGATGTGCACGCGGTGCGCGGAGTGGATCTTCACATCCAACAAGGCGAGATTTTTTCATTATTAGGTCCAAACGGTGCCGGAAAGACAACAACCGTAGAAATCCTTGAAGGTTTTAGAACCCGAGATGCAGGGTCGGTTTCTGTTTTAGGCTTCGATCCACAAACA
>NZ_JBIILI010000011.1:0-17372 GCF_044232745.1 Candidatus Planktophila sp. | reverse complement strand
GAGCAGTCGGAATCGACCTCGGAACAACTAACAGCTGCGTATCTGTCCTTGAAGGTGGCGAGCCAACGGTTATCGCCAACGCAGAAGGTGCGCGCACTACCCCATCCATCGTGGCATTCGCCAAAAACGGTGAAGTCCTTGTCGGTGAGGTCGCAAAGCGCCAATCAGTAACAAACGTAGATCGCACAATCCGATCCGTAAAGCGTCACATGGGTACTAACTGGACTATCGATATTGATGGCAAGAAGTACACCTCACAAGAAATTTCAGCACGTGTTTTACAAAAGCTAAAGCGCGATGCCGAAGCGTATTTGGGCGAAACAGTTACGGATGCGGTCATTACTGTTCCTGCATACTTTAATGATGCACAACGTCAAGCAACAAAAGAAGCTGGCGAAATTGCTGGCCTTAATGTTCTTCGTATTATCAACGAACCAACCGCTGCTGCGCTCGCATACGGACTAGACAAGGCAGATAAAGAACAAACAATTCTTGTATTCGACCTTGGTGGTGGAACATTTGACGTTTCATTACTAGAAATCGGCGATGGTGTTGTTGAAGTTAAAGCAACTAACGGCGATAACAATTTAGGTGGAGATGACTGGGATCAAGCACTAGTTGATCACCTAGTACAAACTTTTGGTGCAGCAAATGGAATTGATTTAACAAAAGACAAGATGGCGATGCAACGTATTCGGGAAGCTGCTGAAAAAGCAAAAATCGAATTATCATCATCACAATCTGCTTCAGTCAATCTTCCGTACATCACAGTTGATTCTGACAAGAATCCATTGTTCATGGATGAAACAATTACTCGCGCGCAGTTCCAGCAGTTAACAGCTGCATTGCTTGAGCGTTGCAAGAAGCCATTCCAAGCAGTTCTAAAAGATGCTGGAATTCCAATTGCAAATATCGAATCAGTTGTACTTGTTGGTGGATCAACTCGTATGCCAGCAGTTGTTGATTTGGTTAAAGAATTAACCGGCGGCAAAGAGCCAAACAAGGGAGTAAACCCTGATGAGGTTGTTGCAGTTGGTGCATCGCTACAAGCCGGTGTTTTAAAGGGCGAAGTAAAGGATGTCCTGCTGCTAGATGTAACTCCGCTGTCACTTGGTATCGAAACCAAGGGTGGCGTGATGACACGTTTAATCGAGCGCAATACAACGATTCCTACAAAGCGCAGCGAAGTATTTACAACAGCTGATGACAATCAGCCTGCTGTACAGATTCAGGCATACCAAGGCGAACGCGAAATGGCTGCTTACAACAAGAAGCTAGGAATGTTCGAACTAACAGGTTTGCCACCAGCGCCACGTGGAGTTCCACAGATCGAAGTTACTTTTGACATCGATGCAAACGGAATTGTTCATGTGTCTGCAAAGGATCTGGGAACAGGCAAAGAGCAGAGCATGACAATCACTGGTGGCTCTGCACTGTCTAAGGAAGAAATCGAGCGCATGATGGCCGATGCTGAATCACATGCTGAAGAAGATCGTCAGCGCAAAGAAGAGGCAGAGATCCGCAACGCAGGAGATTCACTGCTGTACTCAACTGAAAAGTTCATCAAGGACAACGAGGAAAAATTGTCACAAGGTGATGCTCTTGAGAAGAAGACAGAAACTGAAGCTGCACTAGAAGAGTTAAAGACCGCACTTGGTGGTTCAAACTACGAAATGATTAAATCAGCAACTGAAAAAGTTGCAACCGTTAGCCAAGCACTTGGTTCTGCGTTGTATGCAGCCGGTGCAGCAGCTGAAGGTGAAACAACACCTAATGAAGATGGTGTTGAAGACGCTGAGGTTGTAGAAGAAGAGCAGAAGTAATGTCAGAAGAAACAACTGAACAAGTTGTAGAGGAAGTTGTTGAGCCGGGTCAAGAAATTGACCCGGTTGCAACACTGACCTCTGATTTGCAACGGCTCCAAGCAGAGTATGCAAATTACCGAAAGCGGGTAGAACGGGATCGCGCCGTTGCCCATGAAAGTGCAGTCGGTGCTGTTTTGACAGAGCTATTGGCATTACTTGATGATGTTGATCGCGCAGAACAACATGGCGAGCTATCTGGCGGCTTTAAAGCGGTGGCAGACCAGCTAAATTCAATCACTTCACGTATCGGGCTCGAAAAGTACGGCACCGAAGGTGAAGCTTTTGACCCACAAATTCATGAGGCCTTGATGCATGAAGAATCAGCAGATGTTGCTGTTGCAACTGCTTCAAAGATTTTGCAACCTGGTTACAAGTACAAAGAACGCATCTTGCGTCCCGCACGCGTTGCCGTAACAGATCCAGTGGGAGCGTAATCAACCATGGCAGCTAAAGATCTATATGAAAAGGACTTTTATAAAGTCCTTGGCGTAGATAAAAAGGCAGCTGCCGATGAAATCAAGAAAAAGTACCGCGCACTTGCCCGTGATCTACACCCAGACAAAACCAAGGGCGATGCCGCAAAAGAAGAGAAGTTCAAGGCTGTTTCTGAAGCCTATGAAATCTTGTCTGATGCAAAAAAACGCGCTGAATACGATGAAGCCCGATCTTTATTTGAACGAGGTGGCTTTCGCGCGCCACAAGGCGGAGGCTTTCAGGGCGGCGATTTCAGCGATGTATTTGGCGGTGGAAACCCACAAGATATTTTCGCAAACCTATTTGGCGGTGGTGGCCGCCGCGGTCCTCGCAAAGGTCAAGATTTACAAACAGAGGCGACGATTACATTTCGAGAATCAGTATTTGGAACAACGCTTGATCTGCGTTTAGCAACAGATCGAGGACAAGCACAAAATATTTCTGCACGTGTTCCAACTGGTGTTAGTGACGGAGCAAAGATTCGTGTTAAAGGTAAAGGTGCACAAGGTGAAGCAGGTCCAGGTGATTTGTTTATTCAACTACATGTGAAGCCGCACCCAATCTTTTCTCGCAAAGGTGAAAACTTAACAATCACATTGCCAGTTACTTTTGCAGAAGCCGCGCTAGGTGCTGACATCAAGGTGCCAACAATGGCCGGTGATGATGTAACTGTTCGTATTTCGCCCGGAACACCAAATGGTCGCACCTTGCGCGTAAAGGGTCGTGGCATCGTAAAAGGCAGTACCACAGGTGACTTATTGGTCACTGTCGAAGTTCAGGTGCCACAGCGCGTTGATGGAAAAGCACTAGAAGCACTGAAACAATTTGCCGAAGAAACATCAAGCGAAGATGTTCGTGCTGATTTTGTGAGTAAGGCGAAGATATGAGCATTGAAAACAACAATCCACCAGATGATGATGCTGGGGTGTATGTCATTTCAGTTGCTGCCGAAATTTCTGGGATGCACCCGCAAACTTTGCGTCAATATGACAAATTAGGTTTGGTTTCACCATCACGAACAGAAGGACGTAATCGCAGATACTCATTACGCGATATTGCTTTGTTGCGCGCAGTTCAGAAGCTTGTTGGTGAAGGAATTAATCATGCAGGTATCAAGCGAATCATCGAATTGGAATCAGCGGTCGCAAATATGGCAGTTGAGGTTGCTCAACTTCGAATTGAAGTTAATGCACTAATTGAGCAAAACCCACCTAAAGGGTTAGTTGCACGACGCAAAACTGAAGTCATTATCTACAAAGAAGATAACTAGCAGATAAGGTTGCGCCCATGAGTTCACGCGATGCATTAAAAGCCCAGATCGTAAGTAAGGCAGTTGTTCATGGGAAAGTCATTCTTTCCAGCGGCAAAGAGGCGGATTATTACGTGGATCTTCGTCGCGTAACACTTGATTCAGAAGCCGCGCCTCTTGTCGGTCAGGTCATGTTAGAACTAACACAAGATCTAGATTATGAAGCAGTCGGTGGATTAACACTTGGCGCAGATCCTGTAGCAACAGCCATGATGCATGTGGCAGCTGCGCAAGGGAAAAAGATTGATTCTTTTGTAGTTCGCAAAGCAGAAAAAGCACACGGTCTACAACGTCGTATCGAAGGCCCCGATGTAAAGGGCAAGCGCGTTCTTGCAGTTGAAGACACATCAACAACTGGCGGTTCCGTGCTGACCGCGGTCGAAGCATTAATCGAAGCTGGTGCGATAGTTGTTGGTGTTGCAGTAATTGTGGAACGTGGCGCAGAACCAAAGATTAAAGAGGCGGGGTATGAATACCGCGCTGCTTATCAGTTGGCAGATTTAGGCTTATAACGCTTAGATTGTCGCTCTTTAAATATTTCAAGTGCCAACGGAATTGATGTTCCTAAAACAATCACAGTAACAATTCCGACAATAAAGTAATTACCATTTTCTTCAAATACATCGCCTAAAAAGTAACCAATTCCCATTGCAACTTGCGTCCAAATAACTGCGCCGATGGCATTCCAAGTAGAAAAAGTCTTTCGATCTAAGTTAGCAACACCACACACTGGGTTAATCAAAGTACGTGCAAAGGGAATGAAACGACCAAAGACCAACGCTTTTCGTGGACCGTACTTGCCCAACCACTTTTCTATTTTCTGAACCATCTTTTGATTAAAGAATCTGCTATCTGGTCGGTCAAAAAACTTTCGGCCATATGTTTTGCCGAACCAGTAACCGACTTCGCCACCGATAATTGCTGCAATAGGCGCAAGGGTGAACAACAATGGAGTCGATAGCTTTGCATCGCCCAATAGGGCAGAGCCAGAACCAGATGCTGCGATGCCAGCTAAGAAAACAACTTCGCCTCCGGGGAAAACCAAACCAATAAGTAAGCCTGTTTCCATAAAAATGATGCCAAGCACGCCAATGAGGCCAAGAGTTGAAATAACTGAATTGGCATCCAAAAGGTTCATGGGGGCAGGCTATCTCACGCTCAAAGTGTTGTAATAGATAAGTATAAATTTGCCTTAAACGGGGTTTCCTGACCTACACTTCACCAGTCTCGCGCCCCCACTGGGCGCCACAACTCCAACGGAGGAGAACCTATGCGTGCTTCTGGCGCCGTATCAATGGTCCAAGTGACCGGATCCAATCTGACATATGCCTACATCGTTCTAGGAATTTCCCTAGCTGCGCTGGCAATCGCCTACGGCCTACGTGCCCAGGTATTGGCAGCAAGTGATGGAACACCAAAGATGCGCGAAATCGCAGAAGCTGTGCAAGAAGGAGCTGCTGCGTTTTTATCTCGCCAGTTCCGCACACTTTCATACTTTGTAGCAATCGTCTTTTTCTTGTTATTCGCATTGCCTGGTGATGCTGAAATCCGCATCGGCCGTTCTATCTTCTTCCTGCTAGGTGCAGCATTTTCTGCGCTAGTTGGTTACAACGGTATGTGGCTTGCAGTGCGCGCAAATGTGCGCGTTGCAGATGCTGCTCGCAATAAGGATGGCGCAAAGGCTGTCCAGATCGCATTTCGTACAGGCGGCGTTGTTGGTATGACAACAGTTGGTCTTGGACTAATTGGTGCCTCCCTTGTTGTGATTATTTACCGCGAGAACGCACCAGCTGTTTTGGAAGGCTTTGGTTTTGGCGCAGCGATGCTTGCGATGTTTATGCGCGTCGGTGGCGGAATCTTTACCAAGGCAGCAGATGTTGGAGCTGACCTTGTAGGTAAAGTTGAGAAGCACATCCCAGAAGATGACCCACGCAACGCAGCAACAATTGCTGACAACGTAGGAGACAACGTTGGTGACTGCGCCGGTATGGCAGCAGACTTGTTCGAGTCATACGCGGTAACACTTGTTGCAGCATTGATCCTTGGTAAGGCGGCTTTTGGTGATGCTGGTCTGATTTACCCACTGATCGTTCCAGCAATCGGAACTGTTACAGCGGTTATCGGAATCTTCCTTACTAGATTACGCAGCACAGATAAGTCAGCAATGACAGCAATTAACCGCTCATTCTTCTTATCAGCAATCATTTCTGCGGGGCTAACAGCGCTCGCAACATTTACGTACTTGCCATCTGATTTCAAGTTGATGACAGGTCTTTCACCAGAAGCAGTTGCAGCAGCTGGCAACACAAACCCACGTGTTCTAGCAATCGGTGCAGTATTGATCGGTATCGCATTAGCAGCAGCAATTCAGGTATTAACAGGCTTCTTTACCGAAACTGGCAAGCGTCCAGTAAATGATGTTGCAGCTTCATCTGAAACAGGTGCAGCAACAGTAATTTTGGCTGGTATCGCAGTTGGTTTTGAATCTGCCGTATACAGCGCATTGCTAATCGCAGCAGCGGTATTTGGTGCATTCTTGCTAGGCGGCGGAAGCATTGTGCTTTCACTTCTTGCAATCGCACTTGCTGGTACAGGTTTGCTAACAACAGTTGGTGTAATCGTTGCGATGGATACCTTTGGTCCAATTTCAGATAACGCACAAGGCATTGCAGAAATGTCAGGCGATGTTGATGGCGAAGGCGCAGAGATCCTTACAAGCCTTGACGCAGTTGGTAACACAACTAAGGCGATCACTAAGGGAATTGCAATCGCAACAGCAGTACTTGCTGCAACAGCATTGTTCGGTGCATTCACAGATGCAATCAAGACAGCGGTTATTGATGCAGGTAAGACTGCAGCAGAAGTTGGCTTGCAGTTCCAGGGCATCTTGGATGTTGCAGACCCACGCAACTTGGTTGGTTTGATTATCGGAGCAGCGGTTGTGTTCTTGTTCTCAGGTCTTGCAGTTAACGCGGTATCACGTGCAGCTGGCGCAGTTGTCGTCGAAGTTCGTGAACAGTTCCGCTTGCACCCAGGAATCATGAAGGGAACTGAAAAGCCTGATTACGGTCGTGTTGTAGATATTTGCACACGTGATTCATTGCGCGAATTAGTTACTCCAGGATTGCTCGCTGTTATGGCACCAATCGCGGTTGGTTTCGGTCTTGGTGTGGGCGCTCTTGGTGCCTACTTGGCCGGTGCAATTGGTACCGGAACACTGATGGCTGTATTCCTTTCTAACTCAGGCGGTGCTTGGGATAACGCTAAGAAGATGGTTGAAGATGGCCATCATGGCGGAAAGAATTCAGAAGCACATGCAGCAACAATCGTTGGTGACACTGTTGGAGATCCATTCAAGGACACAGCAGGTCCAGCAATTAACCCACTTATCAAGGTGATGAACCTTGTTGGTTTGTTAATTACTCCAGCAATTGTTTCTCTTGCACTTGGCAACGGCGAAACAACAAGCACAGCGATCTCACTTGCAGCAGTTGCAGTGATCGTGGGTGCGTTAATTCGTAACCGTCGTCAAGCAACTTCAATTACTGTCTAAGTAGAAAGACTTCCCCCTTTCTTATGGCGAAAGAAAAAGCTGACCTGATTAAGCTGGTGATTGTTGAGTCACCAGCAAAGGCCAGAAAAATTGGTGGGTACCTCGGCGACGGATACGTCGTCGAGGCTTCCGTCGGTCATATCCGCGATTTACCTCAGCGCGCAGCAGATATTCCTAAGGAATACAAAAAGATCGCTTGGGCTAAAGAGGGCGTAGATATCGACAACGATTTCGCACCGCTGTATGTAATTAACCCAGATAAAAAAGCTAAGGTCGCCGAATTAAAGGCGTTAATGAAAAATGCCGAAGAATTAATCCTGGCAACGGACGAGGACCGCGAAGGCGAAGCTATTGCTTGGCACTTAGTTGAAGTTCTGGAACCAAAGATTCCAATTAAGCGCATGGTCTTTAATGAAATTACAAAAGAAGCGATCCAAGCAGCGGTAAATGACACCCGCGATCTGGATTATCACTTAATTGATGCACAAGAAACACGTCGCGTATTAGACCGTTTGTTTGGATACCGGTTGTCCCCGGTTTTGTGGAAGAAAGTAATGCCACGTATTTCGGCAGGCCGTGTGCAATCTGTGGCTACACGATTAATTGTTGAAAAAGAACGCGAACGCATGGCCTTTATTTCTAGTGCCTGGTGGGACTTAGCGGCCGTAACCGCACTTGGCTTTAATGCTCGTTTGCTCGAAGTAAATGGAAAAAAAGTAGCGGCCACAAGTGATTTTGGCGCAGACGGTGCGGTTAAAGAAAAGTCACTGGCAAACATTTTGTTGTTGGATGAAGCAGGTGCACGTGGCTTAGTCGAATCATTAAAGAGTAGTGATCTAACTGTTAAATCAATGGAAGAGAGCCCACGTACCGAGCGACCAAAGCCACCATTTACGACATCAACGATGCAACAAGATGCCGGTAGCCGACTTGGTTGGGGTGCACAGATCACAATGCGTATTGCACAACGTTTGTATGAAAATGGCTACATCACATACATGCGTACTGACAGCGTCAATTTGTCAGGACAAGCGGTCACTGCTGCGCGTAATGCCGCTAAAGCTTTATACGGCGCAGACCATGTTGCAGATGCTCCACGTACATATCTTGGAAAAACAAAGAACGCCCAAGAAGCACACGAAGCGATTCGTCCAGCTGGTGATGTATTTAAGACACCAGGTGAGTTAGCACCAGAGCTTTCACGTGATGAGTTCGCACTGTATGACTTAATCTGGAAGCGCACCGTTGCTTCACAAATGGCAGATGCCAAAAAAATGCAGATGCGTGTTGATTTTGATGCGACCACCAATGATGGCAAGGCAACTATTTTTCGCGCCAACGGTTCTGTAATTACTTTCCCGGGCTTCTTGGCTGCATACGATGACATTGTCAGCGAAGAAAACAAGGATGAAGAGTCCGAGGACAAGCGCTTACCTGCAATGACAGTTGGTCAAGCAGTTAAAGTCAACGAGTACACCTGCGAAGGCCACGAAACAAAGCCACCGGCCCGTTATACCGAACCAACTCTTGTTAAGAAATTAGAAGAACTTGGTATTGGCCGCCCATCAACATTTGCATCAATTATCCAAACTATTCAAGATCGTGGATATGTCTATAAGCGTGGTCGCGCATTAGTACCGACTTTCCTGGCATTTTCAGTGACCGGGTTGCTGGAAACTCACTTTACAAAGCTGGTTGATTACGAATTTACGGCCAGCATGGAAGAAGATCTAGACAAGATCGCAAGTGGAGAAGCGGGCCGAGTTGATTGGCTGCGCGACTTTTTCTATGGCGTAGATGGCCAGCCAGGACTTAACGAATTATCTGCAGATCTTGGTGTGATTGATGCCCGCGCAACAAACACCATGAACCTGTCCCCTGAAATCGAAATTCGTGTTGGTCGCTACGGCGCGTACCTGCAAGAAAATAAAGAAGGCGAAGAGCGCAAGCTGGCAAATATTCCAGAAAACTTAGCACCAGATGAATTAACACTTGCCAAGGCAATTGAATTATTAGCAGCCCCTTCAGGCGAACGTGAACTAGGAATTGACCCAGCAACTAATTTGCCGATCATTGCAAAGAGTGGTCGCTTTGGTCCTTACATCACCGAAGTTTTGCCAGAGCTACCGGTTGAGTTGACTGCGTCTGGTAAAAAGAAAAAGAAAAAGGCAGATGCGCCTAAGGCAAAGACTGCTTCACTTCTTTCAACAATGACCTTAGATACCGTGACGTATGAAGATGCATTGCGACTACTTTCATTGCCAAGAACTCTTGGTACCAACAGCGCGGGCGATGACATCACTGTACAAAACGGACGTTACGGCCCATATTTAAAGGCTGGTGTTGATTCACGCACACTGACATCTGAAGAACAGTTGTTTACGATGACTTTAGATGAAGCACTTGAGATTTATTCAAAGCCAAAAGAACGTCGTCGCGGAGTTGCAAAGCCACCAGTTAAAGAACTTGGTATTGATCCAACATCACAAAAGCCGCTAATCATTAAAGATGGTCGCTTTGGTATGTATGTAACCGATGGTGAAACAAATGCAACGCTTCGTCGTGGTGATACCGCAGAAGGAATGACCTTAGATCGCGGGCTAGAACTACTTGCAGGCCGCCGTGCCTGGGAAGCAGAAAACGGTCCATCACCAAAGAAGGCTCGCAAAAAAGCTGCAGCGCTAGATAAAAAGGGTTTGGCAAAAAAGGGCGACACTGCACCAACTCTTACCAAGAACGTTGTTAAAAAAGCAGGTGCGAAGAAAGCTGCGAAGAAAGCTGCATCAGGCAAAGCAAAGAAAAGCGCTGAATAAAGCCACTTCTGGTCGTATTCACGCCTGCCGATAGACTTCCGCCATGCCTAAAACGCTCCCGACCCCTGCCGCTCCGGCGCAGGATGTAACGCGCGGAGTCTTAGCGATCAAACCATTCCGCAAGCTCTGGAACTCGATGGTGTTTTCTTCCCTGGGCGATTGGCTTGGTCTTTTAGCAACAACTGCGATGGCCCAACAACTTTCTGGCGGCGATTACGCCACAGCTAACTTTGCAATCGCAGGTGTCTTTATCGCGCGCTTGTTGCCAGCTGTTTTCTTAGGTCCACTGGCAGGTGTAATCGCCGACAAATTAGATCGCCGCAAGTTAATGGTTACGTGCGACATCATGCGCACCGCGCTGTATATCTCGATCCCCATTTTCCATAATTACTTCTGGTTGTACACCGCAACAATCTTGGTGGAATGCATAACTTTATTCTGGTCACCAGCAAAGGAAGCATCTGTCCCCAACTTGGTTCCACGCGAACGTTTAGAAAATGCCAACCAAGTATCACTACTTGCTGCATACGGCACAGCACCTATTGCCGCTTTGTTATTCACCTTCCTTTCTTTGTTCACATCTGCAATAAATGTAACTTTCGGGATTAACTCGACCGCAATTGATCTTGCTCTGTATGCAAACGCACTGTCATTTGCTTTCGCTGCATTTACCATTTGGGGTTTGCGCGAAATACCTAAAGGCGCTGCAGAAAAACACTCAGCAGATTCTGGAATTCTTAAGTCCTTGCACGAAGGCTGGAAAGCTGTCTCTGGCAGCAAAATCATTCGCGGCCTAATCGTTGGAATGGTTGGCGCATTTGTTGCAGCTGGTGCGGTTATTGGTCTTGCCCGAACATTTGTTGGCGATCTTGGCGGCGGAGAAGCTGCATACGGTGTTTTATTCGGCGCAGTCTTTACAGGCCTAGCTGCCGGAATCGCCTTTGGCCCTAAAGTCTTTGCACAATTTTCTCGCCGTCGTTTATTTGGCGCTTCGCTAGCCACTTCGGGTTTATTTCTAGTTGCGCTGGCTGCAATCCCTAACCTGGTTTTGGCAGTCTTTATCGTGATAATTCTTGGTGCATTTAGCGGAATAACCTGGGTAACAGGCTTCACCATGCTGGGCATGGAGGTCGCCGATGATGTGCGCGGTCGCACCTTTGCTTTCGTGCAAAGCCTGATCCGCGTGGTTTTAGTTGGTGTTCTTGCAATCGCACCATTAATCGCTGCTTCAATTGGCCAGCACAGCGTCAAATTTCAAAACACTGAAATTAGCTACAACGGCGCAGCGGTAACAATTTTAATCGCAGGGTTAATCGCTTCTTTAATCGGGCTTATTTCGTATAAGCAGATGAAGGATCGTCCAAATGTTTCATTGTGGTCCGATATTACAAATGCACTGAAGGGCGAACTAGGCAGCATCACAGGTGCGCCAACAAAAGGTGTCTTCATTGCATTTGAAGGTGGCGAGGGAATTGGTAAGTCAACCCAATCTAAATTGTTAAAAGCATGGCTAGAACAAGAAGGCGAAACAGTTGTTTTGTCCCGCGAACCTGGTGGCAGTGATTTAGGAATTGAAATCCGCAAAATCTTATTGTCACATTCCACCGGAGAAATTAGTCCACGCGCCGAAGCACTTCTATACGCCGCAGATCGCGCGCACCATGTGTACAGCGTTATCCGCCCAGCACTTGCCCAAGGCGAAGTTGTCATTAGCGACAGATACTTTGATTCATCAATTGCATACCAAGGTGCAGGCCGCGTATTACAACCTGGCGAAGTAGCACGAATTTCTAGATGGGCAACTGAATCACTCTTTCCAACGCTAACAATTATTATTGATTTACCACCACAAATTGGCCTTGCTCGTTTAAAGAGCAAAGACCGCCTGGAATCACAACCAATAGATTTCCACGAACGTGTGCGCCAAGAGTTCATACAGTTAGCCGCCCTTGATCCAGAGCGTTACGTCATCATCGATGGCAATCAATCTATTGAAGACACACACACTGCAATCATTTCTCGCGTTAGCGAAATCCCTGCACTAAAGCGCAATGCAGTCGAAGACAAAGGCAATCTGTTGCTGCGTCCAATTCGCGCAGCAGGTAAAGCTGTTAAAAAAGCTAGCCCCAAGAAGAAGCCAGCTAGTAAAAAGTGAGCGTTTATAGCGACCTTGTAGGCCAAGAACATGTTGTGGAGATCCTGCAGAAGGCTGTCGCTGCAACACGAAGCGGTGAAGAAACACAGGAAATGACGCATGCGTGGGTTTTTACAGGTCCTCCAGGATCTGGTCGATCATCTGCCGCAGTGGCATTTGCACAAGCACTGGTCTGCACAAAGGATGGCTGCGGAACATGCAATGAATGTAAATCCGCTGCCAACGGTGCGCACCCAGATGTTGAAGTAATTGTTACCGAAGGTCTGTCAATCAAAATCGATGAAGTCCGTGAATTGTTAACACGTGTTGCCTGGGCGCCATCAATGGGCGGGTGGCGCGTTGTGGTTATGGAAGATGCGGACCGTCTTACCGAATCTGCAGCGAACGCACTTCTTAAAGCGATAGAAGAACCTGGCAACCGAACAGTCTGGTTGTTATGTGCACCAACTTTGCATGATGTGTTGCCAACTATTCGCAGCCGTTGTCGTCATCTGCAATTAGTCACACCATCAAATCAAGCTGTTGCACAGGTACTGCAATCTCGCGATGGCATTTCTCCCAACATGGCTGATTTTGCTGCTCGGGTATCACAAGGTCACATCGGTCGTGCCAGATACCTTGCCAACAATGAATCAGTGCGTAACACTCGAACCACAATCATGAAGTTGCCGCTAACGCTGCAAGGAATCTCATCTGCTTTTGCCGCCGCCCAAACTCTGATTGATCTTGCAACAGAACAAGCAACCCAAGCTGCTGAGCTGCGTAATGAAAAAGAGGTTGATGATTTATCACTTGCTTACGGCAAAGGCGCAACCGGTCGCGGCATGGCAACAGGTGGCAGCAAAGCAATTAAAGATTTAGAGAAAGAACAAAAAACCCGCCAAACCCGAATGATCCGTGATGGGTTGGATGCAGCGTTGCTCGACATCGCAACCTTTTACCGAGATGTCATGATGGTTCAAGCAGGTGCCAACGATGCCCTGATCAATAAAGAGCTTGAAACCGAGATCCGCACAATGGCTGAAAAAACCAAGTCACAAGCAACAATCAAGAAGATCAACGCCATCATGGATGCCCGCACCAACCTAAGCCACAATGCGGCCCCATTGCTAACCGTTGAAGCGCTTATGTGCGTCCTGGCTCGCTAGTTACCTAACTCAATTTTTCGGGCCCTTGGGCGAATAAAAACAACCTAACCCCTGGGTGACACGTCCCATAGTTCCGCCTATGATTTGCGGCTACGCAACCGATAGTGACCTTTTCAGATTTGAGACCAAATTGAAGTCGACCGCCAAAATCGTAAAGTATCTGGACCTACTAAAGAGATACTTCTCTTTTCTTCTTCCATTAGTGATGTTGGTTTCTTCCCTTACGGCAATCTCGATCGTTCCTGCCCCAATGCTGGCATCGGCGACTCCACTTACCTGCGCACAAGGAGGGCCCTGTTCCGTTGGTGAAATCGGACCTGCGGGTGGAATCGTTATTTATGTTGGATCCTCCACAATCAATCAGGTCCCGGGTATTAGTGCCGGAGGAAGGTATTTGGAAGCTGCACCAATTACTTTCAGGATGGGTTCCCCCTACGGAAGTTACGAATGGTGCGAGGGTCCTAATAATGGAAACACAACTCTCATTGGAGCAGCTAACGCCTCGCTCGGTTCGGGCGCATCAAACACTGCCATTATGGTTTCAAAGTGTGCAGCAGGTGCGGGAAACGTTGCAGCAAACTACTCTAAGAATGGTTATTCGGATTGGTTCCTTCCATCATCAGCAGAACTCGAGTATTTGAGTGCACATGGGTCCGATCTCGATCTGAGCCGCGCCAGATCTTACTGGGGTTCCAATGAAGTTGAATCAGACGTTGCAGCATCACTGGTAACTTCACATGGTGGAGTTGGTGCTCAAATTAAAGAAGACCAATTAGAGCTGTGGCCAATTCGTGCCTTTAGTCCTGGCGACCCGCTACCTGGGCCACAAGTTGCGATTACTCGAGCTTCATTTGGATCAGAACGCAAAACTACATTTATCAACCAGCCCCAGGTCACAATTCAAGATGCAAGTAGTAACAGGGTTTCTTCATCCTCTGCCGTAGTCACTGCAACCGTCAGTGCAGGTGGAACATTGGTTGGAGCAACAACTGCTACGGCAACTTCGGGAGTTGCAACCTTCACAAACCTTGGGCTTGATGGAACAGCTGGCACTACCTACACCATTACCTACACAGCACCTGGTCTAACCCCAGCAACTGCAAGCGTTACTCTGACAGGTACGACATGTGACGGAGCAACATTCACCTGTCAGGTTGGAGACATCGGCCCTGGTGGTGGAAAGATTTTCTATGTTGCTCCGGAAACATTTTCTTGTGGACAAACGCTTTCTTCTACTTGTAAATACCTCGAAGCTGCACCGATAACAGGATCAGGGGCCTGGACCGATGCCACTTATGCCTGGTCTGGAAACACAAACACAGCAGTGGGGTCAACCTCAACTGCAATTGGAACCGGATATAGCAACACCTTAAAAATGGTTCAACAAAGCGGTGCGGGGATGTTAGGCGCTGGCTCTGTAGCAAGAAATTATCGAGGGGGCGGCAAGAACGACTGGTATTTGCCATCTAAAGATGAGCTAAATGAAATCACATCAAACCAAGTGCTTTTAAGTGCAACAGCTGGTTATTGGTCCTCATCTGAAGCTACTGCGACTGGCGCGTGGGATCAAGGCAGCAACGGTGTTCAAGGTGTGGCAGATCCCGGGAAACAGCAAACCACACCTGTTCGTCCTATTCGCGCATTTGGTTCAAGTGCTCCTGAAGTAGCAATAATTTATGAATCAGCAATTACAGGGGTTACTCCACCTGTTAGCGGTGCAATCCCAGATACGACAGTGACTGCAGTAAATGGTTATACGGGAACTGTCTCCTGGTCTGGTTCACCAACAACTTTTGCCGCAGCAACTGCATACACAGCAACAATCACTCTTACTCCAGCATCTGGCTTCACGCTAACAGGAGTCACTGCCAATTTCTTTACGGTTGCAGGTGCAAGATCTGTGACACATTCCGCGGATTCAGGAGTAATCACCGCTGAGTTTTCAGCAAGATTCCCCTGCGGAGATGGGACTTATTCGGTTGACTCATCCGGCACACTGACGAGTGCGGAAGGTTGCACAGGAGACCTAGTCATTGATGATTATGTTCAGCGAATTGGAGATTACGCCTTCTATTTAAACCCAAATTCAATCACCAGTCTCACAATTCCTGATTCAGTTTTGTCTGTTGGCGAATGGTCTTTTGCTAACACAACCGCACAAGTTGTTAACATTGGCTCAGGATTAACCTCTATCAACGGCAACGGATTTGGCTCCGGTTCAATTCGGGAGTTCAATGTTTCTGCGGGCAATTCTATTTTTAGCTCAACTTCCGGAGTTCTCTTCAATAAGAATAAAACTACTTTAGTTCACTATCCATCCGGCAATGTAAACACTTCTTACACAGTCCCAAATAGCGTAACCGAAATCGGGAGTCCCGCATTTAGCGGAGGTATTTATTTACAGTCTGTAGTTATTCCAGATTCGGTTACAGCACTAGGCGGAGGATTTCAACAAAACAGTTCCCTGCGTTCAATAACTCTAGGTTCTGGCATATCCGAGATTCCCGGAGCAGCCTTCTACAATAACTTTGGTCAAGGAATCACAGAAATCATTTTTAGCAACAGTACCAACCTGAAGAAAATTTCTGGATCTGCCTTTGTTGGCGCTAATTGGAGATCTTTAGTGGTTCCTGAAGGAGTCGAAATAATTGAGGCAGGCGCTTTCAATGAAAATGGTTATTTGATTGATTTAAGGTTGCCTTTAACGATGGTTACCCTTGATGATGCGGCATTGTCAGGAACCGGGCAACTAACTAAAGTTTGCTATCTCGGCACTAATCAAAGTGTTATTGATGCAATTGTGGCCAATGGAAAAACAGTAGGTTGCGTGAGCACGCCCGGCCCCCCTATTGATTTAGTAGCCACTGCAGGAGACGGTGAAATAAGTATTACCTTTTCCGCTGGAGCTGACAATGGTCTTGCCATCACCAATTACGAATACTCAATAGATGGCAACACCTATATTCCTTTTGATCCAGTTACTACGAATTCCCCCTTGGTCATAACTGGTTTGACGTCCTTCACCCCATACACAATTCGCCTCAAGGCGGTTAATGCCCTTGGTGCTAGCGCTGCTTCTTCTCCAGCGACTGCTTCTCCACCGACTGCTTCTCCACCGACTGCGTTCTTAAAATCTCTTACAAAGCCATCAATGAATCTTAAAGATGGAAAGTATGTGTGTTCAGTCGGTACCTATGTATTTGGGTACGTCCGTGATGGTGTAATTGATGCCAGCACATCTGGTCTGGTTACTCCAAGCAAGTACTTGTACAACCTTCTATTCAACGGAGCCGCACAACCAGCACTTGCAGCAACAACAGCTAATCCCACAAACTCGTGGATCATTCCACAGCTTTCGTCTGGAACATTAATTTCATGTTCGGTAACAGTGACGGTTAATTCGCTATCAACTGGTGACCTGAGCACTGAAAACACCGATGGATTTGCTGCAGTGCAAGCAACCCAAAGAATTGGAATCAATGCCGCTGAAGCCACCTATAAAGCCTCAGTTAAAGCCATTCCTCTGGCTTACCAAAAGGCCCTTGTTGATGCCCGCGCCATATGGCGCAAAGTTACTGATGCAATTCGCGCCAACTATGCCGTTGTCCTTGAACGGATAAAAACTGGCGCCGCATCCAAGATGATTTCAGATGTGGCCACTGCAAAAGAGGTAACAAACGCCGCAAAAGCAAAAGCGACAGAGGATTACAAAGCCAGCAACGTGGCCGCACTTGCCGCCGCCAATAAGGCCAGAGAAGTAGCAGCTGATGCCAAGGCCAAAGCAATCACAAAGGTAAATGCGACTTACCGTGCCTTCATCGAGTCAATCGGCTACGGAGTCTTGGTCCCTTAAACCGCCCAATCCCCACGCTCAGATGTGACCACCCCGCCTCGATTTCACGCTTGTAAAAAGTGGCTAGTGGTAATGAGCACCCCCATTCATAGGGCAAGATTTCCCCATGCGCTTAGACCATGTCTCATATGTAACCTCCCATGATCAACTAGCCGACACAGTTCAACGCCTGGGCTCACGCCTTGGCAGCACCTTCGTTGAC
>NZ_JBIILI010000016.1:0-5905 GCF_044232745.1 Candidatus Planktophila sp. | reverse complement strand
ATGCTCCCTGACTTGGATTCGAACCAAGAACCTGTCGATTAACAGTCGACTGCTCTGCCGTTGAGCTATCAGGGATTAACGGTGCAAGCGCAAACTCTAGCGCACACACGGGTTTGGGCAAAAACTAGAGGCTGCCGAGCGCCAAATCATGCAAAGAACGGCGGGCACTTTCTAGTGCAACTAATTGGGCAAAAGCGGCGGTGTATTCGATCTCATTTTCTACTGGATTTAAGCGCTGAAGTGATGACTTTAGTTCGGCAATAGATCGTGAGATTGCCACTTCTCGCAAACGCGCCACGATGCTTGCAACGTACACAGCGGTTGGCTTTCCATCGGCGCGGATCGGTTCGACCGTTAACTCTGTAAACAAAGCCTTTACGTTTTCATCAACGATATTTTCTGGAGCGATCCTTTCGACAGAATCAATCGCCGAGCGTAACGCCACATATGCAGGGTGAGTAAAAGCTCCTGCTTCTATTGAACTCCATAGTTCACCCACAAACAATGATGGCTCTTGCAACTTTGCCTTTAATACTTCTCGTTCTAATATCAATCGAGCTTCATTGGGATCTGGTCTAAAATTTGGTTGCGCAGTTGTTTCTTCTACTGCGCTTTGATTGACCGGTGCAGCCTTAACACCACGCGAAACTGCGCGAGTAACTATTTCAACTTCAACACCCAACCATCCTGCAAGCAAACGTGTGTATTCGGGGCGCAATGATTTGTCGCGAATTTGAGCAACTAATGGTGCTGCCGCATTTAATGCGTTAACCCGACCTTCTGCTGAATCTAATTTGTGATGCGCTAATTCTGCGCGGATGGCAAACTCGAAGAGTGGAACACGACGCGCAATCAAATCGCGCAATGCAAGATCTCCCTTTTCTTGACGAAGCTCACAGGGATCCAGCCCATCTGGTTCTACTGCAACAAATGTTTGAGTCACAAACTTTTGGTCTTCGCTAAATGCGCGAAGGGCAGCTTTTTGTCCTGCTGCATCACCATCGAAGGTAAAGATCACTTCGCCACGAAAAGCATCATCATCCATTAACAATCTGCGCAAAATACGAATATGGTCTGCGCCAAATGCGGTGCCACATGTAGCAACCGCTGTTGTGATCCCTGCAAGGTGCGCTGCCATCACGTCGGTATAGCCTTCTACAATTACTGCTTGACGTTTTTTAGCGATTTCCTTCTTAGCAACATCCAGGCCGTATAACACCTGGCTTTTCTTATAAATCGGAGTTTCAGATGTATTTAAGTACTTTGGACCTTGATCGTCAGCGTCACTGGCTAATTTCCTAGCTCCAAATCCAACGATGTCTCCAGAAATATCTTTGATCGGCCACATCAATCGATTTCGGAACTTATCGATAGGTCCACGTTGACCCATCTTTGAAAGTCCGGCAAGTTCTAGTTCATCGATTGTGTATCCCAATGCTCGCAAATGTTTTGTCAGGCCATCCCACTCATCTGGTGAATAACCAACACCAAACTGTTCACAAGCAGCTTTATCAAAGCCTCGCTTTGTCAGTAATTCGCGGCCGTGCGCAGCACCCGGAGATGAATTGAGCTGTTCTTGATAAAACTTTGCTGCCTCTGCATGTGCTGCGATTAATCGGTTGCGAGTTCCTGAAGTAACCACCGGTCCGGTGCTAGATCCTTCGTCATAACGAAGTGTGTAGCCGATGCGATCGGCAAGACGTTCGATTGTTTCTGTAAAGGTTAGGTGATCAATCTTCATCAAAAAAGCAATTGCATCGCCACCAGTTTGGCAACCAAAACAATGGAAATATCCTTTGCTTGGTGTCACATGAAAGGAAGGGGACTTTTCATCATGAAATGGGCACAAACCCTTTTTCTGGCCACCGCCGGCATTTTTTAACTGCACATAATCTGCAACGACTTCATCGATAGGTGCACGATCGCGGATGTATGCAACATCCTCATCTCTAATGCGACCACTCATGTTCGTACCCTACCGATTAGCAAGTAGGCGTGCATGCAAGGCATAGGCACCCGGGTCAGTAAGGGCAGCAACTTGGTCAATAATCACGCGCATTTTGGCGATTTCATCTGCCGCTTCGTTCCAGGGCTTTTGGAAGTACGAATCTAGTTCGCCCGGATATTTCAAAAGCATCTCTACTAGCTCAGCAATGATTACCTGCTGTTTTGCATATCGGTCCTGTGAATGTGCAGCGTTGATTAAGTAATGCCCAGCAATCGCCTTTAAGAAATCTACTTCGAGTTTTTGTTCGCGAGGAATTTCTAAATCTGCGCCATAGCGAGAAAGTGGGCCATCCCCATGGACTTTACGAGTTTGTACCTCGGCCGCCATTACGAATCGACCAATTAGTTGGCTGGTTGAATCCTTCATGCGCGCAAGACTGCGATGGCTTCCATCATAATAATGTGGCCATGCAGAAAGCGCTGATAGTCGTGAATGTGCAGCCAGTGCTTCTTGTTCTGTGGCATCACTCTTGTAATCAACTGTCATAACTTTATAGAGATCTGCAAAGTCTTGTTCAAAATTCTTTACTGATACTTGACCCGCAAAGATTGCATCTTCTAAATCGTGTACAGAATAAGCACAGTCATCAGACCAATCCATAATCTGCGCTTCAATACATTTTTTACCAACAGGTGCATTTGTGCGCATCCAAGTAAAGATTTCAACATCATCATCGTAAACACCAAATTTACGAGGGTTTTCAGATCGTGGCCAAGGGTATTTTGTAGCACCATCTAAAGATGCACGCGTTAAATTCAGTCCAATACTTTTGCCATTTACATCAACAGTCTTGGCCTCTAAGCGAACTAATAATCTGAAACTTTGCGCATTACCTTCGAAGCCACCAAAACCTTGTGCGATCTCTGCCAATGCTTCTTCGCCATTGTGCCCAAAAGGTGGATGACCTAAATCGTGGGCAAGACATGCAGTGTCTTGTAAATCTGGATCTGCCCCCAGTGATTCGCCCAGTTCGCGGCCAATCTGTGCGCACTCTAATGAATGTGAAAGTCTGGTGCGTTGAAAATCATTTTCCCAAGGGACTGCAACTTGTGTCTTTGCCGCTAATCGTCGTAATGCGGCTGAATGAATTACTCGCGCGCGATCGCGCATAAACTCTGTCCGGCCAGCGCGCTTTGCTGGTTCGTCTAAGAACCGTTCTTGGTCAAATGCGCTGTAACTCATGGAAATACCTTAGTGACAATGTCTGCTTCAGGTAAGTGATCACTTATCTGAATGCCACGTTTACCTACAGTTATGTAGACCAAATAGGCACCAGCTTCGCGAAGCAGGTATTTGTAGCCACTTTTTGCGATTGTATTAGGTCCGGTTTGCACCGGTGAACATGTGCTAACAATCCCTTGATCATTTGCCATCGCCATAGCGCGCTTGCAGTGATACGGATCAGTCACAATGATGACGTCACTGACATAGCGTTTTTTCATAACCGCTGCATAGGCTTTTGTGCTTACCAAAGTATCTCGGCCTTCTTCAATTGCAGTAATTTTCTTTGCTGGGATCCCATTTGTACGAAGCCAGTATTTACCTGATGCAGCTTCGGTTGTTCTATCCCCTGGTGCGCCAGCACCAACAGTGATTATTGATGGTGCAAATCCAAGATCATAGATTCGTTTAGCTTCTACCAGACGTGCTTCCAGAGCATCACCTGGCTTACCGTTTAATTGCGCGGTTCCTAAAACTACAATGACATCTGCTTGTCTAACAACTGGATTCTTAGCAGCGCGCCAGACCTGTGACACGCCATAGGCAGGGCCAATTAAAGCAATAATTATTATCAAAGAAATTGTCCGGCGAATCCATCTGAATATAAACATTTATCCGCCTGAAAACGCATCCTCTAGTTCGACATGAACTAGTTCATCAGGGTCGTTTAGCCAACCATCTGGCAAAGTCGGAGGGCGTCCATGGCTAGTGCGACCGCGCGGTTTTTCGCCAACCTCTGTTGGATAGGGCTGATCTTCCAATTGATCCAAAAGATTTCGCATCTCTTGCAATGAAGAAACCATGCCAAGGTCATGTCTAATTTCACGTGGAACTCGGAAGCCCTTCAGATACCAGGCCATGTGCTTTCGCATATCGCGCATTCCGCGATCTTCTGATTCTAAGTATTCGACAATCAGATTTGCATGGCGGAACATAACTTCGCGTACTTCGTGCAAAGTTGGTGTGATTTGCTTGCCTTCACCCTTAAGCGCAGAAACTAAATCAGTAAACAACCATGGTCGCCCTAAACAACCACGACCTACAACAACGCCGGCGCATCCGCTTTCTTCAATCATGTTGATTGCATCGTGGCCAGACCAAATATCTCCATTGCCTAAAACCGGCACTCCGGTTGGCTTTAAATGCTCTACTAGACGTGCAATCGCAGACCAATCAGCTTTTCCTTCATACATCTGTGCTGCAGTTCGAGCATGTAATGCAACCCAGGCAACACCTAGATCTGCTGCAGATTTGGCTGCCTCTAAATAAGTTTCATGATCGCTATCAATGCCGATGCGCATTTTTACCGTCACTGGAAGACCAAATGGCTTTGCGGCTTCAACTGCTGCTCCAACAATGTTACTGAACAACTTACGTTTAAAAGGAAGTGCCGCTCCCCCACCTTTACGTGTCACCTTCGGAACAGGGCAGCCAAAGTTCATATCAATGTGATCGGCAAGATTTTCTTTTCCAATCATTGTCACTGCTGCACGCATCGTTGTTGGATCAACGCTGTACAGCTGGACTGAACGTGGCCATTCATCTTTGCCAGGAACAATCATTCGTAAAGTTTCTGGGCGGCGTTCTATCAATGCACGAGCTGTAACCATTTCAGAAACAAATAATCCTGCACCTTGTTCACGACATAATGTGCGAAATGGTGCGTTGGTGATTCCAGCCATGGGCGCTAGAACAACCGGTGGATCTATGTAGTGATCACCGCTTGCTAATGGAAGTAAAAGAGGCTTTAGCAACCTAGTAAACGAGGTGCTAACCATGCCTCGACCTGATCTAGGCCGATGCGCTCTTGCGCCATTGTGTCGCGATCGCGAATTGTCACCGCATTGTCTTCAAGTGTTTCAAAGTCAATGGTGATGCAATATGGAGTACCGATTTCATCTTGACGACGGTAACGGCGACCAATTGCGCCTGCATCATCAAAATCAATATTCCAGTTTTTGCGAAGCTGTGTAGCAAGATCGCGCGCCTTTGGAGACAAATCAGCGTTACGTGACAAAGGCAGAACAGCAGCCTTAATTGGTGCCAGGCGATGATCAAGCTTTAATACTGCACGCTTTTCCATTTCACCTTTGCTATTTGGCGCTTCATCTTCTGTAAATGCATCCATCAAGAATGTGAGTGTGCAGCGATCAACACCTGCTGCAGGTTCAATAACAAATGGCGTCCAGCGTTCGCCCTTTTCCTGATCAAAGTATGAAAGATCTTTACCCGATGCAGCGGAGTGCGCCTTTAAATCGAAATCTGTACGGTTTGCAATGCCTTCTAGCTCGCCCCACTCAGTTCCGGCGAATTCGAACTTGTATTCAATATCTGCTGTGCGCTTTGAATAGTGTGACAACTTCTCTTTCGGATGATCATAAACACGAAGGCGATCTGGGTTAATACCAAGATCCACATACCAAGCCATGCGTGTATCGATCCAGTATTGATGCCATTCTTCATCGCTACCCGGAACAACAAAGAACTCCATCTCCATCTGCTCAAATTCGCGAGTACGGAAAATAAAGTTTCCAGGTGTAATTTCATTGCGGAAAGACTTACCAATTTGGCCAATACCAAATGGTGGCTTCTTGCGTGATGTTGTCATTACCTGATCAAAGTTAATGAAGATTCCTTGCGCAGTTTCTGGGCGCAAATATGCAAGCCCAGATTCAT
>NZ_JBIILI010000015.1:0-5948 GCF_044232745.1 Candidatus Planktophila sp. | reverse complement strand
AAGTGGGTGGTGAGGGACTCGAACCCCCGACCCGGTGATTAAGAGTCACCTGCTCTACCAACTGAGCTAACCACCCGAGGCACACAGGCGCCGGAAACGCTTGAATGCAGGGGGAAACCTATCAGGAAGATACCCCTTGTCGCACATCTGCAACATCCGCATACTGGGCGTGTGAGTCACCTTGAAATCGGGATTGACCTCGTCCTAAGCCTTGCGGTCACTGGGATTACACCTGAAAAAGCTTTGCCAAATTCTTAGTGAGAACCTTTATATCGATCATAGGAAGCGTTGATTTCCAACTCTGCCTCAACGTGCCCAACCCATTCGCCGCCTTGCACAGATTTTCCTGGTTCGAGAGTTTTATAGACTTCAAAGAAGTGCTTGATTTCAGAGAGTTCATAGGCAGGCACATCATTTAAATCTTGAAGATAAGACTTACGTACATCACCCGCTGCAACACACAACAGTTTGTCATCTCCGCCAGCTTCATCTGTCATGTTTAACATTCCGATTACACGACATGAAACAACGCAACCAGGAAAAGTTGGTTCATCCAACATGATCAGAGCATCAAGGGGATCGCCGTCTTGAGAAAGGGTGCCCTTTACAAAACCGTAGTCATAGGGATAACGAGTTGATGTGAAGAGCATGCGATCTAGACGAACCTCGCCAGTGATGTGGTCGATCTCGTACTTGTTACGCGATCCCGCTGGGATTTCAACAACGACGTCGAAAATCATTTCAGTCCGGCTTTCTACTTAGTGGTGCGAGGGTTAATCACTAAAGAAAAACTTGGGGTGAACGACGGGGCTCGAACCCGCGACATCCCGGACCACAACCGGGTGCTCTACCAGCTGAGCTACGTCCACCATGAGTTGCCAAGTCTACCTGTTGTTAGGTGGTGGTTGGAGCCTCTGTTTGTGCGGAAATAAAGACTGCTTGGCGGTAATACGCCAGCTCTGCGATTGAATCTTGAATGTCACCAAGGGCGCGGTGGTTGCCCGTCTTTGCGGGAGCGGCAAAGTACGCCTTAGGAAACCATCTGCGGGTCAACTCTTTTATCGATGAAACATCAACAGTTCGGTAATGCAGATAATCGTTGAGCAATGGCATATCGCGCGCGATAAATGATCGATCAACGCTGACCGAGTTGCCGGCTAACGGGGATTTGCCGGGTTGGGTCGATGCGCTTTCCAGGTAGGCAATGACCTTGGCTTCGGCCTCGGCAACAGAGATTCCATGGGGGATTTCAGTGATCAATCCAGAGGTCGTGTGCATCTGGGTGACGAACTCATTCATTGCCGCCAGCTGCTCGGCGCTCGCCTTGATGACAACGTCCACACCTTCGCCGATGACATTTAAATCAGAGTCGGTCACAAGGACGGCGATTTCGACCAAGACATCCTTTTCCAAGGAAAGTCCCGTCATTTCGCAGTCGATCCAGATCAAATTGGGTTGTTCATTAGCCATGGGGGCAACCTTAAGGGCAAAGGGGTGATTTCACCTTTTGTTAACCTGCTAGACACCTTCGGTCTATGTAAAAAATCCCGCGTAAGTACAAGATTCACCTCATGACATTGCTTGAAAACAAGTCGGCAATCCCCGCCCCGCGGCAAATCACGACCAAGCCACGACGCTCGGATCAAATCTTCCGGGCAGTGGTCACCATTGGTGGAATGACATCCTTGGTCATCCTTGGCTTGATTGCTCTGTTCTTGTCACTAAAGGGAATAAGTGTTTTGCGTGTTGAGAAATTTTCTTTCATAACCGAATCCAAGTGGGAAGTATTGCAAGATGCCGACGGCAAGATTGCTGAAAGCACCTTCGGTCTTGGTGCAATGCTTATCGGAACATTCCTCTCAGCTTTCATCGCTGTGATTGTCGGTGTTCCTATCGCCGTTTTGAGTGCTTTGTATTTAACCTTCTATGCACGCGGATCAGTAAAGAAGGTTTTAATTTCTTTAATCGACCTTATGGCCGCATTTCCATCACTTCTTTTTGGTTTTTGGGGCTTCATCGTTTTGATGAGCAGCGCAGAATATTGGGCAAAACTTCTCAATAAGTATTTAGGATTTATTCCAATCTTTGATGTTCCCGCGCCAATCTTTGAACGCTCACCATTTATTGCAGGTTTAGTTCTTGCAATTATGATCATTCCAATCGTTACCGCAATTTCTCGTGAAATCTTTGATCAAACACCTTTGGATCGAGTGCAAGCAGCTTATGCATTAGGTGCATCAAAACTTGCGATGATTCGCGCAGTTGTTATTCCTTATGGCCGTGGCGGAGTAGTAGGCGGAGCAATGCTTGGTCTAGGACGTGCAATGGGTGAAACAGTCGCGGTTTACACAGTGCTGAACGTTGTTTATCAGATCAACTGGCAGGTGCTTTTCGGTGCAGGTGGAAACGTTGCTTCACTTATTCTCTTGAAGTTCGGAGAAGCGGGTCCAGAAGAAGTAAATGCATTAATGGCAGCGGGCCTTGTCTTGTTCCTTCTAACCTTGACCGTAAACGCTATCTCTGACGTATTAATCAATAAGTTTGGGAAAAAGGGACGATGAATCAAGTCACGATTCCAAAACCTCAAAAGCCTTGGGGCACTTCGATCGCACAGAGATTGGCTACCGCTTCCTTATTAGCTCTGGCCGGTGTTCTCGCAGGTGCTGCGGTAGAACTTACTGGGCTAAATGGCAAGTTGGGTTTTGCAGCAGCCTACTTTTTCTTTGCCAGCCTTTTGATTTTTGTGCAACAACTGCGACTTCGTGATTTAGCTGCTGCAAAAGATTCCCTGTTAAGCAGTTTTGCATTTCTGGCAATGACCATAACCCTGATTCCAATTGTGAGCATTGTTATGACAGTGGTGTTAAAGGGTTACAAGGGAATCCACTTTGGCATGTTTACCAACGATATGACAATGGCTTCTGTTAACGATCCAGTTCAAGCAGGCGGACTTTTACACGCCTTAGTCGGAACCATCATCATGGTGGGCGGCGCGCTCATCGTCAGTTTCCCAATTGGACTTTTAACCGCACTGTACTTAACTGAGATTCGCGGCAAATTAGCACGGCCAATTAAGTTTCTTGTTCAAGCAATGAGCGGTGTGCCATCAATCGTTGCCGGTTTATTTATTCTTTCGATTTTAGTTATTCCTGTAACGCAGGAGCTAACTGGCCTGATGGGGTCACTTGCATTAAGCATCTTGATGATTCCAACAATTGCACGCACAGCTGAAGAGATGCTGCTATTGATTCCAAACGAACTTCGTGAAGCAGGAGTAGCACTAGGTGCAACTCAGTGGCGCACCGTTTCTGGCGTGGTAGTTCCTGCTGCAAAAAGCGGATTAGTTACCGCGGTAATCCTCGGAATCGCTCGTATCATCGGTGAAACCGCTCCACTCCTGCTTGTATCAGGTGGCGCAGATGCACTTAATTTCAATCCAACTTCGGGTCCAATGGGCTCGCTACCGTTTTATATTTGGAAGGCATTCCTTACAGGCGGAACAGAAGAGGCATATGCAAGAGCGTGGGGTGGCATGTTGATCTTGCTAATCCTGATTGTGGTTCTATTCGGGCTTGCCCGTTACCTAAGCGGTAGAAAGGTAGCTTGAGATGACACCTACAGAGAATTCAAATAACGATAACAATATGGAGAAAAATATGCAGACAACGACGCCATCATCACTTGCATCAGTTGCAGGCAATCGTGAGCAACGAGTCCCAGGGACAAACCTTCTAGGGACAGGTCTTGAGACTCGTGGAGTTCACGCATGGTTTGGCACAAAGCATGTGCTCTCCGATGTTTCATTGGACTTTGCTGCCGGTACCGTCACCGCATTAATTGGACCTTCGGGCTGCGGAAAGTCAACGTATTTGAGAACTCTTAACCGCATGCACGAATTCATTCCAACGGCAGCACTTGCTGGTGAAGTTCTGCTTGATGGCAAAGATATTTACGCACCCGGAACAGATGTAACAAAGATTCGTCTTCGTGTAGGTATGGTTTTCCAAAAGCCAAACCCTTTTCCATCAATGACCATTGGTGAAAATGTTTTGTCTGGACTCAAGCTTGCCCAGTTGAAGAAAAGCAATACTGATGAACTGCTCGAGTCATGCCTGGTACGTGCAGGACTATGGAGTGAAGTTAAGGATCGCCTCGGCGAGCACGGTGGTGCTCTGTCTGGTGGACAACAACAGCGCTTGTGTATTGCACGCGCTTTAGCAGTCGAGCCTCAGGTGCTTTTAATGGATGAGCCATGTTCTGCCCTTGACCCAGGATCAACTTTTAGAATTGAACAAACAATTTCAGAGCTAGCCAAGTCAATGACCATCGTCATCGTTACTCACAATATGCAGCAAGCAGCTCGCGTTGCTGACTACACAGCTTTCTTCCTCTCTGATGGTGGTCCAGGAGTCATGGTTGAGACAGCGCCAACCAGCAAAATCTTCTCTTCTCCAACCGATAAGCGCACCGAAGATTATGTAACTGGACGGTTCGGGTAACACCTACTGTTCACCAAAGGTAGGGGTTTTGTTTACTTAGTTCTTGCCTAGCCGTAACTCTGGCTGATTACTTTCGTGGATGTAAAGGTTTTACCCTCCTACGAAAGGTATTAAATGAAGTTTTCAAATAAGGCAAAAGCATTCGCTGTTGCCGCAGTAATCGCAGTTTCATCTGCGCAGCCAGCACACGCTGTTGATCTAGCGGGCTCAGGCGCGTCATTCGTTGTTCCTCTAGTAGAAGCGTGCAAGGCAGGCTTTGCTAAGAAGTCCGGACACTCATTTGTTTACACATCAACCGGTTCAGGAACAGGTAAGAACAACTCCGATAACAAAATTGGAGACTTCTGGTTTTCAGATTCAGCGCATACAGGTGCCAAGAAGCGTTCAACAATTTACCATGCACCAATCGTTGCAGCTCCAATTGCAGTTCTAGTTAACCTACCTGCAAAGAAGGACATCTACCTTTCTTCAACTACAGTTGCAAAGATTTTCTCAGGTGAAATTACAAAGTGGAATGACCCATTGATCGTCGCGGATAACAACCGCACTGTAAAGTCAGTTATCTACAGAAAGACTGCATCAGGAAACGTTGCTGTGGATAAAAAAGGCAATCCAATTGTTTTGCGTAACGCTTCAAAAACTATTTATTACACACTTCCAAACAAGCCAATCAAGGTTGTTTTCCGTTCAGATACATCAGGAACTTCAAACAACTTCACACGCTTCATGAATGGTGTAGCTCCAACAGTCTGGACAAAGCCAGCTAACGATGCATTCACAACTGCCTTCCCAGGAAACATCAACGACACTGCAAATATCGGTCGTATTGTTGGTGCAAATGGTTCACAAGGTGTAGCAACACTTGCAGCCAAGTCTCCATACTCAATTACATATGCAGAAAAGCAGTGGGGTACATCATTTGGTCTCCGTGCCGCATACATTGGAAATGCATCTGGTAACTTCACAGCTCCAGATTCAGCTTCAACATCTGCATTCCTAGGTGAGGCAAAGCAAGCTGCTGATGGAATCGTTACTTTTGACTACAACACAAAGGTTGCAGGCGCATACCCACTTGGAATCATCAGTTACATGTTGCTAGAGACTTCATATGAAGATAAGACAAAGGGAGCTGCTGTTAAGGAGCTCGCTGAGTACTTCTTGTCTCCAGAGTGTTCACTAGGTGCAGCCTCAACTGGCTTCATCGTTATCGAAGGAACATTCCTTGCCAAGGCGAAAGAACTACTCGCTCGCGCAAACAAGTAATCTCAAAACTCAATAAATAAATAAAAGAACCCAGGGCCGCGAGGGTAGCCCTGGGTTCTTTTATGTTTTAAAACTGCTGCGCGCCTGGCAGGAATCGAACCTGCGACAACCCGCTTAGAAGGCGGGTGCTCTATCCGACTGAGCTACAGGCGCTTGTAGGAGGGTCGTAATGCATAGTCTACCCGT
>NZ_JBIILI010000014.1:0-6799 GCF_044232745.1 Candidatus Planktophila sp. | reverse complement strand
GACCCAATAGGTCAAAGAGGCAGAATTCAATGTCACGAAGGTTTGCTGTGTAATGGCTCATGGCGTAATTGTGCTACCCACCAGTAACTTACGCAAGGTTATGAGCGTATTTCGCTCCCATGCCTACCCCCCACATTCCTATAGGCTCACGCCGTGTTACTTAGCGATCGCGATATCCGCGCAGAGATAGAAGCAGGCCGAGTCGGCTGCGAGCCTTTCCACGAGGCGATGATCCAGCCATCATCTGTAGATGTGCGCCTGGACAAGTTCTTCCGAGTTTTTGAAAACCACAAGTACAGCGTGATCGATCCTTCCATCGAACAACCAGAGCTAACGCGCGAAGTTGTTGCCGAAGGCGACGAGCCATTTATCTTGCACCCAGGTGAATTCGTCTTGGCAAGCACATACGAAGTAATCACATTGCCCGATGACATCGCAGGCCGCCTAGAAGGAAAGTCTTCTCTAGGTCGTCTGGGCTTGCTCACACATTCAACTGCTGGCTTTATTGATCCAGGATTTAGCGGTCACATCACTCTTGAGCTTTCCAATGTTGCCAACCTGCCCGTTAAGTTGTTTGCGGGCATGAAAATTGGGCAACTATGTCTCATCAAACTCTCATCTCCCGCTGAGCATCCATACGGCAGCGAGAAGTACGGTTCTAGGTATCAAGGTCAACGCGGCCCAACGCCTAGCCGCTCATTTTTAAACTTCCATAAATCCAAAATTAATTAAGTGTCGGAAATAAACCGACAGAAAGCGCGGTTTAATTGGGTATGAAAACAATCATCGTTCTAGGCATTGTTGCTCTTATCGCTGTCTTTATCATCGCTCAATACAACCGTTTGGTTCGCTTGAACATCACAGTAGATGAAGCATGGGCACAGATCGAGGTTCAGTTAAAGCGCCGCGCAGATTTGATTCCTAACTTAGTTGAAACAGTTAAGGGATATGCAAAGCACGAACAATCAACATTCGATGCTGTTGTCACAGCGCGCGCGAAAGCTACAACAGCAACAACTGTTGCAGACACTGCAGCCGCTGATGGAATGCTTACACAAGCGTTGCGTGGATTGTTAGCTGTCGCCGAGGCTTACCCAGATTTAAAGGCATCAACAAACTTTTTGTCATTACAAGAAGAACTTGCGACAACTGAAAACAAAGTTGCATTCTCACGTCAGTTCTATAACGACAATGTGCGCGAACTCAATACCGCTGTTAAAACCATCCCTAGTAGCTTCTTTGCAGGCCTAGCAAAGGTTTCAGAGCGCGAATTTTATGAGGTAGAAAATCCTGAAGATCGCAATGCTCCAAACGTCTCTTTTAACTAAGAGTACCTAGATGAACTTTAGAACAATGCAAGCGGCTAACCGCCGCAAAACAATTGGTCTGCTTGTTGGCATGGGCGTGCTTATGTGGTGTGTTGTGTACGCAGCACTTACCTACTTTGGTGGCACCGGCGCTGGCATCGTTCCGATTGCTGTTGGTATTGCATTGGTTTCTGTATGGGGCTCCTATTACGGATCTGACAAATTGGTATTAACCATGACTGGTGCCAAGTTGATTCAGGAGTCAGATAATCCAAAGTTATTTGATCTGATTCAAGAAGTGATTATTGCTTCAGGTTTACCAATGCCTAAGGTTGCAATAGTTATTGACAGTGCGCCAAATGCCTTTGCAACTGGTCGAAATCCCGAGCATGCGTTAATCGCATTTACAACTGGAATCTTGGATGCAATGGATCGTGATCAACTGCAAGGTGTTATTGCGCATGAAATGGCGCATGTTGCTAACCGCGACACATTGGTCAGCGCTGTTGCTGCAACTACTGCGGGTGCGATCGCAATCGTCTCTGACATGTTGACCCGCATGATGTTCTTTGGTGGTAGCCGTGATCGCAACCGCGAAGGCGGCGGTAATCCTTTAATGCTAATTATTTCTTTAGTCATTCTTATTCTGGCACCACTAGCTGCGGTCATGCTTAAGTCTGCAATTTCCCGTAAGCGTGAATCTTTAGCTGATGCCACAGCTGTTTCCTTTACGCGAAATCCTGCAGGACTTCGTTCGGCACTAGAAGTACTGGCCGCAGATTCAACAGTTGTGCAGCAACGCTCAACCGCTGTTGCCCATATTTGGATTGAATCACCATTAGATTCAAAATCTGTATCAAAACTGTTTTCTACCCACCCGCCGATTGCAGAGCGAATTGCGGTTCTTAAATCAATGGAGTCGCTAGCTTAAATAAAGTCTGGGTTAATTCTTGAAGTGCAGCGTAAATGTTGCGCCCTTACCTGGCTCTGAAACCACCGAAACAGTTCCTCCATGGGCCTTCATAACCTCATCAACAATAGAAAGCCCTAAACCACTGCCGTCATTGCTGCTGCGCTGGCGCGAAGTATCTACGCGATAGAACCGTTCAAAGATATGTGCTTGATCCTGTGCTGAAAGCCCGGGTCCTTTATCGGCAACGGTTACAAATGAACCATCTGCTGTTGAATAAGTAGCAACATGAATCGCTGTGCCCACAGGAGTATGCGCGCGTGCATTTGCTAGCAAGTTAGTAACAACCTGATAGATCTTGTCAGCATCACCAACTGTACGAACATCATGGGCGATATCTGAAGTAATTGGATGATCAGGACCTGCAGCGTGCGCTGAAGAAACAGCTTCTTTAATCAGAGTGGAAAGATCGACATCTGTCATTACTAATTCAGGTGATTGATCCATGCGCGCAAGCATCAATAGATCTTCAACCAAAGACCCCATGCGCATCGATTCCTTTTCAATACGCGCTATCAGTTCGCGTGTCTTTTCGCCGTCAGGTACTGCGCCTTGTCGGTGTAGCTCGGCAAAACCACGGATTGATGTCAATGGAGTGCGCAATTCGTGACTAGCATCTGCCACAAAGCGTCGCAGTTTTTCTTCTGATTCAGTACGCGCAGCAAATGATTCTTCAATGCGTGAAAGCATCTGGTTGAGTGAAGTACTTAACCGCCCAACTTCGGTATCTGGCTCAAAGTTTTCTAGACGTGCAGATAAATCCCCGGCAGCAATTTGCCCAGCAGTTACCTGCATCTTTTCAAGTGGTTTCATACTTACTTTAATAACTTGGCGTGATGCAAATGCAATAAACAAAAGGACAAATCCCCCGATAATTAAAAAGACCACACCAATTTGACGCGTTGTTTTATCAAATTCATTTAAGGACTGAGCAACAATTACCGAACCAAGTGATGATGGCAAAACAGTGGTTGCAACACGAAAATCAGCACCGGGTGCTTCGATGGTAAATGGCTTGGATCCAAAGGCTGCCACCTGACCTGGCAACAATCCTCTGACATAGTCAGTGACCTGGTTTGAGTTTAAGTCGCCACCGATTCCACCTATTAGATTGCCAAAGGGATCTAAAACAGTCACAGAGATAGAGGTGGGAACACGATTAAGTGGCGTTGCAGCACGCGCGGTCTGAGGGCTGTCATCATCATCGCGAGCGATACCAGCTTGATCAAGGCGATCAGCGGTACCCGCAACAACACTAAGTAGCTGTTCATCTACTTGGTGAATTAAATAATTTTGTAATAACGCTTGCGAACCAACACCTGCACCAACAAAACCAATTGCAGAAAGTACAAGAACACCAATCGTTAAACGATTACGTAAACTTGAGTTTGCAAGCGGTCTTTCCATATCTACTTAGGCGGCATTCGTAAACGATAGCCGACTCCGCGCACGGTATGGATAAGTGGTGGATCAAATGAATCTACCTTTTTGCGAAGATAGGAAATATAGGTTTCGACAATTCCCATGTCACCACGGAAGTCGTACTGCCACACGTGATCAAGGATCTGTGCTTTTGAAACAACGCGGTCAGCATTGATAATTAAATAACGCAGCAACGCAAATTCAGTTGGTGAAAGATCAAGTAGCTGGCCGGCGCGACGTACCTCGTGTGTTGCTTCATCTAATTCAAGATCAGCAAAGCGCATTCTTTCATCATCAATTTCAATCTGGTCTACACCTGTGCGACGGAGAAGTGCGCGCAGACGAGCAACAAGCTCTTCCAGTGAAAATGGCTTTGTCATGTAATCATCGCCGCCAAGGGTCAGACCCTTAACTTTGTCTTCCATGCCATCTTTAGCTGTAAGAAATAGCACGCCGGTATCGACGCCTTCATTGCGAATCTTCTTACACACTTCAAAACCATCTAGATCAGGCAACATGACATCAAGCACCATTGCATGTGGCTTGAACTCTTCTGCTACACGTAGAGCTTCGGCACCATTAGCTGCGGTGCGGACATCAAAGCCCACAAATCGAAGGCTGGTAGAAATTAACTCGCTGATGCTTGATTCATCATCAACGACGAGAATGCGCTGGGAGTTCTTTTCCTGTGTAGTAGTCATGGCTAGAGAATGCTCTCATAGCCTGAGTCTTTGCTGAGAACGGGGTGAAACTACGCCTAATCTTGCTTGACTGAGCGCAGCAGTACCTGAGCAACATCTAAAACTTCAACAGCAGACTCCTTGGCGTTCATGCCATCGGAAGTCATAACGCGGCAGAAAGGACAAGCAACAGCTAATTCAGTTGCACCGGTATTTATCGCTTCTTCAACGCGGTTGATATTGATGCGTGTGCCAATTTTTTCTTCCATCCACATACGTCCTCCACCAGCGCCACAACAAAATGATCGTTCTTTGTTGCGTGGCATTTCAGTTAATTCCGCGCCAGTTGCTTCCAGAATCTCACGTGGTGGTTGGTAAATCTCATTGTGACGACCCAAGTAGCAAGGATCATGATAAGTCATTGCAGTGTGCGACATCTTGATTGGTATCAAACGCTTTTCGCGCAGCAATTGATTGAGCAATTGTGTGTGGTGAACCATCTCAAGTTCAAAACCTTGTTGTCCGTAATCTCGACCGATTGTTGTAAAGCAATGAGGGCAGGTAACAACAACTTTCTTTTTGCCCTTTGGCCGATCACCAAAAGTCTCTTTAAATGTTTCAATATTTTCTCGTGAAAGAATTTGATACAAGAACTCATTACCGGCACGACGTGCAGGATCACCGGTACATGTTTCCTTCTTGCCCAATACTGCAAAGTTCACACCCGCCATATACAAAAGTTCTGCAACGGCCTTTGTCGTTTTCTTTGCGCGTTCTTCGTATGCACCGGCACAACCAACCCAGAACAAGTATTCGACATCTTCTGGCAATTGACCTTCAATGACATTTACTGGGAAATCACATTCAGCAATCCAGGCTTCACGATCTGTGCGATTAGCACCCCACGGATTTCCGGTCTTTTCAAGGTTTCTAAATGTTCCACCAAGTTCAGATGGAAATTCGGATTCAACCAATACTTGAAAACGACGCATGTTAACGATGTGGTCAATATGTTCGATATCAACTGGGCACTCATTAACACAAGCACCACATGTGGTACACGACCACAAAACATCCAAGCTAATTGGTGAATTTTCCCCAACAAGTGCTTCATTTTCAACGGTTTTAGCAAAGGCGTGATCGCGCATCGCCATGATTAAAAGCTTGGGTGACAATGGTTTTTCAGTATGCCAAGCGGGACATTGTGATTGGCAACGTCCACATTCGGTACACGATGTCATATCCAACAATCCCTTCCAGGATATGTCGGCACGTGTACCTAAACCAAAGACATCATCTTCTTTTGGATCTTCAAAGTTAATTTCTTCGCCATGAGACAACATCGGAGGCAATGCACCCAATGATGATTTTCCATCAGCGTTTCGGCGGTAGTAAATGTTAAACGGAGCCAAGAATCGGTGCCAAGCGATACCCATCGTAAAGTTGGTTGCAATCACAATGAACCAGGCCATTGATCCAACAATCTTGATGGTTGCAACAATTTGGATCCACATAGTTAGCTGTGACAGCGTCATTGACTTAAACATAGAAGCAATAAACCAGGTGGTGATGTAATGGCGATTCCACGCAGTTTCTTCAGAGAGCGCACCTTCTAACCCGCGCAAGGCGATTACGCAGAAAACAATTAGTACAATCGTAAATTCAACGTAGTACGCCTTTGCATTTCCGGAACCAGCAAAACGAGAACGCTTATCACGCAGTCGTGTGACTTGTCGGATACCAATCAATGTCACGATTCCAATACCGGTAGCCCACGCAATCAGCTCGGTGATGTACTCGTAAACCCAGAGGTGACCAATAATTGGCAGTGCAAACTGTGGATCAATCAATTGTCCGTATGCGGTGACCAAGGTTCCGAATAAAACAAAAAAGCCGACCATCACAAACCAGTGCGCAAAACCAACAACAGTAAAGTTGAACATCTTTGTATGACCAAAGATTTCACCAGCTGCCATACGCAAACGCTGCGCTTTGTTATCGCTACGCGTTGGATCTGGTTGACCCTTTTTATAAATACCAATCAGTGATGTAGTGCGGATGGTTAAAAGGACGAGGGCAACAAGGGTGATGCCGTAGGAAAGGCCTGCGAGTGCGAGGTTCATGGGCTCAGGTTATGGCCGCAGCGGGGAATATTCACACACCCTCATGTGTTCAACCTGATGGAAACCTGAGTCGCCACGACTCAACCTTTTGGGTATGATCGACTCAGGTTCAACAGGCCTCGACCCTAAATCAGGCTCGAGCGGGATAAAAGGAGCACACACAATGGCTAGAGCAGTCGGAATCGACCTCGGAACAACTAACAGCTGCGTATCTGTCCTTGAAGGTGGCGAGCCAACGGTTATCGCCAACGCAGAAGGTGCGCGCACTACCCCATCCATCGTGGCATTCGCCAAAAA
>NZ_JBIILI010000010.1:0-23623 GCF_044232745.1 Candidatus Planktophila sp. | reverse complement strand
TCAGCGCGCGTTGTGCTTCAACCTGCGCCTTTTCTGCACGCTCGATGCCACCTTGAATTGCTTCTGTTCGCGCGGTGAATGCTTTTTCAAACATTGGCACAACGAACTTGCGAAGCACAAGGAATAGCAGTGTGAACGCTATGGCTCCCACAATCAATTCAGCTGTGTGCGGAATTAAAGGGTTGACCTTGCCTTCCGCGGCTACGTTAACAAATTGCATCAGTTGTCCTTAAATAAATCTTCTAATTAGAGAACGAATGCGAGTACGAGACCGAAGAGTGCGAGAGCTTCAGCAAGCGCGAAACCTAGGAACGCGATTGGCTGTAGAACGCTACGTGCTTCTGGCTGACGTGCAACGCCGTTGATGTATGCGGCGAAGATAAGTCCAGTTGCAATACCTGGACCAATTGCTGCGAGGCCGAAACCAACAAGGTTGAGTGTGCCTTCCATTTTTTTCTCCTTATTTCCTATTAGTGCTCGTCGGCAAGGGCGCCGGCGATGTATAGAGCTGCAAGCAGAGTAAAGATGTACGCCTGCAAGCATTGGACCATGAATTCAAAGAAGGTCAACACAATGCCGATACCGAAGGCAAATGGGCTGATCAACTTCAAACCAATAACACCTTGTAGTAGATGTTCTCCACCCAAGATAAACACGAGCAACAACAAGTGGCCCGCAAACATATTTGCAAAAAGACGAAGTGAAAGCGTTAGTGGGCGCACAACAAAGAAGGTAAGAATTTCAAGAGGTGTGATCAAAATGTATGCAGCCTTTGGAACGCCAGGCATAAACAAGATTTCCTTGAAGTACTTAAATGCGCCTTGCTTACGGATACCCACATAGTGAAAGACCAAATATGTAGTTAACGCCAAAACATAAGGGAACGAGACATGCGACATCGTTGGGAACTGAATCAAAGGAATGATTCCGAAAAGATTGTTCACTAAAATAAATGTGAACAAGGTAAATAGGTATGGCACAAAGCGCATGAAATCGTGACCAATAACCTCTTTAGCCAAGTTTTCACGCACAAATGAGTACACAGATTCACCAGCAAATTGGAACTTGCTTGGGACTATTGCAGCTTTGCGCGCGGACAAAATAAAGAATGTTGAAATTAAAATTACAGATAGAAAGACGAGAAGAATTGGCTTCGTTGTGTATACGTTGTCACCAAATATCGGCGGAAGCTCGAAGTCTTTGGTGCTTGGTGGGACGAATCCTTCACCTTCAGCAGAACGCAGTAGAACGCGCACGCACACTCCTCACAGGCCAATTAAAATGGTCGAACTAACGGGAAGACGGGGCAACCCTATGGGAGAGGGGTTATTTATGAGAAATCGAAACGGCTGGGAAAACTGTGAGATTGTGCCTGATCTAAGGGCTATTCGCGGCCAAAGCGCAGCCAGACCAGGTAGATGGCCCCACTGATTCCCACGAGCATGCCGAGCAGGGTGAATATCCCCTTGTCCAACCACTTATCTAGCCCGTAGCCGATTCCGCCCCAAAAGAGCAGACCTGAAAGCAGGTAGCCAAAGATCGACCACATTGCATTTTCATCGCTATTTGCCATGTGACTCCTTCTAATCCTCTTCGAGCTTCTTGGGTGCGGGCAGAGGCAAATGTAGGCGTAGTTTCATATAACTGGCAATCTCGCCCCACAGCCAGGCGATTGTTAGCGCTACGGCCGTGACCCCAAAGGCAATCCGGTTGATAGTGGCTCGATCTGTGTAATTGGCGATAGCCCATAACAAAAGGCCGAGGGCAAACAACTTGGCAAAGTAAGAAAACAGCGCCATCGCCATTGTTGAAATTGGATCCAGATTACGAGTCAAGCGAGAGACAGCGATGTGAATGACAAAAAAGATAATTACAACGAATTGTGCAAGCAGTGCGCCCCAAAAACCACTTTTACCCTGAACTACTGAAGATGCAGCGATTGCAACAATGCTTACGATGAGCGTTGGAACAAATGCTCCTCGCAACAACTGTGACTCATTGCTTGGCTGACTCATAGTGCAACCCTCTTTTTGTGCTTCATTACAGCAGCACTAGATAAGGCAAAAAATAATGCGGTTAAGACAGCAATCCACCAAGGGGCAAAAGCTAAGACAGTTACCGGAAATGCAATTGTGGCAGTCCACATGTACAGAATCAAAATAGTTTGGCCTGTTGAGTTACCAGCACTCAACAATCGGTGATGAAGATGCAGATTATCTGGTGCAAAAGGTGATTTACCAGCCCGCACACGACGAATAAGTGCCAATACTAAATCTAAGAATGGAATCGCAAGGACTGCAAATGGAAGTAAGAGCGGCAACAAAGTTGGCCCTAACTTCTCTGCAGAAATTGCATTAGGGTCAACCTGACCAGTTAGCGTGATTGCAGAAACAGATAGTAAAAGTCCTAGCAACATTGATCCACTATCGCCCATAAAAATCTTTGCTGGACTTAAGTTATGAGGTAAGAAACCAATAGAAATCCCTATGAGTACCGCCGTTACGAGCGATGGAGCGCCGGCGCGACTAAAGCCATAATCAACTGCCAACAGATAAGCAAAAGCAAAAAATGCAATTCCTGAAATCGCAACAACTCCTGCTGCAAGCCCATCCAACCCGTCAATAAAGTTAACGGCATTAATTACGACAAGAACAATTAGTACTGTCAGTAATTGGCCAATACTTGGAGGCAAGGTAATAACACCATTAATCGGAAGCCACAAAATTTGAATTCCATATAACAACAAAATGCCTGCAGTAAAAACTTGCCCCGCAAGCTTTGTTAAGGCATCTAATTCAAAGCGATCATCAGCCATGCCTAACAAAACAATTGATGTTGCTGCCAAAAATACTCCTTGAGCTTCATGCCCAATCGACTTTCCAACTAGTGGCAGATTGCTAACAATCAAAAAGGTAAGGGCCATTGCAGCCCACATGGCTACCCCTCCCCAACGCGCAGTTGGTGTGCTGTGAATATCGCGATCTCGAATGCCGGCAACAGCGCCGAATTTAATTGCCAGCATGCGAACAATCGGGGTAATTAGGTAACACAAAGCCGCTGATATCAACAGGGTTACTAGATATTCGCGCATTACTAAATGTTATGCCTGGTAAATAGGAAAGCGCGCTGTTAACGCATGAACTTCAGACTTGATCGCAGCATGTGCAGCTGCATCATCAGTTTTAATTGCTCTGGAAATCAATGTTGCGATCTGCTTCATCTCCTCAACACCCATTCCTTGGGTAGTTGTTGCAGGTGAACCAACTCGGATACCGCTTGTGATGCCAGGCTTTTCTGGATCATAAGGAATTGAATTCTTGTTCATAACAATTCCTGCAGCTCCACATCGCTCATCGGCAACCTTGCCGGTAACTCCAGTGCTGCGAATATCCATAAGCGCCAAGTGTGTTTGGGTACCGCCAGATACTGCGCGCATGCCTTCTGCTTCAAGTGCTGCTGCGAGTGCCTTTGCGTTAACAATGACATCTTTTGCATACTTTTGATAAGCAGGTGTTGCGCACTCTGCGAGCGCAATAGCTTTGCCTGCAACTGCTGACATGATCGGTCCGCCCTGCATTCCAGGAAATACCGCCTTATCAATTGCAGCAGCATGTTCTGCCTTAGCTAAAATCATTCCACCACGCGGTCCACGCAAAACTTTGTGTGTTGTAAATGAAACAACATCTGCATACGGCACTGGTGAAGGAATCGCCTTACCTGCAACCAACCCAATAAAGTGGGCCGCATCTACCCACATGATTGCGCCAACTTCATCGCAAATCTCGCGAATCTTTGCGAAATCAACAAGTGATGGATATGCCGTTGCACCTGAGCAAATCATCTTTGGCTTTGTGCGAATTGCTTGGTCACGTAATTCGTCGTAATCGATTAGCTCGTTATCTTGTCGAACACCGTATGACTCGATGTTGAACCACTTACCTGAAAAGTTAACTGGGGATCCATGGGTTAAGTGACCACCATGTGCCAAAGACATCGCAAGCACGGTATCCCCTGGCTTTGTAAATGCTTGATACACCGCAACATTTGCTGAAGCACCTGAGTGTGGTTGAACGTTGGCATGCTCTGCGCCGAACAATGATTTTGCACGGTCGATTGCTAGGTATTCCGCCTTATCAACCTCTTCGCATCCGCCGTAGTAACGCTTACCTGGATAACCTTCGGCATATTTATTAGACAGCGTTGAACCAAGTGCGGCAAGCACTGCGCGTGAGGTGAAGTTTTCAGATGCGATCAACTGCAGGTTGGTCTGCTGGCGCTTGAGTTCAGATAATAAAACCGCTGCGATATCAGGATCCTGCTGGGTCAAAAGGTTGAAATCTGGGCCATAGAAAGTTTCGGACATGGCCAAACCCTATAGGGCGATGGGTCTACTCGCCTGTAGCGCCAGGAACGATTGCCTGAATTTCAGCAAGTGAGATGGCTCCTATGCGCAGGACTCGAACGCCGGTTTCATCAGCCTCAATAACTGTTGACGCTGGGCCTTTGCGCAGCTTTCCATTGTCAAACTTCAGTGCAACATCTGAATCCAAAACCATTACATCGTTGAGCGCTTGCGGAGCAGTCATTCCCTTACGAGCTGCGCTAGCAACGGCCAATGGTCCCGTTTGAGATACCAGTGCCTTTGCAAATTTTGCTTTTGGAATTCGAACACTGACGCGATCTAATTGATTGTTATCGCCTAGATCCCAGCTAAGTCCAAGTTGTGGACGCAAATTAAGCGACATCATTCCGGGCCAAAACTTTTTCATTAACCCTTTTATTTCAGGCGTTACTTCACGAACAATTCCTTCAGTTGTTTTTGTGCTGCCAACAATTACTTGTGCAGCGGTAAACAATGGATCTCCACGCAATACATGCATTGCACGTACTGCATCTGCTCTGAATGCATCACACACATATGCATAGCTATGTTCCATCGGAATCACGATAATGAATCCATCGGCGATCGCTTTGGCAGCCTTATTTACATGGCGAGTTAATTCACCCTTTTTGAGATCAATGTCTTTTGCCATGGCTACCTCCTTACCGCGCTAGTCCAACGGGGACGACCTACTAGGTCATCATGCAGGGCAACCTCAGAAAAATCTACTGATAGGGCAGCGGCGATCGCAGTACCCTGTTGTTCGGTATGTTCAATCACCAGGACTCCCCCACTTTTAAGCAATCGTGATGCGGCAGCAATAAATATTTGTGGAAGTTCCATTCCTGTTGGGCCACCGAACAGTGCGATATGAGGCTCAAAGCCGGCTACATCTCGGGGCAATTCTTGTGAATCAGGAACATACGGTGGGTTGGCAATTACAACATCGCACTTAATCCCTGATAATACGTCGGCAACATCGCCTTCCACCACCCGAACATTTTCTGCAATCATCGAAACGTTTTTCTTCAGCCAGAACAAGGCTTCAGGACTTTTTTCAACTGCAATGACTCGTGTTGTTGGAGCTTCAGTTGCAATCGCCAATGACAAAGCGCCAGATCCTGCCCCTAAATCAATAACACTTACTGGTGCTGGCAGGTTTTCGATGTGCTGCAAAACCGCTTCAACCAATAACTCTGATTCAGGTCGTGGCACAAGCACACCAGGACCAACTTCAATGTTTAAATATCTAAATCCAGCCGTCCCTGTTAAATACTGCAGTGGTTCAAAGTTAAGGCGACGATCTAACAAATCATAAAACTGTTCTTCAAGGACATCTTTTTCTTCAATACTAAGAAGTGTTGATTCCACTAAAACTGGATTATGTAAATCCATTCTGGACAAACCAAGAACATGTGCCAACAAATGCTCGGCATCTACATCAGAAATTGCAGATTCTGCTAACTGCGTTTTTGCATCGCGCAGAATCTCTTTTATATTCATTATGCTGGAGTACGCGCGTTAGTTAGCGTTTGCCAAACGTGCTGCTTTGTCGGCATCTAGCAAAGTTTGGATCATGTCATCTAGATCCCCATTAAGGACGGCATCTAAGTTGTTGGACTTGTAATTAACACGGTGATCACTAATGCGATTTTCTGGATAGTTGTATGTGCGAATACGTTCAGATCGATCTACTGTGCGCACCTGGCTCTTGCGCTCTGCAGAGGCAATTGCTTCCGCCTTTTCTTGTGCATCAGCTAAAAGACGAGCACGCAAAATTCGCAACGCTGATTCCTTATTTTGTAACTGACTCTTTTCATTCTGACAAGAAACAACAATTCCTGTTGGTACGTGAGTTAATCGCACCGCAGAGTCAGTTGTATTAACAGACTGTCCACCAGGGCCAGATGAGCGATAAACATCTACGCGCACATCATTCATATTCAAATCAACATCTACTTCTTCTGCTTCAGGCAAAATAAGCACACCAGCTGCAGAAGTATGAATACGTCCCTGGCTTTCAGTTTCTGGTACGCGCTGTACGCGGTGCACACCACCCTCAAATTTCAGGCGCGCATAAGGAGATTCTCCGGGTGCGGCAACACCTTTTGATTTAACAGCAACAGAAATATCTTTGTATCCACCCATTTCACTTTCAGTGGCATCAATAATTTCAACTTTCCAGTTGTGCTTTTCGGCATAACGCATATACATGCGCAATAGATCACCAGCAAAAATCGCTGATTCGTCTCCGCCGGCGCCTGCTTTAACTTCCAAAATGACATCGCGGTCATCATTGGGGTCTCGAGGCAGTAACAGCTCTTCTAATTTTGTGGCAGCTGCATCACGCGTTGCTTCGAGTGCCGGAATTTCAGCAGCAAATTCTGGATCAACTGCTGCTAATTCGGCCGCAGCTAGCAAATCCTCTTCAGATGACTTCCATGCTTTGAATCCTGCAACGACTGGTCCGAGCTGTGCGTAGCGTCGTCCAAGCTTGCGCGCGTTTGCTTGATCTTCGTGGATAGAAGGATCAGCCATCTTTGCTTCTAGTTCGGCGTACTCGCGCACCATTTCATGTGCTGATGCAAAGCGATCGTTACTCATTGACTGCTCCTTTCTAGTTCGTAATCAAGACTGAATCAAACCTAGGGAAATAAAAAAACCGCGACCGCAACCCAACTAGGGCTGCGATGCGGTTTTTTAAAAAGCTACTTTGCTTCTTTTTTGCCGAAGCGCTCTTCGAACTTAGCCACGCGACCACCAGTATCAAGGATGCGCTGCTTGCCTGTATAGAACGGGTGGCATACAGAACAGACTTCAACATAAATTGATCCGCTAGCTACTGTTGAACGAGTTACAAACTTCTCGCCGCAACCACAAGTAACTTGGGTGTCTTTGTACTCTGGGTGGATCTCTGGCTTCATGGTTATTCCTTTTTTCGTGTTTGGGTCCTGCTCCTATTAATAGGTATCAGGTGAACCAAACGGACGGTTAACAGACCCCAAGGGTAAGCGATAAGCCTACATTTGAGAAATTTACGCTTACTTTGAGTCGTCTGGACCCGAAGTTGTCTTCTGAATCTGCATCAAGAACTCGACGTTGGACTTAGTGCCCTTCATCTTCTCTAGCAGTAGTTCTAACGCAGCCTGTGGCTCTAGTGCGTGCAATACGCGACGTAGCTTCCACACAATGTTGAGTTCTTCTGAACCCATCAGGATTTCTTCCTTACGTGTTCCTGAAGCAACAACGTTAACTGCAGGGAAGATTCGCTTGTCCGCCATACGGCGATCAAGAATCAACTCCATGTTTCCAGTTCCCTTGAACTCTTCGAAGATAACTTCATCCATACGAGAACCTGTATCAACCAGCGCGGTTGCAAGAATCGTTAGTGATCCGCCATCTTCGATGTTACGAGCAGCTCCGAAGAACTTCTTTGGTGGATATAGCGCAGCTGAATCAACACCACCAGAAAGAATACGACCTGATGCAGGTGCAGCGATGTTGTATGCGCGGCCTAGACGAGTGATTGAATCAAGCAGAACAACTACATCGTGACCTAGTTCAACAAGACGCTTTGCACGCTCGATAGCAAGCTCAGCAATTGTTGTGTGGTCATCTGCAGGGCGATCAAAAGTTGAAGCAATAACTTCACCCTTCACGCTGCGCTGCATATCTGTAACTTCTTCAGGGCGCTCATCAACTAGAACAACCATCAAGTGACACTCTGGGTTATTTGTCGTTATCGCGTTGGCAATTGATTGAAGAACCATGGTCTTACCCGCCTTTGGAGGCGAAACAATAAGACCACGTTGACCCTTACCAATTGGCGCGATCAAGTCGATCACACGTGTTGTAAGAACATTTGGTTCTGTTTCAAGACGCAAACGCTCCTGAGGATAAAGCGGAGTTAACTTTCCGAACTCAACACGATTACGTGCTTCTTCAGGAGTCATTCCGTTTACTGTTTCAAGAGTGATTAGTGCGTTGAACTTCTGCTTTGTTTCACCTTCACGTGGCTGGCGAACTTGGCCTGTTACAACATCTCCCTTGCGCAGACCGTTCTTTCGAACCTGCTGCAATGAGACATAAACATCGTTTGGTCCTGGCAGGTATCCAGCGGTGCGAATGAATGCGTAGCTTTCTAGAATATCGAGCAAGCCGCCTACTGGTACTAGAACATCATCCTCGCCAATAACTGGTTCGCGTTCTTCGCGTGGAGCACGATCGCGATTGCGATCGCGATTGCGATCGCGTCCACGACCACGGTCGTTGCGATCAAAGCGGTCATTACGACCACCACGGTCGTTGTTGCCTCGGTCGTTATTACTTTGAGGCGCTGAATCCTCATCGCCATCGTCATCTGAATCTTGTGAGTTGTTTGAAGGCTTTGAATCCTTCTTTCGGTTGTTGCGCGCTTCGCGGCGCGCTTCGCGTTCAGCTTTTGCAGCTTCGCGGTTTTTTGCCTGCAAGTCAGCGATTGCTTCTACAAGAGCGTCCTTTTTCATCTTGGCTGCGCCATCGACACCCAGTTGAGTTGCAACTGTCTTTAACTTTGGAAGGGTCATGGCAGCTAGCTCTGGGCTTTGTGAGCGAACTGGTTCAATTTCTGTTGTCATGAATATCTTTTCACTATCGGTTCTAGGGCTTAAATCCTAAAGAACCTGGGATTTTTGTTTTTTAAGTACTTTCTTGTGGGACTTTGTCTGATGTGTTACTGGCCGCTAGATGTGCCGTTCAGATGTATTAAGGCTAGCAGGATAGTGCGCGAATTCGCAAAATTAAGCGGTGATGACGCTTACACCTGAGCGAGAAATACCCAAGGCGATCATGTGGAATTTATCGCCTGCCGCACGCTCTAATTCAGCTGCCTCAGTTTCTCCACCTGTATGAAGGACTAGCACTGTTGGACCGGCACCAGAAATAAAGGCGGCGACTCCCGCTTTGCGCAGCTTTGTCATGAGAGCAAAACTGTTGGGCATTGCATCCTTGCGATAAGCCTGATGTAGGTAATCTTCAGTAGCTGCCAACAATAGATCTGGACGATGTTGTAAAGCTTGAACCAGAAGCGCAACGTTTGTTGAGTTCTTGACCGCGTCAGAATGCGGGATTGATTCAGGCAACATTTTGCGAGCTTTTGAGGTTGACAGTTCAGTTGCTGGAACAAATGCGAGTGCACCGATACGTGGATCGACCTCAAAATTTAATGCTTGTGCAACAACATCACCGCGCTGGGATTCTTGCCAAGCCAGATTTGCGCCACCGAATATGGCTGCAGAAACATTATCTGGGTGGCCTTCCATCTCATTGGCAATGGTCAACATATCTTCAAGTGACATACGTTCATTTCCACCTAGTACAAGTGCACGAGCAAGTGCTAATCCACCGACGATTGCGGCAGCCGAAGATCCAAGACCTCGACCATGAGGAATCACATTTAATTGACGCAATGCAATTCCGCGGGGGCGACCACCCAAGAAATCAAAACCTTTATACATTGCTTTAATAACTAAGTTCTTATCTGTTGTTGGAACATTGTCGGAACCTTCGCCAGTAACATCGATGTCAACGCCTGGCTCGTCCATCACTTGTGCCATATATCTATCATGCATATTCAGTGCTAATCCAAGGCAGTCAAAGCCGGGACCTAAGTTGGCACTTGATGCCGGAACTTGAACCTGTACAGGTTGTGCTTTGTATGTTGGTTTCATAATTTTTACCCAAGTCCCAATGCTTTAGCTGCAATCTTTGCATTAACTGGAACAACCACGGGTTTCTTTGCAGCATCCAGCGCATACGGAATATCTTTTAATCCGTGGCCTGTCACAGTAATAACAATTGTTTTTCCTTGAGGCAATTTTCCAGCCTTCTTGTGTTTGATCAAACCGGCTAAACCTGCAGCAGATGATGGCTCAACAAAGATGCCTTCTTTAGCTGCAATTAAGCGATATGCGCTCAGGATTTCGCGATCAGTAACAGAGTCGATCACACCACCTGATGAATCACGGGCATCAATTGCTTGCTGCCAAGAAGCAGGATTTCCAATACGAATCGCAGTTGCAATTGTCTCTGGATTCTTAACTACTTTGCCCTTAACAATTGGAGCGGCACCTGCTGCTTGAAAGCCATACATCATTGGCAACTTAGTGGAAAGACCATCCTTGTTGTACTCCTTATATCCCTTCCAATATGCAGTGATGTTTCCTGCATTACCAACCGGAAGCGCGTGAATATCTGGAGCATCGCCAAGCATGTCTACAACTTCAAAGCTGGCAGTTTTTTGTCCTTCGATCCGGTACGGGTTAACCGAGTTAACAAGTGCGACAGGGTAATTTTCTGAAAGCTCTTTTGCCAGCGTTAGACAATCATCAAAATTGCCATTGACCTGCAAAATTGTTGAATCATGGATTACCGCTTGTGCAAGCTTTCCCATTGCGATCTTGCCCTTTGGAATTAACACCGCTGGACGCATTCCTGCCTTTACAGCGTAAGCAGCAGCCGATGCTGATGTATTTCCTGTTGACGCGCAGATAACAGCCTTAGCGCCAGCTTCTGCCGCTTTAGAAATTGCCATTGTCATTCCACGATCTTTAAATGAACCTGTTGGATTCAAACCTTCATACTTGATCCATACATTGTTGCCTAATAGTTCTGACAAGTTGCAGGCATAAATAAGTGGAGTGCCACCTTCGCGCAAAGAAACGATTGGAGTTTTTGCACTTACCGGAAGTCGGTGGCGGTACTCCTCAATAACTCCGCGCCACTGATGCGCGCCGTTATCTTTTTTAGTGAAAAGACCCATCAGACAGATGCTCCTTCGACGCGAATGACGCTCTCGACTTTGCTGACAATATCCATTGTCTTCAATTTTTCTACGCACGCATCTAGGGCATCTTCAGTTGCTGCGTGAGTGACAACAATTAATTCAGCATCCTCGCCAAGTCCTGACTGGCGCACAGTTTGGATTGAGACGTTTTCACTGGCAAATGTTTGTGCAATTGAGGCCAAAACACCTGATTTATCAGCCACATGAAGGCGCACAAAGAATTGAGACTTCACTGCGCCGATTGGGGCGATATCAAGGTCGGCATAATCTGATTCACCATAACCAACCGTTGAATAAGCAGCATGTCGGGCAACGGCTACCAAGTCACCAAGAATTGCTGATGCTGTTGGCGCACCACCTGCTCCGCGTCCGTAGAACATCAGTTGGCCAGCTGCTTCAGATTCAACATAGATCGCATTAAAAGCGTTACGGACAGATGCCAGCGGATGTGCCAAAGGCAATATCACCGGATGGACGCGAACTGAAATTTCATCTTTAACTGTTAACTCAGCTATTGCCAACAATTTGATTACGCTGTTCATTGATTTGGCAGCCAGCACATCCTCAGATGAAATGTGTGTGATTCCTTCGCAATACACCTCATCAATTACAACGGTGCTGTGAAAAGCAAGGCTTGCAAGGAGTGCCGCCTTTGCTGCTGCATCATGACCTTCGATATCAGCGGTTGGATCTGCTTCGGCATAACCAAGTGATTGCGCTTCCCTTAATACTTCATCAAAGGCACGGCCTTCTTCATGCATCTTTGTAAGAATGTAATTAGTTGTGCCATTAACAATTCCCATGACACGAGTGATTTGATCACCAGCAAGCGATTCCCGCATTGAACGAATAATTGGAATCGCACCTGCAACAGCTGCTTCGTAATACAAATCTACTTTGGCCGCGTCCGCTGCATTGAAAAGTTCGTGGCCATGTGTTGCAAGCAATGCTTTATTTGCAGTGATGACAGATTTGCCATTTTTGATAGCTTCAAGGATCAAAGATTTAGCAGGTTCGATTCCACCCATCACTTCAATAATGATGTTAATGCTTGGATCTGAAACTATTGATTGCAGGTCGGTTGTAATCAAAGAGGAATCAACACCATCGCGTGAACCTGCTGTGCGAACACCAACTTTGCTTAATTTAAGCAGTGCACCCGAGCGCTCTGAGAGTTCTTGTTCATCATCTTGAAGCAGCCGGGCGACCTGGCTGCCCACAACGCCACAGCCAAGCATTCCAATTGTGATTGTTTTGACGCCCGAGTTCATGGCGCCATTCTTTCATAGATGAGTAGATCGGCGTTAAATATCGAGGCGAAGCAGATCAGCTTCAGTCTCTCGGCGCACAATTACTCGAGCTTTTCCATCTTTTACTGCAACAACTGGTGGTCTTGGCACATGGTTGTAGTTGCTGGCCATACTGCGTCCATATGCACCTGTTGCAGGGACAGCTAATAAATCCCCTGGGACGATGTCATCTGGCAAATTAATTTCACGAATAACAATGTCCCCGGTTTCGCAATGCTTTCCAACTAAACGGCTGGAAACATGTGGTGCTGTACTGGTGCGGTTTGCAAGAATCGTTGTGTATTCGGCCCCGTATAGGGATGGCCGAATGTTGTCACTCATGCCACCATCAACGGAAATATAGCGGCGATGGGAACCATTTTCTAAAGTTACATCTTTAACAGTGCCCACTTCATACAAGGTAAACATTGCAGGTCCAACTATCGCGCGACCTGGTTCAATTGAAACTCTTGGTATTTGCAGATTGTATGTTGCACAATTCTTGGTGACCGCAGCAGCAAGTGCATTCATCGCTTCAGCGGGATTAACAGTTTCATCTCCTGGTAAGTAAGCAATTCCGTATCCCCCACCAAGATCTAATTCGGGTAATTCAGATTTAAACTCATTGCGATACTGGGCAAGAAGAGAAATTAACCTTTCTGACAAAATCTCAAAGGATTTGTAACCAAAGATCTGTGAACCAATGTGTGCATGGACGCCACGAAGCTCAAGGCTTGGGTGAGTGTGCACAGCAGTGATTGCAGCCCATGCCGCACCGCTTGCGATTGAAAAACCAAACTTCACATCTTCATGGGCAGTGGCAATTGATTCATGAGTATGGGCCTGGATCCCAGGTGTTATGCGCAGCAATACCCGCTGAACTTTGCCAGCCTTTTTGGCTGCCGCTGCAACACGATCAATTTCATAGAGTGAATCAATAACAATTGATTCCACACTGACAGATATTGCTTTTTCAATTTCACCCTTTGATTTATTGTTCCCGTGGACTTCAATTTTTGATGGATCTATGCCACCAGCAAGGGCAACAGCCATTTCTCCCCCGGTGCTCACATCAATTCCAATACCAATGTCCTTAATCCAGCGGGCAATTTCAGTGCAGATAAATGCTTTTGATGCGTAATAAACAGATCCTGCATTGGTTCCAAATGCATCCTTGAGTGCTTTATCCCAAGCAAGTGCGCGTTCCCGAAAATCTGCTTCATCAATAAAAAATGTTGGAGTTCCAAATTCTTGCGCAAGTGCCTTTGCAGTTATTCCTGCAAGAGAAAGTTCAGCGCCAGTTGTGACGGATGAAGACCACATGAGCTACATCCTCTCCGGTGCGCCGACGCCTAGAAGATCTAGACCGTTGTGAACAACCTGCTTTGTTGCGGTACATAGTAATAAACGCGCTGTGTGTAGCGCAGACAATTTTTCTTCTCCAATTGGTAGCACGCGGCAATCGTTGTAGAAGCCGTGATAGGTGCCAGCAAGTTCTTCGAGATAACGGGCTATGCGATGTGGTTCGCGGAATTCAGCTGCACTTGCCACAATTCGTGGGAACTCTGCCAAAGCGCCAAGTAATTCATTTTCACGATCATGTACCAACTGGGCTGGATCAAATTCGGATAGCGCTAGTGAAGCGCCGAGTTCTTGAGCGTTGCGCAAAACCGCAGCGATACGAGCGTGTGCATATTGCACGTAATAGACAGGGTTTTCATTTGTATTTCTCTTTAAAACATCGATGTCCATAACCATCGGGGTATCTACTGGGTAGCGAATCAATGTATAGCGGGCAGCATCAACGCCAACCTTTTCGACAAGCTCTTCTAAAGTAATGATTGTTCCGGCGCGCTTGGATAGTTTGACCTCTTCGCCACCTTCCATAATCTTTACCAGCTGCCCAATAAGTACATCGATGTTGTATTCGGGGTCATCGCCAGCACAAGCAGCAGTTGCCTTTAAGCGGCCGATATACCCATGGTGATCTGCACCCAACATATAAATGCAAATATCAAAGCCACGTTCGCGTTTGTTGATGTAATAAGCGGTATCTGATGCAAAGTAAGTAAGTGATCCATCGCTCTTAGTCATTACGCGATCTTTGTCATCACCAAAGTCAGTGGTGCGCAACCACACAGCGCCATCAACATCAAAGACATGACCTTGTGTTCGGAGTTTTTCCATTCCGTGTTCGACAGAGCCTTGTTCATGCAATGAGCGTTCAGAAAACCAAACATCAAAATGCGTATTAAAAGTGTCTAATACCCGTTGCTGATCCTTTAACTGCAGTGCGTAGGCAGCCTCGCGGAATGCTATGAAACGGTCATCCCCTTGTAAATCTATAATCTCAGGAGAGTCTGCAACTACTGCTTGTGCTAAATCCTTTATGTATTCGCCTAGATATCCATTTTCAGGAACAGCCTTGCCAAGTGCTACAGCTTCGACTGATTGACCAAAAAGATCCATCTGATTGCCACGATCATTAATATAAAACTCTCGCGTTACTTGTGCACCAGCTGCAGTAAGTACGCGACCAAGTGCATCGCCAACAGCAGCCCACCGTGTGTGACCTAAGTGCAAAGGTCCAGTTGGGTTAGCGCTGATGAATTCCAGATTAATCTTTACGCCTGTAAGAGCGGTGCCTTTTCCATAATTTTCTTTGGCTGAAAGAATTGTTTGAACTAGGACTGCTTGGCTGGCTCGATTTAAGGTGATGTTAATAAATCCTGGTCCGGCAATTTCAACCTTTGAAACATCTGAAACACCACTTAACTGATCTGCAATTATTTGAGCAACTTCGCGAGGATTCTTGCCCGCCGGTTTTGCCAGCTGCAATGCGATTGAGGATGCATAGTCTCCGTGATCTCGATCTTTTGGACGATCCAATTTAATGGCATCTGGAACTGCGCCGTTGAGTGTTCCCGAGGCGATTGCTCTGGAGATTGCAGCCTTCAGCGCCTCTTCGAGAATCTCAATTTGTGTGCGCACTGAGCAAGGCTATCGTGCAGATTTTGGTGAAACTGCCTCTTACCTCTAATCTTGCCTCTTGGTTCTAAGCGAAAGCTTGGTGCCATGCGGGAGTGGTGAAATGGCAGACACGCAGGTCTTAGGAACCTGTGTCTTCGGACGTGCGGGTTCAAGTCCCGCCTCCCGCACACATCTATAAGCAGGAAGTTACAGTTCACATATGGCAAAGAAATCTGCGGCCAAAATCAAAATGGAAGCCGCTGAAATAAAGCGCGCCGCCGCTGCCCGCCGAGAAGAGAAGAAACAACAATCTCAAACAATTGCTACTAATGGAACTGCAGAAATAGATCGCTACGAAGCGGTCGATGGTGCTTGGCGCGAAATAGGTTTAGCCGCACCTGCACGCAGAGCGCTGGTTGATGATGGACTATTTGAATTAGCTGACCTTCGCAAAGTTTCACTTGCGGCCATCAAAGCACTACACGGTATGGGACCAAATGCAGTGCGGGTGTTAGTCACCGAAATGAAAAAAGCCGATCTAGCCTTTAGGAAGTAGTTACTAAACTCCTAGGAAGTTAATGTGCAGTTAATTAGTTACTGCAAATATTGCCAGCGCTAAACCAACCGCTGAAAGTAGGAATTTCACTTCACGTCGTGCCAAAACCTTCAATGCTGACGTCATATAGGTTGCGCCAATTATTAATGCACCCGGGATAAAAATTATGGCACTTCGCATTGCAACATCACTTTCGCCCCATTGGTATCGAAGATTGATCAGACCACAAGCAAACAAAAGATAGCCACCCATGCGGTAGTTGTTTATCCAATACTTATCCATAGTCAGTGTTTCCAATCTCGAGTGTTTCAAATTGTCAGTGGGTCGAACTTTGTTGTACCTAATGCTCAGTCTAGAAAGCAAAACAGGGGCGCCGCTTTCGCGACACCCCTGTTTTTAGGATTCTTAGTTAGATCCTAATTACTTGCGTAATTAGTGATCGTCCTTCATTCCTTCTGCCATTGACTTCATGCGTGCAATCTTCAAGATTGTTAGACCGAATACACACTTAGCCAATACGTCAGCGATTGTGTAACCAACCTGAACAGTTACGAATGATGATGATGAAGCGTCACCAACGATGTTGAAGATGTAAGCGATTGGGTAAACGCCCCATGTTGCAATCAGTAGCAGGCGCAGGCGACCAACAGTTGCTGCAACTCCTTCTGGCTGACGCTCAAGTGACTTACCTAGCTCTACGAATAGTACGTAAAGAATGTAGATGAATGGAATTGTTGAAAGAACACCGTATAGAACCTGTGTGTTCTGATCGCTTGAAATTTCACCTGGGTAACCAAGAGCGATCATTGCAGCAGATGCTGGAACAAGGCGTGTGATTAGTGAGCGTGAAACTTCCTTTGCTAGTGCAAGTACTGCAATAACTTCTACTAGTAGTAGAGGAACAGTTAGAAGCCAGTCAACGTAGCGGTATGCCTCGTTGAATGCATCCTGTGAACCATCAAGCTTAACCATGCCGTTTTCTGATGCATGCTTGAATGAATCAAAAATACGTAGGTAGTGGTATCCAGCGATGAATGTAACCATCGATGACATAACTAGGGCGTTGCGGTACTTAGCCAATACACGCTGCTGTGAAACGAGTGTGTAAATGGTGCAAGCGAGCATTGAAACTAGTCCAAACGAGAATACGTTATAGACCAGGTTCCATTGGTTGCTGTCTAGTTGCATTTAAATATGCCTCCATGAGGATCATGTGGAGAAGCCATTTGGCTTCTGAATTCATCGGCCATAAGGAGTCCTCGAGGAACCCCTTTGACCTCCGACAAGTATTATTGTGAACCAAACGCAACCAATTTGTATGAAAATAATGTGAAAATCTTGAGATATTTTTATCGACTTTTTCGGATGTTGAGCGTGAAAAAAGGCGATCAAGGGATTTTGTCCCCCTGATCGCCTTTTTTCACAGGTTACTTACTAGTAACTATTGGAAGTACTTGACCTGCTGTCCCTGCCGCAAATTTACTGCCCTTGCCAGGAAGCTAACTCTGCCGCAAATGGATCAAGACCCATTGGACCTAACTTCAGTGCATAGCTGTGGAACTTCTTCATATTGAAGTTGTCCCCTAGTCGGGCCTTGGCATCTTCGCGAGCTGCCATCCAGACGCGCTCGCCAACCTTGTAGGAAATCGCTTGCCCGGGCCATCCAAGATAACGATCAGTTTCGCTACGTGAATGGTCCTCATCGAGAAGTGCCTGCTCGTTCAGTAACTTGCGTGAACTCTCAGCGTTCCAGACAACTCCATTGTCATCCTTGTAACCAAGGTGCATTCCAATGTCTACAACAATTCGTGCTGCACGCAATGCTTGAGCGGACAGATATCCCATTTCAATTCCTGGCTCATCAAATGCGCCAAGTTCATTCATGAATCGCTCTGCGTACAAAGCCCAACCTTCACCATATCCGCTAACCCATGCAGATGTTCGTTGGAAACGTGTCAGGCGATCCTTTTCAACTGTCGCTGTTCCGACCTGCAAATGGTGACCCGGAACCGCTTCGTGATACCAGGTTGAAACAAGGTGCCAATTGCTGACTTCATTCTTACCCAACATTGGAATCCATGTTGTACCTGGACGTGATAGATCTTCTGATGGTGGGTTGTAATACGGCGCAGATGCGCTGCCTTCTGGCGCTAAGCGGGCTTGGCAAATTGCAATTCGTGGATCGATTTCAAAGAACTCACCATCCATGCGCTTCATCGCTGCATCAGTGAAATCTTGCAGATACTTAACTACATTTTCTGGACCAACAACTTTGTACTGTGGGTCGTTATCAAGAGTGTCAGCAACCTCGCGAAGCGTCTTTGCTTGTGGGTTAATTACCTTTGCAAGTTCCCACATACGATCGTTGATTGCCTTAAGTTCTTTCTTACCCCATTCATATGTTGCTGGAAGATCAAGTTGCGCTCCTGTGAAGTAACGAGCCCACACCGCATAACGATCTGCACCTACTGCATCATGTGGAGTCGCTATAGGTAAGTACTGTTCACGCAAAAATGTAGCGGTCTTTGCAGATGCTGCTTCGGCCAACTTTGCAGCTTCATGCATTGCTGGATATTTTCCTTCGGCATCAAAGTTCTTACACATGGCGCTATATCCACCATTGGCATAACTATCTAATTGTTCAATTACACCTTTAACCTGGCGCTGCGCAGTCGTTTTACCACTTTTTGCAACGGTCATGATTGTTTCGCACCAAGAACTGTAGGCCGCTTCAACCGCTGCTAGGCGCTTTGCGATATTGTCGAAATCTTGCGCGGAGTTCTTTGGCATGAGTTCAAAGATCGAACGTACATCTGACGGTGGTGATGTCAAAACATTCCACAGTACAAATCCTTCTTGGCTGTCATGCAAAGCAAGACCAGACTCAAGGCGTTCGGTCATTACCGCCTTTGCAATACGATCAATTTCATCGATTGGTTGCATCACAGAAAGTTTCGCCAAAGTTTCGCGGGTTAAGTTCGCACTCACTTCGGCTGCAGCGATAGAAAAATCGTCGAGCTTGTCTTGATTGAGTCCATTTCCAAGGTAGGTGCAACCCATTGGACTTAGGGCTGCTTCTTGGTCGATGTAAACATCGCTGATTTCAAATATGGGTGATCTATGTGTCATGAGCGCAGTTTGGCAGTGCCCTTGGAGTTTGTCCACGCTTGATTTGGATTAATTGCAATAGGCTGGTCTGTATGAGCCAAACCCCAATGACTCCACCAAAGGCAATTACGCCTCCAAAGTTAAGAGGCTGGTTTCACCTTGGGGCAACGCCGGCGGTCATCATTGCCTCGCTAGTTCTGTTCTTGTTGAGCAAAGGCTCCCTGAAATTTTCTGTCGCTATTTTTTCTATAACTTCGATTATGTTGTTTAGCGTTTCAGCGATTTATCATCGCGTCCCGTGGGTTCCGAAAAAGAAAATGATGTGGCGTCGTTGGGATCATGCAAATATTAATCTATTGATTGCTGGTTCGTACACGCCCTTTGCTGTTGCGCTGCTTGAAGGACGCGATAGAACAATTCTGCTATCGGTTGTGTGGATCGGTGCTGCCATGGGCGTAGCAATTCGTGTTTTCTGGATTGGTGCACCGAGATGGCTATATGTTGCAAATTATTTGGCACTAGGGTGGGTTGCAGTTTTTTACACTCCAGCGCTGTACCGCGCGGGTGGTTTATGGGTACTACTTCCAATTGCGATTGGTGGTTTGTTCTATTCGGTTGGTGCCATCTTTTACGCGCTCAAGCGTCCTGGACGTGAGGCGAAATACTTTGGCTTCCACGAGCTATTCCATATTTTTGTGCTTGCCGCATGGATCAGTCAGTACATAGCGATCTCGGTGGCGATTTACAGTAAATAGGTCATTGCTCTAACCTAAGCCATCTCCAAACAGAGTTTTCGATCAGATATGAATTGAGCAGCGAGGTGCACAATGGCGAAGAAGAAGAACTTCCTTAGTTGGGTGGGCTTCACAGAAGAAGAGAGCACTAACCTGCCTTCTTCTGTTGATCGCATTCGCGAACTTGAGGCACAGATTGCAGATTTGAAATCTCGCCGTGACATTACCGGCTTAACCAAAGAAGAGTTTGAAATTCTTGCAACTGAAACTGCAATGTCTATGATCAGATCTGCCCAAGCGCGTGAAAGTAAGGCGCAAAGTGCTGCTACACGATTGGTTGCAGAAACTACCCGCGCAACCAAAGAAGAGATAGAAGCAGCCGATGCCAAAGCTCGCTCAATTCTTTCAGGTGCCGAAACCCGTGGGCGCAAATACATCCAGACTGCAGAAGCAGAAGCAGAAGGACTGATTGCATCGGCAGAATCTGAAGCAGAAGCACTTATCGACAGTAAGAAACGTGAAATTTCTACTATGGCTACAGCTGCTCGCCGTGAAGGCGAACGCATCATTTCTGATGCAACAAGCGAAGTCGCTGGATATCGTCAGTGGCTTTCAGGAGTTATTTCTGAAGCGGAACGTCTCCATCGAATCCAGAAACAATCTTTAGATGCAGCAGAGTCTTCAATTCAGCAATCTCGAAATCGGCTAGATGTTGCATTTCATCAATTAGAAGAGCTGCAAAAGAGTGTTCTTGAAAATTTGAATTCAGATGACACATTAGTTAATCCAGGACCACTTAAGGTTTCAAGTCAGCGCACTCGTCCTGCGCTAGCTGCACCAAAAAGAACTGCTAAGAAAGTGGCCAAGAATCCTCCTGCAAAGAAGAGTGCCGCAAAGAAATCTGCAAAACCCTAGATAGCCCATCGCTATTTAGAACAGGGTTACTTCGTAGGAGTTAATTAATCATGGCAACTGAGCGAGGTATCCGATACATACCTGCCATTGATGGTTTGCGTGCCGTCGCTGTAATTGCGGTGATGTTGTATCACCTTGGATTTAATTGGATTCCGGGTGGTTTCTTAGGTGTAGATCTGTTCTTTGTAATCTCCGGTTATGTAATTACTCGATTGCTTCTGGATTCAATTCAACGCAGTGGTGGATTAGATTTACGCGCTTTTTATATGGCCCGAATTCGTCGACTCTTGCCGCCACTTATATTCATGATCATCACGACAACTATCGTCGTTGGCTTTTGGGCACCCGATACTATGCGTCGTTTTTTGGGTGATGCCCCCTTTGCACTTTTTGGTGGAATGAATTGGTGGTTAGTTTTTCGCCAAACCGATTACTTTGAAGCGATTGGCCGTCCACCCCTGCTGCAACACACATGGTCTTTAGGTGTCGAGGCGCAGTTCTATCTAGTCTGGCCACTGATTTTATTATTGGTTCTTCGTTATTTTGGCAAAAACAAGATTCCAGGTGCAGCACTCTTGATCGCTGCATTTTCGGGTATTGCTTTATTCTTAGTGTCGCTTCAAATAGATGCAGCAAGCACTTCCACAGTCAGTCATGTTTACTTTGGAACGGATACTCACAGTATTGGTTTGTTCCTAGGTGCCGCACTCGCTGTCAGTTGGATCCCTCAGAATTTAAAGGAATCTGTCACTCGCAAGGCGCAAGATTTTATTGATGGAATCGGCATTGTTGGTTTCTTGGGAATTATTGCGGCATTTCTATTCATCAATGAAAGTGATCCCACCCTGTATAAAATCGCATTTCCACTAGTGGGTTTGTGTGGTTGTGCAATTCTTATCTCAGTTGTTCATCCCGCATCAAGATTCGCTCCGATCCTCAGCAGCAAACCATTTGTGTGGATTGGCGAACGCTCATATGCAATATATCTGTGGCACTGGGTGATCTTTCAAATTACCCGTCCAGATTATGATCTCGAAGGTTCAGATTGGGCTTTATACGCCTTGAGAGTTTTGATTGTCTTCGCGCTTGCAGATATTTCTTTACGTTTAGTTGAGCTTCCAGTGCGTACCGGATTGATTGACTACTGGTTCAAGGGAATGAAGTACCGAACCAAGGATGTGCAGTTGCGCCAAAAAGCTGGCGTTCTACTAATTGTGCTATCGCTAATCGGGATGACGGCCACTGTTGCCAGTAGTGCAATAACTAAGAGTGACCAGCAATTGACTGAATTAAAGGAGCAATTGGAATCACCTGTACCCACCGATCCCATAGACATCAGTAATCCTGGCCTATGGGTAACAGGTGACTCTGTAATTCTCGGAATTCGCTTTGATTTGGACAATCGCCAGCCAATTGGATTAATTAATGCACGAGTAGGTCGACAGGCAACTGAACTGCTAGAGGTTATTGCTAACGATAAAGTAAACATGTCTGAGGCAACGATTGTTCTAAATCTAGGAAACAATAACAAACTAACGGAAGAACAAGTAGTTGCAATTTTTGAAGAGGTTAAAAACCAGCCCCGAATTGTTGTTGTAAATACGGCGGTTCCGCGTGCTTGGCGAGATGAAAACAATGCCCTCATCGCGCAATATGCATCAATTTACCGCGCTTATTTGGTTGATTGGGCAGCTGTTTCAGATGGGCATCCTGAATACTTTGCTCCAGATGGTGTTCATCTTGTTCCTGCAGGTGTTCGCGCTTATGTCGATGCCATAATTTTGAAACTCTAGAACTACTAAGTATCGAGACAATAAAAATCCCCCACCAATTGGTGAGGGATTTTTATCTAAGCTACTTTACTTTTGATTTAATTGAACTCTCCTGGAATTCCAAAAGCTGTTGCTGATGCAGTCTGTCCATCTGAGTACACAGATGTAACACGGAACTGAGTCCACCCTGTATCACTTGCCTTTGTAACATTCTGAGTGAGTTGATCGGCTGGAACAGTTGCAATAACTGTCCAATCGCCAGTTCCATTTGCCCGAATTTCAAGGTTATAGCCAGTTAAACCATCGACCGCTGTTGGTGCAATCCAGCGAAGCTTCAATCCATCTGGGCTATTTAAAGCAACAAACTTTGTTGGAGCTTCTACTGCTGAAACTTCTGCACCGGTTGACTCAGTTGCAGATGGTTCTGCTGAAGCAGTTGGTTCAGCAGTTTCTGACATGGTTGGTGTCGGAGCAGCATCGTCATCGCTCGTACCAGATGACTGAGACCAAACAATGGCAGCTAACACAGCAATTCCGATAACAACAATCCAGGCTGTGCGAGATGATGTTGATGCTTTAGGTGCCGCAACAGGCTTTGGTGCAACTGGCTTTGTAATAACTGGTGCAGCAGGTTTAACTGGTGCAGCAGGTTTAACTGGTGTAACAACATCTGATAGCGCTAATGAAACACGGGTTGTTGTAGTTTTCTTAACAACGCGCTTTGCAGGTGCCTTCTTAGCGGTTTTCTTAACAACGCGCTTTGCAGGTGCCTTCTTAGCGGTTTTCTTAACGACTTTTTTGGTAACAGCTTTCTTTGCTGTCTTCTTTGCAACTTTCTTAGTTGCGCTTTTCTTCGCGACTGCCTTTTTGGCTGTCTTCTTTTTCGCTACAGCCTTCTTAGCTGGCGACTTCTTTGCAGCTGTCTTCTTTGCAGGAGACTTCTTTGCTGCCTTCTTTGCGGTCTTCTTAACGGCCACTTCGAACTCCTTGGATTGCTATAAGCACGTAATTAACGCGCTGTGATAGGTAAAGGTTACCTCAGGCTTGCAAGCAAATGGATGACATGAGGTGCTAT
>NZ_JBIILI010000013.1:0-8369 GCF_044232745.1 Candidatus Planktophila sp. | reverse complement strand
ACAAGGCGAGATTTTTTCATTATTAGGTCCAAACGGTGCCGGAAAGACAACAACCGTAGAAATCCTTGAAGGTTTTAGAACCCGAGATGCAGGGTCGGTTTCTGTTTTAGGCTTCGATCCACAAACACGTGGACATGAATCTCGTGAATGGCGAAATCGTATTGGAATCGTCTTGCAAAGTTCTGCCGATGCTGGCGATCTGACGGTGTTAGAGACAATTGATCATTTCAGTGGTTACTACTCAAATCCTCGAAAAGTTGATGAGGTTATTAACTCAGTTGGCTTAATCGAAAAAGAAAATTCCTTAATTCGCAATCTTTCAGGTGGTCAACGTCGCAGATTAGATGTGGCATTAGGAATCATCGGAAATCCGGAGCTCTTGTTCTTGGATGAACCCACAACTGGTTTTGATCCTGAAGCCCGCCGTGCTTTTTGGGCTCTGATTCAGAATCTGCGGAGCGATGGAACCACAATTGTCCTGACCACCCATTACTTAGATGAAGCTGAAGCGCTGGCAGATCGCGTAGCAGTCATTAATAATGGTGTCATCATCGAAGTTTCAACCCCAGCCGAACTAGGTGGACGCGCTACTTCACAGGCCACCGTTGCATGGCGCGATGGGGAGATTGTGAAATCTGAGCGCTCAGATAACCCAACTGAATTAGTAGCAAAGTTGTCATCACACTTTGGTGGCGAGGTTCCAGAGTTAGTTGTTTCACGGCCATCACTTGAGGATATCTATCTTGAAATGATTGGAGGCACGCATGAATAAAATCCCTAGCGCGCTTTCATTAGGCATTCGCCGTGGAAATTTAGAGATTCGCCAATTCGCTCGTCAGCGTGAATCAGTTGTATTTACCTTACTTTTCCCCGTTATTTTGCTTGCAATTTTTGGCTCGGTATTTAAAGACACAATTGCACCTGGTGTAACTTTTTCACAATACTTTCTTGCTGGAATGATTGCATCCGGATTAGTAAACACAGGATTTCAAGCACTAGCAATTACGATCCCTTTAGAACGTGACTTTGGTGCACTAAAGCGCCTACGCGGAACACCTATGCCAGCATCTAGTTACTTTATTGGCAAAGCAATTCTGATCTTTGTCAGCATGGTTATTCAAATTCTCTTACTTTTGGGGTTTGGCATTTTATTTTTTGGTGTCGAATTACCAACAGATATCAATAAGTGGATCACCTTTACCTGGCTAGTTCTGCTGGGTAGCGCATGTTCAACCGCGCTGGGAATCGCCTTTTCGATAGTTCCTAAAAGCGGACGTGGTGCTTCAGCGGTCGTTTCCCCCATAGTGATTATCTTGCAATTCTTTAGCGGTGTTTTCTTTGTCTTTACCCAATTGCCATCATGGATGCAGCAAGTCGCGGCAATTTTCCCGCTGAAGTGGTTAACCCAGGGAATGCGTTCGGTGTTTCTGCCTGATTCATTTGCCAGCCAAGAAGTTGCCAAGGGTTGGGAAACCAGTAAAACGATTGTGATTCTTCTTGTGTGGTTAGTTATTGGTGTCTTTTTTAGCGTCCGAAAGTTCAAGTGGGATCGTGATTAAGAAGTTAATAGCAATCCTTTTGCTCCTGACTGTATGTATGCCAATCAGTCATGCCGAAACGACTTCATCATTGGCTAAAGCCAAGCCCACATTGAGTCCATCACCTTCTCCGGTGTGGCCACCAAAAGGATTTGCTAAGAGCAAGGATGGAAACGCATTTATAAAGATTCCAAAACCAAAAGAGCTTGTTGGCTTAGCCTCTAATGACAAGGTTTTAACTAAAGCTTTAGCTCAAACAGTAGATGGAGTTCCGGTTTGTGAAAAATACTCCTGCGGAGCAGTACAGGTCGCATCTTTATCTGCCTGCACGTGGTGGGTTGTTACCGCAAGTGTGAAAGGTGCGACTTCTCCAGAAGATAAAACAGTCAAACTTTTCGGTACCGTCCGCACAACGATAGGTAGAACTGCAGCAAAGAAATACTCAACTATCTTGTTAGTCAGCAGTGAACCAATAGAGCTGCGTCACTCAGTTTCAAACATAAAAGCAGTTTGTCGCACTGATGTACCGGTAGAGAAAGTTCCCGGAACAACATACACAATTGCTCCTTAGCGATTAGCTCCAGGAACCCACAGTTGATCGCCAATTTCTTTATTGGCAAAACGGGCAAGAACAAAAAGAAGATCTGAGCAACGATTTAAATACTTCGCAGTTAATGGATTAACCCCACCACCAAATGAGTGGATCGCGCTCCATGTGCGACGCTCTGCTCGACGTACCACTGTGCGGGCAACATGAAGGTGCGCAGCGGCAGCTGTGCCAGATGGCAAAACAAATGAACGTAATGACTCTAGGTCAGCATTGAAATGATCGATCTGCTCTTCTAAATATGTAACCTGCGATTCCAGAACACGCAAAGGTTCAAAAGCTGGCGAATCAACAACTGGTGTACAAAGATCTGCCCCGACATCGAATAAATCATTTTGAATGCGCACTAACAATGCACGTACTTCATCAGTTAACTGATCTGTAGAAAGCACAACACCGATAGCTGAGTTAGCTTCATCGACTGTGGCATAGGCTTCAAGACGAGGGTCATTCTTTGAGGTACGACTCATGTCCCCCAGAGAAGTTGTTCCATCATCGCCGGTCTTTGTATAAATACGCGTTAAATTAACCATGTGCCTAGCCTATAAGTAGACTGCGGCTATGGCATCCCACGATCGCTTCCGCATAGTTGGAGGAACCTCCCTGCGCGGAGAAGTCGCTGTAACAGGTGCCAAGAACTCTGTTTTAAAGCTGATGGCAGCCTCTTTGTTGGCGGCGGGCACGACAACTATCCGCAATGTTCCAGATATCGCTGACGTTGACATTATGGCCGACTTGTTAACTCGGCTCGGGTGCACAGTTGTCCGTGGCGCAGATACGGTCACAATTAATGTCCCACAAGAGCCTGCACACCGTGCGGATTATGATTTGGTTCGAAAGATGCGCGCATCGATCAATGTTTTGGGTCCGCTAGTTGCCCGAGTTGGTCAAGCAGATGTTGCACTGCCGGGTGGAGATGCAATTGGCTCTCGTGGATTAGATTTTCACATTAAAGGTCTCGAATCCTTAGGTGCAAAAGCCCACATCGAACATGGCTATGTCATTGCAGAAGCTCCCAATGGTTTGAATGGGGCACCTGTCGAACTTGATTTCCCAAGTGTTGGCGCAACTGAAAACATCATGACCGCTGCAGTATTGGCAAAAGGTGTAACAACAATTGATAACGCTGCCCGCGAACCAGACATCGTCGACCTTGGTGAATTTCTTATCTCGATGGGCGCAAAGATCGAAGGACTTGGTTCACCATTAATCACAATTACCGGTGTTGATGTAATGCATCCAACTGATCACACAACTATCACCGATCGAATCATTACCGGCACATGGGCTTTTGCTGCAGCGATGACACGTGGCGATATAACAATCCATGGCGCTCGACCAGAACACCTTGAGTTACCACTTGAAAAATTGGCATCTGCTGGTGCAATCATTACTTCAACTGCCGATGGCATCCGCGTGAAGATGGATGTGCGGCCTCAAGCAATTGATGTAGCAACACTTCCCTACCCAGGTTTCCCGACAGATCTATTGCCCATGGTCATCGCACTAAACGCCATCGCAGACGGGCATTCCTTAGTTACTGAAAATGTTTTTGAATCCCGCTTCATGTTCGTCAACGAACTCAGCCGCTTAGGCGCTCAAGTAAGCGTAGATGGCCATCACGCATCAATTACTGGCGTAGAAGAGCTATCTGGGGCCCCAGTTGAAGCCCACGATATTCGTGCTGGCGCCGGCTTAATCCTCGCCGCATTAGTTGCCGAGGGTGAAACAACCGTCGATCAGGCTTTCCACGTAGACCGTGGCTATCCAAACTTTGCCGAGCAACTACAAAACCTGGGCGCAAAAGTCACCCGCGAATAACATTTCTTTTAACGCAAAAACGAGTTAGTTTCTAGCGGAGAAAAGTGTGTACTTGCTTCTTCATCTTTTCAAAGCTAGGAAATTAACTCGTTTAGCGACTTCTTCATCTTTTCGAAGCTGAGAACTTTCTTTTTTATTAAATAATTAGTTAATGGACTCCGTAAGAATTGATACGCGGTTGTTTGATACCGATAGAAAACCACCGGATACGTTGAACTCTTTGTCTTCACCGTTTACACCGTGAATTACAACCTGACCATCGACAAGTACTCCAAAGAGCGGTGCGTGATCGGTGAGAACACCAATGTCACCTTCGACGGTTCGAGCAGAAACTGATGTAGCTTCGCCCGACCATACGCGCTCTGTTGGAGATACGAGTTCGACTTTAAGTGTCATCTTTTTACTTTGCCAAGCTTGCTGCTAGTTCGGCTGCGTTGCGCTCTACATCTGCAAGACCACCGCACATGAAGAATGCCTGCTCTGGAATGTGATCGTACTTTCCATCTGCAAGTGCTTCAAATGCTTCGATTGTCTCTGATAGCGGAACGAATGATCCATCGATTCCAGTAAACACCTTCGCTACGAATGTGTTCTGTGAAAGGAAGCGCTGGATACGACGTGCGCGGCCTACAAGAACGCGGTCATCTTCTGACAATTCATCAATACCAAGAATTGCAATGATGTCCTGTAGATCCTTGTAACGCTGCAAGATCTGCTTGATGCGGTTAGCAACACGGAAGTGATGCTCACCAATGTAGCGTGGATCCAAGATGCGAGAAGTTGAGTCAAGTGGATCCACAGCTGGGTAAATACCAAGCTCTGAAATCGGACGAGACAACACTGTTGTTGCATCTAAGTGCGCGAAAGTAGTGTGTGGCGCTGGGTCTGTAATATCGTCAGCAGGAACGTAAATTGCCTGCATAGATGTAATTGAGTGACCACGTGTTGATGTGATGCGCTCTTGTAACTGACCCATTTCATCAGCCAAGGTTGGCTGGTATCCCACAGCAGATGGCATACGGCCTAGAAGTGTTGAAACCTCAGAACCTGCCTGTGTGAAACGGAAAATATTATCGATGAACAGAAGTACGTCCTGCTTTTGAACATCGCGGAAGTACTCAGCCATTGTTAGCGCTGACAATGCAACACGAAGACGCGTTCCAGGTGGTTCATCCATCTGACCGAACACTAACGCTGTCTTATTGATAACGCCGGTTTCAGTCATTTCAAGGAACAAGTCGTTACCTTCACGAGTACGCTCACCAACACCGGCGAATACAGACACACCACCGAAGTTTTCAGCTACACGGTAAATCATTTCTTGAATCAAAACTGTCTTACCTACACCAGCGCCACCGAAGAGACCGATCTTTCCGCCCTTTACATATGGTGTTAGTAGATCGATAACCTTGATACCGGTTTCAAACATCTCAGTCTTAGATTCCAACTGATCAAATGCTGGTGCATCACGGTGGATAGGCCAACGCTCTTTGATGTCGAGTGAAGAGGTAGGCACATCTAGTGATTCGCCAAGTGTGTTGAACACGTGACCCTTTGTTACATCACCAACAGGAACTGAGATAGCCGATCCTGTATCGGAAACTTCTGCTCCACGGACCATTCCATCCGTTGGTTGCATTGAGATAGCGCGCACAAGATTGTCGCCAATGTGTTGAGCAACCTCAAGTGTCAAGGTACGAGTAGTACCTGACATGGTTGTCTGCACATGTAGCGCATTAAAGATCGCTGGCATTGAATCGGCTGGGAATTCAATATCCACCACCGGTCCGATAACGCGAGCTACGCGGCCATTTTTTGAGTTCGACATCATTCACTCCCTGCACTAGCTGAGGCCAACGCGTCTGCGCCGCCAACAATTTCACTGATTTCTTGGGTAATTTCGGCCTGACGAGCCGCATTCGCAAGTCTTGTTAGAGACTTGATTAGATCATCAGCGTTGTCAGTTGCTGACTTCATTGCGCGACGTCGAGCTGCATGCTCTGAGGCTGCAGATTGCAACATCGCGTTAAAGATTCGAGCCTCAATGTAACGTGGCAATAATGCATCAAGCACCACAGCAGCATTAGGTTCGAATTCATACATTGGCAGCAATCCAGTTGGAGCTGGTGCATCGCTTTCTACAACTTCTAGCGGAAGCATGCGCTTTGCCATAGCGTTTTGAATAAGCATTGATTTGAATTCAGTAAAGACAATATGGATTTCATCCACGCCTTCTGGATCAACTGCAGAATCTGCAACGAATGCCTTGATTAATGAATCAGCAACTTCTTTCGCATTTTCATACGTTGGATTATCTGAAAATCCAGTCCATTGTCCTGCGATAAAACGTTCGCGGAACTTGTAGTAACCAACTGCTTTACGTCCAACAAGATACGGCTTAACCTCAAGTCCGCGCTCACGTAGGAGGGCGGCAAGCTGCTCGCCTTCCTTGATTGCATTGTTTGAGTACGCACCAGCCATTCCACGGTCTGCAGAGATAATCAAAATCGCAGCGCGAATTGGATTCTCATCTGCCGTTGTTAATGGGTGAACTGTTGAAGAGTATGAGGCAACTGCAGATACCGCACGGGTCAACTCATTTGCGTAAGGAGTTGACGCTGCAACCCGTTGCTGCGCCTTAACGATTCGAGAAGCAGAGATTAACTCCATTGCTTTCGTAATCTTTTTAGTCGCTTTAACAGATCGCATACGTCTGCGATAAATGCGGAGTTGGGCACCCATGAGTTACTTCTTCACCGCCGGTGGGACAAACTTTGTAATTTGCTCTGCACTTTCGCCATCTAGGGCTTCAGCTGGAGCTTCATTAAGAGCTTGTGTTGCTGATGATTTGAACTGCTTCTTAAATGCTTCAACAGCTTCAGTCATCTTTGCAATGGTGTCATCATCTAGCTGCTTAGTCTCAGAGATAACAGCGTTGATCTCCTTGCGTTCGCGAGCGATGAAGTCCAGCAGCTCTGATTCAAAGCGACGGATATCTGCAACCGCAACATCATCTAGCTTTCCAGTAGTACCTGCCCAGATTGAAACGATTTGGCGTTCCAATGAATATGGTGAGTACTGACCTTGCTTAAGAAGTTCAACCATACGTGCACCGCGCTCAAGCTGAGCCTTTGATGCTGCATCTAGATCTGAACCGAAAGCAGCGAATGCTTCAAGTTCACGATACTGAGCAAGGTCAAGACGCAAACGTCCAGCAATCTTCTTCATCGCCTTAGTTTGTGCCGAGCTACCAACACGAGAAACAGAAACACCTACGTTGATCGCTGGGCGAACACCGGCGTTAAACAAATCTGTTTCAAAGAAGCACTGACCGTCAGTAATTGAAATAACGTTTGTAGGAATAAACGCAGAAACGTCATTTCCCTTTGTTTCGATGATTGGCAAACCGGTCATTGAACCGCCACCTAATTCATCGGAAAGCTTTGCGCAACGCTCTAGCAAACGTGAGTGTAAGTAGAAAACATCGCCTGGGTACGCTTCGCGGCCTGGTGGACGACGAAGTAGAAGTGAGACTGAACGGTAAGCCTCAGCTTGCTTTGATAAATCATCAAACACGATAAGTACGTGCTCGCCCTTGTACATCCAGTGCTGACCAATTGCAGAACCTGTGTAAGGAGACAAGTACTTGAAACCTGCTGGATCTGATGCAGGTGAAGCAACGATTGTTGTGTACTCCATTGCGCCAGCTTCTTCGAGCGCGCCTTTAACTGCAGCGATCGTTGAACCCTTCTGACCAATAGCAACATAAATACACTTAACCTGCTTCTTCTTATCGCCAGATTTCCAGTTTTCCTTCTGGTTAATAATTGTGTCTACTGCAACCGCTGTCTTTCCGGTCTGACGGTCACCAATGATGAGCTGGCGCTGTCCGCGACCAATCGCTGTCATTGCATCGATCGCCTTGATACCAGTTGCAAGTGGCTCTTTAACAGGTTGGCGCTGAACTACAGAGGGAGCCTGCAATTCAAGTGCACGACGTGCTTCTGCTTTGATTTCGCCTTTGCCGTCAATTGGATTTCCAAGTGCGTCAACAACGCGACCTAGGAAACCATCACCGACTGGTACAGAAAGAATTTCACCAGTTCGACGAACTGATGTTCCTTCTTCAATTCCTGTTGTGCTACCCAAAATAACAGTACCGATTTCGCGGACGTCAAGGTTGAGTGCGAGGCCGAGTGTGCCGTTTTCAAACTGCAGCAACTCATTCGCCATTGTTGATGGCAGCCCTTGAACACGTGCGATTCCGTCGCCTGCCTGGCTAACGGTTCCGACTTCGTCGCGAGCTGCAACGCCTGGATCGTATGACTTAACGAAGTTCGCTAAGGCACCCTGAATCTCTTCAGGATTGATCTTTAGGTCTGCCATGTGTTTCTCCCTTTATT
>NZ_JBIILI010000005.1:0-121769 GCF_044232745.1 Candidatus Planktophila sp. | reverse complement strand
CCCTGGCCCACATTGGATTTGTCTGCCATACCCTCTAATATGGGAGGTGATTCAAGCACAAGAAAGAATCGCCTGTAGGTTGCGAGAAAGTCATCTAAGAAGAGATGACGAGTCCCTCACCACCCACTTACGACAGTGAGCCCGAGAAGAGATCAAGTTCCATTACTTGCTTTTCTACAAGAAGATCAAAAAGAGAATCGCGGAAAAGTCTTACTTTCCAGACCGAGGAGAGATAATTGCCGTTCCCTTTTCGTGCGAAAGAATTCTCATCTCATGACCTGGTAGCGCTGCAACTATGGCATCGGCTAACTTGCGCTCTTCCTCGCGGAAAACATCATCCAGAACAATTGTGGCTTTTGGCGAGAGCAGAGGCACCAGATGTAACAGAGCTGGATATCTCGCATCAGCATTTGTAGAACTTGGCGGTCCATCAATCACCAGAAGGTCAATCTTTGCCAATCCCTTAAATGAGGATTTTGCATACCACTTGTAACCTTGCGGATAACTTTCAAGATCGTTGATTCGGATATCGACTCCACGAACACGGTGGCTGAGCAGCATCTCTCTTGTTTGGGTTCCAAATTCAATCGAATGGTCGAGGCTAATAATTTTCTTCGCCCCAGATTTTGCTAGAACCAATGTCGAGGTACCTGAGCCAAGTTCAACTGCCAACTTTGGCTTAATCCTTTGCGTGACATGCGCCAGCGCTAATAGAAAATCTGGAGATGCAGCCCAACCACGCGATGGTGGCAATGGGGCGGTCAACTTGAGCAGTGGGAGAAGTTGCTCGATGGCCTCGACCTGATGATAGGCATGGCCGATCTCTTCCTTGATCCGGGCTGTCTGACTCGATAACTCTCTGGAGATCCGATCGGCGTTGCGATTAACTTTTCGATGCAACGCTCGAATACTTCTAATGAGGTAGGAAATCCCGGTCAAGGCGATCAGTAAAGAACAGATGAGAACGATGTCAGTATTCACTCACCGAGTCTAAAGGACGATGGGATTGCTTTCTGTCTTCCTTGAACTGAAAATGGTGAATCTTTTATTGGAATTTGTTACGCCAGGGCAACTGATTTGGTCTAGTCGCCTAAGCCCTCGTAATTAGCAAACTCCCACAAATCAATCTCATCTAAGTCGATCACCTTTAGCCCATGGTTAGCAAAGATGCCCGCGATCTGGGCTCGGTGTTCGGTTGCGTGGTGGATTGATTGAGTCAATATCGTTTCGCGATTTCGGCGGATTGTTCTCTCACCACGTTGAAACTCTACGAAACCAACTGGGTTTTTGGCGGACTCTCTAAGGCGCACATCAAAGCTGTGTGACAACTCTTTAAGCGCGCGTACTTCTGCCGAGTTACTTGGGACCTGCGTTGGAATATCGCCCGTGCCATCTAGTAAATCTGCATATCGTGAAGCTGTTAGGTGCTCCAGGATCTCTGCAACTGTCCAAGTGTCATTGGGTGCTGCAAGCTTTAAATAATCATCTGGTTGCTCGGCAATCTTGTCGAACACATAATTATTAGCCCAGGCTAAGTGGCGGAATAAACGATCAGTGACTACATCCATGTGGCGAGATTACTTCAGCGCAAAAGAAAAAGACACCCCAGCGAGAGCCGCGAGGGTGTCTTTTCGCCATTAAAATAGGTTAATTCCACCAAACTTAAATGGGATTGCTTGCGTTGCAGTCTTATCCTTTGCATTGTGATCATTTGTCACGTAGATGATGCACTTTGTGTGAATGCAATCGCCATCTTTGAAGTACTTATCAACTTTCAAAGTTAGCTTTCCTTTGCCTGACTTTGCGCCCATCTTTTGATCAGCGACAAGATTTGATATCCAAAGTTTTGATGCTTTTGCTGGGTTACAGGCAGAAGGCGCTTTCGTTGCCTTATCGATACCCATGCATTGTGAAATATAGATTCCATGCTCTGCTGGAAGCCCGGATACTGTCATTGTTACTAGACCTGTTTTTGTCGAAACCTTGCTGGGATTGAGAACAGTAACTTTTACCGCAGCCTCTGCAGTTTGCAGGCTTAGGGCAAGCAAAAGCGCTGAGACAAATGCAATCTTTTTCTTCATGATCTCTCCGATTCATTGTATTTAGAATGAAAAGTAGTTGCCGGCCAAGAGCCTCGCATCTTGAAAAGATGTGACTTAGGTCCTGTTTTAGTAGGCTTTAACAATGCTTGGTGGAATCAATAACGCGTTGTTTTTGCAATCCTTTGGCGGCTTTGTAGGACTTGCCTTATTGATACTTGTTTTGAAGTGGGGATTTTCAAGTAATAGAAAAATGATTATCACCCCGATCAAAGCCGGCAAGAAAGACCAGTACGGTTTGCTCAAACCATTACCAACACCAAGTAATTACATCGAAGCCCAGATGGCGTTACAAAAGCTTGTTGATTCAAACATCAAGGCAACGTTGACACAAACCCTTGATGGGCCGCAGTTAATGGTCTTTGAAAAAGACTTAAGGGCCGCAACCGCAATTCTCAAAAGCTAGATTAGCTTTCAGGAATCGGGTACGACCCTTAAATCGAAGTTCGCGAATATAAGTAAGTACTAAGGACGTACTGGCTTTGTTGGCTTTGCAGGTACAGCTGCTTTTGCTGCGGCAACTGCTGCCTTTAGTGCAGCGCGAGCTGCTTGGCGAGCTTCCTTTGTAGTTGCAGCTGCTTTAGCTGCTTCAAAGTTGGTCTTAGCAGTTGAGATACTTGCCTTCGCTGTTGCAATAGCTGCTTGACGGGCATCGCGTGCTGCCTTGACTTGTGCTTTTGCGGCTTGGAAAGCTGCTTTCTGTTCTGGAGAAAGTGCAACTTTCTTTACAGCTGGTGCTGTTGCATCAGCGGCAAATGAAACTGTTGTTCCTGCTAGTGAGATTGCAATTGCTGCGGTGATAACTGCCCCGCTCTTGATTGCTTTCTTCATTCCTACCCCCGTTACTTCGGAAAAACATCTGCTTCGGATCAAACTTCTAAAGGAAAATATAGGGGCCATCCATAGATACAGGGCAAATTCTGCCTGAGAAAGTGCCTTGAAAACCCTAAGAAGCTCCCGCTCTACGCTTGGATCCGACGCATATTTCTTCTGTACCCTAAGGTTTGCCCATGGAAAAAGTGACCATAGATGAAGCAGCCCTCAAGGCACGAGTGGGCGACCTTGCTTACGAAGTCTTGCGTAACGCTGCTACTGAACGTCCTTTTACCGGGGAATACACAGACACCGAATTAGTTGGCTCATACCGCTGTAAAGCATGCAACGCCGAACTATTTAAAAGCGAGACTAAATTTCACAGCGGTTGTGGCTGGCCATCTTTTTATGCACCAACTGCAGATGATGCCGTTACTTTGATCGAAGATCGCTCACTTGCTCCACGTATTCGCACCGAGGTTCGTTGCGCGGCTTGTGATTCACACCTTGGCCATGTTTTTAAGGGTGAAGGCTATGACGTGCCAACAGATGAGCGCTGGTGCATTAACTCTGTTGCGATGTATTTAGAGCAAAAGGATTAAGCTAAAAGTTCTGCAAGCAGTTGTTCAACGCGCTTCTTGATTTCATCACGAATCACACGAACAGGCTCAATCCCTTGTCCTGCTGGGTCATCTAGCACCCAATCTTCATATCGCTTACCTGGGTAGAACGGACAAACATCACCGCAACCCATTGTGATCACAGCATCTGACTCTTCAACAGCTTCTGTGGTTAAAACCTTTGGAGTGTTGTTTGCAATATCAATTCCAATTTCAGCCATTGCTTCAACTGCAATTGGGTTAATCGAATCCTTTGGAGCACTACCTGCTGAAAGTACTTCTACTCGGCCTTGACCAAGTTCACGCATGAACCCTGCTGCCATTTGTGAACGCCCTGCATTGTGGACACAAACAAAGAGAACGGTTGGTTTACTTGTCATTGGTAAGCACCTTCGTTAAGCCCAGGCCAATTAAGGCGCCAAGAATTTGAGCAGCAACAAACTTAGCGACACACCCTGGTGCGATACCGGCAAAAGAATCAGAGAAGATTCGACCGACTGTTACCGCTGGGTTTGCAAAAGAAGTTGAACTGGTAAAGAAGTAAGCACTTCCAATCCAAGAAGCCACTATGACTGGAATCAGAGTTGTCTTTTCTTGATGGATCATCAGGTTAATAATCAGAATCAGCCCGGCCGTGGCCACAATTTCACCTAAGTATTGGTTGCCACCGCTACGAGCCTTTGTTGAGATTTCAATTAATGGGTGGCTAAACATTGCATTTGCCAATATCGCACCTGTTATTGCACCTGCTGTTTGCGCAATTGCGTATTGAACAAAGGTCACAATGTTGGTGCGCTTTTGAATCAGGTCGATCATGGTGACAACAGGGTTGAAGTTGGCACCGCTTATTGGTCCAAGAATTTGAATGAGAACTGCTAGACCAAAGACTGTTGAGATTGTGTTGATCAATAGTTGTACGCCAACATCTTGCGAAAGATTGGTGGCCATGATTCCCGAACCGACAACTATTGCAACCAACGTGGCAGTGCCTAAGAATTCGCCAAACACTTTCTTCATGCGGGCAGGGTACATCTCGAAAGTGAACGCATGATGAATAAACACAAAACCCCACCAATCACTAGATCGGCGGGGCTTGTGAAAGGCTTGTTAAGAAACAGCGATGATGTCTACTACGAAAATCAATGTTTCATTAGGACCGATTGGACCTGAACCATTTGGACCATATCCCTTATCAGCTGGGATCACGAGCAAACGACGCCCGCCAACCTTTGCACCGGGCAAACCTTCCTGCCATCCAGCGATTACACCAGATAGTGGGAATGTTGCTGGCTGTGCGCCAGACCATGAAGATTCAACGATTGATCCGTTAGACCAAGTCATCAATGTGTAATGAACTGTAAGAGTTGATGTTGGAAGCACTTCTGTGCCGGTACCAACAATGATGTCTTGTGTCTGCAATGTTGCAGGTGCATCACCTGTTGGTGGTGTGATTGTTGGTGCTTCACCCGCGTTAGCTGTTACCGCTGGCATTCCTGCTGTTGATTCTGACATTGAGTTGTTTCCTCCAAATGAAGTGATCGTTGCAAATGCGATTGCTAGCACGGCCAAAACCGCAAATACTTTTACTAAGGTCTTTTTTGGCATTGTTCTCCTAGTTATTCGATCTCGCCGATTAGTTTGAATTCACCATCACCGATTTGTCCCTGCGCACGGTACAGCTCTAACTTGGCGCGGGTATCGGCAATATCAAGGTTTCGCATGGTTAATTGACCGATGCGATCTACTGGTCCAAAGGCAGCGTTTTCGGTGCGCTCCATCGACAATTTTTCTGGGTGATAACTAAGTCCTGGGCCAGTTGTGTTGATGATTGAATAATCATCGCCGCGACGCATCCGAATAGTTACTTCACCTGTCACAGCTGATGCAACCCAGCGCACTAAAGATTCGCGAAGCATTAAAGCTTGTGGGTCAAACCAACGACCTTCGTACAAAAGACGACCTAGGCGGCGACCTTCTGCGTGATAGTTAGCAATAGTGTCTTCATTGTGAATCGCACTTATCAGGCGCTCATAAGCGATAAACAACAGCGCCATTCCTGGAGCTTCATAAATTCCACGGCTCTTTGCTTCAATGATTCGGTTTTCAATCTGATCTGCCATGCCTAAGCCGTGACGACCACCGACAGCATTTGCTTCCTTCATTAACTCAACAACATCGTCAAAAGATTTACCGTTGATAGCAACAGGACGACCCTGAACAAATGAAACTGTCACATCTTCAGTGTCAATTTTTACCGCAGGATCCCAAAAACGAACACCCATGATTGGTTGAACTAATTCGACAGAGGTGTCTAGGTTTTCCAGGCTCTTTGCTTCGTGGGTTGCACCCAAGATATTTGCATCCGTTGAATACGCTTTTTCAGTGCTATCGCGATATGGCAGACCATGTGCAACTAGCCATTCAGACATCTCTTTACGGCCACCTAGTTCGGTAACAAATTCTTGATCAAGCCATGGCTTATAAATTCGCAGGTTTGGATTTGCAAGCAGGCCATAACGATAGAAACGCTCGATGTCATTGCCTTTATAGGTTGACCCATCGCCCCAGATTTCTACTGAATCTGAATGCATCGCGCGCACCAGCATGGTGCCTGTGACTGCACGACCCAAAGGAGTTGTATTGAAATACTGTTTTCCACCAGCGCGAATATGAAAAGCACCGCAAGCAATTGCAGCTAGGCCTTCTTCAACTAATGCGTTTTTGCAATCAACAAGGCGTGAAATCTCTGCGCCGTATTCCTTTGCGCGATCCGGAACTGAATCAATATCTGGTTCGTCATATTGGCCAAGATCTGCGGTGTAGGTGCAAGGAACTGCGCCTTTGTCTCGCATCCACGCCACGGCAACAGATGTATCCAGGCCACCAGAAAAGGCGATACCTACTTTTTCGCCAACCGGAAGTGATGCAAGGACCTTGGACATGTGCCAAGTCTAACGGATGTTAAGAGTCGGAAGTTTCTGCTCTAGCGCAGGAGTAATGCCCCATTGAGCGGTGATTTCACGATATCTATCAATATCTAATGTATCGGGCTTTGCATCTGTCTTAACTGCACGGATCATCAAATTGCGTGGTGTGTGTTCTCCCCCGACAAACTCAATTACCTCGACTCGATAACCCACAATTCGCAATAACTGAGCGCGTAATGAATCAGTCAACAAGTCACCCAGACGTTCCTTCATTAATCCAAACTTTGTTACTGCGCCCCATGGTTCGGGTGCGCTATCTATTTGCTTTTGAATATCGTGATGGCAGCAAGGCGCGATTAACAATAACTTTGCTCCCCCATTAACCGCCCACGCAATTGCATCATCTGTTGCGGTGTCACAGGCATGTAAGGCGATCGCTACATCTGCAAAATCGGCAGTTGTCTTTGCAATTTCTTCTGCCTTGAAATTAATGGTCTTGGTAATTCCTAATTTTCCAGCAATGGCGTTGTTGCGATCTCTAGAATCTGGGCGGACATCAATACCTGTCACCAGTACTGGAATCCCTGAATTCATTAGAAATTGATGGGCTGCAAAAGTTAGGTATGCATGTCCGCAACCAAGATCTGTTATTCGCAGAGGGTTTTCTGCATTGGGCTTATGAATCTGGCCAGCCTCAATTGCGGCATTTAGTGTTGGCGATAGCAACCGCAAGAATTCTTCTACCTGCTTATATTTATCTTGCTTTGATGGCTTAATGATTCCTTTAGCGTCTGCAATACCAACCTCGCGCAAAAATGGATCACTGGCATCTAGTAATCGATCTTTCTTTTTATCATGTGCAAGATTTTGTTGTGATTCTCGCTTTTCGACATGAACCTGCGCATCACCACTCTTAGTTATCCGGATTGAATACGCCTCGTGAGTACTTTCAATGGTGATGTTTGCATATCCACTATCTAGCAATTCATCAACTGCTACCTGCTGCGGCACCAGATTCTTTGTTGTCGTTGCCCTTCCATCATTTTGCATCAACTGCAGATTCAGAACGCCTTTGATCTCAATTAGCCGAATATCAATTCTTTCAAAATCCACCTGCATATTGCGGCGGCGGCCGGATAAAACTGCACGAACAAAAGTTGTTGTATCTAGAATTCTTGATCTAGCCGCGGCCAATGCTTCTTCACGAGATATCTGCATGATTGGCCAAGTGTACCGTCGATGAGTTGCCTGACTTATGAGCCCACTTCGCTAAAACGTTATAAAAGTGCAACCTAGCGACAGGCGTTACACGCTTTTTACATTGCCGCTAATTTACGCATTGCCTAGCCTTTCACCATGAAATCTTCGCCGTGGTGGAAAGAAGCAACTATCTACCAGATTTACCCTCGCTCATTTTTTGATAGCAATGGTGACGGCGAAGGCGATCTACCCGGAGTCACTTCAAAACTTGAATATGTAAAGTCATTAGGTGTGGATGCAATTTGGCTGAGCCCTTTTTACACATCTCCCAATAAAGATGGTGGATACGACGTCGCAGACCCTCGCGATGTAGATCCTATGTTTGGAAATTTAGCTGATGCAAAAAAAATGATTGACGTAGCGCATTCATTGGATTTACGTGTATTAGTCGATGTTGTACCTAACCACTTTTCAGATCAGCATGTTTGGTTTCAGGCAGCGTTAAAAGCTGGCCGTGGATCAACCGAACGTTCTCGTTTCCACTTTTATGATGCAAACCCTGATGGAACTTTGCCCAACAATTGGATTTCACTTTTTGGTGGACCATCTTGGACTCAAGTAGAAGATGGCCAGTATTACTTACATTTATTTGATTCATCTCAGCCAGATCTAAACTGGGAAAGTCCAGATGTTGCAGATGACTTTGAAAAGACATTGCGCTTTTGGCTAGATCTAGGTGTCGATGGCTTCCGAATAGATGTTGCCCATGGCTTGGTAAAAGAAGATGTCTTAAAGAATCATCCAGATCCCCAAAGTCTGAGCGATGCCCTTCTGCTTCATTTCCCAATGGAACAAGAAAAACGTTATGCACTACTTCAGACTGTTCCGTTTTTTGATCGCCAAGGAGTGCATGAGATTTATCGTAAGTGGCGCACATTGTTTGATTCATACGGAGATCGTGATGTGATGGCAGTTGCCGAAGCATGGGTTCATCCCCCAATAAACTCCACACGATACGTGCGACCCGATGAGCTCCATCAAGTATTTAACTTTGATTTATTGGATGCCCCTTTTAGCGCACCAAATCTTTATGATGTAATAAGTCGATCAATCGAATTGATGAAAACTGTTGCTGCTTTGCCAACCTGGGCGTTAAGCAACCATGATTCGCCACGTGTTGCATCACGTATTGGCGAACAACAATCACGCGCACTTTCCTTGTTTGTATTTGGCTTACCAGGATCCACCTACGTCTTTGCTGGTCAAGAGCTAGGACTTCCGGATGGTGTTATCCCTGATGAGTCTCGACAAGATCCAATTTATTTCCGCTCTCAAGGAGCCCAAAAGGGCCGAGACGGTGCACGTGTTCCGCTGCCATGGAATGGAGATAGCGCTCCATTTGGATTTACATCTGCAACTCCTTGGCTGCCAATGCAGGATAGTTGGAAAGATTTAACAATTGATAAGCAAGCTGCAGATCCAAAGAGTTCTCTCAATCTTTATCGAAATGCACTAAGTCTGCGGGCTGAGCATTTAGTAAACACTGGCGAAATCGTGTGGATTGAATCACCGAATCACGGTTCGAAGAATCAATCCCTGCTTGCCTATCGCCGCGGTGATGTTTCTATATTCATGAATCTTGGTGAATTAGCTGTTGAGGTAGAAATCACCGGCAAAGTACTTATCGTGAGCGCAGGAACACCCGATGGGCGCGATGGAAAAATAACGATTCCACCTGTTTCAACCCTGTGGGTCCACCACTAACTGGCACAATACCGCCATGGAATCTACGACCGTATGGCTTGTAACACTTGGTGGCTTATCTGCAGTAATCATCTTTGACTTAATTCTTGCGGTTTTACGTCGCAATAAAGAGACAAGCATGACTGAAGCAGGAATTTGGACAGTTATCTATGTAGCCGCTGCCCTAGTTTTTGGTTACTTCATGCCCAACTGGACATCAGATCCAAACGCGCAAAAAGAGTTTTTTGCAGGTTGGTTAACTGAGTACGCCTTGTCAGTAGATAACATCTTCGTTTTCGTAATTATTTTGAGCCGTCTACAAGTTGAAAAGACAAAGCAACAACTTGTGCTGCTCTTAGGAATCATCATCGCTCTTGTCCTTCGTGGAGGATTCATTGCAGCCGGTAGTGCGATCCTTGAAAAGTTCTCTGGCGCATTCTTCATCTTTGGAGCGTTCTTAATCTTCACCGCCTACAGACTTCTGGCCGAGCATGATGAAGAGGAATGGAAAGAAGATCGTCTGATCACCTTCTTGCGCAAGAAGGGTGCGACAACATTTACCATTGCATTGGTTTCACTGGGGTTCACAGACCTTGTATTCGCACTCGATTCAATCCCAGCAATCTTCGGAATTACGCGTGATCCATATATCGTTGTGTGCGCAAATATCTTTGCACTAATGGGATTGCGTCAGCTGTATTTCTTATTGCAAGGGTTACTGCAGCGCTTGATCTTTCTATCCAAGGGCCTCTCATTTATTTTGGCCTTTATTGGCTTCAAGATGATCATCGAAGCATTCCACGGCATCGATATACATAAGATTGCAGGGATAGAACTTCCACACATTGCAATTGAACTTAGCCTAGGAGTAATCGTTACAACATTGGTTGTTACAGCGGTGGCGAGCCTTACAGCCACACGCAAAGATGGAACTGAGATCGTTTAAAGATCCGTTTTCATTTTACGTAAAGTTTCACGGTCGTGATCTTTTGTTCGCTCGTGGATCTTTCGAATCTGCAACGCAAAAGCTTTAATCGCAGTATCAAAAGCTGCTAAGTCATTGAACTCCGCTGCTTCTGCACGGATCAAAGGCCCGGCTCCATGTGTTGTCAGCACGACTCTGTGGGAATGCTTTCCTTGTTGGGGATTTGCCTCGTGCAGAACTTCGACTTCGACGCGATCAATAACTACGCTAAATCGCTCCATGCTAGTCAATTTTTCTTCTGCGATTGATTTGAAATCTTCTGCTAAATCTGCGTGCCGGGTATGAATTAGAATCTTCATACTTAGAAGGGTAGTACTAATACCACCGCTGTCGCTATGGATGCGAGTAAAAAAGATTTACCCAGGATTTTTAGTGCTGTCACTCTGTCAGCAGCCCGGTCTTCCTTGCTTGCAACTCTCTTGATATCTCCCAGCTTGCCAACATTGAAAGTACCAGCAAAGCCGTATGCCAAACAAAACTTACTGCGCGATTGAACAAAGCCAACAGAGGCGACCATTAAGGGAAAGAAAATTCCTAAACGAATTGATGTAGGCGCATCTACGGTGTAAAAAGTTAAAAGTGTTGAGATTGAGAAAAACAAGCCCAGTCCTGCGACTAATTGTCTGCGGCGAATTTCACCTTTTCCAATATTGCAGCTTCCAGGAATATATGCGAAATCAGGCATCTTCGAATTCATCTTCATCGACCCAGGTATCTGCAACAGAATCTTCTTGATGCTCTACCCATGAAAGAAATGAGCCAACTGCGCGAAAGGCCAAGACAGCAACGGTTACCGCTGCGAATACTCGACGAAACACTTTTACCATGGGTCAAAAATACTCGCTTTTGCCCAATATTTCTTTATAGGACGGTTAACGCCTGCTGAATGTCTGCCCATAAATCATCAACATGCTCGCATCCAACTGACAGACGAATCAATTGTTCGGGTACTGAATGACTTTCACCTGCCCAACGGCGGCGGCGTTCCCACAATGATTCGATCCCACCAAGACTTGTTGCATGGGCGATCAGCTGTGATGATTCACAGACCTTTTGGGCAGCTTCAGCTGTTCCATCTACTTCAAAGGAAATAACTGCCCCAAAATCTGGGTATCTAACCTTTGTGATCTTTGGGTGTTGTGACAAGCGAGCTACCAATTCTTGTGCATTACTTTCAGCTGCTCTAAAGCGGATAGGAAATGATCTAATTCCACGCACAGCAAGCCAGGCTTCAAATGGGCCTGGAATTGCACCATTTAAACGTCGAGACTCTTCTAACCTTTTATACAGTGCCTCATCATTTATGGATAATGAACCCAAAACAACATCACTGTGGCCTGCCAAAAACTTAGTAACAGAGTGCATGACAATATCTGCGCCCATTGTTAATGGTTTTTGTACTAGGGGCGTTGCAAAGGTGTTATCGACGCCAACGCCGATACCTAACTTTTTGGCTGCTGAAATTAATGCGGGTAAATCTGCAATATCTAAACAAGGATTTGTTGGGGATTCCAGCCAAACAAGTGCTGCACCTTTCATGGCCGCAATTACTTCATCGGTATTTGTGATCTCTACAAATCGAACTTCAAGGCGTCCTGTTGAATGCAAAAGATTAAGTAATCCCATGACTCCGCTATAGCCCTGATTAGATGCAACTACTGGTGCACCAATTGGCAATATCGAAAACACAGCACTTACCGCCGCCATGCCTGATGAAAATGAAAGTGTTTTTCCACCTTCTAATTCGCTAATTGCTGCTTCTAGTGCGCTCCAACTTTCATTGCCATATCTTCCGTAACCAACAGGACCACCTGCGTGATACGTAGATGAAAAAATCAAAGGAGGATTCAGTGGAGCATCAGGTGCGGCATCAGGACGACCGGCTGTGATCGCAGATGTTTCTGGATGAAGACTCATTTGATAAGTCTAATTGTTTGCCAGTACGGCCATAGCCGCATTATGACCAGGAATTCCGCTTACTCCCCCGCCACGAACAGCCCCTGCACCACAGATGAAGATGCGCGGGTCATCAGTTTCCACGCCCCACGAAGGAGCGGATCCATCTTCACGGAAGGGCATAGAAAGATCTTTGTGAAAAATGTTGCCTCGGGGCAGGCCAATGGCCCCTTCAATATCTAACGGTGTTTTTACTTCCATTGCTGCGATCACATCTTCGATAGGTTCTGCCAAATACTCATTAATCGAAGCTAGCGCTGAAGCAAGAGCTTGTTCGCGTGCTGAATCATTGTCGGCATCAAATAATGATGCTGGTGTGTGCAATCCAAATAAAGTCAAAGTTTGGTAGCCAGCTGCTTGTAATTCTGCGCCCAAAATCGAGGGGTCAGACAAGGTGTGGCAATACATTTCGATAGGCATTTTGATTGGCATGTGACCTGCTTGAGCAGCTTTAAATGTCTGCTCAAACTGCGAAAAACTCTCATTTGCATGGAAGGTTCCGGCAAAAGCAAGTCGTGGGTCAATTCCAGACTTTAACTTAGGTAAACGCTTTAGCAAGATGTTGATTTTCATCTGCGAACCATCAAGTGATTGCGGCTGTGCTTTGCCACGAAGTTTTGCTAACACTGCAGGAGCGGCATTAGATAACAAGTAGTCAGATTGGTATAGATCTCCAGATTCGGTTCTTACGGCTACTCCTGATGTGTCGCTAACTACTGAATCAACTCTAGAATTAACTTTGATTTCAACACCAGATTCGATTGCAACCCTTACTAGTTCCTTTACTAGCGCTCCCATACCACCAACCGGAACTTTCCATTCACCTGTGCCATTACCCATAAGGTGATACAAGAAACAAATATTTGCTTGCAGGTCATAGGCAGATGCGAATGTTCCAATTAGCGCATCAGTTAAAACTACGCCTTTCACCAGATCATGGTTGAAACGTTTATCTATTTCTTGACCGATAGGGCGTTCTACCAAGTAATCCCAGACATCAGGCAGAGCTATATGATCCTTAAGTTCGCTTCTGGTCTTTAATGGTTGCAAAAGTGTTGGAGCAATCTTTTGGGCAAACTCTGCGACCTCACCATAAAACCGTTGCCAGGCAGCTGCTTCATGGCCAGTTGGATCTAGCTCATTAAATGATTGCGCAGTTTTTTCATCCCACTGCCTTGATACATACAAACCTTTATCTGCATACGGGGTGTAACTAGATACTTCGCGAGAAATACATTCAAAAGAGAGGCCAAGGTCGGTCACGATTGTGTCTGGAAACAGTGAAACCAAATATGAGTATCTAGATAGGTAGGCATCAAAACCTTCAAAAGCCTGAACGCTTTGGGTTGCCCCACCTATTTCAGGATTTGCTTCCAGGATTACAACTGATTTTCCGGCTCGTGCTAAATAAGTCGCAGCCACAAGGCCATTGTGACCGCCACCAATAATGGTGACATCGTATTTCTTGTTGTCCATTTAGACAGCCCGAGCAATCCGATCGATAGCTTCGGTGATTATTTCGGGACTAGTGGCAAAATTTAAGCGCACATACTGACTGCACTGTTTTCCAAATGCATGTCCTGGACTAAATGCCACCCGACCCTTTTCAACCAAAGTAACGGACGGATCTGCACCAAGGTTTAAGGACTCAACATCTAACCAGGCCAAATAACTGTTTTGCGGAATGTGATAACGAACAGTCGGAAGTTTTTCTGCCAAAAGTTTCTTTATCAAATGACGGTTATGGTCTAGCTGCGATATGGCTGTATCTAGCCAAACACCACTTTCGGCAAATGCAACAGCTGTTGCAAATCCACCAAGTAAAGAGGCACGGTAATGCATGGCGGGCGCTAAATTTGCCAACTTAGAATTCATCACTTCGTTTTGAGAAATAAGGATTGCGCACTTTAATCCTGCAATATTCCAGCCCTTGGATGCAGCGGTAACGCAGATTGATACAGCTTCGGCATCGGCACCTAAAGATAGAATCGGAACAAAGCGTGCATCAGGAAAAGTCAGTGGGGCATGAATTTCATCGCTAATAACCAATACATCATGCTTTTTAGCTAATGCCACAATCTTGAGTAAATCTTGTTCCGAATATACAAATCCAAGTGGATTATGAGGGCTACACAACAGGTGAACTTTTATTCCAGATGCGTATGCGTTTTCAATGCCTTGCCAGTTAATAACCCAAGGATTTGATGTTTCATCACCGGTTCGTTCAAATGGAACATCGACGCAATTTAATTTCGTTTCATTAATCCAGGTATAGAAGTTGTGATAAACCGGCGAACTGATAAGAATCCAGTCTCCGGGCTTGGTAAATACGCGCAAGATTTCAACTACTGCTACGCCCACATCAGTGGCTGCTCGAACTTGTTTTTCATCAACGGTCCAGTTCCAACGTTCTGCTGCAAATTTTTTGAAACCCAAGCCAAGTTCTGGAATCGGTCCGAGATATCCAAGGTCTGATTTTGCAACCATTTCGGTAAGAAGCGCTTTGATTGGTTCTGCTACTGGAAAATCCATTTCGGCAACAGGTAACGGCAAGACATCGCTCGGGAATCCACGCCACTTTTCACTTCGGTGAGTGTGAAGCTCTGCAAGATTGTGCGCCGAAAACTGATGATCGCTCATGCCTGCAAGGTTACATCAGAGTGCTTGTTCTTCGACAGTCAATCTGCGAGTTGAATTACGCACAACAAGTGTTGTGGGAAGCACCAATGAAGGAGGATCAATTGCGGGCTTACGCAAACGTTCCATGATTGACCACGCTGCCATTTCGCCCATGAGCGTGACAGGCTGTTCGATAGTAGTGAGCTCAGAAAATTCAGCCATCTCGTGTCCATCAAAGCCAATAATCGAAATGTCATCTGGTGCTTTCAGGCCATGACGTCGCAACGCTTGCATTGCACCAATGGCCATTTCATCAGATTCGCAAAAAATCGCAGTGGGTCTATTGGGACGAGCCAATAAATCATCCATCGCACGTGATGCGGTGTGCATCGTAAAGTCCCCATGAACCTCGCGCGAAGGAAGCCATTCCAGTCCACTTTCGGCAAGTGCTTGCATAAATCCCTTGCGACGATCCTGCGGAACACTAAAGTTGAATGGATCATCTGGCCGACCTGACATCAGTCCAATTTTCTTGTGCCCCTGATTTACCAGGTGCTGGGTAGCTGTTTTTGCCGCTGCAACATCATCAATTTTAATGGAAGCACATTTAGCATGTTCCATTCCTACAAGTGCAATTGGAACACCTAGGCTGAGTATCGAATCAAACTCTTCTTCAGTAGGCGGCAATGAAATAACAATCAGCGCATCGACTCGACCCTTTAATAAATGATGCTGGAAAAGTCGTTCGCGACCCTTCATTTGTGAAAAGTTATACAACAGTAGATCTAAGCCAGCCTCGCGAAGTGCTTGTTCGGCACCGCTGATTACCTGCGAGAAATACCACCGAGAAATGTATGGAGCTACGACACCTACAGCGTTTGTTCGACCCCCAACGACATTCTGGCGATCTGAAATTAATGGGTAGTTCAACTTTTCCGCCGCGGCAATAATCTTTTCGCGAGTTTGCTGATTCACATGATGGAGGCCACGAAGTGCGCGTGAAACTGTTGCTGTCGAGACTCCAGCCTCTTCTGCAACTTCCTTGATTCCTGCCATGTGATCACCCCCTACGGCTGATAAATACTGCAAAAGTTCTGCAATAACTGCAAAAGTATGGCAAGGAAACTGTAAAAAGCAATTTCACGCTTAAATCAGGAGTACATTTGCATGCATGAGCAACCAAATTGAAACCCAGATCGATGTAACGCTAACTGAGCGCAATCGCGTGACCGCACTATTTCGCCTAGTCCTCATTGTCCCGATCGCCATCTTTGTGGCCTCTTTTACCCCATCGCTTGCAGATTTTGAAAACACAGATTGGAACGGTTTGTTTGCCGGATTCTTTGCACTGCCTGTCGCCTTGGCTTTAGTTTTTCGCCAGATTTATCCAAGTTATTTGTTGGCTTTTAATGAGGCGCTCTTATCGCTGCAGACCCGTGTCGATGCTTACCTATTCTTGCTTTCAGATGAATATCCATCGATTGAAGAAAATGATGTTGTTAGCGTGACTTTCCCAGAGGTAGATGCAAAGGCCCTTAACCGTTATTTGCCACTCATTAAGTGGCTCCTTGCAATTCCTTTGTACATCGTTGGAATTGCCTACATAATTTATGCTTCATTCTTAATACTATTTGCTTGGATCAGCATTTTGTTCACTGGTAATTTCCCAGAATTTTGTGCTGAAGGCATCGTTGGCGTAATTGCTTATTGGAACCGCGTGGCAGGATACGCAATACTTCTTGTTACAGATGAGTACCCAACTTTTTCTTTGTAACTAGCTTGTCTCTTTAATCAAACAGGGTATGCCACCCCAGTACTTGAATGACAGTCATATCCGTTGGGATTTTTCTGTAAGTACTTTTGGTGGTACTCCTCGGCCTCAAAGTATTCGATGCCATCTGCGCTAAGGATTTCGGTGCAGATTTCATCCATACCGGCAGGTGTTAAAACACTTTGATAAGCATCACGTGATGCGAGCGCGGTTTTCATCTGATCTGCATTAGTTGTAAAAATAGCGCTCCGGTACTGAGTTCCAATATCTCCGCCTTGCTTGTTTAGGGATGTTGGATCATGCATCGTCCAAAACTCTTCTAACAATCGTTGATACGAAACAACGGTCTCATCAAATACAACCTTCACCATTTCAGCATGGCCCGTAACGCCCGTACAGACCTGTTCATATGATGGGTTTGGGCGAATTCCACCCATGTAGCCAACGCTTGTTTCAACGACTCCATCCATCTGCCAGAAGCGACGTTCTGCTCCCCAAAAACAACCTGTTGCAAAGTACGCCGTTGATCTCATGCGTGAATTCTTGCAGTATGCAGAGATATTCGCACGCGCTGATAACCTTGTCTTAAACCCACGAGCCCCCGTAGCTCAGGGGATAGAGCACTGCCCTCCGGAGGCAGGTGCACAGGTTCGATTCCTGTCGGGGGCACACTTGAGGTAAATCACTCTGATCTGCGAAAACACTTTGCGTACATCCTTGTATATCAACGCTGCAGGATGGACAATTAAGCCCTTGCACGCACATTTGTGTGTAGTAGCACCACATAACTTTGATAAGTTGTACTTCCCTAAGGAGACATGCAATGGATTGGCGTCATCAGTCAGCCTGCCGCGATGAGGATCCGGAGCTTTTCTTCCCTGTTGGAAACACAGGACCAGCCCTTACTCAAATCGAAGAAGCCAAAAAGGTTTGTAATCGCTGCATCGTAAAAGAGCCATGTTTGGCATGGGCACTTGAGAGCGGACAAGATGCGGGTGTCTGGGGCGGTCTATCTGAAGATGAGCGTCGTGCTCTAAAACGTCGTGCCGCACGAAATCGTGCGCGTTTGATGGAACAACAAAACCAGATTTAAATTGGGAAGCGCAACTTTGCGTGCGTTCCTTGGTGTGTAGATTCCAGCTTCAATTCACCCTTTAATTCATTCTCTATAAGTGTGCGCACAATTTGTAGCCCCAAGTTTGATGAGGTTGCTAAATCAAACCCAGCTGGCAGGCCCACGCCATCATCAGAGATCGTGATCAGGCCTTCATTGCTATAGCGCTGCAACTCGATTCTCAAATGTGTCCCAGATTCATGTAAGCCGTGTTCAAGCGCATTGTGCATCAATTCAGTCACAACTAATGACAAAGGCGTTGCAACTCTAGATTCAAGGGAACCAAGCATTCCCACACGTTCGATGCTTAACTGACCCATGCGCGGACTTAGTTCTAGCGCATGTGTCACCAGTGAAGTCAGTACCTCGTCGAAGGCCACCGTGTTTTCAGTGCTATTAGAAAGTGTTTCATGCACCAGCGCAATAGATGCAATTCGACGAACAGCTTCATCCAAGGCTGCAGCTGCGGCTGGATCATCAATACGACGAGACTGCAAACGCAGTAACGCAGATACGGTCTGTAGATTATTTTTTACACGGTGATGAATCTCGCGAATAGTTGTATCTTTGGTTACTAATTCGCGATCACGACGACGAAGTTCGGTGACGTTTTGCAACAACACGATAGAACCAATTCGATCTGTTCCTTGAATTAGTGGCAATACCAAAAGATCAATTGTTGCGCCTTGATTATCAATTTCTACGCGGCGCAGAGTTTTGCCATTTAAACGCGTTCGAATACCTTCTTCTTGTGCATTTGGTGAGGCTGTAACAACTTTCTCTGCCACTTCACCAAGATTGTGACCCTCAAGTTCACCATGCCAGCCCATGCGAGAAAATGCTGATTTTGCATTAGGACTAGCAAAAGAAATAGCACCATTTACATCAAGACGAATCAAGCCATCGCCCACACGTGGAACTGGCTCGAATAAAGAACCTGCTGATTGGTATGGAAAGTTTCCTTCGGCCACCATTTGATACAAATGCTTTGCGATTTCTCGATAATTTAGTTCGAGCTTGCCAGGCGAACGCATATGTTCTGCATTACGGTGACGCGAAATTACAGCAATCACCTGGCCTTCAAAGAACACAGGGATTGTTTCCTCTTTGATCAATAACTCACCGATACGTTCAGGCTCGGTATTTCGAACAATGTCACCAGTTGAAAGTGCTTCGTCAATATTTGGACGTGCTCCCCATAAAACTTCATCGCCAATAACATCATTGATAAAGACTGTCGACGATGTTGTTGGGCGAATATGGGCCACCGCAATATGACCTGTTGGCCACAGCTTTATATCTTTACGAATTGGAACCCACAGAATTAAATCTGCAAAGGACAGATCAGATAACAACTGCCAATCCGCCACCAATTCGCGCAATCTATGGGATTGATCAAAAGTTACCGAGGTGCGCCCTCCCAGTAAATTCTCTAACTGAAACATGGTTACTTCCACTCCGCCAAGTGCAGTTCGATCTCTTGGGTGGCAAACCACACCAGTTCATCATCGCCCTGGAAGGCAAGCAATGCGCACTGAACCTGACTCCATAGCAATGGAGAAACAAGAGTTATTGATTGGGCGTAGTGCTCGCCTATGAATTCCTTTTCAATTTCAAAAGCCAGGACAATACCTGGAGCTTTTTCAGAGAGCCGGAGCTCTAAAGCTTCTTCGCTTGCAGCAACTGACAACAAATATTCGAGCTCTTCTTCATCGCAGTCAGGATTTTCAACAACAAAGTGAATGGTGGGTGCATATAGTTCATCGACTTCGAAGCTTTTACTGGTTACGAAGCTTTCGAGATCTTTGTGAGTAATTGGAAGATATGCACGCATTGGGTAATAGTAATAGATATCAACTTTTTAGTTCACTGGCCAGTTCTGCTATTGATTTACGCACATTTGAGCGCTCATTAATCTCTACCAAGGTCGCATGCTCGTCTTCAGCGGCCATAACTGCGCGAGAATCCTTCGCGATACTCCTGATTCGTATTGGCTTCAAAGCGGTTGCGCAACTTAAGAACTGTGCTTCCTCCTTTTCGCCTCGCTTGCCAGGAGATTTCATATTCATCACAAAACTAAGGCTCGCTCGAACTGAGGTATTCCGCAAGAGTTCTATGACTTGCGCCAATCTGTGTGCTCCCAGTTGATCTGCCCTAGAAACAATCATTAACTCATCTGCTTGATCACAGCACCAGGTAGTCATGGTCGAAGTCCAACGACGATCTGTGAGTCGATTTGAAAGGCCAGAAATGGATCCTAGATCAACGATGATGAAATCGAACTCTGCTGCTGCGCGCTCCATAAACTCATCAATTCTGCCGGCATATTCTTGATTGATTTCAGTTAAGGATAAGTGGGGGGCAATAGTTTTCCACTGTGATTCACTATTGATGTTTCGCATTGCTAGAAAAGCAGCTATAGAAGGTGCGCGATAGTTTCCCTCGATAAGAAGTGTAGGTTTCTCCAGAATGCTCAACTCCATTGCCATATTAATTGCTAACGTTGTGCACCCGGTGTAGCTCCCCGCTGACCCGACTGCGATAACTCGTGCTTTTCGTAAGGCACGTTGCGGTGTATTAACTCCACGCAGCATTGGGGCCCGCACAAAACCACGCACCAAAGTGACTAGATCTGTAGTTGTTTTTGGTACCTCATGGAGATCTTTGAAATCCCCCTCCCGTTGATGTTCGGTAGAAAAACCAATACTTTGACGAACTTTTGGTGCAATTGAATCTAAATTTGCTTTTGAAATCCCCGGCAGGTCTGAAGCAAACAACAGAAGTGCGCCATGGGCAACTTCCTGATTATTAAGAATAAATCGCTCTAATGAAACCCAATCGATCGCTCGAAATACAACGCTCCAACCCTGAGCAAACAATGTGCCCGCAATGAACCCTTCTGTTTCAGAAGCTGAAATGGCAGTTATTACAGTGGGCATCTCTAACTCAGACATGTGATCTGATCACCACTAAGCGCCCTAGTGTTGTAGCACTCAAGAGTCGAAGTACCTGCGTTTCTTCTACAGCTATTGATAATCCGATGTCACTTCCAAAACTCTTTCCTGCATCGTCGTAACTGAGCAAAGTCACTCCCCCAAGTATCAAGATTGGGTCCATCGAGTCTTCACCATTTTGAGTATCTAATACCCAATAGATGTCTACATCTTCGCCGATACGTAATCCGGTAGCGACATCAACTGAGCGGACGCTAATTGGTACCGCACTGGTGGACATCGCATCGATAGCTGACGATAAATCAGTACTACCAATTATTTCACCCGCACGCATGATTCGAGTCGCCACCATTCCAATTGGTTCAGACTCATTGTTCAGATAAAACTGACCGCTTGAATCTAAATTGAAATGGGCTAGAGAAACATCCGATGCTGCGATTTGATGGCCAGGTGAAATAGGAGCATTGATTACCCAATAATCTGATCCCTTATTGGAAACTGTTGCAATCAAGAAAGATGAAATGAATGCCGCCGCGATAAGCGTTATGGCCAATGGAAGCCGTGAAGAAGGTGTTTTCTTATGTAGAGTCATAGGAGCACCCAAACCGTATTGGTGACATCTACTTCTTCTTCATCCACAGTGGTACTTAAGTATGAAATCGAACCATCCTTAAGCCTGAGGTATGTGCATGGGCACAGGGCAATTGTCAGTCCATGACGACAGAACTCACATATAGCCAGCAACCAACCTTCTCAACGATTGATTTATCGCCCATTTCAAGTGATCCACATGAAGATTGGCAACATCTTGTACTTGAAATGTTTCGCCCCGAAATACCTGTACCGGTCCCACAAAAGTCACGTCTATACCTAGTTGCTTCAACTTTCGGCGAAGAGTACGACGAAGAGTTTGCTCCTGAACCAACATCGGCTGCAGATTTACCGGACATCCACGAATTGGTATTTCAGTTTATTCATAATGTTGTAGAAATATGGGCTGGACGCAGATCTGCTTCACAAGTCCAAGCGATGTGCCATCACCTTATTTACGCAGAATTGCAGCGAAAAGCTGGGCAGCAGAAATTAGTTGGAAGAATAAGAAAGATTAAAGTCACTGAGCCGTTAGATGGCATAATCGAATCGACGATCACGGTTCGTTATGCTGATCGATTACGTGTAGTAGCGATCAGATTTGAAGGACTTGATGGTCGATGGCTATGTACTGCATTAACTTTGATTTAAGTTAAGCAGCACCACCGTGGCAACGCTTGTACTTCTTGCCAGAGCCGCATGGACATTGCGCATTTCGAGAAACATCACCAGTTGTGCGAACACCAGATTCATCTGCAGCTGTGTACTGCAATCCAGTTACAGGTACATGCTTTGCCTCAAGACCAGGTGCGACAACTTGATTGTTTGTGCTTTCGACAGTGACTTCGATGTTGAACAAGAATCCAGCGATTTCTTCTTTGATTGCATCCATCATGGCCGCAAATAGGTCGAAGCCCTCTTTTTGGTATTCAACAAGTGGATCACGCTGCGCCATTGCGCGTAGCCCAATTCCCTCTTGTAGGTAATCCATCTCGTACAAGTGCTCACGCCATTTACGATCTAGAACAGAAAGCAAAACCTTGCGCTCAAGTTCGCGCATAACTTCAGCACCAAGTGCTACTTCGCGTTGCGCATAGGCTGCCTTGCAATCCTCATTTACACGAGCGTTCAAGTACTCAGCATCTAGTCCTGCGCGAGAACCAACCTCTACAAGTAGTTCGTCGATGGTAAATGAGATTGGATAAATAGTTTTAATCGCAGTAAATAGAGTTTCAAGATCCCAATCTTCTGCATAACCATTGGCAGTAGCCGCCTCAACGTAGGCGGACAAAGTTTCGGAAACGAATCCTGCCACCTGATCCTTAATGTCCGCACCCTCTAGAACCATTCGGCGCTCTCCATAAATAACGGTGCGCTGACGGTTCATAACATCGTCATACTTCAAAACATTTTTACGCATTTCAAAGTTCTGCGCTTCAACTTGTGTTTGAGCAGAACGAATAGCATTTGAGACCATCTTTGATTCGATTGGGGCATCCTCAGGAAGACCTGCTGCTGTTAAGAAACGCTCAACCATTCCTGAATTGAATCGACGCATCAAATCATCTTGCAAAGAAAGATAGAAACGAGATTCGCCTGGATCGCCCTGACGACCAGATCGTCCACGAAGCTGGTTATCGATACGACGAGATTCGTGGCGCTCTGTTCCTAGAACATACAACCCGCCTAAAGAAACTACATCTTCGTGACCTTTTTCAACCGCTGCCTTTTGACGTGCAATTTCAGCTGGCCATTCCTTTTCATACTCTTCAGCATTATCAACTGGTGAAATTCCGCGGCGTTGTAATTCAAAGTCGGCCATGAATTCTGGGTTTCCACCAAGCATGATGTCAGTACCACGACCAGCCATATTCGTAGCAACTGTTACAGCTCCACGTACACCAGCACGAGCAATAATCGCGGCTTCGCGTTCGTGATGCTTGGCGTTCAGAACTTCGTGAGGAACGCCTGACTTGCGTAAGAATGCAGAAAGTTCTTCTGACTTTTCAACGCTGACGGTACCAACCAATACCGGCTGACCTTTACGGTGACGTTCTGCGATATCTGCTGTCACAGCAGCAAATTTTCCCACTTCAGTTTTGTATACCAAATCTGGTGAATCAATTCGTTGCATGTCGCGGTTTGTCGGAATCGGAACTACACCGAGCTTATAAATCTGGTGAAATTCAGATGCTTCTGTTGAAGCTGTACCTGTCATACCGGAAAGTTTTGAATACAGGCGGAAATAGTTCTGTAAGGTAATTGTTGCAAGAGTCTGATTTTCATCCTTGATTTCAATGCGCTCTTTAGCTTCAAGTGCCTGATGTAAGCCCTCACTGTAGCGACGACCAGCCAACATGCGACCAGTGTGCTCATCAACAATTAACAGTTCGCCATTCATTACAACGTAATCCTTATCGCGCTTAAAGAGTTCCTTAGCGCGGATTGCATTGTTTAGGTAGCCGATCATTGGTGTATTTGCTGATTCGTAGAGATTGCCAATTTGCAACATTTCTTCAACTCTTGTTACGCCTTCTTCAATAACGCCACAAGTCTTCTTCTTCTCATCTACTTCATAATGAACATCGCGCTGTAATTTATTGACAAGATTGGCAAACTCGACGTACCACTTAGTTGCTTTATCAGCAGGTCCACTAATAATCAATGGTGTTCGGGCTTCATCAATCAAAATCGAATCCACTTCGTCAACTACTGCAAAAAAGTGTTCGCGCTGTACGCACTCTTCGAGAGACCAAGCCATGTTGTCCCGTAGATAATCAAAACCAAATTCATTGTTCGTTCCATATGTAATGTCTGCCAGGTATGCCTTACGTCGTTCTGAAGGTGTCATATTTGCAAGAATTACATCTACCTTTAAACCGAGAAAACGGTGTACTCGACCCATCCACTCGCTATCGCGTTCTGCTAAATAATCATTAGTTGTAACAACGTGCACACCACGACCTGCAAGAGCGTTGAGATAAGAAGGCAATGTTGATACCAAAGTCTTACCTTCACCGGTACGCATTTCTGCAATGTTGCCCTTGTGAAGCGCTGCTCCACCCATAATTTGTACGTCATAGTGACGCTGTCCAAGTGTTCGCTTTGCCGCTTCGCGCACAACCGCAAATGCTTCTGGTAGCAAATCATCGAGGGATTCGCCCTTTGCGTATCGCTCTTGGAAAATCCCAGTTTGATTGCGGAGTTCAGAATCAGACATCGCTACACAGCGAGCCTCCTGAGCATTGACTAAGGCAACGACCTTGCTTAGATCACGAAGGATGCGTCCTTCGCCTGCACGCAAAATCTTGTCTACAAATGCTGGCATTGATTCTTAACCTTTCATCGTGGCTGACCCATCAACCCTTGATCGGGATGGAGCGCCTTTTCACCCCCTTATCGTAGAGGCTGAGCCACACAGGCGGTAACCGCGCACACTGAGCCGAAAGCGTGAAAACCCTGCGAATTGAGGGCCCTGGCGGCTTCTCGAAGGGTCGCACCTGTTGTGACGACATCATCAATCACAATTGCATCACCGCGAAGTATCGCCCCATTTTTTAGCGAAAAAGCGCCCTGCATATTCGAACTTCTCTGTACGCGTGTTAACCCACTTTGATCAGAGACTCGTCGTGAAAGCTCAAGACAATCATTTACGGGAATGCCTGTGCGCTTGGAAATTGTCTTCGTTAAATCAAGGATGAAACTGCGACCACGACGACGTTGTGATTGTTTACTTGAAGGAACCGGAACCAATGTGAAGTAGCCTCTATCTAAGCTAGCTTTGTCTAACACATGCTCAATCGCTGCAATCAACAAATCATCTGCGCCCTGCAAACCGTTTTCTTTCGCAGCAAGAATTATTTTAGAAGCTGTTGGTGTGTACATAATTGCCGAATGGACATTCAGTGGGTTGATTTGAGTCTTGTAATAGTGCGGGATCCACTCGCGTCTGCAAGTAGTGCAAATACTGATTCCTAATGAATTGCATCCATAACATCTAGTGGGAAAAATTAAATGCGAGAGCTCTGAAAAGGTTTGCATGGGCCAATACTGCAGTGTTAATGGTTACTGCAGATATTTGGAAAGCCAATATGTGGAAACTAAGCTCTGTAATCTTCTGGCTGCAGCGGAATCAGGCGGCGGTCAATTGACTCCCATGTTTTTCGTGGCAAGGTGACAACAAAGTGAGCACCTCGTCCTGGGCGTCCCCACGCTTCAAGTTCACCATTGTGTAATCGCGCATCCTCTAGTGCGATTGAAAGCCCAAGCCCGGTGCCCCCACGTGTACGTGCTCTTGAAGGATCAGCGCGCCAGAAGCGATCAAAAACTCTCGTTAAAGAGTTTTCATCAAGTCCAATTCCGTAATCACGGACACCTACTGCGACATCGTTTTCACTAGCTTCAATTTGAACATCGATCTGTAGCTCCTCCGCGTGATCAATCGCATTAGACATGAGATTGCGCAAAATACGCTCAACCCGACGAATATCTGCTTTGATCATGATTGCTGGCTCTGAAGACTTAACGAAAATCTGTGTCTTTCTCTCCTTGGCAACAAGAGCTAAATCTTCTGCGCAACGATAAACCAATTGCACAATATCGAAATCAACGGCTTCTAGAATTGCCACTTCAGCATCAAATCGTGAAACTTCCAGCAAGTCTTCTAGTAAACGCTCGAAACGATCTAGCTGTGCGACTAATAATTCGGTACTTCGAGCAACTGTCGGATCGAAGCTTTCTCGAGATGCAGCAATTACCTCAGATGCCATTCGCAGAGTTGTTAATGGGGTACGCAATTCATGCGACACATCCGAAACAAAACGTTGCTGAACCCGAGATAGGTTTTCCAATCTAGCAATTTGTTGCTCAAGCGATTCAGCCATCTCATTAAACGCATTACCAAGTCTTGATATTTCATCTTGTGAATTTACCTTCATGCGCTGCCTAAAATCTCCTGAGGTAAATTCGCTTGCTATTCGAGCTGCTTCACGCACAGGTTTAACAACCTGCCGCACAACAAGCCAGGTAATCAAAGCAATTAATAGAAGTAAAATTAAACCAGCAATAATTAGATAGCTATTAATTAAGTTAAGCGTTTTTTCCTCATTTGCCAGAGAAAATACTATGTACATTTCGTATTGACCCGCGCCTGGAATCTGAACTTTCTGTCCAATGGCAAGTCCAGGCAATCTGGTATCTTGTATATATCGCATCGTTGTGTATTGCCAGACGGTGTCATTAGATTTTCGCACTCGGTCACTTAAGGATTTCGGAATTGAATCTGGATCCAGAAAATTAGAGGCAATTTCATAATTCTTAACCATCGTATTGCCAGGACTTCGAAGAAAAACTACTTCGCGGGTGTTTTCATTAGATGTAATAGTTGTTGCAGAGCTAATGACATCGTCAACTACTTTTTGAACAACTTCATCTTTTTCTCCTTGAGTTAGCAAGAAGCGATAGTCAGCGGTGAAGATTGTCGAACGAGCTTCGACGATTGCAGAGTTCAGGTTTACCTCTTTAATTCCGCTAGAAAGCCTTGAATTAAGCGCGGATCCAGTAATCCAAACAACGCCCAGCGAAAGAATTACAGTAGAAATGATTACCTTGAAGGCAAGGGAGTTACGTGCTTTCCACAAAAAACGGTTCATGGTTAGGAACCGCCCATGACTCCTGCTTTGTAGCCAACACCGCGAATTGTGATGACAATTTCTGGGTGCTCGGCATCATGTTCTATCTTTGAACGTAGGCGCTGCACATGAACATTTACTAGTCTGGTATCTGTTGAATGGCGATAGCCCCATACTTCGCTGAGCAAAGCATCACGAGTGAACACTCGGCCTGGCTCTTTAGCCAATGCAACCAGTAAATCAAATTCAAGTCGAGTTAACGCAATTTGCTTACCTGCACGCAGAATCTGATGAGCTTGAACATCAATTGCTAAATCACCAATAGTTAATAGCCCGAGAACTTCAGCATTTGTTCGACGTAACCGTGTTCGAATTCGTGCAATTAGCTCGGATGGATGACGAAATGGTTTAACCATGTAATCGTCGGCACCTGCTTCTAAACCTTTCACAACATCTTGCGTGTCACCTTTAGCTGAAAGCATGACGATTGGAACCATGGATTCTGCGCGAATCAACTTACAAACTTCGATTCCATCGAGGCCAGGCAACATAACATCCAACAAAACTAAATCTGGTGGATTATTGCGGAAAACATCCATGACCTCGTCACCACGACTTACTAGATCCACGTCGATGCCGGCACCGGTTAAAACGATGCCAAGCATCTCCGCAAGATCCTGGTCGTCATCGACGACCATAACTAAGGTCATTAGCTACCGTGCTCCCAAGAGTTCAGGTACATATCTTGTGCGGGAGTTAGAACGTCAATACGACCACCCATACTGATTAACTTAAGTGAAGCAACTTCCTTATCAATATAAGTAGGAACTTCATGAACACCTGGCTTCAGGTTCTTTGCTTCCTTAACAAGGTACTCAGCTGTTAGTGCTTGATCAGAGAATGACATATCCATAACTGATGCTGGGTGGCCTTCTGCAGCGCCCAAGTTAACCAGGCGACCTTCTGCAAGTAGAAGTAGGCGACGACCGTCTGCCAATACATATTCATCAGTTTGGTGACGCATTTTTGCATTCTTTGTCTTTGCGTTCTGCTCTAGCCATGCAACATCGATTTCGATGTCAAAGTGGCCTGAGTTAGCCATAATTGCGCCATCCTTCATAACTGCAAAGTGTTCGTCACGCAATACATCGCGGTTACCAGTAACGGTAATAAACACATCGCCGACCGCTGCTGCATCTAGCATCGGCATTACTCGGAAGCCTTGCATCATTGCATCAAGTGCCTTTGTTGGATCAATTTCTGTGACGACTACATCAGCGCCCATTCCCTTAGCGCGTTCTGCAACGCCTTTACCGCAGTATCCAAAACCAGCCACAACAACAATACGACCTGCAAGCAGGAAGTTGGTTGCGCGGAAAACTGCGTCAAGAGTTGATTGACCTGTTCCGTAGCGGTTATCGAACATGTGCTTTGTGTCGGTGTCATTAACGGCGATCATTGGAAACTGAAGTGCTCCATCTTTTGCCATCTGGTTAAGACGGATTACGCCAGTTGTTGTTTCTTCACAACCACCTGTGATGCCTGGAATCAATTCTTTACGTGTTGTGTGAAGAGTGTTTACAAGATCGCAACCATCATCAAACACTTGGTGAGGGGCAATGTCTAGAGCAGCATTAATGTGCTTGTAGTAACCATCGCGGTCTACTGAATTTCGGGCGAATACAGAGATTCCGTATTCGTGTACAAGTGCTGCTGCAGTGTCATCTTGTGTCGATAGTGGGTTTGATGCACACAGTGCAATCTCTGCACCGCCGGCTTTTAGAACACGCATCAAGTTAGCTGTCTCGGTTGTTACGTGCATACATGCAGAAATACGTACACCTGCAAATGGTTGTGACTTTTCAAAGCGCTCACGGATTTGTGCAAGGACAGGCATGTTGCGCTCTGCCCATTCAATTTTCTTTTTACCTTCGGCAGCAAGTGATGCATCTGCAATGTCATGTGCTGGAAGAGTTGCTGTTACTGGAACGTTCACGTATATCTCCTTAAGTGGCATTCAAAGTGTTGTTTGGGTACCTAAGGCGTAGGGCTCTACAGTGCTAGGCGACTATGGGTAAAGATTACCGCCACACGCTTAAACTCTCTAATGGAAAACGGGAATTAGTCGCGGATAAGTGAGAGAACCGCATCACGCACGGACTCCATTTGAGCCTGTGTAGATGCCTCGACATTGAGTCGAAGCAGTGGCTCTGTATTTGATGGACGTAGATTAAACCACCAGGTATCCCCGTTAACTGTTAATCCATCCAGGTGATCGATTGTGACCTGATCTGATGTGTAACTCTTCTGAACAGTTTCGGTAGCAACTTTGGTATCTGCAACCTTTGAATTTATCTCACCGCTTATGACATAACGGTCATAGGGTGCAAGTAATGCTGACATTGTTGTGTCACTTTCACCTAGAGCTGCAATTGCATGCAATGCTGCAAGCGCTCCCGAATCTGCACGCCAAAACTCTTTAAAGTAGAAGTGGCCTGAGTGTTCGCCACCGAAAATAGCGCCACTATCAGCCATCATTTTCTTAATGTAAGAGTGACCAACACGACTACGTAATCCAACTCCACCATTTTCGTCAATAACTTCTTGGACAGTGCGGGATGATATTAAATTATAAATAATAGATGAGCCTGGGCGTTTGATTAATTCACGATGCGCGATCAATGAAGTCAATGCGGATGGATTAACTGCGACTCCTCGTTCATCAACCAAGAAGCAGCGATCTGCGTCCCCATCAAATGCCAATCCAAGATCAGCCTTCTGTTCAATCATTGCTTGCTTTAGATCGCTCAATGTACTTTCATCAAGCGGATTTGCCTCGTGATTAGGAAATGTGCCATCTAACTCAAAGTACATAGGAATGACTTCACAATTGAGTCGAGCAAAGATTGCAGGTGCGGTATGACCGGCCATTCCATTGCCTGCATCCACGATAATTTTGAGTGGACGAATATTTCTAATATCTACAAGAGTTAAAAGATGATCCACATATTCTTCAAGCATGTCACGCTGTTTTTCAACACCAACATTTCGCAGTGCGATCGGAGAGCCTTCGCGAACAAAGTTTTCAATTGTTGCTAGACCGGATTCTTTTCCAATTGGGCGGGCATCGCTTAAGCAAAGCTTTATTCCATTGTATTCAGCTGGATTATGGCTTGCCGTAAACATCGCGCCAGGCAATCCCAATTTTCCTGATGCGAAGTACAGCATGTCTGTTGAGGCAAGCCCAATACGAATTACATCCATGCCTAGCGAAGTAGCTCCTGCAGAAAACGCATCAGCTAATAAGGGTGATGATGGGCGCATATCTTCGCCGATAACAATTGTTCCGGGTTCTCTCTCGATTTGCAGAAAACGTGCAAATGCAACACCGGTTGCAAATGCGAAATCAACATCAATTTCAATATCAACTAAACCGCGAATGTCATAGGCTTTAAATATTTGGGCAAACTCGTTCACTAATTACTCCGAAGAAGGAACAGCGCGTAAATGACCACGACGACCAATGTGCTGTTGCGTCGATAAACCTTCAACAGGTGCACCTTCAACAATTTCTTTTTTAGCAACTTCGCGAACAGCATCTGCGATTGCCATTAAGTCATCTTCGGTTGGCCCCTGTGTCTGGCCATCAAGTTCTTGTTTTATGACATTCCAGCCGTGAGGAACTTTTAACCGTGCACCGTGAACTGCACAAAGATCGTATGCATGTGGCTCGGAATAAGTTGCGAGTGGACCAACAACAGCTGTTGATTCGGAGTACACATAGGTCAGCGTCATTGTTGCCTGAGATCTGCACCCTGCGCGTGAGCAGCCGCGACCACCTTGTGTTCTCATGTGTGAAAGATTAGTGGGAACAGGGTAAATATCTTGGGATTCTCAGGGATTTAGGACGCGAATATTTGAATCTGGTAATTCAATCTTTGTTAAAAGACTTCCTGAGGCTATTGGAAAGTACCCATACCCATTAATCGACGATACAAGAGCTCCTGCAAAGGTTTCGGGGCCCACTTTTGTAATCGTAAAAGACCGCGCTGCCTCTGGTGCTCGCCAAGTTGCGATGTCGATGCCTTTTATGTTTTTTCTTACAACTTTTCCATTGTTTAGTGTCACTTCTAGAGAGACGTTAATGCGCTCGCCGGTAAATGAAACGAGAGGAGTCAATCCAGTTATTGCAATTGTGAGTGGCACAAGCGCAGGAGCCGAAGTGCTCCAGACAAAGTCTTTTCTGCCAGAAAAAGTAACAGTGGACTTTACTGCTGCGACTACTGGTTCTGTTGACGTAATTCGAATTGCCATTATTGACGAAGTTATCGTTGGGGTTAATTGGAACTCAGATACTGTTCCGGCGCTGATAGTGCGTGAAGTTAATCCAACTGGAACAAAAACGCCATCGGCAGACAAAACTTCGGCGGTCACACTTGCATCCACATCGCCAGGGGTTAAGACTCTTAAAGTATGAGGTAAAGCTTTTGAATTCTTCACAATTTGATTCGGTATAGCGGGAATCATCACTGTCTTACTGGCACCTGATGCGAAATTAACGAGATCTCCACCAAGTGACCTTAATCCCTTGCCCTGCTCGTCAATCATAAAGGCATTAACTCGTCCCGAACGTGGTGCAACATGTACCGTTAAATTCTTATCGCCAGGAGTTAGAGAATCTACTGGAATGACCAGGTAGTTTTTCGAGACCACAGTAATTGTGCGAAGTGGTTGTTTCCCGTTTTCGGTAAAACTCTGCACATCAATGACTGCATCACTGAGCCCACTGTTAACTATGACTAAACGTCCTTTTGTTGTTATGTCAGCTGTCCCACCAACAAACCATTGAGAAGTTGCAGGACCGTTACATAATGCACCACCCGCCCAGCTAGAGGCTTTGCTTTGCCACACGACAGGAGTCACACCCTCAGAATCAAACACCAATGAATCTTTTTTAACAGGTAAGCGCAGGACTTTTACTGGCTCGGTTTTAGTCGTACGGTTTTGAAGTTTTTGAAAAGGTGTTTGCTTAGATGCAAGTGAAATTTGCGATGACAGGCCATTTAGAGTTGGCGGACAGACAACTGCTGGGTAACTTTCTGAGTAGCTCTTCGTGGTTACTGCGACTGAGAATAATCCGTCAAGGCCCAAGGCAATTACTAACGCCGCCAATAAACCGATTGATCTGCGAAATCTCATGCCAACTCCTCTTCGGAAATTTCACTCTTTCGGCGACCGGCAGGAAGTGCCATCACAAGTGCTACAACTAAGAAAATCAGTTGTAATGAAAGCCAGCCACGACGAACTGTTCCGTCATGCAGTAATGAAATCTCACCGGATTCTGTGACTTTAAATGTAGGCAATCCACGTTCATTATTCGTGCGCTCCAAACGATCACCATTTTGCAGGACCTGCCATGATCTGTTGGAGGTTTCCGTGAGAATCAAGGTTCCAGGACCCGGTACCAATGTGCGTGCACCATATTCGCCGGTTTCAAGAACCGATCGTTTTCCATCATTGGCAACAAATATCAGTCGCCCAGTTGACTGAGTGACTCTCCATACAACACCAAGTGATGTTGCAGATGTTCGAGTGAATCCACCAAGACCATCAATTGATCTAATGATTTCCTTTTTAAAGGGGTTCTTCACAAATACATACTTAATCCCGTAGTCAGCAAAGATCTCACTGCTTGCTATTCCAGTTCCATCAATTAAAGAACGTACCGCTTGGGCAATAGTGACATTTTCTTGCGGGGCGACATCGGTCTGACCTAAAGCAATGTCGTGTCCTCTAGAAATGTAATACTGAATTCTTTTCTCGTTTTCGCTTCCTACTTCTCGCAAAACTAAAATCTTGGTTTCAGTTTCAACACTCAAGAATGCCGGCATAACAGTGGCGCGATTTGCTTGAACTGCAGAGTTAGCGCCAATTGTTAAGTTGAATCCAACAGCCACAACCGCATAAGTTGCGGTTATAAAAATCAGAATGGCAGCTAAAAAATGTCGATAGTGAATGTGACTCAATATCAAAGTTTGGCGCAAACTATCTAGCAATACTGTTCCTGCCGCTACTGCAGCTAAGGTCACAATAGTGAGCACAGGGCCGGTCCAGACTTTTGCAGCGCCTTCACTTCCGCGAGTAGAAATTGACAGTGATCCGACCAATATCGCCAGAGAAAGAGCACCGATTCCATACTCGGCAATACCTCGCGCATGCGTTGAAGAGAATAAAGAAACGACTAATACCAACACAATAGGGCTGATCAACCACATCGGCACAGAACCAAGGCCACCCGGATTTCCGGTGAGGGTAGCAATTGCTCCACCTCCAGGGATTCGCAAACCTGGTTCTGTCAAGAATCTGCTGGGGTTTATTACTGCCTCAAAAGAGTATGGCGCATTAACAAAAAAGGGAATAAACACGAGTGCTGACCTTTTTGCCAAACGATCAAGCCACAAGACCCTATTTCGCGAGACAGAATATTCTTTGAAATTTTCAATAGAGATAACGACCGATGCGACTAAAGCAATTACAAAACTAATTAAGCTAAATGCATACAAGAATGCGAAAAGTAGCGAAACTGCAAATATCTTTCGCCAGCTGTACTTTTCTATAGCCCACCAATCATGAAGAATAATTGCAACAAGTGGCGCAAAAATCAGCAGAATTAAAGTGCCAATGTGGCCCGAGCTAACTGCTGCGATTGTTACTGGTGAAATTGCATAGAGAAATGCCGCTGGGATTGAGATCCAGTTATTACTTGTTAACTTCTTCAGCAATAGGAAGCCAGTCCACATAATCAATAGCGGTGCAATAAGGAAAAAGGTTGTAATGAAGAATTGAACTTTCCCCAATACCCCTAGTGAGGCAAGAGCGATAACAGCAACCCAGGGCGGAGTGGCTAAGGAGGAACCCATTCCGACTTGATGCCATGACTCGAAATATGTTCTCCATAAGTCGGTGGCTCCAGCTGGTGAGATCGCAAGAGCGCCACCGACTATTGCGCCTAAGCGATTTCTTGAATTAACTAGTGAAATAACTGCGATAGCCAAGAAGCCAATAACTTCTGGTCGCTTAAAGACAGTTAGCCAGCTAAAAGTATTAACTGGTGTTAATAAATCTTCATCATCGACAGAATCAAGGATCGATACTGGAATCGAATCATTGTCTGGAAATATCCTGCCACGAACATGTTCAAATATCCGCTCTGTCCCTAATCGAAGTTGTGACCAACGAGGCGGTATGTATGTAGCCACTACTCGCGCAGTAACAAATCTTTGTTTCTTGCGAATCTTGCGTGCTTCAAGAATCATACCGGGGCGCACAATTAGTGATGCAACCGCCAGAATCTCGTCGGATGCATAGCCAGGCAACTTAGCTAGTAAAAATCCAAGGGCGCGGGCAAGAGCAGATCCCAATAATTGAATAGCAATCCAAGGAATCATCCACCACGAAGAGTTTGCCAATAAAACGTAGGCTGCATTGCGTCGATCTAAAAGTAATGGGCGATGTAAAAAAGCCCCTGCAACATCGATCTGGCGTCGCTCAGTTGCTGATGCTTGTGCGTGAAATGCAACAGCATTAGTGGCTGCAAGAACTGAGTGTCCAGCAGTTCGTGCGCGCCACCCAAAATCAACATCATCACGGAACAATTCAAGGTTTGGATCAAGTCCACCAAGTTCTTCAAACACATCGCGACGAATTAACGCCCCTGCAGTACTGACAGCGAGCACATCATGAATGCCATCGTGCTGGCCTTGATCGTATTCCAATGGCTCTAGTCCAGTCCAACGTGCGCCATTACCAGCAATACTTATTCCAGCTTCTAGCAAGTGTGTTCGATCATGCCAGCCAAGTAATTTTGGTCCAACCATAACTACTTGTGGGCGATTATCGATTGCACTTAATAATTCTGCGAGCGCAGTTGGTGCTGGCGCGCAATCATCATGGATTAACCAAATCCATTCGTGGTCAATACGTTGTGGCAAATCTTTAACAGCAAAGGAAATTGCTTGTCCGAAACCTGTTTCACTATCCGTTACAACAAATGGGATGTTTGCAGATTTTAATAACTTTGTAGAAGCATCTTCTGATCCCGTATCGACGGCAGTTATCGCATCAATAGGTCGGGTCTGAGAAGTAAGTGCTGCAACAACTTGGGGTAACCACAGCGCCCCATTGTGAGAAACAAGAATTGCGGTTACTAGATGCTTATCTACATCGTTTAGGGAAGCCATAGAAACATCTCGCTATCTCCTAAGAGATGCAAAATCCTTAGGCGGTGCGACGCTTTAAGCGACGACGTTCGCGCTCTGATAATCCGCCCCAAATTCCGAAGCGTTCATCATGTGCAAGTGCGTATTCCAAACATTCTGCGCGGACATCACATGAAAGACATACGCGCTTTGCTTCGCGAGTAGATCCGCCTTTTTCTGGAAAGAATGCCTCTGGGTCGGTTTGCGCGCACAATGCACGTTCCTGCCATGAGAGCTCCATGTTCTCACCTGAAGCGAGTGTGATTGTTGGGCCTGACGTGGGGACTGGGGAGTTCTGGGCTGCGGGTTGAATCGGCATAACGTCGATGCTCCATTAGCTTTCGTTGTCTCATCCCTCGTGGAAAAGACGTTCTTAAGAGTGAATTACACGCTTGTAACTCGCTCATGTCAAGCCCAGGTTGGCCCTCTAGGTGACCATTTACGCTTGATTTCTAAGGAATCGGAAGAATTTCGCTATTTGTAACACACGAAGAGGCAATTTGTGCCCCATTTTCTACTTCAGCGCCTGTTGCGACAAATGAGTTGGCAATTTTTGCATTAGGAGCGATCACACAACCGGCCTCGATGATGGAGCTATCAATAACCGCTCCTGCCCCGACCGATGTATTGGATCCAATGCAGCTACCCCCAGTGATAACTGCGGTGGGATCAATTGTTGCTCCTGGCATTGCCAAAAATTCACCAGTTCGCTTTACGATATCGATCGAAGCCTTTAACAATGCTCGTGGTGTGCCAATATCTAACCAATATGCGGCTTCAATAAATCCAAAAACCTTAGCGTTGTTTGCAACTAACTGTGGAAATGTTTCACGTTCGACCGAGACAACAGTGTTCAGTGGAATTGTTGAAATCACTCGTGGATTAAAAACATAACAGCCAGCATTAATCTGATTTGTTACTGGAACTTCCATTTTTTCTAAAAATGCTGTCACACGGCCTTGGCTATCTGTTGGCACGCATCCAAATGCCCGTGCATCCTGCACTTGGGTTAAATGCAAGGTCACGTCGGCATCATGTGCTTCATGTTGGCGGATTTGTTCTGCCAAATTGTGAGAACTTAAAACATCGCCATTTAAAACAACCACTGATTGATCAGAATCAAGCTGCTGCGCTGCATTTCGAATTGCTCCGCCTGTTCCTAGTGGTTCTTTTTCAACGGCGTACTTTATTTTTATACCCCACTTTGAACCATCACCAAAGTAAGGAATAAAGACTTCAGAAAGGTATGAGGTTGCTAAGACTATTTCGGTGATTCCGGCAGCTTTTGCCATTGCAATTTGGTGTTCTGTTACCGGAATTCCAGCAACAGTCAGCATTGGTTTTGGTGTGTTTTTTGTTAATGGCATTAGACGGGTGCCGAAGCCGCCAACCAACAAAATCGCTACAGCCATTGGTTAAGCTTTTATACGTTCTGCAGCATCAGCAATTTGAACATCTGTTGCTGTCATCGCGATCCGAATATGCTGGGCCCCATGGCTTCCGTAGAAGGATCCGGGGGTCGCTAAGATTCCGCGATCTGCAAGCCATGACACACTGTGCCAAGCATCTTCATTGCGGGTACACCATAAATACAAACCTGCATTACTAAATTCAATTGCAAATCCAGCTGCCTCTAGAGCTGGTCGTAGCATTTCTTTTCGTGCGTTATAACGGGCACGTTGTTCGGCAACATGTTTGTCATCAGAAAGTGCAACGGTCATCGCTTTCTGCACAGGTAGTGGCACCATCATTCCGCCATGCTTTCGAATTTCTCGAATACGAGCGATTAATTGTGAATCACCAATCATGAAAGCTGCTCTATAACCAGCCATTGACGATCGTTTTGAAAGGGAATGAATTGCCAAAATATTTGTGTTGTCTCCCCCAGTATGAGAAAGCACGGAAACAGGTTGTGCTGTTTGAGCAAATTCTAAGTAACATTCATCCGAAACCAACACAGCATTATTTGTGCGCGACCATTCTATGCAGGCCTTAATTTCCGCATCACTATGAACACGTCCAGTTGGGTTAGATGGAGAGTTCAACCAGGCTAAATCTGCACTCGGCCAACTCTTTGCATCAATTTCAACCGTGATCGATTCAGCACCTGCTAACACTGCGCCAACATGGTAAGTCGGGTAAGCAATTTCAGGAATTAAAACTCTTTTAGATTCCACAATTGTTGGAAGCCAGGCAACTAATTCTTTCGATCCAATAAGTGGCAGAACATCAAAATCTCCAGTTGCCCCTAATCGTTCAGTTGCCCACTTCTTAATTGCCGCGCGAAGTTCGGGAGTTCCAGCTGTTACTGGGTAGCTTGGAGAGTTTGAGGCATCGCGAAATGCCTGTTGGATAAAATCAGGGGTCGCATCGACAGGGGTTCCTTGCGAAAGATCAATAATTCCTTGTGGATGAGATCGAGCAATATCTCCGTATGGTGCGAGTGCATCCCAGGGAAAATCTGGGAGCTGGCCGCGCAACGCTTACTCGCTCTTTGGTGGAAGTGCAGATACTGAAGCGTGATCAGTTCCTGTTGGACCGACCTTGCTTGCACCGCCTGGAGAACCGATTTCAATGAAAAACTCTGTATTTGCCTTACTAAAATCTTTCCACTGGCCCGGAACATCATCTTCATAATAAATGGCTTCGACCGGACACACTGGCTCGCACGCTCCACAATCGACGCATTCATCAGGCTGGATGTACAACATTCGTCCACCTTCATAGATGCAGTCCACAGGGCATTCTTCGATGCAGGATTTATCCTTTACATCGACGCAAGGTTCAGCGATCACATAGGTCACGAGTTGCCTCCAAATAATCTCTCATAATTGGTATCGCCGAATTGTAACTATAACTTCGGCCACAGCGCGATATTTCCCATCTCGGTTTATCCTGCTCTTATGGCAACCGAGCTAGAAACCGCTTTTGCCGCACTTATAGGCAAACGAGTAAGCATCCGGCTGCACGATCCAGAAGGTGGGTTTCGAGACATTCTCGGCTACTTGGAGTCTCCTACATCGCTACGCAATCGTCATGGGAATCTCATTGATTTTGCGTATGAACAAATTTTTGTCTGGCGTGAGGTTATAGAGCGCACATGAAGTTATATGACACTCAGTCAAGAGAGTTGAAGGAGATTGCGAGCACCAATGGCAATCTCTCGATGTATTGCTGTGGACCTACGGTCTATCGGGATGCGCATGTTGGGAACCTACGAACTTTCATGCTGGCGGATTTGATATCACGGGTATTTGTTCTCACAGGGATTAAGGTCACATTAATTCAAAACATCACCGATGTTGGGCACATGTCCGAAGACTTTGCCGAAGATGACAAGATTTTATCGCAAGCCACAATCGAGAAAGTCAGCCCGCTTGAAGTTGCTCGAAAATATGAGGATAAGTTTCACGAAGATTTGTCTTTGTTAAATATTGGAAAAGCTTTTGCATATCCGCGAGCAAGCGAAAGCATCGAATTAATGCAATCAATGATCGCCGAATTGATTCAAAAGGGATTTGCATATGTAGGTAGGGATAAAACTGTTTACTTTGATGCGCAGAAATTTGATGGATACGGTGACATCAGTGGAAATAAAATTGATTCACTAATACCAGGACACAGATTCGAATACCACAATGATGGTGCCAAAAAATTCCATGCCGACTGGGCACTGTGGAAAGCAGCTGGTGAACGCAGTGAAATGATTTGGGATTCACCATGGGGTCCAGGGTTTCCCGGATGGCACATCGAATGTTCTGCTATGTCCATGGAAATGCTTAATAAGCATGTTGCTGTGCATGTTGGCGGAATCGATTTACGTTTTCCACACCATGAAAATGAACGAGCACAATCTAATTCGATCATCGGCCGCGAGGCAGTTGATGTGTGGGTGCATGGAGAACATCTACTTTTCGAAGGTAGAAAAATGTCAAAAAGTAGCGGAAATGTTGTTTTGGTTAGGGACATCATCGCTCGCGGAATTGATCCTTTAGCTATTCGCCTATGTTTTCTAGAAAACCGATATCGATCTCAAATGGACCTAACATGGAACTCAATTAACGCTGCACATGAGACGTTAAAGCGTTGGCGAACAAAAATGTCTGAATGGGAACAATCCTTTGAAATCAATGTTGATTCTGAAATTGAAGCAGCATTTAACAACGACTTAGATACTCCAAAGGTAATTCTTCGTTTGCGTGAAATCGAAAAGAGCGACCTGCCAAATAAGCGCGGATTATTTATGTATGCAGATCAAGTCCTTGCTTTAGATCTTGATCGTCCGATCGCTGTTCGTCAATTAACCGAGCAGATGCAAACACTTCTAGATGAGCGCGCGAAAGCCCGAAGCGAGAAACGCTGGGCTGATAGTGATTCGTTGCGGGTGCAGTTAGAAACTCTTGGCTTGCAGGTAAAAGATACTTCTGATGGGCAAATCTGGTCTTAAAGTGGGGTTAATATGGCAATCACCACTGCGATAAATCCAAAGTTGATTAGAGAAACTCCAATTGCATCACCTTGAAGTAAATACTCTTCATTTAGTCCCGGAAATCCCGCACGCAAAACCACCAAACTCCATGCGACTGCAGCAATAAATCTAAAACTTCTACTGCCCCACATTCGCCCGACCGCCCAAATTCCTATGAATGTAGCTGCAATTGAGAGTACTAAGCCAACTGGCGGATACAAGCTATAAAGAAAAATAGAACTTGCACCTAATGCAGCACCAAAAATTAGTGAGTATAAATTACGCATTACAAAACTAAACCTGACGTTAAGTCAATTTCTCGACCATTGGAATCAAACGGGGCGCTTTTTGTGCCCTTTACTAGGGTGTAATACTCGTCTCCCCAAATCTGCATTCCTAGATTATTTGATAACGCAAAAAATGGACCATCTAATGCGATTTGAGTTTCGTGAGCTTTCATCGCCGCCATTTTTGAGTCAACGTAATCTGAACCATCAATCAAAGTCGTTACAAACTCATCATCTTTTGCAAATGGAACATCATCAATACTTTCTGCACCGAAGAAATCTGAGCCAATTTCCTTCATTTTTTCCATGCCTTGTGCGATTACAGATTTAGGGATTGTGTTCCAGTAAATCTTTTGAATCTGCCAGGTAGCTAGCTCTGATGCTCGCATGGCAACTCTGTGGGCCTGGATGTGATCAGGGTGACCGTACCCGCCGATCTCATCGTACGTAATCAAAATATGTGGTTTAACTTCTTCAATTACTTCAACAAGAATCATGGCTGTTTTGTCTAAATCAGCTTGCCAAAAAACATCCGGTCGATTATTTGGTTCTGTTCCCATCATGCCGCTATCTCGAAATTTGGTAGTGGGTGCTCCCAGAAAACGGAAATCTGAAATTCCAAGTGCTTTCATGGCAGCTGCAAGTTCAGTTTCTCTATGTAGGCCCAGCAAATCTTGATCAGTACTAGCTAGATGAGAAAGCCCCGGAACTAATACTTCGCCTTCTTCGCCACGTGTACAGGTCACAAGGGTTACTTGAGCCCCACGATCAGCATAAAGAGCCATCGTTGCGCCATTGTTGATGGTTTCGTCATCAGGATGCGCATGTACCAACAAGATTCGAATACCTTCATAAGGGCGGTTCATGATTGGCAATTCTGCCGTACGATTGCACCAATGAGTAACGTAGACACATCCAACAAGGCGCGTTTGCCTCGCGATGAGCGCCGAGCATTGTTGCTTTCAGCAGCTCTTGAAGTTTTCACTGCTGCTGGCTACCACTCTGCAGCGATGGATGAAATTGCCGATCGTGCAAATGTTTCAAAGCCGGTTTTGTACCAGCACTTCCCGTCAAAACTCGAGCTCTACTTAGCTGTCCTAGATTTGCATATCGATTCGTTGGTATTTGAAATTCAGAAGGCGATTGCATCAACTCCGGATAATAAGGATCGTGTGCATGCAACGGTGGATGCTTACTTTGCATTCATCGAAAAAGAAGGCGAGGCCTTTCGCTTACTTTTTGAAAGTGACATGAGTGTTGAACCACAAGTTCGCCAACGTTTAAACCGAATGACATACGACTGTGCAGCTGCAGCAAGTGCTGTAATTGCAATTGATACTGGCCTACCAAAAGAGGCATCAATGCTTTTGGGTGTTGGAATGATTGGTTATGCGCAAGTAACTGCTCGTCACTGGCTCGAACGAGATAGCAAACTGACTCGACAAGAAGCTGTGGAACTAGTTCACAACCTCATGTGGCGAGGCATTTCAGGTTTTCCGCGCAATTAATCCCGATAGGAACACATTTATATGTCACCAACATTTGCCGAGCTGCCCCTGCGCAGCCAAACAATTGAAGCACTTCATGCACATGGTTTTTTAGCTCCATTTGCTATTCAAGAAATGGTTTTGCCAATCGCACTCGCTGACGGCGATGTAATCGGACAAGCAAAAACCGGAACCGGTAAGACCCTCGCATTTGGTATTCCCGTCATTGAACGTGTTATTGCACCTAATGATGCTGAGTGGGCAGATTTTGCAAATAAAGGTATGCCACAAGTTTTAATTGTTGTTCCAACTCGTGAATTATGTACTCAAGTAACGCGCGATATCGAAGAATTGGCTTCTAACCGTGGAATTCGCACACTGGCTGTTTATGGTGGACGCGCATTCGAACCACAAATTGAGGCACTACACGCTGGTGTTGAAATAGTTGTGGGAACTCCAGGTCGCCTTTTGGATTTATCTCGCCAAGGTCAGCTAAAACTTAAAGAGGTTTCACGCTTAGTTCTTGATGAAGCAGATGAAATGTTGGATCTTGGTTTCTTGCCTGATGTCGAAAAGATTCTTTCTAGTACGCCTAACCGCACGCAAACTATGTTGTTTTCAGCAACCATGCCTGGGGACATCATTGCTCTGGCTCGCCGCTTCATGAACCAACCAATTCACATTCGTACGCAGGACAGCGAAGATGAAGGAGCAGTAGTTACCCGCATTAAGCAACATGTTTTGCGCGCTCACGCAATGGACAAAATTGAAATGCTTGCTCGTATCTTGCAAGCCGATGGCCGCGGACCAACAATGGTCTTTTGTCGCACAAAGCGCACTGCGCAAAAGACAGCTGAAGATCTAATGGAACGTGGCTTTAAAGCGGCACCTATTCATGGTGATTTGGGACAAAGCGCACGTGAAAAAGCTCTGAGTGATTTCAAAGCAGGAAAATCAGATGTGCTAGTTGCAACAGATGTTGCAGCCCGCGGTATTGATATTGATGGCATTACACATGTTATTAACTACCAATGTCCGGAAGATGAAAAAACTTATGTTCACCGTATTGGCCGTACTGCTCGTGCGGGTGCTCACGGAATCGCCGTCACATTTGTTGATTGGGATGAACTCGCTCGTTGGAAGATGATTAACCAGGTTTTAGAGCTTGGTCTTGCAGAACCAGAAGAAACATATTCATCCTCAGAGCATTTGTATGAAACTCTTAATATTCCAGCAGGTTCAACAGGTCGACTAGTTAAAGCAAAGCCTGTAGCCAAAGTTGACGCTAAAGAATCTCGTCCACCTCGTGCTAAGCAAGAGGTTGCACCTGTTCGGACCGAACGCACACGCACTCGTACAAAAAAGTTTAAAGAAAGTTAAGCCGAAACAAAAACGCGGATTGCATCAACAAGCATTTGCACTGCAATTGCTGCGAGCAATAAGCCGGCAATACGAGCAACCAGAGTCACGCCTGCTTCTTTGATGACCTTTAAAATTGTTGTTGACGCCATCAAGACCGCCGCGATTGCTACGTGAACTGCAATAACCGCTGCCACTAAGCCAAGTGCCATGCTGGATGTATTTGCTTGCTGAACGAAAATCATCGTTGCAACAATTGCACCAGGGCCGGCTAAAAGAGGTGTGCCCAGTGGAACAAGGGCGACATTGGCATCACCGTCATCGCCATGCTTTTTAGCATTACCTGTCAAGAGTTCTAAGGCGACGAGCAAGAGCAAAAGCGCTCCTGCTGCCTGTAAGGCTTCCATTGAAATATTTAGATAATTTAAAATCGCTCGACCAAAAAGTGCAAAAATTGAAATGACAAGAAGTGAAACACCTGCAGCTTGTATTGCCAGGATTCGTCGAACTCGTGGTGATTTATCAGCGACTAACCCCAAGAAAATTGGTGTTGCACCAGGAGGATCCATGATCACAAAGAGTGTGACAAAAGATTGGACCGCAAAAGTTACTGCACTTATATCTTTCATGAGTTAACGACCCTTCGTGCATCTGCTTGTGCTTCTAACTTCTGCCATTGTTCCCTACTGGTGTGGTTTTCTGCTAATGAGTTCAACTTTCCCGTACCGTGGTAATCACTGCTACCAGTAACAACGAGATCCAATTCCTGCGCGATAACTCGTAGCATCGCACGCTCATCTGGGTTTTGGTCTCGGTGATCTACTTCTATCCCATTAAGACCAGCCGCGACTAAATCTACAAAATCTTCAGTTTTCAATACTTGCCCCCGATGAGATGCAAAAGGATGAGCAATTACAGCAACTCCCCCAGCGCTGCGAATCATGGCAATAGCTTCAACTGGAGTTGGGGCAGCATGTGAAACATAAAAACGAGATTCATTGTGCAATAAATCTATAAAAGCTTCATCCCGTGATTTAACAATTTTCTTGGCAACTAGAGCATCGGCTAAGTGTGGGCGCCCCATAGTTGCTCCAGCCGGCATTGCATTTTTGACATCTTCTATTGAAATATCCATACCTTCGGCTCGCATTTTTTCAATCATTTTTCGCATACGCGGTAAACGACCATCACGAGTTTCTTCTAACATTGTTTGCATTTCAATGTGCTTGGGATCAAAAAGCATGCCTAACATGTGAACGCTTATGCCATCGGTGGTTAGGCATGAAATTTCAGCACCCAGCACTAGTTGTAGCTTTCCTCGCAGAGTCTGCGTAGCTTCTTCCCACCCTGATGTTGTGTCATGATCTGATATTCCTAATACCTCTAGACCTTGAACAATTGCTTTGTTAACTAGTTCTCTTGGTCGATCGGTACCGTCGCTGCATGTCGTATGTGTGTGTAAATCAATCATTGTTCACGCCTCGCGTTCTTGTAACAACTAAAATGCAGCCAATCAAAATTAGAGCAATACCAGGAATAATTCCAGCTGGAGGTTTTTGATTCAACCACCATGCTGCAAGAACGGCACTGACTGGAACTTCAAAAAATACGATTAAAGAAACTACCGCGGGTGAAACTCTTTTGAGTGCAGAGTTAAACATTGAATGTCCCAACAGTTGTGCTCCGAGAATAAGACCCAGAAGAATCCACCATTCTTTTGCGCTAAAAGAAAATATCTCATTGCCAGCAATAAACGCCATAGGAAGCGCTGTCATTGAACAAATGAAATAACAAATAGTCGTGTAGGTCGTTGTTTCTAGAGTTCTTTGTGCTTTAGAGCCAGCAATCATGTAGGCGGCTGCCAGCGCTGCCGAAACAAGAGCAGCTAAATCTCCTAAAAATGATGTGAATGAAATTTGTAGATCTACACCGACAACAAGTAATACACCGGCAAAACTCACAATCATTCCGAGCCATGCTTTAGAAGGAATGTGACCGCCTGAAAACTTCACAAACAAAGCCGCAAAAATAGGCTGCAAAGCAACTAATGCAGTCCCTGCTGCAACCGTTGTCATTCTCATTGCTAAGAAAAATCCAACAAAGTGAAGGGCTAAGACAACTCCAGCAATTACAGCCCACTTAACGCCAGCCCTGTCTCGCTGATGACGAAGAGCAAATGGCAAGGTCACTAGTGATCCGCCGAGATTTCTCCAGAAAATCAAGGTGAGGACAGGCATTGTGCTCATCGCGATTAATGGCCCAGAAGTTCCGATTCCGATAATTCCTAGACCTAAACGAATCAGATCTGGACGAGCAGGTATCGCCGTATGGTGGTTAATGCGTTCGCCTGCGTTCATAAGAGAAAGGTACCCTTATCCCATGAGCGGCAATCTCTTAAACCGAGTATTTCTTGCCCGTCTTGCAGGTACCGCGGTCTTTGACCCAAATGGTGATCCTGTAGGTAAGGTGCGGGATGCTGTCGCGACCCTTCGTTCTACAAATCAACCACCACGAATTCTGGGATTAGTTGTTGAAGTCCCATTGCGTCGTCGTGTCTTTGTGCCCATCACTCGAGTAACTTCGATCGAAAGTGGCGCGGTTGTTATTACTGGATTACTTAATATGCGCCGATTCGAAACACGTCCGGGTGAAGTGCTTGTCCTTGGCGAAATGTTGGATCGTTCAATTACCTTAATTGAATCTGGCGAAGCAGTAGTTGTTGAAGATATGGGGATGGAAGAAACTCGGACTGGTGATTGGTTCATCAATCGTGTCCACATTATGCGTCGAGGTCGTGGCTTGCGTCGCAAAGGCGCAACATCAACTGTTGCATGGGAAGAAGTAACTGGTTTTGCAAGCTCTGAACAAAATCAAGGCGTTGCAAATTTGATGTCCACCCTTGCTAATTTACGTGCCGCCGACCTCGCAGCAGTTTTGCAGGATCTTGCCCCAAAGCGACGAATAGAAGTTGCCATCGCTCTAGATGATGAACGTCTTGCAGATGTGCTTGAAGAAATGGATGAGACAGATCGAGTCGCGCTGTTGGCCGAACTCGAAGGTGAACGTGCCGCAGACGTTTTGGGCGAAATGGATCCGGATGATGCAGCAGATTTGCTGCGCGAAATAGGTGAAGAACGAGCAAATGCGCTTTTGGATTTAATGGAACCAGAAGACGCTGAAGATGTTTTGCGTTTGATGACCTACGAAGATTACTCAGCAGGCGGAATGATGACGACTGAGCCAATTGTTCTCACCGCAGATTCAACAGTTGCCGATGCATTAGCTGCGGTTCGCCAAAAAGAAATTTCTCCTGCACTTGCCTCGCAAATTTATATCTGCCGCCAGCCAGTAGAAACACCAACCGGCCGCTTTATTGGCGTTGTTCATTACCAGCGCTTACTGCGCGAGCCCCCTGCAACTTTGTTGGGTTCGATTGTTGATAATGATTCAAAGGGTGTAAATCCAGATGCAACTTTGCACGAGGTTTCCTCGTATTTAGCTAGTTACAACATGCTTTCGCTTCCCGTTGTAGATGCCAATGAACGTTTACTCGGGGCCGTAACAGTTGATGACGTACTCGATCACTTATTGCCTGAAAATTGGCGACATGATCACCGAGAAAAATCACCAGTAACTTTTAAGTCAGAAACATTGTAAGGAGGGCAAAAGATGGCACGCACTAATGGATTAGACACTCCACGCGAAACCCGTCGTTCACTGCGCCCTAATTTTGATCCAGAAGCTTTTGGTCGCTTGTCAGAGCGTTTCGCACGTTTCTTGGGTACTGCGCGTTTCCTTGTGTACATGACTTTCTTTGTTATGTTTTGGGTTGTGTGGAACTTTGCCGCACCAGTTGATCTTCGTTTTGATGATTACCCATTTATTTTCTTAACATTGATTCTTTCCTTGCAAGCATCATATGCCGCACCCCTGATCCTTCTTGCACAAAATCGTCAAGCAGACCGAGATCGTATTCAGCTTAATGAAGATCGGGCGCAGAACGAACGATCAATTGCTGATACCGAGTATTTAACGCGCGAACTTGCTGCACTTCGTAACTCTTTGGGTGAAGTTGCCACTCGCGACTTTGTGCGTAGCGAACTTGCAGATTTGGTCGATGAGCTTGCAAAAGAGTTACGTCGAGATACCCAATCGGACTCCGAGTAAAGATTTATTTCGCTTCACGATTTTTTCTGTAATCTCTAGAATTGCAATAGAAGCAACCGAGGTTGGGTCAGCTTCGACAATAGGCGCACCATCATCTCCGCCAGTTCGTAACGCTGGACTAAATGGAATCTTTCCGAGCAATGGAACATCGCTACCTACTAATTGGGACATGCGGCGAGAAGTTTCTTCTCCTCCACCTTCTCCAAACAGTGACATGGGTTCACCACAGGATGGGCACGGAAACTGCGACATATTTTCAATCACGCCGATTACATGCTGATGGATTTGGTGAGCGATGCGGCCCGCACGTTCTGCGACTTCAGCTGCTGCAATTTGCGGGGTTGTCACAACCACAATTTCAGAGTTTGGGATTAACTGCCCCAGTGAAATGGCTAAGTCACCAGTTCCGGGCGGAAGATCAATTAACAAAAGATCTAGGTCCCCCCAATAAGCATCAGAAAGAAGCTGTTCAAGTACTCGGTGCAATAACGGCCCACGATAGGCGACGGGATCTGAGCGCTCTGGCTTAAACATTTCCATAGACACAGTCTTTACTCCGTAGGATTCAAGCGGAATAAACATTTGATCAATCGCCGTTGGTCGTTGGCCCATCAGGCCCATCAATCGAGGAATTGAGTGACCGTAAACGTCCGCATCTAGAATTCCAACATTCAAACCCTTTTTAGCCGCAGCAACTGCCAAGTTAGCGGTAACCGAAGATTTACCAACTCCACCTTTTCCGGAAGCGATTCCGATAACACGAGTGAGTGAATCAGGTTGTGCGAATGGAATGAATTTTTCACGGCCGCCCCGAACAATCTTCTTTACATTATTGCGTTGCTCTTCGGTCATTACTCCAAAAGTTAAATCAACTGATGTAACACCATCTACTTTAGTAATCGCAGTTGTAACATCATTGCGCAGGCGATCTTGCATCGGACAAGCTGAGATTGTAAGTAAAACCGTCACGCTTACAGCACCATTTTTTTCCTGTAAATCTTCTACCATTCCTAATTCGGTAATTGGCTTTCGAAGTTCGGGATCTTGAACCTTTGATAGTGCTTCAGAAATCTGATCGATTAAACTCATAGGAGATCTGGATCAATCATTGCCTTCGGACGATTCACCTTTGGTTTAGCGGTTCCTTCGTCCAGTAAATCTGCTACCTGCTTTTTCATAAATGATTTTGGATTTAAATCTTTAGGCTGTAAATCTTCAAAACCTGGTCCTAGGTTTTCGCGAAGTTCAGCGGTAGCAGTTGATGCCAAGCCGCGAAGTTTCTTAACCCACTGAGCCGCTTCAACAGCTAATTTCGGCAAACGTTCAGGCCCGACCAGCATCATGCCCAAAATTGCAAGGCCCAATACCTCACCCGCGCCGATATCAAAGAACATAGCGTTAGCCTACGGTACTTACTTCTTTCCTGCGATCAGAGTAAGAGTGACTGTTTTCTTGACCCCATCGCGTAAAAAGCCAAGGGTCACACGATCCCCAACATTCTTTGCTCGAATAGAAACAATGAGCTCTTCAGGTGAGTAAATCTCTTTCCCATCAATTGAGATGATGACATCCCCGCCCCGTAAGCCCGCCTTCGCCGCTGGACCACCTGACAAAATCCCACGCCCATTTGTTGAAACTTGCGCGCCATTTTCTGTGAAATTCATGTTCAGTGAAACACCGATGACTGGATAGGTTGCAACACCATTCTTGATCAATTGATCAGCGGTTTTGCGTGCTTGATTAATTGGAATTGCAAAACCCAATCCAATTGAACCAATTTGTGAAGTTGTACCAAGGGAGGCAATAGCTGAATTAACACCAATAACTGCACCAGTCGCGTCAACAAGAGGGCCACCAGAGTTTCCTGGATTAATTGCTGCATCTGTTTGAAGTGCATTTATAAATGCACTCTCAGTATTCGATTCACCCGCAGTCACGGCACGATTCTTTGCACTGATAATTCCAGTCGTGACAGTGCCGCTTAATCCCAAGGGAGAACCAATTGCAATTACTGAATCACCAACAGCCACAGCGTCGCTATCACCAAATTGCAACGCTTTTAATCCTGAGGCACCAATCTTTAATACCGCTAAATCATATGATGCATCGCGGCCAATGACTTTGGCTGAATAAAAAGTTCCATCGTTCAAAGAAACTTGAATACTTCCACCTGATTGTGCAGCGTCGCTAATCACATGATTATTTGTCAGAATATATCCGTTGCTATCGATAACAAAACCTGAACCAGTGCCTGCCCCATCAATTGATCGTGTACTAATTGACACAACTGAAGGTAAAACTCTTTGAGCGATACCGGCAACTGAATCTGGTGCACGCTGAATTGTGCTCGTTGATGAAACTAGTTGAACTCGATTAAACAAGTCTCCACCTGAAGCGTTTACTCCCAAAGCACCGCCGATACTTCCGGCGAGGACGGCGATAAGTATTGCGTTACCTTTTGAACTCTTGCGCGCAGTGGGTGGTTGCCACCAAGGAGCAGGAACTTCCTGCTTAATTTTGTTTCTGGGAAAAATCATGGTCGTATCTTTACACCTTTGTAGCTACGAGTAGGCCATCTCCCGCCGGAATCAATGAACTTACCCAATGTTCTGAGTCGTTCTTGATAATTTTCCCAGCATCACGCAAGGCCACTGTCTTTGGATCTCGCTGGGCAGCATCGCTAACTTTTCCACCACCATAGTAATTATCGATAACTAAGGCTCCCCCGCTGCGCAAAATTCGGTGAGCCTCGCTAATGACGAAACTGAGATCCTCTGGATTGTGTCGCAAAACTACTAAGTCGTATGCGCGATCAGTTAGCTTTGAAATCACTTCAACAACAGAATTGGTGATCAAGCGAAAACGCGCCTGAGCTATATCAGCGTCAGCAAATGCTAATTTGGCGATTTGAGTATGTTCCATTTCATCATCAATTGATGTGAGAGTTCCACTTTCCAACATACCGTCAAGCAGCCACAACGAACCAACGCCTGAACCTGTTCCAACTTCAACAACAGACTGTGCCTTCAGAGTAAATGCTAAGTAGCGTAAAAATGCACCTGACCCAGGGGTGGTATCACTTGTTCCCAGCTCGACACCCCGAGCACGTGCCTGCGATTTGAAAAAATCTTCTGCAATAAATCCTTCAGCAAATTGATGCGGATCAATCTTCATCACAGGGAAGTAATCCACTCTGTTAATAAGCGGACACCAAATCCAGTGCCTCCCTTTGAGTTCTCTCCTGCATCAACCTCGCTGCGAGCCGTCCCAGCAATATCCAGATGAACCCAGCGACGTGAGCCAACAAAATTTTCGAGAAATAGCGCTGCTGTAACCGACCCTGCAGAATACTTTCCCTTACTTGCGTTGTGATTGAAATCAGCAATGTCACTGCGCAATGAATCTTTGTAATCATCAACTAATGGCATATGCCAAACTCGATCACCAGAAGCGTCTCCGGCTTTTGAAAGTTGAGATGCAAGAGTTTTATCTCGGGTGTACATCGCAGCATATTGTCGGCCAAGACCAAGAGTTGCTGCACCTGTCAGCGTTGCAATATCTACTAAGTAATCAGGATCCAGATTCAAATCTGCAAATGCAAGCCCGTCTGCCAAAACCAAACGACCTTCGGCATCGGTATTAATCACTTCTACTGTTGTTCCGCCGTAATGTTTAATAACATCACTAGGGCGCTGCGCGGTGCCAGAGATAGCGTTTTCAGCCATCATCATCAACGCAGTTACCCGAACATTTGGTTGTAAATGCTCAAGCGCGGTTAACGTTCCAAGAATTGCAGCGGCGCCTGCCATGTCGCTCTTCATCGCCATCATGGTGTCGTATGGGCGTTTTAATGAAATACCGCCGGTATCAAAGGTGATGCCCTTGCCGACCAAAACTATGTGGGGCAATGCATTAACTGATTTCTTCTTAGATTTCGGGTGGTATGAGACTTCAATCATGCGAGGACCAGGCTTTGGTGAAGAACCTCCGACCGCGCGTAAGCCACCAAATTCTTTAAGCTCAGCGCCTGCAAGAACCCTAACTTTCAGAGTAGTACCTTTTGCAAAAGCTTCGGCCTGCTTACCCATCCAAGCCGGAGTCTTAATGTTCGCAGGAGTATGAACTAAATCGCGAGCGCGACATATTGCTTGCGCAATCGCTGCTGCATCATCTACGACCTCTTTATCTTTGCTTGCGACTAATAACTTCGGTTCTTCTTTTTTCTTATCAGTCTTTAGATTCCATACCCATGCGCCAAGTGCCAAAGAAATTGCGTGTGCATTTACTTCTTTAACTGCACACGCAGAATAAACAGTCATATTCTTTCCTCGAACTTTGCGGCCAACTGAGGCGCCAGCGGCTCGAAGTGCGGCCTTGCTCTGATCTCCCACTGCAACCATATAAATTCGATCAGTCGGACAATCCGTAGCACTGACTGGAATCTCGAAAATTTCTCCAGCTTTGGCGGTTGGGGCGAAGAAAGCTAACTCATCAACAAGATTTAGTCCGAAGAATTTTTCGACTTCTGAAACTAGTGGGCCAACAAACTCAAATGAAGCATCAGAATTTTTTATAAATCCGATTGCTATTGAGTTAGCCGAGGAAGCCGCTTTAAGATCTAGCGAGGCGGCAATTGGTAATGCTGACATGATTGATAAGGCTAGTGCCTTGGAAAAGGAATTACTTCTTAACTAGTGCTACTGCGGCGTGTAACGCGGCACTAAGGTTGTTTGCTTCTTCAGCGTTCATCTCGACGACCAACCGGCCGCCACCTTCTAGAGGGATTCGCATAACCAATGAGCGAGCTTCCTTTGTGACCTCCATTGGACCATCACCAGTGCGGGGTTTCATGGCTGCCATGTGGGGACTCCTCTAATCGGTTGAAATGCTCTTTTACTGCAAGGGGGTAAGTATCTCGCACAATGCACTGTTGTGCGAAATCGGGGTGAGGCCTTAAATACCCACTATTGCGCTCAATCTGGCCTTCCCTTGCTTAATGATCGAATCTACTGAGCGCTCTGGAACCCCCAACATCGCCGCAATCTGAGCCGTTGACATTGATTTCAGATAATGCATCGTCAAGATGATGCGTTCTTCATCGGGCAAGGAGGCAAGCGCATCTGCCAGAGTCTGCGGTTGCTTGCCCATTTTCCTAGTTTACTTCGTTTCGATTACTTTCTATCACGCAAATGGCGGCTGAGTTTGGCCAATGAAATTCGCACACCAGCGTACAAACCAGGTGCAATAAGTAGGAATACCACTCGTGGAGTCAGAATCTCTTCAGACCAATCAAATCGAGTCGTCTCTGCATCAATTGCACTTAACTTAAAACGACCTGTTCCTTTGATGATCTTACCGGTGTGTGTGACATCGCAAATATGTGGTGGTTGCCATGAAGTAACAATCATGTGATCCATTACTCCAAATTTACCGATCCCAGTAAATGCAGCAATAGTTGTACCGACGCCTTCACGAATCTGTGAAGTTACTTCAACTGTGGTTTGCAACATCCAATCCCCTTGTGACTCCCAATCAGCAAGAGCTGCCCACACCTTTTCAATTGGTGCCTCAATCACAAGGCTCATTGCTATGTGATTGCTTCTCACGCGCCACATGCTTTCAATGCATCATCAACATTTGTAGTCCATTGGACAATGTCGCGCATTCCGGGCTTTATAAATTTTTCTTCTTCAAGATGAACAATTAACTCGTGCAATGGTGCATAAATTCCAAACGGGTCCAAGATAACAACTGGCTTGGTATGGAATTTTAAGTAGTGCCCAACCCAAATTTCAAAAAACTCTTCAAGGGTTCCGGCTCCGCCCGGCAAAGTAATGAATGCATCAGAAATATCGGTGATCATATGTTTGCGTTGACCCATGGTTTCGACTACATGGAGTTCATCATTATCATGATCAGCAAATTCGATGTCTACAAGTGCCTGCGGAATTACACCAATAGTTTTGCCACCCTTATCACGAGCCCCACGTGAGACGGCGCCCATCATTGAAATATGACCGCCACCAGTAACTAATTCGTTGGATGATCCTGCAATTCCCTGCCCAAGTTCGTAGGCAAGTTCTACATATTTGGTATCAATCGTTGGAGATGATGAGCAGAACACGGCAATACGCATACTGCTAACAATAGAGGCTAGGCTTAGGACATGACGACCATTGCATCTGGCCACGGAATCGCAACAATCTCCAATGGAACTACCTTGGATGTTTGGTTCCCGTCTCCATCTCTGTCGGCACTATCAGGTGCTGTACCTGCAGAATTAACTTCACTTGCCAGCGCCGATGTTGCACGTGGTGTTACTCGCGAGGTAATTAGTCTCGAGATTGATACGACAAAGGCTCCTGTAGATGCGGCTGATGCTTACTTGCGCTTACATTTGTTATCGCATCGACTTGTAAAGCCTCACGGGGTTGCACTTGATGGAATTTTTGGATTACTCAGCAATGTTGTGTGGACTTCGGTTGGCCCATGCGCTGTTGATGGCTTTGAAATTACTCGTGCGCGTTTAAAAGCTGCATACGGGCATGTCAGTGTGTACGGTGTGGATAAATTCCCTCGAATGGTTGATTACGTAGTTCCAAGTGGGGTACGAATTGCGGATGCAGATCGCGTTCGCCTAGGTGCGCACCTTGCAGCTGGAACAACAGTCATGCACGAAGGATTTGTTAACTTCAATGCTGGAACATTAGGAAGCTCTATGGTTGAAGGTCGCATCTCTGCCGGTGTAGTGGTTGGCGATGGCACTGATGTCGGTGGTGGCGCATCAATTATGGGAACTTTAAGCGGGGGAGGAAAAGAAATTATCTCGATTGGCGAAAAGTGTTTACTTGGCGCTAATTCAGGTCTTGGTATTTCACTTGGTGATAACTGTGTTATCGAAGCTGGAACTTATATAACATCTGCGGCAAAGGTGCGACTTCCTGATGGTGAGATAGTTAAAGCCGCAACACTTTCTGGTGCAAGCAACCTTTTGTTCCGACGTAATTCTTTAGATGGCGGTCTTGAGGCTCAGTTGCGGACTGGGACTTGGGGTGGGCTCAACAGTATTTTGCATGCCAACTAAATTAAAGTAGGCAGATGGAATTTTTGTTCGGCTTCTAAAAGTTTCACCACGTAAGCTCTTCTTAATTCCTGCACTAGATGTGGCCCTGATGGTTGCAACTGTTCCAGTTGTATTTTTCATAACAACTTCCAAAGAAACGACATCAGGTAGCGCAAATGCCGCCGCCACAGAGCTCTGCGCAACGGTGCGATTCCACTGATAAAAGCGTGGGTTTAGCACTGGATCCAGACTGGAAAGGTCCATAACAGAGTGCGTAAAACTATTTTGCGTTCCCCATGCGTTGCCGGAGGTCTCAGTTAATCCCCCTGATGAACTTCCAAAATATGCGGTGATTGGTTTGCCTGCCTGAGTAATTGTTAAACCGACAGTATTGGTAACCGCTGCTTTCCAGAACTGCCCCCAACCCTTTTCTGTTTCTTTTGCATATCCCAAAAAGGATTGATCAGAAATTTCACCGTAAAGATCGCAATCGCAGGAAGATCGATAGATACCTGCCTTACTCATTGCATACGTTCTAGATGCAATCGCTTGTGCTTGCAGCGCGGCTTCCGGCCAAGATGATGGAACTTCACTTACTCCCCACAAGTATTCATCGGATAAACGGACAGAATTTGTAACTTCGATTCGATACCCCATCGTCGCTGCCTTGACCGCTCGAAATTGCATCTGTCCATAGCGATACTTTTTTGTAGTGCCCGTGTGGGATAACGATACGACTCCATCAACACCGCTTAAATATCGCGTACCGCTCCAGCGAACCGTGAAAATTCGATCGCGAGGAAGACTTACTGTTTTCTTTCCTGCAACAACACTCGGTAAAACTGTTGAACCCAAAATACTGAAATTCAAAGTGCTTTTAACAGGTACAACAGCTATAGGAATCACATTCTGAGCATCGCCGATGTCACCAGTAAAAATCTGCATTGTTACATCCGGTGTTGCAGTGGCCATTTTTACCGAAGTTAACAAGTGTCCTATGTTTACTCGCAACACTTTTGTATCATCCAAAGGTTCGATAGTTACATCTTTGTAATAATACGAAAGAATTGCAGTGGCGCTTTCTCCAGCTAATGCTTTTGCTCTGGCACCGATCTGACTCATGCCAACACCATGACCGTAACCAGCGCCTTTAAATTGAAAGGAGTCTGGAATATTTGTTGCAGCGGCTTGTGGTGGCGATATCAGAGCAAGCGAAATAGCCAAAACTAATGGCTTAAAAGTCCTCATCAATTACTGCGCTCTTTCCAAGGTGTAAGAACTCTTGATAAGCATCAATGACTGCGTGTGGTTCGCCACGTTGTACGAGCTTCCCCTTGTGCAACCACGCAACATCGTTACATGTCTCACGCAAAGTTTGCATCGCATGACTCACTAAAATTAGTGCGCGATCATCGCTGCGGAGCTCTTTAACGCGATTGAGGCTTTTTTCTTTAAATTTCGCATCGCCAGTACTTAGGGCTTCGTCAATGATCAAAATATCTGGTCGAACTACCGCGGCAACCGAGAAAGCGAGGCGCGCGTACATTCCTGAGGAATAGGTACGCATAGGAGCATCTATCGCATCGCCAAGTTCAGAAAATTCCGCAATTTCATCAAAGTTTTCAGCAATTTCTTCGCGGGACATCCCGGCAGCTAATCCACCCAAAAACACATTGTCCCGACCCGACATTGATGGATTAAACCCAACTCCAAGTGCCAGCAAAGTGCTGACGGTTCCGTATACCTCGATACGACCCTGCGAGGGGGGCAAGATGCCAGCAACACACCGCATTAGCGATGACTTACCAGCACCATTTGTTCCTATTACTCCCAATACATGTCCGTATTGAACATCTAAATTAATATCATCAAGTGCGCGAACTACTCTTGTTTGTTTTGTTCCTCGACCTAAAGACTTCACTCGAGACTTAATTGTTGGCTTTTTATCTATCGATGTTGTGTAGGTAAGTCCAACTCCACGGATTGATACCGCGAGTTCGTTAGTTAAATGTAAATTAGAGGCGGACAGCGAAATCACGCTCCCTCGATAAAAAGAAATAAGTTCCTACAAAGAAAAATCCTGCTGCCCATGCCAACCCTTGAAGCATGCTCGAAAGCTGTGGGGCTTCTCCTTGGACCATTGCGCGTGACCATGAATCTAGAATCGGGAAAAGAGGATTAACAATCTGGATGGCTCGAAGACTTGGCTTAAGATCAGATGCGAAGTAGAGAATTGGTGATAGATAAAGAAGCGTACGTGTTATGTACGGCAAAAAGCTTGCAATATCTCTGAAATAGACATTGATACATGAAATTGTTATTGCTAAAGCTAGGGATAGAAAAATAGTTATCAATAAGACTGGGATGGCCCACAACATTTCAAATGTAAATGGTGTTCCAACCAAAGACTTAATCACAAGAAAAACAACTAGCGTTGGTAGAAACTTGAAAATTGCAATTACAACCGCTGAAATCGGAAGCATAATTCTAGGAAAAGCGGTGTTAAGAATTAGTCGCTGTCCAGCAGTAACAGATTTCACGCCGCCAGTAAGACTATTTGCCACTAAGTAAAATAGAAAAAGACTGGCAGTTAAGTGTGCATATCGCGCACTATCTGTAGTTCCACCAATGATCATAATCAAAACAAAGTAGACCGCTGAGAGCAGTAGTGGGTTAAGAACTAGCCACAATTGCCCGAATACCGAATCAAAATGCTGCTCACGAAGTTCAGATTTGGAGTATTCCTTGATAAATGTGCGCCTAGACCATAAAGATTTCCAGTAGCGCCCTAGTTTGGGTAGGCCCGCTTTGAATGGCTCATAGACCTGCAGTGGCGTGCTCACGGATGCAAGGTTACATCAGGGGCCAGAGACTTAGGCGAAGTAAGAAATCCAAACCCCCAAGAAATGTGCATTGTTAGCAAGATTGTGGGCAAACACAGAATCTCACCCGCATTTTTTCCAATTACTACTGAAGCAATCAGGATAAACACAGCATAAACAAGGGCCGGAATTAACAGGTAAGGAGAAATCAGCCAACCCAATAGCAAAGAAAGTGTTGTGGCGGCAACAGTAAATGGTGGAGCTAAATAACGATAATTAATTGTTCCCTGGTGACGACGTGAAATGACACGACGCCAACGACCATATTCAAAGTATTGCTTTGCTAACGCTTTTATCGTTGAACGTGGTCTATACGTAACAATTAGTCGCGGATCGAAGTGGATAACTCCACCCGCCTGCCGCAATCTAAAATTGAGTTCCCAATCTTGCGCGCGAGTAAATCGTTCATCAAAGCCGCCAATTGCAACTAACGCTTCTTTTCTAAATGCACCGAGATACACAGTATCGACTTCCCCAGCAGAACCACCTATATGGAATCGAGAAGCACCTACCCCCAGTGGACTGCGCATTGCACGGGCAACAGATCGTTGAAACAAAGATTGTCCTTCAGCGGCCATCACGCCACCAACATTTACTGCCCCTGTATTTTCTAATAACTCTGACACTAATTGACAATAATTGCTAGGAATATTTGAGTGGCCATCGACCCGAACGATAATGGAATACTGAGATGCAGCAATTGCTAGATTCAAGCCAGCTGCAGTTCGGCCCGTTGGATTATCAACAATCACTACTCGAGGATCATTTATGTGTAATTGCTGTGCGATCTCTAAGGTCTTGTCGGTTGAAGGAGCCACTGCCAGAATCACTTCTAACTTTCCATCGTAATGTTGAGCAAGAATCGCGCTAACCGCGTCGGCTAAATACTTCTCCTCATTGCGGATAGGCAAAATCACCGAAATCTCTCGCTTCGGTGAGCCATATAACGCATTAGCTGATGTCGACATAACCCGCACACGCTATCGCTCAAGTACTCTCTGACAGTGAAATCAACGCGGGCAATTCGGATTATTACCTCACTATCTGTGGGAGTTGTCCTGATCTCCGCATTTTCTTGGCTGGGGCTAGGCCAGGTGAGCGGTGCTATCGATCGAATCGATGTATTCGGCACCTTGAAAGCACGCCCTGATAAACCAAACAAAGCATTGAACTATCTCCTAGTGGGATCTGATACCCGTGAAGGTTTAACAAAAGAACAACGCAAATTGCTAAGAGTTGGATCAACGGCAACAGCTGCAGGCTCTCGCTCTGACACCATGCTGCTTGTTCATATTTCTAAGTCGCGCGACAAGGCAACATTAATTTCGATTCCACGTGATTCGTTAGTGACAATTCCTGAACATGTCTCATCAATTGATAAAACTAGAATGATTCCGGCAGCACAAGGAAAGATCAATGCCGCCTTTGCCTTTGGTGGAGCTCCACTTCTAATTCAAACAATTGAAAATGAAACCGGTGTTCGCATTGACCATTACATCGAAATTGGATTTGCCGGATTTGCCGGAATGGTCGACGCACTTGGTGGAATTGAGGTGTGTACCAAGCGAGATATCAATGACCCAGGTAGCCACTTAGTTTTGCCGGCAGGAATTCATACACTCAACGGTGTTGAGTCGCTTAAATATGTTCGAACTCGCGATTTTGATGGCATGGGTGATCTTGGACGTATGCAACGTCAACAACAATTCATGGGCGCAGTTCTAAGAAAAGTTACAAGTACGGGTGTATTGCTCAACCCAATCAAACTTGTCAATTTCTTTAATGCCGCAATCGCAACTGTGAAAACTGATTCTGAACTCAATGAGAGCGATCTTTTAACTCTTGCAAAACAAATGAAAAACCTTTCTCCAAGTAAAATGCGTACCTTGACTATTCCGCTGGGTAATACCAATGCTCGTGTCCCAGGTGTGGGATCGGTAGTTACGTGGGATCCAGTATTGGCTCCTGAGCTATTCAATCGTTTGCGCGATGATTTGCCACTTGTTGATGTGGTGACCCCATCACCTTCTGCTTCTGCTGCTGCCAGTGCAAAACCGACTCCAACTGTGATTGATAAATTCAAGACTCGTACCGCTGATGAAAATCCTTGCGGGGCTCTGAAGTAAACTCCCCCACATGACTTTAACTCTCTCGGTTGTTGGCTGCGGTTATCTTGGAGCCACCCATGCTGCATGTATGTCCTCTCTTGGTTTTACCGTAATTGGCGTGGATACAGATCCTGAAAAAGTGGCGCTGCTACAAAGCGGAAAACTTCCATTCTATGAGCCAGGGTTAGACACACTGCTTGAGCAGGAGATGAAGACGGGCCGTCTATCTTTCACAACTGATTTTTCTGCAGTCAAAGATGCTGATGTTCACTTTGTCTGTGTTGGAACCCCACAGAGTAAAGATGGACTAGCCGCAGATTTAACCTACGTAAAGTCGGCAGTTGCCGCTATTTCTCCATATCTAAAAGAAGGATCGCTAGTTGTCGGTAAGTCCACGGTTCCGGTTGGAACAGCACAAGCGTTGCGCGCTGAACTTGCAAAGACCGCGCCTCAGGCAGATTTGGCATGGAACCCAGAATTCCTTCGAGAAGGTTTTGCAGTTGAGGATACTTTGACTCCCAACCGTTTGGTTGTTGGAGTTGCCAATGATCGCGCAGAAGAGATTCTGAAAGAAGTCTACGAACCTGTTATTGCATTAGGTACACCTTGGATTCGCGCAGACCTGCCAACTTCTGAACTAGTAAAGGTTGCTGCTAACTCATTCCTTGCAACAAAGATTTCATTTATTAATGCAATGGCCGAAGTCTGCGAAGCTGCGGGCGGAGATGTAACTGTACTTGCAAAGGCAATCGGTTATGACCCTCGTATCGGTAGTCGTTTTCTGCAGGCAGGTATCGGTTTTGGTGGAGGCTGTCTTCCTAAAGACATTCGTGCATTTATGGCTCGCGCCGAAGAACTAGGTGCCAAGCAAGCACTTGAATTCTTGCGCGAAATTGATGCAATTAACTTACGTGCGCGCCAGCGTGTGATCGATGTCGTGCGTGGAGAACTTTCAGAAGATCTAACACAGTACAAAATTGCAGTTTTAGGTGCAACCTTTAAGCCCGACAGTGATGATGTGCGTGACTCTCCAGCTCTTGATATCGCAGTTCAGTTACATGCAGCAGGAGCGAAGGTTGTTATCCATGATCCACAAGGTATCGAGCCTGCGCGCAAGCGTTTTCCAAACCTTGATTTTGCTGAAGTTGTCACAGATGCAATCAAAGATGCCGATTTAATCCTTCACTTGACTGAATGGAAGGAGTACCGCCAGATCGATCCTGCCGCTATTTCTTCCCTGGTTAAGAGCAAAATCATTATTGATGGGCGCAACATGTTGGATCGCACACTGTGGCGCAACGCTGGATGGAAATTCCACGCACTTGGGCGCACTGATTAATACCAAAGAAACAATTGATGCTGTCCTTGCACTAAAAACATGGGCAGTAGTTGGTCTTGGCAATAATCCTGAACGTGCTGCATTTGGAGTAGCAAAACTTCTTCAAGAAAAAGGTCATCAAATCATTCCGGTGTATCCGCGAGCTGAAGTTGTGCACGGTGAAATTGGCTACAAAACTTTGACTGAAATTCCAAGATCTGTCGATGTTGTCGATTGCTTTGTTAACTCAACACTTGTCGGAAAAGTGGTAGATGAAGCCATTGCAATTGGGGCTAAGGCTGTTTGGTTGCAACTAGATGTGATCGATACTGACGCTGTTGCTCGCGCGCAAGCTGCAGGTCTACTAACGGTAATGGATCGCTGCCCTGCTATTGAATATCGCGCTAGAGCTTAAAAACCAGTTTTTTGATTGCGACGAGAGTTTAAACTCTCGCCTTTTTCCTTTGCAATCTTGTTGATCTCCTGTAAGCCAGCTGCAACCTTTATCGAAATCGCGGCATCAGATACACCTAAAATTCTTGCAGCTAATAATGCAGCATTCTTTGCATTACCAACGCCAACTGTTGCCACAGGTACCCCTGCTGGCATTTGAACTATGGACAGCAAGGAATCCATTCCGTCAAGATTTTTTAGGGCAACTGGCACGCCTATAACAGGAAGTGTTGTTAATGATGCAACCATGCCGGGTAAATGTGCTGAGCCACCAGCACCGGCAATAATTACTTTGTAGCCCTTTGCTTGCGCAGTTTGTGCAAACTCAACCATTTCAAGTGGCATGCGATGTGCCGAAACAACATCTGCCGTATATGAAATTCCAAGGTCATCCAAAATTTTCGCGGCATCTTCCATCGTTGGCCAGTCTGAATCTGACCCCATGATGATTGCTACATCACTCATCGATTTCTCCGCTCATATAGTCCACCGCATGTTGGACTTCATTGGTTAATTCTACGAGGTCTTTGCCTAGCAAAGTGACATGGCCAAGCTTTCGACCTGGGCGTACATCCTTCTTGTAATGATGAAAATTAAGCGCAGGAGTCCGTGCCATCAAGTGTAGATACGGACGATACATATCTGTTTTGCTGCCACCCAAAACATTTCCCATGACAGCAATCGGAGCTGTCATTGACGGATCTCCTAATGGCAGATCTAAAACAGCACGCAGATGTTGTTCAAACTGACTTGTGTGAGAGCCTTCAATGGTCCAGTGACCCGAATTATGTGGACGCATTGCTAACTCATTAATATATAGGTTGTCACTTTTTACAAACATTTCAACCGCCATCACGCCAACTACTGCGACTTCTGCTGCAACATCGAGCGCAAGTTTCTGTGCTTTTTCACTTAGCGCTGCTGTTAACTGCGGGGCAGGAGAAATTGTCATCACACAGATTCCATCTTTTTGCACCGTTTGTGTTGGAGCCCAAGTAGTTGCCTGTCCATGAGGTGATCGAGCAACCATGACGGCAATCTCATAATCAAATTCAATCAACTCTTCAACTAGTAGCTTGGGCATCTGCTGTAAAAGATCCCCTAGCTCTTTTTCTGAATTTACTTTCCAAACTCCGCGTCCGTCATATCCACCAGAGATTGCTTTAGCGATTACCGGATAATCACTTACTTGATGTGCTGCAGTCACTATTTGAAATTGTGGTGAAGGAAATGCTTGCAATTTCTGGCGCATTGCTGCTTTATCTTGTGAATACAGAAAAGCCGCAGCAGAAGGACGAACAACTACACCGTCAGCTTCTAGCGCCTTCACAATACTTAATGGAATTAATTCGTGTTCAAAGGTAACAACATCACATTGTGCTGCAAACTCTCGAACAGTCCGAAGATCGGCGTAATCTCCAACAACATGCTGGGTTATTTGAGCGGCAGAATCATTAGAATCAGCTGCAAGCAATAATAAGTTAACGCCTAAAGCTGTCGCTGGAGCAATGCTCATCCGAGCAAGCTGTCCAGCGCCGATGACTCCGACAGTTGGAAAGGTTTTGCTCACCGGCTTATCGTAGATGAATTACATCGGCAGATTGAACATGAGTCCCATCATCTAAGACCAGCGCGCCAATATCTGAAACAGATTCTGCTCTAGCCATGTGTGTAGCTCCGCCAGGGTATTCAATGCGAACCTCTTTACCTAAGGTGGCACTTAGATGTGCGTACAACGCCTGAACCTCGTCAATTCCTTGATCCCATTGCAGAAAATGATCCTCAAACTCTTCCAGGACCTCGCACAAAATTTCATCCCTCGTTAAATCAGTTGCACCTTCGACGAGTAAGGATGTTGCAGTCTCTACTGGCAGTTGATCCTCATTCATGCCAACATTGATGCCGATACCAATTACTACGCCGTCTCCAACTACTTCGGCAATTAGGCCTGAAACTTTTTTATGATTAATCAAAATATCATTTGGCCATTTAACGGTTGCATGGAAAGCATGCAGAGTTTTTGCAACACTGTATCCAGCAATTAAAGGAATCCAACCCCAGTCGTCACGATTGCGTTTGGGTTGGATGTAAAAAGAAAATAGCAAAGCGCTTCCTTGTGGTGCCTCGAATGTACGATTTAAACGTCCGCGACCTGCTGTTTGAAACTCTGCAGCAATTACATCTCCTACTTGTGCATCACCATCGCGCACGCGTTGCACTAAATCGCCTTGCGTTGAACTCGTGAGTTCAACCACGCTTACTCGCCAGTAAGGCGTAATTAATCTATTGATCTCTGCCGGATCAAGCGCTGCACTTAACAATTCTTTGCCCACGACTAGTACCGTACGCCCATGAGCCGTGATCTGCATACAACTGCCGGAAAAATAGAAGACCTTCGTGATCGTGTTGAGGAAGCCATCCATGGTGGATCTGAGCGTGCCGTCGAGAAGCAGCACTCAAAAGGCAAGAAGTCTGCTCGCGAGAGAATTGAACTCTTAGTTGACGCCGATTCTTTCACCGAGATTGATGAGTTTGCACGACACCGATCCGCTCAGTTTGGAATGGAAAAGAATCGTCCTTACGGTGACGGTGTTGTAATCGGAACAGCAACAGTTGATGGCCGGCCAATAGCTTTATATTCACAAGATTTCACCGTCATGGGTGGCTCACTTGGCGAAGTCCACGCCGAAAAAATTGTGAAGATCGCTGAGTTCGCACTTAAATCAGGAATTCCTCTGATTGGAATAAATGATTCTGGCGGAGCGCGTATTCAAGAAGGTGTTGCATCTCTTAATGGGTACGGCAAAATTTTCCGCCTGAATACTCGATCTTCTGGTGTTATTCCCCAGATCTCGCTGATTCTTGGGCCGTGTGCTGGTGGCTCCGCTTACTCACCCGCGCTCACTGACTTCACTGTGATGGTAAATGAAACTTCGCACATGTTTATCACTGGTCCTGATGTGATCAAAACCGTTACTGGTGAAGAAGTTGGAATGGAAGAACTTGGCGGCGCTCGTACACATAACACCCGCACCGGTAATTCACATTACCTTGCCGAAAATGAAGATGATGCAATTGATTATGTGAAAGCACTTCTTTCGTATCTTCCATCAAATAATATGGATGCAGCACCTCACTTGCCACCAACTGAAACTTTGGAAAAGAAGGCTTCAGATATCGCACTTGATACTTTGATACCAGATAGCCCTAACCAGCCTTACGACATGAAAATTCTAATTCAGGCCTTAGTAGATGAGGGTGAATTCCTAGAAGTTCATGCGCTATATGCACCAAATATTGTTGTTGGATTTGCACGCATCGAAGGCGAGTCAATTGGAATTATTGCTAACCAACCTAATCAATTAGCTGGAACCCTTGATATAAATTCTAGTGAAAAAGCAGCGCGATTCTTACGTTTCTGCGATGCCTTTAATATCCCGATTCTTACCCTTGTCGATGTTCCGGGTTTCTTGCCAGGTACAGAGCAAGAATGGGATGGCATTATTCGGCGTGGTGCAAAATTGCTCTACGCGTACGCAGAAGCTTCAGTGCCACTAGTAACACTTATTACACGCAAAGCCTACGGAGGAGCGTTCATTGTAATGGGCTCTAAGTACCTTGGTAGTGACATTAACTTTGCCTGGCCAAGTGCCGAAATCGCAGTCATGGGTGCACAAGGTGCAGTAAATATCTTGTATCGAAAAGATTTAGCAGATGCAAAAGATCCTGATGCAAAGCGCGCCGAGTTAGTTAAGGATTACAACGAATCATTGGCCAACCCTTACTTAGCTGCAGAGCGCGGAACAATTGACACAGTTATCGAGCCAAGTCAGTCTCGTGCATACATAACTAAAGCATTTAGAACACTTAAGACAAAGCGGGATGTTTTGCCGGCTCGCAAGCACGGAAATATTCCTCTGTAATGAAATTTGAAATAATTAAGGGTGTTCCTACCGCTGAAGAGTTATTGGCAATTCAAGCGGTCATGTCTCAACACAAACGTGAAGAGCTCACACCAGTTATTCGACGCAGCGTGTATGGCTTGCCTCAATTGCGCCAGCCGCTTCCGCAGCAAATTACATTTGGCGCAAGAAGGTTTGGATAACTATGCCAACAATTGTTTTAGCTTCTCAATCAACTAGCCGACGCCGTTTACTAGAGTCTGCTGGATTGTCACCAAAGATTATTGTGAGCAATGTTGATGAAGAAACAGATTTTTTCAACTCGATGCACCCTGCAGACATGGTTATAGCCCTGGCAATTACGAAGGCGCACACTGTCCGCGAACAGCTTGATTTTCCAGCAATTATCATTGGGTGTGACTCAACCTTTGAATTCGACGGAGTTTCACTAGGAAAGCCAGGTACACCAGCTATCGCAACTGAGCGCGCGAAGCGAGTTCGAGGCAACTCCGGTTTGCTACACACAGGTCATTGCATAATTGATACCGCAAAAGATGTTGAAATTTCAGATCGTGTTACAACTCGTGTCACATTTGATCATATGAGCGATGAAGAAATTGCAGATTACGTTGCGACGGAAGAGCCGCTACATGTTGCCGGCGGTTTTACTCTTGATGGATTTAGCTCTCCTTTCATCCCTTCTATTGAAGGTGATTACACAAATGTTGTTGGTATTTCAATGCCATTTGTGCGTAAAGCATTTGCCCAGCTTGGATACACATGGCCGCAGGCAAAGGTGATGAAATGAAACGGGTACTTATTGCTAATCGCGGTGAAATTGCAGTTCGCATTATCCGCGCCTGTAAGGATCATGGCATCGAAAGCGTCGCCGTGTATTCCGATGAAGATCGCACATCTCTACATGCGCAGATGGCAGATGCGGCTTACTCGCTACATGGCACAACAGCCACACAAACATATTTAGATATTGAAAAACTAATCGCTGTTGCTAGAGAATCTGGCGCAGATGCTGTTCACCCTGGTTATGGATTTCTTTCAGAGAACGCACACTTTGCACAAGCAGTTATAGATGCAGGTCTTACCTGGATTGGACCACCGCCAGCTGCAATTAGAGCATTAGGTGACAAAGTTTCTGCCCGAAAGATTGCAGCAAAAGCTGGTGCGCCGCTTGTTGCAGGTACACAAGATCCTGTCGCAGGCCACGAAGAGGTAACTGCTTTTGCAAAGGAACATGGCTTGCCTGTTGCAATAAAGGCTGCTCACGGTGGTGGTGGACGTGGTTTAAAGGTTGCACGAACCATGGAAGAGATTCCAGAATTATTTGCATCTGCCGTACGAGAAGCAATCTCGGGATTTGGCCGTGGTGAGTGCTTCGTAGAGCGATATTTAGATAAACCCCGACATGTTGAAACACAGGTACTAGTTGATAAGCACGGTCATGCCGTTGTAGTTAGTACGCGCGACTGTTCTCTGCAACGTCGACATCAAAAACTTGTCGAAGAAGCCCCTGCTCCTTTTTTGACACAAGCACAAAATGATGAGCTCTACCGATCTAGTAAAGCAATCATGAAAGAAGCGGGTTATGTAGGCGCAGGAACTTGCGAGTTCTTGATTGGCGTCGATGGAACAATTTCATTTCTTGAAGTAAATACACGTTTACAAGTTGAGCATCCTGTTAGCGAAGAAGTAACGGGACTAGATCTTGTGCGTGAACAGTTTCGAATTGCAGATGGTGAAGCACTCGGCTTTGATGACCCAGTAATTCGTGGACATTCAATTGAATTCCGAATTAACGGTGAAGATCCTGGACGTTCTTTCTTACCGGCACCTGGTCGCATCACTGAATGGGCAATTCCTACCGGTCCCGGTGTGCGTGTAGATGCAGGTTTCCAAGGTGGCGACACCATTGGCGGCAACTTTGATTCACTTCTTGCAAAGTTAATTGTTACCGGCGCAAACCGCGAACAAGCTATTGATCGTGCTCGCCGCGCACTATCTGAATTCACAGTTGGTGGATTAGCAACTGCGATTCCATTTCATCGTGCAATTCTTGAAGATCCTGCATACACAGAAAATTTCAAGGTGTACACGAGTTACATTGAAAATGAGTTTGATAATCAAATCCCTGCATTCACATTTACTGTGCCGCCTATTGAAACGCATATGGCGCCTGAATATCTTGTTACCGAAGTTAATGGAAAACGATTTGAAATACTTGTTCACGCACCAAAGCCTGTTATAAAGCGACATCGCGCAAAACAAACTATGGCTGGCCGATCAAGTGGTTCTGGACTTACTAGTCCAATGCAAGGCACCGTTGTTAAAATTGCAGTAGAAGAAGGTGCCCACGTCGAAATCGGTGATCTCATCTTTGTTTTGGAAGCGATGAAAATGGAGCAGCCGTTAACGGCGCACAAGGCGGGCATAATCTCTAATCTGACAGCAGTAATTGGAACCACTGTTTCAAGTGGAACTAATCTCTGTGACATTATCGATAAATAACCTGACTTCTCAAAGCTTTGCCGCGAAGTTACTCTAAGCACATGGATCAATCATTAGTGGCCGAAGTTCAGGCCTGGATAGCAGATGACCCAGATCCAATTACAGCTTCTCAATTACAACAGTGGCTAGATACAGCTAACGAATCCGAACTTCGAACATCATTTAATGGCTTTTTGCAATTTGGAACAGCAGGATTGCGTGGTCCTAACCGCCCCGGTCCATCTGGGATGAACCGAGCGGTCGTTGGTCGTGCCGCAGCTGGAATCGTTACTTACATGAAAGAGCGCAACTTAACTTCTGTTGTTATTGGTCGAGATGCACGTTATGGATCAGAAGATTACACATTTGAAACCGCAGAAATTATGAGCGGTGCTGGGATGAAGGTTTTTGTGCTACCGCGCCCGCTACCAACACCAGTTTTAGCTTTTGCGACTAACGAGCTGGGTTGCGATGTAGGAATCATGGTTACCGCTAGCCATAACCCACCACAAGATAATGGCTACAAGGTTTATCTCGGAGGAACCGTAGATGGAATCGAATATCGCGGATCCCAAATTGTTTCACCAACCGATGTTTCAATTGCGCACGCTATTGATGCAATCACATCTTTGAAGGCTCAGCCACGTGGAAAAGCATGGACAGTCTTAGGGGAAGAGATAATTGATAAGTACATCCAACGCACCGCATCGCTTGCAACTAACCCAGGCACATTAAAAATTGTTTACACGGCTATGCACGGGGTCGGAACTGAAACACTTCAACGAGTTTTTCATAAAGCTGGTTTTTTAGCACCTATTTTGGTTGATGCGCAGGCTGCACCAGATCCTGATTTTCCAACAGTTGCCTTTCCAAATCCTGAAGAACCCGGTGCAATTGATTTAGCACTTGAAACAGCCAGAAGCTTTGATGCTGATCTAGTTATTGCAAATGATCCAGATGCTGATAGATGCGCTTCCGCAATTAAAGATCCTATTGCGGGCTGGAGAATGCTTCGAGGCGATGAATTAGGAGCAATTTTAGGCGAATCTATTGCTCGAAAAACTAGCAGCGGCATTTTTGCTAATTCGATTGTTTCCTCATCAATTCTAAAAAAGATTGCTGAGCACTACAACCTCGAATTCAAAGAGACTCTGACCGGCTTTAAGTGGCTAGCAAAAATTAAGGGTCTGACCTTTGGTTATGAAGAAGCACTTGGTTATGCTGTTGATGCAAAGACAGTCAATGATAAAGATGGAATTTCGGCAGCAATAACTTTGGCTCAAATAGCAACGGATCTTGCAGCTGATGGAAAGACTCTTCTTGATTTATTGGATGAGATTTGGGCTCGTCATGGATTCCATGCGACAGAACAGATTTCTGTTCGCCTCAGTGATCTATCAAAAGTAGATGTGATTCTTGGTGGGTTGCGTAAGAATCCACCACACACTATTGCGGGTCGTGCAGTTACATCAATTGATGACCTCGCCGCTCCAACGGATGGACTGCCACCAACAGATGGTTTAAGAATCTGGTTAGCTGGCGGAATTCGTATCATTGTTCGTCCTAGCGGTACCGAAGCAAAGATGAAGTGTTACATTGAGGTAATTGAAAAGGATTCCAAAACCGCTCAAGTAGTATTGGATCAACTGCGACCATCGCTTAAGGAATTGTTATCGTGAGTTTTTATGGTTTAGTGGATGGCACTGATGCCTCCCTAAAGAGTTACCTCGGTAATCTTTCGGGTGTAGACCAGGTCGGCGCTGAAGCTCGCGCAGCAATGCTTGCAACCAGAAGCATCAAAACAACTTCGAAGCGCTGGGCTATTGATACCGCGATTACGATGGTGGACTTAACAACTCTGGAGGGTGCAGATACACCCGGCAAAGTAAAAGCTTTGTGCACCAAAGCTGTGCGACCAGACCCAACTGATGCCACCGTTCCTAGCGTCGGCGCTGTGTGTGTTTACAATGACATGGTCGGCGTAGCTCGCAAACACCTAGATTTAATTGGTGGCCAGCATGTCCCAGTAGCAGCGGTTTCAACTGCTTTTCCATCGGGTCGCGCATCCATGCCGGTCAAGATCCAAGATACACAAGACGCTATCGATGCAGGCGCAGCAGAAATCGATATGGTGATTGATCGTGGCGCATTTCTGGCAGGTCGCTACATCGATGTTTTTAATGAGATTGTTCAGATCCGACAGGTTTGTGGTGATAAAGCACATTTGAAAGTAATTTTCGAAACAGGCGAATTAGTGACATATGACAATGTTCGCAAAGCATCATTTTTGGCAATGGCAGCAGGTGCCGACTTCATTAAGACATCGACGGGCAAGGTTGCACCGGCTGCAACTCCCCCAGTCGTCTTAGTAATGCTCGAAGCGGTTCGTGACTTCTACGAAATGACTCAGGTACGAATCGGCGTTAAACCTGCCGGCGGAATCAGAAACACTAAAGATGCAATCAAACAATTAGTTTTGGTCAATGAAACTGTTGGACCAGATTGGCTCAATCCGAAACTCTTTCGAATTGGCGCTAGTGCTTTGCTCAATGATCTATTGATGCAACGCATGAAGATGGATGATGGTTATTACACTAGCCCTCAGTATGTGACGATGGATTAATGGAGACGACTATGACCTTCGAATACGCCCCGGCGCCAGAATCTCGCGCGATTGTCACAATCAAGCCGAAGTATGGCCATTTCATCGGCGGCAAGTTTGTTGCTGGCGGCAAACACTTTCCAACAATTAATCCAGCTACTGAAGAAGTGCTTAGTCAGATCGCACTTGCCGGTAAAGCAGATGTTGATGCAGCAGTAAAAGCGGCACGTAAGGCATACACAAACACCTGGTCAAAAATGTCAGGCAAAGAGCGTGGAAAGTATTTGTACCGAATCGCTCGCATCATGCAAGAGCGTGCCCGTGAATTTGCAGTACTAGAGACTCTTGATAACGGTAAGCCGATTCGTGAGTCACGCGATACCGATATTCCATTGGCCGCAGCTCACTTTTTCTATCATGCAGGCTGGGCAGACAAGCTTGAATACGCTGGCCTAGGCACATCTCCAAAGCCACTGGGTGTTGCAGGACAGATTATTCCTTGGAACTTTCCCTTATTGATGTTGGCCTGGAAGGTTGCACCAGCACTTGCTGCTGGAAATACCGTTGTTCTAAAGCCCGCTGAATCAACACCACTGACCGCATTGTTATTTGCCGAAGTGTGCCAGCAAGCAGAACTTCCAGCGGGTGTAGTCAACATTGTCACAGGTGATGGATCAACGGGTGCATTAATTGTTAACCATCCTGGTATCGACAAGATTGCATTTACCGGATCTACCGAAGTTGGAAAAATTATTGCTCGCGCTGTGGCACCAACTAACAAGAGCGTTACTTTAGAACTCGGTGGCAAAGCAGCCAATATTGTTTTTGATGATGCCCCAATAGATGAGACTGTCGAAGGAATTGTTAATGGCATTTTCTTTAATCAAGGACATGTATGTTGCGCCGGTTCTCGCCTGTTGCTACAAGAAAATGTAGCTGAAGAGGTTTTACATAAGTTAAAGAATCGTATGGAAAAGATTCGTGTGGGTGATCCAATGGATAAAAACACAGATGTTGGTGCGATTAATGGCAAGGAACAACTTGCAAAAATTATTGAGCTCGCCGCTGTTGGCGATTCAGAAGGCGCAGAACGCTGGAGCCCAGAATGCAAACTGCCAAGTAAGGGATTCTGGTTTGCACCAACAATCTTTACTGGCGTCACACAGGCACATCGAATTGCGCGTGAGGAAATCTTCGGTCCAGTTCTATCTGTTCTGACATTTAGAACACCTGCCGAGGCCATAGAAAAGGCAAATAACACCCCCTTTGGACTATCTGCCGGCATCTGGAGTGAAAAAGGATCTCGCACACTGTGGGCAGCTCAACAACTTCGCGCAGGTGTTATTTGGGCTAATACCTTCAATAAGTTTGATCCGACATCACCATTTGGTGGCTATAAGGAATCGGGGTGGGGTCGCGAAGGCGGACGCCACGGCCTGGCTGCATATTTGAAGGGAGTAAGCCATGAGTAATCGCATTGATGTGAAGAAGACTTACAAGCTATATATCAATGGAGCTTTCCCGCGCACAGAATCCGGTCGTACCTACGAAGTTAAAAATGCCAAGGGCGTCTTTGTCGCAAACCCATGTCTTGCTTCACGAAAAGATTTGCGAGATGCAGTTGTTGCTGCACGCGCAGCACATGCCGGATGGAATAAAGCCACTGCATATAATCGTGGACAGATTTTGTATCGCATCGCCGAAATGCTCGAAGGTCGTCGTGGGCAATTTGTAGAAGAAATCGTTAACGTCACCGGTGCAACAAAGGCAAAGGCTGACAAAGAGGTAACTGAAGCTATTGATCGTCTTGTTTGGTATGCAGGGTGGACAGATAAAATTGCATCTCTTGCAGGATCGACTAATCCAGTTGCTGGTCCTTTTTACAACTTTACGATCCCAGAAAGTATGGGGGTCGTAGCTGCAATCGCACCTGAATCTCCTTCACTACTTGGGTTAATTGATGCGATTGCACCAATCATTACCTCAGGAAATACAGTTGTTGTTCTGGCAAGTACAAAAGCACCATTGTCTGCAATGACATTTGCTGAAGTCCTTGCAACAAGTGATCTGCCGGCAGGTGTAATAAATATTCTGACAGGCAAAAAGGATGAAATTGCGCCATGGATGGCATCTCATATGGATATCGATGCGTTAGATATTTCTGGATTATCTTCAAAGAAGCATGCTGAGATCAAGGTTGCTGGAGCTGAAAACTTAAAGCGAATTCATTCATTTAAGTCAGCAGATCCTGGTCGCATAATTGCCTTTATGGAAGCTAAAACTGTTTGGCACCCAATAGGCCTTTAATTAGCCTGGATTGCTACGCTTTCATAACCTCGCAAAACAAAGGTAGGGCGACGAACAGCATCGCCTGCTAATTGCATATCCGGATATTTTTCCCACAATGCCGGCAAGGAAACACTCATTTCGAGTCGAGCCAATGGCGCACCAAGGCAGAAATGAATACCTGCACCAAATCCGATATGCGGATTTGGATCACGGGTTAAATCCATCAATTCTGGGCTTGAAAACACTGTTTCATCGCGGTTTGCCGAGCCAATAAGGGCTGCAATCTTTTGCCCCTGTTTGATCTGGACTCCCCCAAGTTCGGTATCTGCCGTTGCAGTACGTTCAAACAAATGTAGTGGCGCATCAAAACGCATGAACTCTTCAAGTGCGGTGTCAGTTATTTCGCGGGCACTGGTGCGGAGCAAAGCGACTTGATCCGGTCGCTGAAGGGCGGCAACCATTCCATTTCCAAAAGCGTTCACACTTGCCTCGTGACCTGCGTTAAGAAGCAGTACACATGTCGCAACTAGTTCGTGCATATTCAACTTCTCGCCATTTTCTTCAACCGATGCAAGATCTGAAATCAAATCCGCACCTGGAGTTTTTTTACGACTTTCAGCTAAATCTCGTACATAATCTGCAAACTCGCTGGCAGCAATCTTTGCCTCGTTTTGATATTGCACACTTGGATTGACTTCATACATCTTTACAATCGCTTGTGACCAAGGTCTAAGCAAGTGCTCTTCAGACTCTGGAAAACCTAGAAGATCGGCAATGATCTTTACCGGCAATGGTTCGGCATAATCTGCAATCAAATCAAAAGTTTGACCGGATTTTACCTTTTCATCAATAGCATCAAGTAATTGAACGGTGATGCGCTCGACTGCAGGGCGCATGCCTTCAATTTTTTGACGATTAAAAGCTTTTGCAACTAAAGATCGCAGTCGAGTGTGCTTTGGTGGTTCGCTATCTAGAATCGAATCAGCGTGTAACCAATTAAAGATTTCCCATTCGAACTCTGGACTTTTTTCCTTGAAAATTCTACCGAGGGCCTTGTTGCGAAATACATCATTAGCATCACCATGGCGTGCAGCAAGAAACATCTGCATTCCTTCATGCCAGACAGGTTGTCCTGCAGCACGAAGTTCTTTCAGTGCTGGGTATGGATTAGATACAAAAGCTGGATCATTAAAATCAATCATGAACCAGCTGAAACCTTTGCATACCCTGGTTTGATTACTTGCTCGATAATTTTTAGACGCTCTGGGTATGGGATAAATGCACTTTTCATAGCGTTAATAGTGAGTCTTTGTAGCTCTGCAAAATCCCAATCAAATGCTTTTACCGCCTCTTCCATTTCAAAGGACATCGAAGTTTGGCTCATCAAACGGTTGTCCGTATTAAGAGTTACGCGAAAACGAAGTTTGGCTAACGCGCCAATGGGATGTTCGGCATAACTTGCCGCAGCACCAGTTTGTAGATTTGACGTTGGGCACAGCTCTAGCGGGATACGTCGATCTCGAACGTAGGATGCAAGTCGACCCAGCTTTGGTTCAGCACCAGAAAAATCGATGTCATCGATGATTCGAACACCGTGACCTAGTCTTTCGGCTCCGCAGAGTTGGATGGCTTCCCAGATGGAGGGGATTCCATACGCTTCACCAGCATGGATAGTAAAATGGGCATCTTCTTTACGAAGATAATCAAAAGTATCTTTTTGATCAGATGGCGGAAAACCATCTTCAGGGCCAGCGATATCAAATCCAACAACTCCTTTGTCTCGGTACTTAACAACAAGTTCGGCAACTTCTTGCGAGTTTTTATTCTGACGCATTCCACACAACAGTGAACGAACAACAATTGGATGACCTTCGGCAGCTGCCTCTTTCATTCCAATTTCATATCCTTCAATTGTTGCTTCTACAACATCTGCCATAGACAAGCCTTGTCCTGTAAATAATTCTGGCGCGCCACGAACTTCGGCGTACACAACTCCATCGCGGGCAAGATCTAGTGCGCATTCACGAGCGACACGGATAATGTCTTCGCGGCGTTGCATCACTGCAATTGTGTGATCAAAGGTTTCTAGGTAGCGAACCAATGATCCTGAATCACAGGCTTCGCGAAACCACGTCGCTAGTTCGGTTGCATCCTCAGTTGGAAGAGCGGTGTAACCAATTTCTTTGGCGATTTCAATAATTGTTTGTGGTCGCAAGCCGCCATCAAGATGATCATGAAGCAATACTTTAGGTACTAATGCGATCTGATCTTTTGTAGGAATACTGTTCATTGACATTTTTTACCCCTGTGTCCCTTAATCAACAATACGTTCAATAACTAATGGCAAGCGATCAATTCCGCCGGCAGGTACTGCTCCAATACTCACAGAGTTCTCTAGTGACTCCAAAGCCCTAGTAAAGGCGGCTGGAGTGTCTGTGTGGAGCGTGTATAGCGGCGCTCCAGCCTTGATTGCATCCCCTGGTTTAGCGTGGATTTCAATTCCAGCACCAGCTTGAACACTCTCGCCCTGACGAGATCGACCCGCTCCTAAACGCCAGGCAGCAATTCCAACCTTCATTGCATCCATGGAAAGCACAGTCCCATCGCGATCTGCGGTCACAACTGTATTTTCTTGTGCAACTGGAAGCTTTGCATCGGGATCCCCGCCTTGTGCCGAAATCATCTGACGCCACACATCCATCGCTTTTCCATTTTTTAAGGCAGCGTCGGGATCCGCGTCCTTTATTCCAACTAGTTCTAACATTTCTCGCGCCAACAAAACTGTTAGCTCCACAATATCTGCCGGTCCCCCACCAGCCAAAACTTCTACAGATTCGCGAACTTCGAGTGCGTTACCTGCTGTCAATCCCAGTGGAACATCCATCGCTGTAACAAGTGCAACTGTATTAACACCAGCACGTTTTCCAAGGCCAACCATTACGTGTGCAAGCTCTTTAGCTTTTTCTGGATCACTCATAAACGCACCTGCGCCAGTTTTAACATCTAAGACAAGCGCACTTGTGCCTTCGGCGATTTTCTTACTCATGATCGATGATGCAATAAGTGGAATTGCTTCAACCGTTGCAGTGACATCTCGCAGTGCATACAGTTTTTTATCTGCTGGTGCTAAACCGGCACCTGCTGCACAAATTACAGCGCCGCAATCTTGTAATACTTTTAGCATTTCAGCATTTGATAAAGATGCTCGCCATCCCGGGATAGATTCTAATTTATCTAAAGTTCCACCTGTATGACCAAGTCCTCGACCAGATAGTTGTGGAATTGCCGCACCGCACGCGGCAACAAGTGGGGCCAATGGCAAAGTTGTTTTGTCGCCAACGCCACCAGTTGAATGCTTATCAACAGTTGGACGTGAAAGCGCTGACCAATTCATGCGTTCTCCGCTGTTGATCATCGCATCTGTCCATCGTGATATTTCGCGATTTTCCATACCGTTAAGCAGAATCGCCATCAAGAGCGCAGACATCTGTTCATCTGCAACGGCTCCACGCGTATATGCGTCAATAACCCAATCGATTTGTGGGTCAGTTAAAGAATGGTGATCACGCTTTGCCGCAATGATTTCAGCGGCTGAAAAGGCTTCAATCATTTAGCGCTCGTTGCGGTCTAAATCTTCTGGGCCAAATGCCCACGGCAACATGGCAGACATTTTTTGTGGTCCATCATCTGTCATTAACAGCGCCTCTGGGCCACCATGCTCGAATAACAATTGGCGACAACGTCCACACGGTGCTAAATAGTTTCCTTGTCCATCAACACAAACAATTGCGATTAATCGTCCACCACCTGTTGAAATCAGATTAGAAACTAATCCACACTCAGCACACAATCCCACGCCATAACTAGCATTTTCAACGTTGCAACCAGTTGCGATGCGGCCATCACTGACCAGTGCTGCAACGCCAACAGGAAACTTTGAATATGGTGCATACGCGTTGTTCATCGCACCAATAGCTTCCTTGTGAATCTGTTCCCAATTAATCTGGGTCATCGCAAACCACCTCGGCGATATGGAATTCCATCTGCCGCAGGCATTCGCAGTCGCTGCGACGCAAGTGCCATCACCAAAATCGTTGCAATATAAGGAGTCATAGTTACCAACTGCCCTGGAAGTTCATCAACTGCAAAGTAGAACCACAAGGTAAATACAGCTGATCCAAGACTTATGGCCGCGCTTACGAGTTTGCCGCTCTTGAACTTTCTGAAAGCCACAAATGCAAGAATCACAACGATGAATAATAGAAGTGCATGGATCGCAGTCGAATCACGAAGTTGAAGAGCATCGGCAAATCCAAAGAGCCCAGCACCTGCCAATAATCCACCAGGACGGTAATTTCCAAATAGAAGTGCTGCTAGGCCAATGTATCCACGACCCGCGACCTGATTTTCTTGATAATTACTTGCTGCAACGATGGCCAAGAAACCTCCACCTAATCCAGCTAAGCCACCTGAAATAAGAACACCTGCATACTTCATCGCATAGACATTAACGCCAAGTGATTCAGCAGCTGTGGGAGCTTCGCCAGCGCTGCGCAAACGTAAACCAAATGCGGTGCGCCACAAGATGAAGTAAGCCAACGGTACAAATGCAATTGCAACAACTGTTACGTATGAAACATCTCCCGTTAAGCCTCGCAGAATCGAAGCTAAGTCAGAGATAAAGAACCAGTTGTGACTTGCTATAGAACCCAACAAATCCGGGCTCTTCCATCCAAAGTAATGACCACCGGAAAGAATAGGAAGACCATTAACGGAAATAGTTTCGATTCCTGGAGATTGTGATGGTCCAGGCCATGATCCACCTTGATACAAAAGCGTCGACAGATATCGCACAAGACCGGCAGCAATGATATTTATTGCGACACCAGAGACAACATGGTCAACACCAAATGTCACCGTTGCAATTGCATGTACCAATGCACCTAGAGATCCAAAGACTACGGCAGCTAGCAAACCTGCCCATGGTCCCTGCTGTGAACCAATATATCCACCGGCCCATGCACCCATAATCATCATGCCTTCAAGGCCAATGTTTACAACACCAGCGCGCTCTGAAAACAAACCACCTAGCGCTGCAAGCACTATTGGTACAGAAAGTAATAGCGCGGCAGATGCTGTTCCGGTGCTAGTTAGATCTGAAGCCCCTGTGATGATGCGAATAGAAGCCAAGACAAAAACCAGCATGGTTGCATAACGCAACATCTTCATAAACTTCACGCCTGCACCACCTTTGCTAACTCATTACTTTGCAGCGTTAACCTGAAGCGTCTGACAACTTCGTATGCCACTACCGAGCTCAAAAGAATTGAACCTTGCATAATCACATACGTTTCGGGTGCAATATCAATAAGTTCCAAAGAGCGCGAGCTTACTTCTAAGAATCCAAAAAGAAGTGCGCTGAAAGCCATTCCGCCAGCAGAGTTACGACCCAATAATGCAACAGCGATAGCTGAGAAACCAATGCCTGCACGGAATCCAAGGTTGTACGAGTGAGTTTGACCAAGGACTTCAGGCAAGCCCGACAGTCCTGCAATTGCGCCAGAAATAACTAGCGCCATAAAGGTCATCTTCTTTGAATTAACTCCACTGACTCGAGCAGCAATTGGATTTAATCCGGATGCTCGAAGTTCAAAGCCAAAGCGCGTGCGGTTAACAACAAACCAGAAAGTTACTCCCAAAGCAACTGCTACGAAAAACATTCCATAGATGCCGCCACCTGGTTGATCTTCTACGCCAAGTTTACGAAGAATCGGCATTAAATCTGGAATTTGTGCCGACGCTGGAAGCTCCTTGGTTTGAAGGTTGTTAGAGCCTTCTTCAATTAGTGCAAAGTGTTTCGAAAGTAAGTAAGCAGATAAACCGCCAGCCAAGCTATTAAGCATGATTGTTGAGATAACCTCATTCACGCCACGTTTCACTTTTAAATAAGCAGCAATTGCGGCCCACAATCCACCAAATGTCATCGCCACAATAAACACAGCGGCGACATGTAACACAGGTGGAAGAACAAACATTGCTCCGATATAGCAGCTAAACAAAGCGCCTAGCCGAAGCTGGCCCTCTACGCCGATGTTAAATAGTCCTGCCCTAAAAGTGACTGCAATAGCAATTGCGGCGATGTAATACGGAGTTGCCGTATTAACGACCTCCATCAAGGATCCTGCTTCAGTACCGTACTCCCACATAGTTTTAAAAGCATCAAGTGGCGATTTCTTGCTGACAATTACTGCAATACTTGAAATTACAATTGAGAAAATCGCTGCAGCCAATGGTGCTGCAATCGCTAAACCAACTTTACTGGGAGATAACTTTCTAGTGAGCGAGTTACTCATGCTGCACCCGTCATTGCTGAACCAAGCTGCTCTGGAGTGGTATTTGATGGATCAAGTTCGGCAGTTAACGTGCCACGCAACATGACCAATAATCGATCAGACATTCCGATTAACTCTTCCAGGTCAGCAGAAATCAAAACAATGGCCATCCCTTTTTCACGAGCTTTACGTAGAACATCCCAGATTGCACCTTGCGCTCCAACATCAACTCCACGCGTTGGATGAGATGCCACTAACAGAGCTGGTGCCTTACTCATTTCGCGGCCAACAATAAACTTCTGCTGATTTCCACCTGAGAGCGCAGCTGCCAATGTGTCTGGACCCGGTGCACGCACATCAAACTCTTGCATGATTGTGCGAGTGCTTTCCATCGTTGCTTTTTTATCAATAACAAAGCCACGCATAACAGGCTTGCTGCGTTGATGACCAAGAATTCTGTTCTCCCACAACGGTGAACCCATCATCAGCGCTTGACGCTGACGATCTTCGGGAATCAAACCAATACCTAAATCATGGCGATCGGCAACGCTTAATTCATCTATAGCCGAGCCATTAAATTGAATTGAACCGGTGTACTCACGCAGACCCATAATGGCTTCAACAAGTTCAGCCTGACCATTTCCTTCGACGCCTGCTATTCCAATAACCTCGCCAGCATGAAGATCAAAGGAGATATTCGTCAACAAATCACGGCTACCGGTGGTTGTTGGGAGTGAAACATTCTTAAGCGACAAGGTAATTTCTTCTCGACGTGTGTGGCCCAAGGTGGATGGCTTTGGAAGCTCACTTCCAACCATAAGTTCTGCCAATTGACGAGCGGTGACATCTTTAGATTTAACTTCTGCAACAGTCGAACCTTGTCGCACAACGGTTACTTCATCAGCTACACGTAAAACTTCATCAAGCTTGTGCGAAATAAAAATCAAAGCCATTCCTTGGGCCCGTAAACCTTCGAGTGCCTGGAATAGATCATCCACTTCCTGTGGGACTAAAACTGCAGTTGGTTCATCAAAGATCAAAATACGAGCACCACGGAATAAAACTTTTAAAATCTCAACTCTTTGGCGTTGTCCAACACCTAGCTCTTCAACAAGAACATCTGGATCAATTTCTAGACCGTACTGCTGGGCCATATCAACAATTTTTTCCCGAGCACCAGCAAAATCTATGGTAGCTCCATGATGTGGCTCTGAACCCAAAATGATATTTTCTAATACTGTGAAGTTATCAGCCAACATGAAATGCTGATGGACCATGCCGATGCCGGCATCGATTGCGTCATTGGGGGTTTTAAAGTTAACAACGTGGCCATTGACTAAAATTTCGCCAGAGTCAGGTCGCTGCATCCCATAAAGGATCTTCATTACAGTTGATTTGCCAGCACCATTTTCGCCGACAAGAGCATGGACTGTGCCAGATTCAACTTTCAGTGAGACATCTTTGTTGGCAATTACGCCAGGAAAGCGCTTACTGATGTGTCGCAGTTCTACTGCTACTGACACTTAAACTCTCCTTTGACTTAATTGTTACCGGGAAAAACATTTGGCCCAACAAGGAGATTTAACTCCATTGCTGGGCCAAACGCCACTTACTTAAGCCAAATTATGGCTTTGTTGGAACCTTGATCTTGCCTGACTTGATTGCAGCTGCAGCCTTATCGATCTGAGCCTTGTACTTTGTGATGTAACCACCAGAGTAAGAAACACCAACGCCATCAAGTGAGAGGTTGTACTGACGACCGTAGATACCGGACTCATCAAGAACATCGTTTACAGATGATCCCGCAACAGCTGTTGCAATTACATCGTAAACAGCACGGTCAACGCGCTTGATCATTGATGTGAGCATGTTCTTCTTCTCTGCAGCTGAAGCTGATAGGTACTGATCAGAGTCAACTCCGATAGTCCAAACCTTCTTGCCAGCCTTTGCAGCATCTGTTGCAGCTGCGAAGTTACCCGCACCTGATCCACCTGCTGCTGAGTAGATAACATCGATACCCTTATCGATCATTCCCTTAGCAATAACCTTAGCCTTAGCTGGGTCATTGAAACCACCGAAATCAGGTGGCTCTGTTACGTACTTGACGTCAACAGTTACTGACTTCTTTGTTGCCTTAACACCAGCAACGAATCCAGCTTCAAACTTTTGTAGTAGAGGAATACGAACTCCACCGATGTAACCAACTTTGCCTGACTTTGATGCAAGTGCTGCTGCAACGCCAGCTAGGTATGAACCTTGCTCTTCAGCGAATACAAGACCTGCAACGTTAAGAAGATCTACTGATGAATCATCGATAATTCCAAATGAAACTTTTGGATAATCTGATGCAACCTTCTTGATTGGTCCTGCATATAGGAAACCAACAGCGATGATTGGGTTGTATCCAGCCTTAGCTAGCAAACGGAGCTTGTCTTCGCGCTCTGAGTCTGAACCAGTTGTAACTGTTACTTCCTTAGCTGTAACACCAAACTTCTTCTTTGCTGCATCTAGACCAGCTGCTGCTGAATCGTTGAATGACTTATCGCCACGTCCACCGATGTCATAAGCAAGGCCAACTTTTACCTTTGATGCTGCTGTTGCTGCAGGAGCAACAAACGCTGTTGCTGCCAAAACAGATGCAGCAACAACTGCTACAAGACGAAATACTTTCTTCAATTTTCCTCCAAGGATTCAAGGGGATCTTCAATACCTACTTTTGAAGGTACATACCGAAGCTTTTGTGTAATTGGGAGCCTATTACTCACCCTTGATTAAACTCAACACGCCAGCCGTCTTTTTGATATCGAGGGTGTAACGTTTTGGAAAACTCTCAACTTGGGGTTGAGATTATTGCTTAATTACTTCACTAATCCCAGGTTTTTGTAAGTGTTTTGGAGGGTTTCAGAGGCCACAGCACGTGCTTTGTCAGCGCCTTCATGCAGAAGATCAATGAGGTGCTTTTCATCCTCTAGAAGCTCCAGGGCCTTAGTGCGAATTGGTCGGAAGTACTCGACTACTACTTCGGCAACTGCGCCTTTGAAATCACCATAGCCCTTGCCTTCAAATTGATCTTCTAGTTCTGCAATCGATGTTCCAGAAAGTGATGAATGAATCGTTAGCAAATTACTGATACCAGGCTTTTCTTTTTCATCAAACTTCACTTCACGGCCAGCATCAGTTGCTGCGCTCTTAATCTTTTTTGTATTTGCTTCAGGTGTATCCATTAGTTCTAGGACGCCCGCAGTAGAACCTGATGACTTGCTCATCTTTGCTGTTGGCTCTTGTAGATCGTAAATCTTGGCACCAGCTTTTAGAATATAGCCTTCTGGCAATCTAAAGGTTTCGCCAAATCGTGAATTAAAGCGAGTAGCTAAATCACGGGTTAACTCGATGTGTTGACGCTGGTCCTCGCCGACCGGAACATAGTGTGCTTGATACAAAAGAATGTCAGCAGCTTGCAACATTGGATATGTAAATAGTCCAACGCGAGCAGTATCGGCACCGCCTTTGGCGGACTTATCCTTGAACTGAGTCATGCGGCTGGCTTCGCCAAAACCTGCCAGACATTCCATTACCCAACCCAATTGATTGTGTTCGGCAACATGGGACTGTACAAATAGTGTTGATTTTTCAGTTGAGATACCGAGTGCAATTAACTGCGCAGCAGATGCCAAAGTGCGCTTTCTAAATAACGTTGGTTCAATCTCACCTGTTAGGGCATGCAAATCAACGATGCAGTAAAAAGCATCATTGCCCTCTTGCAATTCGACCCACTGCTTCAGTGCACCTAAATAATTGCCGAGGTGGAAGGAGTCACTTGTTGGCTGAATGCCGGACAGGACACGCTTCTTCGTCATAGCTGTAATTCTTTCACAACTATGCAGATCGCGAGATCAATAACTGCCCAGCGCGTTTACCTTCCATGGTCAACACCGTGATTCGGATGCCATTGACGTTAACCACATCATGTTCATGTGGGATTCTGCCCAAAAAGTGCATAACAAAACCGCTCGCAGTCTCATATGGGCCTTCAGGAATATCCAACTTGGTTTGCTCGATTAAATCTTCAATTGAAATAAGACCATCGACCTCGAAGTCGCCGGTGCGCTCTTCGTGTGAAATCTCAGTTTCATGATCGTCGTATTCGTCGCGAATATCTCCGATCAGAACCTCAACTAAATCTTCCAAAGTCACGATTCCATCTGTGCCACCGTATTCATCCAGAACAATTGCTAGATGTTGACCTTGCATACGCATTTCAGTTAGAGCAGGCAAAATCCCTTTAGTACCAGGCAAGTACATAATGTTTCGCGCTAGTTCTACAATTTTGGTATTTTTGCTAGCCAGTGATGTGTCCAGCAAATCGCGTACATGGATAAAGCCGACAACTTCATCAGATGATCCACGGACAACCGGGTAGCGAGAGTGCGCTTTATCAACCGCTAATTCAATAGCTTTACCAACGGTCAACGATGCATCCATGAAATCAACTTCGGTGCGGGGCACCATAACTTCATGCACTTGGCGTTCTGAGGCGTTAAACACTTCTTCAACGATGTCGCGTTCTTCAGCGGTCAAGGCGGCATGGCCAACGACTAAATCAAGCAGCTCTTCTTCAGACATCTGACTGCGTTGTTCTTTTGGATCAACGCCAAATGCGCGCACCACAAAGTCGGTTGATTTTGACAGTAACCAAATAATCGGGCGGAAAATATTTGCAACAATATTGATGGCTCCGGCTGAAGTCATTGCAATTTCTTCAGCTCTAAAAAGCGCAACTCGCTTTGGTACAAGCTCTCCAAAAACTAATGAGAAGTATGCGATCACTAATGTCACGCCAATTAGCGAAATAGTTGTACTCCATGCAGCTGAAATCCCGAAGGACTCGAGCCATGGAATTACATAATCACCTAACTGATCAGCACCTAGCGCTGCTGATAGAAATCCGCTGACAGTTACACCAATTTGAACGGCGGCCAACAGGCGGTTGGGGTGTTCTGCAAGGGCTGCAACGCGAGCGCCCCGTTTTCCACGGGTTGCGATTTGGCGCACCTGGCTATCTCGAAGTGAGATCAGGGCAATTTCGGCAGCAACGAAAAACGAGGCCAGGACTATCAGGCCAGCAATGGTTGCTAGATCAATAAATAGTGAAGCCAACGAGGGAGGTTCCATTATGTGAGAAGTATACGATCCCTGGGCATTTTGATAAAGCGGGGTCGTGGCGCTTAGCCGGATCTTCCCAATTTCGCATTTTGTGCGTAACCTAGCGCCGTTGGCCAACCGGCCATCACCTTCATCCTCGGACCGTCGGGCACGTACCTGCCCGGAGAAGGAGAGCAATCTCATGGCATCAGTAGTTTTTGATGGCGCATCACGTATCTATCCAGGAACAACAGCACCTGCAGTCGACAAACTAAGTCTCACCGTTAATGATGGCGAGTTTTTAGTTCTTGTTGGTCCATCAGGTTGCGGTAAGTCAACATCACTTCGTATGTTGGCAGGACTTGAAGAAATTGATGGCGGCCGTATTTTAATTGGCGATCGCGATGTAACAAATGTTGCACCAAAGGATCGCGACATCGCAATGGTTTTCCAGTCATACGCACTGTATCCACACATGACAGTTGCAGAGAACATGGGATTCGCATTAAAGATCGCAGGAACTCCAAAAGAAGAACGCGAACGTCGTGTTCTAGAAGCAGCAAAGTTGCTTGACCTCGAGCCATACCTAGAGCGCAAGCCAAAAGCTCTTTCAGGTGGACAACGTCAGCGCGTTGCAATGGGTCGCGCAATTGTTCGCGAACCTCAGGTTTTCCTTATGGATGAACCACTATCAAACCTTGATGCGAAGTTGCGTGTAGCAACTCGTACACAGATCGCTGCATTGCAGCGTCGTCTAGGAATCACAACTGTTTATGTAACGCACGACCAGGTAGAAGCTATGACTATGGGCGATCGCGTTGCAGTGTTGAAGGATGGCTTGCTACAGCAAGTTGATACACCTCGTAATCTTTATGACAACCCAGCAAATGCTTTCGTTGCAGGTTTCATCGGATCCCCTGCAATGAACCTACTTATCGCACCTGTCAGTGGCGGCAAGGCAATGCTTGGAGATCTAGCAATTGATGTTCCAGCTTCTGCAGGTACATCAGTAACTGTTGGTGTTCGACCAGAAGGCTTCACACCTTCATCAAAGGGCTTCCATGTCCTTGTAGAAGTTGTAGAAGAACTTGGTTCAGATGCTTTCGTATACGGAAAGCCAGCTGATTCAACAGTTAAGTTTGCTAACGCAACAGACGAAGGCGCACAAGTAATTGTTCGCTGGGACCCAAAGAATCCTCCAAAGCCAGGAGACACAATTACTGTCGAGGCAGTAAAGGGATCTGTTCACTTGTTCAACTCAACAACAGGTGAGCGCGTTTAAAGTATTAACTAAAAAAACCCGCGGTGGCCATTGGCTACCGCGGGTTTTTTAATGCTCTGTAACTATTAAGCCATTGCCTTCTTGAGGTTCTCGTCAATTGAGTTCAAGAACTCCTGTGTTGTTTGGTAAGGAGCATCCTTTGAAATCAGAAGTGACAAATCCTTAGTCATCTTCCCTTGTTCAACTGTCTCGATACAGACTCGTTCTAGCGTTGCACAGAATTTTGCAAGCTCTGCGTTGTTATCAAGCTTGGCACGGTGTGCAAGTCCTTGGGTCCACGCAAAGATTGAAGCGATTGGATTAGTTGAGGTTGCCTTACCTGCTTGGTGATCGCGGTAGTGACGAGTCACTGTTCCGTGAGCAGCCTCTGACTCACAAATCTTTCCATCTGGTGTCATCAATACTGATGTCATCAAACCGAGTGATCCATAACCTTGTGCAACGGTGTCTGATTGAACATCGCCGTCGTAGTTCTTACAGGCCCAGACATAACCACCCTCCATGCGCAATGACATTGCGACCATGTCATCGATCAAGCGGTGCTCATACCAAATTCCTGCAGCATCAAACTGTGTCTTGAATTCTGCTTGGTAAATCTCTTCAAAGATATCCTTGAAGCGACCATCGTATGCCTTAAGAATTGTGTTCTTAGTTGATAGGTAAACAGGGAACTTACGAAGAAGCCCATAATTAAGTGAGGCACGTGCAAAGTCGCGAATTGAATCATCAACGTTGTACATCGCCATAGCCACACCTGAAGATTCAAAGTTGAAAACTTCGGTATTGATTGGCGCAGATCCATCTTCAGGAACAAATGAGATTGTTAGCTTTCCAGGACCTGGAACCTTGAAATCTGTTGCACGGTACTGATCACCAAATGCGTGACGGCCAATAACGATTGGCTTAGTCCAATGTGGAACCAAACGTGGAACATTGCTGATGATGATTGGTTCGCGGAAAATTACTCCACCAAGAATGTTGCGGATCGTTCCGTTAGGAGACTTCCACATTTTCTTGAGGCCAAATTCTTCAACACGTGCTTCATCCGGAGTAATCGTTGCGCACTTGATGCCCACTCCATGCTTTTGAATTGCTCGTGCGGAATCAATGGTTACCTGATCATCCGTTGCATCGCGGTGTTCCATACCTAGGTCGTAGTACTCAAGATTCACATCTAAGTAAGGCAGGATCAATGAATCCTTGATGAACTGCCACATAATGCGTGTCATTTCATCGCCATCTAGTTCAACGACTGTGCCTGTAACTTTGATCTTGCTCATAATGACTCCCTTATGTGTAAAGATGGAACTAATTAGAGTGTTTGGACATCTGCTTGTTTTGCACGTACCGCTTCTGCTGCCTCTTTAAGGGCTGCAACTTCTGAATCAGTCAATGTACCTTCAACAACTTTCTTAATACCTGTGCGTCCGATCTCGGCTTCAACGCCTAGATAAACACCAGAAATTCCGTACTCGCCATCAACCCACGCACACACAGGCATTACAGCACCTGAATCTTCGATGACAGCTTTTGCCATACGAGCTGCTGCTGCAGATGGTGCGTAGTAAGCAGATCCAGTTTTCAGTAGTGCAACTACTTCAGCGCCGCCATTGCGTGTGCGATCAACAAGATCTGCAATATCTGCTTGTGACAATAGATCAGTTAGCGGCTTGCCATCAACTGTGCAACGACTTGGGACTGGAACCATGGTGTCGCCATGTGATCCAAGTGTTAATGTCTTTACAGATGAAACCTTTACGCCTAATTTCTCTGCAACAAAGTTTGTAAAGCGAGCGGTATCTAGCATTCCTGCTTGACCCATTACGCGATTCTTTGGAAAGCCTGTTGCAATCTGTGCAAGCGCAGTCATTTCATCAAGTGGATTTGAAACTACGATAATCACAGCGTTTGGTGAATGCTTTGCAATATTTTCAGCAACTCCACGAACGATTCCGGCGTTTACGCCAATTAAATCCATCCGGCTCATACCAGGTTTACGAGGAAGTCCAGCGGTAATGACAACTACATCTGAATTAGCTGTTGCCTCGTAACCAGCACCTTCGGCGGTTGTTGTTGCGCCAATTATTTTTGTTTCAAAACCTTCGATAGAACGCGATTGGTTCATATCTAATGCCAAGCCTTCAGGCTTTCCTTCGACAATATCTGTCAAAACAACGGTGTCGAAAAGATCGTATTCAGCTAAACGAAGAGCTGTAGTTGACCCGTAGAAACCTGCACCGACTACTGTGACTTTGCCACCCATAGTGACTCCATTCATGCGTGTGTGAATAGGTAAACCCTATCGCCCGCGAGGAAGTGCAATCGCCAGCGCGAAAAGGGCCACTGCGATAACAACAGGTAAATAAAACTCGATGCGGCGAAAATTACGAGATTTAACTGCGATTCCCAAGGTTCCGGCAGCGATAAATAGTGACCCACCTCGCACTATGCCTGAAGCCCCAAGAACCACCCCGACCAAGACTGCGGCGTAGCTGATTATCGAAAGCAGGCGATTATTTAGCTGCACGCATCAACCACATTTGTCAGCAACATTGCACGAGTCATTGGGCCAACCCCGCCAGGCATCGGTGAAACAAACGAAGCTTTCTCAAATACTCCGGGACAAACATCTCCTTCTAAACCTGCTGAAGTTCGCGAGATACCAACATCAATTACTACTGCACCCTCTTTAATCATTTCTGCTTTTAAGAAATGTGACTGGCCGATTGCGGCAACGATAATGTCAGCATTTTTTGTGTGCGTAGTTAAATTCTTTGTACCAGTGTGAGTCAAGGTAACTGTTGCATTTTCTTGCTTTCGGGTCAGCAACAAGCCAAGTGGGCGCCCAACAGTTAAACCACGGCCGATCACAGTTACTTCAGCGCCTTTGGTTGAAATTTTGTAATGTTCAAGTAAAGCCACAATTGCGCGCGGCGTGCATGGCAATGGTGCGTCATACCCTGCGACTAGCCGACCAAGATTTAGTGGATGCAAACCGTCAGCATCTTTACTAGGATCAATTGCTTCTAAAACTCTTTGAGTGTTAATTCCAGACGGTAGTGGGAGTTGCACAATGTACCCGGTGCATTCCTTTGAAGAATTCAGATCTGCAATTGCCGCCAAGACATCTTTTTCAGTTGCACTCTCTGGTAGATCAACCCGGATTGAGTTAATTCCAACTTCTTTGCAATCGCGATGCTTTCCACCTACATATGAATGTGAACCTGGGTCATCGCCAACTAAAACTGTTCCAAGGCCTGGAGTTATTCCCTTTGCTTTCAGCGCAACTACACGTGTTGCTAACTCAGCTTTGATGGCTGAGGCAAGTGCTTTACCATCGAGAATCTGTGCGCTCATGAGCCAAGCCTATCTAGTCGACTATGCGTGAGAGAAATGTCGGGTTCCGGTGAAGAACATTGCAATACCTGCAGCCTGCGCTGCTGCAATAACCTCTTCATCACGCACACTTCCGCCAGGTTGAACGACCGCTGTAACGCCGGCATCAATCAGAATTTGAAGACCATCGGCAAATGGGAAAAATGCATCACTTGCTGCAACTGATCCATTAACGCGGTCTCCGGCACGAGAAACAGCTAAACGCGCAGAATCAACACGGTTGACCTGTCCCATTCCAATTCCAACCGAGGCAGTTGATTTAGCCAACAAAATTGCATTGCTTTTTACTGAACGAACGCTGCGCCACGCGAATTCCAAATCCTTTATTGTTTGCGCATCAACTGCTTCTCCACTTACTTGCTTCCAATTAGCTGGTGAATCACCATCGGCATCGATTAAGTCTGTTGCTTGCAGCAGTACTCCCCCAGACACCGGGCGCAATTCAAGAGGATTAATCTCGGTTACATCGCATTTAAGAATACGTATCGATGGCTTCTTCATTAAAAGTTCAAGCGCATCAGCATCATAATCTGGTGCGATTATAACTTCAGTAAATATCTTTGATAGTGGTTCGGCCATGGCAAGATCTACTGTGCGGTTAGCAGCAACAACACCACCAAAAGCAGATACTGGATCACATTCATGTGCGTGCTGATACGCAACAGCCACGCCCAATTCACAAACAGCAACACCACACGGGTTTGCATGCTTCATGATTGCAACAGCAGGATCGCGATGATCTAGTACTGCGCGCCATGCCGCTTCTGCATCTGTGTAATTATTAAAAGACATTTCCTTGCCATGTAATTGTTGCGCCCCAACAATGCCCGCAGGGCCACCTGAATAAATCGCAGCAGCTTGATGTGGGTTCTCCCCATATCGCAAAGAATTCTCGCGCTGCCAGATTCGGCCAAACCAATCAGGCAAATCATGAGTGCCCGATTGACCCAACCAAGTTGCGATTGCTAAGTCGTATTCAGCGGTGGTGCGGAAAACTTCTAATGCCAATGTGCGTCGCTCTGCCTCAGTGAATCCTCCAGCTTTAATTGCATGTAGCAACTGGTCGTATTGTGAAGTCTGGCAAATAACAGCGACAGAGCCATGGTTTTTGGCAGCTCCACGAAGCATCGATGGACCGCCAATATCTATTTGCTCAATACTTTCTTCAAAACTAGCACCAGAAGCAATAGTGGCTGCAAATGGATACAGGTTAATTACTACTAGATCAAAAGGTGCAATATCTAATTCGGCAATTGCAGCTACATGCTCTGGATTATTCTGATCAGCCAAAATTCCGCCATGAATCCGAGGGTGCAGCGTCTTTACTCGCCCGCCCATAATTTCAGGAAAGCCCGTGTAAGTACCGACTTCAGTAACTGCAATGCCCGCTTCAGCTAGATTCTTCGCTGTAGACCCAGTTGACACTATTTCTACACCAGCCGAAGATAACGCCGTACCAATTTCAATCAGGCGAGCTTTGTCATAGACACTTACAAGTGCACGGCGAATAGGTTTTCTCATCGTGAATTAGTCTCCAGTGTTGGCGTAATCAAAGCGATGGTCGCAACTATGAGACCGCGTTCTACTTTCTTAATTCTCTCATGAAGTGTTGCTTCATCATCTCCGGGCAACACCGGAACCTCCATTTGAGTAATGATCGGACCGGTGTCTACGCCTGCATCAACCCAGTGAACAGTTGTTCCGGTGATCGTGACACCAGCTGCTAATGCATCGCGGACCGCGTGCGCGCCGGGGAAATCTGGGAGTAAAGCTGGATGGCTATTTATTGTTGGAAAGTAATTCACAAATTCAGGTGAAAGAATTTTCATGAATCCAGCACTGATGACTAAATCTGGCTGGTACTGATCAACTTGGTCAAACAATTGACGATCCCATGCCGCACGATCACCTTTCAAGGGTATGACGGAAGTATTGACTTGTGCTTTCTTGGCTAATTCCAAAACTGGTGCACCTTCGGTATCTGAAACAACCGCAACTACTTGAATATCAAGCTCGGTTGCATCCAAGATTGCTTGTGTCAGCGAACCTGCTCCAGATGCAAGAATTACAACGCGTTTTCTCATGTCCGCTTAAACAATCGAGGTAAATACAGGGCTAAAGCAGCCCCCGCTACTAACTCTGCACCTATTGCTAGCGTGAACTTCCAGGTTGAAACTCCAACTGCAGACATAGCATCTGTAATCAATGCACCACTTGCGGAATAGCCAACAAATGCTGCAATTGCAATTGCAACTATCATGCTTTGATGTAAAACCTTAAGATTAAGTGCAACCGTCCAACTGGCAAGTAGGGCTCCAGCAAAAATTATGAATGCGATTCCGATTAGCGCGATTGTTGATTTTCCTTCAGGTAATGCGCCCAACAATGGCATCGCGGGAATTTTGTTTAAGCGATGGGAAAATGGTGAAACTAATGTCCCTGATCCGACCGCAAATCCAACTCCTGAAAAATAAGCAAGGGTGGCAACAATTGCATTTGGTATGTACAAAATATTGAGCAGCAATAAAAGTAGACCACCAAAAATACCTGGTTGTAGAACAATGGTTAAATCCTTAACCATTGAAATATTAAAAAGTAATGATAAGCCGAAGATTATTGAGGAAACGCCTAACAACAAGGCGATGATACGTGAGCCAAATAAGAATCCTTGACCCACGGCCACTTTGCGTCCAACCGTAGCTCCAACCAAAAGTGTGAATGGCAGAACGTACAAAATCGCGAAATACCAGACTGGTTTAATTGATTCAGTCTTTGAAAAAAATGATGCAAGTAGCGCAAAGAGTGTGTATCCGATAGCAAAGACTGCTCGAGCAGAACCAACTAGTGAAGAATCATTATCTAAACGTTCAATTGTGCGTGAAATGCCATTTCGAATTGCAAGCACCGGAAAAACAAGTGCTCCGAGTGGAAGATAGGAAAGATAACCATCTAATCCAGAAGGCGGTAAGGCTAAGGAAAAAGGAATCTGGTGGGCACCGATCCAGATCCACAGCGCTGCACGCAACGGATCTCCGGTATTTCCTGTTGCGCTACCCGCAGTAGCCCAGGCAAGTAGTGCGATAAAAGATGTCGGAAGTAAAAGCCATGCAACGCTACGCAGGACCTGGGGCAATGCAGCTCCAAGTACCCGCGTCATCATTGTTATCGACCCAGAATTGCGCGTAACAAACGCGCGGTTTCGCTGGGGGTTTGACCAACCTTTACGCCGGCTGCTTCCAAGGCATCTTTCTTTCCTTGCGCAGTTCCTGATGAACCAGAAACGATCGCACCTGCGTGACCCATTGTCTTGCCTTCTGGAGCAGTGAACCCAGCAACATAACCAACAACTGGTTTCGTTACATATTCAGCAATAAATGCTGCAGCGCGTTCTTCGGCATCTCCACCAATTTCACCGATCATTACAATCGCTGTTGTATCTGGATCATCCTGAAATGCGCGCAAGCAATCGATATGAGTAGTTCCAATTACTGGATCTCCACCAATGCCTACAGCTGTACTAAATCCGATGTCGCGAAGTTCGTACATCATTTGATATGTAAGAGTTCCGGACTTGGATACCAAACCAATTGGACCAGCGCCAGTGATATCTGCCGGAATAATTCCAACATTTGATTTTCCTGGGCTTATTAATCCTGGGCAGTTAGGGCCAATGATTTGTGTTGTGCCCTTGGTCTGCGAATATGCATAGAAGCTTGCCGAATCATGTACCGGAATACCTTCGGTAATGACAACAACTAATGGCATCATTGCATCAATTGCATCTATTACGGCAGCTTTTGCAAACTTAGGTGGCACAAACACAACTGAAACATTTGCACCTGTTGCAGACATTGCTTCGGCAACTGTGTTGAAGACAGGAAGTTGGTGGCCATCGATATCGACAACCTGTCCGCCCTTGCCAGGCGTAACTCCGCCAACAATCTTTGTTCCTGAAGCCAACATACGGCGGGTGTGCTTGGTTCCTTCAGAACCAGTCATTCCCTGCACGATTACCTTACTTGCATCATTAATAAAGATAGACATTACTTCGCCGCCAATTCTGCAGCGCGATTTGCTGCTCCATCCATAGTGTCTGCCTGCTCAACCAATGGGTGAGCAGCCTTTGCCAAGATTGCGCGACCTTCGACAACATTGTTTCCATCGAGGCGAACAACAATTGGCTTTGTTGCCTTTGAACCAAGTAATTCAAGGGCTTGCACAATTCCACTTGCCACGGCATCACACGCTGTGATTCCACCAAATACATTCACAAAAACACTCTTAACGTCGGCATCTCCCAAAATAATGGAAAGGCCGTCGGCCATGATCTGCGCAGATGCTCCGCCGCCAATATCCAAGAAGTTAGCTGGACGTACTCCACCATGCTTTTCTCCTGCGTATGCCACAACATCAAGTGTGCTCATTACAAGTCCAGCACCGTTACCGATGATTCCAACCTGTCCATCAAGCTTTACGTAGTTAAGTCCTTTTTCTTTTGCTGCCGCTTCTAAAGGATTTTCTGCATCTTGGTCAACTAGTGATTGGTGATCTGGCTGACGGAAATCTGCGTTGTCATCGAGAGTTACCTTGCCATCTAGGGCAATGACTTTTCCATCTTTAGTTTTTACCAATGGATTAACTTCTACAAGAGTTGCATCTTCACCTTGAAAAACATCCCACAACTTAAGCAAAACCTGTACAACCTGATCTGCGACATCTGCAGGAAATGCTGCTGCTGCAACTATCTCTTGTGCCTTAGCAAGTGAAATACCGTCAACTGCAGATACTGGAATCTTCGCAAGCTTTTCAGGTGCAGTGTGTGCAACCTCTTCGATATCCATTCCACCCGATACAGATGCCATCACTAGGAAAGTTCGATTTGAGCGATCTAGCAAAATTGACAGGTAGTACTCGGCTTCAATTGGAGCTGCTGCTGCAATCATCACTGTGCGAACAGCGTGGCCTTTAATGTCCATTCCAAGGATTGCGCCTGCTTTTTCACGAGCATCCTGTGGGTTTTCTGCAAGCTTCACACCGCCTGCTTTTCCACGGCCACCGACTTTAACCTGAGCCTTTACTACTACTTTGCCACCAATTGTTGTTGCGGCGGCTTCTGCTTCATCAGCTGTTGTTGCAATCGCTGCGGCCAAAACAGGTACGCCATGCTTTTCAAAAATATCTCGGGCTTGGTATTCAAAGAGATCCACTGGGGCTCACAATCTATTGGCCGGCTATATACGGGGTAATCCTATAGTTTCTCAACAGGTGCATAACGCAGCAGTAAGCGCTTCTCGCCGTACTGGCCGAAGTTAATTGTTGCTTCGGCTTTGTCTCCAGCCCCAGCAACAGCTACAACGGTGCCTAATCCGAATGTGTCATGTGACACACGCTCGCCAACTGCTAACTCCATTGCAACACTCTTCTTGCCGGTGGCACGTGGTGGCGGTGTCGTGGCGACACGAGAGCGAGTAACAAGTGAAGGTGATGATGATCGTCCTTGATTACGCCACTCGATTACATCTTCTGGAATTTCATCGAGAAAACGTGACGGTGGATTGTAATTTGGCGCACCCCATGTTGAACGATATTCCGCACGTGAAATATAAAGGCGCTGGCGTGCGCGGGTTAATCCGACATAAGCAAGTCGACGTTCTTCTTCAATCTCATCTTTTTCGCCAAGGGTTCGTGAGTGTGGAAATATTCCATCTTCCATTCCTGTAAGAAATACAGTTGGAAATTCCAATCCCTTTGCAGTGTGAAGAGTCATCATCGTAACAACTCCCCCATGATCTTCGCCTTCAGGAATTTCATCAGCATCTGCAACTAAGGAAACTTTTTCTAAAAATCCAGCAAGTGAAATTTCTTCATCTTCGCCAAGCTCTTCAAATGGACGTTCTTCGTACTCCATAGAAACTGCAACTAACTCCTTTAAGTTTTCTACACGAACTTCATCTTGAGGATCGGTGCTATCTGCCAACTCCTTTAATAACCCTGATTGCTCAAGGGCTGCTTCTACTATTACTGAAGGCTTTGTTTTCGCTTCTACCAAGACCGCTAATGCGCTAACCATCGAAGTAAATTCATGTATTGCTTGTGCTGCTCGTGATGGAACGGATCCATTCTCCCCAACCCTTAACAAGCCTTGCCAGAATGAAATGTTGTTGTTTCGGGCAAACTCATCTACATAATCCAAAGATGTGTCACCGATGCCTCGCTTGGGTACATTAATGATTCTTCGAAGCGATATCTCATCTTCTAAATTGGCCAGAACACGCAAATAGGCCAGTAAGTCCTTTACTTCACGGCGTTCGTAAAATCGCAATCCCCCTACGACTTTGTAAGGCAGGGCGTTGCGCATGAAAACCTCTTCAAACACACGTGATTGTGCATTTGTTCGATAGAAAATTGCGGTGTCCCCTGGTGTTGAGACCCCTTCACGTTGCAGAGATCGAATTTCATCTGCAATGAAGCTAGCCTCGTCATGCTCGCTTTCAGCTACATAGCCCGTTAGCGGTGAGCCAGATCCTGCATCAGACCACAGATTCTTTTCTTTACGGCTTTCATTTTTTGTGATGACCGCATTGGCTGCATTTAAAATATTTTGAGTCGAGCGATAATTCTGTTCAAGCAAGACAGTGCGTGCATTTGGATAATCAAGCTCGAACTGCAAAATGTTACGAATAGTTGCGCCTCGGAAGCCATAAATTGATTGATCGGCATCACCTACTACGCACAACTCCGCTGGCATTTGGCCTTCAAGTTCAGTCCCAACTAGCTCTTTTACCAATATGTATTGTGCGTGATTTGTGTCCTGATACTCATCTACTAAAACGTGGCGAAAGCGAGACCTAAATCGAGCTTTTGCTTCTGGAAAGCGTTGCAGAACTTCAACTGTCTTTAAAATCAAATCATCAAAATCCATTGCGTTAGCGCGGATTAGTCGCTGCTGATACACGGCATAAACATCGGCTACAACCTGTTCAAACTGATTACTTGCTGCATTTAAGTAATCTTGCGGTCCCAGCAATTCATTTTTAGCGTTAGAAATCATGGATTGAAATTGACGTGCGGGATATCTCTTTGGATCTAAGTTCAATTCTTTAGCAACAATAGTTATTAGACGCTGCGAATCGGCAGAGTCATAGATACTAAAAGAGTTGCTGTACCCCAGTCGGGTAGCTTCTTGGCGCAAGATGCGAACACAGGCAGAATGGAATGTGGAAACCCACATAGATTTAGCTATTGGGCCAACCAAATCTGCAACTCGTTCTTTCATTTCGCCCGCTGCTTTATTTGTAAAGGTAATTGCCAAAATTTGGTAGGGGGCTACATTTCTTCTTGACATTAAATATGCGATGCGACGAGTTAATACTCGAGTCTTTCCAGATCCAGCACCTGCTACAACCAATAGTGGGCCGCCCGCATGTGTGACCGCTTCGGATTGCTGAGGGTTTAACCCCTCGAGCAATGGATCGATTTCAGTCATGAGGGTGAGTCTATTAGGCTTCATGCATGGAACCGATTGCAGATAACGAGATCAAGCGCGTCTTGGTCGTCAATGCCCACCCCGATGATTCAGATTTTGGGGCATCCGGAACTATCGCCCAATGGGTGAAAAAGGGAATTGAAGTTGCCTATGTGTTTTGTACCAATGGCGATCAAGGTGGCGAAGAATCTGGTTTCACAAAAGAGGAAATGCCTGCAATTCGTCAACGCGAACAACGCGCAGCCGGTGCAGCAATCGGTGTCACTGATATAACTTTCTTGAATTATGTTGATGGTCACTTAGTTGCAACCATTGAATTACGCAAAGATATTGTCCGACAAATTCGAATCTCAAAACCAGATCGCATTGTGTGCCAGAGTCCAGAGCGCAATTGGGATCGGATCGGTGCGAGCCACCCAGATCATTTAGCTGCAGGTGAAGCAACTATTCAAGCTGTTTATCCTGACTCTCGTAACCCTTTTGCCTTTACCGATTTGCTAGAAAAGGAAGGGTTACAACCGTGGCGTGTAAAGGAAATTTGGGTATCTGGATTTGCTCAACCTGACCACTGGGTTGATATCACCGACACTTTTGATTTGAAAATGGCTGCGTTGCATGCGCATGCTTCTCAAACTGCTCATAACAAAGAGTTAGAAAATATGGTTCGCGAGTGGGGTCAACGTAACGCTGGAATCGGTGGTTTACCAGAAGGACGAATTGCTGAAGCCTTTAAAATCGTGAACACCAATTAAGCCTGAGAAAATAAAGATCTAGTTTGAAACAGTTACGCGATGAATTGCAATAGCTTGTTTTGGTGTTCCATCTGCCCCGCCGCCCTTTACTCCAGCTTTTGCGATCGCCTTTACGATATCTAGACCTTGAGTAATCGTGCCCCAAATTGTGTAGTTAGCCCCAAGAGTCGTATCTGCAAAAACTAAGAAAAACTGACTTCCGTTTGTTCCTGGACCCGAGTTAGCCATTGCAACAGTTCCAGCTGGGTAATTATTAAAAGTTGTAGTGGGTAAATTCTCATCTGGATACGTAAAGTTTGGTCCCCCAGAACCAGTTGCGGTTGGGTCTCCACATTGCAATACATATAACCCTTGCGTGGTTAAACGATGGCATAAGGAATTATCGAAGTATCCACCCTTGGCTAAAGTGCTTAATTGCGTAATTGTGATTGGTGCTTTTGCACCAACAGTTGTGACCACAATATTTCCGCAATTTGTTTCAAAGGTAAAGGTGCGAGCCAATTTCTTTGGAAGTTTTTGAGCAGGAGCAACATCTTTAGGGTCATGTCCGGAAGCTTTAGTTGGCCAGCATTTAATCGCTGCAACTTTTACATTCTTTGCAGATTTGCTTTTTGTTTCTGCAGATGCGGATGGAGAAAGAAGTACTGAGATTGCAATTGCTGCAATCACTGTCCGCTTCATAAATACTCCCCGTTTCATGTCTGAAATGATAAATCCAAATCCTGTGAAAACCCTTAATTTATTCCCATTCAATGGTGCCAGGTGGCTTGCTCGTTATGTCTAAGACCACTCGATTTACCTCACGGACCTCATTTGTTATGCGGGTAGAAATCTTCTCAAGAATTTCATAGGGAACACGTGACCAATCGGCGGTCATGGCATCTTCGGATGAGACGGGTCGCAAAACTATTGGGTGACCATAGGTACGCCCATCGCCCTGAACACCAACACTTCGTACATCTGCCAGCAGTACAACTGGGCACTGCCAGATTTCACGATCAAGTCCAGCTAATTTTAATTCTTCTCGAGCAATCGCATCTGCTTCACGCAAAAGATCTAACCGCTCTTGTGTCACTGAACCAATGATTCGGATACCAAGTCCTGGTCCAGGAAAGGGTTGGCGCCAAACAATTTCTTCTGGCAAACCAAGTTCTAATCCAACCTGGCGAACTTCATCTTTAAACAAAGTGCGCAGTGGCTCGATTAAGGTGAACTGCAAATCATCAGGTAAACCACCTACATTGTGATGAGACTTGATATTGGCCGTACCGGTTCCGCCACCTGATTCAACAACATCTGGATACAAAGTTCCTTGCACCAAGAACTCAACATCTCCCCCTGCTGCAATATCGCGGGCTGCGGATTCAAATGACCGAATAAATTCGCGACCAATAATCTTTCGCTTTTCTTCAGGGTCTGTAACATCTTTTAGGGCGTTAAGGAATTGTTCCTTTGCATCAATAACAACTAGCTGCACACCTGTTGATGCAACAAAGTCTCGTTCTACTTGTTCTGCTTCGCCTTTGCGCAAAAGGCCATGATCCACAAATACACATGTCAGTTGATTACCGACCGCTCTTTGAATAATCGCTGCAGCAACTGCTGAATCAACTCCGCCAGATAGGCCACAGATAACTCGCTTATCACCAATTATTTGTTTAGCTTTTGCGATCTCGATCTCTGCGATGTTCGCAGTGGTCCAGGTTGCATCGCACTTTGCGATATTGACTAACCAGTTGTGCAAAATTGCCTGGCCATGTTCGCTATGTAAAACCTCTGGGTGAAACTGAACTCCAGCTAACTTCCCTGTTGCATCCTCAAAAGCAGCAATCGGCGTATCTTCTGTTTCTGCGGACACTACGAATCCTGCAGGTGCTTGCGTTACCGCATCGCCATGTGACATCCAGACTTTTTGCTGTGCAGGCAGTCCACTAAAAACCTTTGATGCAGTTTGAACTTTTGTTTCCGTGCGACCGAATTCTGATTTTCCGGTGCGGCTTACGACGCCGCCAAGTGCTGCCGCCATTGCCTGAAAGCCATAACAAATTCCAAATACCGGAATCCCCAAGGAAAATATCCCAGCATCAACTGTTGGCGCGTTGTCTGCATACACGCTGGAGGGTCCGCCAGATAAAATAATTGCGCTGGGATTTTTAGCTGTGACTTCGGCAGCTGTTATTGATGATGGAACAATTTCGGAGTAAACATTAGCTTCGCGAACTCGACGGGCAATTAACTGCGCGTACTGAGCACCAAAATCAACAACTAGGACTCCGCGCGATTCAACCACGATGAATAAGAACCTCTACGCGCTGGAATTCCTTTACATCTGAATAACCACATGTAGCCATGGCGCGACGAAGTGCACCAAACAGATTCATTGAGCCGTCAGATGTATGTGAAGGTCCAAGCAAAATCTCTTCAAGAGTTCCAACAGTTCCAACATTTACACGTTCACCGCGTGGAAGAACTGGGTGATGAGCTTCAGATCCCCAGTGCCATCCAAGGCCAGGTGCCTCAATCGCCTTTGCAAGTGGAGATCCCATCATGACTGCATCTGCTCCGCAGGCAATTGCCTTTGCAATGTCACCACTGCGTCCAACCGCACCATCAGCAATCACATGGACGTAACGTCCACCTGATTCATCAAGGTACTCACGACGAGCAGAAGCAACTTCAGCAACTGCAGAAGCCATCGGTACTTCCACACCCAATACCTTGCGTGTTGTGTGCGTTGCACCTCCACCAAAACCAACCAACACTCCTGCAGCACCCGCGCGCATTAAGTGCAGCGCCGCAGTTGATGTTGCCACTCCGCCAACAATTACGGGTACATCTAATTCGTAAATAAACTTTTTAAGGTTCAGCGCTTCATTTTCTGCAGCAACATGTTCGGCTGAAACAGTTGTTCCACGGATAACAAATATGTCTACACCTGCTGCAATAACTGCTTTATGAAATTCGGCAGTTCGTGCTGGTGATAATGAAGCAGCTACCGTCACACCGGCATCACGTATCTGCTGAATGCGTTCCTTGATTAACTCGGGACGAATTGGGGCGGTATAAATCTCTTGCATGCGCTTAGTTGCATGCTTGTCCGGCATTGATGCGATCTCTCCTAGTGGAATGCGTGGATCTTCATAACGGGTCCACAATCCTTCGAGGTTCAAAACGCCAAGTCCGCCCAGCTTGCCGATTGCAATAGCAGTTTCAGGCGACACAACTGAATCCATTGGAGCAGCCATCATCGGTAGATCAAACTTGTAGGCATCGATCTGCCATGCAGTGGAGACATTTTCCGGATCACGTGTACGGCGGCTCGGCACTATCGCGATGTCATCAAATGAGTATGCGGTGCGGGCACGCTTTCCAGGTGCGATTTCGATGTTATTCATTAGCGGCCCTTCTTCTGGTAATTCGGTGCATCAGCAACATGTGCCACATCATGTGGGTGGCTTTCCTGCAATCCTGCTGCAGTAATTTGAATCAATCGTCCTTCACGGCGCAAAGTTTCGATATCTGGTGCGCCGGCATATCCCATTCCTGACCGCAAGCCACCTACAAGTTGATGAACAACTTCTGCTACAGAGCCGCGGAGTGCGACCTTGCCTTCGATGCCTTCGGGAACAAGTTTGTCTTCAGATAAAACATCGTCCTGCATGTAACGATCTTTTGAATACGATTTTTGTTCTCCGCGTGATTGCATCGCACCAAGAGAACCCATTCCGCGATAAGCCTTGTACTTGATGCCGTTGATCTCAATTAGTTCACCAGGAGATTCTTCACAACCGGCAAGAAGTGATCCAAGCATTACAGAATTTGCACCAGCGACGAGCGCTTTAACAATGTCACCTGAATACTGCAATCCACCATCTGCAATTAATGGGATCCCTGCTTTGTTACATGCCTTTGATGCTTCAAGAATTGCTGTTAGCTGAGGAACGCCGACACCTGCAACAATGCGCGTTGTACAAATTGATCCAGGACCAACGCCAACTTTTACAGCGTCTGCACCAGCGTTGATCAGTGCTTGTGCGCCGGCACGTGTTGCAACATTGCCACCAATAATTTCGGTTGTTGGAGAAAACTTTTTAATTCGAGCAATTGCATCTAAGACAGCGCGGTGGTGACCGTGTGCTGTATCAACGACAACTACATCGACCCCAGCTTCGATTAATGCTTGGGCACGAGCAAAACCATCATCGCCAACACCAACAGCGGCACCAGCAAGACCAACGTTTTTAACCAATTTAACGTGAGTTACTTGGGCATCAATTGGAAGATTGCGGTGAATGATTCCGATTCCACCGGCCTTTGACATTGCAATTGCCATTTCGGATTCTGTAACAGTGTCCATCGCCGAAGAAACCAGCGGAACCGCGATTGAAATATTGCGAGTTAATTGCGTAACGGTGCTGACTTCAGATGGAACTACATCGGATGCATCTGGGAGCAAAAGCACATCGTCATAGGTCAGGCCAAGCATTGCGACCTTATCTGTATCGCTCACTTGGCCCCCTTGTGTGTATCGAAGGGCAAAGTCTATCGGGGCTTTAGAGGCCTACTGCACGCTCAATTTCAGCACAGGCTTGGGATAAATCGGTGACATGGGCTACTGGACAATCAGATCCAATGCTCCAGCCGGGCCCTCCAATGATTACACGAGGCGCAGGTCGTATCGCTGGAATATCTGTATAAAAACGAGGATCACCGTTATGGGGTAATTGCGCCCACAGGAAAATTGCCGGTGGCGCAGAACGTGTAATCACGCCATTGAGAGCTTCCAACGGTGTTCGTGCTCCAAGAAAATATGTTGAAATATTTTTCTCTGCCAACGCCGAAGCCAAGGCATGCAAGGCTAACGAGTGCATCTCTTCACCCACAGATGCCAGTAAAACTGGTCGCGGATTACAGGGTTCAGAAGGTGTCGAGGCTTTCTCACGTAAAACAGATTTCAGAATCTCTGTCAATAAATGTTCCACTTCAATACCGGTCTGATTCTTCTCCCACTCATCACCAACTAAAAACAAAAGCGGAACAATAACTTCAGACCAGGAGGCTATGACTCCATGCTTTTCAATGTCTCTTTTGAGGGCATCTTCCATAAATTTTTTATCCAACGACTTAGATGCAGCATGCAGTGCTTCAACCAGATCTTCACGAACTTCGAAATCATCAATAATTTGTTCGACTGAAATCTTGCCTTTGAAATTTTTTGCTTGCTGCGCAGCTTCTGCTGGTGAAACTCCGGCGGTAATCAACCTACGCATCGCGGTCAGAATGGCTAGATCCTTTGGGCAGTAACGGCGATGCTCGCCTGCTTCATGACTAGAAGGACCAAGCCCGTACCGTCGATCCCAGGTCCGAAGCGTCGCAGGCGCTACGCCTATCCGGCGGGCGACCGCGGCCACCGTTAACAACTCCTGCTCCATGGGGTAATCGTGGCGTGAAGTGGCCTAACTCACCACCCGAAAACACCTTCTGAACAACCTTTGGAGCGTTGCTACTTGAACAACTTATGGCGCGGTTGTACAGTCCTGCCATGGCCGAAATTTCACGCTTACCCCGTCCCGTCGCTGATGAATGGGAATGGCAGTACCAAGGTTCGTGTCGCGAGCTTCCATCAGAGATGTTTTTCCATCCTGACGGAGAACGTGGTCCTCGCCGACGCAACCGTGAAAACACCGCTAAAGCTGTCTGCGCATCATGTCCGGTAATTGCCGCATGCCGCGCACACGCGCTCGCTGTTCAAGAGCCATACGGAATTTGGGGAGGCCTATCTGAAGATGATCGCCTCGCCATTATTGGCAAGGACAGCACACCAGATATTTCACACGCTTCATAAGGTTCCTTCTCATCGAGGATAAGAAAAAGCCCCGCAGATAATTCTGCGGGGCTTTTTTCTTTTTAATTAGTGAGAGTGTCCACCTGGGCCATGTGAATGTCCGTGTCCACCTGCAGCATCAGCTGCAGCTTGCTCAGCTGGCTTGTCATATACAACTGCTTCAGTTGTAATAAACATTGCAGCAATTGATGCAGCGTTTGCTAATGCAGAACGAGTTACCTTGACTGGATCGATAACACCATCAGCGGCTAAATCGCCATACACATCTGTCGCCGCATTGAAACCTTCGTTGTGCTTCATTGCGCGAACCTTTGCAACTACTACGTAGCCTTCAAGTCCTGCATTTTCTGCAATCCAACGAAGTGGTTCGTCGCATGCCTTGCGAACTAAACGAACACCAACAGCCTTATCGCCAGTGAATCCAAGATCGCCTTCTAGAACATCGGCTGCATGCACAAGTGCTGCGCCTCCACCAACAACGATTCCTTCTTCAACAGCGGCGCGAGTTGCAGAGATTGCATCCTCGAGACGGTGCTTCTTTTCATTCAATTCAACTTCAGTATGCGCGCCAACTTTAATTACGCACACTCCGCCGGCAAGCTTTGCTAGACGCTCTTGTAGCTTTTCCTTGTCCCAGGATGAATCACTGTTTTCGATTTCCTTACGGAGTTCAGAAACACGTGCAGCAACAGCAGTCTTATCGCCTGCTCCATCAACGATGGTTGTTGCATCCTTTGTGACAACGATGCGACGAGCCTTACCTAGATCTTCAAGAGTTACGCTTTCAAGTTTCATTCCGAGTTCGGAAGAAATTACTTGTCCGCCAGTAAGTACTGCGATGTCTTGCAGAGTTGCCTTACGGCGATCTCCGAAGCCAGGTGCCTTAACAGCAACTGATGCAAAGACTCCGCGCATACGGTTAACAACTAGCGTAGAAAGTGCTTCACCTTCGATGTCTTCAGCGATGATCAATAGTGGCTTTGAAGCCTGAGCAACCTTTTCAAGCAATGGCAGTAGATCTGACAGAGCTGAAATCTTGTTACCTGAAATCAATACGTAAGCATCTTCAAGAATTGCTTCCATGCGATCCTGATTGGTTACGAAGTACGGAGAAATGTAGCCCTTGTCGAACTGCATTCCTTCAGTGAATTCAAGATCAAGTCCAGTTGTTGATGCTTCCTCAACTGTAATAACTCCATCTTTACCAACACGGTCCATAGCTTCTGCAATGAGTTCGCCAATTGCACGATCTTGGGCAGAAATAGTTGCAACATCTGCAATCTGTGGCTTTCCATTAACTGGAGTTGCCTGCGAGCGCAATTTTTCGGAAACCGCTGCTACGGCTGCTTCGATGCCCTGCTTGATATCCATTGGCTGCGCGCCAGCTGCAAGGTTACGAAGTCCTTCTTTAACCATTGCTTGTGCCAAAACAGTTGCTGTCGTAGTTCCGTCACCTGCGACATCATTTGTCTTTGTCGCAACTTCTTTAACTAACTGAGCACCCATGTTTTCAGCAGGATCGCTTAGTTCAATTTCCTTTGCAATTGTTACACCGTCATTAGTAATGATGGGTGCACCAAAAGATTTACCGATAACAACATTGCGACCCTTAGGTCCAAGAGTTACCTTTACTGTGTCAGCAAGAATGTTGACACCGCGCTCCATGGCACGGCGTGCTTGCTCATCAAATTGAAGACTCTTTCCCATTTACTTCTCGATTACAGCGAGAATGTCGCGAGCTGAAAGAACAAGTAGATCTTCTCCACCATGCTTGATTTCAGTTCCGCCGTACTTGCTGTAAAGAACTACATCGCCAACTTTGACATCCATTGGAACGCGTACGCCATCATCAAAGCGACCTGGGCCTACTGCAATAACAGTGCCTTCCTGTGGCTTCTCTTTTGCTGTATCTGGAATAACAAGACCTGATGCTGTTGTTGTTTCAGCCTCATTTGTCTTGATAACAATGCGATCTTCTAGTGGCTTAACTGCCATGGTGTGCTCCTTCTAGTTTTTTAGGCTATGTAATTCCTCGTTCGCCCCGAATTAGCAGACTCGGGTCGTGAGTGCTAACGCAAACTCTAGGCGTGGCCATGGCACACGGCAAATTGAGGATTTAGAGCGAAACCGTGGTCACTGGCAGGCTGGAATCAGCGTCAAAAGCCACTGGGCTGGGCGTACGGCCTGCTGAAACCATGAGCGCGCCCAAGGCAGCGACCATCGCCCCGTTATCGGTGCACAACCCAGGGCTTGGCACCCGCAGTTGGATCCCCGCCTTTTCGCACCGTTCTTGGGCAACTGCCCTAAGTCTCGAATTCGCCGCGACCCCACCTGCAATGACAAGTGAATCAATCCCTGATTGCTTACAGGCTGCAACAGCTTTTAATAAAAGAACATCAACGATTGCTTCTTGGAATGAAGCTGCAACATCGCCCTTTTTGTAATCAGGTGTGGCTTCTAGATATCTAGCAACCGCGGTCTTTAACCCTGAAAATGAGAAATCAAATGGTCTGGTCTGCCAATCATTGGATGTTGTCAAACCGCGTGGAAAATCTATTGCACTCGCACTGCCATCGTGCGCTAATTTATCGATTGCAGGACCACCTGGAAAACCTAATTTCATAACGCGTGCAATCTTGTCGAAGGCTTCACCTGCTGCATCATCCATGGTTTCCCCAAGTTTAGTAATTGAGCCAGTAATGTCATCTACCTGCAACAGTGATGAGTGTCCACCACTAACTAGTAAAGCAATAGTTGGTTCTAAGGGATTGCTATGCGTTAAGGAATCAACGCTAACGTGAGCAGCTAAATGGTTGACCGCATAAATTGGTTTGTTCAAACCAAGTGCAAGACCTGCAGCAGATCCGACGCCCACCAATAGCGCGCCAACTAAACCTGGTCCACCAGTTACTGCTACCGCGTCAATATCTTTCAAAGATAACTTTGAGTCTTTGAGTGCTTGGTGCAATGTTGGAATCATTGCTTCTAAATGAGCACGGCTTGCAATTTCAGGTACGACTCCCCCAAAACGTGCATGTTCTTCAACGCTAGATGCAATGACGTTAGCAAGTAAGGTGCGGCCACGAACAATCCCAACCGCGGTTTCATCACAGGATGTTTCGATTCCTAAAACAATTGGTTGGCTCATGAAAGCTCCAATCGCATTACTTGGGCATCTAGGCCAGCACCGAAATAATCTTTGCGGATATTGAGTTTTGAATACCCCAAAGCTTCGTAAAGACCGATTGCATCGGCGTTATCTGTCTTAACTTCCAGCATCATCGCCGTTGATCCTTGCGCTGTGGCCCAATCGGTAAGCAAAGCCATAAGCGCTTTCGCTATACCTTGGCCACGATGTTCGGGTACAACTCCCACCGTCAAAATGTCGGCCTCGGCAGCCCCAGGCACGAAAACCCCTGCGTAGCCAATGATGCTTTCTTGTTCATCAAGTGCCACAACAAAGTGGCGGGTTGGGCTTGAAAACTCTTCTTTGTATTGCGCTGCAGACCACGGTGAGTATGGAAACAACTCTTTATCGAGTGAGACGAACACTGGCAGATCAAATGCATTTGCTTCGCGATAAACAATCATGTTCGATCCGCCGTTGCAATCGCATCTGGCCTGCGTAAATAAATTGGCTCTGTGATGTTTCCGGGCAATGTAACAAGTGCCTGCAAGTCCACAAACAAATCTGCATGTATTGAGGCACCCGAAACATCTGCCGGGAAATTAACCGCTGGCTCACCAACTCGAACTCCGTCTGTGTAACGAGCCCAATAAACTTCTTTGCGCCGTGCATCAACAGTGATTATGAAATCTTTTTCATTAATCTGAGCAGCGATTGCATCTAACGAACACACTCCGCGTACCGGTATCTGACGAGCTAAGGCAAAACTTTGTGCAAAGGCAATGCCAACTCGAAGTCCTGTAAATGGGCCAGGGCCCATGCCAACAACAACCTCATCTACTTCGCTAACCGCTAAGGCTTCTTGTACTAATGCTGGCAAAGAGGGACCGTGGGCGGTTGCGCCATCTCGAAAACCGCTAAATACAACGGTGTCACCATCGATGATGGCAACAGATGTGCGAGAAGTTGAAGTATCAATCGCCAAAACTTTACTCATAAGGAAAACCCGGCCCAACGTGCCCCAACTGGTGTGATCTCAACTTTTCTAACATCTTCGCTTCGATCAATTGTGATCTCTAATCGATCTTCGCTAAGGCGCGCAGATTCAGTTCCACCCCATTCAATTAAAGTGATTGAGCCAGCGATATCTAGATCTAAATCATCTAAATAAAGGTTGGGATTTTCAGAATCAACTAAGCGATATGCATCAACATGAATAAAAGGCACAGCTGCCTTATGAACTCGTGAAATTACAAAAGTTGGTGAGGTAATTCCGGTGATTCCAAGGCCTGCTCCAACGCCTTGCGCTAAAACTGTTTTACCCGCCCCCAGCGGCCCATTTACCAACACTAAATCACCGGTACGCAAGTGTGCTGAAAGCTTTATTCCCAACTGATGCATTTCATCAGCGGTATTAACGGAGATCATTGCTCAAGGATAAAGTAAAAGCAGGGCCAGGATTACCTGGCCCTGCTTTTTACTACCCTCGATTTATAGAGAGCGATGTATTAGTTATCGCCGTATGACTTTAACCATGGAGCACGGATGCCCTTATCAATTGAAAGGTTGCCAGCTTTACGTACCGCTGTGTACAACGCTCCACCTGATGTGAACTTACCTGTGCTTGAGGCTTGAACCAATTGCTTCGCTACCAACACTAATTGTGCTGATGTGAAGTTACAGTGGTTGGTTCCTTGTGCCGCAGGTAGCGATGTGTCTGGTAATCCTGCAGCGCTAAACTTTGTATAGCCTGCTGGAGTTGGATTCCAGAGCATCAAAAGTTTGTTTGTAGGTGTCTTGTACTCGCGAGTTGTCTGGTACGCCTTGATAGCTGCCGCCTTTTCAGCTGCATACTGCTCGGCATATAGATCAACTAAGCGCTGTGAAGCACCTGCAGGAGTAATTGGATCTGCCATTCCAACCATTAACACTGTAGGAACATTGATCTTTCCAGTGTTTGTGTGAAGAGCATTCATCTTTGCAACTGCTGCTGCATCTGCCTTTGCACGAGGTGCACCTGGGTTTGCAGCTGATAGTGCGCCCAAGAGAGCGTCAATCACTGTGTTACCAGAAAGTGCCGCGTTAAAAATAACGCGCTCGCCATCAACGCGGGCTGCGTAATCAGTCTTTGTGTTATCAAAGATTGCGCCTCCTACTTGGCTCTCAACATCTTGTGTTGCAAGAATTGCAAGTGCGGCAGCATTTGTTCCATTTTCAAGGATTGCAAGTGCTGGGCTAACAGCCAATGGGAAGGTCAACTTCAATGCACCCTCAGGACCTGAGATTGAATCAAAGTGTGCTGACTGAGTTGGAATTCCTGCCATCAAACCAAGAAGCAACAGTGCACTTCGTAGTGGCACTCCTGCTGCAGCTAATGACTTACCTGTTGCAGATGAGGTATCTGGCCAAGCTCCAGTGGTGAGCATTGTTGCCTGAATCTTGCCCATAACTGTAAAGACCTTACCTAGATCAACGTATGACTCGCCAATACCTGCAGCACCAGCTGAGTAGTTTCCAGCTTTGATCGATGGATCAAAGAGAACCTTTACTCCCCATAGGAAGTCTCCAGCCATTGTTAACTGTGGTGCAATGTTGTCTGCCATACACATTGGAGCAACTGCGCTCACAAGGTTTGGATACTTTTCAGCTAGGCCTTGAGTAATAACTCCACCAAGTGATGATCCCCATGCAACAACCTTGGTTGTCTTTGGGAACTGCTTCTTGAACGTGTCAATTAGCTCAACATTTGTCTTGATCGCTGAATCTGGATTCCACCCTTGACGAGCAAAACCTGAACCAACGATTGCAATACCTTGGCTAAAGAAGTACTGCGCAACTGCAGCGTTTCCACCAGGAACTGGCTCTGGAGTATTAGTGATCTTGTATCCACCAATTAGCGGAATTGCTGCAGGAATATCAACGTTGTAGCGATATCCGTGTGAGTACAAAGCAACAGTTCCGTTGAAGTTTGCTGGAACCTGCATTGCATACGGTGCGCCATCTGATGTAACACCAACGCATGACTGAATTGGGCTCTTGCCATCACACGCAGGTGCTGCATTAGCAACTGTTGGTGCTGTGACCAGAACTGTTGTTACAAGTGCTGTTACTGAAAGAAGCGAAAGTAATCTTACTTTTTTCATTAGTTAGGTAATCCCTTCGCTGGCATTGCAGGACGCTTGTATGTTGATTTAACAACCGCGCCTGCTCCTGAATCAGTTGTGTATGTGACATATTTGCCACCAAGTGGAGAAAGATCACCTGTTGGCAAATACTTTCCAACCCAGTAACCAGTTAGGCCAACGTGGCTTGTCTTTGAGTATCCAGCTGGAACTAATGCAGAGTTTGCAAATGTTGCACCCTTGCTATCAATAGCAGCCATCAAAGACTTACGTGTTGGATTTGTGCCTGCAGCCTTTAGAGCTTGGGCGGTCATAAATGCTGTGTTCATTCCAAGCAGTACGTTGAGATCAAATGCTGATCCTGGAACTGCCTTTGCGTAGATATCTGAGAAGAACTTGATGTATTCATCAGTCATGTCAGTAGTAGCTGGAACTGGTGAGAATCCAATTGCGTTGTATAGAACGCCTGCTGGAACGCCAGTTGCCTTGATTGTTGTTGCATCTCCACCAACTGAACCAAGCATCCACTGTGGTGCGTACTTCAACTGCGCTGCTACACCGAGCATTGCAGATGTCGCACTTGATACACCAAAGAGAATTACAACGTCGGCTTCTGCAGCCTTAAACTTTGTAATCCAACCTGCAGCAGCTGCTGCACCTTGTGAACCTGATGCATATGGAACCTTGACTGCAAAAGTTGTACCGGCAGTTTTAAATCCTGCAAGTGCATCTGATCCGAAGTCGTCATCCTGGTATAGGAGACCAATCTTCTTGCCAGCAAAATTTTCCTTAATGTATTCGCCCATAATTTTTGCTTCCATTACATAAGAAGGCAAAACTGTATAGGTCGTTGGGTACTTCTTTGTGTCTGCAAATCCGCTAAATCCTGTGTTAACAAACAACACTGGAACACCGCGACGGGCAGGGTTAACAGATGATGCAACTGCCTTTACATTTGCAGTTCCAAGAGGTGCCATCAGAGCCATGACCTTGTCCTTCAGGATAAGTTCATTAGTCTTTGAAACCGCTTCAGTTGGAACATATCGGTCATCTTTAACAACAAGAGTTACCTTGCGGCCGTTGATTCCACCATTTGCATTGAGGTAATCGAAGTACGCCTTTGCTGCACCTGGAATCTTGTTGTATCCAAGTGATGCGGTACCTGTCATTGGCAGAGTCATACCCAATTTAATCTGAGTCGAGCTCACACCAACTTCAGCCGCTTGAGCAGGAATAGCTGTTGCAGCTAAACCAACTGTGGCCAGTACCGCTGTTGCTGCTAGCAACGTACGGCGTTGTAGTGCTTTCATGTGTTTCCTTCCATCGAGGGTTTTATTGCTATAGGAATTGCTGTACTGCTTTTACTTCTTTGTACTGTCCGACTTTTTAGAACTTGTGTGCTGTGCTTCGTGCTTTGCTTTGCGAGCGCGATGTTGCTCAACAGGACCGTTTGGAACAAACAGAACTGTCAGAATCAACAACCCACTAACAATCAAACCTGGCAGATTTGTAGTAACACTCTCAGAACTACCAAGGCGGTGTGCGACCACATCGGCGATCTCTGGGATGGCTACCAAAACCACTGCCCCAATAATGACGCCTCCGAGGGTAGTTATGCCAGCGAGAACCGCGCCTGTCAGCAGGGAAAATGAGAGGGCAAGCGGAAACGCGCTTGGGGAAACGGTGCCTATGGTCATGGCAAGCAGCGCTCCAGCCAGGCCAGCGATGCCAGCGCTGATTGTGAAGGCTAGGACCTTAGAACGGGCTGTGTTGATCCCCGCTAACTGGGCTGCGACCTCGTTGCCACGACCGGCTCTCCAAGAACGTCCATATGCCGAGTTCAAAATATTTCTAACTGCCCACATAGACATTAGCGCGGCAAGAGCTGCAATCCAGAAGAACCATTTGTACTGAGTGAACTCTTCGCCTAAGGCAAGTGGCGGAAATCCAACATCGAACAGCAAACCTTGTTCTCCACCTAAAACTGTAAATTGATTAGCAAGTGAAGGCAATCCAACTGCGAGAGCCAAAGTTGTGCCAGCTAAATATGGACCAGACAATCGTGCTGCTGCTGCACCTAACAAAGCACCACCTATTGCGGCAGCTAACACTGCGGCAACAAAACATAAAACAATCGGAACATTAAATTCAATTCGAAGAACAGCCGCTGCATATGCGCCTAAGGCCATTAATGCGCCATGTCCCAATGAAACCTGACCTGAATATCCTGTTAGTAAAATGATTGAAGAAATCGCAATTACATACACAGCAATGGATGCGCCTTGATATACCCGAAGTTCATCGACCATTCCGCTGAGGAAGTACAGAACGACTCCACCAAGAATAAAGAGTGGAAGATGCGTGCTTTCTTTTTTGCTCTTATGCACGACGACCCGCCTTTACTCCAATAATTCCCTGTGGGCGTATAAACAAAACTAGAAGCAAAATAACAAATGGCGCAATGAAGAAGAGTCCGCTGCTTACATACATGAGGACAAATGAGATTGCTATTCCAAGGAATAGGCCGCCTAGTACAGCGCCGAGCAAACTATCTAATCCACCAATAACTGCTGCGATGAATCCTGAAACAAGTAGAAGCGAGAACTCAATTGAGTCTGGTGAGAAGTTTCCATTTCCATTGACGGTTTGGAATAAACCTGCAACCGCACCTGCCGCACCTGCTAGCGCCCAGCCAAGAGTGCGAACTGCATCGACTTTAACTCCCGAAAGACGCGCTATTTCAGGTGCATGTGCAGATGCACGCAGTGCCAGCCCAAGGTTAGTTTTTTGGAAAAGAATAGAGAGAATAAGGAGCAAAATTACGACAACAACTAGTATCAAAAGTTTTAATGGTGAGAAAACCAATGTGGAACCATTGATTGTGAATCCATTGTTGGAAGTTGGGGCAACGATACGTAGATCCTGTCCGCCCCAAATCATGCTTATAACTGAGCGGATAACGCCAAGTAATCCAAGTGTTGCAATAATTGGAGCGACGCCTGCGATTGGACCAGTAGATGCATGCTTAACCAATAACCGCATCAAAATCAGTTCGACAAGTGCAGCAAATAAAGCCCCGCCAATCATGGCAACGGGAAGAGCGACCCAAAATGAACCAATTCGCGAAACAGCTTCATAACCAAAGTAGGTAGATAGAAGCGCCATACCTGCTTGAGCGAAGTTAACGACTCGGGTACTACGCCATACCAAGACAAATGCAATAGCCATTAATGCATAGATAGATCCAGCAGTGACTCCAATTAAAAGTGTATTTAATAGTTGCATGATTAGTACCCCAAATATGCAGCGCGCACTGCAGGGTCTTCGATCAACGCTTGTGCGTGATTGACGGCAACAACTTTTCCTAAGTTCAAGACAATTCCAAGATCTGCAATCCTTAATGCACCCATTGCGTTTTGTTCGACAAGTACAACCGTCAACCTCAATTCGTTGGTCAGATCTCTAATTGTTTGAAAAATCTGCTCTACAACCAGTGGCGCTAAACCTAAAGAAGGTTCATCTAAAAGTAGTAACTTAGGTTTTGACATGATCGCTCTGCCGATTGCCAACATCTGTCGTTCACCGCCAGATAAAGTGTCAGACCGTTGCGTAATGCGTTCACCTAAACGAGGAAAGATAGTAACTACCTGATCAAGTGACTCTTTCATCTCTTTGCCATCTTTGCGCCAAATAGCACCCAGCTCAAGATTTTCTCTAACAGTTAATTCGGGTATTACTGACTTACCTTCTGAAACATGCGAAACTCCCATGCGCACTAACTTTTCAGGTTTTACCCCTGTAATTGTTTCGCCCATCCAATTAACAACACCACTAGTTGGTTTGTTTAGACCAGATAAGGCGCGCAGCAACGTAGTTTTTCCCGCACCATTTGAACCAATAATCGCTGCTAATTTTCCAGTTGGAACAGCCAATGAGACTTGATTAACGGCGCAGATTGCACCGTGGTGCACAGTTAAATTGGAGACATTAAGCGACATGGTTGCTACCTGTACCTAAATACGCCGCCATAACCGCTGGATCGCGGCGGACAGTTTCGGCGTCACCACTTGCAATTACTTCACCAAAGTTAAGAACATAGAGCTTGCTACATACCGACATAACAACATCCATGTGGTGTTCTACAAGCAACACCGACATATCAACACTCAAATTGCGGATAAGTGCGTTCATCCACTCGATGTCTTGCGAACCCAAACCACCTGCAGGTTCATCAAGCATTAAAATTGTTGGCTCGCTTACAAGTGCGCGCGCAATTGCTACACGCTTAGTATCCGGGTAAGACAAGGTGTCAGCACGACGATGAGCGATACCACCAGCGTAGACACGTTCTAATGCAACTCGTGCCTTATCTCGGATTCGGTCTTCATCTTTTCTATTTCTTCCAAATGCAGCAGAAATTAATCCTGTCTCTGACAAATGCTGGGCACCAACCATGACATTTTCCAAAACAGTTAAATCACCAAACAAACCAACACCTTGCAAGGTACGGGCAATTCCTAAATCAACAAGTTCATGCGGTTTTGGAAAATCACTCTTCTTGCCATTCAAATGAAAGTCGCCAGAATCTGGCGTGACTAAACCGCACAACGCATTGAATAAAGTTGTCTTGCCAGCGCCATTAGGACCAATTAATCCAACAACCTCGTTCTTGCCAACTTCTAGATAAACATCATGCAAAGCCCGAAGACCGCCGAAAGAGACATTGACTCTCTCAACGTGCAGCGCTGCATTATTAGTAGACATGAGGTGCATAAATTCTAGGCACTCGGGGGCCTATTCGTGTCACAATTTCATAATTAATTGATAACGATGCGGTACCCCAATCATCTGCGGTGTATTCACCGTGTGATCCATCACCGAAAACAATCACCCAATCCCCAGAAACCGCTGTGGAATCCGCCCCTAAATCAACGACAAATTGATCCATAGAGATCCGCCCAATAATGGGTGCTCTTTTGCCGTTTACAAAGACGCCTGCATTTTTTGCAATGCGTGGAATTCCGTCGGCATATCCGATGGAGACAATTCCCAGTTTTGTCTCGGCGGTTGTGTGCGCCGTTGCTCCATAACCAACTGGTGAATTGGCTGGAACTGTTTTTACTAGGTGCAGCTTTGCGCGCAACTGCATCGCTGGTTTCAACCCAAGCGCTTGCGAAGTACCAAGATTTATAACATCGGGTGTTAAGCCATAAATTGAAATACCTGCACGCACCATATCAAAGCGAGAATTTTCATCGGTAAGCGTCGCTGCAGAGTTTGAAAGATGCCGAGTAATGTTTGTATAGCCAAATGATTCTAAAGTGGCAACCATTTCCTTAAAGCGAGCACGTTGTTGCTCATTTTGTTCTTGCTCGGGTTCATCTGCTCGGGCAAAGTGCGAGAAAATTCCGACAATGTCAATATTAGAAACATGATGTGCGTCTAATTTGCCCCATTCAATTAAAAATCCGCCGCGGCTCATCCCAGTATCAACTTCTAAATGAACGCGAGGACGGTTTACAGATTTCACGGCTCCTATTTGTTCAAGTGCGATGATCGAAGAGGCCGCTAACTCGATTTCATTGTCTACAGCCAACTTAAAATCAGATCCAGGAGGAACTAACCAAGCAAGAATTGGTGCAGTAATCCCTGCTTCCCGCAACGTTAAAGCTTCTTCCAGAAGAGCGACTCCCAGTGATGTTGCACCTGCTTCAATTGCTGCGCGTGCGACGGGCACTAATCCGTGACCATAGGCATCAGCCTTAACAACTGCCATAACTTCAGTACCTGAAATGTGCTTTAGATGCTTTACGTTTGCTGCAATTCGTTCGAGATCAATACGAGCCTCTGCGCGATTCATGTGCGCTCCACAATCACCATGGCAGATGCGATGCCTGCATCATGTGAAAGAGAAAGGTGCACATCAGCGCCGACAATAAGATCTGCAATTTCACCTCTAAACAAAAAGACAGGTTTACCGCTCTCTAAATTAACTACCTCTGCTTCTTGCCACGATAATCCCTTACCCGCGTTTAGTGCCTTTGCGAGCGCCTCTTTGGCAGCAAACCGCGCAGCTAGCGAAGCGATTGGCTTACTTCGCTCTGCGGGAGTGAAGAGCTTTTCTGAGAGACCGGGGGTGCGTTCGAGGGATGCTTTAAACCGATCGATGTCTACGACATCAATTCCGATCCCATCAATCATTGACTCAGTCTAGTGCAACTGGCTTTTAGAGGGAACATACCTATCTATTGCAATGATGGTGACTAGCAATGCGCTACCTATGAATAAACCACCTAATAGATCGCTAAACCAATGTGTATGACGGATCAAAGAAACTACACAGACGGTAAGGCTAATTAATACAACGCCTGCACTAGCTAATCGGCCTTGATACCGATCGACTTTGGCATATCGATAGATTAAATATGCCAATATTCCCCAGGACAAAACAGCATTCGATGCATGTCCGCTTGGGTAGGACATGCCACCGGCATGCAACAAATCAAATCCGTCACGTGGCTTGGTGCGACCTAGCAATATCTTTACCGATCCAACAACTAAGTTAAGTGAAATCAATGATAGAAATGCAAGATTAAGTGGACGCCATGTTTTAAATTTATACGCAATAAAGGCGGCGGCAAGAATCAAGACTGTTGCCGTCAATGAACGTAGACCTAAGTCATCTAGGCGGCGCAAAATGAAACCAGAGAAACCCTCAAACTGTGGTTTTGGTTGGCTGTTGATTTCCTTGTCATAGCTAACTAGTGGTCCATAGCTATAAACTTGTTGAGTTACAAATAAAAATCCTGCAAACAATAGAACCGACCAACGTAGTGCGCGATCCATTTGCCTACGGCGATTTTGTGCCACATCAATCATTATTCAACCGTTACAGATTTAGCTAGATTTCTAGGTTGATCAACATCATTACCTCGGACAACGGCCATTTCATAGGCAAAGACCTGCAATGGGACTGTTGCTAAAACCGGCTGGAATAAGGCAGGTGCAACTGGAATTCGAATCACATGTTCAGCACCCTCAACATGTGCTCCTTCTTCGGCAATTACGATCACGCGTGCACCACGGGCTTTTACCTCTTGAATATTGCTCAGCATTTTTTCATCCAAAGAGTGCTCATGACCGGCCGGCAATATTGCAATAACAGGAGTTCCCTGATCAATCAGTGCAATCGGTCCGTGCTTAAGTTCTCCCCCGGCAAAGCCCTCAGCATGAATATATGCAAGTTCTTTTAACTTCAACGCACCTTCGAGTGCAACTGGATAACCAATGTTTCTGCCCAAGAACAGAACAGTGTTGTTGTGCGCAAAAGTTCTTGTTAGCTCTCGAAGCGGTTCGACCGTTTCTAGAATTTGTTCGATCTTGCCTGGCAATTCAAGTAATTCTTTGTAAAGATCACGAACTTCGGTGTCCTTTAAAGAGCCGTTTACTTGACCAAGGTGAAGTCCAATTAAATAGACCGCAATTATTTGAGTTAGTAAGGCTTTGGTGGATGCCACTGCAATTTCGGGTCCTGCGTGCGTATACAAAACCGCATCTGATTCGCGAGGAATTGTTGAACTATTTGTATTACAGATTGCCAAAACTCGACCACCTGCAGCTTTTGCATGTCGAACAGCCATCAAGGTATCCATCGTTTCACCCGATTGTGAAATCGCAATAATCAAAGTACTTGGATCGATAATCGGATCGCGATATCTAAACTCGCTAGCAATCTCCACATCTACTGGGATCTTTGCCCACTTTTCAATCGCATACTTTGCCACCATGCCTGCGTGATAGGCGGTTCCGCATGCAATAACCGTAATCTTCTTCAATGATCTAATCTCATCTGCGCTCATGTGTAGTTCGTCAAGCAGAATCTGATTGTTGTCACTTAAGCGACCGATCAAGGTATCTGCCACAGCTTTGGGTTGTTCAAAGATTTCTTTCAACATGAAGTGCGCAAAGCCACCTTTTTGAGCTGCACTTGCATCCCACGAAATTTCATACTCTTTTGCCTTAACTGATTTTCCAGCAAGGTCTGTGATTTCAATACTCGTCGGCGTCATCGTGACAATTTCGTCTTGACCTAGTTCAATTGCATGCTTTGTGTACTCAATAAATGCTGCCACATCAGATGCCATAAAGTTTTCACCTTTACCGACGCCGACAACTAGCGGAGAATTGCGACGAACTCCCACAACTACATCTGGCTGATCTGCATGGATAGCCAGCAATGTGAAAGAACCGCGAAGTGCTTTAACAGCTTCGCGCATAGCAGCGGTTAAATCTCCTTTGTGTTGTTTACGAAGATCGCTGAGCAGGTGAGCAACTGATTCTGTATCCGTTTCAGATGAAAACTTGTGTCCTTTGGCTTCAAGTTGTGCACGAAGCTCGGTGTAGTTTTCAATAATTCCATTATGGATCACAGCAAGCTTTTCATCATTATCAACGTGTGGATGTGCGTTGGTATCTGTTGGTCCACCATGTGTTGCCCAACGGGTGTGTCCAATACCTGAATGAACATTAGGCAGGGTTGCATCCAAAGCATTTTCTAAATTTGAAAGCTTGCCCGCCTTCTTTTCGATAAAGAGTTTGCCCGGAGTCCCCAGAGCGATTCCCGCTGAGTCATAGCCGCGATATTCAAGACGGCGCAGTCCTTCGATGAGCGGAATGGATGCAGATTGTGGTCCTGTGTAACCCACAATTCCGCACATAACTATTGGCTCCTAGCTCTTTTAAAGAGAGATTTCTTTTTTAACCACATCCGCAAGCTGCTGTGCAACTTCTTGCGCAAGGCTATCACTGGCAGCTTCAACCATGACTCTTACCAGGGCTTCGGTGCCGGATGCGCGCAATAAAACACGGCCAGAATCGCCTAAACGTTCTTCTGCGGATTTAACCGCTGAAGCGATAACTGTCGACTGTGTCAACTTATCTTTTGCAACATCTTTGACATTGATTAGGACCTGAGGGAAGCGCACCATAGTGGCCGCTAATTCTTGCAATGTCTTTCCGGTGCGAACAACCTCTTGCAGCACAGCAAGGGCGGTAAGAATTCCATCACCTGTGTTTGCAAGATCTCGCATGATTACATGGCCAGATTGCTCGCCGCCAAGCGAATAATCATTTGCGATCATATTTTCCAATACATAACGATCTCCGACCGGAGTCGTCACAACATTAATACCAGCATCTTTCATGGCATGCATAAATCCAAGATTGCTCATTACTGTGCCAACAACCGTGTCACTCTTTAGAACACCACGAGCTTTAAAGCCACGAGCCAAAATCGTCAGAATATGATCTCCATCAATTTCATTACCAGCAGCATCAATTGCTAAGCAACGGTCTGCGTCACCATCGTGTGCGATACCAACATCGGCACCTTCTTTAAGAACTGCTGCACGCAATTGATGTAGATGTGTTGATCCACAGTCATCATTAATGTTCCAACCATCTGGTTGGTTAAAGATTGCCACTACCTCTGCGCCCGCTCTGCGATATGCCTCGGGTGCTACCAATGATGATGCGCCATTTGCGCAATCAACAACGATCTTCAAACCCTTTAATGGAGTTTCGACAGAGGCCAGCACATGCTTTAAGTAACGTTCGGTCGCTGTGTCGTCATTGATTGCACGGCCAACATTTCGACCAGTTGGACGTTCCCAATCCTCGCCCATTCGCGCCTCGATACGGGCTTCAATTGCATCATCTAACTTGCCGCCGCCACGAGCAAACAACTTGATGCCGTTATCTGGCATTGGATTGTGAGATGCCGAAATCATTACGCCTAAGTCGGCTTTTGATTCAGCAACGAGATGTGCAATTGCAGGTGTAGGTAATACTCCAACGCGATACACATTGATTCCGGCACTGGTTAATCCAGCAACAACCGCTGCTTCTAGGAACTCGCCAGATGCCCGTGAATCTTGCCCGACTATTGCAGTAGGTCTGTGATCCTTATTTGATGAGCTTTCAACCAATATATGCGCAGCGGCAACAGAAACATCTAGAGCAAGTTCTGCGGTGAGATCACGATTGGCTAAGCCACGGATTCCATCGGTGCCAAAAAGCGCCAATTGAACTCCTTTGGTAAAAGTGAATTAACGCTTTGAGTATTGTGAACGCTTACGTGCCTTCTTAAGGCCGTACTTCTTGCGCTCAATAACACGTGCATCACGTGAAAGGAATCCAGCTTTCTTAAGTGCTGGACGGTTTGCTTCTTCATCAATTTGATTGAGTGAACGTGCAACACCTAAACGAAGTGCGCCAGCTTGACCTGAAACTCCACCACCGTTGATACGTGCAAAAACGTCGTACTGATTTTCAGCACCAACTGTGCGGAATGGTTCAGAAACTAATTGCTGGTGAACCTTGTTTGGGAAATAATTTTCTAGTGTCTTACCGTTAACAACCCAGCGGCCTGTCCCTGGAACAAGGCGAACACGTGCAACAGCTTCTTTACGACGACCTGTACCGCCACCTGGTGCCTTGATTGCTGGACGGTTAGTCGCTGGTGCTGGTGTTGATGAAGAGTATGAAGTAGGAGCTTCTTCGTTGTCGATTACTTCTAGATTCTCTGACATTTACAGTTCCTTTACTTCACGATTTGTGAAACTTGAGTGAATACATATGGCTTTGGTGCTTGTGCAGCATGTGGGTGTTCTGGACCTGCGTACACCTTTAGCTTTGATCCGATCTGACGACCGAGTGAATTCTTTGGAAGCATTCCCTTGATTGCTTTTTCAACAGCGCGTGTTGGGTGCTTTTCAATAAGCTCGCCGTACACAGTAGAAGTTAAACCGCCTGGGAAACCTGAGTGATGGTGAGACCACTTCTGAGTTGCCTTGTTTCCTGACAATGCGATCTTTTCTGCATTGATAATTACGACGAAGTCACCCATGTCCATGTGTGGAGCAAATGTTGGCTTGTGCTTTCCACGAAGTAGAACGGCAGCATGTGTTGCAAGACGGCCCAAGACCACATCTTGTGCATCGATGATGTGCCAGTTACGGACCGCATCACCAGCTTTTGGACTGTATGTACGCACGCTTTTGCCTACCTTCTTGTAGAGTCTTTTGACGGTGCTTTTGTGAAGCACAGAGGAGTAAGGGTACCCGCGTCAGGCTGTGGGGTCAAAATGACGCTTATACGCTCCTACTCATCTCCCTGGGCTTCACGACGCGCCACAGTTTTTGCAGCCCGATCTAGTAGCTCGGAATCTGATGGGTAATCCACTTGGCGAAGGGTGAGGCCGCTGGCAGGAAAGACCAAACTGTCAGATATTCGCACCTTGTTGGCCAAAGTCTCGGCGATCCATTCAGGACCAAAGCGACCGTCAGCAACACAGACCACCGCACCTACCAAATTGCGGACCATTGAATAACAAAATGCATCTGCCACTACATCGCCAATTAAATATCCTTCAGAATCCCGCACCCAATCAAATTTTTGCAGCTGGCGAATAGTTGTAGCACCTTCGCGGAATTTGCAGTACGCCGCAAAGTCATGATCGCCCAGTAATAAGGCGCTCGCCTGGTTCATGGCATCAATATCCAGTGGTCGATACCAAGAAGTGACATCAAATCGGTGTAGTGGAGAAATGACTTGGTTGGCGTCCAAAATTTTGTAGCTGTAATGGCGGCGCAAGGCTGAAAATCGCGCATGGAATGCGACGGGTGCAATCGAGACATTCAATATGCGAACATCGGTATCCAAAATTCGATTTAATTTATATCCGAGTTCATCCAGATTAACTGAATCTGGAACATCAACATGGATTACTTGGCCACTTGCATGCACGCCCGCATCGGTGCGGCCAGCGACGATGCTGTCAATTTTAGATTGCGTAATTGTGCCAATCGCTTTTTCAACTTCTTCTTGAACAGTTCTGCGATCAGGTTGCTTGCCCCACCCAAAAAAGTTTGTACCGTCGTATGCAAGATCAATCCTTAAACGAAGAAACCCACTCTCAGGGTAGAGAGTGGGTTCCGTCATGAGAATAATTTCTAAGAAATAAAGACTTAGTTGGCTTTCTCTGTTACTAATTCAATTACTGCCATAGGTGCGTTGTCACCCTTGCGAGGACCGACCTTAGTAATACGTGTGTAGCCACCTTCGCGTGTTGCGAAGTTTGGACCGATTTCCGTGAACAGAGTATGTACAACGCTCTTGTTCTGAATCTGTGCCATGACCTGACGACGTGCAGCTAGATCACCCTTCTTAGCGAAAGTAATTAACTTCTCCGCTAATGGACGCAGGCGCTTAGCCTTTGCCTCGGTTGTTGTGATCTTGCCGTGCTCGAACAACTGCTCTGCAAGTGTGCGTAGGAGTAGTCGCTCATGTGATGGGCCTGAACCCAGACGAGGACCTTTGCTTGGTGTTGGCATTTCTTATCTCCTAGGCCTGCTCTGCATCGACGAAATCATCGTCGACTGATGCGTTGTAGTTCTGATGTTGTGTTGGATCGAAACCAACTGGGCTGTCCTTAAGAGACATTCCCATTGAGACAAGCTTTGCCTTGACCTCATCAATTGATTTTGAACCAAAGTTACGGATATCTAGCAAGTCAGCCTCTGAACGGTTAACTAGCTCTCCAACTGTGTGAATGCCTTCGCGCTTCAAGCAGTTGTATGAACGAACTGTTAGATCTAGATCTTCGATTGGAAGAGCAAGATCTGCAGCGAGGGCAGCATCCATAACAGATGGCCCCATCTCGATACCTTCAGCATCAAGATTTAGTTCGCGTGCAAGTCCGAAAAGTTCTACCAATGTGCGACCAGCTGATGCAACAGCATCGCGTGGCTTCATTGATGGCTTTGTTTCTACATCTACAACAAGGCGATCGAAGTCTGTGCGCTGTTCAACGCGAGTTGCTTCTACCTTGTATGTAACCTTCAAAACTGGTGAATAGATTGAGTCAACAGGAATGCGACCGATCTCTGCGCCAGCCTGCTTGTTTTGTACAGCAGTTACGTAACCACGGCCACGCTCAACTGTAAGTTCAATCTCAAGATTGCCCTTGCCGTTAAGTGTTGCAATGTGAAGCTCAGGGTTGTGAACTTCTACGCCTGCTGGAACTGCAATGTCTGCACCAGTAACAACACCGGCACCTG
>NZ_JBIILI010000004.1:0-134737 GCF_044232745.1 Candidatus Planktophila sp. | reverse complement strand
CCAATTGCTAAGAAATGCGTATTCATCTTCGGCATATCCAATAGCACCATCTCTTAACGCATCACGCATTGAAAAACTCAAGTCCTTCGAAAATTCCCGGTATGCATTCTCAAATGCTTTAAAACTCAAACGCTTTTCATATTCGACTAAAAACTGTTCTGTTGTCATGTCACGAAGTTCTGTGTAATAACCTTCCTTAAAGGCTATGGAATCTTCTAAACTTTTCGCGGAAACCTTTGCTTCCTCAACCATTTCAGGAGTTTGATCCTGAAACCAATCAAAATCTGCTGCATCGTAAGGCGACACACTCGCGATCAGTTGAACTCCGGTGCATTTTTTCAAAAGTCCTGAAGCAAGTGCGTATGGACCGCCTCCTGACCAGCCAACGGAAACAAAGTTTTCAATATCTAGTTGGTTTAAAATTTCTTGGAGATCATCATTTGAGTCAATGATCCGATGGCCAACTTTTCTATCACTTCCGGCATATCCAGGGCGAGTAAACGCGATTGCCCTAATTCCTTTTTCTGCCGCGGCCGCTAACCATGTTCCCCAAACAGTCATGGATGTTGGAGTTCCGTGATGAAGGATTAAGGCTGACTTGGATGAAACTCCGTTGTCGATGTATTCGATAGAGCGACCATCGGAGAGCTTCAGGGCGTTACTCATACAGTCATGATGGCACTAAATCTGGCGGAGGATGAGGGATTTGAACCCTCGATAGGTTGCCCTATACACGCTTTCCAAGCGTGCGCACTCGGCCGCTATGCGAATCCTCCCGAGGAGGTGAACTCTATCGGTGGCTGTAACTATGATTGCGCCAGATCCCTCGTACGGCGTTACCGTACTGAACTCCCCCAGGGCAGGAATGCAGCAAGGGTAGGTCCGCTCTGGCGGGTGTGCGAGGGGTCCTTTTAATAGGGTGTGCAGGTAGGAAAACAGGCGCGACGAACAGTAGAGGAGCAGGCGATGTCATTAGCTTTGTATCGTAAATATCGTCCCTCTGTTTTTGCAGATGTCATTGGGCAAGAACATGTAACTGTTCCACTTTCAAATGCTTTGGAATCAGGTCGCACACACCACGCATATTTATTTAGTGGTCCTCGTGGTTGTGGCAAAACTTCTAGTGCACGAATCATGGCGCGCTCGCTTAACTGTGAAAAAGGCCCAACACCTAACCCATGTGGCGATTGTCAATCATGTAAAGATTTAGTTGCGAATGGTCCAGGTTCATTAGATGTTATTGAACTAGATGCTGCGACCCACGGTTTAGTAGATGATGCGCGCGACCTACGCGATAAAGCATTTTTCGCGCCAGTTCAGAGTCGTTACAAGATTTACATTATTGACGAAGCACATCAGCTTGGACCAGGTGCAGCCAATGCATTGCTAAAAGTTGTGGAAGAGCCACCAGCACATGTAATTTTCATTTTTGCTACAACTGAACCAGATAAGTTAATTGCAACTATTCGTTCTCGTACACACCACTATCCATTCCGTTTAGTTCCACCCGGGACTTTGGCAGCGCACCTAGAAAAGGTTTGTAATTCTGAAGGTGTAAAAGTTGATAAAGGTGTTATTCCACTTGTAGTACGTGCATCTGGCGGGTCTGTTCGTGATGCACTTTCTGTACTGGGTCAATTATTAGCTGGTGCCGGCAAAGATGGCGTTAGCTACGAAATTGCAATTCAACTACTTGGCTTTACAGATGGCGCGTTATTAGATGATGCAATCGATGCGATTGCCGCTCATGATGGTGCAACGTTGTTTAAGACTATTGATCGCGTTATCGAATCAGGACATGATCCACGCAGATTCACCAGCGATATGTTGGAACGAATTCGCGACTTAATGATTGTTGATGCGCTCAAGGATTCAACAGCTAATTCAATCTTGCGCGATATGCCAGATGATCAAATGGAACGCATGCGCAATCAGGCAAACAGAATTGGTACGGCAAATCTTTCGCGCGCAGCAGATATTGCAGCAGAGGGTTTGACCCAAATGCGTGGGGCTACTGCGCCGCGCTTAATCCTGGAACTCATTTGCGGGCGCATTTTGTTGCCAATTGGGGACAACACCGAGGCGGGGATGCTTTCACGCATTGAACGACTTGAAAGAGCAGAGAACATTGCTCCTCTTACGACAGCTCCCGTTGCTTCCGCTCCAACTCGAACCGTGGAGCCAAAAGAAAGAGCAACCTCCACTCATTCGACTGAAGCACTCAGCAACTCTAAAGTGGAAGAAGTAAAAACGACTGCTACTACAAAGGACTCCGCCCCGGTCGCGGTACCGAAGGCTCATGTTCCGGGCAACTTTGATATTGCCGCACTAAGACGTGCGTGGCCGGATGTAATTGAAGATGTAAAGAAGCGTCGCAGACTTACGTGGTCGTTGTTGTCAGCAAGTGCGCAGGTGCTTAGCGTTGATGAGGATGCGATCACTATTGGCATTGTTAATGCTGGCGCAAAGGAAAGTTTTGAACGTTCCGAATCTGATGTGATTCTGCGAAACGCATTTATTGATGTGGTGGGATTGGATCGAAAGATTGCGGTGGTTGTTGATCCTTCTATTGATACCAATACGCCGGCGGCGCGAGAGACAAGAACATCTGAAGCACCAAGTGATGCTGTGCTTTTGTCAGGTGCTGCGTTGCTGGCAAAAGAGCTTGGCGCAAAAGTTATTGAAGGTAAGTAATAGATGTCAGGAATGTACGAAGGTGCAATTCAAGATTTAATTGACGCGCTCGGTCGCTTGCCAGGTATTGGTCCAAAGAGTGCGCAGCGAATCGCTTTTCACATTTTGCAATCTGATTCCGAAGTTGCCTCCGCCCTTGTTGATTCAATTCGTGTTGTTAAAGAGCGAGTTAAGTTCTGTGTGGTGTGTGGAAATGTTTCTGAAGAAGATGAATGTCGTATTTGTCGCGATCCTCGAAGAGATAACACCATCATTTGTGTTGTCGAAGAAAGCAAAGATGTAATTGCAATCGAACGTACTCGCGAATTTCGCGGTAAGTACCATGTGCTTGGTGGCGCAATTAGTCCGATTGATGGCATTGGTCCCGAACAACTTCGAATTCGCGAGCTAATGATTCGTTTGGCAGATGCTGGAATCGTTGAAGTTATCTTGGCAACTGATCCAAACCTTGAGGGCGAAGCAACAGCTACCTATTTATCCCGATTAATTAAGCCGATGGACATAAAGGTGTCGCGTTTGGCCAGCGGATTGCCGGTGGGCGGAGATTTGGAATATGCCGATGAAGTTACCCTTGGCCGCGCCTTTGAGGGCCGTAGGGATGTTTAATCTCATTAATTGAGATGTTTATCGTCTCATTATTTGGGAAAAGCCGGAAATCAGGTAGCCCCAATCAATTCTGTGCTTCATGATTGAGCCATGGGACTAATTGTTCAGAAATACGGCGGCTCTTCAGTGGCAGATGCTGCTGGGCTAAAGCGCGTAGCCAACAGAATTGTGGCGGCAAAGCGGGATGGTAATCAGGTTGTTGTTGTGGTTTCAGCAATGGGCGATACCACCGATGAATTAATTGATCTAGCCGAACAAATCACTCCTATTCCTCAGGGCCGCGAACTAGATATGTTGCTAACCGCTGGTGAGCGAATTTCAATGGCGTTACTTGCAATGGCAATCAACAACTTGGGCCACGAAGCGTTGTCCTTTACCGGCAGCCAAGCAGGTGTGATTACAACATCTGCACATGGTCGCGCTCGCATTATCGATGTGACACCTGGTCGAATAAAAGAAGCGTTAGATGGCGGTGCAATTGCAATCGTTGCTGGCTTCCAAGGAATCTCGCAAGACACAAAGGATGTAACAACATTGGGTCGCGGTGGTAGCGACACAACAGCGGTTGCTTTAGCTGCAGCGTTAGAAGCAGATGTTTGCGAAATCTATACAGATGTTGACGGTGTATTCAGCGCCGATCCCCGTGTTGTTCCAAGTGCTCGTAAATTAAAAACAGTTACTTACGATGAAATGCTCGAACTCGCAGCAAGTGGCGCAAAAGTTTTGCACTTGCGTTGCGTCGAATACGCACGCCGTTACAACCTACCAATTCACGTACGTTCATCTTTTACTACAAATGAAGGAACATGGGTGGTCAAAGATCATCCAGAAGGAGGCAGCATGGAGCAAGCAATTATCTCGGGTATCGCACACGATAAGTCCGAAGCGAAAATAACGATCGTGGGAGTACCTGACCGAACTGGTGTTGCTGCACGTATCTTCCAAGCAATTGCAGATGCCGACATCAATATCGACATGATTGTGCAAAACGTTTCCGCTGCTGCAACTGGTCTGACAGATATTTCATTTACCTTGCCAAAGGCTGAAGGCGCTGCAGCAACTGCAATTTTGCAGAAACTACAGGGCGAAGTTGGCTTTGCCTCAATTCAATACGATGATCAAATCGGCAAATTGTCATTAGTTGGCGCTGGTATGCGCTCACATCCAGGCGTCACCGCAACATTCTTTGGTGCTCTATCGGATGCAGGCGTGAACATTGAAATGATTTCAACCTCTGAAATTCGCATTTCAATAATCTGTCGCGAAGCTGATCTAGAACGAGGAGCAAAGGCAGCTCACACTGCATTTGAATTAGATGCAGATCAAAATGAAGCAGTTGTATATGGAGGAACTGGACGATGAGTAAAAAAGTGAAGAAAGTTTCTAAGAAACCAACACTTGCCGTCGTTGGCGCAACAGGTGCTGTTGGCACTGTAATGCTCAGCATTCTTTCTGAACGTAAAGATGTCTGGGGCGAGATCCGTTTGATCGCTTCAGCGCGCAGCGCTGGTAAGAAGTTAACATGTCGCGGAGAAGAATTGACTGTCGTAGCACTTTCGCCAGAAGCTTTTGATGGCATCGATGTTGCAATGTTTGATGTTCCAGATGAAGTGTCGGCAGAGTGGGCACCAATTGCTGTTTCACGTGGCGCAATTGTTGTTGATAACTCAGGTGCCTTCCGCATGGATCCAAAAGTTCCATTGGTTGTTCCTGAAGTAAATCCAAAAGATACAAAGAAGCGCCCAAAGGGAATTATTTCAAATCCAAACTGCACAACACTTTCGATGATTGTTGCAATGGGCGCACTTAACAAAAAGTATCAATTGAAGGAACTCGTAGTTGCTTCATATCAAGCAGCATCTGGCGCAGGACAACCTGGCATCGATGCATTGCGTGAACAGATTTCTGCAGTTGCCGGTAAGAATCTTGGTGAAGCAACAGGAGATGTTCGTACCGTTGTGACAAAGAACGATGTATTCCCAGCACCACTTGCACTAAATGTGGTGCCATGGGCAGGATCACTCAAAGAAGATGGCTACACATCCGAGGAACTTAAGGTTCGCAATGAATCTCGCAAGATCCTAGGAATGCCACGCTTAAAGGTTTCTGCAACATGTGTTCGTGTTCCAGTCCTGACAACACATTCACTTGCGGTGCATGCAACATTTAAAAATGAAGTAACTCGAAAAGGAGCGCAAAAGCTCCTTGAGAAGGCTGCCGGAGTTACCTTGCTTGATGATCCTGAAAACAAGAAGTTTCCAACACCAAATGATGCTGTTGGAACAGATGCAACCTGGGTCGGCCGAGTACGTCGTTCACCAGATGACAAGAAATCTCTTGATTTATTCTTGTGCGGAGACAATCTGCGCAAGGGAGCAGCTCTAAATACCGCTCAGATCGCAGAGTTATTGGCGGTAGAGTTAACAAAATGACAATCAAAGAAACATTACGCGCCGACTTAACTGAAGCAATTCGTGGTCGCAATGAAATCACATCAAGCACTATCCGTATGGTTCTAACCGCAATTACTAATGAAGAGGTTGCCGGTAAAGAAGCACGTGTTCTAAGTGATGATGAAGTAATTGTTGTTTTATCCCGCGAGGCAAAGAAGCGTCGCGAAGCTGCCGAAGCATTTGAAGGTGCGGGCCATCCAGAAAAGGCTGCGCTGGAAAAATCAGAAGGCGAAGTAATTGCTAAGTATTTACCCGCACAGTTAACTGCAGATGAGGTTAAGCAGATCATCGCTGATGCAATCGCAGCAACTGGTGCTGCAGGTCCTGCAGACATGGGCAAGGTAATGGGCGCGATAAAGGCGAAGATTGCAGGAAAGGCTGATGGAGCACTTGTTTCATCACTAGTGAAAGAGAGTCTCAACAAATGATTAAGTATGAATACGCAACAGTCCCTCTCCTTTCACATGCAACTAAGCAGATCCTTGATACTTGGGGCTCAGATGGTTGGGAACTCGTTCAAGTTATTCCAGCACCTGGCACAGGCGAACAGCTTGTTGCGTACATGAAAAGAGCTATCGCATGAATAAGGTTGATGTTCGTGCAAAGTTAGCCGAACTTGGTTTAGAACTTCCAGTTGCTGCAAAGCCAGTTGCTGCTTATGTTCCTGCGATTCGCACAGGTAATTTAGTTTTCACTGCAGGACAACTTCCATTAGTTGATGGCCAGATGGCTGGTGTTGGCAAAGTTGATGGAGAGATCACTCCTGAGCGCGCAAAAGAGCTTGCGCAAATTTGTGCACTTAACGCACTTGCAGCAGTTGAATTGGTTGCAGATGTAAACAAGATTACAAAGATTGTTCGAGTAGTTGGATATGTAAATGGCGTATCTGGTTACATCAATCATCCAGCTGTTGTTAATGGCGCATCTGAACTGTTTTTAGCCATCTGGGGCGATGGTGCAAAGCATGCACGCAGCGCTGTCGGAATTGCAGAGCTTCCACTTAACTCACCAGTGGAAATCGAACTAACAGTCGAAATTACTGACTAATCACTTACCGCGCTTTGAAAGACGTTCAAAATCTGTAATCAAAACAGCGCGACCATCTAGTTTTAACCAGTTGCGTCCTGCGAAGTCTGCAAGTGCTTTATTAACGGTTTCGCGAGATGCACCGACTAGTTGTGCTAATTCTTCTTGAGTTAGATCGTGGTGAACAAATAAACCATCATCTGTTTGCTTTCCAAAACGCTCGCCAAGATCAATGAGCGCCTTAGCAACTCGTCCAGGAACATCAGAGAAAACTAGATCGCCAACTGCTTCATTTGTACGGCGAAGTCGCTGTGCCAAACGTGCAAGAAGTTGCAAAGAAACCATTGGATTTTCGATAAGCCATGGCAGCAACTTGTCTTGTCCAAGACTTAATAACTTCGCATCGGTTACTGCAGTTGCAGTTGATGTGCGTGGGCCTGGATCAAAAAGACTTAATTCACCAAACATTTCGCCAGGTCCAAGAATTGACAGCAGGTTTTCGCGACCATCACCACTAGAAGTTCCAAGCTTTAACTTGCCTTCAGCAATTACATACAGGTGATCGCCTTCATCGCCTTCTGCGAACAAAACAGATCCCTTTGAAATCTTTACGGTAACCATATTTGCCACCAAGGAAGCGGCAGCGACATCATCTAGCGCAGTAAAAAGAGGCGCTTTACGAATAACTTCTTGATCTATAGGCACGAGGGGTACTTTACTACCCATGGTGGTCGATAGCGAAACCCGCAAAGAGGCTAGGGCTGTGTACCGCATTCTTACTAAGACCTATCCAGAAATACGCTGCGAGCTAGATTTCACCAACCCGCTCGAGTTATTGATTGCTACGGTGTTGAGCGCACAGTGCACAGATAAGAGAGTCAACACTGTTACGCCAGCGCTTTTTAAGAAGTATAAGAATCCGAAGGCCTATGCAAAAGCAGGCATGCACGAGATTGAAGATCTGATTCATTCCACTGGTTTCTATCGCGCTAAAGCCCGCAACATAAAAGGACTGAACATCAAATTGCTAGAAGATTTTGGAGGAGAAGTTCCGCGAACTCTTGAGGAATTAATAACCTTGCCAGGGGTTGGTCGCAAGACGGCCAATGTTGTTTTGGGGCATGCATTTGATACTCCTGGAATAACTGTAGATACACACTTTGGTCGTCTGTCTAGGAGATTTGGTTGGACCAAAGAAACCGATCCAGTAAAAGTTGAAATGGTTGTTCAGCAATTAATTCCACAAGCCGAGTGGACAAATCTTTCGCAGCGAATGATTTGGCACGGGCGTCGTATTTGTCATTCGCGTAAACCAGCTTGTGGAGCATGTCCTGTTGCAAAAATTTGCCCAAGTGTTGGAATTGGCGAAATGAATAAAGAGAAAGCGTTACTGTTGGTTAAAACAGATAAGGATTTCAGGTGAGAAAAGCGTTAGCAGCAGTTTCCCTAATGCTTCTTACCTCATGTTCTTCAACATCAACATACGTAAAAGGTGAAGTTGTTTCATGCGATTCGATTACACAGAACACAACATCTGTTGATGGAATTCAATTGGATTGTTTGGATGGTTCTACTGGCGCACAACTCGGAGCGCTGCAAGGCCCCATGATTGTTAATGTGTGGGGATCATGGTGTGGGCCTTGCAAGGAAGAAATTCCAATTCTTAGATCCTTTTATGAGAAAGCTAAAGACAAGGTCGCGCTAATTGGTGTTGATGTCGAAGAGGCCAGAGTTGAGGATGGCCGAAAGTTTGTAGAAGAAAATGGGATCACATGGCCCAATTTGTTTGACTCAGATGGTCGCTCACGTGAGTATTTCGGTATGGGCGTGCCGGTTACCTGGTTTATTGCAGCAGATGGTTCTGTTTCAGGCAAAAAGATTGGCGTTTTCAAGAATGAGGCCGAACTGATCGCATTGGCAGACAAATACTTAGGTGTGCAGCTCTAGTCCTCATCCTTTGAAGTATGCAAACCATCTGAAATCAAGCGCATAACATTGGGATCAGCCAAGGTTGTGGCATCTCCAACTTGGCGATTTTCAGCAACATCCTTTAATAATCGCCGCATAATCTTGCCACTTCTGGTTTTTGGAAGCTCTGCGACAACCAGAATCTGACGTGGTTTAGCGATGGCACCGATTTGCTTGGCAACATGGTTTCGCAGCTCGGTAATAAGAGTTTCTCCCTTTGCATGCGCAATTCCGCCACGCAAAATAACGAAGGCAACAATTCCTTGTCCTGTCATCGCATCTTGTGCGCCAACTACAGCTGCTTCGGCAACTGCTTCATGTGAAACAAGAGCAGATTCAACTTCAGTTGTAGAAATACGGTGTCCTGAAACATTCATGACATCATCAACTCGACCGAGCAACCAGATTGCACCATCTTTATCTAACTTGGCGCCATCACCAGCAAAATAGATTCCTTCAAATCGGGACCAGTAAGTTTCTTTATATCGCTCATCTTCGCCCCAGATACCGCGCAACATTCCGGGCCACGGCTTATCCAAAATTAAATAACCACCATGTCCTTTTGCAACAGGGTTTCCATTGTCATCAACAACAACTGCGCTGATTCCAGGAATCGCGGTCATTGCAGAACCAGGTTTTGTTGCGGTTACACCTGGTAAAGGTGAAATCATGATTCCACCAGTTTCTGTTTGCCACCAGGTATCAACAATTGGGCAGCGGTTTCCACCAATAACTTCGCGGTACCACATCCATGCTTCAGGATTAATTGGTTCACCAACTGATCCCAATAAACGTAGCGACGACAAATTGTATTTATTAGGAAACTCATCGCCCCATTTCATCCACGTACGAATCAACGTAGGCGCGGTGTACAAAATAGTGACGCCATATTTTTCGATTAACTCAAAGATGCGTCCCTTATGAGGAGTATCAGGGGTTCCTTCGTACATAACCTGTGTTGCACCATTTATTAGTGGCCCATACACAATGTAGCTATGGCCGGTAATCCAACCCACATCTGCAGTGCACCAATAAACATCTGTTTCAGGCTTGATATCAAAGACAACTCGGTGGGTATAGGCAGCCTGAGTTAAATAGCCGCCTGTTGTATGGAAGATTCCCTTTGGTTTTGCAGTTGTGCCCGATGTGTACAAAATAAACAATGGGTGCTCAGAATCGAAAAATTCTGCGGTGTGATCTGTTGATTGGCGACTAACAATCTCATGCCACCAAACATCAGTTTCCGAATTCCAGGCAGTCTCTTGTTTGGTTCGCTGTACAACTAAAACCTTTTTAACATTGTGTTGACCTTTAAGCGCTTCATCTACGGCAGGCTTTAAGGCGAACGCTGCACCTTTTCTAAATCCACCATCTGCTGTGATAACTAATTTTGCATCAGCATCTTGAATTCGGGACAACAACGCATCGGCAGAAAATCCACCGAAGACAACACTATGTGGCGCTCCGATACGGGCACAGGCAAGCATTGCAATTGCAGCTTCGGGAATCATCGGCATATAAATTGCAACGCGATCACCAGCAACAACTCCAAGTTCGGTTAATGCATTTGCTGTTTTCTTTACTTCAGTCAACAACTGCGCATATGTAATTGTTTGTATATCGCCCGGTTCGCCTTCAAAATGAAATGCAACACGATCGCCGCGACCTTCTTGCACATGACGATCCAAGGCATTTACAGATGCGTTGATTTTGCCGCCAACAAACCATTGAGCAAACGGTGATTCCCATTCCAGAGTTTTATTCCATGGTGTTTGCCATGACAGCCGTTTTGCTTGCACATCCCAAAATGCCAAGCGATCGCTTTCGGCTTGGTCATACAGATCGGGCTTTGCATTTGCCTGGGCTGCAAACTCGGCGGTCGGAGGAAATTGACGATCCTCGCTGAGCAGGTTTTCTAGGGACTCGTGATCTTGGCTCATAACGCTAGAGGCTACCTGCTTGGCATTGTTATCAACAGACAAAGCGGTGATGGATTTTTGGCGTGCCAAGCGGTTTCACAATGCGCCAAAGAGAGGAGAAACAATGCTTACATCCTTCATTTTGATGCTGATCAAACTGCTAAGCAGCCCAGTTCTGGTAGCCGCTCTTGCCAAATTCTTGGCAAACGCCCTCAAAACACTGAGCTGACAGCGAAAAAGACCCTCCGCTAACCCCCTGCGGAGGGTCTTTTTGTGCCAACTAGGCGAAGGTGAGAGGATTGGCCGTAAGCCTCTAGACGACTCAATGAAGCGCTCGGTCTAAAGAATTACAACGAGTCCATAGGAGTCAGAATGCCAATTGCAACCCCCGAAATTTTTGCGGATATGTTGGATCGCGCTAAAAAGGGCGCATTCGCTTACCCAGCAATCAACGTTTCATCATCACAAACCATCACTGCTGCTATTCGTGGATTCGCCGAAGCAGAGTCAGATGGAATTATCCAATTTTCATGGGGCGGCGCGGAATACGCATCGGGCTCAACAGTTAAGAACATGGTTGATGGCGCAGTTGCGCTCGCAGAGTTCGCACATGTTGTTGCAAAGAATTACAAAGTAAATATTGGAATTCACACTGATCACTGCCCAGCAGAAAAGTTAGATGGCTTTATGCGTCCACTTCTTGCAATTGGTGCAGATCGAATTAAATCTGGCAAGGGACCATTGTTTACCTCACACATGTGGGATGGATCTGCTGTTGACATGGTTGAAAACATGAAGGTCGCTAAGGAAATGTTGGCGATGTCTGTTGCTGCCAGAACTATTCTTGAAATCGAAATCGGCGTTGTTGGTGGAGAAGAAGATGGCATCGAAGCTAAGCATGATGCAAAGCTGTACTCAACACCTGAAGATGCATTAATGACAATTGAAACACTTGGAACCGATGTAAATGCTCGCTACATGGTGGCAGCAACATTTGGAAATGTTCATGGTGTTTACAAGCCAGGCAATGTTGTACTGCAACCAAAGATCCTTGCAACATTGCAAGAAGCAGTTGCCGCAAAGCTTGGACTACCTGCCGGAAGCAAGCCAATGGACTTGGTATTCCATGGTGGTTCTGGATCGCTACTTTCTGAAATCCGCGAATCACTTGATTACGGTGTAATTAAGATGAATATCGATACAGATACTCAGTACGCATTTACACGCCCAGTTGTTGATCACATGCTCAAGAACTATGACGGCGTGCTAAAGATCGATGGCGAAGTTGGAAACAAGAAGGCTTACGATCCTCGCGCGTGGGGTAAAGCTGCAGAAGCAGGAATGGCCGCTCGCGTTGTTCGCGGCTGTGAAGATTTACGCTCTGCCGGTACTTCATCACTTAAGTAATTAACAACTAGTCGGAGAGGCTTTACTCATGCCTGCATTGGTATTACTCGGAGCTCAGTGGGGCGACGAAGGCAAGGGTAAAGCTACCGATTTGTTGGGTGATCGCGTTGATTATGTAGTTCGCTATCAAGGCGGAAATAACGCAGGCCACACAGTTGTAATCGGTGATCAAAAGTACGCACTTCACTTACTGCCATCAGGAATTCTTTCTCCAAATGTAATTCCTGTAATCGGTAATGGTGTCGTCATTGATCCAAGTGTTTTGCTTGAAGAAATTCGTGGCTTAAATGAGCGCGGTATCAATACCAGCAAGCTTTTAATTTCAACGAATGCGCATTTGATTACTCCTTATCACCGCACAATCGACAAGGTATCCGAGCGCTTCTTAGGTAAGTCAAAGATCGGAACAACTGGTCGTGGTATCGGACCTGCATATGCTGACAAAATCAACCGTATTGGTATCCGCGTGCAAGATTTATTTGATCCTTCAATTCTTCGTCAAAAACTTGAAGGTGCATTGCGAGATAAGAATCAGATTTTGATTAAGGTTTTCAATCGCAAGAACATCGAAGTAGATGAAGTTCTAGAAGAGTATTTAAAGTACGCCGATCTTTTGCGCCCATATGTTGCAGATACGGTTTTGATTTTAGATCAAGCGCTAAAGGCTGGAAAGAAAGTACTTCTAGAGGGTTCTCAAGGCACTTTGCTCGATGTTGATCATGGAACATACCCATTCGTGACTTCAAGTAACCCAACTGCTGGCGGTGCTTGCACAGGTTCAGGAATTGGACCAACAAAGATTGATCGCGTCATTGGTATTTTAAAGGCTTATACAACTCGTGTTGGTAGCGGCCCATTCCCAACTGAATTATTCGATGAAGATGGCGAAGCGTTACGTCGTATTGGTGGCGAAATTGGTGTGACTACTGGCCGTGCACGTCGTTGCGGTTGGTTTGATGCACCGATTGCTCGCTATGCGGTTCGTGTAAATGGCTTAACTGATTTCTTCCTAACAAAGCTAGATGTGCTAACTGGCTGGGAAAAGATTCCAGTCTGCGTTGCCTACGAAATTGATGGCAAGCGCGTTGAGGAACTACCTGCGTCACAAACAGATTTCCACCATGCAAAGCCAATTTATGAATACTTAGCTGGCTGGACTGAAGACATTTCACATGCTCGTAAATTGTCAGACTTACCAAAGAATGCCCAAGATTATGTTGCATTCTTAGAAAAGATCTCAGGTGCGCCTATGAGTGCAATCGGCGTGGGTCCTGGTCGCGATCAAACAATTGTCGTAAAGGATTTCATCTAAGAATGAAAATCCTCCTAGTCGGAAGCGGCGGACGCGAACACGCACTAGGAGCAGGACTGCAAGCAGATCCAGCATGTACCGAACTACATGTAGCACCAGGTAATCCCGGCATCGCACAGATTGCGCAGTGCCATCCACTTGTGATTAAAGATAATCAGGCAATCCTCGAATTGGCTCAGCGATTAAACATTGATCTCGTTGTTATAGGTCCTGAAGTCCCTTTGGTCAATGGTGTTGCTGACATCCTGCGAGCGGCCAATATCGCTGTGTTTGGCCCTTCTAAAGCCGCTGCCCAATTAGAAGGTTCAAAGAACTTCGCCAAAGAAGTCATGCGCGATGCTGGTGTCCCAACTGCGCATAGTTTTACTTGCAGCACACAAGAAGAAATTGAAATCGCTTTAGATGCATTTGGTGCTCCTTACGTCGTAAAAGATGATGGTTTAGCTGCAGGCAAAGGTGTTGTTGTTACTAATGATCGTCAAGAAGCTTTAGCTCACGCATTAGCATGCAAGCGAGTTGTTATTGAAGAATATTTGAATGGTCCAGAAGTTTCATTATTTGGAATAAGTGATGGAACAACAATTGTGCCAATGCAACCAGCACAAGATTTTAAACGAGCATTTGATGGTGATGAGGGTCCAAACACTGGTGGCATGGGTGCGTACTCACCATTGCCATGGGCACCATCGGACATTATTGAAGACACATACAAACAAGTTCTTGCCCCGATGATTGCCGAAATGTCAGCTCGCGGAACCCCATTTGTTGGTTTGTTATATGCAGGTCTTGCACTTACTGATCATGGAACTCGAGTTATTGAATTCAATGCGCGCTTTGGTGATCCAGAAACACAAGTATTGATCCCACTACTAAAGACTCCTCTTGCAACTTTGTTGTACAACGCCGCAACCGGAAATCTAAAAGAGACAACTTTGGATTGGAAAGCAGATTCAGCTGTGACAGTTGTACTGGCTGCTGAAGGTTATCCAGCGGCACCAAAGAGTGGTGGGGTAATTACAGGCTTTTCTGCAATCGAGAATGTTCAGATTTTCCACGCAGGTACATCCCATAGTGATCAAGGTGTAGTTGCATCAGGTGGTCGAGTTCTAACAGTCACAGGAATTGGTGAGGATCTGACTGAAGCCCGAAACCTTGCCTACCGTGCGATAAGCCAAATCTCACTTTCCGGTTCTTTTTATCGCACAGACATCGCCCTTAATGCGTCGGTGGCAGAGAAGGGCAATTAAATGACGGATAATTCACCAATGAGCCTGCTTGCTAGCCGATATGCATCAGCTGCGATGCGCGAAATCTTCGCGCCAGAGGCCAAAATCATCGCCGAACGCCAGCTGTGGGTTGCGGTCATGCGCGCTCAATCAACGCTGGGCCATGCAATATCAAAGGATGTAATTACAGATTACGAAAATGTAATTACACGAGTGGATCTTGCATCAATTGATGCCCGTGAAAAGCAGACACGTCACGATGTGAAAGCGCGAATTGAAGAGTTCAACGCACTTGCTGGCCACGAAGCAATTCATGCAGGAATGACTAGCCGTGATCTAACTGAAAACATCGAAGCGCTACAGATTCGAAACGGTCTTGAAATTGTTCATGACAAGGTTGTAACTCTTCTTGCTCGTCTAGCAGAGCGTGCAACACAGTATGTGAATCAACCAATAGCCGGACGTTCACATAATGTGCCAGCACAGATCACAACTTTAGGAAAGCGTTTCGCGTCCGCCGCCGAAGAGTTGTTGTTTGCCTATGAACGACTAACTGCTTTGCAAGGTCGCTACCCAATGCGAGGAATCAAGGGTCCGGTCGGAACAGCTCAGGATTCAATAGATCTTCTTGGATCAACGGATGCGCACTTCAAATTAGAAGGGGCAATTGCCAAAGAACTTGGCTTTAATAATGTTTTAGATTCAACCGGTCAAATCTATCCACGCTCTTTTGATTATGATGTTGTTACAACACTTGTTCAGCTTGCAGCATCACCATCATCTCTTGCTACTTCAATTCGCCTGATGGCTGGAGCCGAACTTGTCACTGAAGGCTTTAAAGCTGGACAGGTTGGTAGCAGCGCAATGCCTCACAAGATGAATACACGATCATGTGAGCGAGTAAATGGTCTTTCAGTTGTTTTGCGTGGATATGCAGCAATGGTTGGCGAACTTTCTGGCGATCAATGGAATGAAGGCGATGTTTCATGCAGTGTTGTTCGCCGCGTTGCGTTACCTGATGCGTTCTATGCAATAGATGGCTTGCTCGAAACAATGCTTACAGTCCTTGATGAATTCGGCGCTTTCCCAGCGGTAATTAGCGCTGAATTAGAGCGTTATTTGCCATTCTTGGCCACAACAAAAATCCTCATGGCCGCTGTCAAGTGCGGCGTTGGTCGCGAAGTCGCACATGAAGTCATTAAAGAGCATGCGGTTAAAGCTGCACTTGGAATGCGTGAAGGAAAGAAAAACACACTTCTTGATGATCTTGCAGCAGATGATCGTTTACCACTTGATCGCACTGCACTAACTGCGTTGATTAGTGATCCCATCGAATTTACTGGCGAAGCTCGCCAACAAGTAGCTCGAGTTGTTAGTCGCATCGGTGCGATTACATCCGCGCACCCTGCCGCAGCGCAGTACAAGCCCGGCTCTATTCGGTGAGCGGCTTTGGCCCAGCTGGCCCACCGCCAGCGCCTGAAATAACTGGGTGGAAACATCTGCGCACCGGAAAAGTTCGAGATCTTTACACAAATGACAACAATGAAATTTTGTTGGTCGCATCAGATCGAGTTTCGGCATATGACTGGGTGATGCCAACTGTTATCCCCGGCAAAGGCGAAGTGCTGACTCAGCTATCGCTATTTTGGTTTGAACTACTGGAAGATATTGTCGGCAACCATATTGTTTCTACCGATGTTCCTGCATCAGTTGAAGATCGCGCAATTATCGTGCAACCACTAACTATGTTTAATGTTGAATGCGTAGCCCGTGGCTACTTAACAGGTAGCGGTTGGAACGAGTACCAAAACAACAAAGCGGTCTGTGGAAATAAGCTGCCGGATGGTTTGCTTGACGGATCACAATTGCCAGACAGCATCTTTACTCCAGCAACTAAAGCTGAAATTGGTGATCACGACATAAATATTGATTTTGATGGTGCTGCAGAAATTGTTGGGGCCGAAGATGCTGAAGAACTTCGCGACCTAACAATCAAGTTATATGAAACGGCTGCAGAGTTTGCAGCAAGCCGTGGAATCATCGTGGCGGATACAAAGTTTGAATTCGGGCGCAACGAAAAAGGGCAGATACTGCTGGGGGATGAGGCGCTAACCCCTGATTCTTCACGGTTTTGGGAGGCTTCAACCTGGAAGCCGGGCGGGGTTCAACCCTCGTATGACAAACAGTTTTTACGTGACTATCTAGTATCAAGTGGATGGGATAGAAATAGCCCACCCCCTGAACTACCTGGTGAGATCGTAGAAAAGACAGCACAACGTTACGAAGAAGCATTTTTCCGAATTACCGGCAGCAAGTTCTAACAGGGAGATACGCAAATGGCAAAAATCGTGGTTGATGTGATGTTAAAGCCCGAGATTCTTGATCCTCAGGGAAATGCAGTTGCAGCTGCGTTGCCACGACTTGGGTTCACCTTCGCTACATCTGTCCGCCAAGGAAAACGATTTGAAATAGAAATCGATGGCGAGCCAACGCCGGCACAATTAGCAGAGGTCGAGAAAGCCGCAGAAGTATTGCTGTCTAACCCAGTGATTGAAAATTACGTCGTGAGAGTTGAAAAGTAATGCGCGTTGGAGTAATTACATTTCCAGGAACTCTGGATGATCGTGATGCTGCTCGTGCGGTAGTGGCAGGAGGCGCTGAAGCTATTTCTCTGTGGCATGGCGACGCAGACTTAAAAAATGTTGATGCTGTAATTCTGCCTGGTGGATTTTCTTATGGTGACTACTTACGATGTGGCGCGATTTCACGATTTGCACCAGTTATGCAACTCGTCATTGAAGCAGCAAATAAAGGAATGCCAGTTCTTGGTATCTGTAATGGTTTTCAGGTTCTGTGTGAGTCACATTTATTGCCAGGTGCATTAACCCGCAACTCTGATCTTCATTTTCTGTGCCGTGACCAAGAGATTGAAATCGTTAATAACACAACCGCGTGGACCAGCTCCTTTAAACAAGGTGAACACATCGTTATTCCGCTTAAGAATGGCGAAGGCTCTTTTCAGTGTGACGATCAAACTCTTGCATTACTCGAAGGCGAGGGTCGCGTTATTGCCCGTTATGTAGGTGAAAACCCCAACGGGTCGCGTAATTTGATCGCCGGAATAAGTAATGCCAAGGGCAATGTCGTGGGCCTAATGCCGCACCCCGAACATGCGATTAATGAACTAACTGGGCCATCTGCACAAGGCCTTGGTTTCTTTACATCGATTTTGAATGCGATGGTGAAGTAATGGCGTTAGATACAGTCGCAATTGCACAGTCAACACCTGATAACTCACAACCATTTGCCGAACTTGGTTTGAAGGAAGATGAGTACGCGCGCATCAAAGAAATTCTTGGTCGACGTCCAACATCATCTGAACTAGCTATGTATTCAGTGATGTGGTCCGAACACTGTTCGTATAAATCATCAAAGGTTCACTTGAAGCAGTTTGGCGAAAAAGCACCAAAATCTGATGCGTTGTTAGTTGGAATTGGTGAAAATGCAGGTGTAGTGGATGTGGGTCAGGGATATGCCGTAACTTTCAAAATTGAATCACACAACCACCCATCATTTATTGAGCCATACCAAGGGGCTGCAACAGGTGTTGGCGGAATTGTCCGTGACATTTTGACGATGGGTGCTCGACCAATTGCAGTTATGGATCCATTGCGCTTTGGTCCAGCAGATGCACCAGACACTCGTCGCGTGTTACCAGGAATCATTGCCGGCGTAGGTGGATACGGAAACTGCCTAGGTTTGCCTAACATTGGCGGCGAAGTTACTTTTGATGAAACATATGCTGGCAATCCACTTGTTAATGCTTTGTGTGTTGGCGTAATGAAGCACAGCGATATTAAGTTGGCAAAGGCAGCAGGTGCAGGCAATTTAGTTGTGTTGTATGGGGCAAAAACAGGTGGCGATGGCATCGGTGGAGTTTCAGTACTTGCATCAGAAACATTTGGTGCCGGCGGATCTACGAAGCGTCCAAGTGTTCAGGTAGGTGATCCCTTTGTTGAAAAAGTTTTAATTGAATGCTCGTTAGAAATATTTGCTGAAGATTTAGTCGTTGGCATCCAAGACCTTGGCGGGGCAGGCTTATCGTGTGCCACAAGCGAGCTGGCATCAGGTGGTTCTGGGGGCATGAAGGTGCAGTTGGACAAGGTTCCACTGCGTGATCCATCCCTTTCACCCGAAGAGATCTTGATGTCTGAATCACAAGAGCGCATGTGTGCAATTGTTGAACCTAGCAAAATTGATCGTTTCTTAGAAATCTGCAGGAAGTGGGATGTAACCGTCACAGTTATTGGCGAAGTTACAGCTGGCAATCACCTTGAAATCACCTGGAATGGTGAGTTAATTGTTGATGTTCCACCACGCACCGTGGCCCATGATGGTCCTGTTTACAATCGACCATTGGCACAACCGGCATATATCAATCAAGTAAATGACCAAAAGGTGAATGTTCCGATTCCGGTAACTGCCTCAGAAATCAAAGCAGCTGTTTTGAAATTAGCTGCAGCGCCTAATCTTGCAGATAAATCCTGGGTTACCTCGCAATATGACAAGTATGTTCAGGGAAACACTATTCAATCCCAACCAGATGATTCTGGAATGGTACGTATTGATGAGACAACACATTTAGGTGTTGCCATTTCAACTGATGCCAATGCAAACTGGTCGTATCTGAATCCATATCAAGGCGCGAAGTTGGCTTTGGCAGAAGCGGCGCGAAATATTGCAACGGCAGGTGCCAGACCACTTGCTGTGACTAATTGTCTTAACTTTGGTTCTCCTGAAGATCCAGGTGTTATGTGGCAGTTTGCAGAATCAGTTAGAGGATTAGCAGATGGTTGCTTAGAAATGGGACTTCCGGTAACCGGTGGAAATGTTTCCTTCTATAACCAGACTGGATCAGTTGCGATTTTGCCAACACCTGTCATTGGTGTGCTGGGTGTAATTCAAGATGTTCGTACTCGCACCCCAATGAGTTTTACCCAAGCAGGATTGGATCTGTATCTATTAGGAGAAACTCACGAAGACTTAGCCGGAAGTGAATGGGCTTTCTTGCACAACCAGCGCGTTGGACAATCACCAGATGCTGATTTACAGCGCGAAATGCGCCTTATCGAGCTACTTCTCGAAGGAAATTCTTTCTTTGCCGCAGCCCATGATTTAAGCCAAGGCGGATTATCCGCTGGGCTAACTGAAATGGTTTTGCGACATAAAGTCGGTGCAACAGTTTCCTTGAATAATGTAGGAATTGATTTGTTGAGTGAATCACCTGGACGTGTAATTGTCGCAATTGATTCATCACATACCGAACGTCTTGAAGGATTAGCGACAAAAAATGCGATTGCGATTGCAAAGCTAGGTACTACTGGGGGAGATTCATTAGTAATTAATGACGCAGATATTTCCTTGGCTGAGCTTTCAAATGCACACACATCCACATTCCCGAAGTTATTTGGGTGATAAATATGCGCGATCAACAGATACTGGAGCAGGTTAAGAGCACTCTTGCGCTTTTGACTACAAAGGCACCTGGTCGTGCAATCGAAGTTCGCATTCCGCCATATGCAGCTGTGCAATGTGGTGATGGCCCGACTCACACTCGTGGGACGCCACCAAATACTATTGAAATGAATGCAGATACGTGGCTAGCGTTGGCTTCTGGAAAATTAAGTTGGGCCGATGCCATGAGCAGCGGTGCGATTGCAGCATCAGGTGTTCGTGCTGATTTGACTGATTACCTACCGTTAGGATCTAACCTATGAGACGCCCTGATGGTTTGCTCAATCACAATGTTTTGGGTGAAGATAAAGGCCCTCAAGATGCCTGTGGTGTATTTGGCGTGTGGGCCCCTGGTGAAGAAGTCGCAAAGCTAAGTTTTTATGGTTTGTATGCCTTGCAACACCGCGGAACCGAGTCTGCTGGAATTGCGACAAGTGATGGCGAAAGAATTCTTATCTTCAAAGATATGGGTCTTGTTTCGCAGGTATTTACCGAAGGCGATCTTGCAACACTTAAAGGCAACCTTGCTATTGGTCACTGTCGATACAGCACGACTGGATCAAGCACCTGGGTTAATGCGCAGCCCACATTACGCCCAACTAAGTATGGAACACTAGCTTTAGCTCACAATGGCAACCTGACAAATACTGGCGATCTGGCCGAACTGGTGCAAAAGCTTGAAGGATCAGCAACAAGCATGAGTGGCATAACAACAGATACAGAAATCATGTCTGCCCTAATTGCATTGCAAGATGAAAAAAATGTTGAAGCTAGCGCGTTAGCGGTGTTGCCACAACTAGAAGGTGCTTTTTCGCTTGTCTTTATGGATGAACACACCTTGTATGCAACGCGAGACCGACATGGTGTTCGCCCATTAGTACTTGGCAAACTAGAAACCGGCTGGGTAGTTGCATCTGAAAGCGCTGGACTAGATATTGTTGGCGCTGCTTTTGTACGAGAAATTGAACCTGGAGAATTCATTGCGATTGATAGCAATGGCGTCCGTTCGCAGCGGTGGGCCGAGGCACAACCCAAGGGTTGCTTGTTTGAATATGTCTATCTTGCCCGTCCTGATACAACAATTGCCGGCAGTGGTATCCACAAAACACGCGTGGCAATCGGCGCGCAATTAGCGAAAGAAGCACCTGTTGAAGCTGATCTGGTAATCCCAGTTCCAGAATCTGGAACACCAGCTGCGATTGGTTACGCAAAAGAGTCAGGGATTCCTTTTGGATTGGGTCTTGTCAAAAACTCTTATGTCGGACGTACTTTTATTCAACCTTCGCAGACTATTCGCCAACTTGGCATTCGACTAAAACTAAACCCACTTCGCGAAATTATTGAAGGCAAGCGAATTGTCGTGGTCGATGATTCGATTGTTCGCGGAAATACCCAGCGCGCAATTGTGCGCATGTTGCGCGAAGCTGGGGCCCGCGAGATTCATGTGCGTATTTCATCTCCTCCAGTTAAGTGGCCCTGCTATTACGGCATCGATTTTGCAACGCGCGCAGAATTAATTGCTAATGGTTTAGAGGTCGAAGAAATTCGTCGTTCAATCGGCGCTGATTCCTTGGGGTACGTCTCTTTAGATGGCCTAATTTCAGCGACCCAGGTAGCTTCTGATCGCCTTTGTTCTGCCTGTTTTACCGGTGAATATCCAATTCGTATCCCTGAGGACATGTCTGAAGGAAAACTGCGCCTAGAAATCACGGAAGTGCACGGTAACTAATGTCTACTTATAAAGATGCAGGGGTCGATATTGATGCCGGAGATCGCGCGGTCGAATTAATGAAAGCATCTATCGCCAAAGCATCTCGTCCTGAAGTAATTGGCAGCATTGGTGGATTTGCTGGTCTATTTGATGCAAGCAAGCTAAAGAGTATGAAACAACCTTTGCTTGCAACATCAACTGATGGTGTTGGTACAAAAACCGAAATCGCGCGCGCACTTGGTAAGTACGACACTATCGGTGAAGATTTGGTTGCCATGGTTGTTGATGATTTAGTCGTATGTGGCGCTGAGCCTTTGTTCATGACTGATTACATCGCAGTCGGAAAAGTTATCCCAGAAAACATTGCTGACATTGTTGCCGGAATCGCACGAGGGTGCGCGAAAGCAAACACCGCTTTGATCGGTGGAGAAACAGCCGAACATCCTGGATTGTTAGCAGATGATGAGTTTGATATTGCTGGCGCTGCAACTGGAGTTGTCGATGCAGAACATCAGTTAGGCGCGCACCGAGTTAAAGCGGGCGATGTCATTATTGGAATGCCTTCGAGTGGATTTCATGCAAATGGATTCTCGCTTGTTCGCCACATTATTAAGACCGCTGGATTAAGTCTGCAAGCAAACGTCAGTGAATACGGAATGACATCGGGTGAAGTTTTTCTAAAGCCTACTGAGATTTATACACTCGATTGTTTAGCGTTGATTAAATCAATGCCAGAACACTTGCATGCTTTTTCACACATTACAGGTGGAGGAATTGCAGAAAACACTGCACGAGTGATTCCAGAACATTTAACAGCTACTTATGATCGTTCAACATGGGCGTTGCCTGTTGAAATGGAGTTCATGGCAAAGATGGGCGGAGTCCCACAGGCCGATATGGAGCGCACCTGGAACTGCGGCATCGGAATGAGTGCGTTTGTTGATCCAGCTGTTGCCGATCTGACCCTGCGATCTTTAGCCGCTCGGGGGATGAAAGCGTGGGTTGCCGGGGTTGTAACTGAGCGTAAAGGCTCTGATCCACGCTCAACTTTGGAAGGTTCCTACCAAGCGCGATAACCTACCTCCCTGACGCACAGCAATTAGTGAAGGAGGTCGCCCATGGGTCGCGGCCGCGCAAAAGCAAAGCAAACCAAAGTTGCACGTGATTTGAAATATAACGCGCAAGATATGGATCTTGATCGTCTTGCCAAAGAACTTCATGGCGAAGTCGATAACACTTCACGCAAGGATGACGATGATCCTTTTGCTGAGGGCAATTACATTCCACGTGCGTGAGAGCTACACCGTACGTCGCTTCACTTCGTATCTACGAACCACTTTCTGCATTTGATCCAGCTGATCGTTTACGTTGGCAAAATTTAGAAAGTGATGAAACAAGTTTTAATCGCGAAGAAGAACTAGCCCTACATCGAGTTGTTCAACCTGAGCCACCAGCAGGTCGCCCCGACGGGGTTCATATTTTAGATCGTAATGGCATTCGTTATGTGTCACCATGGGCAACTGCAACTCGTTGTTGGGCGGCATTAGATAATTTCAAAGATTCATTGCCAAGTACTGTTGTTCCATTCTTTGTTTCATCAGCAATGGAAGAAGTAATAACTGCAGGTGTTGATTTATTGGATGACAAAGTTCCGCATATTCTTAATGAGACGTGGATAATTCCGCCCCGGTGGTTCATTTTGTTTTCACCAGAGGAAAGATTTCGCGGTGACAATGAGCATGGAAAGTTTTGTATTTCGCACACAACAATCGCTAATGCAAAACAACGGTGCGATAGCGCACACGATGCAGTATTAGGTGCTTTCGGTGATGGTCCGGTAGAACAAGAACTTGAAAATCTCTTGGCGTGGTTAGAAATGTTTCACCCACAATCGTTAGTAGAACTTGATTACGGTGGATTAGCTAATTACATGGATAAAGCTCTACGCGATAATGGTGAAAACGGATTAGACGCAGACACTTCAATTGAGGATGTAACTAGTTCAGTTGCTGGACTTGCTACCGCTGATGGAATGGCTGCTGGTGTGGGATATCAACGTTTAATGTCCCGTTGGCGCTTAGTTCAGGCCTTCGAGCAAGCCTCGTAGGTATTGCTTCACGCTCGGATACGGGCAATACTTCACCCCAATACAGGCTAAATCGGACACAGCACAATCTAAAGGAGTCGCTATGAGCAACCGCATCCCTGATGCCGAAGTTCTTTTGACCCCGAAAGAGGTCGCACAACGATTTCATGTAAATCCAAAGACTGTTACGCGCTGGGCGAAGGCTGGAAAGCTGACAGCAATTCGCACATTAGGTGGACATCGTCGCTATCGCGAATCAGAAGTTTTAGAACGTTTGCGCGAATATAAAGAGTCAAGTTCTTAGCCCGTCCAACTATTAGTTTGGAAGGCGGTAGAGTTAACCCATGGCCGATAAAAATGATGACATGAAGGCACGAATGCTTGCCGCCCTTGAAGCAAAAAAGAACAAGCCGGGTGCACCAGGCACGCAAAATCATTCTGAATCAGGATCAAAGATCCGCGGCGGACAACGCAGTGGTGGAGCTCCTCAGGTTCAGCGCAAGGCCGGACCTTCAGGTTCAGGATCTGCGGGCTAAATACTTTACTGAGTAATTACCAGCGTTGATCGTGGTTCAACAACAACTGAGCCAGCAGTTAGTTTGCGAATAACAGAAGTTCCCGCGATTCCAGATTCAACCAGAACCGACCAACTTCCAGATTTAGGCAAAGTGATTGTTTGTGGAGTTGTGTTTGCATTGTGCACAACAACCAAGGTCGCCGCAGAATCTTTTACTGCACTGCCGTTGAGTGAGTAAGCGATAGTTCCTTCTGGTGATGTAAGGAATTTCAAGTTCTTTCGAACTTGATCTGTTGTCTCCATACGGAAAGCAGGATGTGCCTTACGTAAAGCGATTAACCCCTTGAAATACTTAACCGTAGAAGCGTTTGTTGATTGGGTGCTCCACTTTAATGAATTTACAAGGTCGCTAGATTTGTAGCTATTTGAATCTCCACCCTTTGATCGCAGAAATTCTTGTCCTGCTTGCATAAATGGCATTCCCTGAGCCAAGAACGGAATTGAAGAGGCAAGTCGACTTAATTGTGCAATATCAGCTGGCTTTGCGTCCTTAACACTGGCGGTTATTTTGTCTACCAATGTCATGTTGTCATGTGATTCAACATAGTTTACGGATTGACCTGGCGCTAATGTCGTCCACTTTGTCATTATCTCGGTTGAGTAATCGGTATTACCGACGATACCTGCAAGCACATTCATTTTCGAAGTGAATTTTCCTGTGGCAAAACCGGTGTCTGCTGAATCAAATACAGAACCCTTAATGCCATCTCGGATCTGATCATTAAAGTGTGCGACTCTAGGCAACTCAGAGATATTTAGCTGATTTGCTCTCTTATTTGCTGGCAGAGTTCCCATGTTCCAACCTTCACCAATTACCAGAATAGTTGGATCAATCTTCTTCAGTGCAGCTGTAATTTCGTTAATGGTTTCAATGTCCATTAAACCCATCAAGTCAAAGCGGAACCCGTCCAAGTTGTACTCAGTTGTCCAGAACTTGACTGAATCGACGATGAATTTACGAACCATTGGTCGCTCTGATGCAACGTCGTTGCCACAGCCGCTACCACTAGTTAAGTTTCCATTGTCATCGCGGCGGAAGAAGTACCCTGGAACAATCAAGTTTTGACTAAATGTATTTGCGTTTGAAACATGGTTATAAACCACATCCATATTCACGCGTAGTCCAGCCTTATGCAATCCCATGATTGCGCTTTTCAGTTCGGTAATGCGCGCTGTTGGCTTCGTTGGATCTGAGCTATAAGAACCTTCTGGAACGTTGTAATTTTGAGGATCATAACCCCAGTTAAATGTAGGAAGATTCTCATTAACAGTTGCAAAATCAAATATCGGCAATAATTCGACGTGTGTTACACCGAGATCCTTGATCGCAGCGACACCAGTTTTTACTCCCTTATTATTTGTATTCAACTCTGTGAGAGCTAAGAACTTACCCTTATTTTTTGCTGAAATACCACTAGATGCATCCACTGATAGATCTCGAACGTGAAGTTCGTAAATGACAGCATCGGTTGGCTTCCCACTAAATTTCGGTTTTGCAGTGCTCCAACCCTTGGGATCTGTGGCATCCAAATTAACGATTACTCCACGGGCTCCGTTAACAGTTGTAGCGCGTACATATGGATCTACCGCTTCATTTACTGTGTTATTTACGCTAACACGATAGTTAAACACAGTGCCATTTTGGTCACCCTTAAGAGTTGCAACCCAAGTGCCCTTTGTGTCATATGTCATTTTCGTTAATGCACCAGATGATGAAGGTGAATCAGATTCTTTGTAAGTTACAACATTGACTGCTGTGGCGGTAGGAGCCCAAACGCGCAACTTTGTTGAGGTCTTTGTGTATGTGACACCTAGATCGTTGCCTGTGTAGGTGTACTTGGCTGCAAATTCAGGAGAGTCATACAGCTTTGTTAATTCAATCGCGGGATTTTTTGGAATCGGTGTTGTAGGAATTGAATAGTGAATTGTTGGGTCTCCTTGTCGTAACCAAATTTCAACATTTCCTGTGTCTGGAATATTGGTGATAAATCGATCATCACCCATATCTTTTGAATCCCAAGCACCTTTTCGAACAATTATTCCAATGTTTTCAAACTTATCCATTCCTTCAATTTTGACCGTTGCTATTTTTCCAAAAGCATCGTCAGCAGTAAAAGTGACACCTTTAGAATCAACATCAACATCTGCACCAGAAGTCAGGTTCTTCCATAACCATAAGTTCCAATCCTGATAATCATTACCAGGGCGCTGGTAATGGACTGTAAGATTGACGGTAGATGGAATAGCGGTTGCGATTGCAGGCAAGCCAAAGGTAAAGGTTGCAATCAAAGCCACTAGCAGTTGAATTTTCTTGGATACAGTTTGGTTTCTCATGACCGTAACTTACCGCTAGAAAACTTAAAAATAAATGGTTACAGCAGTCCGCGTCGCTTCAGAAGAGGCTCAATTTTTGAATCTCGCCCGCGGAAGTTGCGAAACATTTGCATGGAATCGATCGAACCACCCCGTCCTAGAAGTGTGTTCTTGAAATGCTCGCCATTAGCGCGCAACAAACCACCATTTTCTTTAAACCAATCCACAGTGTCGGCATCCAAAACCTCGGACCAGATGTAGCCGTAGTACCCCGATGAGTAGCCACCAGCAAAAATATGGCTGAAGTAGGTTGAACGGTAACGGGTTGGGACTGGCGCAAAATCTAATCCGTAGTCTTTAATTGCTTGGGCTTCAAAAGCTTCTACATCGGTAACTGTCGCTGCTTGTTCAGTTGTTAGTTGATGCCATGCAAGATCCAAAATAGCAGCGGACAAATAACTGGTCGTTGCATGCCCCTCGTTGAAAGTGCGTGCAGCATTTAAGTTGTCAATCCATTCTTGAGGCAATTTCTCGCCAGTTTCATGATGGCGGGCATAATTTTCTACAACTTCGGGCCACAAGATCCACATCTCATTTACTTGTGATGGGAATTCGACGAAATCGCGCTGAACTGACGTTCCTGAAACACGAGGGTATTTAACTTGAGACAACAATCCATGGAGTGCGTGGCCAAACTCGTGGAACAAGGTTGTGATTTCATCGTATGTAAGCAGAGTTGGCTTACCTGCAGGAGGCTTTGGAATATTCAAATTGTTAACAACAACAGGTAATTGATCTGACAAGAAGTTCTGATCAACCAAGTTGTTCATCCACGCTCCACCACGCTTTGAATCACGTGTGTAGAAGTCACCAATAAATAAACCAACCTTGGTGCCATCTTCGTTGTTCACTTCAAAAGCACGAGCTTCTGGGTGGTAAGTAACCAGATCAGGACGCTCTTTGAAGGTAATTCCAAACAACTTAGTTGCGGCAAAGAAGACGCCATCGTGCAATACGCGTTCTAGTTCAAAATAAGGACGCATCTTTGTTGTATCAATGTTGTACTTTTCTAACCGAACTTGTTCGGTGTAGAAACCCCAGTCCCAGCTTTCAATATCTGTACCAGCAGATTTCTTAAGGTCTTCAGCCTCTGCCTTTGCGTTACGAACGGCGGCAGGTGCGATCTTGCGCAGCATCGCATGCACATTGTCTGGATGCTCTGCAGTTTGGACAGCAATTACGTGTTCAGAATGGGTTTGCTTGCCAAACAATTGTGCGCGTTCAGCACGCAGCTTAACTATCTGAAGCAAGACGGGCTTATTGTCGTTTTCATTGGCGCGGTTAGCTTTTTGCTTAGAGGCTTCCATTATTTTCTTGCGAAGTTCGCGGTTGGTTAAAGAATCAAGGACTGGGTTACCGGTGAAGTTCACCATTCCGATTAACCACTTGCCATCATGCCCACGATCTTTAGCAGCTGCGGCGGCAGCAGCAATTTCGTTTTCACTAAGTCCATCTAGCTCTTCGATGGTGTCAACCAGAACCGCTAAATCATTTGTATCTGCTAAAACATTCTTACCAAACTGAGTTTCCAGCTTTGAAAGCTCTTCATTTAATTCCTTTAAGCGATCGCGCTGTGCCTCAGTCAAGTGCGCACCAGCATGGATCAAATCCTTGTAATAACGTTCTAGTAACCAGGCATCTTCACTATTTAATCCAATTGATTCGCGCGCATCGTAAAGATCTTTAATTCTTTTAAACAACACTGGGTTCAATTGGATTGCATCTTGATGAGCAGCAAGCTTTGGAGCCATTTCTTCTTCTATCGCATCTAAAGCATCGCTGGTATCACTTGAGGACTTGTTGTAGAAAACCAGCAACATACGCATCAACATCTGCCCACTCTTTTCAAGAGCAACAATTGTGTTCTCAAAAGTGGCAGCACCTGGTGTATCTAGAATCGCCTGAACTTCTGCTAACTGCTGTGTGCAGCCTTCATAGAAGGCAGGCAGATAGTGCTCGACTTTGATGTCAGCAAATGGAGGCAGCTCGTACTCAAGGGTGCTTCTTTGGGCAAATGGGTTCGCGTTTGTCATAGCGCGAATACTACCTATCTAGAAATCCAAAGAAAGGGTGAACTAGCGAAAGGGTGAACTAGTGAGGACGACGGCGACGTTGACTTGAGTTTGGACGAGGGCGCTTTCCACCACTGCGTACAGACTTTTCAACGATTGGCACGATGTAAGGAATACCTGTTGGCTCCTGTGCGCCCGTAATCTTCATTAATTCAGTGCTGAGCGGTGTAACTCCCACAAACTTAGGGGTTACGCCAGCGCGCTGTGTGAGTCCACCGATTGATTTCTGTTGACGTGTTGTTGCAAGTGTTACAACAGTTCCGGCCTCACCAGCACGTGCTGTACGACCAGCGCGGTGCAAGTAATCCTTGTGATCTGTTGGTGCATCAACATGCACAACCAATGAAATTCCATCAACGTGAATACCACGTGCTGCAACATCTGTTGCAACTAGTGCCGCATTAGCAGTCTCCTTGAACAGAGCCAAAGTACGTGTACGAACCGCTTGTGACTTTCCACCGTGCAATGCGCCAACTGGAACACCTGCGTGAGCAAGCTTGTCAGCTAAGCGATCTGCGCCGCGTTGAGTCTTCACGAACAAAATAGTTTTTCCATTACGCGCAGCAACTTGATTTGTGATGTCATCTTTATCAGTTGGATTCATAACTAATACATAGTGCTCCATTGTTGAAACTGATGCACGATCGTTTTGTAGTGAGTGAGTCTTTGGGTTCTTCAAGTACTGACGAACCAAAGAATCAACACCACGGTCAAGAGTTGCAGAGAATAGAAGTCGCTGACCATCTAGCTTTGCCTGATCAAGAATTTCCTTAACAACAGGCAAGAAGCCCATGTCTGCCATCTGATCTGCTTCATCAAGAACTGTGATTTGAAGTTGGTCTAACTGAACTTCACCCTTGTTAAGTAGATCGATCAAACGACCGGGTGTTGCAACCAAGATCGCTGTTCCGCGACGCATTGCAGTGATCTGCTTTGAGTAAGACATTCCGCCAGCAACAACAACTGATTCGTGACCAATTGAACGTGCAAGTGGCATCAATACTTCATCGATCTGCTGTGCAAGTTCGCGAGTTGGAGTCAAAACAAGTGCCAATGGCTTATGTGGCTTTGCCACCTTGCCATTTAAGTTGTTAAGAAGTGCCAAACCAAATGCCAGGGTCTTACCTGAACCAGTTTGTCCGCGACCTAAAATATCGTGGCCTGCTAACGCATCTGGCAATGTAGCAATCTGAATTGGGAATGGATGCATGATGCCTTGCTTGCTAAGTGCGTTCACAAGCGGTGCAGCGATTCCAAGATCAGCAAATGTTGTTGTGATCTCAGTTAACGGAGTCGCATCAACAAGGTTTGCATCTGCAAGATTTGCTGAAATGTAATTGTCATCTGCACCGAAATCGACCGCTGCATTTGAGTGAGACTTTGAATGTGATTTGAAATCATCACGAGCATACGCTGATGAATCATTACGACGATCGCGTACTGGACGCTCTGCGCGGAAGTTTGCTGCGCGAGTATCTGGTGCAACGCTGCTCTTCTTTGGACGGGTTGGATCAAACTTTTCGCGCTTGCGTGGTTCAAAGTTTGGACGACCATCATCAGTGCGAGCAATCTTTGCCTTCACTGCATCGCGACGATTCGTTGGACGAGAATCAGAATCTTTCTTAAATACTGGACGTGAATCCTCGCGCTTGAATGCTGGACGCTCTGGGCGTTCGGCCTTCTTGTATGTCTTCTTAAACTCTGGACGTGAAGTTGGACGCTCTGTTCGCTCAGTACGTTCTGTACGAGCTGCACGTGGTGCAGATTCGCGAACTTCGCGTTCTTTCACAAACTTCTTTGCACGTGAATCTGGACGCTGTGATCGTTCGATACGTGCTGAACGCTCTGCTGGCTCTTCAGTTGGACGTGGCTTTGATGCTGTTTGTTCTTGGTAACGCTTTGCGCGCAACTTTGAACGATCAACTAAGCGCGCTTCCTTCTTTGATACTGCAGATGTATCAACATCTGAATAACGACGAGTTGAGGCAGGCTTGCTATTCGCAGGCTTTGCGGCTGCACCTTTACGTGCTGCTTTTTGCGCAGTTGTGTGACGTGCCTTAGGTGCAGATTCGGTGAAGGTTTCAACCTTCTTTGTGCGCTTAGGCTTTCCTGCTGATGCAGCGCGACGAGCTTTTCCGGGCGCGCTAATACGTGGTTGTAGAGACATAGAAATGCATACCAATCGAGACGACAAGCGCGTCTCGGGTATAGCTCGCACTTTTGGCGGCTAGGGCGAAAATAAGACTCGCATGTAGTGCTGCATGTAGCAGCACTTGGGGGAAGTACTTTGGTGCGGTCGCACCAACAGGTTAATTCTACCGTGGATTATTGAATCGAAAAACCAACCGGAAGTTCAAGACGATTGGCCGATAACAAGGCTGAATTGGTCAAGATTTCATGGGTAGAACCATCTGCAACGATGACACCACCCTTCAAAATTACTGATCTGGCACATAGTTCGTATGCATACGGAAGATCATGGGTAACCATCACCATTGTTATCTCTAATGAGCGCAAAATATCGGCTAATTCGCGACGACTAGCTGGATCAAGGTTTGATGATGGCTCATCCAGTACAAGAATTTCGGGCTTCATTGCAAGCACTGTTGCAACCGCTACACGTCGGCGTTGTCCAAAAGAAAGGTGATGCGGTGGACGATCTTTGAATTCGAGCATTCCAACTAAGTTCAGTGCATCATCAACAATTGCAGCAAGTTCTGAACCACGTTTTCCCATGTTGTAAGGCCCGAATGCAACATCTTCGCCAACTGTTGGCATAAACAACTGATCATCAGGATCTTGAAAAACAATTCCGACCTTCGCGCGAATTTCTTTGATTGACTCTTTATTTTTAGAATCAACTAATTGTCCAGCCACATGAATAGATCCATGTGATGTTGGGTGAATCCCATTCATGTGCATGACAAGTGTTGTCTTGCCTGCACCATTTGGACCAAGAAGTGCAACACGTTCGCCTTTTTGTACCGAAAGGTTCACACCATAAAGTGCCTGATTGCCATCAGGATATGCAAAGGCAAGCTCTTTGATTTCTAGACTTGGGGCACTCATTACATTTTTCCAATCACTAATTGCGTAACAAAAATAAGGACCGCCACTGCTGGATACATCATTGCAGTGATCCACACTGAAGATTGAACTTTTGCTGGTTCGTCATGAGGTAAGACGCCCACATACCCACGAGAAAGCATGGAAAGATGAACCCTTTCCCCTCTTTCGTATGAACGAATAAAAAGTGCACCGGCTGCGGTTGCTAAAACTTTCCAGTGTTTGATTCCAGTTGCTTCAAAACCACGTGACTCACGAGCAACTTTCATTCTTTCCATTTCATCATTTACAACGTTGACATAGCGCAACATAAATGACGCAATTTGCACCATTAAAGCCGGAAGTTTTAGACGTTCCAGCCCACGCAAAATTTCGCGAGCAGTAGTTGAGGTAGATAAAATAATTGCTGTCATTACGCCCAAGGTTCCTTTAACAACAATTCCAGAACCAGCAACCAAGCCTTCGCGATAGAGATCAAAAGGTCCTACCTGGACCTTTTCTCCCGAGCCAAAAAAAGGCATCAGAATTGCGAAGAAAACAAAGGGAATTTCGATCAATGAGCGCTTAAAAAGCACAGAAAACGGGATCTTCGCAATTGATACGACGGTCATTAACCATAAAAAGTAGGCAACGAAGGCGGGCCATTGGGTTACGGGAGTAGAAACAACAATCAAAATAAAGGCAACCGCAGCAATGATTTTTAGGTGCGAAGGCAGCGAGTGAACTAAGGAGTGACGATGTAGGTAGAGCCGTTCACCTACATCATGACCGTGGTGATGGTTCTCCTGCTGGACTTTAATTGAGATCCTACTTTGGCTTACGCGCAATCAACTTAAATCCAATTCCTGCAACCACTGCGGTGCCAATAACGCCAATGACTCCAGCTACACCTACTGATGCGCGCTCATTCTCAATTCCCTTGACACCGTAATCAGCCAAAGTTCCATCTGCATTTGTGTGGTCTTTTGCGGTTTCGATAAATCCAATGTCTCCGGCAACTTTTTCTAAGCCATCAGGTGAAGATGAAGCATAAAAAGAAACTACACCTGCAAGAAACAAAGAAATCACAAAACCCACCATGTAAAATTTACGGTTATTAAGCATTGCGAATCTCCAATTTCTGCATGTTGTTTTTCCAGCCATAAACTAGATCACTTCGGCTTGCTAAGACAGCACTAACAGTTAAGCCAGTAATAATCGCTTCACCGATTCCGATCAACACATGTGTTCCAACCATTGCACTTAAAACAGTTGAAGTTGAAAATGTTGCTGTTGCTCCCATTGCATATTGGAGAGTAAAGCCTGCTGCGGCAATTGGAACCGAAAGTAGAGCGCCTACAAATGCAGCTGCTGAGATCGAAGCCTTACTTTTTGGCAAAATCTTTCGTGCAAGAAGAAAAATTCCGTACCCAGCCCACACTGCCAGAATTGACATGTTAAAGACACTGAGTCCCAGAGCGGTTAATCCGCCATCTGCAAACAAGAAAGCTTGCATCAGCAAAACGACTGTTAACGCCAAGGTGGCGGCCCAGGGCCCAACCAGAACCGCGGCCAGAACTGCCCCAAGTAAATGGCCACTTGTTCCGGCAGCGACAGGAAAGTTGAGCATTTGGACTGCGAAGATAAAGACAGCCGTTAAGCCTGCTAGTGGTGCTGTCTTTTCATCAAGCTGGGTGCGCGCGCCTTTCAGGGCGGCGGCAACGCCGACAGCTGAAATGCCGGCAAAGATTGCTGATGTTTGAGGATCAATAAACCCGTCTGGAATATGCATGGGAAAAGGTTAATGCAAACGATTCGCATCTGCATCTTGAAGGCACAACAGGCTCAAAACTGGCCAAATAGCCGATGGCGCGGAGGGAATTCCCCGCTCGTAAACGGGCCAAGGCATATAAGTTTCTGGCATGAGCGAAGATGATGGCTTAGAAGAACTCATCAGCGAAGAAATGTTGTGGGATCGCATTCCCGAGGTCGAAGGCGAAGAACGAGCAAGCACCTATTACGAATTGAGCGCTCGCATTTATGCACGTGGTCAATATGACGAAGCTCTCGCTTTAGCTGAAACTGCGCGCGATATTTATTCACAACTAGGTGATGCGGCACCATCTGAAGGTTTAGCTCAGGCGTATTCAGCAATCGGATACAACTTAAATCAATTGAAGCGCATGGATGAAGCAGCATTGGCAATGAGTAAAGCTGTCGAATTGCTACGCGAAAACAAATCACCAATTGCTCTTGAACTTGCGTGCACGCTTGGTGAATGGTGGTACACATCAAAGCAGTACGACAAAGTTGTAGAAACAATGAATGAATGCGCACAAGAACATTTAGTTGATGGAAATGAAATCGGCGCAGCAAATGATTTGCATTTAATTGGTTGCGCAGAACGCGAATTGAAGAATTATGAAAAAGCAATCGAAGCTTTTAAGGAAGCGAGATCTCTTTTTAAGCGAAATAAAGAAGTAATTCATGTTGCTCGCTGCGATCAAAAAATGGCCTCATGTTTAATCGAGCTTGGCCAAGGTGAGCTTGCACTAGAGACCGCCCGTAAAGCTGTTGATGTTTTTGAAACAGGACACGATCATCGCCGAGAAACATTTGCTTCCTTCGAATTCGGCAAGGCACAAATCTTGCTTGAAAAATATGACGATGGTTTAGCAACACTAGAAAATGTTTTGGCAGTTGTCAGTGAAGATGAACCAAAAGATTTCGAATTTATTGTTGATGTTGAATCACGCATTGCCAAAATCCTAAGAATGCAAGGTCGCACCGATGAAGCTGATGAAATTGAGCGACGTTTAAAGTCTGTGCAAGAAGCTCTCGAAGATGAACCAGAGCTTGATCTCCTCACTTAAGGGCAGAGACCAACTCAGCATCACAATGGTGTGCTTAGGCAACATATGCCGCTCACCCATGGCTGCTGCAGTTCTGGCAGGCAAAACCGCTGATTGGAACGCCCCTCGCATCGATGTCCACAGCTCGGGCACTGGCACTTGGCACATTGGGCAAGGTCCACACCCATCGTCACAAAAGATTTGGGAAGCAGCTGGCTACAAGTATTCGCACACAGCCAGACAATTTGCTGCAAATGATTTCTTTATTCATGATCTGATTTTGGTAATGGATTCTAGTAATTATCACAACGTGATCTCTTTGGCAGAAAGTGAAGAACAACGGAGCAAAGTTTTCTATTTGCGAAACTTCGATCCAGCCTTAAAGAGTATTGATCCTTCATCTGCTGATTACTTCAAGTTAGAAGTACCAGATCCTTACAATCAATCTGATGAAGCGTATGAAGCCACTTTGGCTATGGTTGAACTTGCTGTGGACGGATTGTTGTCAGAACTAACGAGGTAAGTGTTGTAAAGCCCAGTGGTACATGGCAATTGCACCTGCTGCGGATGCATTCATAGAACGTGTTGATCCGTACTGATTAATCTCGTACAAAACTTCGCAGACGGCGATACCTTCATCTGACATACCTGCACCTTCTTGGCCAAACAAAAGTACACAACTTTCAGGCAGCAACGCTGGTTCTAGTTGTTTTGATCCAGGCACATTATCAATTCCAATTATCGGCAAGCTTTGTTCTTTGCAGTATTTAGCAAAATCTTCGATCGTTGGGTGATGCATGACAGTTAAATAGCGATCAGTAACCATTGCACCGCGCTTATTCCAATCACGCTTTCCGACGATATGAACACCTGAAACATTAAAAGCATTTGCTGTGCGAACAATTGATCCGATGTTTAAATCATGCTGCCAATTTTCAATCGCAATCTGAAGTTTGTGACGCTTGGTATTTAAGTCTGCAACGATCGCTTCAACGGTCCAATAACGGTAATGGTCTAAAACATTTCGACGATCACCGTTCAGCAATAATTCAGGATCGTATTGATCGCCTTCTGGCCACGGTTTTTCATGAGGCCCAACACCTACAACAGGGAAAAATTCACCTGGGCCAATGCTGGCGGGGGTGGTTGGAGAAGACATGTAGGCACTCTAAACTGAACTCATGTCAGCTATCAACATGATCATGTATGTAATCCACCTTCTTTCTGTAATCGGAATTCTCGTGCTTCTAGTGCTTCAGTGGAACAAGAGCCCACGAAAGTTAAACCCAGGTGTTTTGCATGCGGGGCTAACCGCCCTGATAGCAGGGGTCGTAATGATTGGATTGCATGATTCAGTTAAACCTGATGAAGAGTTAAATCACACGAAGATCGGAATCAAATTTCTAGTCCTAGTTGTGATTCTTGCTCTTGGTTATAAGAACGTTAAAAAGCCAGAGTTATCAAAAAATATTTGGTTGGTAATGATCGGACTCACTGTTTTTAACATAGTTATTGCATCTGCTCGATAGTCATTTAGCCGATGACTTTGCTTAGGAAAGTATTTGCTCTCAGCCTTGTCCTAACACTTTCTATTGCTCCCGCAGATGCAGCCTTAGCCCCTGAGTCAATTCCAGCTGTTTTTGATGAACTTCTTAAAGTTCAGTCCTTATCTAATCCGGCCATGATCGTCATTGACGGGTCAACAGGACAGGTTGTTTACTCAAAGAGTATTTACTCGCAACGCAAACCAGCATCTGTTATGAAAATTTTAGCTGGTGCGGTGACACTTGACTATCTAGATCCAGAATCAGTTTTTAACACCACCATAACTATTAGACCTGTGAAAAAGACTGTAGTGATCCAAGGATCTCTTGATCCATGGATTAGTGAGAATCACACCGTTGCTCGCAAGATGAAGAGAGCATCTTTATCTCATATGGGTACTAGTACTTTATCGGCTGTAAAAAAAGCGAATGGTGGTTCGCTGAAGAATTACACAGTTGTGTATAGCAATCTCTATTCTCAAGATGTTGCCAACTTAAAAGCATTTTGGGCCACGCGTGGATTCAAACCAGGCTTCAGGAAAGTTTCATCCGAAGTTGCTTATGCCGCTCAAGGAGACTTAGTCGCTTCAGAGAACTCACCAACTGTCGCAGAGATTCTCGATTGGATGGTGTTGTGGAGCGACAACGTGCTAGCTGATCGACTTGCTGCATTAGCTGCACGAGCTGCTGGATACTCGCTAAATATTCAAGGTGTTGAGACTTTATTTCGAATACTTTTAGCTCAATATCAAATCGACGACAGCAAGCTAGTTGTTGCAGATGCAAGCGGGTTGTCCAAGAAAAATAAGATCACAGCAAAGCTAATGGGTGAGCTCTTGTACAAAATTCGTAACGAAGAGAAATATGCACTTCTGCATGATTCACTACCCATCGGAGGAGTCTCAGGAACATTGCAGGATAGATTTATAACCACTGCTCCATCGGCAGTAGGTTTAGTTCGCGCAAAGACTGGATCTCTTAATGGAACGGCAACACTCGCAGGCTATGTGCAGTCAACGGATAGAGAGTATGTATTTGTAACACTTGCAGATAACATTGCAAAAGGAACTTCAGCACTCGATAAAGCGCGTGCTGCAATCGATCGAGTGCTTGGAAGAATTGCTGCTCCAAATATTCCAGCAGAGATTATTCCAGCGCCTTAATTGTTGGAGTAAATCTTTATTTGTCCTTTATAACAGGCAACCCAAGTATTTCCAGTTGGAACATCATATGTAATTCCAATTGGTTCATTACAAGCTTTGATAGTTTCCAAAACCTTCATGTCACTTGTTCGAACTTTAGACATAGTGTCGCTCTTATAGTTAACCACGAACATTGTTGTTCCATCGGCAGAAATTGCCAAACTACGTGCAGCCTCACCTGTTTTCACAGATTTACCTGCCTTGTTTGCAACCAGATTCCAAGATGCAACCTTGCCGGAAAGGTTCATGGTCACGTACATCTTTGTGTTGTCCGGCGACAAAACAATAGCGCGAGGATTACTGCCGATTGGAATATAGGAAACAGTGAAATCTTCTAAATTAATGACATGGATTCTATTTCCACCCATTTCAGCCACATATGCGCGCTTTGAGTCACTAGAAATTGCAATACCTCGTGGATATCGACCGATTTTGATTGTTTTAACTACTTTTTGAGCATCTAAAGAAATTACTGAAACTGTATAAGAACACCAATTAGCAGCTAAGACATATTTGTTATCAGGGGTAACTTCAACAACTTTTGGCACAGATCCAACCGGGTAGATCGCATCGATTTCGTAATTACTGCGATTGATTCGATAAACAAAGCTTTTGTCATATCCAGATGCTGGAGAACATGTGTCATGTCCTTCTTTGTTATATCCAGGTCCGTACATCGCATAATTACTTACGTACAAAAACTTTCCATCTGGAGAAAATGCTCCTTCAACAGGTGAACCCTTAAATGTAGAAGAACTTTTTGAGTATCCGAAACTCTTTAAGGATACTGAGTCAGGAACGGTTTTTAGTAATTCAAAAGTATTGGCATCATAAACAGTAATCGAATGTCGGTACATCATGTTGTGGGCACTAATAACGCCATCGCCTGACGATCTGACCGACTTAGGCGAAATTGAACCGTTAATCGTTGTAATCAATTTCATCTTCGCATTAGAAGAAACATCTTCTCCCTGTGCCGGTATTGCAATGGCACAGAGCGAGGTTACAAGAATTAATGTTAGGAAGCGATTGCGCATTCCCTAATTGTACTAGTTAGTCATCATCCTCTTCATCGTCATCGTCATCGTCATCGTCATCGCCATCGTCATCGTCATCGCCACCCTTTGTTGGCAATTGTGAAATAGATGGGTTTTGCAGACCAGATGTAGCAACAATGGCCGAAGCAACAGCAGGGTTTGCCATCCGTGCGGCCGGAGAAGATTGTGATTTGGATGCCACTGGTGTGACAGAAGTAGTGGCACTAGTTACCTCAGATTGAACCGAAGCGCTAGTGGCTGCAACAACTGTGGATGCTTCTTGAACCTGTCCAACAACTGCTCCGACTCCAAGGATTAGAGCGGTGGCTAAGACTGCGGCAAGTGGCAAAGCTTTAGAAGCCTTAGCAGGCCTTGCCGGTCCATCATTTTCTGCGATCTCAATCCATTCGGGCTTGTTGTTGGCCATGTTAAATCCCTTCGTTGAGAGCAAGGTAACCATTATCCCTGTGAGGAGAATGAGATGCGTAGTTTAAATCGCTGAGTAATCTTGGCTAGTGAGCGTTGCTATGCGGGGATATCTAGACCTAATGAAATTGCGGGTCGTTGAACTATTGCTCGTCTCCACTTTGCCTGCGATGGTTTTGGCCGCACAAGGTTTGCCGGATTTTGGGTTGGCCCTCGCAACAATATTTGCCGGAACATTGGCTGCGGGCAGTGCAAATGCCTTCAACATGATTATCGAAAGTGATTTAGATAAATTAATGGCGCGAACAGCAAAGCGTCCAATAGTTACAGGTTTAATTTCTAAAACTAATGCGACAATTTTTGCGACTGTCATTGGGATTCTTTCCCTTGTTTTGTTCTGGGTTTTCACAACCCCACTAGCAACATCATTAGCATTAATCGCAATTGTCTTTTATGTTGTTGTATACACAATGGCACTAAAGCAACGGACATCACAAAATATTGTGTGGGGCGGTGCTGCAGGATGCATGCCAGTATTGATTGGTTGGGCAGCAGTTACAAACTCATTATCAGTAACACCATGGGCATTTTTCTTTGTAATTTTCTTTTGGACACCACCACACTTCTGGGCACTAGCAATTAAATACAAAGATGACTACGCCGCAGCAGGAACACCAATGTTGCCTGTTGTTGCAACCAAGGGCCGTGTACTTGGCGAGATGTGGTTTCACACAATTCTGATGATTGCATCATCAATCTGGTTAATTAGCGCTGCAAATCTGCCAACATGGTCTATGGCTGTAACAGTGGCACTTGGCTTAGTTTTTGCGCGCCAATTATTTGCACTTAAAGAAGGATCACCAGAGTATGCAAAAGTAGCTGGAAAGATTTTTCATTGGTCAATTACTTACTTAAGTTTGCTTTCGGTCGTACTAGTTGCAGCCCAACTACTTAGTTAAGGCCTGTTCTAGATCTTTAATTAGATCTGATGAATGCTCTAATCCAATAGATAAACGCAACACTGAGGCGGTAATGCCCATCTCCGCCTGAACTTCTGGCGCTAAACGTCGGTGTGTAGTGGATGCAGGATGAGTAATAAGTGATTTGCTGTCGCCCAAGTTGTTAGAGATATCGATGACACGAAGCTTGTTCATGAAGGCAAAGACTTCTTCTTGAGATCCTTTGAATTCAATGCCAATTGTGCTTCCGCCACCGTTATTCATCTGTTTCATGGCTAATTCATGACCTGGATGAGATTTTAATCCTGGGTAGCGAACAGATTTAATTGCTGGCTGTTTTTCCAAAAATTCAGCAACTGCTTGTGCATTTGAAACCATGCTCTCAACACGCATGTGCATTGTTTCAAGTGACTTAACAAGAACCCAAGCGTTGAAAGAACTGAGCGCAGGCCCCGTGTGACGAACAAAAGGTAAAAGTTTTTCAACGATGTAATCTGCAGAACCAAGTAGTGCGCCAGCTAATACTCGACCTTGTCCATCGATGTGCTTTGTCGCTGAATACATAACCACATCTGCGCCAAGCTGTAATGGCTTTTGCAGAACCGGTGAAGCCATTACGTTGTCAACAATTACAGTGGCACCGACTTTGTGTGCAAGATCGCTCACCATCTGGATATCAACAATCTCTAACAATGGGTTGCTAGGTGTTTCGATAAAGACAGCCTTAGTTGGCTTGCTCAATGCCTTAGCCCAATCAGCAGGATCATTTCCTTTAACTAACTCGTAGGTAACGCCCCACTTTGGTAAAAATTCTGTAATAACAACATGGCACGAAGAAAACATTGCAGCAGAGGCAACTACATGGTCACCTTGCTCAACTAAACACGCGAGGGATGCAAACATGGCAGACATTCCAGAGCCTGTTGCAACGCACATGTCAGCACCTTCAATTGCGGCAAGACGTTTTTCAAACATTGCGATTGTTGGGTTGTGGAAACGGCTATACAAGTAGTGATCTGTTTCTTCGGCAAAGGAATTAAATGCTTCTTCAGCAGATGAGTATGTAAAACCACTGTTGAGATACAAAGCCTCTGAAGTTTCACCAAAACCAGATCGAGCTAAACCAGCGCGCACTGAATGTGTCTGTGGATGTAATTCCCAGTCAGGTCCCAGTGAATTCTTACGAGGTTGATAGCCCCAAGGTCGTTTGCTCATGGGCTAATTGTGGCAGAGTTAGCCGCATGCCCAACACTGCAATTTCAGTCTCAGATTTGTCCAAAAAATATGATGATCGCTTAGCCGTCTCACATATCAACTTTGAAGTCCCTTTAGGCATCGTGTGTGGCTTTGTCGGCCCTAATGGGTCAGGCAAGACAACAACAATGCGAATGTTGCTAGGCCTTATAACTCCAACAACCGGTCAAGGCCACATTCTTGGTGAGCCAATTGAGCATCCAGAAAAATATTTAAGTCGCGTTGGCGCAATGATCGAAGGACCTGCTTTTTATCCAGCACTGTCGGGGTATGAAAACTTAATGGTTCTCGCAAAACTTGGTGGCTTTCCAATTGAACGCGTACAACAGTTATTAGACAAAGTTGGACTCGGCGACCGCGGTAAGTCAAAATTTAAAACTTATTCTCTTGGAATGAAGCAGCGGTTAGGAATTGCAGCAGCCCTACTACCTGAACCAAAGTTATTGATGCTTGATGAACCAACTAATGGCTTAGATCCTGAAGGAATTCAGGAAGTTCGTGCCCTTTTGCGGGATTTGGCAAATGAAGGAACAACTGTTTTTGTTTCTTCGCACTTGTTATCTGAATTAGAAATTATCAGCGACTACATTGTTATGTTGCGAAAAGGTGAAATTGTCTTTGCCGGTCCAATCGGTGAACTTATGGCCCAGCAGCAACCAACAATTATTGCTAAATCACTTAACCATTCTGATTTGCAGAAGATTGTTGAGCTTGCTGAAAAAGCAGGACATCACGCGGTGATTAGAAATGATTCGGTCCACGTATTGGCGGATATGGATTGGGCCCCAGTGCTCAATAAAGCAGCATTTGATGCAGGAATTACATTGGCACAACTTGCGCCACAGCTGCCTAATTTAGAAGAAACTTTCTTTGAAATGACGGGGGACAAGTAATGTTAAATGTTGTCAAAGCAGAACTCCGCAAACTACGCCGCCCCACCTTGTTTTTTGGCACGATTGGCGCAGCACTCTTCTTCACAGGTTTGATTACATCTTTCACTTACTTGATGATTGATTCACCCCAGGGAAATGGTGACCGAGGGAGAACCATCGGTAGAGAAGTTCTTGAATTAGCTAGTGGTTCTGTAAATGGCTTTGCTTCAGTTGGTGGATTTTTAGGAATCATTGCACTGTGTGTATTTGCAGCTCAAACAGCGCAGGAATACACCTATGGCACATTGCGTAATTTACTCGTGCGCCAACCAAGTCGGATGAAAATACTTATTGGCAAGTTTATATCAATGGCACTTTTCGCAGTCGTGATGATTTTGATTGCTGCTGTTATAAGCATTGCTATTTCTTACATTCTTGCCCCTGGAGCAGAGGTCAGCACAGATCTATGGTTCACATCTGTTGGGTTCGAGGCTATTTTCACTACTTTTGTAAATGTCACAATTTCCGTTGTTGCATTTGGAATTCTGGGAATGATTCTGGGGCTACTTTTGCGCTCACCAATTAGCGCCATTTCTCTCGGCGTGCTTTGGTTATTGATTATCGAAGTCTTATTGATGGCTGTGAAAAACTCTCTGCAAAGCTGGCTTCCAGGCGCTCAACTTTCTGCAATCGCTTCTGGCGGATCCCCAGATCTGACCTATCAACATGCACTCACAGTTGGTGGGTTATATGTAGCGGTTGGAGCAATTATCACTTCGGTGCTTTTTGTTCGTCGTGATGTAGCTAATTAAGGACACTCACACGTAAAACCCCGCTTTTCCAAGGTTGGCCATTTATTCTTTAGACCTTCCCTTTCGAAAGGTTTTAAGTGAAAAAGTTTAGGGCGATCTCGCTTGCTGTAATTCTGGGGCTGTCGATTTCGTCAGTGCCGGCTGTTGCGGTGCCTAAACCAACCTTGGCCGAAATCGAAGCAGCAAAAAAAGTTGAAGCAGCAAAGAAAAAAATTGCCGATGCTCAAGCAGCGAAATTAGCGGCTGCTAATCAAAGTCTTCGAACCCTAACTGCCAAAGCTAATACGGCAACTGCTCTGTATAGAAAAGCCCAAGCTGAATTAGCTGTTGCCACTGCACTGGCGGTAGCCGCGGAAAAACATGCACTTGAAACTGCCGCAGCTGTTGCAGAAGCTCATAAAACAATTGGTCGACTGGCATCAAACGCCTACATCATGGGCGGCAGTATGAGCGATATTCAACCTTTGCTAAGTTCCAACGGCCCACAAGATTTAATTGATCAACTCTCAACACTTAGCACCTTAGGTGCTCAAAATTCTGTTGCACTTGAACGTTTTAAGGAAGCAGAAGCAGCAGCTAAGAAAGCAAAAGCCGCGGCAGATGCCGCCAAGGCTGTGCAACAACTAGCAACAGACAAGGTAGCTGTAGCAAAGAAAGTTGCAGATGATGCAAAGGCAGAACAAGCTAAAGAAGTTGCGAAACTGCAAGCAGTTCAGGATAAGTTAATGAAAGATTTGTTAAGCGCTCGTAAAGTTCGCACAACTTTAGAACAACAGCGGCAACTTGCGTTGCTCGAAGAAAGCCAAGCAAATACCGCCGCACAAACTGGTGGACAGAAAAATGTGTGGCCAGACATTGGCTTCAAGGGACGTTCAACAATTAGAACCACACAAGATCAGCGAGACAAGGCAGTTGCTTTTGCTAAGAAACAAGTTCTTGCGCGCAAACCATATATTTGGGGATCTGAAGGACCAAACTCCTTTGACTGCTCAGGACTTGTCTATGCTGCTTACAAATCAGCAGGACTAGGTTGGCCAAACTGGGATCGACTTAACTCTGCTTTGTATTCTGGATACACCAAGCATGTTTCTCTGAAAGAGCTTGTCCCAGGCGATCTTTTGTTCTATTCATACAAGGGAACAATTTCGACCATCCACCACATCACGATTTATGCTGGAAACGGAATGATGTGGGAAGCAAATTCAAAGGGTCGCGGCTTGCTGTACTCAAATATCTACAGCATTAAGGGCCTGATGCCATTTGGCGGACGCGTCTAAACCAGCACTACTCTTGTCCTATGACAACAGCTGTTCCTGCAGTTCGTAACGCAGTTCGAACATGGCTGGAAAAATATGAAGCAGGTGACACAGTTCTTGTTGCTGTATCTGGTGGTGCAGATTCTTTGGCGCTTGCATATGCACTTTCAGTTGAAGCAGAAAAACTCGCGATTACTGTTTTTGGTGTAACAGTTGATCATCAATTACAAACGGCTTCATCAGCACAAGCAGAAAAAGTTGTACAGCAACTTTCTAAATTTGGACTTAGATGCGTAATTAAGAAAGTAACTGTTGATGTCAAAGAAGGTTTAGAAGCGTCAGCACGCAAAGTTCGATATGAAGCTCTTAGTGAAGTTGCAGAACAAGAAAACGCAGCAGCAGTTTTTTTAGGCCACACAAAAGATGATCAAGCAGAAACAGTTTTGTTGGGACTCGCTCGTGGATCCGGAACTCGCTCGCTTTCTGGAATGGCTCACCACAATGGGCTTTACGTTCGACCGCTTCTTGAAATTACTCGAATCCAAAATGAAGAGTTTTGCAAAGAAATTGGCTTGGATTACTGGAACGATCCACACAATCAAGATACTCAGTTTGCACGTGTTCGTGTTCGTACCGAAGCACTTCCAGTATTAGAAAAAACAATTGGTCCAGGAATTTCAGACGCATTAGCAAGAAGTGCGCAACTGTTACGCGATGACGCGGATGCGCTAGATCATTGGGCGCAACGTGAAGTGCTTCATCTAGATCTGCTTGATCTGGATTGCACCCATCTTGAAACCTTGCCCAGGGCAATTCGCACCCGAATTCTGCGGGCAGCCATCTATGCCGCCGGTGCTCCTTCTGGCTCAGTCTCAGCCGATCACATAAGCGCAGTTGAGGCCTTAATCTCCGCGTGGAAGGGCCAAGGTGCGCTCAATTTGCCGGGCGGTGTGAAGGTTGAGCGAATTTCGGGCAGACTTTCGCTCTTACCGCACCGACCATAGGGAGAACCGTGGATTTAGAAGCAGTCAAAGGCGATATCGAACGCGTAATCGTGACCGAAGAACAGTTGCAAGCACGTATCAAAGAGCTTGCCGCACAGGTTGATAAAGATTACGAAGGTAAAGACCTTTTACTTGTTGGTGTTTTAAAGGGCGCAGTTATGGCAGTTGCCGATCTTTCGCGCGCGCTACAACGTCATATAGATATGGATTGGATGGCGGTTTCTTCATATGGATCCGGAACAAAGTCCAGCGGAGTTGTTCGCATCCTTAAAGATTTAGATCGTGACATCACAGGTCGCAACGTGTTAATTGTTGAAGACATTGTTGATTCAGGTTTAACACTTTCTTGGCTCAAGGCCAACCTAGAATCACGTGGAGTTGGCTCTGTAGAAATTCTTTCCATTTTGCGAAAGCCTGAAGCGGCGAAGGTTGAAGTCAACGTCAAGTATGTCGGCTTTGATATTCCAAAAGATTTCGTAATTGGGTATGGCCTTGATTTCGATGAAAAGTATCGCAACCTTCCATTTATTGGCGTGCTTGCTAAGCACATGTACGAATAAGAATTAGAAACGAGAATCCCCAAAAATGTCACAAGCACAAAAGCCTAAGAACCCAACCAAGAAGAGTTTTTCAGGCAAAAATACTTCAAAGAAGTCCACAAGTCCTGGCAGCAAAATTTTCCGTGGCCCTCTTTTTTGGATTGTTGCCGCCATCTTCGCCGTAACAGTTTTTGGTCAAATTACTTCGGCTGGCAATAAGTACACCCAAATCGAAACGTCTCAAGCCATTGATGCGATTACTCAGTCCAAGGTTTTGTCTGCAGAGCTTGTAGATAAAGACCAAAAGATTCGCCTAATCCTTACTCCTGGCAACACAATTAAGGGTGATTCGAAGGTTGAAGCTTTCTACGTCGCACGTCAAGAGCCAACTTTGGTTGATGCATTAACTGCTAATCCACCATCACAAGGTTGGAATGTAAAGGTTCCTTCGCAATCATTATTGGTTTCATTCTTATTCTCGATAATTCCGTTCTTACTTATTGGTTTCTTGTTCTTCTGGTTCATGAGTCAAGCCCAAGGTGGAAACAAAGTTTTCCAATTCGGAAAGTCTCGTGCCAAATTACAGGATAACGATGTTCCTAAGACCACATTTAAAGATGTTGCTGGTGCTGATGAAGCGCTTGCTGAATTAGATGAGATTAAAGATTTTCTTGCAAAACCAGAAAAATATGCACCCCTTGGCGCAAAGATCCCTAAGGGTGTTTTGTTGTTTGGCCCTCCGGGAACAGGTAAGACACTTCTTGCGCGCGCAGTAGCTGGTGAAGCAGGAGTTCCTTTCTATTCAATATCAGGTTCTGACTTTGTAGAAATGTTTGTTGGTGTTGGTGCTGCACGTGTACGTGATTTGTTTAATCAAGCAAAAGCAAACGCGCCTGCAATTGTTTTCATCGATGAAATTGATGCTGTTGGTCGCCAACGTGGCGCAGGTATGGGCGGTGGTCACGATGAACGTGAACAAACACTTAACCAGTTGTTAGTCGAGATGGATGGCTTTGAAGAAAACTCCAAAGTTATTTTGATCGCTGCAACAAACAGACCTGATGTTTTAGATCCAGCGTTGTTGCGTCCAGGTCGCTTTGATCGTCAGATAGCGGTAGACCGTCCTGACCTCAAGGGTCGCGAAGCAATCTTGCAAGTACATGCAAAGGGCAAGCCGCTAAGTGACGAGGTAAAGCTCGTTGATTACGCACGTCGTACGCCTGGTTTTACGGGTGCAGATTTAGCAAATGTACTTAATGAAGCGGCACTTCTTTCTGCCCGAGAAGATAAGTCAGTAATTGGAAACCCAGAATTAGATGAAGCAATTGATCGCGTGATGGCAGGACCACAACGCAAATCTCGTTTGATGAGCGATGATGAACGTCGAGTTACTGCGTATCACGAGGCGGGACATGCACTTGTTGCACATGCATTGCCACACACAGATCCTGTTCACAAAGTGACGATCATGCCTCGTGGTCGCGCACTTGGCTACACAATGGTTTTGCCAGATGAAGACAAGTACTCAACGACTCGCAATCAATTACTTGATCAGTTGGCGTATTCATTAGGTGGACGAGCAGCCGAAGAATTAATTTTCCACGATCCATCAACTGGTGCTTCTAACGATATTGAAAAGGCAACAGAACTTGCACGTGCCATGGTTACTCAGTACGGAATGACTGAAGCAATTGGTGCAATTAAACTTGGCGGCGGAGCATCCGAACCATTCTTGGGTCGCGACTATGGACATCAACGTGATTACAGTGAAAATATTGCAGGAGTTGTTGATCGCGAGATTCGCCGTTTAATTGAGAATGCTCATCAAGAAGCGTTTGATATTTTGGTTGCGAATCGCAAAATCCTTGATGAAATGGTGATTGAACTTCTTGAAAAGGAAACTTTGAACAAGGATGAAATTGCAGCCATCTTTAAGAAGGTAAAGCTAGTTACCAAGCGTCCTGCTTGGACTGGTTCTGCAACTCGCATTCCATCTGAGCAACCACCAGTGGATGTCCCAGAGCGCATTGTTGTTGAAGCACCTAAAGAGCCAAAGAAAGTAACTCGTCGTAAAAAGGCTGCAAGTGACGGTAAATAAAGTCACTGTCAGCGATGGTCGCGCATCTGGTCCCTATGATCAGGAACGTGCCGAAAAGGCTGTGCGTGAACTGCTTTTAGCCCTTGGCGAAGACCCTGATCGTGACGGGTTGAAAGAGACCCCTGCACGAGTTGCTCGAGCAATGAAGGAAAACTTTGAAGGATTGTGGCAATCACCCGAAGATGTTTTAACTACAACTTTTGATATTGGCCATGAAGAGTTAGTGATCGTTCGGGACATAGAAGTCTTTTCACATTGCGAACATCATCTAACTCCCTTCCACGGAGTTGCACATATCGGTTACATCCCGCGTGGGAAAATAACCGGCCTTTCAAAGCTTGCTCGTTTAGTTGATATGTATGCCAAGCGCCCACAAGTTCAAGAGCGTTTAACAACTCAGATTGCAGATGCCATGGTTAACATCTTGGATCCGCTAGGTGTGATTGTGATTATTGATTGCGAACACTTGTGCATGTCGATGCGCGGAGTTAAGAAGTCCCAGGCTCGAACTACAACATCAGCGGTGCGCGGTGCTTTAAATAATCCAGCTACACGCGCAGAAGCAATTTCACTAATCACTAAGGCGTAATTCTCATGTTGATCATGGGCATCTTGAATGTAACCCCTGATTCTTTTGCCGATGGTGGACGACATAATGAATTTGATGCTGCGGTAGCTCGCGGGCTTGAAATGATTGCTGAAGGTGTGGACATCATCGATATTGGAGGAGAATCAACTAGACCTGGTGCAGATCGAGTTAGTGAAGTTGAAGAAATTGAGCGCACGATTCCGGTAATTACTGAACTTGCAAAACATGGTGCACGAATCAGCATCGACACAATGCGGGCAAGTACAGCAGAAGCTGCAGTTAAAGCCGGCGCTTCAATCATTAATGATGTCAGCGGAGGATTAGCAGATCCACATATGTTGCAAACCGCTGCACGTTTACAAGTTACCTATATTGCGATGCACTGGCGTGGTCAATCAAAAGACATGAATTCGAAGGCTATTTACAACAATGTGGTTGCTGATGTGATTTCAGAGCTACAAGAGCGTATTACAGCGGCTTTAGATGCCGGCATTAATCCCAGTAATTTAATAATTGATCCAGGTCTAGGTTTTGCTAAAGAAGCCCACCACAATTGGGAGATCATCGATTCGATAGCTAAATTCGTTGGGATGGGTTACCCAGTATTGGTTGGCGGCTCTCGAAAACGTTTTCTAGGAGGGGATTCTCCAGATGAACGTGAACAAGCAACCATCGAGTTAACTAAGCGGCTTGCCACCACAGGTGTGTGGGCGGTTAGAGTTCACAGCGTGAAACCACATAAGGAGGTGCTAACAAAATGAGCGATCAGATTGTTTTAACAGGCATCCATGGCTTTGGTTATCACGGATTATTCGAACAAGAACGAAAAGACGGTCAAGACTTCTTTGTTGACTTAACACTTTCGGTGGATTTGAAAGCAGCATCACTGTCAGATGCAATTGAAGACACGGTTAACTATGCAGAAATCACAGAGCTAGTTGTTGAGGAAATTACAACTAACCCCGTTAATTTGATTGAAAAGCTGGCTGCTCGAATTGCAGAACGTGTTCTGAATCAACACCTAAAGGTTATTTCTTTGACTGTAACGGTACATAAACCCCAAGCTCCAGTTGCTGCGCAATTAAAAGACATTGCAGTAGTTGTCACCAGAGTCCGATGAAAGCCGTAATCGCACTTGGTGCCAATATAGGTGAACCAAAAGAAAATCTTGATCTTGCGATTGCTTTGCTACGAGAAGCAACAGATGTGCAATTGGTATCTAGTTATTACACAACTACGCCAGTTGGCGGTCCGACACAACCAGATTACATAAATGCGGTCTGTATTATCGAGAGCGAACTACCCGCAATAGATCTTCTATCCTTATTACACGGCATCGAAAAGAGCCTAGGTCGTGAAAGAGTTGAACACTGGGGACCTAGAACCATTGACTTAGACCTTATTCAATACGGTGGATTGTTAAGCAAAGCTGATGAATTGCAGTTGCCACATCCACGCGCACATGAGCGACGCTTTGTTTTGCAGCCTTGGTTTGAAATTGAGCCTGATGCAATCTTGCTCACGCATGGATCAATTAAAGAACTTTTGGAGCAATTGCCTGCTTAGAGGTAAACTGTGCAACATCTCGCCCGGTACCCCACGAAAGGACTGGAGCCACTGAAATGACTGTATTAGTGCCAACTATGGGCGCCTTGCATAAAGGCCACCAAGCGTTGATTAAACGTGCGCGCACCCTAGATAAAGATGTAATTGTCAGCATTTTTATAAATCCATTGCAGTTTGAGAACAAAGAAGATTTAGAAAAATATCCACGATCACCAGAACGCGATATTGAAATTGCAACGATAGCTGGTGCAAACGAAGTGTGGTTCCCCGAGTACGAAGATTTATATCCAGAAGGCTTTAAAACATTAAGTGCAGGAGCGCTAGGAAATCTATATGAAGGTTCTTCTCGACCTGGGCACTTTGATGGCGTTGTAACCGTTGTGGATCGTCTTTTTGCAATCGCAAAACCAGATAAGGCGATTTTTGGGGAGAAAGATTTTCAACAATTAAGAATTATTCAAGGTATGAAATCTAAAGTTGAAATTATAGGCGTTCCAACGGTTCGTGAATTTGATGGATTAGCAATGTCATCACGTAATGTGCGACTAAGCGAGTCAGGCCGCAACGTTGCCTTAGTTATTCATAGGGCTTTAGCAGCAGCAAAGCTTGCCCCAACGGTAGAAATAGCTCAAGAAATTCTAAATACAACGCTATCTACCGAGTCTGAATTTGATAAGGATTACGCAACGATTATTGATGAAAAAGATTTTTCGTTAGCAGATGAAGGCACTGAAAACCGTCGAGCGATAATCGCTGGGTGGGTCGAAGGAGTTCGCTTAATAGATAACATGCCAATGGTGGGGAGATAACAATGTTATTAACAGTTGATGTTGGAAACACAAATACTGTACTGGGAATCTTTGAGGGTAAAGAATTGGTGCATTCGTGGAGAGTTAAGACAGACCCACGCAGTACAGCTGATGAGTTGTGGCTGCAATACCGCGCCTTAATTCAGGATTACAAGCTCTCAGGCTTAGCTGTATGCTCAACAGTTCCTGCCACATTACGCGAACTACGAACAATGATTGCTGATTACTTCTCAGATGTTCGGGTAACAATTGTCGAGCCTGGAATCAAAACTGGTGTTCCGTTACTAGTTGATAATCCAAAGGAAATTGGCGCAGATCGCATTGTTAACACATTGGCTGCACATACCTTGTTTGGAGGACCGGCAATCGTCGTTGATTTCGGAACGTCGACTAATTTGGATGTTGTTTCACCAAAAGGTGAATTTTTGGGTGGGGCATTAGCACCGGGCATTGAAATCTCAGTTGATGCCTTAGCAGCTCGCGCAGCCCAGCTTCGCAAAGTCGAATTAATCCGACCAAAAAATGTAATTGGCAAAAACACAGTTGAGGCGTTGCAATCCGGAACGATTTATGGATTTGCGGGACAGGTTGATGGATTGGTTGATCGAATCACTGCAGAACTATTGGAGTCATACTCTGAGAAGCCAACCGTTATTGCAACGGGTGGATTAGCCCCACTGATAATCGGTGTATCAGAAACAATCGACCATCACGAGCCTGATTTAACCCTGATCGGCCTTCGCCTAATTCACGAACGAAATGCCTAACTCGGTAGACTGCGCACCCTATGAGCACACATAATCCGCCTACAAACGCGAACGACATTGAAGAGGATCTGCCCGAGCAGCTCCGGATTCGTCGCGAAAAGCGCGCCTCATTATTAGAGCGAAACATCGAGCCATATCCAGTAGCTGTGCCTCGCACAAAATCTCTTATTGAAGTTCGCGAAAAATATGTTGGACTTGAAATTGATGTTGCTACAGGAGATATCGAATCCTTAACAGGACGAATCATCTTTAAGCGTGATACAGGCAAACTATGTTTTGCAACTCTGCGCGAAGGTGACGGTACCGAACTGCAGGCGATGTTGTCATTGGACAAAGTTGGCCAAGAAGTACTGGATTCATGGAAATCAGATATCGATTTAGGTGACATTGTTTCTGTAACTGGAGAAATCATTACCTCAAAGCGTGGAGAACTTTCCATTCTTGCTAATTCATTCGCGTTAGCTTCAAAGTCATTGCGTCCATTACCAAATGACCACAAGCCAATGTCTGAGGAAACTCGCGTACGTATGCGTTATGTAGATTTAATTGTTCGCCCCGAAGCACGCAGCAACGCTCGCTTGCGTCCAGCTGTGATGAAGTCTTTGCGCGACACATTTGATCAAGCAAACTTTGTCGAAGTTGAAACACCAATGCTTCAGGTAATGCATGGTGGTGCAGCGGCACGGCCATTCAAATCATTCTCAAATGCTTATGACATGGATCTGTACCTTCGTATTGCACCAGAACTTTTCTTAAAGCGCTGTGTTGTTGGCGGTATTGAGCGTGTCTTCGAAATCAACCGTAACTTCCGCAATGAAGGCGCAGATTCATCGCACTCACCTGAGTTTGCAATGATTGAAAGTTATATGGCCTATGGCGACTGGATGTCTATCGCTGATCTAACTCGCAGCCTTGTTCAGAACGCCGCAATGGCAGTTGCTGGTTCTCATGTTGTTACTCATCATGATGGACGCCAGGCTGACTTGGGTGGCCAATGGAAGCAGATCTCCTTATATGACGCTATCTCTAACGGTGTCGGCGAAACGATTACCGCACTTACCCCAATTGCAGACTTGAAGAAGATTGCTGAAAAGCTAGGCATGAAAATTGATCCTAAGTGGATCACAGGAAAACTTGCTGAAGAAATTTTCGAACATGTGGCTCGTCATGAATTAGTTGAGCCGACTTTTGTTATGGGTTTCCCAGTTGATACATCGCCACTCGTTCGTGCACACCGTGAATTACCCGGCGTTGCCGAAAAGTGGGATTTATACATTGATGGATTTGAATTAGCAACTGGTTATTCTGAATTGATTGACCCTGTTGTTCAACGTGATCGTTTAGTTGAGCAGGCAACACTCGGCGCAAAGGGTGATCTAGAAGCAATGCAAGTCGATGAAGATTTCTTGCGTGCAATGGAGTTTGCAATGCCACCAACTGGTGGCATGGGAATGGGTGTGGATCGTTTACTCATGGCACTAACCGGCTTGGGAATTCGAGAAACTATTTTGTTCCCACTTGTTAAACCAGAAGTTGATTAGTAAATGCAGATTCGTCCAGCACGTACCAGTGACATTAAAGGCATACGTCAGTTAATTGATTCTTATGCTCCACAAGGTCGTTTGCTTACAAAAGAGACTGTAACTTTGTATGAAAGTGTCCAAGAGTTCACTGTTGCTGTTGAGGGCGATGAAGTTGTTGGCTGCGGCGCACTGCACATTTTGTGGGAGGACCTTGCAGAAGTGCGCACAGTTGCAGTTTCAGAAAAGCTTCGTGGTAAAGGTGTTGGACACCAGATTCTTGAATCAATAATTGATCGTGCACAAGTCATTGGTGTTGATCGAATCTTTTGTTTGACCTTTGAAACAGAGTTCTTTGGGCGCCATGGCTTTGAAATCATTGAAGGAACTCCAGTGGAGCCAGAGATCTACAAAGAACTGTTACGGTCATATGACGCTGGTGTGGCCGAGTTCCTTGATCTTGAGTCGGTAAAGCCCAACACCCTGGGAAATATCCGAATGCTTAAAAAGCTGTAGGTGCCTAGATTTAGTCCGATTTCGGGCATAACCCCGCCACATTTGGGGTTGTAAAGGTCAGAGCAATTCCGCCTCGCGAGCGTAGCCCCGCAGGTATTAGGCTTAACGAAAGATCGACCCAAAGGAGCACCGCCCATGTTTGAGCGCTTTACCGACCGAGCCCGCCGAGTTGTTGTGCTGGCCCAAGAAGAAGCACGCATGCTCAATCACAACTACATCGGCACCGAGCACATCCTCTTGGGATTAATCCACGAAGGTGAAGGCGTTGCAGCTAAAGGGCTCGAATCATTGGGTATCTCACTTGAAGGCGTTCGCGCACAGGTTGAAGAAATTATCGGACAAGGTCAGCAAGCACCAAGTGGTCACATTCCATTTACTCCGCGTGCGAAAAAAGTTCTAGAACTTTCACTTCGCGAAGCGTTGCAGTTAGGGCACAACTACATTGGTACCGAACATATTCTTCTTGGATTAATTCGCGAAGGCGAAGGTGTTGCTGCGCAGGTTCTTGTAAAGCTTGGTGCAGACCTCAATCGAGTTCGTCAACAAGTTATCCAACTTCTTTCTGGTTACCAAGGAAAAGAAGCTGTACAAACTGGTGGACCCGCAGAAGGAACACCATCGACATCTTTGGTACTCGATCAATTTGGTCGAAACCTGACACAAGCTGCCCGTGAAGGAAAGCTCGACCCAGTTATTGGTCGCGAAAATGAAATTGAACGTGTTATGCAAGTCCTTTCACGACGCACAAAAAACAACCCAGTTCTAATCGGTGAACCAGGTGTTGGTAAGACAGCTGTTGTCGAAGGTCTTGCACAAGCGATTTACAAAAATGATGTTCCAGAAACTTTGAAAGATAAGCAGCTGTACTCACTGGATTTGGGTGCACTTGTTGCAGGAAGTCGCTACCGTGGAGATTTCGAAGAGCGCCTGAAGAAAGTGCTTAAGGAAATCAAAACTCGCGGTGACATCATTCTTTTCATCGATGAAATTCACACACTTGTTGGCGCAGGTGCTGCAGAAGGCGCAATCGATGCCGCAAGCATCCTGAAGCCAATGCTGGCACGCGGTGAGCTACAGACAATTGGGGCAACAACACTTGACGAGTACCGCAAGCATGTGGAAAAGGATGCAGCGCTAGAGCGCCGCTTCCAGCCAATTCAAGTTAAAGAGCCTTCTGTTGCACACACAATTGAGATTCTTAAGGGTCTGCGCGATCGCTACGAAACTCACCACCGCGTTTCAATCACCGACGGCGCACTTGCCGCAGCGGCAAACCTTGCAGATCGCTATGTTTCAGATCGTTTCTTGCCAGATAAGGCGATTGACCTTATTGATGAAGCGGGTTCACGTCTTCGCATTAAGCGCATGACTGCGCCAGCCGAACTTCGTGCATTTGATGAAAAGATCGCAAATGCGCGCAAGGAAAAAGAGTCTGCAATTGATGGACAAGATTTTGAATTAGCAGCCACTTTGCGCGATAACGAAAAAACTCTTATCACCGAAAAGCAAGAAGCTGAAAAGAACTGGAAGGCAACAGATCTAGATAAAGTCACTGAGGTTGATGAAGAACTCATTGCTCAGGTGCTGTCTGCATCAACTGGAATTCCAGTCTTCAAATTAACTGAAGAGGAAACAGCTCGACTGCTTCGCATGGAAGATGAATTACACAACCGTGTTATCGGACAGGACCAAGCGATCAAGGCGTTGTCACAAGCAATCCGCCGTACCCGCGCAGGCCTTAAGGATCCACGTCGTCCTGGCGGATCATTTATTTTCGCTGGCCCTTCAGGTGTTGGTAAGACAGAACTTTCTCGCACACTTGCTTCATTCTTGTTTGGTGATCAGGATGCCTTGATTCAACTTGATATGTCTGAATACTCAGAGCGTCACACCGCATCACGTTTGTTTGGTGCGCCTCCAGGGTATGTTGGATATGACGAAGGTGGACAGCTGACTGAAAAGGTTCGCCGTCGTCCATTCTCAGTTGTGTTATTTGATGAAATTGAAAAGGCACACCCAGATATTTTCAACTCATTGCTACAGGTTCTAGAAGATGGTCGCCTAACAGATTCACAGGGCCGCACCGTTGACTTCAAGAACACTGTCATCATCATGACAACAAACCTTGGTACCCGTGACATCTCTAAGTCACTCGGGCTTGGCTTTGCTAACAGCGATGATGATCTAACCAACTACGAGCGCATGAAGGGCAAGGTTAGTGATGAACTTAAGACTCACTTCCGCCCTGAGTTCCTCAACCGTATCGATGACATCATTGTGTTCCACCAGTTGACTAAGCCTCAGATCATTCAGATAGTTGACTTGATGCTCAAGAATCTTGATGATCGTTTGCAGGCAAAGGACATGGGTATTGAACTCACACCTGCTGCCAAGGATCTTCTGGCAGAGCGTGGTTACGATCCATTGTTAGGCGCACGTCCACTGCGTCGTGTAATCCAACGCGAGATCGAAGATGGCTTGTCAGAGCGAATCTTGTTTGGCGAGCTAAAGGCTGGCGAGATTATCGTGGTTGATGTTGAAGGTGTTGGCGCAGAAGCCGTCTTCACATTTGCCGGAGCACCAAAGGTTGCAACCCCTGATACTCCAGAAGATCTTGCTGAAGCACCTACCGCTTAATTAACTTCCTAGTTTTTTAAGTGCAGCTCCGCTAACGCGATACACAGTCCACTCATCCATGGGCACTGCGCCTAAGGATGTGTAGAAGTCGATGCTGGGTTGATTCCAATCCAGAACCCACCACTGCAATCTTTCGTAATCGCGTTCTACGCAGATCTTTCCTAATTCTTTGAGGAAAGCTAGGCCGTAACCCTTGCCGCGATATGCGGGATCGACATAAAGATCTTCAAGGTAAATGCCCGGCTTACCAACCCAGGTTGAGTAATTAAGGAACCAGATAGAGATACCAACAACAAGACCGTCGTCTTCTGCAACGTGGCAATAGGCAACTGGATTTTCTCCAAAGATTGTCTCTTCTATTTGTTCGATCGTCGCTTTTGCCTCGAGCGGTGCTTTTTCATACTCCGCTAGATCTTTAATTAGCTGATGAATTCGAGAGATGTCTTCTTTGCGCGCGTAGCGAATCATTGTGGCAGTCTATATCGACGGCGGGGAAGTGCCTGAATTAATTGGTCTGCGAGCAGTGTTTTAAGGGCTTTTTCGACCTGAGATTCTTCGGGCCACAACTTCTTTATTTCAGATTCAGTCAAGGATTCATTCTCACGCAATGCCTGAACAATTGTGCCGCGGCATTTACGATCAGTGCCATGCCAATCTTGAGATTTACGAACTAAATCAGTTTTTGGATAACCATTTTTTCGCCATTGGCACTGCCCAATTATTGGACACAGTTCGCACATTGGATTCTTTGAAGTACAGACAAGTGCTCCGAGCTCCATTGTTGCAGCAGCCCACATGTGCGCATTCTTAGTTGGCAATATTTCTAGGCGACGTGCTTTTTCGCGCGCAGTTGGTGCAGGTTTCGGATGTTCTTCACCATCAATTGCCCGCACCAATAATCTGCGGATGTTTACATCCATGACAAGAGATCTTTGTTCAAAAGCAAAAGCTGCAATAGCAGCGGCGGTGTATTCACCGATACCAGGTAGCAACTGCAGAGTTTCTTGATCCTCTGGCACTTTGTTATTGAAATCTTCGGCGATGATTTGTGCGGCAGCATGTAGTCGTAATGCTCGACGTGGATAGCCAAGACGTCCCCACGCAGTGATTACTTGTGCAGGTGTTGCCTTTGCTAAATCTTTAGGAGTTGGCCAACGTTGCATCCATTCATTCCATTTAGGAAGAACGCGATTAACTGGGGTTTGTTGCAACATGTATTCACTAACCATCACACCCCACGGGGATGTGTCGCGCCACGGTAAATCTCTTTTGTTCTTTTTAAACCAGATAAGAATTGGTTTTTCTAACGAACTCATTCGCCGGTGATTTTTACCCGTTTTAGAGCGGCATCAAGACGTGAAACTTCAACGATCTCCATGCCATCAATTGTTGTATCTGATCCGGTTGGCACTAAAGCTCGCTTGAAACCAAGACGGTATGCCTCTTGCAATCTGCGATTAACTCCGCTGACTTTGCGGATTTCTCCAGCTAAACCAACTTCACCGATTGCTACTAAATCAGAAGGCAGGGCAAGGCCTTTGGCAGCGGATGCAACAGCTAAAGCAAGAGCTAAATCCGCTGCTGGTTCAGTCATTTTCATGCCACCAACAGTTGCGGCATATACATCGCGACCACCTACGCGAACATTGGCGCGTAGTTCTAACACAGCAAGTGTCATCGATGTGCGGGCTGAGTCCAGGCCAGAAACTACTCGGCGTGCATTTCCGTAATCGTTTTCACGACCAGCTGAAACGAGTGCTTGGATTTCTGCCAACAGTGGACGACGTCCTTCGAGAGTTACCGTTACACATGTTCCGGGTACAGGTTCTGCATGGCGTGATGTAAATAAACCAGTTGGATCTAAAACTGATTCGATTCCGGTGTCACTTAAATCAAAGCAACCAACTTCATCTGATGCACCAAAGCGGTTTTTGATTGCACGTATTAAGCGCAGACGAGAATGGCGTTCGCCCTCAAACTGCAAAACAACATCAACGATGTGTTCTAGCAATCGAGGACCTGCAATTGAGCCATCCTTAGTTACATGTCCAACTAATAACAACGTTATGTCACGGTCTTTACAGATGCGAATTAGTGCACCAGCAACTTCTCGCACCTGCGTAACACCGCCGGGGGCACCATCTGCAGCAGAGCTGCCGATAGTTTGTACTGAGTCAATGATTAAAAGTTGTGGTTTAACAGAGTCGATATGGGCAATGACTGCACCTAGATCAGTTTCAGAGGCAAGGAATAATTGAGGATCAATTGCATTGATGCGCTCAGCACGAAGTCGTACTTGAGAGGCAGATTCTTCACCACTTATATAAAGCGCAGAAATTCCTTTTGATGCAGATTGCGCAGCAACTGAAAGTAGCAAGGTGGATTTACCAACGCCAGGTTCGCCTGCTAACAAAATCGCCGCTCCTGGTACTAAGCCACCACCAAGAACGCGGTCAAGTTCAGAAACACCTGTTGGACGCGCATGGGCTGCAGATAAATCAACATCACCGATAGGAGTTGCTTTAGCGGTTACATTTCCTGCAACTAATGACAATTTCTTAGGCGCAGCAATTTCTTCGACAACGCCCCATGCTTGGCATTCACCGCAGCGACCAACCCATTTTTGGGATGTCCAGCCGCATTCGGTGCAGCGGAATGGATCTTTTTCAACCTTGGCCATGAGGTAACCCTATGACAAGGGGCTGACTATTTCTTCTGGGCAGCCAATGTTGCTGGATGCTGAATGATGAACAACGGAAGGTTGCGGGCTGCAGAGTCACGGATATGTTGCATTCGGACATCACATAGGCGCGCTAACTCGTTATAGGCGTCCTTACCCATCAGAAGTTCGAGTTCGTATTTATTAGAGACATACACGGGCTCTGTTCCAACGTGAGCATCACTGTTACTTGTGCAGTACCAATCAAAATCATCGCCGCCATCGCCCCATGCAAGGCGTTCGTATTCGCCGATTACCGTCACCGAGTATTCACGCTCGCCATATTCGCGAGTTTCAAAGCTACGGCGCAACGGCAACTGCCAACACACGTCAGGCTTTGTATCTGCAAAGTGCTTTCCATCGCGTTGTGCAACATGGTGCAGTACGCAACCAAATGAGCCAGTGAAACCTTCAGCTTCGTAACCTTTGCGGTTTAAGAAGATACATCCATCTTCTACACGACGTGTTTTGCGTTCGCCATCTTCATCTTTTTCTGAAATTCGTAAATCGCCGCCAGGTTTCTTCGGGCGGGCTTCGTTATAGAACTGCCACATTTCAGGAGTGAGATAAGCAGCAGCTTTAATTGTGCGCTCTTCATCAGCCTTATCTGTATACATCGCACCTTCAGTGCAACATCCAGAAAATGGTTGGCTCTTAAAAACACCTTGGCAACCATCACCGTAAATACATGTCCAATAGGAGGTTAGCCAGGTCAAGTCGCACTTGAAAATAGTTTCAGCATCATTTGGGTCAAAGAATTCAACCCAATCGCGCGCAAATCCAGCTTTAACTTCAGACATAGTCGCAGAGCCTACAGGCATAACAGGTAGGCTTGATACATGAATCAGCAATCACAGGTTGCAGTTGTTGGCGCCGGCATTATGGGTGAAGCCTTGATTACTGCATTGATTTCATCTGGTGTTAATCCAGAGTTGATCACGATTTCAGAAAAGCGTGTAGATCGAAGCGCAGAGCTGATTGCAAAGTATTCAATCAGACAAGCACCACTAGCAACCAATGTTGCAGCTGCGGATGCTCTGTTATTGGTCGTTAAGCCTCAGGATATGGCTGCAGTACTTGGAGAAATAAAAGGATCGATTAACCCATCAGCGGTTGTAATCACCTTTGCTGCTGGCAAAACAATTTCATTTATTAGCGATGCCCTTGGTACTGGCAATCCTGTTGTTCGGGTGATGCCTAACACTCCGACTTTGGTAGGCGCCGGAATGGCTGCAGCATCTATGGGGGCCGGTGTAACAGATGCACAAAAGGGATTTGTACTTGGCTTCTTAGCGGCCACGGGAAAAGTAATTGAAGTGACCGAGGATCTGCAGGATGCGGTCACCGCAACTAGTGGATCTGGGCCGGCATACTTTTTCGCATTTGTGGAAGCCATGGTTGCTGGAGCAAAAGATCTTGGGCTTAGCGAATCTGATGCCATGACACTGACTATTCAGACAATTGTTGGGGCTGCACAATTATTAGATAAATCCGGCATGAGCCCAACGACGCTACGTGAAAATGTCACCAGTCCTAATGGCACAACCGCAGCCGCGCTCGCTTCATTTGCAGCTAGTGATCTCAATTCAATGGTTGCCATGGCAATGAAGGCGGCTCGCGATCGCTCGCAGGAATTAGCGTGAAACGCTTTTTTGCCTTTGTAGTACTTGCATCACTTTTGATTGTTCCATTCTCACATGCTGCACCCAAGAAAATCAGCGTCAAACCATTGCAATTATTGACAACAATCGGCACTCCAGAAGAAGTAAGTGGCGCAGTTGTAAGTGGTACATCAATTATTGTTTTCGGAACCAAAGCTTCTAAGGCATATGCCAGAGCTATTGATTCGACAGGTAAAGAGCTATGGAGTTTATTGTTAGATCAATCAGCCGCATCGATTGCAACAGCGGCTGTAGTTGATTCAACAGGTGATATTTGGATTACAGGAGCGACTCCACTTGCAACTGGGTTGATCGCGCCTTCACCAACAGCAACGCCGTTGGATCCAGACATGGCAGTAATTCCACCATCTGCGTTTATTGGCGACTTACAGGCTGTAGCTATTTGGAAAGTTAGCGCAACTGGTTCCATCGTATTAGCAAATACAATGCCAACTAGTCATGTTGTGTTTCCAACCGCGATAAGTGTTGATAAGAGCGGCGCATCTGTAGTTGGAATCATTGCTACAGAAAAAGGAAACGCAGGCTTCCTGGTCAATTCAGATTCAGCCGGCGTCTTTTCGAAGTTATTGCAGATCGGCATGGCTTCCACAACATCAGATGCGATTGTTCGGAATACCGATGGAAGTTTTACAGTGGTGGGTTCTAGTTCTGAATCTTTGTTGGGCAAAAAAGTAGTAGGCCTAACAGATGGAATTTTGGTGAAGGTGTCAAAGGGATTAAAGATCACATCTGTGGTTCGAAGCTCGATTTCAAAAGGTAAACGTATCTGGAACAGCGCTTCTTCTTCGTTACTTCTTGCCGGTGAGGTAAAAATCTCAAGCAAAACTGAGACTGCGGTTACTAAGTTTTCAACTTCCTATGTACCAACGTGGACGTACCGATTTGCTTCAACTGGTCCAGCACTTTCTGCATCCAATACTCAAGCATTCTTTATTTCAACTGGCCCGGTGGCGCAATTGAATTGGAACCCAAAAAACCCGATGCCCTTAATGCTTACCTTTGACTCAAAGGGCGTTATCGCTGCAGCCTATAGCGGCCCCATAGGCCAGAAAGAAGTGCTTGGACTGCTCATTTCTAAGCAGCTAGGGGTTTTGGCCCTTACTTCAAGCGCAGAATCGGTTTCGATATTTACCCTACTTACGCGGTAACCTAAACCCCCGCACACTCAGTGCGAACATTAGAAATGAGAGCGTGACATATGGGTTCCGTAATTAAAAAGCGACGCAAGCGCATGGCGAAGAAGAAGCACAAGAAGCTTCTGAAAAAGACTCGCATTCAGCGCCGTAACGCTAAATAACAATTACGGCTTTAGAAGTGCAAGCTTGCCATTAATTGTGGCAAGCAAATATCGAACTTTGTTAACAGTTACCCAAGCGCTTTGAGTAGGTTCAGAGCCTTGGGTACTGCTTACTAAACGTATTGCAGCTTGTCCCAAATCTTTTTTACTTATTTCTAAGGCGCATAACCTTTCCTGACAGTTAAAGATGATTGTCTTTCCATCAGTTGCTAAATACTTATCAGGTGTTCCGAAATTTTCTGTAGTTATTTTTGAAATCTTTGTTGGATCACTTAATAGCGCCCAACGCAATTGATTTGGTTTTGGTGCCGATGTAGTTGATGCAGCCAGCCAAGTTGCCATAACATCGCCGTTCAGCTTGGCAAGTGCAACATCAAAACCAAAAACCGAAGCATCTTCAGTAGATATATCAAGTGTTTGATAAGTCCAGGCAGTTGGGTCAATTCCTGTGCGCGTTGCAATTCGTATTGCACCCGATGTGATTTCCTTCTTTAGATTCATAGAGACAATTGAATCGTAAGCAACATGAACCTTGGCGCCATCAAAGATTGCTTGTAAATGGAATCCAACATCTCCCGTAGTACGACCTTCAGTTTTGCGATCTCCATCAACTAGTTCATATTTCCAAGAAGAACTCTTTGTCTTAACTGCACCAAGCAACACTCCTTGGGATTCGTCACGATAAAAGACTTGCACTGCACCAGCTGTAGCGATGCAGGTGTTAGCGACGCTTACATCACTGGATGTGCGCACTCTGACTAGATCTGTGTATTCGTTAATCGCAGAGCCGTTGCCATCAACTATTTCGATTGCAAAGTTCTTGCCGTTATACGCTGCATATCGAAGGTCTTTTTCAGTTGAATCGCTGTAGAAAATGTGGAGCGTTTGTTTCAATCCACTGCCATTTACGCACATGGAAATGGAGCCAGAAATTGTGTCGGTGGTGCGCCCACTACTTCCCCCAGCGCCATCGACCGTTACTTTTTTCCATTTCTTACCATCATAGGTTGCGAGCTTTAGATCGCCAGTTTTTGTATCGGTGTATGCGATGGCTGGTTGACTATTAAATGTTGTACTAGCAACACTCTTACCATCGGCAGCGCTATCTAAGACGGTGCTCTTCCAGCCAGACTGTGGCGTAACTGCCTTAGTTATTACAGGCTCTGACGCGCCTAATGCATTTTTTGCTATAACCGAAAAAGTGTAGGAAGTGCCATTTTTTAAGCCACTCATTAGTACAGGGCTAGAAACTGACTTCTTTTCAATTCCAGTCTTGATGTTTTTAACAACGTATTCGCTAATTTGTGCGGTTCTTAAATTGACTGGTGGGTCAAAAGAAATCAACGCAGATGAATCACCCGTGAAAGCCTGAGCATTTCGAGGCGACAGTGGAAGTTCTGTCGCAACACCTGCTGGAGGCTTGTTGCGCATGTCTTCCATCATTGCCAACAGAAGTGGACCAGGTTGGCGAAATACTTCTCCTGGATCAAGGCTTGGAGTCATTACAGAATCAAGGCCAGACTTTGAAAAGGTACTTTCATCTAAGTGCGATGTCGATGATCCAGCTTCATATCTAGTTGGTGTGTACATCTTTGGCTTTATGCCAGCATTTGCTTTGATTCCAAGTGGACCGTTCCACACCAAAGATGAAGTGAGGGCGGAGCCAAGCTCTTTTGAGGGAGTTGGTAAATCCGCGAGTCGACGACCATCTGATGTTTGCAGGTACGCATCAAAAGGTGTTGGTTGATCCAAGCTACCTAATCCGAAATATGGATCATATGCATCATTAGAAAGAAAACCAAGACCGTGACCTAGTTCATGAATGAATACAGATTCAAGATCATATTCACTTGTAGATGGAGCTCCATCGCCTCGCAAATTCCAAGACGCTTCAGAATTCACTTGAATAATAATTTCAGGATTAGCTTTGTCTAAATCTTTTCCAGCCAATGCGTTAGCAGTTGCTGATGAATACCACAGTGATGGATCGGGTGCTCCTGAAAATGCTGAAAAGAAACTACCTGGACGGGCACTTCCCAGAACGCCCCACGAACTCGATCTACCCCAAGATGCGTCAACAGTGATTGCAACAGTGGAATCAAAGTTTGCAGACCAGACATTTACTGCTGCCTGAATTTCTTTCTTTGCCCAGTCGGGAAAATTGTTGTACTTAACAACAAATTTAGATTTGGCTTCCAGATTTTTTGTGGTTGGGCGCGGGGATGAATTTGTTACTGGATCAGTGCCTGCATACACATAACCCCAATTAGTTGCCGGGATCTGTTTAAAAGCTAAAGCTGGGGCCGATGGCGCGGTAAGAATTGAGGCAATAAGAGCGGATATAAAGGCGATTGCCCCTAATCTCTTAATGCGCAGCATGAGCCGAACGCTATCAGGGCAGCGAGCGTGGTTTAAGGTCAGGGGTAGGAAATATCAATTCTCTAAGTGAATTAACAGGTCAGAAAGGGCTAATTAATGACCCTGATAACAGTTTATGGCCGAACTGGTTGCCATCTTTGTGAGGATGCCTTAAAGCTGCTGCAATCGATGAAGGATGAACTCAAATTTGAGATCGAAGAGATTCTTATTGATGGAAACGAGGAGTTAGAAAAACTATACGGGGAGAAAATACCTGTCACGCAAATCGATGGAAAGCACCACGATTTCTGGCGAGTAGATCCAGAACGGTTTAGATCTTCCCTTGAAACACATCGTCGGCATCAATAATTCTGTATGAATACCCTTGTTCAGCTAAGAAACGCTGACGGTTCTGTGCAAAATCCTGATCGATGGTATCTCTAGAAATTACTGAATAAAACTTTGCACCGCGGCCATCAGATTTTGGTCGCAAGATGCGTCCTAAACGTTGAGCCTCTTCTTGCCGGCTACCAAATGCACCGGACACCTGAATCGCAATAGTTGCATCAGGTAAGTCAATTGAAAAGTTAGCAACCTTTGAAACGACTAAACACTTAATTTCACCAGTTCTAAATTGGTTAAAGAGTATTTCTCGCTCCTTAATTGGCGTTTCACCTTTAATTAGCGGAGCTCCCAAAACTTCAGATAAATCATCAAGTTGATCAATGTATTGGCCAATTACTAGTACCTGATCATCTGCGTGCTTTTCTACCAAAGCTTGAACCACATCACGCTTTGTACGAGTTGTTGCACAATTACGATATCGATTTTCTGGTTCTGCAGTTGCATAAGCCAAACGTTCTGTTTCAGTCAGATTCACGCGAACTTCGATACATTCAGCTGGCGCGATATAACCTTGCGCCTCAATTTCTTTCCACGGAACATCAAAGCGTTTTGGTCCGATGAGCGAGAAAACTTCGCCTTCCATGCCATCTTCGCGGACCAATGTTGCTGTTAACCCTAAACGGCGGCGAGATTGAATGTCAGCGGTGAATCGAAAAATTGGCGCAGGCAGTAAGTGAACTTCATCGTAAATAATTAGGCCCCAGTCGTATGAATCAAAGAGATCTAAGTGGGCGTAGACACCGTTTTTCTTCTTTGTCATAACTTGGTACGTAGCAATAGTTACAGGGCGAATCTCTTTCTTTGCCCCTGAATATTCACCGATTTCATCCTCATTAAGAGTTGTTCGCTTTAACAACTCTTCACGCCATTGGCGCGCAGCAATTGTGTTTGTTACCAAAATCAATGTGGTCGCTTTTGCATGCGCCATTGCTGCTGCACCGACAATAGTTTTTCCTGCGCCACATGGCAGAACCACAACACCTGAACCACCGTGCCAGAAACCTTCTGCAGCAAGTTCTTGGTAAGGACGAATCTTCCAATCCTTTTGCACCAAAGAAATCTCATGAGCTTGACCATCCACATAACCCGCGAAATCCTCTGCGGGCCAGCCAAGACGCAATAAAGATTGTTTGATTTGTCCACGCTGACTTGGCAATACAGTAATTGTTTCTGGATCGATTCGAGCACCTAGTAATGGCGCAATCTTCTTTGCACGGATTACCTCTTCAAGAACTGCTGTATCAGTTGTAATCAGAATCAAACCGTGTACAGGATCCATCTCCAGGCGCAGCCGACCATAGCGAGACATAGTTTCTGCTACGTCTATAAGGATCGAATGCGGTACCGCGTAACGTGAATATTTAATTAGGGTATCGATGACTTGTTCTGCATCATGTCCTGCAGCACGGGCGTTCCATAATCCAAGAGGTGTTAAACGATATGTGTGTATGTGTTCAGGCGAACGCTCAAGTTCGGCAAATGGCGCAATTGCTCGTCGACATTCAGTGGACATTGGATGGTCGATATCGAGCAGCAACGTTTTATCGCTCTGAACAATCAGTGGACCATCAGTCATTAAGTAAATCCTTTATTAGCGCGTGTAATAACGTGCTGCGATCTTCAAGAGTACTGATGTCTACCCATTCATGTGCTGCGTGAGCGCCACCACCAACTGCGCCAAGTCCATCTAGAACTTGCGCACCTGCAGCCGCTGCAAAATTGCCATCACTTGCTCCGCCAACTGATGCATGTCCTAAAGGTTGCATGCCAAGTTCTTTAGCAACTTTTTCAGCTCGCTCGTATAACGCCATAGTTGACGATGTTTCTAATGGAGGCCTGTTAAAACCGCCAGTAATTTCATAACGGGTAGCAGTATTGACGGGCTTTAGACCCTTAATTGCAGCATCTACTCGCTTTAGGTCATCCATCGAGTACGAACGGATATCAATATCCAGAACAGCTAAGTCCGGAACCGTATTTGTTGTGTTACCTGCATGCAACGTTGTCGGAACAACCGTTGTTCCATGCTCAGAATTTTCCATCGCAGTAATTGCTAAAACCGCATGTGCGATTTCAATTGTGGCGTTGACACCTTTTTCGGGTTCAAGTCCAGCATGCGATGCCTTGCCATGAATTTTCACTTGATACATCGCGGTGCCTTTGCGGCCTGTTTTCACTTTACCGTCAAGAGTTGCTTCTAAAACTAAAACCGCCTTCGCACTCGCAGAAATTTCTTTAATGAAATCTTTACTCGTCGCACTTCCGGTTTCTTCATCGGTCGTAGCTACCAATGCAGCACTTCCGGTGATTCCTTTCATCGCGTATAACGCTTGAACAAATCCGGCTTTCATATCAAAGATTCCGGGCCCACGAGCAGCTGTTCCTTCAACGCTCCATAAAGGTTGAAATGATCCTTTTGGCCAGACGGTGTCTAAATGAGCAAGCACCACAACATCAGGATTAGTTGCACCCCACCAAAAAACTGGGCGACCATTTACTTCGCGAATTTCTGCAGGTGTTCCCAAAATTCTCGTTGCTATGTCACTTGCTAAATGAACAACATCGCGGCAGGCAGCTAGATCTTCAGTTGGTGATTCCAACTTAACTAACGCTTCGAGGGCTGCCAACATGGGGTAAGTCTATAGCGGTGCCACGCCTGTGATGCGTGGAATTCTGAAGGATTGGACCTCTCCTGTTGCATGATCGCGAGCAATCAAGGCACCTGCGCTAATCCGTATTGGGTCAATAATTCGATGGGTTACTCCGCCATTGTTGTCGGCGTATCCAATTGAAAGGGTTTTTTCATCAATAATAAATTGATTGAGAATATCCATGGTTTCATTTGCAGTTGTGCGGGGGAGCTGACCCAACGCTTCGCTAGCTACCTGACGCAAACGCGTTTGGCGGAATGTTGATTTTTCACCAGTGCGCAATGTGCGAATTGCGGTCGTTAAACTTTCTGTATCCGGAATTTCGACTTCACCAATCACACGAGGAGGGCGGGGTTTTGTTAACGCACGGTTTGATTTTGGTCCAGTCAAAATCAATCCATTTGCAGATTCACCTGCAGGTAAATACCCGCACTCACGAAGCACGCGCATTGCATCCGTTGCATCCATATCGCAGATAACAACTTCAGGTGCAATCCGCCGAAGGGCTAAGATTTCAAGTTTTTTGTCATTCATAATTTGAGAAATCAGTGCAGTGTCTTCGCAGCGGACAAAAGAGGATGTGTTTCCTACACGCAATTTGCCATGTTTCTTGGCAACATCGGCAATCAAATATTCAAGTGGTTGTGGCATTGGAGTTTTTGATGTTTTAACCAAGAATGTTTTTATCTCGTCCCCAGTTTTGCCGTGATCCAACGCGCGTCGAATTGTGCTTTCGGTAAAGCGATAAACGGTTGCCCCACCACGGCTTTCGATCTCAGCCATCATTGCTAGCGCTTGCGAAATTTCATGTTCTAGCGGTCCTGGTGCAATTGCTGTGTTATCACTTTGAAGCAAGATGTGGTCAACCGTCTTGGGCAAATCTTCGTTGATGGAACTTAAGTCATCCCCATTTAGAAATTGAGCCCCGAATTTCGATAATGCGCCTTGCCCTGTAATTCCGAGCCATTCAGCCTCACGAAGGGTCCATTCAGCAAGTTCATCCTGTAACGAAGAGTTGCGGCGTACTGGTGCGCGCCATGACAAGACCTCTTTGAAGCTATTCCATTCAGGAGCTAAGCCTTTGTTTTCACCCAAAATCTGCAGGGTTAATGCGCGTACACGTGCAGCATTTACTCGATCTAGTTCGGGGCCAAGGGCGGCAACATTTTTGGCTTCTGCTCGACCAACTAATCCACTAACACGAGAAGTAATTAGCCACTGTGATGCCAACATCTGCCAACGATCAGCAGGTGTTTGCATTAACCAGATATCAAATTTATTACTTGGCAAGATGCGATCGTCGGCATCGATACTGATTAAAGATGCGAGGTAGGCAAGTTCTGCAACAAATGCAGTACAGGATTCGTCGACACCCAAATGCGTAGAAACAATTTTGAGATCACGAACTCCTAAACCACCGGCTCGTAAGGCATCTGCTGGTTCATCAGCCCAGAAATTAAGCAGCTCTTCGACCCACCGCAATACTGTTGAAACATTTGCGATTGCCGCCAGATTAACTTGGCTCTCAATACGCTTTGAACCACTTAAGGTTGGTTGCTTTATAAATCGTTCTTTATGAATCTTTCCTCCGCGCAAGGCAATCGCTACCTCGCGAGGCAAGATGACAGTTCGCTGATCAAGTGGAACTAAGAATTTCTTTTCAAGTAACCAAGTAACGCCGGGTCCAGGATTTTTTATATCTCCGACACTTCCACGTGGAGGTCCCCAGACCAATCGATCCAAAACTTTCTTCGCATCTGCTGGTGCATCATCTAATTCACTCATTTTCAACTTTGCTAGTGATGCCGGCCCCAATCCAGCGGGCTCTGTTCCAATTACATCGCGCAATTGCGTAGGCAAGCGCATTCCATCATCAGATGGATAAACAAGACCAATAGTCACCAGATGCTCTAAAGCACTTTTTGCCTCTTTATCTGTAAGCACGACAATGCTTTTTTCTGAAAAAGGTTCATTTAAGGATGCTGCAGCTTCTAACACTTGAAACTGCCATTGATTGAGTGAATCAATTGCTCGTGCCAAACTAGGCGCAGAACAAGCGCGCACCGCAAGGGAAGCCATATCTGGCGGAACAGGTGTTACTAAGTCTGGGCGAGCGGAAAATAAAAGTAAAAGGGCAGCGTCATCAACACTACGAAGGTAGTCAGAGAAAGAGCGCATTTCCATAACTTGCCTACATTACTGGCATATCGGAAATTCTTGTTAATTACCCTTTACGTTTGCGTGGGGTCAACCAAGTGCCGAGCGCGGCGAGTCGAACAACAATCGGGGAGATTGCCCGACCAACAAAGCGTGCACGCCGGAAATCATGGATCGGCCAACCTTCAGCCATGGCGCGCAAACCCAAAAGTGCATCTGGATTAATTGCTGATGGGTGTCCAACGCATTGCAATAACGGTAAGTCATTGCTGCTATCTGAATAAGCAAAACAGTTTTCTAGATCAAAACCTTTTTCTTCTGCTAACTTGCGAATGGCAATCGCTTTTTCTTTTCCATGCAATAGAGCACCATTCATTTTTCCTGTATAAAGACCATCTTTGATTTCTGCTTTACTGCCAAGAGCACCAGTCAAACCCAATCTCTTTGCAATCAAAGTTGCCATATCTTCTGGCGCGGCGGTGACTAAATAAACTTCAACTCCGTTTGCGATATGTGATTGTGCGATATCAATTGTTCCTTGCCACATAGCAGGAGAAACAAACTCATCATAAATCTGTTGAGCAATCGCTTCGATGTCTTTAACATTGTGCCCGCCAATAAAATCAGTGGCTGCATCTTGAAAGCGAGAGATCTCTTCTTTGTTTTCTTTTCCGGTTAAGCGAAATCTCAGGTTGGCTAAAACGAATCGTGAAATATCCTTCTTAGTGAAGTAACCCCGCTGGTACATGCCACGACCCAAGAAATAAATGGTTGAGCCGCGAATAAGCGTGTTGTCGACATCGAAGAAGGCAGCTCGTTTACCTGTGAGTGCCATGTCACTACCCTACCGATAGACGGGGATTCGGGACGCTTTATGCTTTGCCAATGAGTTCAACAGTTCACGTAATCCGCCACGGAGAAGTCCATAATCCTGACAAGATTTTGTACGGTCGCCAACCTGGTTGGCGTTTGTCCGATCGTGGACAAGAAATGGCACGCACAATTGGCGATTGGTCAAAGAGTGTTGATCTAGGCGCTCTTCATGTCTCACCTCTGCAGCGTGCACAAGAAACCGCTGCACCTATTGCGGCTGCACACAATATTTCTATTACAACTGATGAACGTTTAATCGAAGCTTCAAACATTTTTGAAGGGAAACCATTTGGTGTGGGTGATGGAGTTTTGCGTCATCCTGCAGCATGGAAGCATTTATGGAATCCATGGAAGCCTTCTTGGGGTGAGCCATACGAAGAACAGATCAATCGCATGCTTGCAGCAATCTTTGCGGCGCGAGATGCTGCTAATGGTAAAGATGCAATATGTGTTTCGCATCAACTGCCGATCTGGATTTTACGCAGCGCAATAGAAAATCGTCGCCTGTTGCACGATCCACGCAAACGCGAATGCACACTTGCATCTGTCACCAGTGTTCACTTTGATGATGAAGGTTTTATCTCGGGGCTAACTTATTCAGAACCAGCACGTCACCTATTGCCCGAAAAAAAGTGATGAAGAAATTTGCAATACTGATTGCATTAGCAATAGCACTTACTGGGTGCGGCGGAGGCGGAACATCGGCTGCTGAAGAAAGTTTTGTTTCTGGTGATGGATCCACAACCTTTATAAAAATTGCAGATAGAAAAATTGCACCAGCTGTAACAGGATTAACTTTGTCTGGAACTAATTACACATATCCAAAGGACAGAGTTGCGGTTGTCAATGTTTGGGCATCATGGTGTTCACCATGTCGCGCCGAAGCACCCATTCTTGTTTCGTTAGCAAGTAAATATCCAAATGTTGCATTCATCGGAATTTTAACCCGCGATAACCCTGCAAATGCTGAAGCTTTTGAACGACGATTTAAGGTCCCGTATCCAACAATTATCGATGACTCTATTTTGATTGGATTTAAAGGCTCCTTGCCTGCAAATGCCATTCCATCAACGGTAATTTTGGATAAGAATGGACGAGTAGCCGCACGCATTTCAGGCGTGATTACTGTGGCTTCATTAACACAGCTGATTGAACGGGTGACCGCGGAATGAAAGAGTTCTTCGTAGAGCAGATATTTTCGGGAGTCCTTGTGGCTGCTTTCCCATTTGCATTCATTGCCGGAGTCATCTCATTTCTATCGCCATGTGTTTTGCCATTAGTCCCGGGCTATCTTTCATTTGCTGCTGGGTTTTCAGTAAGCCGTGGCAAAGTTTTCATTGGTTCACTTTTATTCGTTTTAGGTTTTAGTGCTGTATTTGTTTCATACGGTGCGTTCTTTGGTGGATTAGGAAATCAACTTTCTGCCAATGAAGAGATAATCTCTAGAGTTCTTGGTTTGGTTACAATTTTCTTAGGCTTTATTTTCTACGGACGTTTTCCATTTTCTCCAACAATTAGACCAAAGATGCGCACTACCGGAGGATTATTAGGTGCACCTTTACTTGGTGTGTTGTTTGGAATTGGTTGGACACCATGTATTGGGCCTGCGCTAGCAGCGGTGCAGACCTTGGCATTTCAAGAATCAAGCGCGGTGCGCGGTGCAGTTTTGTCCTTTGGTTACTGCTTGGGTCTAGGACTTCCATTTATTCTTTCAGGTTTATCGCTAGATAAGTCTGCAAAATTGAGATCACTTATTTATCGCCGTGGCGATGTAATTTCTAAAATTGGTGGAATATTCTTGATTGCCATTGGTGTTCTTCAAGTTCTTGGTTTCTGGGGTCAGATTTTAAATTCCATGCGTTCATTAATCTCTGACTTTATTCCGGTGATCTAATGAGTCAGCAAACAGATCTTCCAGAGCTAGATAGTGTCGGTGTTTTGCGTTATGTATGGCGCCAGCTGACGAGCATGCGAACAGCGCTGATTTTGCTGCTAATGCTTGGTGTCGCATCTATTCCTGGTTCATTGTTTCCACAACGTACACAGAACCCAATACAGGTAGGCCAGTACTTCAAGGATTCACCAGAGCTCGCACGATGGATGGATCGCTTCTATTTATTTGATGTGTACGGATCGCCCTGGTTTAGTGCAATTTACATTCTCTTGTTTATATCGCTCATTGGTTGCGTATTTCCTCGAACAATCGAACACTTTCATGCTGCACGTGCCTTTCCCCCTGCAACACCTAAAAACCTCTCGCGCATGGAGCATTATTCAGAATGGGCATCTAATGGAAAAGAATTAGATCTGGCTCGTGCGTGGTTTAAGTCAAAGCGATTTAGAGTTTTAGAAAAAGATGGATCAATATCTGCCGAAAAAGGTTTTACGCGCGAAACCGGAAACCTATTTTTCCACCTTGCTTTAATTCTAGTTTTGGTAGGAATTAGTTTTAGCTCACTTTTCGGTATGCGCGGTGAAGCAATAATCAATGTTGGCGAAAGATTTGTGAATACGCCAACAAGTTATGACACCCTGACTTATGGAAAATTGTATAAAGATGTAAATCTGCCTGCTTTCATGCTAACCACAGATAAGTTTGATGCGCAGTACAACCTCGAAACCAGCGCGCCAGAGGATTACACCTTAAATGTTTCCTTACTTCGCGAAGACTCTTCCGTTGTAGAAAAGAAAGTCATTAAAGTAAATAGCCCACTGACAATAGGAAGCACTCGCATATATCTACAAGCCAATGGTTATTCACCTGTGGTAACGGTTAGAGATTCCAAAGGCGATGTGGCATTCCAAGGGCCTGTTCCGTTCTTGCCGCAAGATGCAAATCTTCGATCAATTGGTGCAATAAAAGTCCCAGATGCAGATCCACAAATTGGATTTGTTGGATCTTTTGTTCCGACATATGTCCGTGATGCCAACGGTGGAGGAGCCATGAGCGCTTTCCCGAAAGCACTTGATCCACGTTTGTTGTTAGCTGCATGGACAGGTGATCTTGGATTGGACTCAGGTGTTCCTCAATCTGTGTACAGAATTGATACTTCGAAGATGCTGCAGGTGGGGCTTAAGTCTCTAAAGCCAGGGGAAATTTTTGAGTATCCAGGTGGTTCAATCACTTTTGAAGGCTATATCCAATGGGTCAACCTTAACTTTGTCGCAGATCCCGGAAAGAAGTTCGCGTTGTTGGGCGGTATTGTTGCCATCCTTGGATTGCTCGCATCACTATTTACTCGCAGACGTCGTATTTGGATTCGAGTTAATTCACAGGTAGAAGTTGCTGGATTAGCCAAAAATGCTGCGCCAGGGCTAGATATTGAAATAGACGAGTTTGTTCGGATGCTTAAGGGAGAGAAATAAATGTCACGTTCATGGGCCTTTGCATCAAATTACTTTATTTACTCTGCCATGGCTGTTTATACCTTGTCATTTTTGGCTCATGCGATAGAGACGGCATGGGCGGTAAAAGTCCCTAATGACACAACTAAGACACATGATTATAAGCGCACTGAAAAAGTTGCACGCATTGCGACTGCAATGATGGTTTTAGGCTTTATCCTTTTGTTTGTAGGTGTAATTACTCGTGGAATTTCTGCCGGGCGTGTGCCGTGGGGAAACATGTACGAGTTTTCGATTACTGGAGCACTCGCATTTACCGGCGCATATCTTGGTGCATTGCGTAAATATGATCTTCGTTGGTTAGGTTTACTTGTTTCAATTTCAGTATTACTAACTCTTGGAACTGCTGTAACTGTTCTGTATGTTCCCAGCGCTCCCTTAGTTCCGGCTCTAAAATCACCGTGGCTAGTAATTCACGTCTCTACTGCAATTATTTCAGGTGGCGTGTTCTTGTTAGCTAATGTGATTGCAGCGGCTTATTTATATTTAGATAAAATGGAGTTAAAGGGAGAGCGAACAGCGTGGGCCAAGCGCCTTCCTTCATTAGAACTTCTTGATCAATTGTCATATCGATTAGTTGCATTTGTATTTCCACTGTGGACTTTTTCAGTTATTGCAGGTGCAATCTGGGCCGAGAGCGCTTGGGGTCGTTACTGGGGCTGGGATCCAAAAGAGACGTGGGCGTTTATTACCTGGGTTGCTTATGCAGCATATTTACATGCCCGTGTGACTATTGGTTGGCGCGGACGCAGAGCAGCATGGCTGTGTTTATTTGCCGGATCTACATTCTTGTTTAACTATGTGTACGTAAATATTTGGGGAACTGGAAAGCACACGTATTCGGGTCTTTAGAGCTTTCCCAAGAAATCAGGATCATCATCAGGTGGAAGAATGCGTCGCTTAGGAGCCTTTCGTCCCTTTGGCTTGTTTCTTCCAGCAATTAAATATGCAATTGGACCAATCGCAAGTGCTTGAGGTCCAAGAATGATAATCAAAAGTAGCCAGCCCCATTTTGGAAGAGTTTTGATTTGAGACTCATCGGTTCGTGCGCAATCAATCAATGCATAAATCGTTAAACCAAAGACCAGGATGAGTGGAAGAATCCGTGACATGTATTTATTGTATCGCTAAGGCCACAGCAAAAACTATGGCAAACATAAGTTGAAGCTTGCCAGTTCGGCCTAATACTGGAATTAAATCTTTTCCAGAAACACCGCTTAGAACGGTCTTTGAAATTGAGTAACTCAAAGGCGTAACAAGCAGAGTTAGTAATGCCGATGGAATCAGAGTGGCAATTGCAGCCAAATGAGCCAAGACCAAGAGTGATACAAATACTTGGCGGGCCTTAGTGTCACCGAGTCGTACCGCCAGTGTCCGTTTTCCAACTTGTTCATCTTGTGCCCGATCTCGAATGTTGTTTATTTCCAAGATCGCACATGCAAGAGCACCCATCGGAATTGCGACGATCAAACTGAGGGCGGTGAACTCTTCTGTTTGGGCGTAGAACGTACCCATGGTGGCAACCAAACCAAAAAAGGTAAAGACTGAAACTTCACCCAAGCCACTGTATCCATATGGATTCTTTCCACCGGTGTACCCCCATGCTGCAGTAATTGCCAGCATGCCAACCAAAATTAGTAATGGTGAAGTGATTAGGGACAACCAAACACCAGCAATACTTGCGATTGCAAAAGAGATAAAAGCTGCATTCTTAACAGCTGTAGCCGAAGCTAAACCGCTTGCAACTAAACGAGTTGGGCCAATTCGATTTTCATCAGTTCCCTTAACCCCATCGCTGTAATCATTGGCGTAGTTGACGCCGATCTGCAGCCACACTGCAACCTTGAGCGCTAATAGTGCGCGGAACCAATTAAATTCTGAACCTGCCAATGCTGACGCAATGACTACTGGCGCAATTGCTGCCGACAGAGTGCGGGGACGCGCACCTAGTATCCATTTATTCATGCGCAATACCTTCCGCCAAACTCTTTCGATCGATCTTGCCAATACCCAGCAATGGTAACGATGTCATGTGATGTATGCCTTTTGGTTTTGCAAAATGACCAAGATTCTTTTCAAGGTGCATCGCAATTTCATCATCGCTAATGGCTCCGACCACCGCGATATGCAAACTCTGTCCCCATTGTGGATCTTCAACTGAAAACGCGGCAAATAGAGTAGTTGGGAAAGCAACAGATAATGAATTTTCAACAGCATTGAGTGAGAGATTTTCTCCACCAGAAATAATGACATCATCAGCTCTTCCAGTTACAACTAATTGCTGGTTGTCGTAATGACCCAAATCATTTGTTTCAAACCAACCATCATTGAGTGCAATTGAAGCTGCCAGGACAGAACCCTTGATACAAATTCTGCCCTTTCGAATTTCAATTTCTACTCCGTCAAGAGCGGTGCCATCGTAAACACATCCACCGCATGTTTCAGTCATTCCGTATGTTGTGACCACTTTGATTCCTGCTAATTCGGCTTGGTTACGTAGTGATGAAGACAGAGCAGCGCCACCTACCAGAACAGCGTTTGCAGATTTAAGGTGGTCCAATAAACGTTGGTCTCCATTTAACGCACGAAACAATTGAGTTGGAACAATTGCGGTGTAGTTTGCTCTTGGATAGTCACCATGGAAATCGCGTAAATCAATTGGTGTAGTTCCTAATTCCATTGAGCGCACAATGACATTGACAGCTGCCACGTGAGTCAGCGGAAGTAATAGTGACCAGGTTTGGCCAGGCTTGGCACCAATGAATGTATTGGAAGCTCGGGCCGATGAAATTAACGCCGTTGATGTCAGTAGAACTTCTTTGGAAGTTCCGGTTGTGCCAGATGTTCCGATCGCAACAGCGGCGTAGCTAGGTGCAAATTCAGATGAAATTTCTCCGAAACCAAGGGTGGGGCCATCGCCCACGAGTGCCGCTGTGATTTCTCGCGCAATTTGGGAGATTTCGCATGCTGGGCTGACCCGCAGAATCTTTCGTTGTGACGAGGTATCCATGGCCACCGTAGGCTATCGCTAGCAACGACGATGGAGGAAATGTGAGCAAGCCGATCAAGCGCGAATTTGGTAGCCGAGAGATTCCACAATGGGTCACAGCACCCGGCGGAGAAGATTTTGTCGATATCAAATATCAAATGGGCGATGGCATCGCCAAGATTACGATCAACCGCCCGCAGGTTCGTAATGCATTTCGCCCCCAAACAATTATTGAATTAATCGAAGCATTTGATTTAGCACGCGACAATGAAGAAGTTGGCGTAATCATCTTTACTGGTGAAGGTACCGAAGCTTTTTGTTCTGGTGGAGACATCAGCGTTCGTGGTGATGATGGATATTTAGGCGATGACAAGTTAGCCAAAAAGGGAATCGGTCGCCTTAATGTTCTAGATCTTCAGGTTCAGATTCGTCGCACACCAAAACCAATTGTTGCAATGGTCGCTGGTTGGGCAATTGGCGGAGGACATGTCTTGCATGTTGTTTGTGATTTAACTATTGCAGCTGACAATGCAAAGTTCGGTCAGACTGGGCCAATGGTTGGATCTTTTGATGGTGGATATGGCGCTGGATTATTGGCAGCACATATTGGTCAAAAGAAGGCACGCGAAATTTGGTTTATGACCCGTGAATACGATGCACAAGAAGCGCTGAATATGGGACTTGTAAACACTGTTGTTCCGATTACCGAGTTAGAAGCAGAAACTGTTTCGTGGTGTCGCGAAATGCTACGTAATTCTCCAATGGCACTTCGCCTACTAAAGGCAAGTTTGAACGCTGCAACTGATGGCCTTGCAGGGGTGCAACAACTTGCAGGCGATGCAACCTTGTTGTTCTACATGACAGAAGAGGGCCAAGAAGGTCGCGATGCATATAAGGAAAAGCGCGCTCCTGATTTCGGGAAGTTTCCAAAGCGCCCATAATCCATGGATCAATTGCTTCTAAAGACATTGCGTGTAGTTGCGCTGCCAACGACAACAAATTTTCGTGGCATAACTGTTCGCGAAGTTGCTTTAATTCAAGGCGAATATGGCTGGGGGGAGTTCTCGCCATTTCTTGAGTACGACGATGCTGAATCTGCCCCATGGTTAGCCTGCGCTATTGAAGCGGCAACCCAGCCAAAACCGCAGCTACATCGCACGCATGTATCGGTCAATGGAACTATTCCTGCACTTAACAAAGTGGAAGATTTAGAAAGAGTGGTGAACTCTTTTCCGGGTGTTTCAACTTTTAAAGTAAAAGTGGGAGAAAACCTTTCCGAAGATCTTGCACGCATAAGCACTATTAGGTCCCTACGCCCCAGTGCCAAAATTCGCATCGATGCTAATGGCTCGTGGAAAGTTGATCAGGCTGTTTCATTTCTGGATTCGGTAGGGGAAATTGAATATGTTGAACAACCGTGCGCATCAATTGAAGAACTTCGAGAATTAAAACAGCGGGTTGCTGTGAAGATTGTTGGCGACGAAGTACTGCGTAAAGCAAAAGATCCTTTTGCCATTGATTTAGCTGGAGCTATTGATTACTTGATGTTGAAGGTTCAACCACTCGGTGGTATCAAACGTGCGCATAAACTTGCAGAACATCACAAGTTGCCTGTTGTGGTTTCCAGTGCCCTAGAAAGTGCTGTTGGAATGAATTATGGGCTTACCTTGGCTGCTTCATTTGAGGAGATGAAATTTGATTGTGGACTTGGCACAGGTTCGCTATTGGCAAAGAACGTAGCCGAATTGCCAATAGTTGATGGAAAGATTGCGATAGGTGATGTAGTTCCTAATTTTGAAGGCTTAGATGTAAGTGCAGATCGCTTCGAATGGTGGAAGAATCGGATTATGAGAACTGCCGAGCTGCTGAAGTGAATAATTCAACCTCGCTAGCTCGCGTAATCGTTCGCCAAATCATTGAAGCAGGGATTACAGATGTAGTTATTTCTCCTGGTTCGCGCAATGCACCTTTGTCCTTGGCTTTTTTTGAAGCATCGCAAGAAGGCCTAATAAAGCTACATGTGCGCATTGATGAACGGACCGCTGCATTTTTTGCACTAGGAATTATAAAATCAACTGGCCGGCCAGTACCTGTGGTGTGTACGAGTGGCACAGCAGTTGCGAATTACCATCCTGCGGTGCTCGAAGCCAGCCACACAAATGCACCACTGATGGTTTTAACGGCAGATCGACCAGCGATGTTGCGCAAAACCGGTGCAAATCAAACGACAGAACAAGCGCGAATATTTGGCAAAGCAGTTCGTTACTTTGCAGATATTGATGGTCCTGTTTACCCAATGGAATTGCCACTAGATAGTTTGCGAACTGGGCCTATTCATTTAAATCTGCAATTCGATGAACCTTTATTGTCAGATGATTCTTCAGATTGGCTTTCACAAATCAATGTGTCACCAAAAGAGTTTGTCGCACGTACTAAGCGGGGCACACTTCGCTTGGTTGGTGCGCGCGGTGTAGTCGTAATTGGGCATGATCGTGGTGGTTTAACAGTTAATGAAATAACACAGTTCGCAAAGATTTTAGGTTGGCCAGTAATCGCTGAAGACCCTCTCTCTTTTCCAGATGCAATTGCACATGCTTCAATTTTCTTAGCTTCACCAGAAATACGCAGCACATTGATTCCACAATCTGTTCTTGTTATTGGTAGAACTACTTTGTCACGATCCATAAATGCGTTTATCAAGTCGAGCCCGATCACATACGTAGTAGACCAACGACTTGCAACAGTGGATTCTGATCGCCAAGCTGATCGCAAATTTACAGAGTTACCGGATCTTCAAGGTGTTATCCAATCTGATGAATGGCTTGCAAAGTGGAACAAGGTTTCTGAGCGCGCACAAAAGCTGATCGAATCGTTAGACGGATGGAATGAGGCGGTCATTGCACGAACAATTGCTGCAGCAATCCCTAACGACACAGCGTTGTTTGTTTCTTCATCACGGCCAATTAGAGATCTAGAAGGTTTTGCCCAACCTAGAAGCGGAGTTCACACCTACGCTAATCGTGGATTAGCAGGCATTGATGGAAATATTTCAACAGCTCTAGGAGTTGCCTACTGTCACAAGGCCACAATTGCGTTGCTTGGCGACCTTTCTTTCTTGCATGATTTAACAGGGTTAATTACTAAGGAAGCAATTAACTGTCGATTTGTAGTGATAAACAATGATGGTGGTGGAATCTTTTCAACCCTCCCACAGCGCGGTGTAAATGGCTTTGAAACAGTTTTTGGAACACCGCATGGCTTGAATCCAGCTGCAATTGCTCAGGCGATGGGACTAGCTGCCAAGCAAATCACAACCCTGAAAGAGTTAGAGGCAGAAATAAAGGCCCCGATATCTGGAATTAGTGTTGTTGTGTGTGATGTACCTGATCGCGAAACAAATGCAGATAACTTAAAAAAGATTATGGACGCACTTTCCTCTATTTAAGAGCGCTTCGCATAGGTGAAAACTTCGCGTACGTTTCAGCTAATTCAATATCAGGATCTGAACCATCAACAATTCCGCAGCCAGCAAAAATTCGAATAGTGTCACCATTTATTTGTCCACACCGAAGTGCAATTCCAAGTTCTCCGTCACCTGCTGCATCTACCCAACCAACAGGTCCTGCATACCGACCACGAGACATTCCTTCAATTTCGGTAATTAGAGCAGCAGCTTTTGGTCGGGGAGTTCCGCAAACAGCAGCTGTTGGGTGCAATTGCTCCAGAATTGTAAAGGCATCAGTATGGGCAAGTGTTTCAACTAATGCACCTGTCACATCAGTTGCAAGGTGCATAACATTTGCAAGGTGTAATACAAATGGGGATTCAGGAACATTTGTTGATGAGCAAAAAGGTTCTATTGCATCTGCAACGGAGCGCACCGCATATTCATGTTCTGCTAAATCTTTTGATGAACGGGCAAGTGATGCGGCAAGTGCTAGATCTTTTGCATCATCTCCGGTTTTACTAATTGTGCCCGCCAGGACTCGTGAAGTAATCATTCCACGCGATAAACGAAGCAAGAGTTCAGGGGTAGCACCAACCAACCCTGAAATTAAATACTTCCAAGTTGATGGATACTCGTCGGCTAGTTTGTTCAAGATAGCCCGTGGATCAATACTTTCACTGGACTTAATTGTTATATCTCGAGCTAAAACAACCTTGTCCAAATCCCCTGATTGGATGCGTGCAACCGCTGTTGCAACGCGGTTTTTCCAATCAATGTCAGATTGCGAGTTTTCATCCCAGCTCATTTCAGCGTTAGAAATGTGATCAGGGGCGGTTTTTAGTAGTGGTTGAGGATCTGACCCAATCCACGTAATCCAAGATTTTTCACCCTTAGATCCAACAATTACTTGTGGGATCACAAGGACCGAAACATCATCAGGTGAAAACGAAAAAGATGTGAACACAATTGGGCCAGTCCCGCTGCCATGAACGGTATTTGTGACCGCTAATTTTTCTAACTGCTTTTGCCACCAGTGACGAGCATCTGCAAATCTGTGAGGACCGCTAACTGTTGTGGTCGCGTAAGTGCCCCAACCAACCAAACCATCACCACTTCGGACCCAGGCAAGTGGATTTGAATCTGGAAGTAATTCCAGCAATGGCAAATGCTCGCCTAAGCGAGTAGTTGTGATGGGTATGAGTTGTGTCATTGTTACGAATTTTTGCGGTTAAGAAAGCGCCAAACAACAGGCAACGAAGTTCCGGCAATTGCAATCTTTAATACTTCACCAACGATAAATGGAGTAAGTCCTGCTTTAATCGTCCAATCCCAACTTTGTCCGGTGTATTGGTGCAACCACACAAGACCAAATGCAAAAGTAGTAATGGTTCCGATTAACATCGATGGAAGCGCGGTTAAAAAATTTTGATCTAGGCGAAAACGTGCAAGCTGACCCAACACAAAAGTTGCAACTAACATTCCGATTAAGTAACCACCGGTTGCACCAACTATGCGATCCAAACCATGGCCGCTATTTGCAAATACCGGTGCACCCGCAACTCCAGCCAAGATGTAAATGGCAAAAGTTGTGACACCCAAAGTCGATCCGTATGCAGTTCCAAGAATCAAGACACCCAAAGTTTGACCAGTAACAGGAACCGGAGATCCAGGAACCGGAATCGCAATTTGCGCCAAGGCTGCCAAGCCAAGAACTCCACTGACCACCAGAACAGCGTTTGAAAGAGCTGTAGAGCGGGGGATAAGTGAAGTGCGAAGCGATGTAGCAGATAGCGACATGGTGAGCCTTTCGATGTACCTAAGTTGTGGATGAGCCTACTTCAAGGGAGAATATGCCTATGTCCCGCGCTAATTTGAGCAAAGATCCTGATGAGGTCGCGGCAATGTTTGATGGGGTTGCCAAGCGGTATGACCTTGTTAACGATCTTTTGAGCCTGGGCCGAACCAAGGCGTGGCGTAAAGCGGCAACAAAGATCATCGCTCCACAGCCCGGAATGGTGATTTTGGATCTAGCAGCAGGCCCCGGATCCTCATCCGAACCGCTGTTTAAGGCTGGGGCAACGGTTTTTGCCACTGATTTCAGCGAGGGAATGCTGGCCCAGGGTCGAAAGGCCCGCCCGTATCTCAATTTTTCCAAGGCTGATGCCCTCAATCTGCCCTTCGAGGCCGATACCTTTGATGTAGTCACTATTTCTTATGGGCTCCGAAACACCGCAGATTTCGATAAGGCGCTAACCGAGGCCTTACGGGTCACCAAACCAGGTGGGCGGATGGTGGTTATCGAATTCAGCCACCCAACCTGGCGCCCGTTCCGCACGCTGTACACGGAGTATTTAATGCGGCTATTGCCTGCTATTGCTAAAAAAACCGCTTCAAACCCAGATGCCTATGTCTACTTGGCCGAATCGATCAGGGCTTGGCCAGATCAAGCAGGACTAGCAGCGCGGATGGAAAAGGCTGGCTGGCGCGATGTCAGCTGGAAGAATTTAACTTTTGGGGTTGTTGCAGTTCACAGCGGGAAAAAGGGCTAGCGGTCACTGGCATAGGCCAATCGACCTTAGGATTTCGACCGTGACCTCCAATCCATACGTCCCGATTTTGGTGATTGGCGCCATTGGCTTTGGCTTCGCGCTCTTTTCCGTAATCGCAGGTGCGCTCGCAGGCCCAGCTAGATACAACCGGGCAAAGCTGGATGCCTACGAATGTGGAATCGAACCATCGCCGCAAGCAGCTGAAGGTGGACGTTTTCCAGTTAAATACTTCTTAACTGCAATGCTTTTCATCATTTTTGATATCGAAATCGTTTTCCTTTACCCATGGGCGGTTTCATTTGATGCTCTTGGTTTGTTTGGTTTAGTTGAAATGGCAATTTTTATCGGAACAGTTTTTGTTGCATATGCATATGTGTGGCGCCGCGGCGGATTGGAATGGGACTAAACAATGGGTCTTGAAGAAAAAATCCCAAGTGGTTTCTTATTAACTACAGTTGAAAAACTTGCAGGATATATGCGCAAGAACTCATTGTGGCCAGCAACATTTGGACTTGCATGTTGTGCAATTGAAATGATGGCTGTTGGTTCGGCCGCAAAATATGACATTGCTCGTTTTGGTGGAGAAGTTTTCCGCGCATCCCCACGCCAAGCAGATTTAATGATCGTTGCTGGTCGCGTATCAAACAAGATGGCACCAGTACTTCGTCAGATTTATGATCAAATGTCAGCACCTAAGTGGGTTCTTGCCATGGGTGCATGTGCATCATCAGGCGGAATGTTTAACAACTACGCAATCGTTCAAGGCGTAGACCACATTGTTCCGGTTGATATTTACTTGCCTGGTTGCCCACCACGTCCAGAGATGTTGCTTGATGCAATTTTGAAATTACACGAGCAGATCAATGAGACAAAACTTGGTGCAAACCGTGCTCAGATCATTAAGGAAGTTGAACTTGCAGCGATGAACGCAAAGCCAACTCACGAGATGAAGGGCTTGCTTGCGTAATGACTGATGGAATGTTTGGCGCAAAAGGTACGGGCGACACATCTGGCTACGGTGGTTTAGTTCGTAAAGCCAGTACTGCAGGCTCTTCTGAGCGTCCATACGGTGGTTATTTTGATGATGTTGCCGATGATCTAGAGCGCGCTTATCCAGAATTTTCAGATGCAATCGAACGCGTTGTTGTAGATCGCGGCGAAATAACTTTGCATGTAAAGCGTGAAAAGTTAGTAGAAGTTGCCTTGATCTTGCGCGACACATTGAAGTTTGAAATGTGCATGGGGGTCAACGGAGTTCATTACCCAGAACAAACAGGCCGTGAATTACATGCTGTGTACCCATTGTTGTCCATGACAAAGAATCAACGTATTCGTTTAGAGGTTTCAGTTGCAGATGCTGACGCACATATTCCATCTTTGGTCGAAGTTTGGGCCGGCAATAACTGGCATGAACGTGAAACCTTCGACATGTTCGGAATTATTTTTGATGGCCACCCAGGCTTAACTCGTATCTTGATGCCAGATGACTGGGAAGGTCACCCACAACGTAAAGATTACGCACTCGGAGGAATTGCAGTTGAGTACAAGGGTGCAACCACACCGCCTCCTAGTGAAAGAAGGAGCTACAAGTGACAACATTTGATCCATACGCACCTTCGCGTGATACTACCGAAGGAAAAGTTTTCTCTGTTACTGGTGGTGACTGGGATGTATTAGTTCAAGATATTGGCGCAACCAAAGAAGAACGCGTCGTCGTAAATATGGGTCCACAACACCCGTCAACACACGGTGTACTTCGTTTGGTTCTTGAACTTGAAGGCGAAACTGTTACAGAAGCGCGTTGCGGAATTGGATATCTGCACACTGGTATTGAAAAGAACATGGAGTACCGCAACTGGACTCAGGGGACAACTTTTGTCACTCGCATGGATTATTTAGGACCACTTCACAACGAGACTGCTTACTGCTTGGCAATTGAAAAATTGTTAGGGATTACAGATGATGTTCCAGAGCGGGCATCTGTTATTCGAGTGATGATGATGGAGCTCAACCGAATTTCATCGCACATGGTTGCACTTGGGACCGGTGCTCTCGAATTAGGCGCTATGGGACCTATGTTTTTTGCCTTCCGCGATCGCGAAACTGTTCTTGAAATCTTCGAAATGATCACTGGATTGCGCATGAATATGGCGTACATCCGTCCAGGTGGAGTTCAACAAGATCTTCCAGAAGGTGCTCTTACCAAGATCCGCGATGGCGTAAAGCTGATGCGTAAAAACTTTAAAGACAACGCAACCTTGCTTATTGGAAATTCAATTTGGATGAAGCGCACACAAGGAATTGGTTATTTAGATCTTGCAGGATGTACAACTCTTGGAATCACCGGTCCCGTACTTCGTTCGACCGGAATGCCATGGGATCTTCGTAAGGTTCAACCATATTGTGGTTACGAAAACTACAACTTTGATGTTGTAACTGCAGATACTTGCGATGTGTACGGTCGTTTCTTAATTCGTATGAATGAATTAGAGCAATCACTTCGCATTATCGAACAGTGTGTTGATAAGTTAGAAAAACTTCATGGAGCACCAGTAATGGTTGCGGACAAGAAAATCGCGTGGCCTGCACAACTTGCAATGGGTGGCGATGGACTTGGTAATTCACTTGATCACATCCGCCAAATTATGGGTACATCAATGGAGTCTTTGATCCACCACTTCAAATTAGTAACAGAAGGTTTCCATGTTCCTGCTGGTCAGGCATATGTAGCAATCGAATCTCCTCGCGGAGAATTAGGCGCCTCTGTGGTTTCTGATGGAGGAACTCGTCCGTATCGTGTTCACTTCCGTGAACCATCATTTAATAATTTACAAGCAACAGCTGCAATGAGTGAAGGTGGCATGGTTGCCGACATCATCGGCGCGGTTGCATCAATCGATCCAGTTATGGGAGGAGTTGATCGCTAATGGCATATTCAGATGAAGATTTCCAGATTATGGATTCAATTATTAAGCGTTACCCACGCCCACGCTCTGCGATCATGCCTTTGTTGCATTACGTACAGTCAAAAGCAGGGTATGTAACCAACGAAGGTATTGAAGTTATTGCAAAGGTTCTTCAATTAGAAGCTGCTGAAGTGACTGCTGTATCTACCTTTTACACCCAATATAAGCCAACGCCAGTAGGCGAGTACCACGTTGGTGTTTGTACCAATACTTTGTGCGCAGTTATGGGCGGGGACGCAATCTTTGATTCACTCAAAGATCACCTAGGTATCGGAAACGATGAAGTCACACCTGATGGCAAAGTTTCTTTAGAACACATCGAGTGCAATGCAGCGTGTGATTACGCTCCGGTTGTCATGGCGAACTGGGAATTTTATGACAACCAAACAGTTGAGTCCGCAAAAGATTTAGTTGATTCGATGCGTGCAGGAAATCCAAAGCCTCCAACACGTGGTCCTAACAAGTTGGTTACTTGGAAAGAAGCATCAGCGGTACTTGCGGGATTAAATGATGGACTTGCGCACGAAGGTGTTCAGGCCGGAGAGCCAACATTGCTTGGTTTGAAACTTTCGAAAGAAGGCAAGTGATGACAAAGCTAGCTCCTGTCCTATCTGCGCATTGGGATGAAAAAGATTCATTCACACTTGCTGGCTATAAGCGTCACGGTGGATATACAGCAGCTACAAAAGCACTTGCTATGGATCCAGATGCAGTGATTCAACTTGTTAAAGATTCTGGACTTCGTGGTCGTGGAGGCGCAGGCTTTCCAACTGGAATGAAGTGGGGCTTTATTCCGCAAGGCGATAACAAGGACCACTACTTAGTTGTAAATGCAGATGAATCAGAACCTGGTACATGTAAGGACACACCACTTTTGATGGCTAATCCGCATGTCTTAATTGAAGGCTGCATCATCGCGTGCCACGCCATCCGTGCAAAGCATGCATTTATTTATATTCGCGGCGAAGTTACACATGTTGTTCGTCGTGTTAACCAAGCAATCGAAGATGCCTATGCAGCCGGAATTCTTGGCAATGGAATCGATGTAGTTCTACATATCGGAGCTGGTGCTTATATTTGCGGCGAAGAAACTGCGCTCCTTGATTCACTCGAAGGTTTCCGTGGTCAACCTCGCTTGCGCCCACCATTTCCTGCAATTGCAGGCCTTTATGCACGCCCAACCGTTGTAAATAACGTTGAATCAATCGCATCAGTTCCGGCAATCGTTAATAACGGAGCCGAGTGGTACCAATCAATGGGAACCGAAAAGAGCAAGGGAACAACGCTGTATTCGCTGTCAGGGCACGTTGTTAATCCAGGTCAATTTGAAGCACCGCTTGGAATTACGCTTCGTGAAATTCTAGATATGGCTGGCGGAGTTCGTCCGGGCCACACCTTGAAGTTCTGGACACCTGGTGGATCTTCAACACCATTGTTTACAGATGCACATCTTGATGTTGCTTTGGATTACGAAGGCGTTGCTGCTGCAGGGTCAATGCTTGGAACTAAAGCATTACAAATATTTGATGAGACAACATGTGTTGTTCGTGCAGTATTGCGTTGGACAGAGTTTTACAAGCACGAGTCATGCGGAAAGTGCACACCATGTCGCGAAGGCACATGGTGGTTGGTACAAATTCTTCGCGATCTAGAAGCAGGTAAAGGCACCGAAGCTGATCTAGCCAAATTACTCGATCTCTGCGACAACATTATGGGACGTTCTTTCTGCGCACTTGGTGATGGTGCAACTAGTCCAATTACATCTTCCATTAAATATTTCCGTGATGAGTACATTGCCCACTTAACACAAGGTGGTTGTCCTTTTGATCCAGTTGCCTCAACTCTATTTGCCGGGGCTGGTGCATAAATGACAAATGAAGTTGTAGACATGATTACCGTTGTAATTGACGGTTTTGAAGTTACTGTTCCAAAGGGAACATTAGTTATTCGAGCTGCAGAACAACTTGGAATTCAGATTCCACGTTTTTGCGATCACCCATTACTTGATCCTGTTGGCGCTTGTCGACAGTGCTTAGTTGACATCGAAATAAACGGTCGCGCATTTCCAAAACCACAAGCATCGTGCACAATTCCTGTTGAAACAGGAATGATTGTAAAAACACAATTAACGTCGACAGTTGCTGAGAAAGCACAGCGCGGAGTTATGGAGCTTTTGCTGGTAAACCACCCACTTGATTGCCCAGTGTGTGACAAAGGTGGCGAATGCCCATTGCAGAACCAGGCAATGAGTACAGGCCAAGGTTCAAGCCGTTTTGAAGGCGTAAAGCGCACATTTGAAAAGCCAGTCAATATTTCTTCACAAGTGTTACTGGATCGCGAACGCTGCGTTTTGTGTGCACGTTGTACTCGTTTTTCTGAGCAAATTGCTAGCGATCCATTTATTACCTTGAATGAACGTGGTGCTTTGCAGCAAGTTGGTATCTATGAAAACAAACCTTTTGAATCTTATTTTTCTGGAAACACTGTTCAGATTTGCCCAGTAGGTGCACTCACTGGCGCTGCCTACCGTTTCCGTGCACGACCTTTTGATTTAGTCTCAACACCATCTGCCTGCGAACACTGTGCATCAGGTTGCGATATGCGCACCGATGTTCGTCGTGGAAAAACACTACGCCGCCTTGCAGGTGATGATGCCTCTGTAAATGAAGAATGGAACTGCGACAAGGGTCGTTGGGCATTTAAATATGTAACAGCTGTTGATCGCCTAAAGGTTCCACAGATTCGTAATTCTGATGGAGTACTTGAAGAAGCATCATGGCCAGAAGCGTTGGCAGTTGCTGCAGCAGGATTAAAGGCTGCAAAGTCAGCCGTACTTGTTGGTGGTCGCACAACGTATGAAGATGCCTACGGATACAGCAAGTTTGCGCGCGTTGCACTTGGTACAAACGATATTGATTTCCGTTCACGAGTTTCATCTGATGAAGAACGTGAATTCCTTGCAGCTCGTGTTGTTGGCTCATCAACAACCTACCGCGATATTGATAAGGCCGATCAAGTTTTGCTGGTTGGTTTTGAGCCAGAAGAAGAGTCACCAATCGTTTTCTTGCGCATTAACAAGCAGTTCCGCAAGCGCGCACTGAAGGTTGTTTCAATTGGATCTAAGGAATCAATTGCGGTCGAGAAGTTAAAGGCACATTTTGTAAAGGTTGCACCGGGACAAGAAGCTGCAGCAATTGCTGCGCAGTCTTTAACGAATAAATCTATAATTCTTGTCGGAGAACGTGCCGCTGAAAGTGCTGGCGCATTGAGCGCAGTTGCAGCACTTGCTGATTCAAGTGGTGCAAAACTTGCTTGGATTCCACGTCGCGCAGGTGAGCGTGGAGCACTAGAAGCTGGTGCAATCGGCAATTTGTTACCAGGTGGACGCCCAGTTACAGATGCAGCAGCCCGCGTGGATATTGCAGCGCTGTGGAATACAAACTCGATTCCAACTGAAATTGGTCGCAGTACCTCACAAATTGTTGATGCCATAAATGCCGGACAAATTGGTGGCCTCATTGTTGGTGGCGTAGACCCACTAGACGGTGATAACAGCGCCGCAACACTTACAGCACTTGAAAAGGCATTTGTTGTATCACTTGAAATTGCACCAAGTGCGGTTACTGAGCGAGCAAATGTTGTATTGCCAGTCGCCGCGGTCACTGAAAAATCTGGTTCATTCCTTAACTGGGAAGGCCGACCTCGTTCATTTGATGCAGCGGTTAACGACTCGTTAAATCGCAGCGATCTTCGTATTCTTTCCATGATCGCTGAAGAAATTGGTACCCCACTTAACTTAGGAACAGTCACCGCCGCCATCAAGGAAATTGCATCAATTGGCAAATGGGAAGGCGCGCGAGTTTCATTTAATTCAATCAGTGCGTCAGCACAACCTGTAATGACTGCAGATCAGGCACTCATTACTTCATGGCGACGTTTGCTAGATCTTGGCACTTTGCAACAGGGTGAAGAAAATCTTGCAGGAACCGCACGACGTACAGTTGCAGTTATTTCTCCTAAGCGAGCTCAGGGGATGGGCGTTGTTGATGGAGACCTAGTTAAGATTTCAACACAGCAAGGATCAGTAACACTTTCAGCTTTAGTTGAGAATATTCATGACGATGCAGTGTGGGCTCCCCGAAATTCTCGAGGATCTCAATTGTTGGTAAACCTAGGCGTCGCACATGGCGCAGTAGTTACGGTGGTGAAAGCATGACAAATGCAGAGCTGATTGCATCAGATCCAGGTTGGTTAATCGCTGTAAAGGCATTAATCGTTTTTGCGATCTGTGTATTACTGACACTGATGTCCGTCTGGGGAGAACGCCGTGTTGTTGGTCGTATGCAACAACGCCCAGGCCCAAACCGTGTCGGTCCATTTGGATTAATCCAAGCACTCGCTGATGGAGTTAAGTTGGCGCTAAAGGAAGACATTATTCCTACCGCTGCTGACAAAGTCGTATTTGTGCTGGCACCAATTATTAGTGCTACTACCTGCTTTATGTCCTTTGCCGTGATTCCAATTACTGGCGAGGTAACAATGTTTGGCCGCCAAACCGCAATGCAACTAACTGATCTTCCAGTTGGTGTTTTGTATATTCTTGCAATTGCATCAATTGGTGTTTACGGGATCGTGTTAGCTGGTTGGTCTTCAGGTTCCACATATCCGTTACTTGGCGGACTTAGATCCAGTGCTCAAGTAATTTCATATGAAATTGCAATGGGACTTTCATTAGTTGCGGTATTTATCTATGCCGGTTCAATGTCAACATCAGACATCGTGGCTGCGCAATCATCATGGTGGTACGCAGTCGTCTTATTCCCATCTTTTGCAATTTTTGTAATTTCAATGGTTGGTGAAACAAACCGTGCACCATTTGACCTTGCCGAAGCTGAAGGTGAACTTGTTGGTGGATTCCACACCGAATACTCATCACTAAAGTTCGCACTCTTCTTCTTGGCTGAATATGTAAACATCATTGCAGTATCCTCATTAGCAACAACCTTGTTCCTTGGTGGCTACAAAGCTCCACCGGGACTTGGATTTACTGAAAGCTGGCTAGGTGGCTGGTTCACCGCAATTTGGTTCTTCCTCAAAGTGCTTACCTTCTTCTTTGTATTCGTGTGGCTACGTGGAACACTTCCACGTTTGCGATACGACCAGTTCATGCAGTTTGGCTGGAAAGTATTGATTCCAGTGTCAATTGTTTGGATCCTGGTTGTTGCAACGCTTCGCGTGCTTTCATTGCAGAATGCACCAAGAGCAGTAATTATCGCTTTTGCGAGCAGCATCGTCTTTATCATCATGGCGGTTAATGTTGGATTTGAAACCGCTAAAAAGAAAAAAGATCAAGCAATTGCAGATGGCGATAATAAAGAAGCGCCAAAATTTGCGGTGCCTTCTTTACCAATGGAAGTTTCAACTATCAATGTGTCACAGAAGGTAGGAGACAACCGTGAGTGAAAACCTAGAACCGTTAAAGCCAAAAGATCTAGGCATTAACGATGTTGAATTTTATGAAGTAGAGCAGGCTCCTGCGGTTGGTTTCTTTGGCAGCATGAAGGGTTTCTGGGTCACATTTTCTACAATGTTTAAGAAGCCTTTGACAGTTGAGTATCCAGAAGTAAAAGCGCCAACTGAAGAGCGTTTTCATGGCCGCCATCAATTGAATCGCCACCCAGATGGGTTGGAAAAGTGCATTGGTTGCGAGCTATGTGCCTGGGCATGTCCAGCAGATGCTATTTATGTTGAAGGTGAAACAAACACTGAAGAAAATCGAATGTCACCAGGTGAGCGCTACGGCAAGGTGTATCAGATTAATTACCTGCGTTGTGTTTTCTGCGGTCTATGTATTGAGGCCTGCCCTACTCGTGCCTTAACAATGACAAATGAATATGAACTAGCCGATGACACTCGTGCAAAGTTAATTTTTGAAAAGCAAGATCTGCTAGCGCCACTACGTCAAGGAATGTTGATGCCACCGCATCCGATGTATCCAGATATGAATGACACCAATTATTACAACGGTGATGTAAAGCATTCTCATCCTTCACAGGAGGCCAAGTAAGTGTTGCAATTAGCTCTCGAGGTCGGACAGACCGCTAAACCAGAAGCTGTAATGTTCTGGATTCTTGGCCCACTTGCAGTAGTTGCAGCACTTGCAATGCTGCTCGTTAAAAAGGCGGTGCATTCTGCAATCTTGATGGCTTTTGTTATGGTCGTTTTGGCGATTTTTTATATCGCACAAGATGCGGCCTTCTTAGGAATCGTTCAGATTGTTGTTTATACCGGCGCAGTGATGATGCTCTTCTTGTTTATCTTGATGTTGGTTGGTGTTGATTCTTCTGATTCATTAACTGAAACAATTCCTGGACTTCGCCCGATAGCAATTACAGCAGCGGTCGGCTTTGGTGGCTTAATGGTTTCATTGATAGGTCAAGCAACCATTGGTCGCAGTGTTGTTGGTTTATCAGGTGCAAATGCTGAAGGAAATGTTCAAGGCATTGCCAAACTTTTGTTCAGTACGTATGTGTGGCCATTCGAAGTTGTTTCCGCGCTTTTGATTACAGCTGCTATGGGTGCAATGGTTCTAGCCCATCATCAACGAACAACTACCAGGCCAACACAGCGACAGTTGTCTATCAATCGCTTCCGCGGTGAATCTTTGGCAACTGCCGCGGGTCTGCCCAGCCCAGGTGTTTACGCTCGTCACAACGCGGTTGATGTGCCGGCTCTACTTCCTGACGGAACACCTGCTGCTGCATCGGTAAATGCAAGCCTAGAAGCACGTGGAGACATGTTGGATTACAAGAAGTTTGATCTCAGCGAAATCAACACCAAGGTTGAGGAGGAGAAGTAAATGGACGCTTCCAATTACCTCTACATCTCCGCGCTGCTATTTACTATTGGCGCAGTTGGTGTTGTTGTCCGCCGCAACGCAATAGTTGTTTTCATGTGTATTGAGTTAATGCTAAATGCTGCGAATCTTTCATTTGTAACATTTTCACGAATCAATGGTGATCTCAATGGTCAGGTAATGGCTTTCTTTACGATGGTTGTTGCAGCGTGCGAAGTTGTAGTTGGTTTAGCAATTATCGTCACCATCTATCGTTCCCGCCGATCAGCATCTGTTGATGATGCTAGTTTGTTGAAGCGCTAGAGATGACTACCTCCACTAGCCTTGTTTATTTGATTGCACTGCCATTGGCAGGAGCAGCACTACTACTTCTTGGTGGCCGACGTACCGATAAGTGGGGTCATCTATTAGCAACCGCTCTATCGGCTTCATCATTTGGAGTTGGTCTGTATCAACTTTCCCAGATGCTCGGACGCTCAACTGAGGCTCGTCCTGTTTCCCAAAAGCTATTTGAGTGGATCAATGTTGGAACATTCAATGTAGATGCTGGTCTGTTATTAGATCAACTGTCAATTTGTTTTGTTTTGTTGATTACCGGCGTCGGAACCCTGATTCATATTTATTCAATTTCTTATATGTCGCATGATCATGATCGTCGTAGATTCTTTGCCTACCTAAACCTATTTATCGCAGCCATGTTGCTCTTGGTACTAGGTGATAGCTACCTCAGCCTTTATGTTGGTTGGGAAGGCGTTGGTCTTGCTTCCTATCTATTGATTGGCTTCTGGAATCAAAAGCCGGCTTATGCAACGGCCTCAAAGAAGGCATTTGTGATGAACCGTATTGGTGACATGGGATTGTCATTTGCGATCATGATCGCTTTTGCAACGATGGGAACAGTTTCATTTGCTGGTGTGGCAGAGCAGGTCGACAACACATCAGAGGCCGCATTAACAGGCATGGGAATCATGTTGTTAATTGCAGCTGCTGGAAAATCTGCTCAATTCCCATTGCAGGCATGGTTGGGCGATGCGATGGCAGGTCCAACACCAGTATCCGCCTTGATCCACGCAGCGACCATGGTTACTGCAGGCGTTTACTTAATTACACGTTCAAACTTTGTTTTTGATGCTGCTCCGACAGCCCAGCTCTTGGTTGTAATCGTTGGTGCGATCACGCTGATGTTCGGTGCGCTCATTGGTACCGCAAAAGATGACATTAAAAAAGCACTTGCAGCTTCAACAATGTCACAAATTGGTTACATGATTCTTGCTGCCGGTCTTGGTCCAGTTGGTTATGCATTTGCAATCATGCACTTGCTGACACACGGATTCTTTAAGGCTGGAATGTTCCTTGGTGCAGGATCTGTAATGCACGGAATGAATGATGAAGTAAACATGCGCAAGTACGGCGCGCTTCGTAAGTTCATGCCAATTACATTCGCAACATTTGGTCTGGGGTATCTAGCAATTCTCGGAGTTCCACCATTTGCTGGTTTTTATTCAAAAGACATGATTATTGAAACCGCATTTAATGCTGGGGGAGTAAAGGGAATTATTCTTGGAAGCGTGACATTGCTAGGTGCGGGTATCACTGCGTTCTATATGACTCGCGTCATGATTCTGACTTTTACGGGCACCAAGCGTTGGGATGACGATGCACATCCTCATGAGTCTCCATGGTTAATGTGGTTGCCAATGGCAATTCTTGCAATCGGATCAGTAGCATCTGGATTCTTGCTTTCTCGTGGCGATGCGCTTGTTAACTGGCTACATCCTTTGTTTGATCATCATGAAGAGCACGAGCACCATTTGCTCGAGCCAATAGTTGTTTCAGGACTTGCCTTAACAATGGTTGCAATCGGTGTTGCTATCGCCTTCGTTAAGTACTCACGTCAAGAAGTTGCCAATGTTGCCCCTGAAAATGTTTCGATTTTCACAAAGATTGCCCGACAGGATTTACTGCAGGATCGTTTTAACGAAGCGGTCTTCATGCGTCCAGGTCAGGGTCTAACCACAACATTGGTTGCCACCGATGATGCAGTTATTGATGGCACAGTTCGAGGCGTAGGGCAGTTGGCAATGAGTTCAGGTTCAGCGCTTCGTGGCTTGCAAAGTGGCTTTGTTCGAAGCTATGCGGCCTTGATCTTGATTGGCGCAGTTGCACTAATCGCAGCAATTTGGGTGGTGGTTCAGTAATGAAGTGGTTAACACTATTAATGCTTTTGCCGATAGCTGGTGCTGGAATTATTGCAGCGCTTCCTAAGGGCAGCGAAAAGGCAGCTAAGCAAGCAGCGCTCGTTACAACCCTTGTGGTCATGGCAGCAACAATTGCAATGGCAGTTGGATTTCAACGCGACAATGTTGATCTGCAATTTGTCGAAAAGTATTCGTGGATCCCGAGTTTTGGAATCAATTACGCATTAGGTGTTGACGCAATCGCACTAGTACTTATTTTGATGTCAACAATTTTGGCACCAGTTGTTGTTCTTGCCGGTTGGAATGAAGCACATGGTGGACGCTGGAGCGTTAAAACCTTCTACATTCTTATTTTGGTTCTAGAAACAATGATGATCGGTGTATTTGCCGCAACAGATGTTTTCTTGTTCTATGTGATCTTTGAAGCGATGTTGATTCCGGTGTACTTCCTTATTGGAGGTTACGGATCTGGCGAACGCTCGGCAGCTGCAGTTAAGTTCTTGATTTACAGTCTTGTTGGTGGTTTGTTGATGCTCGCATCAATTATCGCGCTGTACGTAATGTCAGGCGCTCAAGGCGGACACACCTTCGATATCAACAAATTGTCACAATTACAGATGTCATCAACGACTCAAAATCTTTTGTTCTTAGGGTTCTTTATTGCATTTGCCATTAAAGCTCCGGTTTGGCCGTTCCACACGTGGCTGCCAGATGCTGCGCAATCTGCGACCCCAGGAACTTCTGTTCTACTACTTGGTGTTCTGGACAAGGTTGGAACATTTGGAATGATTCGTTATTGCCTGACTTTGTTCCCAGAAGCAAGCAAGACATTTACACCGGTGATTTTGGTACTTGCTGTTATTTCAATTGTTTATGGCGCATTCCTTGCTATTGGTGCAAAAGACATCAAGCGATTAATTGCATATACATCGATCTCTCACTTTGGTTTCATCACCATGGGAATCTTCGCGATGACATCACAAGGCCAAAGTGGCGCTATTTTGTACATGTTTAACCATGGTTTCTCAACCGCAGCCCTGTTCTTGGTTGCCGGCTGGATGATTTCACGAAGAGGTTCATCAACAATTGCCGACTTTGGTGGTTTACAACGAGTGACCCCAGTGTTGGCATGGACATTCTTTTTAGCAGGCCTGTCATCCCTAGCCCTTCCTGGTCTTTCAAGTTTTGTTAGCGAATTTCTAGTTCTAGTTGGAACATTTACTCGCTACCCAGTACATGCAATTATCGCAACCTTCGGAATTGTGCTGGCGGCTTTGTACATCTTGATCCCGGTACAAAAAGCGTTACATGGTCCAACTACACCAGGTAATGAAAACCTTAACGACCTTAACCTTCGCGAGAAATTAGCAATTGCGCCAGTTATTGCAATCATTGTGGTGTTGGGTTTCTATCCAGCACCGCTCTTAAATGTGATCAACCCAGCGGCAACACATGTAATCTCACAAATGGGATTTACTGATCCTGCACCAACTAATGGGGGCAAGTAATGACATTTACAGCGCCAGTTCTTTCTTACTCACTTCTTTCACCGATGCTCATCCTTCTAGGTGGAGCACTCATTGGTGTATTGGTAGAAGCCTTCGTATCAAAGGCGCTTCGCCCAGCTGTTCAGCTGACGTTGACACTTGGAACCTTACTTCTTGCTTTAATGCAGTTGTGGCGAATCCGTGGCCAGCAATCTCTAACAGCCGCAGTCGGCTCAATCGTTTTTGACGGGCCAGCATTTTTGCTGCAGGCATCAATTTTGATTATTGCCATAATCTCGATCTTTTTAATTGCTGACACCGAACACTTTGCAGCCTTGCCTGCTGCGTTGCCAGGGTCCGAAGAAGAACGCCAGGCGGTTCAATCCGGAAACCAAATAACCGAGGTTTATCCACTCACCTTGTTTGCAGTTGCTGGAATGGTTATGTTTCCGGTTGCAAATGACTTGATCACTTTGTTTGTCGCACTAGAAATGCTGTCGTTACCGCTGTATTTAATGGCCGGACTTTCACGCCGCCGCCGATTAGCATCGCAAGAAGCAGCCCTTAAGTACTTCTTATTAGGCGCATTTTCCTCAGCATTCTTCTTATTTGGCGCTGCTTATCTTTATGGTTACTCAGCCTCAATCACCTTTGCGGGTATTCGCGAATCAATAGTTGCCGGCGGTGGAAACGATGTTCTTCTTCTAATCGGTATCGCGTTTCTATCAATTGGCTTGTTATTCAAAGTCGGAGCCGTGCCATTTCATTCATGGTCACCAGATGTGTATCAAGGCGCACCGACTCCAGTTACAGCTTTTATGGCAGCAGCGACAAAGGTTGCAGCCTTTGGCGCAATGCTTCGTATTTATTACACGGTTTTTGCTAATGCACAGTGGTCGTGGACTCCAGTGTTGTCAGGTATTGCAATTGTGACCATGCTTTTGGGTTCACTTGTTGCAATCGCACAGCGCGATGTAAAACGTATGTTGGCATACTCTTCAATTGCCCATGCTGGCTTCTTGTTGTCAGGTGTTATTGCACTTAATAAAGCAGGCCTAGATGCAACTATTTTCTACTTATTCGCTTACGGTGTAGCAACTGTTGGTGCATTTGCCGTTGTGACACTTGTCCGCGATTCAGCTGGCGAAGTTACAGATCTAAATCGTTGGAAGGGTCTTGGTAAGCGCTCTCCATTTGCAGCCACTTCATTTGCGCTTTTCTTGTTAGCCTTTGCCGGAATTCCACTTACTAGCGGATTTATTGGAAAGTTCTCTATTTTCTCTGCTGCTTACGAAAGTGGAGCTAAGGGCGTAGTAATTGCTGGTGTACTTTCAAGTGCGATCGCTGCATTCTTCTATATTCGTGTCATTGTTTTGATGTTCTTTACTGATGCAACTGAAGATGGAACAAGTGTTGAGATTCCATCAGTCTTGACTCAAGCAGCAATTGTTATCGCAGTTGTTGTAACAGTTGCGTTGGGTGTTTACCCAGCGCCTTTGCTTGATTTCATAACTAATCTCGCAACCTTCATACGCTAATGTCCACCTTTGGCATTCCAAACGTCGCACCTGCATTAGAAGCGCAGTTAATTGGCCAAATGGCCGACGTGGAGTCCTTACTTCGTAGCCATACTCGTAGCGAATACCCATTTGTTGATGAGACCGCGCATCATCTTGTTGCTGCTGGCGGCAAGCGTTTACGCCCACTATTGACCCTTTTGACCGCTCAATATGGAGATCCAAGCCGTGACGGAATCATTGCCGCCGCTGTTGCCTGCGAGATTACCCACCTAGCAACCCTGTATCACGATGATGTTATGGATGAAGCGCCACTTCGACGCGGAGTTGAAAGCGCAAACATGCGCTGGGGGAACACGATTGCAATTCTTACTGGTGATTTCTTGTTCGCTAAATCATCTGATCTCTTGGCAGATCTTGGTCCGGCAGCGGTTCGTTTACAGGCACGAACATTTGAACGTTTAGTTATAGGCCAAATTATGGAAACACAAGGACCAAACCCAGGTCAGGATCCACTGGAACATTACTTAAAAGTTGTAGCTGACAAAACTGGTTCATTAATTTCTGCATCTGCTAGATACGGTGGAATGATTTCTGGTGCACCCGCAGATATAACTGAGACAGTTACAGTATTTGGTGAAAAGATTGGCGTTGCATTTCAGTTAGCAGATGATGTTATTGATATTGCAAGCGAATCAAATCAATCTGGAAAGACCCCTGGTACAGATCTTCGCGAAGGTGTTCCAACACTTGTGACTTTAAATGTTATGAAGTCAACTGATCCAGCCGACGCTGATCTCAAACGACTTTTAAGTGCACCAATTGAGGATGAATCAACTGTTCAGCAAGTTTTATTTGCTTTGCGCAATCACAAAGCGCTGGATGAATCACGCGAACAGTTGCATCAAGTAGCTAAGCAAGCTCGTGGGGCACTTGGCCCGCTACCGATCAATGATGCAACAGGTGCGTTGATGTCGCTATGCGACGCTGTTATTGACCGATCTGCTTGATTTAACAAGATCTAGCGCAAGGGTTGAAAGTGCAACCCAAATAATCAAGAACCCAATCCATCGCGCAGTAGGCATATCTTCATGTCGGACCCACACACCAACTGAAAATTGCAAGGTTGGCGTGATGTATTGCAGCAATCCAATTGTTGTAAAGGGCAATCGGTTAGTTGAACCATTAAATAACAGCAGCGGAATTGCAGTTACTGCTCCAGCGCTCATTAGCAAAAGGGTTAAACCCCAAGAATGTCCGAACTGGCCTGTGCCCTGATTACCTATATAAATCAGGTATCCCAGGTAGAAAAATGCTGAAATCAAAGTCTCGATCGCTAATCCTTCGAGCGCTCCAAGCCCCAGCTGTTTTTTTATAAGGCCATAGCTACCCCACGAAACTGCAAGGGCAAGTGCGATCCAGGGCAAGCGGCCATAATCAATTGTTAAAACCAAAACACCAATACTGGCAATTGTTACCGCTACCCACTGAAGTGGACGCATCTTTTCCTTTAACAAAATTACGCCAAAGCCAATAATTATCAAAGGATTTATGTAATACCCCAGTGATGCTTCAACAACATGGCCATTATTAGTTGCCCAGATGTATACCAACCAATTGATAGAGATCAAAAGAGAAGTCAGGAACAACCGAATTGTGATTTTGGGTTGCTTCAATGTTACCAGCGTAGATTTTAGAGCTTTAGTTGCCGCAAGCACTATGAAACAAAAAACCAAAGTCCAGACAGCCCGGTGCGAAACAATTTCTAGTGCGTTAGCTGGTTCAAGCAAAGGCCAGTACAACGGAAATGCACCCCATAAAGAGTACGCACTGATACCAAATAATAGGCCGAGCTTGTTTTTACTCAATTATCTAAAGTTCGTAAACTGAACAGCAAAATCCCAGCCGCCATCTTTGACCATTGCCATTGTTTCTTGCAGATCATCGCGACTCTTTGATGTGACACGTAGTTCATCGCCCTGAATCTGAGTCTTTACAGATTTTGGACCTTCATCGCGAATCATCTTTGCAATCTTCTTGGCATTTTCTGTTGAGATGCCTTCCTTCAGCGGTGCAGCGATCTTGTAGATCTTTCCTGACAACTGTGGTGCTCCCGCATCAAGGTGCTTCAAGGAAACCCCACGCTTAATCATCTTGTCTTTAACAACATCTAGCGCAGCTTTTGCACGCTCTTCGGTGTCTGCTTCGATCAAGACTTTGTCACCTTCAAGTTCAATTTTTGAACCCGTGTTCTTGAAATCAAAGCGGGTCTCAATCTCTCGGACCGCCTGATTAATGGCGTTATCTAGCTCCATGCGGTCAATCTTGGAGGTTACGTCGAAACTGCTATCTGCTGCCATGGTGAGGCTCCTTCGCTGGATAAAAGCGCGGTTTGTATGCGCAGGCGATTAAGGTATCCTTTCCCCTCGCACTATCCATAATTGCCGCACTACTTGTTCGACCTTGGCGGGTTGCCCGAGCGGCCAATGGGAGGGGACTGTAAATCCCCCGGCTCTGCCTTCGAAGGTTCAAATCCTTCACCCGCCACCATTCTTAGATCAGAAGTCAGCATGAGGCCCTAGGGTGCCTGCCAGCGCAGTTTGATTGCCCTTTCATTGATAACAAGCCCTAAAAGCGATCCAAGGGGGCTTAAAACGCTGGACGCAGCTCGCCTTAGAGGCTCCTCCACCACCTGAGCACGGAGCTTCTTGTGATTCCACGGTGGATTTCTTCCGGAGTATGAGAAAGTTTCCATCTCGGACTCGAGAAATCGATTTCATAGATACACTCTTATTTATGAGAAATGAGATGGATATGACTTCAGATTTAAATTGGCCTGTTTTAAAATCTTACTCTGGGCACAATTTACGAAAAGTTGCTTTGCCCCTGGGTGGCGTAGGAACAGGAACCCTATCTTTGGGCGGTAAAGGCGATTTGAAAGATTGGGAAGTTCTTAACCGTCCAGGAAAGGGTTTTCAGCCGCAGTATTCATTTTTTTGTATTCGCGCAGCCGCCCCTGGCGATGTACCAAAGCTAAAGATTCTTGAGGGGCCAATTGATCCAAGCGAATATGAAGGATCTTTTGGTACCAGAGCGAGCCATCATGGATTACCCAGATTCCGTGAATGTCGCTTCGAAGCAGCATACCCATTAGGCCAGGTAGTTCTGGAGGACCCAGATTTCCCGGTAGATGTTCGTCTTAAAGCATTTAATCCATTCATCCCGACAGACATTTCGACGAGCAGCATTCCGATGGCTAGCTTGAAATATCTGGTGAGAAACAAGACTTCTACGCCTTTAGAAGTTTCAATCGCTGGCAATCTCCAAAATTTCATTGGGGAAGACGGCTCCTTCAATAGATTTGTGCCAAATGATGCTCATCCATACCGAGAAGGATTTGAGCAATTTGATAATTTCAATACATATTTAGTGGGAGAGAATGTAAAAGGGATTTTTCTTGATAGCCGCGGTGTACCAAAAGAATCAGAGCGATACGGGACGCTCGCTCTGGCAATTCTAAATGGAAAAGATGTGACCTATAGGGATAAGTGGGCAAACTTTTCATGGGGTGACGCACTACTCGAAATGTGGGACGATTTTGCAGAAGATGGCAAACTTTCAAATTTACAATCCGATGCAGTATCTGAAGAGACAAACTCCAAACCAAAACCTTTTGAAATGCCACTCCCAGTTGCTTCTGTCGCTGATTTTAGAATTTTACAGCCAGGTGAAACAACGGAATTCGAGTTTCTTATTTCTTGGCGTTTTCCAAATCGACTTGCATGGCTGAGCACAGATGCGGGAGACACATCACAAGCTCCATACAGTGCAGATGTCGTAGGAAACCATTACGCGACACTTTACAAAGATGCTTGGGATGTAATTATCCAACATAAGGATCGGCTGCCACAGTACGAAATTGATACTTTGAAATTTGTTCGGGTGGTCTGCGATGCCGACATGCCAGAAGTGATTAAAGAAGCCGCTTTATTTAATCTGAGCACATTACGTTCACAAACTTTATTTAGAATTGCTGACGGACATTACTTTGCTTGGGAAGGTGTCGGTGACCACAACGGTAGTTGTCATGGAAGCTGCACCCATGTATGGAATTATGAGCAAGCTACCCCGCATCTCTTTGGGGATATGGCGATGGATATGCGGGAAACCGAATTTACGGAGGCAATGCACGCTAATGGTCTGATGAGTTTTCGAATCGGATTACCGGTAGAGAAGTATGGGAATCTGTGGGACGTAGCGGCTGCAGATGGACAAATGGGCGCCATCATGAAGTTATTTCGAGAGTGGAGATTATCGGGAGATACGGACTGGATGCGCAAGCTTTGGCCGGCAGCAAAGAGTGCTATGGAATTTTGTTGGATTCCTGGAGGCTGGGATGCTGATCAAGATGGCGTAATGGAAGGTGCACAACACAATACGATGGATGTTGAGTACTTCGGACCGAATCCTCAGATGGGTTTGTGGTACCTCGGTGCACTCAAAGCTACCGCAGAGATGGCAATTGCTGTCGGTGATCAGAATTTTGCTGAAAAATGTAGCATTTTGTTTAGCAGAGGAAGTTCTTGGATTGATCAGAATCTTTTCAACGGTGAATATTATGAACAGAAAATCATTCCTCCGGGACAAGCAAGCGCTGTTGCAAAAGGGTTGAGGCATGAATCCGCCGGCGCAACAGATATGTCTGACCCTGAATTTCAAATAGGTAAAGGTTGCCTAGTTGATCAATTGGTGGGTCAATTTTTAGCCAACATATGTGGCCTGGGGTCCTTGGTTGACGCTGATAAGCAGCGAATTACACTCGAGAGTATCCATAAATACAACAATCGAAATGAGTTCTATTCTCAATTTAATCATATGAGAAATTATGTTTTGGGAGATGAAGAAGGATTGTTAATGGCATCGTATCCACTTGGTGGTAGACCAAAGAGGCCCTTTCCGTATTTCAATGAAGTGATGACGGGATTCGAATACACAGCTGCAATTGGAATGATCTATCAAGGTCTTGCAGAAAAAGGAACACAGGTTATTGCCAACATCCGCAGTAGATATGACGGCTATAAGAGGAATCCATTTAATGAAGCCGAATGTGGTTATCACTATGCGAGAGCTATGGCTAGCTGGGGAGCGTTACTAGCGTGGACCGGGCAACAATACGATGGGCGAACTGGCTTCCTCACCTTTACAAGCGAGACATCAAAAAAAATTCCATGGTTTACTGGATTTGGCTGGGGAACGATTTATCAGCACGAAGACAAATTGCATTTGACCGTCAACGCTGGCCAAATTTATTTGACTCATATCGGCGTTGGTGGATCTGCAGTTAGAGCATTGCCAAATCCAGGATTCTTCGCTGCCGGCCAGGAGATTGAATTATGATCTCTGAAATAACCTCACCCAGACAACTCGCTGTTGACAGATTTTGCCCCAGTGCTACTCTTCACTAGCATCATGAAATCGATTACAGGAGTCTAAAATGGGGGAATCCCAAGACATTTACGAGGCGAAAATTGAGCTCGCTATATCCGCGGCTCGAAATTCACTCGAAATAGAGATTGCCGCGCTGAAGGATTTATGCAGCAGATTTGAACCTTCAGCAAGACAGGCTTTGGGGTTACTTTTTAATTGTCGAGGTCGAGTGGTCGTTACAGGTTTAGGAAAGTCGGGGCTGATCGGTGCAAAAATCTCAGCTACTTTTTCTAGCACGGGCACACCTTCGTTCTTCCTGCATGCCACCGATGCTCTTCATGGAGATTCAGGAGCACTTGCGCCAGGGGACCTTTTAATTGCCATCTCAAATTCAGGCGAGACTGCAGAGGTCTGTGCCTTTGCACAATTAATGAGCGACTTTGGAATTCAAGTGTTGGCAATGACGGCAAATCCAAATTCCAGTTTGGCCAGACTTTCACATGCAGTTTTAGATATCGCAACTGCCAGTGAAGCAGATCCTCTGAATTTAGCACCCACATCATCGACCACCGTAACTTTGGCTTTTGGCGATGCAATCGCTTGCGCACTCATGGCAGCCCGTAATTTTACTCCGAAAGAATTTGCACGCGTTCATCCTGCAGGTGCATTAGGCAAGCAGCTCAAGTCCACTGAATTTACGGAGCCGCAATCTTGAAGGGCAGCGTGTGCGTATTGGGAAGTTTCATGATGGATCTAGTTGCATATACCCCTAGGCGACCAGAACAAGGAGAAACTCTTAAAGGAACAAGTTTTGCAATTGCTCCAGGAGGCAAGGGATTTAATCAAGCAGTTGCAGCTTCGAGAGCGGGTGCACATACCTCAATGCTAGGCAATCTTGGAAGAGATACTTTCGGGGATACCTTTTTTGAAGTACTAACGGCTGAGGGTATCAATACCACCGGAATTGAAAGAGATGCCAAGATTGGAACAGGCGTTGGATTTCCGGTAGTTAGTTCTGACGGCGATAATTCAATCATTATCATTCCGCAGTCAAATGACCTGGCGGATGATGAATTTGTTAATCGGTATGCAAAACTTATTCAAACTTCTGACGCACTGTTGTTACAGTTGGAATTACCATTGTCCAGCTCATTAACTGCAGCACGCATCGCTAAGGAAGCTGGGGTGGCCGTTGTACTTACACCCGCTCCGGTTACTTCGGCGGATGTTCTTGATGACTTCATTGGGTTTGTCGATATATTGGTGCCAAACCAAACAGAAGCTGCTGCGCTAGCTATTTCCACAAGAGGTTATAAAGACCAAGCAGAATTTCTAATGAAAAAGTTCGGATGTAAAGGTGTTGTAATTACCCTTGGTTTACATGGGGCATATGTAACGGATGGTCTGTCATCTGAGGTGATTCCCGCCCCGAAAGTAGAGGCAGTAGATACTGTAGGCGCTGGCGATACGCTCTGCGGGTACTTGAGTGCGCAATTGGCAGTCGGGAAAGATCTTTTTGAATCGACTCGATTCGCGATACATGCAGCAAGTCTTTCTGCGACTCGTGCCGGTGCCGCGCTTTCCGTGCCTCTGGCAAGTGAAGTTACAAGTTTTGTCAAAGACCTAGCGTAAAGAATGGCATGACAGTGAAAAAAACAGGAGTGCTTAACCGGGATTTATCCGCACTAATTGCAGCGATGGGACATTACGACCTTCTTGTAATTGCAGATGCCGGGTTTACTATTCCGAAAGGTGCTACCTGTATCGATCTATCGATGGGACCCAATGTACCGACAGTTCTACAGGTCTTAGAAGTAGTTGCATTGGAACTTGAAGTGGAGAAGTTTTATGTTTCTACTGAAGTGCTTGAATTTCAAGCCAATAGATTCTCCAAGATTCAAGAATTGTTTCCTCGCGCAAATTGTTGTCCCGTTGCTCACGCAGAATTCAAGGAACTTGCCGCACAAGGCAGAGGAGTTATACGTACTGGAGAATTTCTTCCATTTGGAAACGTGCTATTAATGTCAGGCGTGATTTATTAACCAATTTCGTTGCGTAATACCACTGTTCTGGCAGGCTGTTCATCGCCATTAATGCGTTCAAGCAATAGTCTTGCAGCAGTAGCTCCCAGTTGTCGCGCATCCAACGGAATAACCTTATTCAGCATCGCCGAAGAAATAGAAAATGGTAAATCTCCAAAAACAGCTATTCCCATTGAGGAAGGCGAGATATTTCGCTCGCTTAAAACTTGGAGAGCACCAATGCACATTAAATTATTAGTAATGAAGACTGCATCTGGTGGCGGATTGAGGCTAAGTAGTGCACTCATTGCCTCTCTACCCCCATCCACCCGGTTATTCGCATGACGCAAGTAGGTTGCCGGTTGTTTATTGTCTTTCAAAAGCTTCATAGCAGCTTGCCAACCATCAGTTCGTTGCTGCGCAGTTTCGACATCACTGGGGCCGGTGATGCAGGCAATTCTTTTGAATCCTTTATCGATAAGATCGCGAGTTGCTGCTATGCCGCCAGCTCGATTATCGACCATGACAGAGTCAATATTAAATCCGTGTGGTCCACGATCGACTGCGACGATTGGGCGTCCCCGAGAAATTAGGCCACTTAAGTCACTGCGATCTCCAGCAGAAGCAAGAATAACTCCCGCCATGTTTTCGCTCATGACAATATCGAAATAACGGAGCTCTTTTTCGTAATCTTCATCAGTGTTACAAAGAACAACCGAGTACCCTGCAGATTGTGCTACATCTTCGACCCCTCGGGCTAACGAGGTGAAAAATGGATTTTCAATGTCGGGAATAACCAGAGCCATATGATCCGAGCGCTGTCGTCGCAAAGTTCGTGCGGTGCGATTGGGTTCAAATTGCAATTTCTTTGCCGCAGCCCTTACAAGTTGAATTTTGTCCTTTGAGACGGTGTGGCCATTGAAGACGCGTGAAACGGTTGCGGGAGACACCCCCGCCAGCGTTGCCACCTGATAAATCGTTGCCATCAAGTCTCCAAATTTTGAAGTGAACCAATGTAGTAATCGATTTCATTTTAGTACACGTTATTGACAGGAATAGTACTCTCACTCTAGAATTTAGAAATCGATTTCATGATTTATGAAATACACGTCGCACGAAGAACTGGGTTGTAGTTTCGAAATAAACGTTAGAGGAGAGATGAATGAGTAATGCTGACCTGAACTCTATTTCACAGCTACGCACACTGCAAACCCGATCCATTAGCCCAGAGAATTTTGATGGCTCTGTCGGTGGTGGTGGGCGCGCAACAGAGGGAACAGGCGCGAATTGCGCTCGCGATCTCGGCCCAACGTGGAAAATTTCACCAAGTGTGGATATAAAACCTGGGGAAACATTTGACTTAGCCAACATCAACACCCCTGGCAAGATTACGCATATTTGGATTACTACACATAAAGACAACTGGAGAACCCTCCTCTTTAGGGCTTATTGGGATGATTCGCAATTTCCAGCAATTGAAGTTCCATATGGCGATTTTTTCTGTAACGGATGGGGAGAATTTGCGCAAGTAAATTCCCAACCGATTGCAGCGAATCCTCATGGTGGTTTCAATTCGTACTGGCCAATGCCATTTCGTCAGAGCGCTAAATTGACTTTAGAAAATACATCGACGGTTGAAGTTCGAGTTTACTTTCAGATCACCTACGAAATAGGTGGTGACTATTCGCAGGATGCTTATCTACATGCACAGTGGAGGCGTAGCCAGCCGCTGGAATATATGAAAACTCACACCTTGCTCCAAGATATTGAAGGATCAGGGCAATACGTGGGCACCTATATAGCTTGGGGAGTAAATAGCAATGGTTGGTGGGGCGAAGGCGAGATTAAATTTTATTTAGATTCCGATAAGGAGTACCCCACAATTTGTGGAACCGGCACGGAAGATTATTTTGGAGGAGCCTGGAACTTCGATATTCCTGGAAAGGGATATACCGAGTACTCAACTCCGTATCTAGGAATGCCACAAGTAATCAGACCCGACGGCTTATATTTCAGCCAACAGAGATTTGGACTTTATCGCTGGCACCTTCTTGACCCCATCTACTTTTCGCAACATTTGCGGGTCGAGATACAAGCGCTAGGTTGGAGGTCAGGGTGGAGATACCTTCCTTTGCAAGATGACATTGCATCAACATCCTTCTTCTACTTGAATCAACCATTCACTAATCGCCCTAGTACTCCTACAGCCGACAGCATGGAGATTCATTTAGGGAAAGCGCCAGTTCCAGATCTTGGAAGAAACCTCTGAGAAATCTGGCACCTGGAAATCGGCACTAAAGAAGTTAGTAGGTTGCCTTACCGCTGAAATCAGCTAGAAAGCAGGCCGCTCAGTGGGCCTTCTTAGGCTGCATTGACCCTCAATCAGGCTTATTTGACTGGATCTACCAGTAATCGATTTCTGGCGCTTCTGCAAGCAAATTCCCCGAAAAATAATGGAAAAAACTCGATTTCGACTCTTGTCAGGGAGTATTGACGAAATCGATTTCATGAGATTTGATTAGTAAATGAACTTAGGAAGAGGATGAAATTGATCACAAGGATCACAAGGATCGGAAGGCTAAATGATGACAAGCGCAGAAAAGGAGCAACGCTCCTTCTCGCACTCTTTATTTCAGGAGCTCTTCTATTGGGGCCTTCAATTTCGGAAGCTAACTTGACTAAGAAAACCCCTGCTTCCCCATTTCTTCTTGCGGGTGTCACCAACGTAAAGCAAATTTCACAATTAACTGGTGCCAAGTCACCGAACGCAACTGAAAAATATAAAATCGTGGGTACAGACCTCGGGTCGATGTTCCGGGCACACGGAAAAACCTGGTTTGTCTTCGGAGATACCTTCGGTGAGCGCGCAGCCAACCTCACCGGCGGCGGCGGAACAATTTGGCGTTCTAACACACTTGCATACTCATCTGATACAAATCCTTCTGATGGGATAAAACTTGATGGATTCATCGTCGACGATGTCGGTTGGGCGAAGGAACTTCTTAGCTCAATTAAAGTCGACAACCTCGAAATGACTGTAATTCCAACTTATGGTTTTGAGGCAAATGGGGCGATGTATCTGGCGTACATGTCAGTTAAACACTGGGGAGTTCCAGGCGAGTGGGAAGTGAACCACTCTGGCTTAGCAAAATCGAAAGACAAAGGACAAAGCTGGACGAAACTTGCAGCACCGCGATGGACAGGTACAAGCAATTTCGTACAAGTGAGTGTTACCAAGATTGGCAGCTATCTCTACTTCTGGGGCGTGACACATGGGCGCTTTAGTGGCGTTCAACTCATGAGAGTTCCAGAGAAGAAAGTTGAATCTTTAAAGGAATATGAATACTTCTCGGGAACAACCACAGATCTGCAGCCTAAGTGGAGTAAGAAGCAAAGTGCTGCAGAAACAATCGTTGAAGATACGGTTGGAGAGTTATCAGTTGTTTGGAATGGCTACCTAAAGCGTTGGCTTATGACATATACCAACGGCGGCGGAAGTGGGACAACAATTCGTGAAAGTGTTTCACCTTGGGGTCCTTGGGGTGATGGTTTATCACTGATTTCTGGTGAAAAGACTCCAGGGCAATATGCACCGTACATGCTGCCGGAATACACAGCTAAAAATGGAAAGACAATCTTTTTCACACTTTCATTATGGGATCCGTACAACGTCTTTTGGTATAGCGCTGATCTAGTCAAAAAGACCAGTTAACACCAAAAAATCGGCTCAAACCTGTGAGCCGAAAAAAAAGAAAAAGGAGATGAAATGCAAAAGAACCAGAGCAAAAAGCTTTTGGTGTTAGCGCTAGCGATCGCTGTATCTTTTCCGCTAAGCGCAAATGCTGCCAACAATGCGGCGGCTAAAACCGAGAAAGTTATTTTTTGGCAACAACAATTTGAGCCTTACCAGCAAACTTGGTTTAAGAAGTATGTTGATAAGTTCAATGCTTCTCAGAAAGCTGTAAAAGTAGAACTTTATGTTGTTCCTGGAGATGTATGGATTCAAAAACTTAAGACAGCTCAAGCTGCGGGTAAGAACCCAGATGTAGCAACAACTAATTATGGCAACATTGCACCAGGTGTTGCTAATGGCCAATTCTCAGCCCTCGACGGTTTACTACCAGCTTCAGCATTCGCCGATATTAAAAGTAATGTAAAGAGCTTTGTTACCGTTGGTGGCAAACACTATGCATATCCAATGCTTGTGGAACCATCGACAGTTCTTTACTACCGAACTGATCTAGTATTAGCTGCTGGTCTAGATCCACGTAAGCCACCTAAAACTTGGGCAGAGCTAATCGAATGGGCAAAGAAGTTAACGACGCCCACTGTAAAAGGAATGACTATCGCTTCAACCGCACCAGACCTAGGTTGGTCTTCGTGGGGATTGCAGTACAACGCTTGCGGCAGTCTGCCAATAAGTGATAACTGGGCAACAGCTGCAGCAACCAAACCTTGCTATACAAAGTTGCTTGATTTCTACAAGACTTTGTATCAAGACGGACTTATTCCTCAAACACCAAAAGTTGGTTATGCAGATGGAGCACCTTATGGACAAGGTGACGTAGCCATGATGGCTGGCGGATCATGGGTTATTGGTCAATTGAAAAATACTTTCCCAACAATGATCGCTAAGACAACTGTCGCACCATTTCCTTCTTGGGATGGAGATGCAAAAAAACCTACAGCCACTCTCGGCGGTTGGACACTGACTCTAGACAGCAAATCCAAAGTGAAGCCTGCAGCAGCAAGCTTCATTAATTACCTACTTGCTGGCAATGCTGCTGTTATGGCTGATTTCTTCAAGGCAGCCAGCTACTCAAAGTACACAGTGCGAACATCAGTGGATGTTGCATTGGCCAAAACACCTTCCGCAACCGACGATCCTTTCATGAAGATTATTTCTGACAAGATCGTTAAGTACGGAAAACAAGAGCCAGCGTATCCATGGGATATTAACTTGGCGATGGGTGCTGCTATTGAATCTGCCATGAAGAACGTTGCAGATGTTCCAACAGCACTTAAAAATGCTAATGATGCAATAAATGAAATCATTAAAAAGCAATCATTAGCTGGTACTAATCCAAGAAAGTAAGCTCTACTAAATCTGAGGTACTAGTAAAGAGCCCTCGAGGCGACCCTCGAGGGCTCTTTCTTAGAATGAGAAAGGATAGAGATGACCCAAAATTCACTGGGAGCGACCTTTAGTTCGGTAACTAAAAAGAGTACCTATCGGCGAGATAACAAAATTGCCTATTTAATGATTTTGCCAATGTCTATCCTGCTTAGTATTTTCGTTATATGGCCACTTATTTATGCAATATATTTAAGTACTTTTAAGTTAAGTTTCTATAAACCCGCAACGTTTGTTGGATTGCAGTTCTATCGGGATGTTCTGACTTCAAAGAATTTCTGGGATTCCATGGGAATCGGTTTCTATTTTGCGTTTTTAGTTGTACCGCTCGGATTAATCATTGCACTCCTGCTTGCAAGCTTTATCAAGACCTTAGGAAAAGGTCTTTCCGCTTTGATGAAAACAATCATCTATATTCCAACGACGATCTCGACTTTAATTGCTTCAGTGCTCTTTGTCTTCGTATATCAACAGGACGGTTTAGCAAACTGGATGTTAAAAATTCTTTCTCTCGCACCACGAGCATGGTTAAACGACCCAAATTTAGTTCTTCCGGCAATTGCGGTGCCAGCACTTTGGCTCGGTTTTGGAATAACAACTCTAATTTTGCTTTCCGGATTGCTTGATATCCCTGAAAGTTATTACGAATCTGCCCAATTAGATGGTGCCAATTTCTTTCAGAAAACATGGTTCATCACAATTCCCCTATTAAAGAATGTCTTTCTTTACTTATCTGTAGTCGGCTTTACCGGCGCAATTCAGATGATCGATCTACCGTTGGTGATGACACAAGGAGGGCCGGTTGGCACATCAACAACTCCTAATCTATTCATCTATAACACTTTTACTGATGGGAGCCCTTATTCAACAAGCTTCTCATTAGCTGCGGCTTTATTGCTTTTCTTCGTCCTAGGATCAATTACGTTTGCTTTATTCAAATTGATAAATTCTGATAAGGCTGTCGATGGTTGAGATATTGCAAAATGTAAGAGAAAGAGGATCACATGTTAATAAATAGATTAAATCAAGGGCTGAGGGCTAGCTTCATTTGTATCATAGCCTTAAGCACTCTTTTTCCACTTGCATGGATGGCTATCTCTGGTTTCAAGAGTCAAACCGAAGTCTTAATTAGCCCGTTTCAATATTTTCCAGAAGTTTGGATGTTTAGTAACTATGTAGAAATCCTAAATGATCCCACATTCATTCGAGCAATGATTACTACATTTGTTGGTGCCACAATTTTCACATTGCTCAGTTTGACGCTGAGCACCTTAGCGGCGTATGCATTTGCTCGTTTAGAATTTCGGGGAAAGCAATTTTGGTGGATTTTTTGCATCATTCCACTTTTTGTACCCTATATGGCAATTCTATTGACTTCATTCGTTGTCGTTGCAAAGCTGGGCATTTTAGATACCTATGCTGTTCTAATTCTTCCAGGAGCAGCCCAAGCATTCTCACTTTTCTTTTTGCGTCAGTACTATCTTGCAATCCCACTTGCCACTGAAGAGGCTGCTCTAATAGATGGTGCAAGTCGCTGGCAAATATTCCGATATATATTTTTTCCACAATCGGCGGGCCCATTAACCGTGATGGGATTTGCCACTTTTCTTATGTATTGGAATTCATACGTTTGGCCAATATTGACTATCTCAAATCCCACAATGATGACGATTCAGCAGTATCTAGGTGCTTTTCGATCCTCCCGTGGCAATGAATGGGGTCTCTTGATGGCTGGGTCCACCCTTGCAGCGCTCCCCACAATCATCTTGGTGCTCATTTTTCAACGTTTCATTGTGAATGGAGTGCGAATTGCCGGGATCAAATGAGATTTTTTGCTTGTAACTTTAAAGAATTCTTGTTGAGCTGTGGGAAATGATGAAAGCCGTGATAATTCAAGGTGCTGGCAATGTGTCAGTTGAAACTGTTCCGGATCCCACATGCAACGAAAGAGAAGTTATCGTTGAAGTTGCTTCAGTCGGAATATGTGGCACAGATTTACACATACTGGAAGGCGAATTTGCGCCAAGTCTGCCAATAATACCGGGCCATGAATTTGGTGGAACGATTGTTGAAATTGGAAGTAAAGTTACTGAATTTAAAGTTGGAGATCTTGTTGCAGTAGATCCATCTTTACATTGTGGAGAATGCTTCTTTTGCAAAAGAGGCCAAGGAAATCTTTGTGAAAATTGGGGCGCTATTGGTGTCTCCGTCTCGGGAGCTGCTGCTCAATATGTTGCAGTTCCAATCAAAAATCTTTACAAATTGCCAGCATCGATAGATTTAAGAAATTCAAATTTGATTGAGCCACTCTCGTGCGTAGTGCGTGGTTTTGATGTTCTTCCTAGAATTTCTGGTTCCCATTATTTAATATATGGATCAGGGACTATGGGCCTGATGCTAATGGAAATGGCGAGAGTCAATGGTGCAGCATCAGTTTCTATGGTTGATATCAATGAAGATCGCCTAGAGACAGCAAAGAAATTAGGGATAACACGGATTGCCACCAATGCTGATGACTTTCATAGTGAACGTGGCTGGGATGTCGTGATCGATGCGACTGGAAATGTTAAGGCAATTCAAGATGCGATTCCAAGAACTATGCCTGGCGGGACTTTTTTACAGTTTGGAGTTGCTAACTCCGGTGCGAAAATTGAGATTGACCCTTTCTGGATATACAACAAGGAGATCACCATTGCTGGGTCTATGGCAGTTCGCTATAGCTTCGAACGTGCCGGCGACCTATTAGCAGCAGGAGTATTGAACCCTGATGTAATGATTTCACACCGATTTACCTTGGAGGAGTATCCAATGGCGATACAGATGTTCAAAGATGGGATGGGACGTAAAATTACTATCGAGCCTAACCGGGTGAGATAATTTTAAGTACTTAACTACTTATTCTTACTAGATGAAGCTCTTGCTGCGCGAGATAAGAATAAGGCAAAGACAAGCGCCAAAACAATTCCAGTATTAACACCCATTTCAATCAGTGCCCGATTGAAGTACTCGGTTGTCTTTTCTTTTTCCATGGTCAGAGATGCGCCAACCCTAAGGATGTGACGAACTGCTGCGATGACACCAATAATTAGGAAGTTATCAAGCTGGAAAGCTCCATCAGTAAATCTAACTATCACTGTGCGCATGATTTCTAGAATGATGACAACAAACAAAATGTCATTGATTCCTTGAATCATTCCGACAGGAAAGAATGGACGAGTTTCAATGAGGCGCTGCAAGCTATAGCCGGCGGCCAAGATTGAAACTATGAACAGAAGGATTCCAAGGAAGCCGTGTAAAACATCTTCCAGTTTGTCGATGAAAGTTACAGGGATCAGTGATTCATCACTTTTGAGTAAACCCTTGACCGACTTGTACTTCATGATGACCACCCTTGTTAGCAATAGGCAAGGGCAAGCACAGGCTTAAGCCGTGGCAAGGGATTTGGCTACAACACACTGGCAAATGTGCATTCCCCGTGCATATGCATCCAATTTGCATGTCGACATCTGGCAGGCCTACCAATAACATTTGCAGTGGTCACGAGTTCCAGCATCAAGCCCCGGCTAACTGGACGGCAACCCTCCACCGCGGCGGGGTGCTCCGGGTGAAGACCAGGCCGACAGCGCGTATGTCGGCAAGCGTGGGTCTAACTAACTGCACTCATCACGTTAGTTTGGTTAGTGAAGATCCCCTGACACTTTAGGAGATTGAGTTGAGCTTAAGAGATAAGAAGTTTGGAATTTTTTCGGCAGTTGTAATTGCAGCTGCATTAACACTTACAGGGTGTTCATCATCTGATTCAGCAACATCTGAGAGCGCATCATGTGCAAAGGCAGATCTTGCGACAGTTACTGAAGGCAAGCTAACAATTGCAACGGGCGAGCCTGCTTACTACCCATGGATCATCGACGATGCACCAGAGACCGGAAATGGTTTTGAAGGCGCTGTTGCATATGCAGTTGCAAAGCAACTCGGATTTGATGCAGCAGATGTTGCATGGGTTCGTACAACATTTGATTCAGCTGTAACACCTGGAGAAAAGAACTTTGACTTCAACTTGCAGCAGTTCTCGATTACAGAAGAGCGTAAGGCAGCGGTTGATTTCTCATCTGCTTACTACACCGCTCCACAAGCAATCGTTTCATTCAAGGGAAGCAAGATTGATGGAAAGACATCACTTGCAGATCTAAAGGGTGCAAAGCTTGGCGCAGCTGTTGGAACAACATCACTAGATGCGATTTCAAACCAGATTGGTGCTACACCACAGGTGTTTAACGACAACGCTGCTGGTGTCTCTGCACTAAAGAACAAGCAGATCGACGGTCTAGTTGTAGATCTACCAACTGCTTTCTACCTATCAGGAGTTGAAGTTCCAAACGGTCTAATCGTTGGACAGCTTCCATCAACTGGTGCCGGAGATCAGTTCGGTCTCTTGCTCACAAAGGGCAGCGCACTAACTTCATGTGTATCTGGCGCAGTAGATGCGATCACTGCAGATGGCACATTGGCAGCAATTACAGATAAGTGGCTAGCAACAGATGCTGGCGCTCCTGTATTGAAGCCTTAATAGAGACTAAGAAGTAAACACGGTAGTTTGGCGACCATGACAGAGAAGCAAAGCTCTGCGTGGTCGCCGAGCTCACGTGAGATACAACGTCGCCAATCCAGGCGTGCGATAAGCCGCAAGCAAGCAGGTATTGCTGCGGCTTCTACTATTTTTGTCCTTGGAACGCTGGCGTTAATACTTGTCACTTCACCTGGTTGGGAAACTGTTAAAACAACTTTCTTTGATGTTGAATACGGCAAAGAAGTATTCCCGACAGTAATCAAGGGCCTTTGGATCAATCTGCAACTTACCTTTATTGGCGGAGCAGCGATCGGAGTTATTGCACTTGGTTTAGCGTTGCTGCGAACAACAAAGTCGCCGGCACTGACTCCCTTTAGATTTTTAGCAACCGCCTACGTTGATATTTTCCGAGGCGCTCCACTGATTTTGATTATTTTGTTAGTTGGATTTGGGGTTCCGGCACTTGGTCTAAAAGGTGTTTCAAGCAATGTAATTTTCTTGGGAACAGTCGCAGTTGTACTTACTTATTCGGCATATGTTGCCGAAGTTATTCGAAGCGGAATTTTATCGATCCACCCAAGCCAACGGGCAGCAGCTAGATCATTAGGGTTAACTTCAGGTCAAACAATGCGTTTTGTTGTTTTGCCACAAGCAATTCGTCGCGTGGTACCTCCACTATTAAATGACTTTGTTTCTCTCCTTAAAGACACAGGTTTGGTGTCAATTCTTGGTGTTACCGATGCAGTACGCGCAGCCCAGATCAACGCAAGTCGTACCTTTAATTACACACCATATGTAGTTGCTGCGATTTTGTTCTTGCTCATTACGATTCCAATGACTCGATACACAGATCGTGCCATCAGACAACGCACCAGTGCTCAGAATTCAGAGGGTGCCATCTAATGAGCAATGTTCTAGAACTTGTAAACATACGTAAATCTTTCGGCTCAGAACTCGTCTTAAACGATCTTTCTTTAGCGGTTCCTGAACACACAGCGACTGTATTAATTGGTGCATCCGGATCAGGTAAATCCACCTTACTTCGCTGCATTAATTTGCTGGAATCAATCGATGATGGACAGATTTTCTTGGATGGTGATGAAATCTCTGATCCATTAATAAATGTAGATGATGTGCGTAGGCGTCTAGGAATGGTTTTTCAATCTTTTAACCTTTTCCCTCACAAAACAGTTTTAGAAAACATCACCTTGTCGCCAATAAAAGTGCAGGGTAAGAGCAAAGATGAAGCCAACACTGCTGCAATAGAACTATTGAAACGCTTTGACCTTTCAGACAAAGCAGATCAATACCCAGATCGCCTTAGTGGGGGACAGCAACAACGCGTAGCAATCATTCGTTCCTTAGCTGTTAATCCCCGCCTGTTGCTGCTAGATGAAGTTACATCCGCACTTGATCCAGTTTTGGTTAACGAAGTACTAACCGCCGTCCGCGACCTAAAGAGTGATGGAATGACCATGGTTCTTGCAACCCACGAAATGGGGTTTGCTACCCAGGTAGCTGATGAAGTCTGTTTCTTAGAATCTGGCAACATTGTTGAGCGCGGAACAGCTGATCAAGTTCTGCACAATCCACAGAATCCGAAGACGAAGGAGTTCCTAAAGCGCGTACATCAGGCGGGTCGGCTCTAGAATTGACACATACCCCCGGGGGTATGGTACTTTTTCCTTAGTTAACCAACTAAGGAGTTAAAAATGTGTTCACGCGTTACATGTCATGTTTGCCAGAAGCCGACCTGGTCCGGCTGTGGCGAGCATATTGAGTCAGCGCTAGCTGGAGTTCCTGAAGCAGATCGCTGTAAGTGCTGAAAATGGCAACCAAAAAAATTGCTCATGTTTTATCTGATGAGGAACAAATCATTGCAATATCAAAACGAATTAAGCGTGCTCAGGGACAGCTTGGCGCAGTGGCCCGAATGCTTGAAGAAGGTCGCAGCTGCGATGAAATTGTGATCCAAATGTCAGCGGTCTCAAAGGCTGTAAACACAGCTGCCTTCACATTGATTTCAGCGAGCCTCAAAGAGTGCCTTGTTGAAGGTAAAAACAATTCTGAAGCGGTTACGGCACAGTTACAAAAACTATTCTTAAGTCTTGCGTAAGGAGATTTCATGAAAAAAGTATTTGCTTTAATCTCTTCCCTGTTACTTCTTGTAGGTTGTTCAACTAGCACGGCGGGAGCCACAAACATGAATGTTTTAGATTTTTCAAATAAAATTACCGAATCAGGTGTAGTGATTTTAGATGTGCGTACTCCAGGTGAATTTGCCGAGGGATATATAGAAGGTGCTCGAATGATTGATTTTCAAGGTGGTAGTTTTGAGACAGAAATCGCGTCTCTCGATAAGAACGCAACGTACGCCGTCTACTGTAGAAGTGGCAATCGTTCTGGCCAAGCCGTAAAGATCATGCAGGATGCTGGATTCCTTAATCTATTTAACCTTGAAGGTGGAGTCATCGATTGGGCAAACCAAGGTATGCCGCTCGTAAATAACTAATGAGAATTGTTGTTATTGGTGGAGTTGCTGGTGGAATGTCTGCTGCCACGCGTCTACGTCGCCTGAATGAAAAAGCAGAGATTATTGTCTTAGAAAAAAGTGGACATGTTTCATATGCAAACTGCGGCTTGCCTTATTACGTAGGTGGAGTTATTGAAGAGGAAAAGGATCTGCTTTTACAGACCCCAGCATCACTTCATGCTCGCTTCCGACTGGATGTCCGAGTAAGCACCGAAGTACTTGCAATTAATCCCGCTAAAAAGACAGTCGCTATAAAGAATCTTCTGAATGGCGAAACGTCTGAACTTGATTACGACAAGTTGATCTTGAGTCCTGGCGCATCACCTGTTGTCCCACCAATTCCTGGCATTGAACGAGGAATGACTCTCCGCACCGTCGAAGATGTAGAAAAGATTGCAGCCAGTGTTGGGAAGAATCCAGCAAGTGCAGTTGTAATCGGTGGCGGTTTTATTGGTGTGGAAATTGCAGAGAACTTGATTCATCGCAAGATTCCAACCGCTTTAGTCGAAGCAACACATCAAGTGTTGATGCCATTGGACCCAGAATTAGCAACATTAGTTGCACAAGAGATGAGAGCACACGGAGTCGATCTACGACTTGGCGCGAGCGTCGTAAAAATCAATACTGATTCAGTTGAACTTTCAAATGGTGAAGTTTTGCCAGCCGAGATCGTTATCTTGGCGATTGGCGTGCGCCCCGAAATTGGATTAGCAAAAACAGCTGGTCTTGAAATCGGAGTTCGTAATGGAATCAAAGTTGATGACTTCAATCGCACCAGCAATCTTGATATTTACGCGGTAGGAGATGCAGCCGAAAAGACCGATGCACTTGATGGAAGCGCGACCTTAGTTCCGCTAGCCAATTTGGCTAATCGTCATGGACGTGTTGTTTCAGACCACATAAATGGTTTAGCAGTTCGTCCCGTTAAAACAATTGGTACTGCGATTGTAAAAGTTTTTGACTTAATGATCGCAACAGCGGGTTGGAATGAAAAAAGATTGAAGGCGGCAGATCGTCCTCACCAATCAATTCATATTCACCCAAACTCACATGCTGGTTACTATCCAGATGCAAAACAAATCACACTAAAATTAATCTTTGATCCAAAAACAGGTGAAATTCTTGGTGCACAAGGTGTCGGAATCGAAGGCGTTGATAAGCGAATCGATGTAATTGCAACAGCAATGCGTGGTGGAATTACAGCACCTGAACTTGCAGGCCTTGAACTTGCATACGCACCACCATTTGGTTCAGCTAAAGATCCTGTAAACATGCTCGGCTATGTCGCAGAAAATGTTTTATCGGGCTTAAGTAAAGTTGCGCAGTGGCATGAGATTGATGAGTATCGTGAAAAAGGATTTGAGTTACTTGATGTTAGATCAGAAGCTGAGTGCGGACGCGGAATCATTCCAGGTGCGATCAATATCCCGGTAGATGAAATTCGTGATCGTTTTGCTGAATTGACGAATAAGAATCTTTTAGTCAACTGCCAAGTTGGCCTACGAGGACACACGGGTTCGATGCTTTTAAGAGAGCTTGGCTTTAATGCAGTAAATCTTGATGGTGGATATCTAACGTGGATTAATTCGCCCGCTGGGACTAGTGAGAAAAGAGACGTACATGTGTAGCAGAACGACTTGTCGTAAATGTGGAAAGCCTTCCTGGTCAGGCTGTGGCCAGCACATTGAAATTGCGCTCAAAGGGGTGGCAAAGAAGGATCGCTGCCAGGGTCATGCCAACGACCCCAAAGAGCCCGGCCTCTTCAGTAAAATTTTCGGCAAAAAGGGGTAAACACGCTCAAATTTCCGCTCACTTGCAAGCAAACGTCACCAAATCGTTACCTGAATCTCCTATTCAATGAGCGTACTGGCGCGTAGATTTCCAAGCGTCCAAAGGCTTTGTCCCCTCAAAACCTTATGACCTTCGAAGGCTCAACATAAGAGAAAAGGACAATGATGTCAGATCTAAATAATGGCATTTCCCGCCGTTCAGTACTTAAGGGTGCTGCAGTTGGCGGTCTCGGACTAGCAGCAGGTGGATCACTTCTTGCTGGTTGCGGAGATAAAGCAACAGGACCTCTTGCATACGGTGCACGTTCCGTAGATGCAGGTCCAACAGCACAGAACGAAGCTTTGATTGCTGCATACACAGCAAAGACAAAGAATGAAGTTAAGTACAACGCTACTGAATCAAATGCATTCCAGAACAACCTTTCACAGTATCTACAGGGAACACCTGACGATACTTTTGAGTGGATGGCTGGATACCGTATGCAGTTCTTCGCAGAGCAGGGTCTGCTCGCAGATCTAACTGGTGTGTGGGATGCAATTGGTGATCAGTACTCAGAGAGCTACAAGATTGCTTCAACTGGTCTTGATGGCAAGCAGTACTTCGTTCCAAAGTCATGGTACCCATGGGGTCTTCACTTCCGTAAGTCAATGTTTGCTGACTTAGGTTTGAATGCAGACAACGTAACAAACTGGGATGAATACCTAAAGATGCTTGATGGTATGAAGAAGAAGGGTCTTGTTGGTTTCGCTGCCGGAGATAAGGGCGGCTGGGAAGCAATGGGAACATTCGACATCATCAACGCTCGCGTTAATGGTTACCAGTTCCACGTAGATCTACTTGCTGGCCGCGAAAAGTGGACAGATGCAAAGGTCACAGATGTGTTCTCACACTGGGCAGAGTTGCTTCCTTACATGAATCCAAACGTTCTAGATCTCGAGTGGGATGGAGCTATGCAGCTTCTTCTACAGAAGAAGGCTGGATCAATGCTTATGGGTTCATGGTTCGGTGGAAACTTCAAGGAGCAATCAGAAGCTGATTACGCCGACCTTTCTATCATTCCATTCCCAGAAATTAACCCAGAGCACGGTCGCGACACAATCGATGCACCTATCGATGGTTGGTGCGTAGCTGCAAACGGTACAAATAATGATGGCGGAGCAGACTTCTTGAAGTTTGCTGGCGACATGGAAGGTGTTAACGCAACACTTGCTGCAAAGGATGCAAACGGAGCTCTTATTCCGATGACATCTGCAAACAGTGGACAAGACACTGCTTCATACGATGCATTCCAGAAGGAACAGCTAGCAGTTATGGCTGAAGCAAAGTACATCACTCAGTTCCTTGATCGCGATACTCGTCCAGACTTTGCAGGTCCAGTTGTTGGTCCAGCAATTCAGTCATGGTTCAAGAATCCAAAGGATGTTGCAAAGATCCAAGATACTTTGCAATCACAGTGGGATGCACTTCCTCCTCTAGCGTAATCTTCAATTAACTGAAAGATTGAATTAGAGATAGGGTTACAAGTATGAGCTCGACGGCGAAAGACATTAATAAAGTCTCTCGCCGTCGAGCCTTTTCCAAGGCAGACCGAACAACTCTCAGTGCATTCGTAGGCATTCCGCTTTTCTTCCACCTGTTATTAGTGTGGGTCCCAGCGGTTTTAACAATTCTTCTTTCATTCACATATTGGTCCGGAATTTCTATCGACCGCATTAAGTGGGCCGGGCTTGCAAACTATAAAAATATTTTCTTTGATACTCCAGCATTCTGGGAAGCTGTAAAAAATAATATTATTTGGCTTGGTTGGTTCGGATTAATTGCAACTCCAATAGGTATTTTGCTGGCATACCAAATTGACCGTCAGATTCGTGGTCACAAGTTTTATGAAACTGCTTATTACCTACCCGTAGTTCTCTCATTGGCAGTGACCGGAATTATCTGGAACTTCTTACTTCGCCCAGATGGTTTTGTAAACGGATTATTTGGTCGCGACATTGACAATGCGATTTCATTTTTTGGTAATTACGACATCAATATTTATGTCATTTTGACCATCGCCTCGTGGCGACACATCGGTTACATCATGCTCTTGTATTTAGCAGGCTTAAAGTCTGTGGATATGTCACTTCGTGAGGCAGCATCCCTTGACGGTGCTACTGAATGGCAGACATTTAAGAAGGTTGTTTTCCCTTCTATGAAGCCGGTAAATATCATTGTTATCGTTATTACGATCATCGAATCACTTCGTGCTTTCGATATTGTTTACATTATTTACGGCTCGTCCGCTGGATTCCCAATTTTGGGTACCTTGGTGTTCCAAAACATTGCAGGCGAAGGCGCATCCATGAAGGGTGCTGCATATGCTGTAATCCTCTTTGTTCTTTCTATCGGACCAATCATCGCCTATCTACGTACAACCTTTAAGAGTGATGTCCAATGAGCATTGACCTAGAGCTTCAGCAATCTGCTGTTAAGTACAAGAACAAGCAGAAGGTAAAGGATCGCTTTATCTCTGCCCTTATTGGCGTATTTGCGATTGTTTGGATTTTCCCAATTGTTTGGACAATCTGGACTTCACTTCGTCCCTATAAGGATGTTCGCGCTAATGGTGTCTTCTCAATTCCTAAGACTCTCAACTTAGACAACTACACGCAAGCGGTCTCACGTATGGATCTGCCTTTGTACTTCTGGAATACAGCAGCAATCACGATTCCGGCAGTATTCCTAACACTTTTCTTTGGCTCATTAATTGCCTTCGTAGTAAGCCGTTATTCATTCAAATGGAATGTTTCGCTGCTTCTACTTTTCACAGCAGGCAACTTGCTTCCTGCACAGTTGGTTTTCATTCCGGTTTTCAAGATGTACATCACACTTGGTAAAGCGCTCGGTATTCCAAGAATTTTGTATGACTCTCATTGGGGTGTAGTGCTAATTCACGTTGCGTTCCAGATGGGCTTTGCAACATTTGTTTTATCAAGTTACATGAAAACAGTTCCAAAAGAGATTTCAGAGTCAGCAATGGTTGATGGTGCAAGCGTCTTTACCCATTACACAAAGGTGATGTTGCCTCTGTTGCGTCCAGCACTAGCTTCCCTTGGTGTTTTGATGACAACCTGGATTTACAACGACTTCTTCTGGGCCCTGGTACTTATGTCCACAGACTCCAAACGCCCAATTACCTCTGCGTTGGGGCGCTTGCAAGGCGAATTCGTTACTGATTACAACCTCTTGGCAGCTGGTGCAACTATCGCAGCGTTGCCAACTTTGATCGTGTTCTTCGTGCTGCGCAAGCAGTTTGTCTCAGGCTTAACACTCGGTTCGACAAAGGGCTAATCAAGGAAAGTAGGTTGGCAATGAAAGCAATTCAGATTACCGAATTCGGTGGTCCAGATGTCATGCATCTTGTTGATGTAGATAATCCAACCCCAGGCCCAGGACAAGAGCTGATTACAGTTTCTGCAATTGGAATCAACTATGCCGATACCCATCAAACTGAAAATTCATATCTATCACCACAAAAACTTCCTTTGATCCCAGGTATCGAAGTTGTTGGAACAACTGCAGCAAGTGTTCGTGTGCTTGCACCTGTTGATGGCGGGGGATATGCCCAACAGGCAGTTACGCATTCAGCAACAATGATTCCAATTCCCGATGGTGTTACCGATGGACAGGCATTGTGCATGTTGGTTCAAGGATCTACTGCATGGCATATTTTAAAAACTGTTGGCCACGTTCAACCAGGTGAGACAGTGGTTGTTCATGCAGCAGCTGGTGGCGTTGGAACAATTGCGATCCAGTTAGCAAAAATGTGGGGCGCAAAGGTAATTGCTGTTGCATCATCCGAAGGCAAGCGGGCACTTGCAACTTCACTTGGAGCGGACGCTGTTGTTGAAGCAACCCATGAAAATTTAGGTGATGCAATCAAAGCTGCAAACGGTGGCAAGCGCGTAAATCTAATTCTTGAGATGGTTGGCGGAAAGACATTTGATGACAGTCTGGAAATCCTTGCGCCATTTGGTCGCTTAGTAACCTACGGAATGGCATCACGTGTTGCACCATCCATGATTCAACCAGCAACACTTATGGGTGGAAGCAAAACAATTACAGGTTTTTGGTTGTCACATTGCTTCGGCAAAAAAGAGTTAATGAATGATGTAATTGAACAACTCTTTGCCTTGGTTGTAGCAGGAAAGTTGAAGCCAGTTATCGGTGCAACCTATCCAATGAGCCAAGCTGCTATTGCTCATAAGGCAATGCTCGGCCGTGAAACCACGGGCAAAATCACGCTAAATCCAATGGAGTAATTGACTCTTTTTTGCCATTCCTATTAATACAGGTAGGCTTCGCATTCGACCTATGCCCCCCTAGCTCAGTTGGTAGAGCGTTTCCATGGTAAGGAAAAGGTCACCGGTCCGATTCCGGTGGGGGGCTCGAGAGAGTTCTTCACCAAATGAAGATCTTTTTTCAAGCACAACCCTTGGCGGGGTAGCTCAGCTTGGTAGAGCAAGCGGCTCATAATCGCTGTGTCGTGGGTTCAAATCCCGCCTCCGCTACTAGTTCAACAAGCGTGAATTTCGCGCAACGTGCAGGCTCGGGTAACCTAAGCCTCTCGTAATCGATAGAAGGAGTAAGACCATGGCAAGCAAGAGCGCGGACGTACGTCCAAAGATCACCATGGCATGCGTTGATTGCAAAGAGCGTAATTACATTACAAAGAAGAACCGCCGCAACGATCCAGACCGTATGGAACTAAAGAAGTTCTGTCCACGTTGCAAGTTGTCAACTCTTCACCGCGAAACTCGCTAATGATCAATCCCGATTCGGTCGGGCGCACCTTCGCTGGTGCAGAAGCTATAACTGTTTCTCAATCTGAAATCGATGCTTTTTGTGCCGTCATTTCTGAAAACAATACAATGGTCGCACCTCCTACATTTTCCATTCGCATTTCATTGTCGCAATATGAATCAATCCTGACTCAACCTGAAATTGGCGTCGACTGGACTCGCTTGGTTCATGGTGATCAAAAGTTTGAAATCTTTCGTCCCATAGTTGCTGGCGACGTATTTAAATGTTCGGCCACAATTGAAACTCTTCGCGTGGCTGCAGGAAATGAAATAGTTTCTGTTCGATCTGATTTACATAACGGATCAGAACTAGTTGTTTCTGCTTGGTCAACTTTGGTGGTGCGCGCATGATCGAAGTCGGCACAGTTTTAGATGAACACATTTTCTATCTCGATCGCGAAATGCTTAATGCATATGCCGATGCAAGTGGAGATCACAATCCAATACACCGAGATGAAGATTTTGCAGTATCAGTTGGGCTTCCTAATGTGATTGCCCACGGCATGTTAACAATGGCACTGGTTGGTAAATATGTAACTGATTGGGCTGGTGGTTCAGCTGCAGTTAAAGAGTTTTCAGCCCGCTTTGTTAAGCCGGTCATTGTGCCGGCAGATCAGAAGGTTGATTTAACTGTCTCTGCAACTGTTTCCGAAATAGATGGTGATCGCGTTTCAATAAGCTTAAGCGCAACTTCTGCCGGCATCAAAGTATTAGGAATGGCTAAAGCGGTGGTAGTTAAGTGAGCGTTCCGGATTCAGTAACAATAATTGCTCAAGCCCGTATGGATGCCCGTGCCGCAAAAGATTTTGCATTGGCCGATAAGTACCGTGATGAATTACTACAAGCAGGTTTTGAGGTTGTAGATGTCGCAGGGGGGTACGAGCTAAAGCCTAAGAAGCCTTACATAACACTTGCTTACCCCCGCGATATTCGTTCGATTGATCTAGATAACGATGTGACCGTAGGATTAATTGTTGATGGATTCACAGAAGATGCTTTAGAAACCGTTAAAACAATTAAAGCAAACAGTGATTGCGCAGTAGCGATAATTTCTATTGGTGATGCTGGCACGTTGTTTGAGCAAATGGATAAGCGCACCTACCTGATTTCAGTTAATCCAGGGGCTGCGTGGGGAGATTGCGCAAATGTTTTTCTAGAAAAAGTACAAAGTAAGTACGTAATCATCATGGACCCTTCAACACGCTTTACAGCAGATGCAATTGCGCCTGTTGTTCAAGAACTTGATAAAGGCGAATATGTTGCTGTCGGTTGGCGTGGGGGATTAGTAAACACAGACGATGAGTGGCGAAGTGTTGATGACAAAGGCCCTGGTGAAGTTGATGTTCTGTTTTCTTACTTCATCGCCTTTAATCGTGCAGCGATGATTGAAGTCGGTGGCTTTAATCCGCGAGCTGTGTATTATCGAAATGCAGATATCGAATACTCACTAAAGATCCGCCAAGCAGGAGGAAAGTTGCTGCAGCTGGAACTTCCGCTAATTCAAGAGCGCCATCACGGATATCACGACGTTGATCACGAATACCGCGAAGTTCAGTCCAAGAAGAATTACGACCGTATCTTGGATAAGTACCGAGGTAAAAGCGCAATTTTGTCCCCACGCAGGTAACCTTTCTACATGACCGAGTTATCCAAATACACCAGCTTGCGCGTGGGTGGCCCGGCGACAAAAATTGTTCAGGTATCAACCGAGGCGCAAATCATTGCGGCTATTGAAGATGCTGGCGATACGCCAATTCTGATTATGGGTGGCGGCACCAACGTTCTTATTGCAGATAAAGGCTTTGAGGGAACCGTTATTCGAATCTCTAATAATTCCGTGCAAGCCGAAGTTGATGCTTGCAGTGGTGCAACGCTAACTATTGGTGCGGGCGAAGATTGGGATACATTTGTTGAAACAACTATTAGTAGTGGTTTTGCAGGGCTAGAAACTTTAAGTGGAATTCCAGGAACTGTCGGTGCTGCCCCAATTCAAAACATTGGTGCCTATGGCCATGAAGTCTCAGAATTTGTAACACGGGTTAGAACCTATGATCGTGAATTAAAAGAGATATATACATTTACAAATAGTCAATGCGAATTCACATATCGCAACTCATATTTTAAAGCTCACCCTGGTCGATACGTAGTTTTAGAAGTTCAATTCCAGCTTCGCATCGGTGAATTTAGTGATCCCATTACTTACCTTGAGCTTTCAAAAAAATTAGGGATTGAGCCAGGAGATAAAGCGCCAGTTGTAGCAACGCGAGCTGCTGTTCTTGAACTTCGGGCAAGCAAAGGAATGTTGTTATCACCGGACGATCACGATTCGTGGTCTGCTGGTTCTTTCTTTACAAATCCAATTATTTCGCAGCAGGCAGCAGATGCATTGCCAGATGCTGCGCCAAAGTGGCCGCTCAATGATGGCAGAGTAAAGATTTCGGCTGCATGGTTAATTGAAAATGCAGGAATGCACAAAGGTGATGAAGTTGGTGGAGCACGAATTTCGACAAAGCATGTGCTGGCATTAACTAACTCTGGCAGCGCAACTGCATCTGATATTGCAGAACTTGCAAAGCGCGCACGAGATCATGTTAAAGAGGCATTTGGAATAACCCTTGAAGCGGAAGTAAACCTTGTTGGGATTGAGATTTAACCTTCTGTTATTAGCTTCTTGATCCGGCCAATACCTTCAACAATATCTTCATCACTTGTTGCATATGAAAAACGTAAGTATCCAGATGGACCAAAAGCTTCTCCGGGTACAGCTGCTACTTCAACCTCTTCAAGCAACAAGGTTGCTAATTCTGCAGATGTTGTAGGTGTTTTCCCACGGATTGTTGTGCCTAAGACGCCCTTAACTGATGGGTATACATAGAAAGCACCAGTAGGTGTTGGACATTCAAAGCCCGGGATCTCGTTAAGTAAATCTACAATTAACTTACGGCGACGATTAAATGCTTCACCCATTGCATGGACTGCATCTAAGTTTCCAGTCAACGCAGCAATTGCTGCACGCTGTGAAACATTTGAAACATTTGACGTCAAGTGTGATTGCAAGTTAGTTGCAGCCTTGATGACATCCTTAGGTCCGATCATCCAACCTACGCGCCAGCCAGTCATGGCATACGTCTTTGCAACACCGTTAATAATGATGCAGGTGTCTGCAAGCGCTGGAACAACTACCGGAAGTGATGGCGCTGTTGCACCGTCATACAACAAGTGTTCGTAAATCTCATCACTAATAATCCAAATGTTGTGCTTAACAGCCCACTCACCAATCGCTTTAACTTGTGCTGGTGAATATACAGAACCTGTTGGATTTGATGGAGAACAAAAAAGTAGCGCTTTAGTTTTTGGTGTACGAGCGGCTTCAAGTTGTTCAACTGACACTAAATAATTTTGAGTTTCATCAGCAAAAACTTCGACCGATACTCCGCCAGCTAACTTGATGCACTCTGGGTATGTTGTCCAGAATGGAGATGGCAGAAGTACTTCATCACCTGGATCAATAATTGTTGCAAATGCTTGATACACCGACTGCTTTCCACCATTTGTGACAAGAACTTGATCAACGGTGATGTCGTACTTGCTGTCACGCTTTGTCTTCTCAACAATCGCTGCGCGAAGATCTGGCAAACCTGGTGTTGGTGTATAGCGATGGTTTGCTACAACCTTTGTTGCAGCAGCGGCAGCTTCGACGATGTAATCAGGTGTTGGAAAATCTGGCTCACCGGCACCAAAGCCAATTACTGGGCGACCAGCTGCTTTGAGCGCCTTTGCTTTTGCATCAACGGCCAAAGTGGCTGATTCTGCGATAGCTGCGATACGGGCCGAGATACGTGGAGTCATAGGCGTAAGTCTGCCGTATTTCATGCGCGAGTTAGACCTGAACCCCACCTTGCCTCTACACTTCGACGCTCACGAGGGTTTGCTTTTCCCTATGGTTTTGCCATGCTCTCGCGAAGGGCAGTAGCTCAATTGGCTAGAGTTGCCGTCTCCAAAGCGGCCGGTTGGGGGTTCGAGTCCCTCCTGCCCTGCAAGTAGTTTCAAAGATGTAGAAGGCGTACGCAGTATCCGTGAAGTAACGAAAGGAATGACGATGACAGAGTCAGTTGAACAAGTAGCCGAGAAGCTCGGTCTATTTGCGCGCGTCGGACTTTTCTATCGCCAAGTAGTTTCAGAACTCAGCAAGGTTGTTTGGCCTACACGCAATCAGTTAACAACATATACAGCCGTGGTTCTTGTATTCGTTTCATTCATCATTGCAGTTGTATCCCTCATCGACCTTGTTCTTGGAAGACTTGTCTTCTGGGTATTTGGATAAAGGAAAACAATGACTGAAGAACAGAACCCAGAGACTGCAAAGCTGGATGCATTTGAAGCAGCCCTTGCTGCCAATGCGACAGAGATTGCAACACCTGTAGTTGAAGAAGAGATCGTTGAAGCACCAGTTGCTTCAACTGAGCCTGAACTAGCGCTCGCTTCAGATGAAGATGGCGACATCGAATCAGATGAAAACGATCCAAACGCAGAATTCCGTCGCACGCTGCGCACAGCGCTTGGCGACTGGTACGTAGTCCATTCTTATGCAGGATATGAAAAGAAGGTTAAAGGCAATCTTCACAACAGAATTGTTTCGCTCAATATGGAGGATTACATCTTCCAGATCGAAGTACCTGAAGAAGAGGTAAAGGAACTTAAGAACGGCCAGTTCAAGATGGTTAAGCGCAACATCTACCCAGGTTACGTTCTTGTTCGCATGGATCTAACTGATGAATCATGGTCAGCGGTTCGTAACACTCCAGGTGTTACAGGTTTCGTTGGCAATGCTCATCACCCATCACCACTAAGCATGGATGAAGTTGAAAAGATTCTTGCACCACGTCCACAAAAGAAGTCAGAGAAGGATCAAATCCGTCTTATCGATTTCGAGGTAGGCGAATCAGTAACTGTTATGGATGGCCCTTTTGCAACGCTTCCAGCATCGATCTCAGAGATCATGCCAGAGCAAGCAAAGCTCAAGGTGCTTGTTTCTATCTTCGGACGCGAAACACCTGTTGAGCTTTCATTCGGTCAAGTACAAAAGATTTAATTAAAGAAACCAAGAAAAAGAGGAAACAGAAATGGCACCAAAGAAGAAGGTAACCGGCTTCATCAAGTTGCAGATTCAGGCTGGAGCAGCAACACCTGCACCACCAGTTGGTCCTGCGCTAGGTCAGCATGGTGTCAACATCATGGAGTTCGTGAAGGCATACAACGATGCAACAGCATCACAAAAGGGCCAGATCATTCCTGTTGAGATCACTGTTTTCGAAGATCGCTCATTCACATTCATCACTAAGACACCTCCTGCATCACGTTTGATCTTGAAGGCTGCTGGCGTTGAAAAGGGATCAGCTGTTCCTCACAAGACTAAGGTTGCAAACATCACCATGGCCCAGGTCAAGGAGATCGCAACACAGAAGATGTCAGATCTAAATGCAAATGACATTGATGCTGCAGCAAAGATCATTGCGGGCACCGCTCGTTCAATGGGAATCACTGTAAACGGGTAGTACACAAAATTTCTCATCACCAAATTGGTGAAGAGATGTGGGAGAACCTCGCTGGTTCGCTAACCACAACCACTAACTCTCTAACGAGAGAAATGAGGAAGAAATGAAGCGCTCAAAGAAATACTTAGCGGCAGCTGAAAAGGTAAAGAAAGATCACCTATACACACCGCTACAAGCAGTAACACTTGTTAAGGAAACATCAACAGTTAAGTACGACGCATCTGTAGAAGTTGCACTAGTACTTGGCGTAGATCCTAAGAAGGCAGATCAAGCAATCCGTTCAACAGTTAACCTTCCACACGGAACTGGTAAGACTGCTCGCGTTTTGGTTTTCGCGAACGGTGCTAATGCTGATGCAGCTCGCGCAGCCGGTGCAGATATCGTCGGTGGAGATGAACTCATTGAAGAAGTTGCAAAGGGTCGTCTTGATTACGATGCAGTTGTTTCAACACCAGATCTCATGGGTAAGGTCGGTCGCCTCGGTAAGGTTCTAGGACCTCGTGGTTTGATGCCAAACCCAAAGACAGGAACAGTTACAACAGATGTTGCTAAGGCTGTTGAAGATATCAAGGGCGGAAAGATTGAATTCCGCGTTGATAAGAACTCAAACCTTCACTTCTTAATCGGTAAGGCTTCATTTACTGCGGATCAACTTGCAGATAACTATGCCGCAGCGATGGAAGAAGTACTTCGTGCCAAGCCAAACTCTTCAAAGGGTCGCTACGTACAAAAGGCTGTCGTTTCAACAACGATGGGACCTGGAATCGCTATCGATCCAAACCTAGTTCGCGAACCATCAGCTAACTAATTATTCGTAAGAGCGCCCCGGCTCAGCTTTGAAATCGCCTTAATTTAGGATTTCGACGCTGACCGGGGCTTCTTACTGATTTGACCGAAACCCCAGTTCAGCTCTAGCCTTACGCCATAACCAAAGACCGCAGGTCTAGATCAACCGCAAGGTAGATCTAAATAAATGAGGAAATCTCAGCCCGCGTAGGTGATCATGGTAAATCCGTGGCGCTTACGCGTTACGGATTTTTTTATTCCCTACGGTCACCAATGAAACAGGAAAGGTGAACCGAATGGCTCGCCCAGATAAGACAACAGCAGTTGCTGAACTTGCGGAGGATTTCCGTACAGCTAATGCAACAGTGCTAACTGAATATCGTGGTCTTTCTGTTACATCAATGAAGGAACTTCGCCGTGCACTTGGTACAACAACCAAGTACTCAGTAGTGAAGAACACTCTCACAAAGATTGCAGCAAAGGATGCTGGAGTAGAGATCGCAGATGATCTTCTAACCGGTCCATCAGCAGTTGCATTCATCAAGGGTGATCCAATTGATGCAGCAAAGAGCCTCCGTGATTTTGCAAAAGAGAATCCATTCCTTGTTATCAAGGGTGGTTTCTATGAAGGCAAGCCTGTAACACCTGCAGAGATCATGCAGCTCGCTAACCTCGAGTCTCGTGAAGTTCTGTTGGCAAAGCTTGCTGGTGCAATGAAGGGATCGCTTGCTAAGGCAGCGCGAATCTTTGATGCACTACGTATCAAACTTGAATCAGAACAAGGCGCACCAACAACACCTGTTGCAGTGGTAGAAGCAGCAGTTGTAGCTGAAGTGTCCGAGCCAGTAGCAGACAATGCTGTGGCAGAGGTTCCAGCTGAAGTTGCGGCTACAGAAGTGGTTGCAGTAACCGAAGAATTAACAACAGAAACAGAAGAGAAGGAATAACGAATATGGCAAAGCTCAGCACAGAAGATCTATTGGGTCAGTTCAAGGAAATGACATTGGTCGAGCTCTCAGAGTTCGTTAAGTCATTCGAAACTGAATTCGATGTAACAGCAGCAGCTCCAGTAGCAGCTGCAGCAGCAGGCGGCGCAGCAGCAGGCGGCGCAGCAGATGCAGCACAAGATGAGTTCACAGTTATCTTGGAAAACGCAGGATCACAGAAGATTGCAGTGATCAAGGAAGTTCGCGGACTAAATTCAAGCCTTGGCTTGAAGGAAGCGAAGGACCTAGTAGATGCATGTCCAGCAACCCTTCTAGAGAAGGCAAGCAAAGAGACAGCAGACAAGGCAAAGGCAGCACTAGAGGCAGCTGGCGCAACTGTAACAATCAAGTAATTTCTTTACTTACAAAAACCCCGTTTGGCTTTGGCCGAGCGGGGTTTTTGCTATCAAAAAGAGTTTGAGTGCTGGCCATATTGATTCAGATTTAAAAGTATTTGTTTCGAGCGTATTGTGAAAGACGCAAGCAGACAACAAATACTTGTAAAGAGAGAAGTCATCATGACTCGTACATATGTAATCACAGGTTCAGCATCAGGTATCGGCGCTGCAACCTCTAAAATTTTAAAGAATGCAGGACACACGGTTATCGGTGTGGATTTAGAAAATAGCGATGTCAATGCAGATTTAAGTACAGCTCTTGGTCGCCATGACGGCGCTGCTACAGTGGTGGATCTTTCAAAAGGAAAAATTGATGCCGTAATTGCATGTGCCGGTTTAGCGCATCCAATTGCAAAAACAGTTTCAGTCAATTACTTTGGTGTCACGGAATTTTTATTTGCCTTGTTACCAACTTTAAGTAGATCCAGTACCCCTCGGGTGGCAATCACTAGTTCTATGGCATCACTAATGCCAAACAGTGTCGAACTAGTCGCAGCGCTTTGTGCAGATGATGAAGCAAAATCCCTAGAAATTGCGCAAGGATTAGTCGATGCTGGTGGCGGAGCAGAACAATTGATTTATGGATCAACAAAACGAGCGATTAGTCGTTGGGTTCGCCGTGAATGCATTAGGCCACGATGGGCAGGTGCCGGAATTCCGCTCAATGCTGTTGGTCCAGGAATTGTGAAGACTCCGATGGTCGCTGACATGATCGCAACCAAAGAAGCCCGAGATGCAATTTCTGCAATGGTGCCCATGCCACTTCATGGCTATATGGAGCCAGAAGCTGTGGCCTCGCTGCTGATGTGGCTGAGTAGTCCAGAAAATACCCACACAACTGGCCAGACAATTTATATTGACGGTGGCTCAGATGCGGTGTTACGCGGGGAAAATGTCTGGGATCTAGCCACTCAGGCGTAGGCAATCCACAAACCCCCAGAATCAGCAGACAAAGCCCCGGCTTAGGAGTATAAGCATCCGGTTGGACAGGGCAGGGGTGAGGTCGGTACTCTTCACCTTCGCGCAAATTTCTATGGTCAGGGCATATAGCGGCTGAGACCTAATTGTTGTGCGTTCCCGAATATTGTCTGAAAGGACATCTCTTGGCCGCGTCTAAAAAAATCTCAGTAGCTCCACGTCGAGTCTCATTCGCCAAGATCCGCGAACCCCTAGAAGTTCCTAACCTGTTAGCGCTGCAAACTGAAAGCGTTGACTGGCTATTAGGTAACGATGCATGGCGTTCACGTATCGCAGCAACCGATTCAATGAATCGTGGAGAAATCCCAACAACTTCAGGTCTTGAAGAAATCTTTGAAGAGATTTCTCCGATCGAAGATTTCCAGGGAACGATGTCTCTATCTTTCCGCGATCACCGTTTCGAGCCACCTAAGTACTCAATTGCTGAGTGCAAAGAACGCGATATGACATATGCACAACCATTGTTCGTAACAGCAGAGTTCACAAACAACATCACTGGTGAAATTAAGTCACAGACAGTATTTATGGGTGACTTCCCAGTTATGACAGCTCGCGGAACATTCGTTATTAACGGAACCGAGCGCGTTGTTGTTTCTCAGTTGGTTCGTTCACCTGGTGTGTACTTCGAGCGCACTATTGAAAAAGCATCTGACAAAGATGTTTTCACTTCAAAGATTATTCCTTCACGCGGTGCATGGGTTGAATTTGAAGTTGATAAGAAAGATCTTGTTGGTGTTCGCATCGACCGTAAGCGTAAGCAGTCTGTAACAGTGTTCCTAAAGGCACTTGGTTGGACTGAAGAACAAATTCTTGAAGAGTTCGGCGAGTTTGAATCAATGCGCGCAACTCTTGAAAAAGATACAGTCAAGACACAAGATGAAGCGTTGCTAGATATCTACCGCAAGCTTCGTCCAGGTGAGCCTCCAACTAAGGAAGCTGCACAGAACTTGCTCGAAAACCTTTACTTCAATCCAAAGCGTTACGACTTGGCCAAGGTCGGTCGCTTTAAGGTTAATAAGAAGCTAGGTCTAGACCTTGATCTTTCATCATCAATTCTTACTATCTCTGACATTGTTGCGACTTTGCGCTACTTAGTAGCACTTCACCGCGGCGATCTATTGATGGAGTACGGCCGCGAAGTTCGCGTAGAAAAGGACGATATCGATCACTTCGGTAACCGTCGTCTTCGTACTGTTGGTGAATTGATTCAGAATCAGGTTCGTATCGGTCTGTCACGTATGGAGCGCGTAGTTCGCGAACGTATGACGACACAAGATGTGGAAGCAATTACTCCACAGACTCTGATCAACATTCGTCCAGTAGTTGCGTCAATCAAGGAGTTCTTCGGAACATCTCAGTTGTCACAGTTCATGGATCAGACAAATCCTTTGTCAGGACTTACACACAAGCGTCGTCTTTCAGCGCTTGGACCTGGTGGTCTTTCACGTGACCGCGCAGGTTTCGAAGTTCGTGACGTTCACCCATCTCACTACGGACGTATGTGTCCAATTGAAACTCCTGAAGGACCAAACATTGGTCTTATCGGATCACTTGCAACATACGGTCGCGTAACAGCATTTGGTTTTATCGAGACTCCTTACCGCAAGGTTTCAAAGGGTCGCGTAACAGATCAGGTTGATTACCTCACTGCAGATGAAGAAGATGAACACATCATCGCGCAGGCAAATGCACCACTAACAGATGACAATCACTTTGCAGAAGCACGCGTACTTGTACGTCGTCGTGGTGGCGAAGTTGAATACATCCCAGCTGATGAAGTTGATTACATGGATGTTTCTCCACGTCAGATGGTTTCTGTTGCAACAGCAATGATTCCGTTCCTTGAGCACGATGATGCAAACCGTGCGTTGATGGGTTCTAACATGATGCGTCAGTCAGTTCCTTTGATGCG
>NZ_JBIILI010000003.1:0-159956 GCF_044232745.1 Candidatus Planktophila sp. | reverse complement strand
GCCTTCTTTGCGGTCTTCTTAACGGCCACTTCGAACTCCTTGGATTGCTATAAGCACGTAATTAACGCGCTGTGATAGGTAAAGGTTACCTCAGGCTTGCAAGCAAATGGATGACATGAGGTGCTATAGAACGTAGTGATTTTCCACGGTGACTGACTACATCCTTTTCCTCCGCGCTCATTTGCGCAGAAGAAATGGTTAGGCCTACTGGCTGGAAAATTGGGTCATAGCCAAATCCATTCTCACCAACCGGGGCGCGCAGAATATGGCCATCGAAACGACCTTCGGCAACCTGTTGGCGACCATCCGGAAGAACAAGTGAAGCCACGCACATGAAGTGTGCGGTGCGCTTGTCATCTGGAACATCTTTGAGCTGGTCCAAAACTTTCTCCAGATTTGCACGGTCATTGCCATGCTCACCCGCCCACCTGGCAGAAAATATTCCTGGATCACCCTGCAAGGCATCTACACACAATCCTGAATCATCAGCGATTGCTGGCAACCCTGTTACCTGGCTTGTATAAAGTGCCTTGAGCAAAGAGTTTTCTTCAAATGTAGATCCTGTTTCTTCAACATCAACTAAATCTGGAAATTGATCCACACCGATAAGTTCGATAGCACCTGGTGCTAGCGCATCCAAAATACGCCGAAACTCAGTTATCTTTCCTTGATTACGTGTTGCTAAAACAAGTTTATGAGACATTACTTAGCAAGGACATCTTTCTGCAACTGGTTAAGTGTTGAACATCCTGCAACAGCTAAATCAAGAAGTTGATTCAACAAGGCACGGTCAAATGGTTCACCTTCGGCAGTTCCCTGAACTTCAATGAAGCGACCGTCACCAGCTACGACAACATTCATATCTGTACCTGCTCGAACATCTTCTTCATAACAAAGATCAAGCATTGGAACACCATCAATAATTCCAACGCTTACCGCTGCAACCGAATCATTAAGTGGTTTTGCATCAGCTTTGATGTGCCCTTGGGCCTTTGCCCATGAAATTGCATCAGCAAGTGCCACATATGCGCCTGTGATAGCCGCTGTGCGAGTTCCACCATCTGCTTGTAAAACATCGCAGTCAATAACAATTGTATTTTCGCCAAGCTCTTTCATATTTACTACTGCGCGCAAAGAACGGCCAACTAAACGTGAAATTTCTTGTGTGCGACCACCAAGTTTTCCTTTTACGCTTTCACGATCTGAACGCGTATGTGTTGCACGTGGCAACATTGAATACTCGGATGTAACCCATCCATTACCGGTGTCCTTTAACCAACGTGGAACACCAGGAGTAAATGATGCAACACACAAAACACGGGTCTTACCGAATTCGACTAATACTGAACCTTCGGCATGATCTAACCAACCGCGAGTAAATTTTATTTCGCGCAGGTCATTTACTGTGCGTCCATCATTGCGTGCCATGTATAGCTCCTAGTTTTTTGTTAGCGCTTGGTGTTCGACTTGCGTGACTTCGGGACCTAGAAAACGTCGAGCCAAGGTCTCAAATGCCTTTGCATCACCGGTTGCTAAGAATCTATGTGTTGCTGGAGTTGAGGAATTAGCGCGTAGCGAGCCATTTTCAACCAATGTGCGGTACAAATCTTTTGCTGTCTCCTCTGCACTCGATACTAAGGTGACGCCTTCACCCATTACGTAGGAAATTACTCCCGTCAACAATGGATAGTGCGTGCAACCCAATACCAAAGTATCAACATGTGCAGCCATAACCGGTGCTAAATATTCACGCGCAACCTTGGTGATTTCAGGACCCGATGTTTCGCCCCGTTCTACAAATTCAACAAATAGTGGACAAGCAATCGATGTGATGTTTAATTGTGGGGCAGCAGCAAATGCATCTACGTATGCTTTCGAATCAATTGTTGCGCGAGTTCCAATGACTCCAATGTTTCCGGTGCGCGTTGCCGCAACTGCGCGACGTACAGCCGGTTGAATAACTTCTATTACTGGGACTGAGTACCGTTCACGCGCATCACGTAACATCGCTGCCGATGCTGTATTGCACGCGATGACAATTGCTTTAACACCTTGTTCAACTAAAAAGTCCATTGTTTCTAGAGCGAACTCGCGAACTTCGGCTAACGGGCGTGGACCATAAGGACCACGAGCTGTGTCTCCAATATAAAGTGTGGATTCATTTGGAAGTTGATCCAAGATTGCACGTGCAACGGTGAGACCACCTACGCCTGAATCAAATATTCCTATTGGGGCATCACTCACAGGGCTAGCCTACCTCGAGTCAATGCTCTATTCAGATTCATCCATAAGCGCAGAAATTAAACTTTCTTGTAGCCAGCCAAGCCAGCTATACACCGCATAAACGCCACGCATCGGGTCGTCAGGGGCCAATAATTCCAAATCTTCGTGAGTATTTTCTTGAACCTTTAATCGAACGCCAAGTGCAAGGCGCACATCATTCATTGCACCGAGCCAAGCATTTGCACCATCATGATCAACTTCAACAATGCCGTCCACGGCGCTCTTTAAATGCATTCGCATAGCCATTGCATGTGCTTGCTTCTTTTGGCGCAAGGTTGATTCGGTATATCTGCGAAATTCAGATGCATCAACTTGATCTGCATATGCATTGGGCAACAAACGCAGTAGTACTTCATCATCAGGTGGTGTGTCGTGCATAGTTATTCCGACCATCGCAGCCAAGGGATCATCACTGTCATGGTCGACTCGTTCAGCTAGTAATTCAATGATTTGTTCTACCAAATTAGTCAGAACTTCCCGTTCTGCTTCAGAAAAATTAGCTAGGTAGGCGTTATCTCCGTGACGGAAAAATCCATGTTCGTTTTCGCTCATATTGCTTGATCACCGCGCTGCAATGTTGCCCACAAACCATATTCATGTAGTCGTGCAACATCGTGTTCCATTTCTTCGCGACTTCCACTTGAAACAACTGCTTTACCTTCGTTGTGGACCTTCATCATTAGCTCGTGTGCTTTTTCTTTGTTGTAGCCAAAAAGTTCCATTAATACATAGGTCACGTAGGTCATTAAATTGACTGGGTCATCCCACACAATAGTTATCCATGGAACATCACCACTAAAGATTGCTTGTATCTCTTCTTCTATCTTGTCTTTAATTTTGACCATAACTATCGAATCACAATCGCAAATGGAGCTGAGGCGATATCGCCTGTAACTTGAACTCGCAATGTCACAACTCCCCGCTTAGTTTCTGACGAAGTAAATGTAAACGAGCCATTGGTATCTGACACAGCTGCTACACCAACATTTTGCCATTTCCCGCTAATGTTTTTCTGTAAATTCGCGGTCTTACCTACTAATTTAGGTAAGAGCTGCGCCTTAATTGTAAATACAGAACCCTTTGCAGCTGATACGGGCCGATCTATCTGAAGCAGGTTTTTAACCGAAATCTTCTCTTCAGCGCTCACCGATGCTGCCCGCTCCCAGGTTCCATCTGTTGTTAGTCGAATCGATGCGTCCCCACCTAATGTCATTGCTGTCGTGACTGTTCCATCGGCTGCTGCTACTAGATCTGCAATCTTTGTCCACTCAGATTCATTAGGGCGCTTGATTTCAAATGCAACATTTAGTCCAGCAATAGGTGTCTTATCTTTAAGTGTGATTAAGCCCTTCACGGTAAACGTGCCTCCATAATTTATCGAGCCATCAGTAACGTTTTCTAAGGAGATTGTGTTAACTACGGGATCTGGTGCAATAGCAAGGGCTGCAGTGCGAATCTCATTTGTAGCTGCCATTTCTTCCATACCTAATGTCCACATCGCAGCACCGCCAAGACGATACTTTGCAACTAGCGCCATTCGATCAGCGAAGCTGCGAGCATTTTGAAACCAAACAGTTCGATTTACGGTACAGGCGGTTGCGGCACCGGTAGAAGACAAACCGTTATAACTTTGGGTATAGCTGTATGTGGCCTCGCTGTATTGCTCATTAAATGTTGGTATTGCACCATCTATTGCAGCTTTAGCTGCTGCATAATTCATTTTAAATGTTGCCGCTTTTGCTCCAGCAATTAAGCCCGGTGGCGCTGATGTCGGACATTTTCCTTTTACCGAAGTAATCCAGTCACGGCCATACCCAGGTAAACCCACATATACCTTCGATGGCGACATCACACTTATTGCATATTGAATGGTTTTTTCAGTCCATGCCAATGGACCCATTGGTCCTGGTTTCGCAACAGAATAGTCATATGTCATGATTCTTAAGCGATCGATACTGCTGGCAATATCTGCCCATGCATACACAAAATAGCCTTTTTGCTTATCTTGTGGGTCATACAAATATGGAGTTGAGACAGACAACAGTTTATTTCTTGCGTGTAATGCCACGCTTAATTCTTTTACTAAAGCAACCCAACGAGGAGCAGTTTTGGTCCAGGTGTTGTTTCCATCGACAAAAGCAAAACCTTCGTAATCGAGATCAATGCCATCAAAGTTATTCTTCATCACTAGATCAACAATTGTGTTCACGATTGTCGTACGAGTTGTTGGATTAGAAAGATAGCCAGACAGAACTAGTTTGTCGGTGCCATCTGTCATCGTTGGAATAACTTGTAAGCCAGCACGACGCATCAAGCAAACAGTGTCGGCAATTGGCCACGAAGGATTCCCGCTTACATAATCATCTCGAATCACAGTTGGACTTTTCAGACTGTACCAAAATGGCATGACCTCTTTCATCAAATCTTTATTGGTAAAAAGGTATGAACTTTCGATTGCTTGATTTTCTGCTGGTCCATATTGAGATGCATCGCAGATTGATGGCTGGCCTGCAACATTTGGGATAGCTGAAGGAAGTTTTCGCACTAATGGCAATACTGTTTTGACTGAATAATATGGAATCCAGCCTGACAAAATCTTTCGTGGTTCTTTATCGGCCGCTTGCAATGGTTGTGAAACTAATGTGACGAGTAAAAGTAAAGAAAGTGTGAAGCCAATCCTGCACTTCATTCTCATTTATCTTCGGATGTAGCTTTATCTTCGGGTGCTGATTTCAATCCTGCATATATTTCCTTGCAGGTTGGACAAATTGGGTACTTTTCAGGATCACGAGATGGGATCCATTTCTTCCCACACAGCGCTTTTACTGATTTGCCTGTGACCGCAGATTCGGTGATCTTTTCTTTCTTAACATAATGAGCGAAGCGATCATGCCCACCATCATCTTCGAGCAGCTCTTCGGATGGTCGGGTCAGCAGATCGGTGTCACCGTCTGTTCCGATTTTCTTAAAGAGGCCCATGAGGTGCATAAGAATACCTTCGAGCGCCTGAAAAATACGGGTAGAATTCACAAATGAAGGACTTACTACGAACCGAGCACTTGAGTCGCGCAGATGTTGAACTCTTGCTATCGACCGCCGCTGAATTTGCTGAGAATCCACTGCGCTCTAGTACCGCGTTGGCACATAAGTCCGTTGCTATTTATATGACAAAGCCTTCGACTCGTACCCGGCTGTCATCTGAGACAGCTGTAGCCCACCTTGGCGGAACTCCAATCTTTATCCGTGGCGATGAGTTGCAATTGGGTCGTGGTGAAACAATTTCAGACACTGCAAAAATTATCAGTGGATATTGCAGTGCATTGATCATTCGTACATTTGCACAAGCAGATGTTGACGAACTTGGTGCTAATGCATCAATTCCAGTTATCAATGCATTAACAGATGATGATCATCCAACTCAGTTGCTTGCAGACTGGTTAACAATTCGTGAAAAATTCGGAGCAGATATTTCGGGTCGTAAATTTGTCTACCTTGGTGATGGAAACAATATGTCTCATGCCTGGTTGCTTATGGGTGCAATCATGGGTGCGCACGTTGTTGCAGCTACACCTAGTGGTAAATGGGCGCCAGATCCTGTTGTTGTAGCTGTTGCAAAAAACATTGCTTCGCACAATGGTGGAAAAGTTGAAGTCACTCATGATCCAGAAGCTGCCGCAAAAGATGCATCTGTTTTGTATACAGATGTCTGGATGTCCATGGGTGATTCAGAAGCAGACCGCGCCGAAAAGGTGCCAGCACTCTCGCCATTTGCTGTTACTGAAAATCTCATGAAACTGACGAGCAAGGACTCAGTGTTCATGCATTGTTTACCTGCTCACCGCGGTGAAGAAGTGGAAGCATCTGTCATTGATGGTCCGCGTTCTGTCGTATGGAGAGAGGCGTGTCACCGCCGTACAACTATTCAATCGATTCTTTATCACCTAATTCGGGGTGACTTGAAGGGCTCCACCCAGTAATCTTTGGGCTATGCGCGTAGCCGTTCCGAAGGAAATCAAAGCTGGAGAGAAGCGTGTAGCGCTTGTTCCAGACATCATCAATAAGTTAACTCGACTAGGACTCGATGTTGTAATCGAAGCTGGTGCGGGTGCACATTCGCAAACAACTGATGCTGACTTCACAACAGCTGGTGCCACTGTCAAACAAGGTGATGTCCTAGCAGATGCAGATGTAGTTCTTTCTGTTCAGCCATTAACCGCCCAGCAAATGGCAACCCTGAAAAAAGGTGCAATCACAATTTCATTTTTATCCCCAGTTACTGCAATTGATTCAATTGAAGCGGCGGTAACAGCTGGTGTTACGGCGTTTTCACTTGAATTAGTTCCACGTATTTCACGTGCGCAGTCAATGGATGCCTTAACTTCACAAGCATTGTGCGCCGGATATCGCGCCGCCGTTGTTGGTGCAGAACTTTCACCACGATTCTTTCCAATGTTGATGACAGCGGCTGGAACAGTTACGCCAGCACAAGTCTTAGTTCTGGGTGCAGGTGTTGCAGGGTTGCAAGCAATTGCAACTTCGCGTCGTTTAGGTGCAGTTGTTTCGGCATACGATGTTCGTCCAGCATCTGCTGATGAAGTTCGTTCAATGGGTGCAACGTTTATTCAATTAGAACTTGAAGCGCTAGAAGGTGCTGGCGGATATGCGCGCGAAATGACAGAGGATCGTGCCGCAAAGCAACGTGAACTTTTGACTCCATACATCGCGAAATCTCATGTTGTTATTACAACCGCTGCTGTCCCTGGTCGCCAAGCACCTCGATTGATGACACAAGCAATGGTGGATGCAATGGCTCCAGGCACAATCATCGTTGACTTAGCTGCCGAAACTGGTGGAAATGTTGAAGGATCAAAACCTGGTGAAATTGTTGAAACAGCCGGTGGAGTTCGTATCTGGGGCGGAAAAGATGTACCTAGCCAACTTCCATTCCACGCATCTTTCTTGTACTCAAGAAACGTTGTAAACCTGTTGTCTCTGTTTACTATTGCCGCAAAGGATGATCAGAAGGTTGCATTTAATCTAGATTTCGATGATGAAATCATCAATGGTGCCGCGGTAACACATGGTGGATCACGAAGAGGAGCTCAGTAATGGAACCGATGGCAATCCTGTCTATTTTCGTGCTTTCTGTCTTTGTTGGCTTTGAGGTTGTTTCGAAAGTGTCCTCAACATTGCACACACCATTAATGTCTGGTGCCAATGCAATTCACGGAGTTATTTTGGTTGGCGCAATCATCGTTGCCGATCACAGCAAAACTAACTTAGAGCTCGGTCTATCAGTTGCTGCAATTATTTTGGCAACTATCAACATGGTCGGCGGGTTTGTCGTTACCGACCGAATGCTTGAAATGTTCAAAGGAAATAAGAAATGAGCCGCGTCGTATATGACCTCATTGGCCTGGCTGCAGGTATTGCTTTCATCCTTGCGCTTAAAGGTTTATCTCACCCAAAGACTGCTCGACGCGGTAACTTGATTGGTGCATTTGGTGCTGGATTGGCGACTTTGGTTGTCTTCTTCTATTCCAATGAAAATTCATCACTTCCGCTTAATAATCTTGGGTGGATCCTTGGGGCAATTGCGATTGGGCTAGTCGTCGGTGTTCCTGCTGCCCGTAAAGTCCAAATGACTCAGATGCCACAACTTGTTGCACTTTTTAATGGTGTGGGTGGTGGCGCAGCTGCATTGGTAGCAATCGTTGAATACTTAAATCTTGGCGATCAAGCAACAACAGCCGAGGTTGTATTCACAGTCTTTACGGTAATCGTTGGTTGCGTTTCATTTAGTGGATCGATCATCACCTTTATGAAGTTGCAAGAGTTGATGACCACTCGCCCAGTGATTTTTCCAGCGGGCCGCTTCATTATCGCCGCGACTTTGGTTTCGGTTCTTGGCGTTGGTGGCTGGGTTGTTTCCGCACTTGGCACAACACCGCTACTGATTTTGGCTGGCCTGTCACTGCTATTTGGAATCTTGTTCGTGCTTCCAGTCGGTGGCGCGGATGTTCCAATTGTTATCTCACTACTTAATGCATTTACTGGCTTGACCGTAGCTGCAAGTGGTTATGTACTGGATTCAACTCTGTTGATTATCGCTGGAACACTTGTTGGTGCATCAGGAACTATTCTGACTCGTTTGATGGCAGAGGCCATGGGACGTTCACTATTTGGAACATTGTTTGGCGCTTTCACCGCAAAGCCACAAGATGTTGCAGCAGCCGGTGAAGAACGCCCAGTTCGTTCAGGTTCACCTGATGATGTTGCAATCTTGCTTAACTATGCTCGTCGCGTTGTAATTGTTCCGGGCTTTGGACTTGCTGTTGCACAAGCTCAACACACAGTTCGCGAATTAGCAGACTTAATGATTTCGAAGGGCATTGATGTTGCATACGGTATTCATCCAGTTGCAGGTCGTATGCCAGGGCACATGAACGTTTTGCTTGCAGAAGCAAATGTTCCTTATGATCAATTGCAAGAAATGGATGAAGTTAATCCAACATTTGGTCAAACAGATGTCGCAATAGTTATTGGCGCAAACGATGTTGTTAACCCTGCTGCACAAACCACGCCAGGGTGCCCAATCTATGGAATGCCAATCTTGGAAGTTAATCACGCTGCCAACATCATCTTCTTGAAGCGTTCCATGCGCCCAGGATTTGCTGGCATCGAAAACGAACTTCTATACGATCCAAAGACAATGCTTTTGTTCGGCGATGCCAAGGCTTCGCTAACCAAGGTTGTTTCAGCACTTAAAGCTCTATAAGAACAGTTTTCTAGTTAAGCAGTTCTATGAAATCCAGGGCCTTTTTGTAATCAGTTCACGCTCGCGCATTGGGTCAATTGAGACAAAGATACGATTTCAACGAACTCTTAACTTCGAAAACTTTCCATCAGTTGCAGGTAGTTGAATGTTCAACTAACCTTGGAGCCTGAACTAAGGAGAGTCCAATGCCTGCAGTAACCGTCAGCGACATCACCGTTTTGCCTCGTGTTAACGAGGTTACTGGTGCACGTGCGCGCAAGGTGAAGAGCATTACTACTGCGCCGCAGGGTTTTGAAGGTGAAGGCTTTCCGGTTCGTCGCGCATTTGCCGGTGTTGATATGGCCGAGCTTGACCCGTTTATTCACTTGGATCAAATGGGCGAAGTTGAATATGCACCAGGTGAACCAAAGGGAACTCCTTGGCACCCACATCGCGGATTTGAAACTGTTACTTACATTATTGATGGAATCTTTGATCACCAAGATAACAATGGTGGTGGTGGCACGATTTCAAATGGCGATACGCAATGGATGACGGCAGGTGCTGGCATTTTGCACATTGAAACTCCCCCAGAAAGTTTGGTTATGTCTGGTGGTTTGTTTCACGGATTCCAGTTGTGGGTTAATTTGCCGGCGGCAAAGAAGTGGTCACCTCCTGCCTATCAAGATGTTCGTGCAAAAGATGTTGCATTGTTGTCATCGGCAGATGGCGGTTCATTGTTGCGAGTAATTGCCGGTGAAGTTGATGGACACTTTGGACCGGGTTCAACACAGACGCCAATTACTTTGTTACATGCAACTATTGCAGCTGGGGCAGAATTACGTTTGCCATGGCGCAAGGATTACAACGCACTTGTGTACACAATGGCAGGTCATGGTTTTGTTGGTGATGAAGCACGCCCCGTACAGATGGGTCAGCTAACTGTTTTTGGCGAGGGAGACACAATTGTTGTTCGCGCTGCTAATCAGCAAGAAGCGCGTTCTCCAGAACTGGAACTATTCATTCTGGGTGGTGCGCCAATTAAGGAACCTGTTGCATGGATGGGCCCCTTTGTTATGAATACAAAGCGCGAAGTGCTGCAGGCCTTTGAAGATTTCCAAAAGGGATTACTCGGTTCAATTCCTGCTATTTACAAGGATGATGCCAAGCCCAAGACGCCACTTAATCGCAGCGGTGAAGGGTCGAAGTTGGGCGCAGATGTGCTTGATGTGCATGGTGCGCCTACTGATTTACAAGAGGGTTAATTAACCTGCGATACTAGCTAAATGATCTGGTGGCCAACAGAAGTTCCAACCTTGCAGTATGGGTTGATCACTCTTCGTAAGCCCGAAGAACGGGACATAGTTCCTTTATTTGAGGGTGTGCAAGATCCGCTGATTCCGAAGTTCACCCGCATACCTGCTAATTATCAGATGGCTAATGCAGAACATTATGTGCACGAGCGTTCTCCGAATGGCTTCGCTATGCGCACAGAACTTCAGCTTGTCCTTGAATACGATGGACAATTTGCTGGTGCTCTCTCTTTTCACACCCTTGTACTTGAAGAGGGAAAGGCTGAAATTGGTTACTGGTTAACCGCAGATATTCGTGGCAAAGGAATTGCAACACAAGCAACGAAGCTATTAACTGAGTATGGCTTTGAAAGCATTGGATTTCACCGTATAGAGGCGCTAGTCGTTGAATCGAATAAACCTTCATTGAAGGTTCTAGCAAATGCTGGGTATGTGCAAGAGGGTGTGTTGCGAGACAAATCCTGTTGTGGAGATGGAACTCGTGAGAACATGGTCATGTTCGCAGCTATCAGAAGTGATTGGAGTGCTTAGATATGGAATCACTTGCTGTGCTTGTATTAATTCTTTTCCTGATTGATATCTTGGCAGGACCAATAGCGATTACTCTCACATTGCCTAAGTTGGTCAACGCTATTTCTTCTCAATCAAGAAGCGTGTCCATGGTGCTTACCGTTTTCAGACGGTTACTACATGGATTCTTAATAACAATGGGGGTTTTCCTCGGTTCTTGGTTTGTAAATATCGCCGAACTGCCAGCAAAACTGCTTGGAGTCTTTTCAATTGTGACTTCATATATTGCTCTGCGACGTGAGTACTTCCCCGAATTTTACTTGCTCGCAAATATTTCAAGTAAATTAGGAATAAGAAAAGCTGCACCAGGTGATCACGGGCCAACTCTTAAGTGGAAAAAGAATGGCCGTTCATCCGGAAAAGATGGACATGGGCCTGGCGGGCAACACTAAAACACATTAAGAAACTCTATTTAATCTTTTTTATCTCTTTTGCTGGAGCCATCTTTAGCGAAAAAGAAAATGGCCAAAATTGCCAGTGCAACGAGAATGCCTTCCATAGGAAAAGCATACAGAAGCTCAAATATTGGTGGAGGTGCCGGGAATCGAACCCGGGTCCTTCGGTATTCAAACAGGGCTTCTACGGGCGTAGTGTGATTAACGCTTTCTCAGTCCCGAAGTTTTTACACACATATCTTCGACGAACTCAGTTGCAAAAATGTTCTCCTTCATCGTCTGCAACACCAATGAAGTGAAAAGCCCCCTAGTCGACGCTAGATTCCAGGTCGAGAGCGGCACCTGGGCTAACGGAATCACAGTAGCTTATGCAGCTAGTGAGAATTCAGACTTTTTAAGGTCTGCAGTTATTTTTTGCACGGATTATTGGTTTACGAGATCATTCCGGCTTCCTCGGCCCGCTTCCCCTGCCTCAACATCCAAAGTCGAGACCGTTCACCCCCAAGATTTAAAGTGCTTTCACACTTACAACTTGGAGAAAAAGAAACGTATTTCTTATCCCCTATTTAATTGTCAATTACTTCCAGAAAGTAAGAACTACTAATTCCTACTTTCTGCGCCGTCGCTGCGTTGCCTCAAAAATTGAGGTATCGAAGCGGCGGTGTTCTAAGTGTAAATCAGGAAAGCGAGAAGGTGTTAATCCTCGTATTTTGAAGCGGCGCGACTAGCTTTTCCACTCAAAGTACGCGAGACAACGCGTGAGACTTCACGATCGGCCTCACGTTCCTTAATCGCCTCGCGCTTGTCATGGGCCTTCTTGCCCTTAGCCACTGCGATCTCGACCTTGGCTTTACCATCCTTGAAGTACAACTGCAGGGGAATAAGAGTCGTGCTTGAATCCTTTAACTTCGCAATAAGTTTGTTGAGTTCATTTTTGTGAACTAAAAGTTTGCGATCACGACGCGGAGTGTGATTAGTCCAGGTGCCTTCTGTGTATTCCGGAATGTGAACACCCATCAGCCACAATTCACCGTTATTGACCATGGCAAAGCCATCAATTAACGATGCGCGGCCAGCACGAAGTGATTTAACTTCTGTGCCAGTAAGCACCAAACCGCATTCAAGTACATCAGCGATTGAATAATCGTGACGTGCCTTCTTGTTTTGGGCAATGACCTTGCGGCCTACCTCTTTAACCATGCCGCATCACCACCCTCAAGTTCTGATATTTATTACCGTGCATCCAACGATTGGAGTGCAGGTTCCAATTCTCTCACTTAGCGAGTATTTATGAGACCAAGAAGGCGGTAGTTACAGAGGCGAGTAAGAAGTAAGCGGTGCGTAAGAAGTCAGTGCAGCCTATGAACCAAATGCCGCTTACGAACCAAATGCCGCTTACGAAGAAGTTAGACCTTCAGATAACGGCGAAGGGTGATCACAGAAGCCAGAATCGAAACAACCAAGCCTGTTGCTAGTAGATAGGCCGAAGCTACCCAGACCTCTCCCCAACCAAAGAACTTGGTAAAGGTAAGAAGTGGAGCAACATTGGTATCAATGACCGTCTTTAAACCAGCAAGCAATCCTGTCGCCAGCCCCCAACCAATAATCGCTGAGATGACACCTTCCAATAAGAATGGAAGCTGAATGGACCACGACGATGCACCTACTAGCTTCATGACGCCGGTTTCACGGCGACGATTAAATGCTGCAATGCGTAAAGTATTTGAAATCAACAACGCCGCAGTTAACACCGATGCAAGACCAACTACTAGTGCACCATTTCGAAGGACACCCAATAGTTTGAAGAACTTCTCAAGAATTGTTCGTTGATCTTGAACAACATCAACTCCTGGTCGGCCGCTAAAAGCGCTGACAATTACTGAAAACTGTGTTGGATCCTTTAACTTAACGCGGAATGATTCCGGCAGCTGATCTGCAGTCACATTTTGTGCAATCGCTGAATCCTTAAAGCGCTCTTGAAAACGAGAGTAAGCCTGTGATTGTGATTCGTAGAACACGCTTTCAACAACGCTCATCTCTTGAAGATCTTGCTGGATAGTTAAACGTTGAGGCGGGGTAATGATTCCATTTGCGCAAGATGGTGAATCCGAAAGATTTCCGCACAGGAAAACTGAGACTTCGATTTTGTCATACCAATAATCCTTCATAGCACCTACTTGGGCGTTTGAAAGAAGACCTATACCGAGTAACGACAAGGAGATAGCAGTTGTGACAACAACTGCAAAGGTCATGGTTAAGTTACGACGAAGTCCAATTCGAACTTCACTAAGAAGAAACCGTGCGCGCATTTGTTTATCCCGTCCTTAGCCCGTGTACCCATAAACGCCACGAACTTGGTCGCGGATTACATGTCCTGCATCTAACTCAATAACGCGCTTACGCATTTGATCCACAATGCCAGCATCATGTGTTGCCATCAAAACAGTTGTGCCCTCGCGGTTAATGCGATCAAGCAACTTCATAATGCCGACAGAAGTTGCTGGATCTAGGTTTCCAGTTGGCTCATCAGCAATCAAGATTGGCGGGCGGCTAACGTATGCACGAGCAATCGCTACGCGCTGTTGTTCGCCACCGGAAATCTCTGACGGCAAACGGTCGCCCTTATCTTCTAAACCAACTAGCTCTAGTACCTCTGGAACCTCGCGGTTGATTTCCTTTTGTGAATATCCGAGGACATGCAATGTGAAGGCAACGTTTTCTGTAATTGTCTTGTTTGGAAGTAAGCGAAAATCTTGAAAAACAGTTCCAACAGAACGGCGAAGCTCTGGAACTTTGTGATTTGCCAACTTACCTAAATCTTTACCGGCTACATGGATTGATCCTGATGTTGGGCGTTCTTCACGAAGTACTAAACGTAGGAATGTAGATTTACCAGAGCCTGAAAGACCAACCAGGAATACGAACTCGCCTTTTACAATCTCAAGATTTACAGAATCAAGGGCTGGGCGCTCTTGACCCGAGTAAATCTTGGTGACATTTTCAAAGCGAATCATTAAATCTCCCATTGCATCTGCGGGGTGGAATTTCGGGGAACCACCTTCGACCTGCGCTTAGTTTAAGGAAGGCAGGCGGAAATCCTCGGTTCTAACGCGAGTTTGAGCCTAAAGATTGTGTGAGATTGTGCGGAATCCACGCATTCTCAGGAATTAAGAACTGCGGCGCCAGCGAATTCCGGCTTCGATGAACTCATCGATTTCGCCATTTAATACAGCTGAAGTATTTCCAGTTTCATAATCTGTGCGCAGATCTTTAACCATTTGATATGGCGCTAAAACATATGAGCGCATCTGATTGCCCCATGACCCTGAATTGTCGCCCTTGAGAGCATTGATCTTTGCCTGCTCTTCTTGGCGGCGGCGCTCTAACAACTTGGATTGCAACACAGCCATTGCTGTTGCTTTGTTTTGAATCTGGGAACGCTCGTTCTGACATGAGACAACAATTCCGGTTGCGATGTGCGTTAAACGAACAGCAGAGTCTGTGGTGTTAACACCTTGCCCGCCAGGACCTGATGAGCGATACACATCAACGCGAATGTCTTTTTCATCAATTTCAATGTGATCACTTTGTTCTACAACAGGCACAACTTCAACTCCTGCAAATGATGTGTGACGGCGGCTTTGGCTATCAAAAGGTGAAATGCGCACTAAGCGGTGAGTGCCTTGTTCCACAGATAAAGTTCCGTAGGCATAAGGGGCCGAAACCTTAAAGGTTGTTGACTTGATTCCCGCTTCTTCTGCATATGATGTTTCAAGGACATTAACTGTGAAGTTGTGACGCTCGCAGTAACGCAGGTACATGCGCATAATCATCTCTGCCCAGTCGGCAGCCTCTACGCCACCTGCTTCTGAGCGAATAGTGATCAAAGCATCGCGATCGTCGTACTCTCCATTTAATAGAGTCTGAACTTCTAACTCGCTGACCGATTTCTTAACGGCATCGAGTTCATTTTCGGCATCCTGCATTCCACCTGGTTCTCCGGCAGCTAATTCAAAGAGGATAGATAGATCTTCAACACGTTGACGCAACCCCGACAACTTGGCAATTACAGATTGAACGCGCGATAAACGGCTTGTGATCTTTTGCGCTGCCTCAGGGTCGTCCCACAGATTAGGAACCCCTGCTTCTACTTCTAGTTCATCTGCTTGCTTGCGAAGTTTTGGCAGATCCAAGACCTTTTCAATAGAAACCAGGGTCGCATCAACCGCATCAATCTCTAAGTGATATTCGCGCGCGGCCATGTTGGAAGGATACTTGGCAAACAAAAGACCCCCACACCGTTAAGTGCGAGGGTCTTTCATAACGCTAGTCGTTCGCAGGTGAACCAGATCTCACCAACGCAAAACGAAATTTAATTACTGGGCTTTGCCAAGAATACGATTGACCTTGGTGCCACACACTGGGCAGATGCCTTGTGCCATGCGACGACCAGAGTCAGAAACCTTTACAGTTCCTTCGAAATCACGCTTCTCTTTGCACTTAACGCAGTAAGCGTCACCTTTGTATGTCTCTGCAGTCATTCTTTTCCTCCTATCGACGCTTGCGATCCCTTCGGGATTGCTCCCCGTGTGGGGCAGGCGTTCGTGTATGAGGCTACCCCTGAACACGCTTAAACAAGCGTATCTAGGCACCTTTATTTAGGAGTTTTTTTAGCGCTTCTGGGGCGGTGAGCGCGTTTTCAGCAGCCTCATACCCGCTCAAATACGCCTCAGCCGCCTCTTCACGCGGGAAACGGGCGAGAAGCTCCTTGAATTCAGGCCCATGGTCGAAGAACTGCAGGTGGATCGCCTCATGGAACAGGACGTAATCAAGCACGTGCTCGGGGGCACCCTTCAAGCGGTCAGAAATCCGTATCGAGCGATCTGCGCCCGTGCATGAACCCCAGCGCTCGCGCATAGCCCGCCAATTCACGGCCGACGGGCGGATCGTGATTTCTGGGGCGAGCTCGCTCAATAGTTCGCCCACGCGATTGGAAAGGCTCGCCTCGCTCATCGTCGCCGCTGCCTCTTGAGCACGGATTTTGGCAACCATTTCAGGCACCATCGCACGCTCATCAGCCTTGCTCATTCTGGCTGGAATCGAGACAACTATTCGACCGCCCTGACGATATGCGGAAATGTTTTTCTTTCGGCGCGTAGATCTGATGACAATAATTTCGCCCTCCGAGATTCCAGGAAGGGTGTGCTCCTCAAGGGTTGACTCAACTAAGGATGGCTCTAGGAATCCGTTGGTCTGTTCAGACTGGCTCATTCTGAAATGTTATGTCATCTCTCAACTAAACCTTGAGAGATTCACCATATGCGGGTGCGAGTCTTGTCGATTTCAATGAAAAGGGCCAGCACATGAAGATGCACTACCTCAAGAAATTATCCTTTGTCAACGCGGTGCCGAGTTGATAAACCCATGTCAAAGACTTACTTTACGACTACGAACTCCTCGGATAACAGTTCTACATCAGCAAGGGGAAGGCTGATTTAGAGCAAGTGACCGGGGAGTTCGCTTTTCTATTTCCAAGTTAAAGTTGGATGAATTAGATCAATCCCGACAAGTCATCAGGAATCTCTAAGCTCTTCACAAAACTCTCAGGTGTCAACAAATCTTCGGCGGTGGGAAGAATTCCACTCCAGATTCGATCGCGTGATTCAACATCTTTAAGTTCACAAACTTTTCTCCAAAACACAGTTGCTTCCCGGGCAAGTCGCGGAGAAACTTGTAATCCAAGCATTGAAGAAAATAACTGTTGTGCTGGTGCAGAAGTTGCACGACGTCGGCGCAGAGTTTCTTGAAGTGCAGCGATGTTTGGCAATCGATCCCCTGCAGCCATTGCAACGACCTCTTCACTCCAACCGTCAATTAGTGCCAACACCGTTTCCAATTTAGTTAAGGCAGCGCGCTGTGCCGGTGATTCTTGAGGAGTAAAGATTCCTTCATTGAGAGCGATACTGAAGCTTTCTGGGTTTGAAGGATCAAATCCGTTGCCAGATTCAAATGCTCGTTGCGCTTGATCTTGAATAGCATCCAAATCAATATTGATTCCCTTACCGTATTCAGTAATTGCGGTTCGGATATATGACACGAGCCACGGATTGTGTGCAAATAAACGTGCAACTGCAGCTTCTCGTAATGCATGGAAGATTCGAACCTCATCCATTGGAATATCTAAATCTATAGCCCATTCCCTAATGTTTTGTGGAACCAGTGTTGGATATGCAGAATCAACAAGCGGAAGGCCCACATCATGAGCACCAGTGACCTTTCCTGATAGCAAGCCAATCGCTTGTCCCAACTGAGTTGCAACAAGAGAACCTATAAATGAGTTTAGAAGCGCTGAAATCATCCCCACCGGAATCTGCATCTCAGATTGTTCATCTGCAGGAGTTTCAGAGCCTTCGCCTTCGCCAATTGAAGCTTGGTTTAATAATTCACCAATCGCTGACGACAAACCCAGCGCCAATGGTTCAACCGATGTTTGCCATCCCGGCAAAGTCGTATCAACCCAGTCGGTGCGTGCTAGGGCAACATTTCCGGTGTTTGGAGACTTCGGGAAAAAAGTTGCTTCATCAAGCCAGAGCTCTGCAATCGACAATGCTTGTTCAATCTCTGAAACATCATTGGCGCTAACTGGAGAAGAGCCTTGCGCAGTTGTGAATTTCTTTGCGGTGTCCCTAACAATGTTTTTAGGTAGTGGCTCAGATGATCCAGTAAACCCAGGACCATTTATTCCAAGCTTTGAAAATTGTTCTTGAATCTGTCGTTGCATCTGTTCCATCATGGCAGCAAAATCAACTGGCTCGTTAGAGTCCTCTGAATCTCCTGGATTGAAACCAAATGGCGTCATAGTTGAATCCTCCCAGCATTGGAACAATTTCGCAGGTCGTTTAATTCCACTTTAATCAGAGTTTTTTGCACATGGTGAGTAGGCCATGCTCACTGTGCCGCGACCTTCGCAAACTAGTACAGTAGGGACATGTCCAACGCATTCTCAGCTCTCATCTGGTGGGTTGTGCCCGCTATGGGATTAATTGGTGCACTTGGCTATGTCACGTGGGTCTCGAAGTTTCAAGGAAAGTTTCAGCAAGAGACTCAACGCTCTGTTGGGCAGTTTCAGCGTTTTCAGGATTCTCTTCGTGATTCACAAGCCCGCGATGTAGCTGGAGATTTAGTTGTTGGGGATGAAGAGATGCTAAATGATGCAGCAGAAAATACTGACAACCCAGCGCCCTCTTCACAAAAGCCTTCACGTATTTCAGTGATCCGTCCGGACGCAAACTAGTTTCAGAGTTGCTGTGCGATTTTCACCCCTTCCTAAAGTCGTTACTGCGACTCTAGGTTTATTTTTTGTACTAGCAACTATTGCTCCTTTGCCTTTTGCAATTGTGTTGCCCGGGCAAGCACAAAATATATTTAAGGGTGTAATCACAATCAAAGGTCTGGAAAATTACCCAGCGACTGGGCGAATAGATTTGATGTCTATCCGCGTTACAAATCCAGATACGTGGATATTTGGGCCTGAACTCATTTACTCATGGATCAGTTCAGAACGAGCTGTTTATCCAAAGTCTGCAATCTATCCCCCAGGCACAAGTACACAAGAGGAAAATAAGCAAGCAAAGGCCGACATGGTTGGCTCTCAAGATAAGGCGATATCAGCAGCGATTAATTACTTGCAATCGCATCCCGAAGTCATGGCTCCTGTAAATACCGAGACAAAAACTTTGGTTGCTCCTGCTTCAGTCATTGCACAACGCCGAGCAGATGCACTCGATGGAAAGAAAATTACATTTAAAGTGTCTCAAACAGGTGGACCTAGCGGTGGCCTTGTGTTTTCTATTGGTCTTGTTGAATTATTGACCGAGAAAGATTTGATGCAGGGACGCCATATTGCAGGAACTGGAACTATCGATAGTCGCGGTGTCGTTGGACCGATTGGTGGTATCAACGAGAAGATTCTTTCGGCTAAAAAGGTTGGAGCATCTATCTTCTTTGCTCCAGTTGGAAACGCTGAGGAGATTGCCAATACTCCCAAAGGGATTAGGGTCATAACTGTTGCAACCTTGGCCCAGGCAATTTCTTACCTCGAACGCACACGCAAATAATTCGCAAGTATCAAGGCGCTGCAACAAACCTTCACGATTTCTGAGAATCAATCAGCCCTGTCTAGAGGTATTCAACAGCTCTGGCAGGCGCAATTGGCTATCCAGGCAAGCGATAACAGGCAAGAGATAACTAGTCAGACAGCGCCTAGATTCAAATCGTGACAATTGAATTGGTAGCCCTATTCCCCTTGCGATAGTTTTGCCCCATGACCAATAACCCCCAGTTCCAACGCCCAGCTTTTAAAATCCGTGGACGAAAGAGCCCATTGGCTCTGACTATCGGAATTCTTGTAATCATCGGAGCGCTCTTTACTGCACTCAGTGGTTTCTATGCAGACTGGTTGTGGTTTAAGTCCGTAGATTTCACAAGCACATGGTCAACCATTCTTGGTACAAAGATCTTGCTATTTTTTGTGACAGGTTTATTGACCTCATCAATTGTTGTAGCAAATGTGTGGATCGCATACAAGCGCCGCCCGCTTTATGTACCAATGACAGTCGAAGCAGATAATCTTGAACGTTATCGCTCACAAGTTGAGCCAATTCGTCGTAGTTTGTTTATTGGTGGATTTGTAGCGCTATTTTATTTTGCAGGAACATCGGGATCAACATTATGGAGCTCATGGTTGCTCTTTAAGAACTCAACAGATTTTGGCGTGAAAGATCCACAGTTCAATATGGATATTTCCTTTTTTGCCTTCCGTCTTCCATTCTGGCAAACCCTCATTGGTTGGGGAATTTCAACTTTGGTCTTGGCAACAATTGCCTCGGTCGCAGTCCACTATTTATATGGCGGAATTCGCCTGCAGGTTCAAGAAGATCGAACAACAGTTGCTGCACGTCTGCAGCTTTCGATTTTATTGGGTGCCGTAGTTCTACTCAAGGCGGTTGCCTACTGGTTTGATCGTTACGCTTTAGCGCTGAAGGAAAGCAAGATCATTACAGGTCTGACATACACAGATGTCAATGCAGTGCTGCCAGCCAAAGCAATCCTGGCTGGAATCGCAATTGTCTGTGCGCTCTTGTTCTTTGCAAATATTTTTCGCCGTTCGTGGGTTCTGCCTGCTGCCGGAACCGCGCTGCTTGTTATCTCATCTGTACTAATTGCAGGTCTGTACCCAGCAGCAATTCAGAACTTTCAAGTTAAGCCAAGCGAATCCTCAAAAGAAGCACCATTTATTCAACGCAATATCGAATCTACTCGTGCTGCATACGGCCTAGAAGATGTGACCGTAACTGATTATCAGGCCACTCTTTCAACTTCTAGTGGCCAGCTTGCAAATGATGCAGCAACAATTGCAAATATTCGTTTGATGGATCCAAATGTGCTCTCCCCAACCTTTAGACAGCTCCAGCAAATTCGCCCGTACTACAGCTTCCCTGAATCACTAGATGTGGATCGTTACACCGTCAATGGTGTTAAGCGCGATGTGGTTGTTGCAGTTCGCGAATTAAATATCCAAGGAAATCCATCTCGAAACTGGATCAACGACCACCTTGTCTACACGCATGGTTTTGGCTTTGTTGCAGCATATGGAAATGAGCGAGATGCTGATGGAAAGCCATCATTTACTGTCGGAAATCTTCCACCAACAGGAACACTTGGAAAATTTGAACCACGTGTTTACTTTGGTGAAAATGTTCCTGATTACTCAATTATTGGTGGAGTAAAGACAGATGATCCAGTTGAGTTTGATTATCCAGATGATGCTTCAGCAAATGGCCAAAAGAACTACACATACTCTGGATCGGGTGGAGTTCCAGTGGGTTCATTGCTCAACAAGCTTGTCTTTGCTCTGAAGTACCAAGAGCAGCGCATTCTTCTGTCTTCATTGATCAACAAGGATTCCAAGATTCTCTTTGAACGAAATCCTCGTGCTCGCGTTGCAAAGGTTGCTCCATGGCTCACCCTGGATGGAGATCCATATCCTGCTCTCGTAGATGGCAAGATATTGTGGATCGTCGATGGCTACACGACAAGTGCTGGCTATCCATATTCACGTCAAACAACACTTTCAAATGCAACTGCCGATGCACTTACAACTAATTCTGCATCTATTGCTGCACAGAGCAATAGAACTGTTAATTACATTCGTAACTCTGTAAAAGCGACAGTTGATGCATACAACGGAACAGTGACCTTGTACCAGTGGGATGAAAAGGACCCAGTCCTAAAGACTTGGTCTAAGGCATTTCCTGGCGCAATTACTCCAAAGAGTGAAATCTCAAAGGATTTACTTGACCACATCCGTTATCCCGAAGATATGTTTAGAGTCCAGCGCGATATTTTAAGTTCTTATCACGTCAAGACTGCAGCGGCCTTCTATGGTGGACAAGATTTCTGGCGTGTGCCACGTGATCCATCAACCTTTGGTGGCGGAGCATCTGCTCAGCCTCCTTACTATTTAACATTACAAATGCCAGGAGCAAAAACTCCTTCCTTCTCACTTACAACTCCGTTCGTGCCTCGTGGAGGACGTGAAAACCTTTCAGCCTTTGCAGTAGTCAATTCAGATCCAGGTCCGGATTATGGAAAGATCACTGTGCTGCAACTTCCACGTAATACAAACATCGCAGGACCTTCACAAGTTGCATCTAACTTTGAAGCAAAGCCTGATGTCGCTAACTCGTTATCACTTCTGCGTCGTGGTGGATCTGATGTTGTGCTTGGTAATTTGTTGACACTGCCTGTTGGCGGAGGATTGCTCTATGTACAACCTGTGTATGTAAAGGCAACTTCAAATACATCTGCATACCCGTTGCTTCAAAAGGTGCTTGTTTCCTTCGGAGATCAAATTGGATATGACGACACTCTAAAGGGTGCTTTGGATCAAGTATTTGGTGGTAACTCTGGAACTAATGCCGGCAATACAACAAGTAACGGCACAACTGGAACAACCACAAATTCTTCTCTTGCTAACTCACTTGCAAGTGCAAAGAAGGCATACGCCGATGGATTAGCCGCACTAGCAAAGGGAGACTTTGCTGAATATGACAAGGCTCAAAAGCGATTGAAGTCAGCACTTGATGCTGCAATCAATGCACAAAGCAAAAAGTAGATACGGGGATTTGGTCTTTATCTATTAGTACGCCTAAGATTGCTTCACCGACGCGGGGTGGAGCAGCTCGGTAGCTCGCTGGGCTCATAACCCAGAGGTCGTAGGTTCAAATCCTGCCCCCGCTACTAGATATACAAGTACAAAAAGGGTCCTCGAAAGAGGGCCCTTTTGCTTTCCTTACTTCTTATTTAATCCGAAGTGAATTAGTAACAACTAAGACGCTGCTGGCCGCCATCGCAGCAGCTGCATACAACGGCGATAACAATCCGGCCGCTGCAATCGGTATCCCGATTACGTTGTAAACAAAGGCCCATCCCATGTTTAAGCGGATGATTTTTAAGGTCTTCTTGGAGAGTTTCAGCGCTGAAATAACGCTGCCAAGTCCTGTGTTCATCAAAGTTATGTCGGCGCTATTGATCGCAGTATCTGTTCCGGTTCCCATGGCCATTGATAAATCTGCCGCGGTAAGTGCGGCGGCGTCATTGATGCCATCTCCGATCATCAACACTGTGTGACCTTCACTCTTCATGCGTTCAACAATTTCAAGTTTTGTTTCTGGCAAGGCATGTGAAACGACATGTGCGGCATCAATTCCGACAGTTGTTGCAACTGATGCGGCAACTTCGGTGCTGTCCCCCGTTACAAGCCAAGGAGTAATTCCCATGTCGCGAAGTGCGGCAACGGTAACGGCGGCATCTGCTTTAAGTTGATCGCCAATAGCAAAGACTGCAATTGCCACACCATCCCAAGCTAGAACTGCCAGAGTTAATCCGGCAGTTTGTCCGCGTTCAATTGCAGATTTAATGTCCGCGTGGAATTCGGTAGAGCTATGTGCAACTGCAGCAGGTGAACCAATAAGAACAACTGGTGATTGGCTGCCAATTGAAACACGACCAGCTGCACCAGATCCTGGAGTTACCGAAAAATCAGAGACGGCAAAGGTTGGGCGTGAAGATGCCGCAAAAGTTCCCCCAGCTGAGTTCGCATGTGCAAGTGCGTACTTAGTAATTGAAAGTGCAATCGGGTGATTATTCTGGGATTCAATAGCACCAGCTGATGCAAGTATGTTGTCAGGGGTCACGATTTCGGCGAAGGAACGACCTAGAACTCCACCTGCAACTGTAGAAATTGTTGCTTCCTGAACAAGCATTACGCCTTCGGTCAATGTGCCAGTCTTATCAAATAGAACTACATCAACATTGCGAGCAACTTCTAATACTCGTGGTTCGCGCAAAACAATGCCCCGTGCTGCTCCACGGCCGGATGCAACAAGTAGGGCAACTGGTGTGGCTAATCCAAGTGCGCATGGGCAAGCAATAACTAAAACAGTTATTGCGATTGAAATAGATTTAGTAAGTGTTGAGCCAGTGAAGTACCAGCCGGCGAAGGTTCCAATTGCAAGTACGGTAACAATTGGAACAAAGACAGCGCTAATACGATCGGCGAGGCGCTGAATAGGTGCCTTAGTTCCTTGAGCACTGATAACCATCGCAGTGATTCGAGCAAGTTCAGTATCGCTGCCAACTCGTGTCGCGCGAACAATCAAACGACCATTGTGATTTATTGATGCGCCAATTACTGCAGATCCTGGACGAACATCAACAGGTTTTGTTTCACCAGTTAACATTGAGTTATCTACTGCAGATTCACCTTTAACCACGATTCCATCAGTTGCAATGCGGTCTCCTGGACGTACTTCGAATTCATCGCCAATTTGCAATTGTTCGATCGGAACAATGAGCGGGAATCCCCCGCGGACAATAGTTACCTCTTTGCTACCAAGGGCTAATAAAGATGTCAATGCGCTGCTGGCTTTTGCCTTTGCTCGAGTTTCTAAGTAGCGACCTAAAATTACAAAGAAAATAACGCCAGCAGCAACTTCTGTATACACCTCACCAGCACCTGTTGAGTTTGCATAAATAGACCAACCAAAGGCAGCCAATGAACCCATTGAAATTAAGTTGTCCATAGTTGGGTGCATGATGTTTCTAATGGCAGCCTTATGAATTGGATATGCAACGAGCAACACAACGGGGGCACTGAGTGCAATAACTACCCAGGCAGTTGGTGAATACAGAGGATGAGGCAACCCAAAGTTGTCCAAAATCTGATGAACCCACATATCAACCTGGTGATGCCAACTCATAATCATTGAGATCGCAACAGCCGGTACGGCAAAGATAAATGCGAAGAAAAATGCGCGAGCAGATTTCTTACTGTGCAGCGTTACCAATTGAGCATCCACCAATAGCGTTGCTGAATACCCTGCTTTTTCTACAATCTTGATTAAATCCTTAGGACTCATATCTGCCGGTGCCAAAATGTGCGCCGTCTCGGTTGCAAAGTTGATAGTCGCACTTACCCCTTCAACCTTGTTGAGCGCCTTTTCAACTGAGTTAACGCAGGAAGAACAGGTCATACCCTGCACCGAAAGTGTCACCGGCTCAAGTAGTTGGCTCATCGTCGACCTTTTTCTCTAGTAACTCTCATTTATTCTTATGGGTTAAGCCCGTTGATTACTGCGTTGTGCAGCAATCCGTTTGTCGAAACTCCACTGCCACCAAAAGGTCCTGTCCGGCCTGCAGTATTTGTAAATGTTCCACCAGCTTCTCGAACAATGATGTCAAGTGCTGCCATATCCCACAGCGCAAGAGATGGTTCTATTGCAACGTCAACTGCGCCTTCTGCGACCAACATGTGCGACCAAAAGTCACCAATACCTCGTGTGCGCCAAGCGTTAGCAAGCATTATTTGGAATGGCTCTAGGCGATCTCCCCAACCAACAAAATCTGAATATGAAATTGAGGCATCACTAAGAGATGCGACCTTTGATACTGCAATCTTTTTCTCATTAATCCCATATTCGGAGCCATCAAAATCATCTTCTTCTAACTCAATTAGGGAAGAATCTGAAATTCCACCGCTAAAGCGCACACTTGCTCCGTGGCCCTTTGCAGCAGACCAACGACGAGCCAGTGCCGGTGCGCTAGCAATTCCAATAACAACTTCTTCAATACCTGCTGAATCAACCTGAACGAGTGCAATCAATGTTGCCCACGTTGGAACTCCGCGCATAAAGTTTTTGGTTCCATCGATTGGATCAATTACCCAATAGCGACCAGATGTACCTTTATCGCTGCCAAACTCTTCCCCGACCAATCCATCTGTTTGGCGATGCGTTGCTAACGCTTCGCGGATTGCTGTTTCAACTGCGCGGTCGGCATCAGTTACCGGGGTGTTATCGGGTTTAGTTGTTATAACTAAATCTTGGGCCTGATAACGATCGAGGCTAATTGCATCTGCAAGATCAGCTAAAGCATGAGCGAGTGCTAGATCATCAAGTAGATCAAATGAATTCAAATCAGCGCTCATAATGAAGCAAGTCTATTGCGTCGCTCTTGCTAGCCCTGCCTGAAAAAGCGAGTTGTTGCCCTGCCTAAAAGGGAGGTGAGCCCGAATAAAATGTGAGATTAATCCTCGACTGCTGGTGCAGGGGAATCCTTGACAGCCAACAATGATCTAAGGCTTGCCAGGCGTGCAATTCGATGGGGATTAGCAACCCCATCAGGGCTTGCCCAGGCATCTAAGCTGCATGAGCTTTCAGAGTGAGAGCAGTTGGAAAGGCAGTTTGCGGCAACTTCAGATAAATCACTAAAGGCATCAACTATTCGCTGGTTATCTATGTGACTTAGTCCAAATGCACGAATACCAGGGGTATCAATAATCCAGCCATCGCTATCTACAAGTGGCAAAGCGATTGCACTCGAAGAAGTATGTCGGCCGCGACCTGTTGCTTCATTCACATCACCAGTAACACGATCTGCTGCTGGAACAAGTGCGTTAATCAGGGTTGATTTACCAACACCAGAATGACCAACTAAAACAGATATTTTGCCCTCAAGAACTTGATGTAACTTTGCTAAATCTTTAGCTCTTGAATCGCTCTTAATCGCGGTGTGAATGATTTCAACATCCAAATCCGCATACTCGGCAAGAAACGGTGGAACTTCGCTGATGTCTGTTTTGGTAACAACAATTTTTGGAATGATTCCTTCGGTAAAAGCAGAGACAAGAAAACGATCGATAAGTCCACGACGAGGTTCTGGGTTTGCAGCTGCTACAACAATTACTAACTGATCGATATTTGCAACGATAGTTCGTTCTACCTGTGCTGCATCATCAATTGTGCGACTTAATGAATTACGACGATCTTGAACCGCAACGATGCGTGCAAGTGATCCCTCTGATCCAGTTACATCGCCAACAATAGAAACATTGTCACCTGTGACAACTGACTTTGGACCAAGTTCGCGGGCACGCATTGCCGTAACAATGGTTCCGTCATCGGTGATACATGTTTGTCGACCGCGATCTACTGTTGTTACTAATGCTAAAATCGCATCATTGTGTGATGGGCGATCTTTACTACGCGGGCGAGTGCTACGTGATGGGCGAATTCGCGCATCTGATTCATCGTATTCGCGTGGACTCATAGTAAGAGCGAACTCCACAAACCTGGAAAATCTGGCAAAGTCTTGCGAGTAGTGGCGATGTTCTCTACTTCGATTCCTTCAATTACTAGGCCTAGAACAGCACCAGCGGTTGCTAATCGGTGATCGTCATATGTGTGGAATACGCCGGCATGCAGCGGTGCTGGTGTTATATGCAAAGCGGTTTCTTCTTCTACGACATTGCCGCCTAACGCATTTATTTCGCGGGTTAACGCAGCTAAACGATCAGTTTCGTGCTTGCGCAAATGTCCGATTCCACGTAAATGCGATGGCGAATCAGCAAGCGCGCAAAGGGCTGCAATCGAAGGAGTTAACTCACCCACATCATGCAAATCAACATCTATGCCATGAATTTTCCCTGTGCCAATTATTGTCAGGCCGTTATCTCCAAACGAGAATTGCGCGCCCATGTCAGCAAGGATTGTTCGTAATTGATCACCTGGCTGTGTAGTTTTCATGGGCCAATCTGCAATTGCTACTCGTCCACCACACACCATTGCAACCGAAAGGAACGGTGAAGCATTTGAAAGATCAGGTTCGATTACTAAATCTAAGCCATGTAGAGCACCTGGCTTAACGATCCACGTTTGTGAAACTGGATCCACTTCTACCGATGCTCCGAATTGGCGCAACATCTCAACTGTCATTTCAATATGTGGCATCGATGGCAACGAGCCACCTTTGTGTTTAACGGTTATGCCATTGGTAAAGCTTGGAGCGACTAAAAGTAGCGCTGATAAAAACTGGCTTGATTCGCTGGCATCGATTGTGATTTCTCCGCCACTGATTTTTCCAGTGCCATGCAACTTCAGTGGCAAGCTATATCTGTCCTCGTGATCAATTGATACGCCGAGCTCTTCCAGTGCTTTGATTACAGGCCCTAGTGGACGTTCGTATGATCGTGGATCCCCATCAAAATTCACTTCACCTGTTGCAAGCCCAGCTAACGGAGGCAAGAAGCGCATCACAGTTCCGGCATTTCCCACATCCACACGTACGCCACCGTGCATTGGTGCTGGTGTAACAATCCATTGCAACTCTTCATTTCCATCTACAACAATGGTGGCCTCTTCGATTCCAATACCCAATGCCTTTAGTCCAGCAACCATCAATTCGCTATCTCGCGAAACAAGAGGACGGCGCAAGGTAGAAGGGCTCTTTGCTTGCGCAGCCAAAATCAATGCCCGATTAGTAACAGATTTAGATCCTGGGATAACGACGCTGATATCAACTGGTGTTGCACCGCGAAATATCGCTGGCCAGTGAGCGTTGTTTGTCATCGCCTTATTCTAACCTGTGCCGATACCTGCGATACCCTTGAATTATGTGTGGTCGTTATGCGCAAACCGCCGATATGCGCGAACTCATGGAGCAGTTTGAGGTCACGGGAACATCGCCTCAAAGCGCTTTGCCACTGAATTGGAATATCGCACCGACAAATCCGATTTATGTAGTTCGCGCCAATGACCGCACTGGCAACGATACAAAGAGTGAAAAAGCACTAGCAACAGTTTCGTGGGGATTAATCGGCCCATGGTTAACAGATATGCAGGAAGCACGTGCTTCGCAATCTAGAGCGATTAACGCTCGTAGCGAATCGATTCATGAAAAGCCAACATTTAGAAATGCATTTAGATCCACACGTTGCTTGATTCCTGCGACCGGGTATTACGAATGGGCAACCGCTTTAGGTCAATATCGACCTAAGCAACCTTTTTACATCTCTGCTCGTGATGGCCTACAACTTCCTATCGCCGGAATCTGGAGTAGTTGGACAGCGCCAAATGGTGAAGTTATTGAAACTGCATCGATCATCACTCAAGAAGCCCAAGGTGAATTAGAAACTATTCATAGCCGCATGCCGGTCTTTATGCCACCGAATCGTTGGGATATCTGGCTGAACCCACGCAATACCGATGTGAATGAATTGAAATCCTTAATGGTTGTTGAGCACCCAGAATCCATAGTGATAGCTCGCCCAGTTTCGGATGCAGTCAACAGCGTGGCAAATAATGGGAAAGAGTTAACCGTTGAAACACCTTTGGGAGAGCCAGAAACCCTGTTTTAGCGATAGTGTTTTGTGCGATGTCAACGGATCTAGTGAAAGAGAGCTCGGCGGATCGTGCTGTCCGCTTCGAGCGAGATGCCCTTGCCTTCACCGATCAGTTATATGGCGCAGCTCTTCGTTACACAAAGAATCCGCATGATGCAAAGGATTTAGTTCAAGATACATACCTAAAAGCATTTGCTTCATTTCATCAATTTGAACCAGGAACAAATCTAAGGGCCTGGCTATATCGGGTGCTAACGACAACATTTATCAATTCATATCGTAAGGATCAACGCCGCCCACAACTAAGTGGTGGCGAGATCGAGGATTGGCAGTTAGCAGATGCTGCTTCGCACACGAGTGATCAAGGAAAGTCTGCCGAAGTTGAAGCGCTAGAAAACTTGCCTGATAGCGATATCAAGCGTGCGCTGCAAGAGATTCCAGAAGAGTTTCGCATTGCTGTGTACTTGGCTGATGTGGAAGGTTTTTCTTACAAAGAGATCGCCGACATCGTGGGGGTGCCAACCGGCACCGTTATGTCACGTCTGCACCGCGGAAGAAAGCAATTACGCGAACGATTGACTGAGTACGCGAAAGAACTTGGATACAGCACCGATAAGAAATCGGGGGCAAAGTCATGACTATGAATAACTCGAATTTCAACACCATGGGTATCGGTTGCAATGAGGTTCTAAACTCTTTTGTATTGCTCATCGAAGGTAATATCGAAGCCCCGCAGTTAAATATGGTTGAAGTTCATATTTCTACTTGCCCTGCGTGTGAAGCAGAACTTGCACATGAACAAGCGGTGCATTCCTTGATGCAAGAAGTGTTACGTCGTAGCTGTGATGAAAAGGCACCAGATGAGTTACATGATGCAATTTACCGGCAAATTCATGGACAAATGACGGGTGCATTCACCGAGATTGTTACTCAGTACAGCATGACTGAGATTTCAATTGAAATTGATGAGTTTGGTCAGATTGAACATCGTGAGGTAACTATTGAGCACACTGAAGAGATTCGCTTTTTAAATGATGGCTCTGATTCAGAAAGCCCCGATTCAGATAGTCGGGGACGATAGCGATGCATCCTGCGGAAGAAGTTATTGGTGCTGTTGGGTTAACAGAAATGGTCGTACGTCCAGGTGACACATCACTTGCAATCGGAATCGGCGATCTCCCAATCATTGCGCCATCATTATTGATTAACTTGATGGAGCATGCAGCAATCTTGTCTCTGGATCTATATTTAGAGCCTGAGGAGACAACCATCCCTGTCAGTGTTGAATTCATTTCACTTTCACCCGCAAGCATCGGGGCCGAACTACGTGGAACATCACGCGTAATTGAAATTGAAGGAAAAGAATTGACCTTCGAATGTGAAGTCTATGAACATGATCGCCAAATTGCAGCAGCCTTGATAAAAAGATCAACGGTGGAGCGAGTGTCTTTCCTCGCCCGCACCGCTGCTCTTAATCTTGTTCAGGATTCCAGTAAAAACTAAAATCCTCTATAACTTTTAACCTCTATTGAACTACGCTTTCTTGGTGGCCCAGAAAATTTCAGCAATCTCATCGATCTTTGCGATCAATGAATCTGCAACTGCAACATCTTGAGTTCCCTTTGTACCTGCAGCACCTGCAAGCTTTGTTGCCTCATTAAACAATGAGTGCAACTGTGGGTATGCCTCGAAGTGTGGAGCCTTGAAGTAATCAGTCCACAGCACCCATAGGTGCTCCTTAACCTGATGTGAACGCTCTTCCTTGATTGCCACTGAACGTGAGCGGAAATCTGCATCTGAATTTGCTGCGTACTTTTCCATGCAAGCCTTTACAGATAGCGCTTCAATCTTTGCCTGCGCTGGATCGTAAACACCACATGGAAGATCGCAGTGTGCGTAGACAGTTGTCTTTGGTGCAAACATTTTTTCTCCCCTATTGCCACTAAATTGCCTGGTAATAGTGCGAGACTACCGCCCATGAGCAAATTTGGCACAGTTAAGGTCGCGGGCCAATCCATGCTTCCCACATACCGAGAAGGCGACTGGTTATTTGTTAGCTGGCTAGATTCAGCGCCAGGTTTAGAGGCGGTCGGAAACTCGCTGGTGAGCAAGGTGATTGTTGTTGAGCGCGAAGAACGACCTGGGATTTTCTTGATCAAGCGAGTGCAAAAGTTTCATGCCGGCAATTACTGGGTGCAGGGCGAGAATGAAGAGAGTACAGATTCACGCAGCTGGGGATGGATACCGGCTAACGAAGTAGTCGGTGTTGTTCTGTTTCGATACAAGAGGGGGAAAGCCCAATAACTAAAGGGTTCGCACGCCAACGCTTTAATTAGTCTTTGAATCGATAAGAATTTTTGTCATACAAAATGTCATACAACTTCCCGAAGTTCTTTCCATCGTGACTATTTGGTTCATAGATTGATTCCTGTGGTCCGATAACACTTAAAGCCATACCATCTCTAGTAATTAACTTAAGGCCATACGGTGGCACCTCATCAGGAAAAATAGTTTTATCAAGATCTGTTTCAATAAAGTAATAAGCAGTCATAAACCAAGCCTTCTCGCCTTCAATCGGCTGATAAGAAAGAGTCACAACAGAAACAGCACCACTCTTTGCTGCATCAACTGACTGATCTTGAACTGTAATTCGCTCAGCGATGTCTGTCGGAACTTTCATTTCAATTGGCATTGGGGTGAGAGCCACCCAAGCCTGATCACTACTAGCAACTCGAACAGTAATCGCGAGAAGAACTAGGAGTATCGGGAATAAAACTAGGTAGCGGCGGGACTTCATGAGTTAAACCATAATCCAAATTAGCGAGTGAAGGCTTCGAGCAATAATGCTTTTTGCTCATCTTCATGCAAGTGATGACTTCCAGTTGCAGGAGACGCCGTTGCGCGACGAGAAATGCGACGCAATGTGCGATTTCCAAAGCCATGTCCACCGTGTGCCTCAGATGTACGTAATGCAATATGTGACCACGGACCTTGGTTTGCAGGTTCATCTTGAACCCACAACAAGTTTGCATTTGGATGCTTGTTAGCCTCTGCAACCATTTCATCAACAGGCAGTGGATACAAAAGTTCAACTCGCATAATTGCAGTTCCGGTTTCGCCAAGCTTTGCGCGTTCTGCGACTAGATCGTGATAAATCTTTCCTGAACAGAAAATAACGCGAGAAGCGTTTTGAACTGAGTCATCACCGATAACTTCTTGGAAGTAACCAGTTGTGAAGTCAGTTAGTTTTGAAGCCGCTGCCTTTAGGCGAAGCATTGATTTAGGTGTGAAAACAACCAGCGGACGACGTGCAGGGTTCTTTGCATGCCAACGCAGCAAGTGGAAGTAATTTGCTGGGCTTGCAGGCTGCGCAACGGTCATGTTTTGTTCAGCGCATAGCTGCAGGTAACGCTCGATGCGTGCTGAGGAATGATCTGGCCCTTGTCCTTCGTAACCATGTGGAAGAAGAAGTACAACGGAAGAACGCTCGCCCCACTTTTGCAGTGCAGAGGAAACAAACTCATCAATAATTGTTTGCGCGCCATTGGCGAAATCGCCAAACTGGCCTTCCCAAAGAACCAATGCTTCTTCACGTTCTAGGCTGTAGCCATATTCAAAGCCCATGGCAGCGTATTCGCTGAGCAAAGAATCAATTACAAAGAATTGATTTTCGTCGCCAATAAGTCCACGAAGCGGTGTCCACTCATTGCCATTTTCTTTATCAATGATTACAGCATGACGGTTTGAGAAAGTTCCACGTCGAGCATCTTGTCCAGCAAGTCGAATTGGGTGGCCTTCTTTAAGAAGTGAACCGAATGCAAGCATTTCACCTGTTGACCAGTCGATCGTTCCATCGTTAAGCGACTCGACGCGCTTTGCAAGTTGCGGAGTTAACTTAGGATGAACGCTAAATCCTTCTGGAACCGCTAACTGCGTTGCAGCAATTTCTTGTGCAAGATTTTCCGAGATCGCCGTGCTAATTGCCTCTGGTTCTGGCGCAACTGGAACCTTAAAGTTTTCATCATGTTCTGGTTCGATGTTGTTAACTGATGCGAAAATTGATTCAAGCTGTTCTTGGTAATCACGAGCAATTTCATCTACTTGTTCAGGAGTTAAATCTCCACGGCCAACAAGTGCTTCGGTATACAAATTACGAGTTGAGCGCTTTGCATCAATCATCTTGTACATCAATGGTTGAGTGAAACTTGGCTCGTCACCTTCGTTGTGTCCACGACGACGGTAACAAACCATGTCGACAACAACATCCTTGTTAAATTCTTGACGATATTCAAATGCCAAACGAGCAACGCGAACACATGCTTCTGGATCATCGCCATTTACATGGAACACCGGTGCTTGAGTGATCTTTGCAAAGTCAGTTGAGTACACAGAAGTACGTGAGGAAATTGGGGATGTTGTAAATCCAACTTGATTGTTAATAACAATGTGAATTGTTCCACCGGTGCGGTACCCAGGAAGGCCAGCTAGCTGCAGAACTTCAGCGTTAACACCTTGGCCTGCAAATGAGGCATCTCCATGCAAAAGAATTGGCATTACGGAGTAAGCGTTCTTCACATTCATGCGGTCTTGCTTTGCGCGAACAATGCCCTCTAGTACTGGGTTTACAGCCTCTAGGTGAGATGGGTTTGCCGCAAGATAAACATTTGTAGTTGCACCGCTATTGGATGTAAAGACCCCTGAGGTTCCCAAGTGATACTTCACATCGCCAGATCCTTGGACCTGATTTTCTGTGTAGTGACCCTGGAACTCTTGAAAGATTTGACCTGCAGATTTGCCAGCAACATTTGCAAGAATATTCAGTCGACCACGGTGCGGCATGCCAATACAGACTTCATCAAGTCCATCATCTGCGGCTGCGGAAATAACAGCATCAAGTAGTGGAATAACTGATTCTCCGCCTTCTAGCGAGAATCGCTTTTGTCCAACAAACTTTGTGTGCAGGAACGACTCAAAAGATTCAGCACTGTTGAGCTTACGTAAAACGTGTAGTTGTTCATCGCGAGGTAATTTGGCATACCCAACTTCAACACGATTCTGAATCCACTCGCGCTCTTCGCGATTTTGGATGTACATATATTCAACGCCAACTGAACGGCAATACGCATCGCGCAATATTCCAAGAATCTTGCGAAGGGTCATGAAGCGTTCACCACCAAAACCGCCAGTAGCAAATTCGCGATCAAGATCCCAGAGCGTTAAACCATGTGTAACAACATCTAGATCAGGGTGTGAACGCTGAACGTATTCAAGGGGATCAACATCAGCCATCAAGTGACCGAATGTTCGGTATGACTGAATTAACTGTTGAACTCGAGCCGTCTTGCTGATTTCTTCATCGCGAGAGAAAGCAAAATCAGTTGCCCAACGAATTGGTTCGTAAGGAATACGAAGTGCACTAAAGATGTCATCGTAGAAACCTTCTGCACCTAGCAAGTATTCGTGCATGCGGCGCAAGAAATCACCAGATTGTGCGCCCTGAATAATGCGGTGGTCATACGTGCTTGTAAGAGTAATTACCTTGCTAACAGCCATCTCAATAAGGGTTTGCTCACTTGCGCCCTGGAATTCAGCTGGATAATCCATCGCTCCAACGCCAAGAATCAGGCCTTGGCCTTGAACTAAACGTGGAACAGAGTGAACTGTTCCGATAGTTCCTGGATTAGTAATGGACATCGTCGTGCCTGCAAAATCTTCAACAGTTAAAGATCCACCACGAGCCTTTTTAATTACAGCTTCGTAGGCGTTCCAGAACTGTCCAAAATCTAATTCTTCGCAACCCTTAATTGATGGAACCAATAATTGACGTGATCCATCTTCCTTAGCTAAATCGATGGCAACGCCTAAGTTGATGTGTTCTGGCTTTCCAATTGCGGGCTTGCCATCTATGTCACCAAAGAAGGCATTCATCTCTGGCATTGCACGAACTGCCTTGATCATTGCAAAAGCGATGATGTGAGTAAAGGAAACTTTTCCACCACGACTGCGCTTCAAGTGATTGTTAATCACGATGCGATTATCAATCATTAACTTGGCAGGAATTGCGCGAACAGATGTTGCTGTCGGAACTGTTAGCGATCCTTCCATTGCTTGAACTACGCGAGCTGAAACTCCGCGAATTGGTTCAAGTGAAGATGCTGATGGCGTAATCAAAACTGGAACAGGCTTAACAATTGGATCTGCCGGTGTTGGTTGTATTGCTGCAGTCTCGCGAAGCACTGGTTGCTGAGGTGTTGGTGCAACAGGTGCTGCAGCCACAACAGGTGCGGCAACTACTGGTGCAGGTGTTGGCGCAACAACAGGTGCAGGTTGTGCCGCTTTTTGTTGTGCCTTTGGAACGGGTGGAACACCTTTACTTGGTGCAACCGATGTTGAACCAGTACTTGCTGAAGTTGCTGGTGCTCCGGGTTTATTGGTTTTGAAATACTCAATCCATGCTGGGTCTACGGAAGAAGGATTCGCTAAATACTGCTCGTACATTTCATCAACGAGCCAATCATTTGCGCCAAAATCCTGTGCCGACACTGGCAAGCTCCTTCTGCATTGATTACAGGTCTAAGCCTATCGGCAGTGACTGGCCCTGATAAACATGGATTGGCGCTCATAAGGCGAGATTGGCCACATTAATTTCAGGCTCCATTTTCCAGATATCTGAGGCAGGCTTTGCCAATGGTTTTAGCAGTGGTCACCGGCGCAAGCAGAGGTCTGGGTTTTGAAAACGCCAAGTCTCTAGCTGCGCTGGGCTATGACATCGTGATGATTGCCAAGGATTCGGGCCGCCTATCGCAGACTCAGGAATCATTACAACTAAATCACCCGAATCAACAGTTCACCACATATTCAGTTGATCTTGAGGACATGCAAGCAACTCGCAACGTAGTTGCGATGATTTCGCAACAGCATGCTGCACCTGACCTACTAATTCTGGCCCACGGTGTGATGAGCGACAAAATGTCAAAGACTTTGAAAACGACTGATGCTGAATGGCGTCGAGTCATGGCGATCAATTTAGATTCTGTATTCACACTTGTTAATGGCTTAGCACCCACAATGGTTGAAGCTCGAAGTGGTCGCGTCATTATTTACTCTGCTTGCTTAGGAAGAATGTCAGGACCTGGCAATGCAGGTGGCCTTGCTCCATACCGAATCAGTAAAGCTGGAGTTAATGCACTAGTTCGAAACCTTGCACATGAAACAGGATTAGGTGCACGCGGTGTCTTGGTTGATGCAGTGTGTCCGAATCATTCACGCACCGACATGGGTGGTGCCGATGCACCACGAAGTGCCGAGGAAGGTGCTGCGTGTGCGTTGTGGTTGGCCACTAGAGAATTTAATGCTGGAGATACAACAGGAGTTTTGTGGGAAGACAATCAGATCGTCGAGTGGTAAATCTTTTTTTAAATAGTTGTGCCAGTCGAATCAGTTGGAATGGCGCGCAACACCGCAATTAAAGTTGTTCCAGCTAAAGCAGCCAATGGAATTGCAACAAACCATAGGTGAGCTTCTACTTGATAAGAAACTACGCCCAATGCAATTAAGTTAGCTAATACTGCAGGAGCGCGCCCATAGTAAGCGCCACTCTTATAGAAGAGACCACAGGTAAGAAGTCCGCCTCCACCTAGGAGAGCGAAAAGCAGGACTCCTAAAAGTGGAAGTAATTCGAAGGAACCTGAAGTAACTGTGAGCACCAACAGCCATGCTGCGAGGGCAAATACAACGCCTGCCTCAACAAAGAGTAGGGATGCCACTAGTGCGCGGGCCTTTGCAGGATCTTGCTTCATGGGAGTGAGATTAACTCAAAACTCTCTCGTTAAGCAGCACTCTCCTCGCGCTCGTCGCCCTTAACGTTGAGTTCAATGAGTTCGCCTTCTGCATTGCGTGCAGCGATCTCTTTCAAAGTTGGTCGTCCAGCTTTGCGCTTCTTTGCAATGATGCGACCTTCTTCAAATAATTCTCCACCCCACACACCTGCTGGCTCTTGGCGCGATAACGCACCTTCTAAGCACTGAGCACGCACGGGACATCCGCCACAGAGTGACTTGGCCTCTCGCACCTGCATCTCATCCTCAGAAAAGTAGAGCTCAGGATCTGCTGTGTGGCATGGCAAATTAAATGATGACCCGTCTGTGTATGTGCCTGTTACGGCATCCAAACCGATCTTTTCATCTGCCCAGCCTGGTACTAGTAGTTCACTGAAGAGAACGCTCATGTTCTCACCTCTTCTTTCTGTTAGGTATTGCTTCGGTCTCTTTTGGTTGTCGTTGGTTTTCTGGAGTGAAGTTTGTTTATATAAAACAAAAAGGGCTCCGAATCCTTGTGGATTCGAGGCCCTTGGCTTTTAGTTCTAAATCGAATTATTCGATTGAACCACCATTGGCCTCGTATCCGGCATAAAAAGCTGCGTAAAACGCTGGCTTTGAAGCATGCCAAGTAGAAGGCTTATTGGTCGTATGAGCAGAAGGAATCACAGCAGAACGCAATGCGTTTGCTGATACGAATGATGCGTTAGACATATTCGTTCCCTTCCATCATGTTTACTCCCGCCATGGGAATGAAGTCATAAGGATAAACCATGGGTTGAGGTACTGGCAAGGTAATTAATTCCCCGCATAAATGAGCGTACATAGGGTCTTTATGAAGGCATAGAGCTAGTTAGACAAGCCCGCTTCAGCCAAGAATCGTGATGGTTTGCCTCGATAGCTAAGGCGCAGATCTGATTTAGCGCGGGTGATTCCAACATAAAACAATCTTCGTTCTTCATCAATTGATGCTTGATCACCTGTCGTACTGTTGTTTTCAAGAGGCAAGATTCCATCGCTAACGCCAATTAAAAATACTCTTTCCCATTCCAAACCTTTTGCTGCATGCAACGTTGCAAGAGTTGTCACAGGCATGGTTGGTGGATTATTTTGCTGAACACGATCTTCGACTTCGCGCAGGTACGCGCGCAGATTCTTAGGAGTAAATCCGCTGTCACCATCTAGTTCGCGTGCAAGGTGTAACAACGCTGCGATTCCATCGATCGCTCCCCCAGTTAAAAATGGTTGAGCAAGAGTGCGCAGTTCATCAAGCCATGACACACCTTCGGTTGGAATAACAGATGCGGTACGAACCTGCTTCAAGAAATCACGGACTTCCTTGCGTTCAAAAAAGCGTTCAGTATTGCGAACTTGGTATGGCAAGTTGGCTGTGTTCATCGCTTTTTCTAAACCATTTAATTGGTTGTTAGTGCGGGCTAGAACTGCAATCTCTTGAGCAGGTGTTCCTTCAGAGATCAACTGAGTGATTGCTCGAACGATTCCGGCAATTTCTGCAGCTTCATCACTATAAGCCGTAATCGTTGGCTTGCTGCCATGATCATTGATTGCAACTAGTTCGTTACCCATTGCACCTTTTCGCAAAATGCTGTTGGCGGTGAAGATGATTTCGGGGGTTGATCGGTATCCAGTTGTTAGGCGCACAACTTCGGCTTCTGGGAAACGTTGGGTAAATGAATTGAGGAACACCGGTGTTGCCCCAGCAAATGAGTAAATAGTTTGCGCAGGGTCTCCCACAACGCATAATTCCTGACGAGAACCCAACCAGGCATTGATTAATCGTTGCTGCAGCGGGGAAATATCCTGATACTCATCAACTGTAAAGAATCGGTATTGATCCTGCACGCGTTCACGAACTTCGCGCTCTTCTTCAATCATTGCAGTTGTCAGCAGTAGGACATCTTCAAAATCAATTGCGCGCTCTTGGTGCTTCACACTTTCATAGGCTGTGTAAACCTTGGCTAGTTGTTCGGGATTAATCCGAGGCTTAACTGTGCGCTTAAGCGATTCGCTTAAGTAATCAGATGGGGCAACTTGTGAAACCTTGGCCCATTCAATCTCTGTTGCGATATCGCGCAGTAAATCACGGGATGTAATTGATAGCTCGCCTTGTAATTGAGCACGCTTTATCGCTTCTGTTAAAAATCCGGACTTGGTAGTCAGTAAATCAGGCGTGCGGCCACCAAATACCTGTGGCCAAAAGAAGGTCAATTGCTTTAGAGCTGCGGCATGGATGGTGCGGGCAGCAACTGCCGGAACACCTAGCGAACGCAATCGTGTGCGCATTTCGCCAGCTGCGCGCGCGGTAAAGGTAAGAGCTAAAACTTTGTGCGGATCCATGGTGCCAATAGCTGCGGCATATGCAATTCGGTGTGTGATTGCCCGGGTCTTACCTGTTCCGGCACCAGCAATGACGCAAACAGGTCCGCGTGTAGCAAGTGCGACAGCGCGTTGTTCGTTATCTAGCGCCTCAAGAATCTCTTCTGCGCGTAGGTTTCCTACGGCCTCCACGATTCACCACCACGCAATTGTTCGCGGGTATAGCCATCAACCCGCGTGTACCAAGACTCAATCATGCGACGTGCAACTGAAATTTTTGGCGGCAATAAAAGATCTTGTGCTGCAACAGCGGCTTTCATGTCATCACGTGAAAACCAGCGTACTTCAGTAATTTCAGTGCCATCAGGGCGAGCTTCTTCTGGGCGATGCGTAATTGCTTCGAATGCAATCATGATCGATGCCGGAAATGGCCAAGCCTGTGAAGTTAAGTAATTGATGTCAGCTGCATAAACACCAGCTTCTTCGAATACTTCGCGCGATACACACTCTTCAAATGATTCACCTGTTTCGACAAAACCAGCAAAAGTAGAAAAACGTTTATCAGGCCAGGTTGGTTGATGCCCCAACAGGATGCGATCATCTTTATCTTTTACTAAAACGATGACAGCCGGGTCGGTGCGTGGGTGATGTTGTGTTGCGTCTTGAGGACACACTCGAACACTGCCACCTAGATCGCTAACAGTCGGCGCTCCACACCTGGCGCAATGTGTATGAGTTGCATGCCAGTTAGCTAAACCAACTGCGTGCATGGCAAGTGCTAACTCATCAGCATCTAATTGACCGCCGAGTTCGCGCAACGATTTGAATCCTTCGTACTTACGCTTCTCAAACTCTTCGGTTCCATCATCTTCAGGTGGATTAATCCAGGTTGTGTGCCACGCAAAGTAAGCCTGATTGTCATCACGACCGATTCCCAAGAAGAAGCGATCGCCAGCAACAAAAATTTCTTGGGCTGCGGTAACTGCAGCGGCATCAATAAAAGTTAGTGAATCACCCCCGGCACTTAAGCGTGCATCTACCAAATGAATAATCTGTGCTGATTTCCACAGTGCGGCTAGCTCTGCGGCATCGGCTCTCAATTCGCTTTCGCGATTAATGGGCGAGAGCGAGGCCGTGTTGGAATCAGGTGTCTGCGCGCTCATAGGGGTGAACGCTACTAGCCTTGGCCAATGCGCGTAACCTCATGGAATTTACTGCACGGAATGGCCATGCCCCCTGATGCCACAGTTGATGCGGAAGCACTGCTGCAGGCAGAGATCAAGGAGCTAAAGAGCGACATTATTGGATTGCAGGAAGTCGATTATTTCTTGGGACGTTCTAACAATCACAATCAGGTTGGCAATATTGCAACGATGATGAATGCAACAGATTGGGCGTTTGCGCCTTCACTCATGGGTTCGCCAGAAGATGATTGGCATAAGCCAGGTTCTGATGATGCCAAAATTGTTACCAACAAAGATCCGGAATCTTCACCAGCATATGGAATTGGGATGGTTTCAACAATTCCTGTTACTCAGTGGCACCGTTTAGATCTAAAGGGTTCGCCAGTTGGAGTATTCATGGTGTTTCCAGTCGACGGGAAAATGAAACGTTTTTATGTTCGTGATCATCCACGCAGTGCACTGGCCGCACATTTAGACAATGGTTGGTTAATCATTAATACTCATCTTTCTTTTGTACCATTTTTTAATTTCTATCAGTTGATAAAAATTAAGCGTTGGGGAAACAGATTGGGTGTATCCGACAAAAGTAAGATTGTGCTGATGGGGGATTTCAATATTCCTTTTCTAAAACTTGTAACAGGATTGAAGTGGAACTCATTAGCAAGTGGAAAGACTTTTCCAAGTTGGCAACCAAAGGTACAAATTGATTATTTCTTGTCGCAAACGTTAACTAGTGGTGATGTACAAACTTCGCTTCATGAGCACGCGGGTATGAGTGACCATTTAGCCATCCAGCTTGAGGTAAAGACCAACTAATTACCGCGACCACACACCAAATGATGTGTCGGGAAATTGAGTGTTATTCAGGCGTTGATGAATCTACAGAAGTAATCAGGGCGATCAATGCCGCCTCATCTAACAAATCTGCAGGCTGATCAGTTATACCTGTTGGCACATAATGAAAGGCTGCGGAAATCTTTGAAATATCGCAGCCAGAAAGTTTTGCCCACGCTAAGCGATACATCGCCAACTGAACTTGTGCTGATTTACCCAGCTGTTTAGATCCGGTCTTCCAATCCACTACCTGAAAGCCATCTCCATCGCTATAAACCGCATCAATTCGGCCTCTGATCAAAACCCCAGCGATAGTGGTTTCAAAGGGAACTTCCACCCGCGCAGGTGTGCGATTGGCAAAGCGGCTCTTAAGCCAAGCCGCTTTTAGATCCTCTAACTTTGAATCATCATCTAGTGGATCTAAGTAATCCAAGTATTCATCTCCAAACAAAGTGGCCGCATCAGTAAATTGACGTTCAACCCACAAGTGGAAAGCTGTTCCGCGCCGTGAATACTGATCTTGTCCACGTGGCATAGGTCGTCGAATGTTGAGCGCCAGTTCTTGTGGGTTTTCATGCAAAGCAACTAGTGTCGAAGTGGACATGCGAGACGGTAAAGCAACTTGAAGTGTTTCTAAAGCACGATTACGTTGTTCGGTGATCAAACTATGTGCATCCATGATCCAAGAATTCACTTCGCTATCGGATGAATCAATTAAGGGATGAACTTTGGAGGAATTAACTAATGCCATAGCTGCATCAAATTGTGCGCGCTTATCCCCTAGGTAATCACGAGGCCAGACAGAAGTGACAGGGTTTTCAAGCGTGGGGTTTGCAACTCCGACTTCTGGAGCTGCGACATCAGATATTAAGCGGCCGCCATGTGCACTTGCCGCACCTGCAATTAAGGTAAAGATCTTTGAAGGTACAACAGATCGAGAACCGGTCCGCCACCATGAAGTTGTGCATATCAAATGTGTGCGGGCTCGTGTCACGGCAACGTAGGCAAGACGCATCTCTTCACGCATCTTGATTTGATCAACACATGCAGCACCAAAATCATTGATTGCCTGTTTTGCTTCACTATTTTTAGTGATTCCATCCAATGTAAAAGGTGGAAGTTCTTGTGCATCACCGCGCAAAGCAAATGGCACATGCTTTTCATTCTTTAACCAGTTATCTGGATCGCTCTTGTTAACACCCGGAAATGTGCCTTCAGATAATCCAGGCACTGCCACAACATCCCATTCGGCACCTTTAGCCATGTGAACAGTAAGGATTTGAACCACATCTGTGCGTACTTCAGGGGCTCCAACCTTTAATCCACCTTCTTCATCAGATGCGACATCTAGCCAATCTAAAAAGGCTGAAATAGATCCACCGCTGCGTTCAAACTTTGCTGCCTCATCTAAGAATCTATCTAGGTGTCGACGCCCAGTTTGCGAACCTTCGCGCAAAGTTATCTCTGATTCCAACGTTAAATAGTTTTCGATTTCTGTAATCAAATCTGTGATCTGGCCACCTGCGCGAGAACGCAAACGACGCAGCTCTTGGGCAAAAGTCACAAGACGTTGATATCCACGATCGCTGAAGCCATGCTTCTTTGCCGATGCAATTTCATCTATGGCGTCGATAATTGAACCAGCAAATTGATCATCTGCTTCTAATTGATCAGGGTTTCCGGCAGCAATCTTTTTAATAAAGCTTTTGGAATCAGCGTGCATTGACTTTGCGCGTTCTCTACTAAAGGCACCGAGCGCAGCAATATCGCGTGGACCCAGATTGATTCGTGGTCCCGTCAGATGGCGCATCAGCGATGATCCAGCATCAGGGTCGGTAATCAACTTCATTAAGGTAACAACATCAGCGACCTCTGGAATATGGATCAGCCCACCAATACCGATAACTTCTACAGGTAATCCCTGCTCACGCAAGGCGTTTTCAATCGAAGTAATCTGGCTGCGCTTTCGCACTAAGACTGCAAATGACTTTCCAGCAGCTGGATTCCATAACTCTTTAAAGTATTCAGCGATCGCCTGTGATTCTGTTTCAACAGTTTCATAAATTCCATAAGCAAGTTCACCCGCACCTGCGCCATTTCGTGCTTCAAGTTCTACAACTTGCTGCCCGCCATCGGCTTTGATTTGTGCGCTAATTGCATTTGCTGCTGCCAAGATAATTGTGTCGTTGCGGAATGTTGTCGGAAGCGAGAATTGCTGTGTTCCAGTTTGCTCAGAAGCCTTTGGAAAGTACTTATGAAATGAGGCCATAGTGCCGGCAGAGGCTCCACGCCAAGTGTAAATAGCCTGTGATGGGTCTCCAACCGCCATTACGGGGTGGCCGGTTTCCTTTACCGAATTGCCATACAGCGAAGACAACATGCGTACCTGTGATTGCGATGTGTCCTGGTATTCATCGAGTAAAACAACGGTGTACTTGCCGCGCTCTAGAGTGCCAACATCTTCAAAGTTTTGTGCAATATCTGCAGCTAGCGACATCTGATCATCAAATGATAACTCCCCTGCCGCCTTTCGGCGTTGCATAAATGCATCAACCATTGGTAGCAATGAATTTCTTTGCTGCATCGCGCGCGCTACTGCGCGAGTATCTTCATTGGTACTACCGCCCAACAGGGCAAGTTTTTCCAGCATCTCATTGCCAATGGCTTCAATATCTTGACGTTTCACTTGATGCTCTAACATAAGTTTAGAAAGTCCCAATAAATCTTTAATCACAGTGCTGACAGCGCTGTCATTTCGATAAGAATCATCAGACCAATTGCGCACAACATCGGAAGCGATCTGCCAAATTGCAGCTTCGCCTAATGGTTCAGCGTCTGCGTCGATCCCGTACCTGATTGCATGTTCGCTTAGTAACTTGCCAGCGTAGGAATGATAAGTAGTAACAGCGGTGCTATTAGAAGTAATGTGTTTGAATTCGGGTAGCTGCGATAGTTGGCGCAGACGCTTACGGATTCGAACAGATAATTCACCAGCAGCTTTGCGGGTAAAGGTAAGACCTAGTATTTGATCCGGTGTCGCAAAACCATTAGCGACTAAATACAACACACGGTTGCTCATCGTTTCGGTCTTACCCGATCCAGCACCAGCGATTACAACAGCGGGTTCTAGCCCACTGCTGATGATCGCTGATTGATGCTTAGTGATCGGCTTGATCTGTGAACCAAACTTTGGATGCGCCTGAAGCAATGCAATGATTTGTTCGGGTGTGTACTTGGCGCTGATTGCTTCATTACTCATGGCTCGATCACCGCCCGTCCATCACTTTGAACAGGGCAGGATTTCCTTACTGGGCAGCCTTTGCAGCGCTTATTGACCGTGGCAAAGAAGGTTGCAGCACCCATACCTTCGCCAATTGTTTCGATCTTTGCCTTAACTTCTTCAATGTTAATTTCATATTGATGTTTTGCCGTCGCCTTTTGTGCTTTATCACCCAGGTATACCAATTCAGCGCCTGCGCTCTTGCTGCCACCTTCAAATCCACCTTCGGACGCTGCTAATTGATAACTAGCAAGCTGTAAGTTCTTTTCTGCTTCTTTTTCAGAGATAGGGGATTTGCTGGTTTTAAAATCAATAATGTAAAAAGAGCCATCGGCTTCTACTTCGAGTCGATCCACTGTTCCGATGATTCTGGCTCTTCCTAGCTTGACATCAAATCGCAATTCAACATCTTTAATCTCTCTTGTTGTTGTGGAGTGATACTTCGTAAACTTTTTCAACATTGTGACCGCAGATTCCAAATGAGTTGCACTCACCCATCCACTGGCTGGATCAATCAACTTCCAAGAACTTCGCAAGGATTCAATTAATTGCTCTTGGCTGGTGCCTGGCTCTTGCACCATTTTTGCTGCAAAGGCGTGAATGGCAGAACCCAAAACTTGCGCCGTGCTATCGCCATCAGATCCACCATTGTTTTGTAAGAACCATTTCACACCACATTCCTCAAATGATTCTGCACCTGATGGAGAAACGATTACCTCTTTGTCGGCATCAATTACTGGTGCATCAGTACTTAGTGAAACAGAACCGATCCAGCTATCAGGATTTGCTAGATAAATACCTTCAGCACTCATTGCCTTCAATAACGCAGCCGCTTCTTTGGCCTTTGCGCCGTCTAACTGCGAACGTAACTCCGCCACTAATGCGGGTGCAGTAATTGGACGAGGAACATCGGTTATTACATGCTCATCGTCATCGGTTTTATTGACCATGACTTCGATTGCCTCAAAAAATTGTGATGGTTCTTCATCTTCACGTTGCACCGCAGTGACAAAAAGTGATTGTTTGGCGCGGGTTAAAGCGACATGGAACAAGCGTTGTTCATCCTGCATTAGTCCATTGGCTGCTATGACATCTAACTGATCCCTTGGAATATCCGGGTTGCGCATGCGCTCTACTAATCGTTCGGCGCCTAGTAATGATGAACGCTGCTTTAAGTTGGGCCAAGTTCCTTCTTGCAAACCTGCAATTGCAACTAAATCCCACTGTCGACCTTTTGCACTGTGCACGGTCAGGATTTCAACAAAATCTGGCCTCACGCCTTTAGCGGTAATAACATCCCCAGCAATATCCTCTTGTGCAACTTCATTGATAAAGGCAGCAGGGCCAGATAATGGAAAACGTTCTGAGTAACGCGCAGCGGATTCAAACAACTGCATCATTGCATCTAAGTCGCGATCTGCTGCGGCACCGCGGATTCCGGGACGCAATGCTTGATTACGCCAACTAATTGCCAATTTCTGTCCATCACTTGTTAAGGCGTTGTCCCAAATAAACCACAATAGGTCATCGGCTAAAGCTGTCTTGTTCCGGGCAATCGCTTTTGCGCCCTTTAAAAGTGAATGAACCCGAAGAACACTGTCAGCACCTTCGATAAACAATTCGCCATCATTAATAGCATCCAGCAACATCTGGGTTCCAGAACGTTCATCGCCTTCTGGACGCGAAGTGATCATTGCTCGACGTATACGGCGCAACGAGATTGAATCCGCTCCACCAAACTCTGACAGTAGTAAGCGTTCAGCAGTATCCAAATTAAGAGGTTGAGCACCTATTGCAACGCGAGCTAATAACATAAATGGAGTAACCGCAGGATTTCCAGCTAGCGCTTGAAGTTCAGATGCAACTGGAATGCCTACCTGTGAGAATGCGCGACGCAGCGCTGACGCTTGCACACCGGGTGAACGTAAAACAACTGCCATATCGCTGTAGGAAATTCCTAGGCGCAGATGCGCACTGCGGAATTGGTGGGCGATAAAAGCTGCTTCTTCTGCTCCGCTTCGAAAGCGATGAACTCCAACAAAACCTTGATTTTCATTGGCTTCATAGCGCTTGCGGGTTACTGGCGATCCACGGAATCCCTGCACATATTCATGCCCAACATCAAAGATTGCCTTGGCATTTCGATACACATGAGTAAGGACAACTTCTTTTGCCCGGTATGGATCTAGCGCTGTAGCTAATCCATCAGGATCTGCGCCGCGGAATCTACCCACTGCACTATCTGCATCTGCGCAGATGATTACGTCGTTACCTGCAAGAAGTGCCAATAGTTCGCGCTGTGCTGGATCGCTTTCCTGAAACTCATCAACCATGATCGTTGTGAATCGATTGCGTAGTTGATCCAACAAATCTGGATTGTTATGCAAGTGAATCGATGCGCGAGAAACAAGTTCAGATGGGTCAATACGAAGCTTTGCATCTTGGGCACTGAACTCGCGCATAATCATGGAGTTTGTATATCTGGTCCAGAATGCCGCCGCTGGCTCCCAATACTTCTCGCCCTCTTGTGTGCCTAATTTCGCTAACTCAACCGCATCGATTCCACGTTCTGATGCACGCAAAATTAAATCTCGAAGTTCTCGAGCAAAGCCATTGGTTATCAGGGCCTTACGCAAATCTTCGGGCCATTCTTTAAAGCCATCCTCGATATCGCCTTGCAGTAATTCGCGGATATAACTTTCTTGTTCTGGACCGCTCAGCAGAATTGGATCAGGATCTTCCTTAGCTTTCATCTTTAAAATCGAAAAAGCTAGGGAATGGAATGTGCGTGCCAATGGTTCGAACATCGTCTTAGTCGTGCGCAACGCAATCGCATCACGCAATTCAGATGCTCGCTCGCGACCATAAGTCAGCAACAAAATGGAATCTGGATTTTGACCTTCTTGAATACGAGCAAGGGCTGCTTCAACTAAAACAGTTGTCTTACCCGTACCCGGTCCACCCTGAACAACAATCGGTGAACCACGATGTGCAACAACGGCCTGCTGTTCAATATCTAGAGCAGCAGGGGCAACCTGAAGTACCTGTCGTACAAGGCTGAAAGGCTGCTTACTCACAGTGAGCATCTTGCCTGAAGAGTCCGACAAATTTAGGGATGCGACTGCTGGAGCACAAAAAAGGCCCACGTTAAGTGATTAACGCGAGCCTTTTTAGTTGAAGGGTTATGAATTGGCGTTTAGATTCGCCTTCTTTTGACGTGAAGTCGCACGTGCGCGCTCGTCGCCATTAAGGACAACCTTGCGGATACGAACAACAGCAGGTGTTACTTCGACGCACTCATCTTCGCGACAGAATTCGAGAGCACCTTCCATGTTTAGCTTCTTAGGCGGAATCAAACGCTCTGATTCATCTGTACCTGAAGCACGCATGTTTGTAAGTTTCTTTTCGCGAACACAGTTAACGTCCATGTCATCGTTACGAGAGTTCTCGCCAATAACCATACCTTCGTACACTTCATCGCCTGGTTCTACGAAAATAGTTCCGCGATCTTGTGTTCCATAAAGTGCATATGAAGTAACTGTTCCCATGCGGTCTGAAACAAGTGATCCAGTTGCACGAGTACGAATGTCTCCGAACCAAGGCTCGTAACCATCAAATACGTGGTGGAGTAAACCTGTACCGCGAGTTTCAGTTAAGAACTCGGTACGGAAACCAATAAGTCCACGTGATGGAACCTTGTAATCAAGACGGATCCAACCGGTTCCGTGATTAACCATTTGCTCCATGCGACCCTTACGAAGTGCCATCAACTGAGTCAAAACACCAAGATATTCTTCTGGTGCATCAATTGTTAAACGCTCCATCGGTTCGTGAATCTTGCCATCAATCTTCTTAATAACTACCTGTGGCTTACCAACAGTTAGTTCGAAACCTTCGCGCTTCATGATTTCAACAAGCACAGCTAGCTGTAGCTCTCCGCGACCTTGAACCTCCCATGTATCTGGGCGATCAGTGTTGAGAACACGCAATGAAACGTTACCAACTAGTTCGGCATCAAGACGGCCCTTAACTTGGCGCGCAGTAAGCAGTTTGCCGCTCTTGCCCGCAAGTGGAGATGTATTAATACCGATTGTCATCGAAATAGAAGGTTCATCAACGATGATTAATGGAAGCGCATGTGGATTTTCATTATCAGCTAGTGTCTCGCCCAATGTAATGGTGTCGATACCTGCCACGGCGATGATGTCGCCAGGATGGGCTTCCAGGGTTGGTACGCGTTCTAGTGCTTCAGTAATCAAAAGCTCTGAAATCTTTACGCGCTCTGTTGTGCCATCAGTCTTTATCCACGTGACATTCTGACCCTTTTTAATAACACCTTCGCGTACGCGACATAGTGCAAGACGACCCAAGAATGGAGATGAGTCAAGGTTTGTAACGTGTGCTTGCAATGGTGCGCCTTCGTGATACTCAGGAGCCGGAATTGCACTAAAGATTGTGTCGAACAAAACATCAAGATTTGTTTCTTCTGGCATTCCACCATCTGATGGACGAGTCAAAGATGCACGACCAGCTTTTGCTGATGCATAGACCACAGGGAATTCGATCTGCTCTTCATTTGCTCCAAGATCAAGGAACAATTCGTAAGCCTCGTCAACAACTTCGGCGATGCGTGAATCGGGACGGTCAACCTTGTTGATCAACAAAATTACTGGCAAATTCTTTTCTAGCGCTTTACGCAAAACGAAACGTGTTTGTGGCAGTGGACCTTCTGAAGCATCAACTAACAAAATAACGCCATCAACCATTTCGAGTCCGCGCTCTACTTCGCCACCGAAGTCTGCGTGGCCTGGTGTATCAATAATGTTAACGATTGTGTCGCCGCGCTTAACAGCGGTGTTCTTGGCAAGAATCGTAATTCCCTTTTCGCGTTCTAGATCCATTGAATCCATCATGCGGTCTTGGCCTTCGCCCTGAACCTTGTGCGCTGCAAATGCACCGGACTGCCACAACATCGCATCAACCAATGTTGTTTTACCGTGGTCAACGTGAGCGATGATCGCAACGTTACGTAGGTTGTCGCGCTTTTTTACTGGCAGGTCTTTGAGATGCTCTTGAATCTTGGCCACGAAAACTACTTTCCTTAGGAAGCCAGCCCTCTATAAGGCCTTGCCTCTATCAACGATTTGGTATTGCTGAGGCCAAGTTACCGACCATCATGGCTCAATCTTACCTTTTAGCCCTTGATAAGGACTAATCAGCCCCTTAACGCAGGCTTAATTAATCGTTTTGTGGGAATCCTAAGTTGATTCCACCGTGGCTTGGATCTAACCAGCGACTTGTAACAACTTTGCCGCGCGTAAAGAAGTGAATACCTTCGGTGCCATGCGCATGAGAATCACCAAATAATGAGTTTTTCCAACCACCAAATGAGTAATACGCCATTGGAACGGGAATCGGAACATTGATGCCCACCATTCCGACCTCTACTTCATTCTGGAATCTACGAGCTGCGCCGCCATCGTTAGTAAAGATTGCAGTGCCATTTCCATATTGATGTGAGTTAACAAGATTGAGCGCTTCGTCATATGTGTTAACGCGAATAATGCTTAAGACTGGACCAAAGATTTCATCCTTATAAATAGACATTTCTGGAGTCACATTGTCAAACAAAGTGGGGCCAAGCCAGAAGCCATCTCCGGCAATTTCTAAGGTGCGGCCATCGACTACAACTGTTGCACCTTCTTTGCTTCCAGCATCGATGTATGAAGCCACTTTGTCGCGGTGAACTTTTGTAACCAGCGGGCCCATGTCAGAACCTTGGGTGCCATCGCCAGTAACAATGTTTGCCATGCGAGATTTAATTCGTGCAACGAGAGCGCTGGCAATTGGTTCAACTGCAACGATTGCAGAGATCGCCATACAGCGCTCACCTGCCGAGCCAAAGCCAGCATTAATAGCGGCGTCGGCTGCAAGTTCTAAGTCAGCATCAGGCAAAACAATCATGTGGTTTTTTGCTCCACCTAGCGCCTGCACACGCTTTCCGGATTTAGTTCCGGTTTCATAGACATAACGAGCAATCGGTGTTGATCCAACAAATGAAATTGATTTGATCCCTGGGTGAGTCAGTAAAGCATCGACCGCTTCTTTATCGCCGTGAACAACATTGAATACGCCATCTGGCAATCCCGCTTCTTTCCATAACTGCGCCATAAACATCGCAGCAGATGGATCTTTTTCAGATGGCTTTACAACAACTGTGTTTCCGCAGGCAATCGCAACCGGAAAGAACCACATCGGAACCATCGCTGGAAAGTTAAATGGAGAAATAATGGCAACAGGTCCTAATGCTTGGCGGATTGAATACACATCAACGCCAGTTGAAACCTCTTCTGAAAATCCACCCTTTAATAGGTGTGGGATTCCGCAGGCAAACTCAACAACTTCAAGGCCACGCGTAACTTCACCGGCAGCATCGCTTAATACTTTTCCGTGTTCATCAGTAATCAGTGCAGCCATTTTTTCCTTGTTCTGCTGCACTAGTTCACGAAAGGCGAAAAGAACTTGAGTTCGCTTTGTTAATGAGCTGTGGCGCCATGTTGCAAAAGCTTCTGTCGCAACATTTACAGCACGATCCACTGTTGCTGCATCAGCAAAGGCAACGGTTTTGGTGACCTTTCCAGTAGCTGGGTTAAAAACTTCGCCACTGCGCTGTGATGTGTGGGTATCAAGAGCGCCATTAATCCAATGCGTTATCTGGGTCATAGGTGCAATCTACTTCAGAGGTTTATGATGGCGCTACTAACTACCAAGGGTTCGAGGACACAGATGAGCGCACCAATTAATGATCCAGCAAAGCAGGCGGCAGTTAGCGCTGCAGACCACGAATACGTTTTTCACTCGTGGTCTGCCCAAGGTGCAATTTCGCCAATGCCTATTGCAAGTGGATCAGGATCGCGCTTCTGGGATTTTGAGGGCAAGACTTACTTAGATTTTTCATCGCAGTTAGTTTTTACAAATATTGGTCATCAACACCCCACAGTTATTAAAGCCATACAGGCACAAGCAGAAGTTCTAACAACAATTGCGCCACAACATGCCAATGAGGCTCGAAATGATGCTGCCCAAAGAATTGTTGAATTAGCTGGCGATAATTTCGCAAAGGTATTTTTCACAAACGGCGGCGCAGATGCGATTGAAAATGCGATTCGCTTGGCCCGTATGCACACACATAAGCACAAAATTCTTTCAACGTATCGCTCGTATCATGGCAATACAGGTGCGGCAATTAATGCAACTGGCGATCCCCGCAGATTTCCTAATGAGTTTGCCTTTGGTCATGTGCATTTCTGGGGACCATATTTGTATCGCACCGCTTTTTGGGCAAAGGATGAAGCAGAAGAGTGCAAGCGCGCACTTGAACATCTTGAGCAAACAATTATCTTTGAAGGTCCAAACACAATTGCTGCAATCTTAATCGAGTCAGTTCCGGGGACCGCGGGTGTGTTGATGCCACCAAAGGGATATCTGGAAGGTATTCGAGCATTGTGCGATAAATACAAGATTATGTGGATCGCTGATGAAGTTATGTCTGGTTTTGGTCGCACCGGTAAATGGTTTGCCTACCAACATTCAACAGTTGTTCCTGATCTAATCACCTTTGCAAAGGGAGTTACCTCTGGTTACATCCAACTAGGTGGCGTCGTAATCAGTGATGTAATTTCTCATACCTTTGATGACAAAGTATTTGCTGGTGGGCTCACCTATATGGGTCACCCAATGGCATGTGCAACTGCGGTTGCAACAATTGATGTCATGAAGGAAGAAAAAATGCTTGAAAACGCCACCATGATTGGTGAAACGATTTTGGGTCCTGGCCTTGCTGAATTAGCAAAGAAGCACAAGGTTATTGGCGATATTCGAGGCGCTGGAGTGTTCTGGGGCGTTGATTTGGTCAGTGATCGTGCAACACACGAACCACTTGCTGCGTATGGTGGATCAAGTCCTGCCATGAATGAGTTAGTTGCTGCTTGTAAGAAAAATGGATTAATGCCATTTAATAACTTCAACAGAATTCATTTGTGCCCACCGTGCAATATCTCTGTAGAAGATGCGAAATTGGGTCTGGAAATTCTGGATAAATCTTTAGCTGAAATCGGAAAGTACTACAGCGGCGCTTAGACGTTGAAACGGAATTCGACTACATCACCGTCTTGCATGATGTAATCCTTACCTTCCATTCGTACCTTGCCCTTTGCTTTGGCTTCAACCATTGTGCCTGCAACCATTAAGTCATCAAAGCTAACAATTTCAGCCTTTATAAAACCCTTTTGGAAATCTGTGTGAATTACACCGGCAGCCATAGGCGCGGTATCACCTTTATGAATTGTCCAGGCGCGAGTTTCTTTTGGGCCGGCTGTTAAATATGTTTGCAAGCCCAAAGTATCAAAACCAACACGAGCCAAGGTTGCAAGACCTGGTTCTGTCAGACCAATTGATTGTAATAATTCCAATGCATCTTCATCACTAAGTTCTGCAAGTTCTGCTTCGGTCTTTGCATCCAAGAAAATTGCTTCAGCCGGTGCAACAAGTGCCTGCAGCTTGGCCTTTAGATCTACATCATTAATTTCGGCAGCATCAACGTTAAATACATACAAGAATGGTTTTGCAGTTAGCAAGTGAAGTTCGGCCAAGAGTTCGCGATCAATTGAACTTTGTGACAACGGCTTTCCAGATTGCAACCAATCATTAGCAGCCTTCACCGCTTCTAAAATAGGTGCCTTCTCTTTTGCTACACGTGCCTCTTTTTCAAGACGAGGAATCGCTTTTTCGATTGTCTGCAAATCGGCGAGCGCTAATTCTGTGTTTATTGTTTCCATGTCAGATGCTGGATCAATACGACCGTCTACGTGAACAACATCGCCATCGCTAAAAACACGGATTACTTGGCAGATCGCATCGGTGTCACGGATATTTGTCAGGAACTTGTTGCCAAGGCCCGCACCTTCTGATGCGCCTTTTACAATTCCGGCGATATCTACGAAGGAAACAACGGCTGGCAGCAATTTTTCTGAACCAAAGACTTTCGCAAGTTTGGCTAGACGATCATCTGGCACTCCCACCATTCCCACATTGGGCTCGATGGTGGCGAAAGGGTAGTTAGCGGCCAATACGTTGTTCTTGGTTAAGGCATTAAACAGGGTCGACTTTCCGACGTTTGGCAGTCCGACGATTCCGATTGAGAGGCTCACTGGGCTTAGCCTACGCGGGATTGTCAGTGCTCCCTGCCACGATAGGCCCATGCCCGCATACGTAGTGACCTTATTAATAGGACTGATCGCAGGAGCTGCGATCGGATACCTCTTTTCCTCCCTCAAATCCAAGGATTCGGCCGGTAATCAGGCGCTCCTTGAAGATTACAAAGTTCAACTGGACGCCGAACGCGGCAAGACGGAATCTGCCATTAAGTTAAATGCAGAACTATTGGCGGTCAAGGAATCGGTTTCACTGTTAACAACGCAATCTAATGAGGCTAACCGAATTCGTACCGAGGCTGAAGCAAAGTTGAACACAACGATTTTAGAAATGCGCCGTGCATCCGAATCCATCTTTGATGAAACTAAGAAAATTGCAGGAGCGCTTTCAAATTCGCAGACCCGCGGAAAGTTTGGCGAGGCTCAGTTAGAGCTGTTGCTCCAAGGCGCAGGTTTGCGCGAAGGACATGAGTACACCGCGCAACGTTCTACAACAGATGCCGACTCGTCAGGTATTCCAGATGTGACTGTCAATATGCCTGGTGGTTCGCAATTGTTTATTGACTCAAAATTTCCCTTTGAGCGTTTCCTAGAAGCCTTTGGAACTGATGATCAAAAAGAGCGCGATCATTTTTTGCAACAGCACACCAAAGATTTACTCAAGCATGTCGAAGCACTTGCAAAGCGCGGATATCACACATCACAAGGATCACCTGATTTTGTAGTTCTCTTTGTTCCCTTTGAAACTTTATTGTCTGAAGCTTTGCGACTAGATCCGATGCTGCTTGAAAAGTCCTTCAAGGTAGGCGTAACTATTGCTACTCCAACTTCCATGATGGCGCTACTTCGTACAATCGGATACATCTTTACCCGCAACAAGTTAGCGGAAAATGCCGATGAGATTCAAAAGGTTGCCAGTACTTTCCTAAAGAACATCACACTGTTGCACACCAAGATTGTTGCGGTCGGGAAAGCGATTTCACAAACATCTAAGGCGTATGAAGATCTAGTGCCAACTGCTGAAAAGACAGTTTTGGCACCTGCGAAAAGAATCCATAACTTGGGTGTGACTGGCGATAAAGATAAGTTAGCAATTGAGTATCCTGAGGCACCTGGCGCTGTGCGGGACCTTAAGAACGCCGAACTAGATGGCAGCGATGATTACATTGATGCAGAAGAGGTAGATGAATAGTGAGCACAATACAAAAGATGCAGATTCAAGGTCCTGGTTTAAAAAAGCCTGGAGTCGTTATTCTGCAGACCATCTTCATCGCTTTCTTTGTATTCATTGAAATGACAATTCGCACCGGTGTTGGAGTTCTCACTGGAATCGCAATCTGTGTGGCTCTATATGGCTCGCTTCGCTTTGGTCGCCCCGGAACAACCTACGTTTCCGTGGTAACTCCCCCTTTGGCTTTTGCGGGATCCGTACTTGCACTAACAATGGTGCTGGATGGTTTTAGACCATCACGGGTTGGCATTGATTTCATTGCCGCTCTTGCATCCGAAGCACCGTTTTTGATTATTGCCGCGGTGTATGGCTGGTTTGTGTACTTAAATCAAAAAGCAAAAGCAAAGCCCTCACGTCCTAAGGCTGTTGCACAGCAGGATTAAGCCTGGCCCGCTGCTTTCATATCTTTACGAAGCTCTGGCGGCAAAGCAAAGAGAAGTGATTCTTCGGCAGCGGTGATTTCTTGAACATCCTTAAAGCCATGTTCATGCAAAGTTGCTAAAACATCCTTGACCAAGATTTCTGGAACAGATGCTCCACTTGTTACGCCAATTGTTTCAACACCCGTAAACCATTCATCCTGAATTTCTTCGGCATAATCAACTAGATGTGATGCCTTTGCGCCGTATTCAAGTGCAACTTCTACCAGCCGCACCGAGTTACTAGAATTACGGGAGCCCACAACAATTACTAAATCTGCTTGCGGAGCAATTTCCTTGATAGCTTCTTGACGATTTTGTGTTGCATAACAAATGTCATCACTTGGCGGTGCCTGAATATCTGGAAAGCGTTCTTTCAGGATTGCAACAGCTTCCATAGTTTCATCAACAGATAAAGTCGTTTGAGATAACCAGACTAAGTTCTTGCCAGGTGTTGGTTGAATTGTGCGAGCGCCATCTAAGCCATCGACAATGCGAACACGATCTGGGGCTTCACCGGCGGTGCCTTCGACCTCTTCGTGGCCATGGTGACCGATAAGCAAAATTTCTGAATCCTCTGTGGCAAAACGACGCACTTCGTGGTGCACCTTGGTTACCAAGGGGCAGGTTGCATCAATAGTTTTTAGATTACGAGCTGCAGCTTGTTCGTGAACTAGTGGCGAAACTCCGTGGGCGGAAAATACAACTGTCTTGCCCTCTGGAACTTCATCTGTTTCTTCGACAAAGATGGCACCTTTTGCTTCAAGGGAAGCAACAACATGGACGTTGTGAACGATCTGCTTTCGCACATACACCGGTGCGCCATAGAGGGCCAAAGCTTTTTCAACAGTGATCACTGCGCGATCCACCCCTGCGCAATATCCGCGAGGCGCTGCCAGTAGAACTCTCTTAGCCATGGGGTCAGTCTATTAGGCTGATGTCATGTTCGAAACTTCAAGTGAATCCCCCGCCCCGGTTCGGGTCGTCTCTGAAGCGATCAAGGATTATGTCGATCGGCTAGGTCCTATTTGGATCGAAGGCGAAATCAGCGAGTTAAATGAACGCAGCGGGATGATGGCATTTATGCGCCTGCGCGACACATCCGTGGACATGTCTATTTCGGTGATGTGTCACAAATCGGTGATCGCTACCGTCAAGCCTTTGCCCGATAACGCACGGGTAGTTTTATATGCAAAGCCTTCGTTCTATACCAAAAATGGTTCGCTCTCTTTTTCTGCTCGTGAAATTCGCCAAGTCGGTGTGGGTGAATTATTAGCACGACTTGAAGCGCTTAAAAATTTGCTGGCTGGTGAAGGGCTCTTTGATTCAGATCGTAAGGTCGCACTTCCATTGCTTCCAAAAGTTATTGGTTTGATCTGTGGTCGAAACACCGATGCTGAAAAAGATGTTGTTGAAAATGCAAAGCGTCGCTGGCCAAGTGTTCAATTTGAAATCCGAGAAGTAACTGTTCAGGGAGCTGCTGCAGTTAGTGAAGTATCTGATGCGCTGCGCGAATTAGAAGCGAATAAGGATGTAGAGGTCATCATCATTACCCGCGGCGGTGGCTCCTTTGAGGATTTACTGCCATTTAGTGATGAAGGTTTGGTGCGTTTAGCAGCATCTTGTACAACGCCAATTGTTTCGGCTATTGGCCATGAAAAAGATGCACCACTTTTGGATTTAGTTGCTGATTACCGAGCATCGACTCCAACTGATGCGGCTAAGCGCGTTGTTCCAGATATTGCCGAAGAGATCGCAATGATCGCAGCGCTGCGAGATCGCGCCCGCCGGACATTGGTAAATCGCATTAGCCTAGAAACAAACCAGATTGCTAACTTTAGAAATCGCCCCGTCATGAAGGACCCACATGTCTTAATCACCACAAGGGCTGACATAATTGCGGGGCTGCGGGATCGATCAAATCGTTCCTTTGCCCATCAATTGAAATTGGCCAAAGAAGAGCTGAAGCAAATAAAAGCACGTGTGCGGGCTTTGTCGCCACAAGCAACATTGGATCGCGGCTATTCAGTTGTTCAGTTAGCCGATGGCCAAATCGTCACCGATCCAAAGAAGTTAAAGCAGGGCGATCTATTGCGCCTTCGTCTTGCTAAGGGCGAGACACAAGCCACAGCCACCGGACAGTAAAGAGAGAGTAGATTTAGCACATGAGCGATTCCAAAAAGATCTCGTATGAAGCAGCCAGAGATGAGCTAGCTGACGTTGTCGAATCCCTTGAAGAGGGCAGTGCAACCCTAGAAGAATCATTGAAGTTGTGGGAGCGCGGCGAAGAGTTAGCCAAGATCTGCCAGGAATGGTTGGACGGGGCTAAGAAAAAACTTGACGCTGTAAAGCCGAGTAGCGAGTCGTAGAGAAAAAAAGCGATGCCAAATTTTTCATACTCTGATTTATTGCCACTAGGGGCGGACACAACTAAGTACCGCCTTGTCAGCAAGGATGGCGTCAGCGTTGTGAAGCATGGTGATAAAGAGTTTTTACAGATAGAACCAGCAGCACTTGAAAAGTTAACTCATGAAGCTATCCATGACATCAATCATTACCTGCGGGCAGAGCACCTGCAGCAGTTAACAAATATTGTTAAGGATCCAGAGGCCTCACCAAATGATCGCTTTGTTGCGATCGACCTTTTGAAAAACGCCAATATTGCAGCTGGTGGAATTCTGCCGATGTGCCAAGACACCGGTACGGCGCTGGTTATGGGTAAAAAAGGACAGTACGTTTTAACAACTGGCAAAGACGAAGTCGCAATTTCTCAAGGAATCTATGACGCCTATACCCAGTTAAATTTGCGGTATTCCCAGATGGCACCGGTAACAACGTGGGAAGAGAAAAACACCGGCAACAACCTGCCTGCCCAGATCGAAATCTATGCAGATAGCGACCACCAGGACGAATACAACTTTATGTTTATCGCCAAAGGTGGCGGCAGTGCTAACAAGTCATTTTTATATCAAGAAACAAAGGCTGTTTTAAATCCAACATCGTTTATGAATTGGCTGGATGAAAAACTGCGATCAATTGGAACAGCAGCTTGTCCCCCGTATCACTTAGCAATTGTCATCGGCGGAACTAGCGCTGAAGCAACGGTTAAAACTGCAAAGCTTGCCAGCACTAAGTACTTGGATTCACTGCCAACATCAGGAGATGCGGCAACTGGCCATGGCTTTAGAGATATCGAATTAGAGCAAAAGGTTTTAGAGCTCACCAGAACCTTAGGAATCGGGGCGCAATTTGGTGGCAAGTATTTCTGTCACGATGTGCGCGTGGTTAGGTTGCCACGACACGGAGCATCACTGCCGATTGCAATTGCGGTTTCTTGTTCTGCAGATCGTCAGGCAAAGGCCAAGATCACCAAAGATGGTATTTTCTTAGAAGAGTTAGAACGAGATCCCGCACATTTCTTGCCTGAAACAACTGATGAGCATCTACATGATGATGTGGTTGCGATCGATCTTAATCAGCCAATGGCTTCGGTGTTGGCTGAACTTTCCAAGCATCCAGTTAAGACACGTCTGTCGCTGACCGGCACATTAGTTGTTGCTCGAGACCTGGCACATGCCCGTATCAAGGCTGATATGGATGCCGGCAAGCCAATGCCTGAATACTTAAAGAGTTACGCCGTCTATTACGCAGGGCCAGCAAAGACTCCAGATGGCTATGCATCAGGATCTTTCGGGCCAACAACTGCAGGTCGCATGGATTCATATGTTGAGCACTTCCAGGCACACGGCGGATCAATGGTGATGCTTGCAAAAGGAAATAGGTCAAAGGCCGTAACCGATGCCTGCGCATCACATGGTGGTTTTTATTTGGGATCAATCGGTGGACCAGCTGCGCGCCTTGCCCAAGATTGCATCAAAAAAGTTGAGGTTTTAGATTTTGAAGAGTTGGGCATGGAAGCTGTCTGGAAGATCGATGTTGTGGATTTTCCAGCATTTATTGTTGTCGATGATAAAGGCAATGATTTCTTTGCCTCAACTAGCAAGCCACTAACAATTGGCGTAAAGCCCGAAGTTTGATCCGGGGTTAGTAATAGTTACTGCGCTTGTGCTTGGCTAAAGCCTTGCACGGTGTCTCATATCGAATACTGATGTAGCGAAGGCCCCAGCGAATTTGTGTAACGGGGTTTGTGCGCCAGTCTGTTGAGATCACACTCATCTTGCTTGCTGGCAGCGCCTGTGGAATTCCGTGGGCACCAGATTTCTTGTTTCTAGCCTTGTAATTCCAGTTACTTTCCTTCGTCCAGAGCGAGTTCAAACATTTGTATTGTTTTTCGCTAAAGCCGTACTCGTCGAGCAAAATTGATTTTGCGACCTTTTTGGCACCGTATGGAGTTCGAGCCAGTTCTACCTGGCGGCTAACGGCAGAGACTAAGGCAAGTTCGGAGGAGAAGATGGCACCTGAGGCGATTGCTGCTAGATCATCCTCGGCCAATAAGGCCACCGCTGATTCGGATGTCTCGATGATCCCCACGCTTCTGTTTCCCTCTGACTCAAGAGATGTAGGAATTGTGAGCTCTAAAGCGCTAGCTGCAGGAAGGATGGTTGCCACTAGTAGCAAGGAGGTTGCTACCCCCCAGACCGCTACTGACTTTTTTGATCTATTCAACAATGCTGTCTTCACGTTCTGTTCTCCTTTCATTCATCTCTAGCCCTCGGACACTCACCCGCGGTTTCATTCCATAGGCATTAAGCCTCACAAGAGGCTTCGATACTTAAGGGGAATGCCTTTATGGTGCGGTAGTTGAGGCGCATCGGCAAATCAAAGCCCGCTAGAGTCGCAAACTCTCAGAATTTCATTAGCCTGTGGATAGGTAAAACCGCAGGTCAGATAGGGGAATGTCCGAAATGCCCCAAATGTGACTGTGACATTGTTTTAGTGAGTTTTTGTGGCCCGATGTGCTTGCGCAATCTCACATATGCAAACCCGGATATGTGCTTCTTTGTTAGGTGCCGACAGGGCCTTCCAGCAATTCAGTAACCAAGGCCGCGATCGGCGAGCGCTCGCTTCGGGTCAAGGTGACATGGGCAAAGAGCTCGTGGCCCTTCAAGGTTTCAACTACTGCGACCACGCCATCATGGCGGCCAACCCGAAGGTTGTCTCGCTGGGCAACATCGTGGGTCAAGATGACCCTGGAAGCCTGGCCAATTCTCGACAGAACCGTCAGCAAGACTCCTCGTTCTAGAGATTGGGCTTCATCAACAATCACAAATGAGTCGTGCAGGGATCGGCCGCGGATATGGGTCAGCGGCAGGACTTCGATCAGCCCGCGGTCGATGATTTCATCGATCACCGGCTGGCTTACCAGCGCACCTAAAGTATCGAAAACTGCTTGGGCCCAAGGCGACATTTTTTCGCCTTCAGATCCTGGCAAGTACCCAAGCTCTTGACCACCTACTGGATACAAAGGGCGGAAGATAACTACCTTCTTATGAACGCGCTTTTCCATTACCGCTTCGAGTCCGGCGCACAAAGCAAGGGCCGACTTTCCGGTTCCGGCACGACCACCTAAGGAAACGATTCCAATGGACTCATCCAGAAGTAGGTCAAGTGCGATTCGTTGTTCGGCGCTTCTGCCATGCAAACCAAAAGCTTGGCGATCGCCACGAACCAACTTCAATCGCTTGTCGGCGGTGACTCGGGCAAGAGCGCTGCCCTTTTCAGAGTGCAGAACTATTCCGGTGTGCACCGGAAGTTGGTGGGCGGATTCATGATCTGCAAAATCGCTGGCATACAAATCATCAATAACACTATGGCTGACATTGATCTCTTCGATGCCGGTCCAGCCGCTATTGGAAACTAGTTCGGCCAAATACTCCTGGGCTTCGACTCCAACGGATGAAGCTTTAACACGAAGTGGCAGATCCTTTGTAACAAGGACTACATCCTTGCCATCTGACATCAGATTTTTAGCAATGGCCAGGATGCGAGAATCATTGGTGCCATCTCGCAAGAAACCATGAGGCAAAGTTGAAAGATCGGTGTGGTTGAGTTCGACCGATAAAGTGCCACCTTCAGGTGTAATTGTTAGCGCTTTATCCAACCGGCCATGGGTAATTCGTAAATCATCAAGGGCTCGAAGTGCCGCGCGAGCAAAGTAGCCGAGTTCTGGATGGTCTCGTTTGGTTTCTAACTCACCGATAACTGCTATTGGAATTATGACTTCATGTTCGGCAAATCTGTACAACGCCCCGGGATCTGCGAGCAAAACACTGGTATCTAAAACAAAGGTTTTCTTAGCTTTTTGACCTTTTGCAGCCAATGCTTGCTCCTAGATTTAATTGTGATCGTCGGATGTGCTTCGGACAAATAAAAGGTAGAACTGAAGGGTAGGTTTTTTGCGCAGACACGCGATGAGCAAAAGTTAAATTTAGGGTTTGATTTATGACCCGAAGCGACGTTGTCTCACGGAATAAGATCGTAAGGCACGTAAAAAATCTACCCGACGAAAATCAGGCCAGTAGGCTTCACAAAAATAGAACTCAGACAAAGCGCTTTGCCACAACAAGAAGCCGCCAAGTCGTTGCTCGCCAGATGTGCGGATCAAAAGTTCGGGATCTGGCTGGCCGGCGGTATATAAATACTTTGAAATATCTTCGGCTGTTAGCTTGGCGGCAGCATCGGTTAATGAATGGCCGGCAGCTACCTCTTCGCCCATGTAGCTCTTTACCGCATCAACAATTTCGCGGCGACCTCCGTAGCTAATCGCCACATTTACTTCGACGCCATCATTTCGAATTGGCTTGAGAGCGATCAATTTGTCGGCCAGCCATGAAGGCAGCAGGTCTAGTGCACCAACGGCTTTAATGTTCCAACGACCTGTGGCCGCTAGTTCGTCAACGGTATTTCCAATAACTTTTAGCAGATCTTCAATCTCTTCTTGTGAGCGCTTGAAATTATCTGTCGACAGCAACCACAAAGTAACGACTTTGACTTCGGCTTCATCACACCAGCCCAAGAAATCAATGATCTTGCTGGCACCGGCTTTGTGGCCATGTGGATCGTTGACCGTTGGATTTGATTTAGCCCAACGACGATTTCCATCAAGAATCACACCCACATGATGCGGGGTCTTTGAAAAGTCCAAGGAGCGAACTAAGCGCCACTCGTACAGTGGGTAAATTAGCGACTTAATGAGTTTACGGATACTGGCGAACAACTCTGCGCTCCGCAGCGAAAGATGCAATTGGCAAAGTGCCGGCAAGTATTAGCCACAAAATCTTTGTGAGTGGCCAGCGTGCTTTTGTTCCAAATTGAATTGCGGTTAACACGTACACCGCATAGATCCAGCCATGGACAAATGGAATCCATTCGACCTTGGATTTCCAATCATCATTGTTAAATAGGTATGCCACAGGAAGATCGACAAACCACAGTAATAAGGACATAACGCCGGCGACCAGCGCCATAACTCTAAATCTCTTGACCGCACCGCTCATGGGGTAACTCTACGACGATAGAAGGGCAGGAACAGCACAACAGCGGCCATTAGCCACCAAATGACCACATATGAAAGATGCTGCCAATAGAAACCTGGGATTCGCGAGGTCAGCTTTTCTGGTGTGACTCGGGTTCGATCTAGTGATCCAATTCTGGTCGCTTCGCTGCTGGCCAATATATAACCATCATATAAATCTAGTTCTGTTAGTGATGTAACAACTGCGCTATCAAGACGGGAGATTACGCCCGGTGTATTTTCTGAACGATCACCATATTGGCTGGCAACGAGCAATCCTTCAATTTCGATTTTCATCGACTGCTGAATGTCAGGATTCTTTAAACGCTCAGCCCACAATCCACGAACAACCAATATTGCAGAATCTGTACCGACCTGTAGCAAAGCAACTTCCCAATCAGATTGCTTTCCATCGCCATCGATCTGATTGGGAGCTCTAAAGTTTTGTATGTACTGCCCCGTGACAAAAACTGTTTTATTAAGTGCGGATGGGGGTAAAGATACTCGAGGCGTAGCAACAGATTCTAAAGGGACAATTCTTGTATCAATTGTTGTTGCAACTTTCAGACTTTCTTTTAATTCAGCAGCACGTTGTAGCTGCCAAATACCAAGCCCAACAAAAATTGCGGCTAGCAATAAAACCGCAACTGCTTGTAATGCTTTGGTAAGGAATTTACTTGCTGGAGTCATCGCTTCGATCTACACCCATGAAGCGCTTATAGAAACTTCGCATCAAGAATGCAAAAGCCAGGACTAGCAAGGCTACGGTTAGTGAGCCGGCCGCACCCATATCAATGTCTTTAGTCATGACATAATCATGGCATGCAATCCCAAGAGCCGTTTGACTACAACGACCGCTATGGCGTGAAAAAGCCGCGTAGCTGGATTGCCATTGCCCTAATCACAGCAATAGTTGGAGTTGGCTGGGTTACATGGGCTGGGTTGTATCACTCAAACCCACAGATTCGTGTTCAGTTGATTTCATTTACCGTCGATAGTGATCGAGCGGTCAGTGTTCGATATTTCGTTGATCGAAATAGTGCGGATACAGCAAGCATCTGCACTGTAATTGCACGTGATTTCTATAAAGACATCGTTGGACAAATTGATGTAGAAGTTCCGGCAGGAAAAGAAAAAGTTGAACTGGTCAGCGTGGTTCCTACGCGTAGTCAGGCAGTAAATGCTGATGTTTCAACTTGTCGCGTCAAGTAAGTAACCAGTACCTTTTACCCCTTATGACACAGACCTGGCTGACCCAAGAAGCTGCTGATCGCTTGCAATCCGAGCTGACGCAGCTAGAAGGTCCTGGCCGAAAAGAAGTAACTGCCAAGATTGAAGCAGCACGTGCCGAAGGTGACTTGAAAGAAAATGGCGGATACCACGCAGCACGTGATGAGCAAGGCAAAATGGAGGCGCGTATTCGTCAGCTAAAGCAGATGTTGGAAAACGCACACATCGGAACTCCACCAGCCAGCGCCGATGGAAAAGTTGGCGCAGGAATGGTTGTTACAGCCATTATCGCCGGAGATGAAATGAAGTTTTTAATTGGATCCCGTGAAATTTCATCCGGAGATCTAGATGTGTACAGCGAAAAGTCGCCACTTGGTTCAGCGGTGCTGAATCAAGAAATTGGCGCAAAGGTTTCTTACACAGCACCTAATGGTCGCGAGATCTCGGTTGAAATTGTGGCCGCCGAGTTTTACGCCTAACCTAAAGTTCTAAGGTTCATGAACTTAACAGCCAGAGAAGTATTTCCCGGCTTAGATTCTCAAGTACCAGATTCGCGATTTAAGCGTGTTTCGATCGCAATAGATTCATTATTCAACAAGAGTTTAACCAGGCGTGAAAACGGGAGTCCATTCATCATCACCGGTGATATTCCGGCAATGTGGTTACGCGATTCAACTTGGCAAGTTGCACCACTGTTGAATTCTAACCATTCAGAGGTAATTCAATTACTTATTGAATTAAGCAAGACGCAGGTAGAGCTCTTCCTGCTTGATCCATACGCAAATGCATTTAATCCTGCCCCTAATGGCGAGTGCTGGCATAAAGACTTTCCTAATCAATCTCCTTGGGTGTTCGAGCGAAAGTTCGAGCTAGATTCATGGGCTTCAGTTTTATATCTGGCACGAATGATTATTGAAAAATATGGTCGTACTGACCATATCAATGCCTCCTTCAAGGAAGCACTCAGAGTCATGTTAGAACTTGCTAAGCGCGAACAACACCATGATCCAGAGTCGTACATATTTAAACGTAACAATGAAGTACCTCATGATTCGTTATCGCATAATGGTCGTGGAGCACCAACGGCATACACGGGTATGGTCTATTCCGCCTTCCGTCCAAGTGATGATGCCTGTGTGTACGGCTATCTTGTTCCTTCAAATCTCTTTTTTCTGAATGAATTAGAGCTATTGCCAGAAAATCTCAAGTCACCAGAATCTAATGATTTAAGTACCGACATTCGAAAAGGTATACAAGAGTTTGCAATCAATCATGGACGCTTTGCATATGAAGTCGATGGGCTTGGAAATGCATTGTTCATTGATGATGCAAATATTCCATCCTTGCTGAGCCTTCCGCTTTTAGGGTGTATCTCAGCTGAGGATGAATCCTATAAAGCAACTAGAGAGTTCATTCTTTCCGGTAAAAATCCCTATTACTTTTCAGGTACAAAAGCCGCAGGAATTGGCTCACAGCACACACCGACTGGATTTGTTTGGCCAATTGCACTTGCTGTTCAAGCCTTAACCGATTCATCGATCAGCAAAAAGTTAGAAGCCTTAGATTTACTAGAACATACTGATGCTGGGACCGGAAACATGCATGAGTCCTTTAATGTTAGTAACGATAAAGATTTTACGAGATCATGGTTTTCGTGGGCAGACATGACTTATGTACAACTGGTTTTGAATAGTGTTAACTACCAATCAAAATAGCTAAATTTGGACAATCTTGACAGCGCTAAGGTGATCGGGAATTTTTGTATACGGTGCTTGGTGATAGCGAATATCTTCAGAAGAAACTCTCCAGTTTTTGCCCGAACTTAACAAAGCCTCTAGAAAGACCTTGGCTTCGATTTCTGCAATATGGTTTCCTAAACAGGTGTGAGGGCCAAAGCCAAAGCTTAAATGGGGATTTCGGCCACGATTAAAATCGATCTCAAAAGGATTAGTGAAAACTGTTTCATCAAAGTTGCCCGAAATAAAACTGATTCCGACATACCTATCATCGGGAAGATCAGCTGTAGTACTTTCTGGCACAACCGTTCTGTTCATGACAGGTAGCGGAGTGAAGAATCGTAAGAACTCTTGAATAGCAGGGCTTATTAACTCTGGATGTGAGCGCAATAGTTCAAGGTCTTGAGGTTTATTACCAAAGTGCCACATGATTCCGGTAAAGAGTTTTACAACTGTATCTCGGCCGCCCGCCAACATCACGCCGGCAATGCCTCTAAATTCAGCAGCAGAAATTTGTTGTCCTTCGATTTCAAGGTGTGCAATCTGGTTCCAGATGTCAGCTTTATCCTTGTGTAACGCCTCTTCATAAATTGCATCCAGGTAACGATGCAAAACCTTGCCGTCGCGTACTTCAGACTCTGCAGTCCAGACATCTGGTCCCCACGAAATCCATTCATCGACGTCTTGAGGGCGGCTATAGATAACACCTAAATTATTCATAACCAAGGGAAGCGATAAATGTTGGCCGACTTCAAGATCCCCATGTTTAAAGAAATTAGCGATCAGTTGTTCAGTGTGGGCACGAAATTGTGGAATCAATAATTCGATTGATGGTTTAACAAAGTATGGCGCTAAGGCAACTCGATATAGGTGGTGCCTCGGTGGATCAACTTCAAGCGGCAATTGGCGGTAATCGCGAACATCGGAATCACCCTGCAAGTCTGATGAATAAGTTTGTGTATCTCGAAGTGCTTCACGAACAGCTTTGTGCCCGACTATAGTTTTACTTGCTTTAGGGTAGAAATCTGACACTAGTAAAGGGTAAATACCTTTGCATCAATTTACAAGGAGAGCCATGAATACCTTCCGTGCAGTGGCGATTTTCCCTCACATAGCACCTGGCGATTTAGAGCAATTCTGCTTGGTCGCCACTGAATTGATGAAAGCAATACAGCAACAAGAATCTACTCTTCGATATGACATGTTCTTTAATCCAGAAAAGACTCGCTGCACCGTTTTGGAAGAGTTCGAAACACCGGAAGGAGTTTTTGAACATGTAAAGAGAAATGGGGATTTGATTGCTCTATTGACTCTTTTAGGAGGAAAGATTGAAGGCAGCGTCTTTCCTATGAGTCAGGATGGCGAAGCAATTGCAGAAATTAGGAATAACTGGGACTCCAAATTTCATCACCATTTCCTTGGTAAAACTCAGTAATTTTGAGGCGCTTAACTAGAAAAGTTTTTATACTTTCTAATACTTAGCGGAATAAAGATCACCATCAAAAGGACCATGTACAGCAATGAGGTTTCAAGTGGGTACTGGCTTGGCCATGAATCCGCTGTCGCACCGAATTCATTTTTTAAGCCAAACAATTGACGACAGGCCGCAACCATTGTTGAAACAGGGTTCCATTCGGCAAAGTACTGCAACGCGCGAGGCATTCCGGTAGTTGGTGCAAAGGCGTTAGATAGGAATGTCAGCGGGAAGGTAACCAAAAATCCAACGCTTTGAACTGTGCGTGCTTCTTTAACTGACAGGCCAACCAAAATGCCAATCCAAGATAGTGCGTACCCAAACATAAACAAGAACACGAAAGCCAAAGTTGTTTGCAATATGCCTGATGTTGGACGCCAACCCACTGCATAGCCAGCAGCTGCCATTACAACTAGTACCAAAATGTTAAGTAGCGCATCGCCAAAGGTGCGACCAATAATTACTGCGCCGCGTGAAATTGGCAGAGATCTGAAGCGATCGATCAATCCTTTTTTCATATCTTCGGCAAGACCAATTGCTGTTGAGGCTAAGGTGAATGCAACAGTTTGAACAAAGATTCCGGGCATCAATAGCTGTACATATCCCCCTGGTTGACCTGAATCAATAGAGCCACCAAAGACAAAGCGGAATAATAAAACGAACATCACTGGCTGAATTGTTGAGAAGACTAGCAATTCGGGCACACGGGCAAGCTGCAAAAGCTGGCGCTTGGTGATTGTTAAAACATCACTGATTGCGTACTTCATTTCTTGCCGCCTCTCTTTTTCTTTATGGGCTCTATGACGGTTTCTTCAGCCACATGTCCTGTTAGAGATAAGAAAACATCATCTAGCGATGGGCGCTTTAAACCAATATCTAGTGGGTGAATTTTTGCTTCATCAAGAGCGCGCAGCGCATCCATAAGTGCAACTGATCCGGTTGAGACAGGTGCACTAATTGTTCGAAGATCAAGGTGTGTTGTGTGTCCACTAATGCGAGCAACAATTTCTTGTGCGGCAGTAATATCTTCATTTTCAACGGTGATTTCTAAACGCTCGCCACCTACCTGAGTTTTAAGCGCATCAGATGTACCGCGAGCAATAACTGTTCCGCGATCAATAACAGCGATTTCATCTGCCAATTGATCAGCCTCTTCTAAATACTGAGTTGTGAGAAGTAGCGTTACACCGCCTTTCACCAACTCTTGAATAACTCCCCACATATCTTGGCGACCACGTGGATCCAATCCAGTTGTTGGTTCATCTAAGAACAAGATCTTTGGCTTAACAATTAATGATGCTGCTAAATCGAGGCGACGACGCATTCCACCCGAATATGTCTTGATAGGACGTCGTGCTGCTTCTGTTAAATCAAAACGTTCTAATAAATCATTTGCGCGATCAATTGAAGGTTGGCGACCTAAATGATACAAACGACCAAACATCACTAAGTTGTCCCAGCCGGTTAATGTTTCATCAACAGCTGCATACTGTCCTGATAGTCCAATGAGTTCGCGTACTTTGTCAGGGTTTTTAACAACATCAATGCCTGCAACAGTTGCATTTCCAGAATCAGGCTTTAGCAAAGTTGCGAGAATTCTCACAGTTGTAGTTTTACCAGCACCGTTAGGCCCAAGTACGCCTAAAACAGTGCCTTCTTCAACATCTAATGACAAATCATTAAGGGCTACGACCTCGCCTTTGCGATAGGTCTTCACTAAGTGTTCGGCGATCACTGACTTCACGCGATAACCTTACCTTCATGTCTACTAATAGCCCAATAAATGCATCGGTAAAAGAGCACACACACAAAGAAATTATGGTTATTTTGGGGGGGCTGATGACCGGAATGTTGCTTGCCGCCCTGGACCAGACCATTGTGTCGACAGCGCTAAAGAGCATCGTCGAAGAGTTTGATGGTTTGAACCATTACACCTGGGTAGTGACTGCATATCTTTTGACCTCAACAGCATCAACACCGCTGTACGGAAAAATCTCTGATATCTATGGTCGACGAATAGTTTTCCAGTTTGCGATCGTTACCTTTCTGTTGGGATCAATACTTGCTGGTGCTTCACAAAACATGGAGCAGCTAATTGCTACACGTGCATTGCAAGGTCTAGGTGCTGGTGGATTAATGGCACTCACCTTTGTGATCATTGGTGACATTGTTCCTCCCCGCGAACGTGGTCGTTATCAAGGTTATTTCGGAGCCGTTTGGGGACTTTCATCTGTAGCCGGCCCATTACTTGGAGGTTACTTTTCCGATCACGAGCAAATACTTGGCGTAGCCGGATGGCGCTGGATTTTCTACATCAATATTCCATTTGCAATCGCTTCTCTGCTTATCACTTCGGCAGTACTGCATATCCCTAAGGTTAAGCGCGACCACAAAATTGACTATCTGGGTGCAATTTTGATGGTAACAGCGGTTTGTTTAGTTCTGCTGTCAGTTTCAATCTACGGCCCACAAAATGGTTGGACAGATTCACGAACAATTGGTTACATGGTTGTTGGATTACTTCTGACAGTTGTGTTCTTAATGTGGGAAAAGCGCGCAGTTGAGCCTATTCTTCCGCTGCACTTGTTCAAGAATCACACCTTTTCAATTACCTCACTTTTAGGCGCGGTTATTGGTGCTGGAATGTTCGGAGCAATTGTTATGTTGCCGCTGTACTTCCAGGTTGTTAAGGGATATTCAGCAACTGAAGCTGGTTTGAAGTTGATCCCGTTGATGCTCGGAATCGTTTCGACATCGATTGTTTCGGGTAAGTTGATTTCAAAACATGGTCACTACAAGCGCTTTCCAGTAATGGGAACCTCGATCATGACTGTTGGAGTATTGCTCATGACCCGTTTGCAAATTGATACGCCATATTGGCAGATCTCGATTTATGCAGTCATGGTTGGCGCAGGCTTAGGACTATCAATGCAGACTATTGTTATTGCGCTGCAGAACTCAGTTGATTTCAGAGATATGGGTGTTGCAACTAGCTCCAATACATTCTTCCGTTCTCTTGGATCAGTATTTGGCACGGCAATCTTTGGTTCAATTCTTACAAATCGAGTAGTGCATTACATGTCTACCGGATTTGCGGAGTTAGGAAAGAGTAATCCTGCAGCTCTAGAGGGTTTTGATACTTCTAAGCTTGCTGAATTAACTACCAACACCGCGGCTCTAGAAACATTCCCTCCTTTAATCAAAGAGACGGCACTAGAAGCCTTTGTTAACTCATTTCACATTGTGTTCTATGCAGCAGCACCAATCACGGCAATCGGTTTGATATTCGCCTTAATGCTTCGCGAAGCACCTCTAAGAACTTCAAAGGATTACGCAGCTGCGCGCGAAGAAGCTGCAGGAGATTCTCTGTCTTGATTCGTTCACCATTTAGGGATCTACCGCGCGAAGTATCAATACTTATTGCGGCATCCTTCTTTGTTGCAGTTGGCTTTGGCATTGTTATGCCAGCCATCCCTGTATTTGCAAAATCATTCGGGGTTAACAACGCTGCAATTGGTTTAATGGTTTCAGCCTTTGCAATTACCCGTTTTAGCTCAGGACTTATTTCAGGCACCTTGGTCGATAAATTTGGTGAAAGAGCTGTTTTTTCAACTGGTGTATTTATGGTTTCGCTCTTTACATTCTTGGCTGGTATTGCCCAAAACTATGAGCAGTTGCTCTTCTTTAGAGCAGCAGGCGGCTTGGGTTCATCTATGTTCTCGGTCGCAGCAAGTTCGGTAATTTTGCGAGCAGTCAGTGATGACCAACGTGGGCAAGCGCAATCGGTATATCAAGGTTCATTCATTGTCGGCGGAATGGCAGGGCCTGCAATAGGTGGTTTGTTATCTGTCATTTCATTGCGAGCACCATTTTTTGTCTACTCAATTTTGTTGTTTTGTTCTGGAGTCGTTGCATTGTTTTTCTTAAAGGGCGATTCCATCGGCGCAAAGGTAAAGAACAGCAGCGATGAAGAAGCGACAACTATTCGTGAAGCACTCGCTATGCCTGCCTATCGAATTGCACTTGTTTTAGCATTTATCGGTACCTGGGTTTTCTTCGGAATGCGTTCTTCTATCTTGCCTGTTTTTGTCACAGAAGAATTGAATTCAACAACAGCCGTTGTGGGTTATGGCTTTGCTATATCTGCAATAGTCCAAGGAGCAATACTTCTAAAAGCCGGACGTTTCTCTGATGATAAAGGTCGTCGTGCTGCCTCGATAATTGGTGCGAATATCGTCTTTGTTGGCGTCCTGATACTTACATTTTCCCTTAATGCATGGATGTTCTTACTTTCCATGATCGTCTTAGGCTTTGGTGGCGCGTTCCTTGCCACAACGCCTGCCAGCATGGTGGGAGATGTAATCAAAGGTAAGGGTGGCAAAGTTATTGCGATCTTCCAGATGGCAGGGGATGCAGGAATGATCTTTGGGCCAATTATTATTGGCTGGATTTCAGATGTGTATTCATACCGCGCAGCATTTGGCTTTTCTGCCGCTATCTTTCTCATTGCTCTTGCACTTACCTACAAAATTCCTGAAACTAGAAATGTCGAAGGGCCCCAGGTTCATAACCTGAAGCCCCTCGATGAAGATCTCTAACAAATTACTGCTAATTAGTCGTTTCCACGCAAGATTGAAAGCACACGTAGAACTTCCATGTACAACCAAATGATTGTCACCATGAGTCCAAATGCTGCTCTCCATGACTCTGCTTCAGGAGCTCCTGCTGCGATTCCGTTTTGAATTGAATCAAAATCTAGAATCAAGAAGAAAGCTGCAAGAACCATTCCACCAGTTGCAATGATTAAGCCAAGTCCACCTACGTTATAAACGCTTGAACCTGTGAACATGTACGCAACAAATGACACAAGGCCAAGAACTAGGTAGCCAATGAGTGCCGTCGTTAACACCTTTGTGAACTTAGGTGTTACACGAATGCGGCCGCTCTTGTATGCAAACAGCATTCCTGCAAATGCGCTGATTGTTACCAGGATTGCCTGGCTAACAATTCCGTCATAGACAGTGTTATAAAGATGGCTGAGCGTGCCAAGTGCTAGACCTTGAAAAGCTGCGTATGCAATTGCAAGTGCTGGCTTAACGGTCTTACTAAATGCATTTACCATTCCAAGAACAAGTCCACCGATGAAGCCGAGCATAAGCGCTCCGCCACCGAGGTTAAGTGTCCAGGCAACTGCACCGACTGATACAAGTACCGCAAATAAAATTGCAGTGCGTGTAACAACATCATCAATTGTCATACGACCTGTACGCAATGATGAAGCTGCAGGTGAGTTATACAAATTCTCTAGCGCTGCTGGGTCTGAGTTAATTGTGCTCGGATCAAATGCAGCGTATCCACGCTGATTAAACGCCCGTCCAAGAACAGGGTTTGAACTGCGCATATCTTTTCTCTCCTTTTGTAGGGCCACGGAGAATTTCCGTGGTTGTGAAGCACCATAATCGTACGCAAAAGAATTGTCTGAGGCGAAATATAGGCGCGCTCACATGCTTAAAAGCACCTTAGAAATGGCGCCTCGAGGGGGTCAAACCCATGCATGGAGGATTGAAAGACTCCTCCAGAGACTCTGGTGAGGACTACTTCTTCACCTTGTAACCAGCAGGACACTTAGGTTTGACCGCAGTTACTTTTTTCGTGAGCTTGCCTTTGGTGCAGACGATGGTCGTTTTCTTGATTGCGGCGGCTTTAGCGGCGGCATCTTTAGCTTTGAGGTCGGCAGCGGCTTTAGCGGCGGCATCTTTAGCTTTGAGGTCGGCAGCGGCTTTAGCTTTGAGTAATGATTGCGCCTCATCAAAACTATTTATGGATACTTTCTCGGGTTCGCCGTAGTAGTCGAATCCTCCCTTTATGAAAATATGCCACCTAACATAACTACCAATAGGAACTTGCGCTGTAACAAAAGCTCTACCAACTTCTGTTTCGCTGGGTGTCGAAAAGAGTACTTTTGAGGCGGGGATCAATTCACTCCAGGTTTCACCCGTTTTTATTTCTAAGATCATGCTTGCAGATTTGTGATGGCAGCAAGTGCTTTGAAAATCTCTTTGAACCAATTGTCCAATAACTGAATTTTCTGTATCTGCAACTATTTTCTCTTGCGCTTTACCTAGTTCAATTGCGTTGAAGGCAACGATTGGTGAGTACGCAATTTTATTCTCTTGTGCATATCTCTCCCATTCTTGCTTTGCCAATTCAAGATATGGAGCAACTAAAGTATGTAAATCAATGTTTCCGGCTTGCTCATTGCCACGACAACCACCGGCTCCAACTGTGTCACTTACTAGTTTTGTCACACCATTGATTTCAGAGTATGAGGGACCCCCCGAATCGCCACCACATAATGCTCCGCCGACTTCTTCAAGTGAAATCATTTTCTCATAGTCCACTATTGAATTACCATTACGCTTAGAAGCATTTAAGGTGATTTTATATGGCTTGCCATCTTGTCGATCTTTACCTTGTAGACCATATCCATAACTGGTAACAGGCGAGTTATTTGCTTTCAATTGTCTAACTTCAAATTGGGTGGCTACTTCGATTTGATAATTTGGAAGAAGAGGTTTTTCTAGAAACAAAAAGGCTATGTCATCAATTTGCGTGCGAGTATCGCCCTGATCTGGTTTCCATATATTGTTGTACCCACTTGGCACCACTATTTTCATAACCTTGACACGAGTGTTTATGTCATCCGATGATGAATCTACTCCTGGCAGCGAGACTGTAAATGGTTCAGTCCTTACGGGCGAATCTTCGCCTCCTGTGTTTACTGTAAAACAGTGCGCAGCAGAAACCAAGATGAATTCGCTTATAAGCGCAGCGGTGCAAAAAGGTGTATTTGAACCAGCTGGTTGAGGAGCAACAACTTTTACATCCCCAAGTGCAGATGTTCCATTTTCAACCGCACTCGCTGGTGATAGAAAACCACTGAAAATCATTAAGGTAGACAGCAGTGCTGCAAATCTCTTCATATTGAAGTGTATTGAAATTTGGAAAAATTTATAAGTGCCCCCAGTCGGACTCGAACCGACACTGGAAGGATTTTAAGTCCTCTGTCTCTGCCATTGGACTATGGGGGCCACAGACTGTGGGAGTTTACTTGATGAGGGCCTTTTGCAGAAACTGAGCCTCTAAATCGTCAATCTGACCGATACGATCTCGCAATGGAGCATCAACAATTACTTGAAAAGTACCACTCATCTGCAATCTCATTTTATGAAGAGGGCAAGCAAATTTCTGCACAAGCCCTCAACCAGTCTAAAGACGGTGAATGGTCTGCCGCCTTTGTAATCCATCACATCGCAGATGCTGAAATTCAATTCGGTGTCAGGTACGCAAATGCTTTATGTGAAGATAATCCTACGATCGTTCCTTTTGATGAGGAGAAGTTTCCAACAGGCTTGCACTACAACAAGCGCTCTGTAGCGGTCTCACTTCAATCTCTAGCAGCATCCCATGCAATGAACTATGAGATTTTAAGGAATGCCAGTGATGCAGATTGGCAACGCATCTCGACCCACCCACAACGCGGACCAGTAACTCTTTTGCAACTTGTGACACTTTCAGCAAATCACATTGAAAGTCACATTGCTCAACTAAAGAACGCAGCTATTTAAAGCTCTTAGCTTTCTTGAAAATCGCATTAAGCATGGGTTCAGTTAGTTTTCCAGTAAATGTGTTTTGCTGACTTGGGTGATAGCTACCCAAAACTAAACGCTTGTTTCCATCTGGTCCAACCCAAGTAAAGCTTTCGCAGTGCCCGAACTTTGGTGTGGGCGATGAAATTTCATGATCCAAAGCACGAAGACTTTTGATAATCGCACTCCATGCAAAACTACCTAGCGCTACAAAAGTTCTAGCGGTAGGCATTAGAAGCTCAAACTCGTTGATTAGGTAGTCAGAGCACTCGATTTTCTCTTCAGTTGAAGGCTTGTTATCTGGTGGAGCGCATCGAACTGCGCAAGTAATACGGGTGTCAATAAGTTGTTGTCCATCATTTGCGGATCTACTGGTTGGAATTGTTGCAAGCCCGTTCTTGTGCAGAGCTTTGTAAAGCCAATCCCCTGAAGAATCTCCGGTAAATATCCGACCAGTTCTGTTTGCGCCGTGCGCACCAGGCGCTAATCCAACAATCACGATGCCAGCATTGTCTGGGCCAAAGCCTGGCACTGGTTTGCCCCAGTACTTCTCATTCTCATAAGACTTACGTTTTACGACAGCGACTTCTTCGCGCCAGTCAACAAGTCGTGGGCATTTTCTACATGCAATGATCTTTTGATCAAGCAGCTTGATCGAACTAATTTCTGGCAAGGGAATATGCCATTCCATCCAAGATATCTGATTCAGATGCAACAAACTCAGCAGCTCCTGTTGCCATCATGATTTCTGACAGAACAAGTGATCCTGCAGCAATAACATCGACGCGTCCTGGGTGCATATATCCAAGTGCTAGTCGATGCTCGCGATTGCTAGTTAAAAACATGGTCGATGCATCATGCACTTGTTGTGCTGAAATTCGGGATAGATGGATTGCATATCGATCGTATTCAGCCAGGTCTAATGCCGCTGCGGCAACTGTTGTTGCTGTTCCAGCTACGGCAACAAGTGTTTTAGCTTTGGTAATTGGCACTTCGGTAGCAGCTAGAGCAATTGCAGCTTGAATATCTGTACGAGCTAATTCAACTTGTGCTGTAGTTGCAGGATCATTAGCAAAGTGACGTTCGCTCATCCGAACACAACCAATGTTTACGCTGCGAGCGGCTTCAACAGTTGATGTACCAAATACGAACTCTGTTGATCCCCCACCAATATCTACTACCAAGAATGGTCCATCAGTTGGGTTTAAGTCTTTAATCGCACCAGTAAAGGAAAGCGCTGCTTCTTCATCTCCGCTAATGACTTCGGGTTCAATACCTAAACGATCGCGCACACCGTCTACAAACAAGTGACGATTTGTAGCGTCACGGGTTGCACTGGTTGCGCAAAATCTAATCTTTTCTACCCCGCGCTTTGCGATCTCTGCTGCAAACTTATCAACTGCTGCAAGTGTGCGTGTAATTGCATCTGGATGAAATTGTCCTGTTTGGTCAACGCCTTGTCCTAATCGAACAATTTCCATCTCGCGCACAACTTCGCGAAAATTACTGCCATCTATGTCAGCAATCAACAATCGAATTGAATTTGTACCGCAATCAATGGCTGCTACTCGCATGGGTTGTTCTTCCACCATTCGGGCAACTTTGCTAAGGCTTCATCGCCTAATGGATTGACATCAGGACCTGCTGCTAGTGAATGTGCGACCAATGAATGCAAACACTTAACTCGATTGGGCATTCCGCCTGCTGACACGTTATCTACTTCTGGAACATCAATTCCTAAGGCAGAGCGCGATGCAATGTAATCATCATGTGCTGCGTGATAAGCACCTGCTAATTCGGCATCAGTTTCCAGGCGATCATTCATGTCACCCATTAACCCAGTTGTTTCGAGGGTGGAAATAACAGCTGTTAAGCGAGGGCAGGTTGCGTAATAAAAAGTGGGAAATGGCGTGCCATCTTCAAGCCTAGGTGGAGTTTCAACCACTGCAGGCTTTCCACATGGACAGCGATATGCGATCGCATGAACGTCCCGAGGTGTTCGACCTAATTGAGTTTGAATGCAATCAAGATCGGATTGTGTTACTTCACGCATTAATTTCCTGTTTCGCTAATTGATGCGATTAATCGTGCATACCAAGGTTGACCATCGGTAAGTGCGCTAGCAACCTTTGTGGTTGTGTTGTTGGAGTCTGTCGTCGAATTATCGATCACAATGTATTGACGCTCACCTGGCAATACAAAGTGCAGACGTTCTCGCGCTTGAGATTTAATGAAGTCGGGATCCTTCCACAGGGATAGCTCTTGGCGAGCTTTTTGCAAAGCGGCATTATCTGCAGATAGTTGCGATTTCAAAGCACTTATTTGCGCACGCTGCGTAAAGTAATGCTTCACGGGCGGTGCAATAGTTAGCGCAAGAATAAAGAGAATTGCTGAAAGCGCTAAAACACGATTAGAGGTACGTCGACGACGAAATTGAAGCTGACGACGTGCCATCGTTAATGCTTACGCTTTGAAACGTGGAAATGCGTCACGACCTGCGTAACGTCCACCCTCAGCTAGCTCTTCTTCTATGCGAAGAAGTTGGTTGTACTTTGCAACGCGTTCTGTGCGCGCTGGAGCACCTGTCTTAATCTGACCGCAATTAAGAGCTACAGCTAAATCTGCAATAGTCGTGTCTTCTGTTTCACCTGAACGGTGACTCATCATGCTGCGGTAATCAGCACGGTGTGCCATTTCGACAGCATCGATTGTCTCTGTCAATGTTCCGATTTGATTTACCTTTACCAATAGTGCGTTGGCTGTGTTGCCAGCGATTCCCTTTGCAAGACGTTCTGGATTAGTAACAAATAGGTCATCTCCAACGATCTGGATGCGTGAACCAAGGACCTTGGTCATTTCTGTCCAACCAGCCCAGTCCTCTTCATTAAGAGGATCTTCAATTGAAACGATTGGGTAGGCATCAACCAAAGATGTGTAATACGCAATCATTTCATCAGAAGACTTGAGAGCGCCTTCAAACTTGTACTTACCGTTTTCGTGGAATTCGGTTGCTGCAACATCCATCGCAAGTCCGATTTCAGAACCTGGCTTGAATCCTGCAGCTTCGATTGCTTCAAGGATTAAATCAAGAGCTGCTCGGTTGCTATCAAGGTTTGGCGCAAAGCCACCTTCATCACCAACTGATGTAGCTAGTCCACGCTTTTTAAGAACAGCCTTCAGAGCGTGATAGATCTCAGCGCCCCAGCGAACAGATTCGCGGAATGTTGGTGCACCGATTGGGGCGATCATGAACTCTTGAATATCAACGTTGGTATCCGCGTGTGCTCCACCATTGAGAATGTTCATCATTGGAACCGGAAGCACGTGAGCATTTGGCCCGCCTAAGTAGCGGAACAACGAAAGATCGGCTGATTCGGCTGATGCTTTAGCTACAGCCAAAGATGCACCAAGAATTGCATTTGCTCCAAGACGTGACTTGTTCTTTGTTCCATCAAGCTCGATCATCGCGGCATCAATAAGACGCTGATCCTGTGAATCAAAACCAATGATCTCTGGACCAATTTCATCATTAACAAAAGCAACTGCTTTTTCTACGCCCTTACCAAGGTAACGCTTGCCACCATCACGAAGTTCTGCTGCTTCAAAAGCACCAGTTGATGCACCACTTGGAACTGCAGCGCGTGCCTGTGTTCCATCTTCTAATTGAATTTCAACTTCAACCGTTGGATTTCCACGGGAGTCCAAAATTTCACGGGCACCTAATGCTTCGATGATTGCCATTGCGTTTCTCCTCAAATAATTAAAAACTTTGGCCGACCTCAACGCTGAAATGGCACCTATTAACTAAGTCAATCCTACCGTGAGTTACGCGGGGCCGATCTGTTGGGCAATGTTCATGGCTTCCTTACGCAGGGCTGCCTCGGCATCAATCCCGTTGGCGCTTGCCCAGGCGATTACTGCAAGCAGGGCTTGGCCAACCGCGCCCTCATTGGCGATGCCATCGATTGAAACAGTGTTTGGAGTTGAGACAGCGACATTGTATTTTTCTGCGCGGTACAACAATTTTTCGACTAATGGCAATGCCGGTTGTGACATTGCAACACCATCTAGCGGTGAGGTGCGACCCTTTTCCTTCTTCTTAATCTCTTCCCAATTTTCAAGGACTTCTTGTGAATCCCGAACTTCAACACCCGCAAATACATGGGGGTGTCTGCGAATTAGTTTGTCTGCGATCCCCTGGGCAATATCTTCAATAGAAAAAGGATCTGTTGGGTGTTCTTCGGCCATGCGGGCATGAAAATAGACCTGCAGCAAAACATCGCCTAGTTCTTCTCGCATATCAATGCGGTTTCCAGATTGCACAGAATCTACAAATTCATAGGACTCTTCCAGCAGATATTTCAGAAGTGATTCATGAGTTTGTTCTGCGTCCCATGGGCAACCACCCGGTGAACGCAACGTGTTCATTACTTCAACTAAGCGTTGAAGTTGTGAATTGTGCATTACTTGAGTCGGTACTAGTTGTCTGATGGAGTTACGGCAGATGATGCTGGATCTGCTGCAACGATATCTGCTGTGTCTGCATCCCATTTTCCGTAACGAGGATTGACTGTTACACCAAGCTCTTTTGACTTAGCAACGATTAACTTTTGAATCTCGGTTCCGACTTGATCCTCAGTAACACCACTTGCTACAAGTGCTTGGCTGATCTTGTCTGACAAAGAAATTGCTTCAATGTATGCATCAAGATCTTCTGGAGCGATCCCTGCATTTACTAGTGCAGTCGGCATAGAAGCTGCGCCACCTACTTGTTCCACAATGCTTGCGCGGCGAGTGTCTATCTCTGCCTTAGTTACTTCGATCTTTAATTCTTCACCTAGTGCTCTTAATATGGCGCTGAACAAGTGGAAGCGAAGTTGGCCACGATTCAGGGCTTCTCCTGTGTCTAACTGCATTTGCGTTGTATCAACCTTCGCACGTTCGGCAAGAATTGAATCAATGCTGCCCTGCACTGTTGCTTGAGTGATCTTTGTTCCACCAACAGTCGCTGCTGCTCCAACTTGTGAACACCCGGTCAGCAAAATCGCTGCTACTGCAAACATGGCCAGAATCTTCTTCACTATGAGCTCGCTTTCGGTAATTCGCTTAGTTGGGTAACGGCCTCAACGACCCAGGCCAGAAGAGAAGTATCCACTATTTCGGGTGCATTCTGGGACGGATTCCATGAGGCTGCCTTGGGTAACGCCACTAAAACCGTGCTTGCTGCACCCTTGTAGAGCGATCCTGGATACAAACGTGTTAAACGTAACTGACGAGATTCGGGTAAAACTAATGGCGCTAATCGCAGATATTTGCCCTGCACTACAACTTCCGTCAATTTCACAGCCTTTGCTTGTGCACGCAATGCAGCAACTCCAAGTAGAGCATGTGCTTCTACAGGCAATTCTCCGAAGCGATCAATTAACTCTGCTTCGATTGATGAAACATCTGTTGGTGATTTCACATCAGCCAAGCGACGATACAAATCAAGGCGCAATCTTTCTCCAGGAACATACTCTGACGATAAATGGGCGTTGATCGGAAGTTCGACTTTGCATTCAGAAATCTTTTCTTCTGTCTCAATAATTCCAGATTTGTATTCCTGAACAGCTTCACCCACCATGCGCATGTATAAATCAAAACCAACATCGGCAATGTGACCTGATTGTTCGCCACCTAACAAGTTTCCGGCACCACGGATTTCAAGATCCTTTAAGGCAACCCGCATTCCAGAGCCCAAGTCAGTGTTTGTAGCAATTGTTGTTAAGCGCTCATGAGCTAATTCAGAAAGTGGTTCATCCGCTGAATATAGGAAATAGGCATAAGCACGCTCACGACCACGACCTACGCGTCCACGAATCTGATGCAACTGAGAAAGCCCAAAGCGATCTGCGCGTTCAACAATCAATGTGTTTGCGTTTTGAATATCCAACCCGCTTTCGACAATTGTCGTACAGACCAAAACATCAAAGTCTCGGTTCCAAAAAGCAAGAATTACATCCTCAAGTTCCCCCTCAGACATTTGCCCATGTGCCACACGAATACGAGCTTCTGGAACAAGTTCTTTTAAGTGCATCGCTTTACGATCAATACTTTCTACACGGTTATGCAAATAGAAGATTTGACCATCGCGCAGTAATTCTCGATGTATCGCAGCGGCAATCTGGGCTTCTTCGGCGGGGCCAACATAAGTAAGGATTGGATGGCGCTCTTCAGGCGGTGTTGTGATCGTGGACATTTCGCGAATACCAGTAACAGCCATTTCAAGTGTGCGTGGAATCGGTGTAGCAGACATAGCTAAAACATCCACTGTTGTGCGCAATTTCTTCAATGACTCTTTTTGCTCAACTCCAAAGCGTTGTTCTTCGTCAACAATGACTAATCCCAAATCTTTAAACAGCACATCATTGGACAGTATTCGGTGTGTGCCAATAACAACATCGACAGATCCTGACGCCAGATTAGCCAAAATCTCTTTGCTCTCTTTAACGGTATTAAACCTAGACAAGCCAGCAACTTTTAGTGGGAAACCTGCATAACGTTCTGCAAAAGTCTTTGAGTGTTGTTGCACAAGCAAAGTGGTTGGAACAAGGACAGCAACTTGCTTGCCATCTTGAACCGCCTTAAACGCTGCACGAATTGCAATCTCAGTCTTTCCATACCCAACGTCTCCACAAATAATGCGATCCATTGGGTATGGGCGTTCCATGTCTTGCTTGACATCATTAATTGTTGACAGTTGATCAGGGGTTTCTATGTATGAAAACGAGTCTTCTAGTTCGCGTTGCCACGGGGTGTCTGCCGAAAATGCAAAGCCAGGGGAACTAGTGCGGGCTGCATACAATCTGATTAATTCGCCGGCAATCTGACGAACCGCTTTACGCGCACGGCCCTTTGCTTTCTGCCATTCTCCACTGCCAATACGATGAACTGTTGGGGCTTCGCCACCAACATATTTCGAAACTTGTTCAAGTGCATCTGTAGGAACAAATACTCGATCTCCTGGTTGACCACGCTTTGCAGGTGCGTATTCAATAATTAAATACTCTCTGGTCACACCAGCAACTGTGCGCTCCAATAATTCAACGTAACGACCGATTCCGTGTTGTTCGTGAACAACATAATCACCACTCTTTAGTTCTAACGGATCAATTGCTTGCTTTCGCTTAGATGGCATTCGCTCGCCATCTTTTACGCTTCCCTTGCTTCCTGTTAAATCACGTTCGGTCATGAAGAAGATTTGATCTTCAGCACTTTCAAAGCCATGAGTGATGATTGAAGTTGTTAAAGCAATGCTGCCCTTTGCGGGAGCAGCAACTAACTTTTCGATTATCTGAACTGGCAGATCTGCGCCTCTAAAGATTCCGGCATACCGCTCGAGCATTCCATGTCCATGAGTTGCAAAGACAACGGTGTGATGTGCTTCTAGTGCATCGCGCAACACTTCAACTGTGCGTTCGAGGTCTCCGCGCATTGGGTCAATTGGTGAGTAATCCAAAAACACAGTGTCCTCTTCTAAATCGCTTCCGAATGGACTCAATTCAGATCGTGTGACACCGCATGAAATAATTTCATTATTCAATTCGTCCCATGAAATATATGTTCCGATTCCATCATGTAATGGTGCAATCCCACCTAACGCAGCGTTGGACCATGACGCATTCAAGAACTCTTCGTTGGTAGCTAACAAATCAGCAGCACGTGATCGAATTCGTTGCTCGTCGATAAAGACTATCTGGGTATTTGCTGGCATCCGCGACAACAAAGTTTCTGTCTCGTCAATGAGCAATGGAATCAAGGACTCCATGCCTTCAAAGGCGATACCTTCGCTTATTTTTTCTAGCATTTCTGCAGCAGCTGGGTATTGATCTTTTACCTCAATTGCGCGGTGTTTAATTTCTGGCGTCAATAACATTTCACGACAAGGATAAATTTCTAAACTGCCGACAACTGGCGCGAAGGTGCGCTGATCTGCAACCTCAAAATAACTTAAATCTTCAATTTCATCACCAAAGAAGTCAATTCTGATTGGATGATTGCTTAAAGGTAGGAAAAGGTCCACGATTCCACCTCGAACGGCAAACTCACCACGACGTTCGACTAAATCGGTGCGGGAATATGCAAGCGATGATAAATGGCGAACTAAAAGATCAAGTGATTGCTCTATACCTTTTTCTAATTTCATCAATGGCATAGAGCCAAGGTTGCTAATGATTCGATGTATTGCACCCCGTACCGGCGTTACAACTATTGGATTTATTGAAGGCATGCTTTTCAATGCGTACAGAGTTTGAATTCTCTTTGCCACTGTGTCACTGCGAGGACTTAAACGCTCATGAGGCAAGGTTTCCCAAGCAGGAAATTCCAAGACATCGTCGTAGAGTTCGCGTAATTCGTTAACAAGATCTTCGCTACTGCGACTTGAGCTAGTGACAACTAACAACGGATGTGATGATGCCCGCGCGGCCAACAAAAACGAATACGTAGAATGCGGTGCCACAATATGAGATGCATCGGGCGAGGTTGGTAGGACGGGAATAAGTCCGCGCATGCCTGCCTCCAATGCCTTAAGGCCCCATTTCCTTTTGGAGGGGGGTCCAAATGGAGGGGCTTGATGACCCAATTGTAATTTGTTTTGAGCAGACCCTGTTACCTGAGAGGATTGCCCAATGAGCCAGAGTCCAATCGCTGCAGATGATGCAGGGTTACGTAGCGATGTGCGCCGACTGGGCGATTTGTTGGGTCAAACTCTTGTCCGCCAAGAAGGGCCCGAACTTTTAGCATTGGTAGAAGAGGTTCGTAAATCTGTGCGCGAAGGCAATGGCGCAGAAATTCTTGCCAAACTGTCGGTCGAAGACTCGGTCCAGTTGGTGCGCGCTTTTAGTACTTACTTTCACTTAGCAAATGTTGCTGAACAAGTGCACCGTGCTCGTATTCTGGCTGATGCTCGTGCAACTGGTGGTTCGTGGTTAGCGCGCGCAGTTGATCAAATTGAAATTGCGCTAAAGGCCCAAACACCTGGACATGAATTAAGCAAAGAAGATATCGAACAATGGGTAGGCGCGATGTCTGTGCGACCTGTTTTCACGGCGCACCCAACTGAGGCTGCACGACGTTCGGTCTTAAATAAATTAGGAAGCATTGCAGAATTATTAGATGATCCACGAAATCCTTCGCAGCAAGATCGTTTGGCGGAAACAATTGATTTGCTGTGGCAAACCGATGAGCTTCGTTTAGGCCAACCAGAACCTTTGGATGAAGCACTTAATGCCTTGTATTACTTAGATGACCTTTTCACAAAGACAGTTCCGGAAGTTCTCAATGACTTTGCGAAGGAAATGAAGCGCATCGACGTTGAAGTCCCGATAACTGCTAAGCCATTATCTTTTGGTAACTGGATCGGTGGAGACCGCGATGGAAATCCAAATATTACTGCGCAGGTAACAACTGATGCCATGGTGCTGCAGGTTGGACATGCGATTCGTGTAACTATTGCCGCAATGAATGACTTGCGTCAGATGCTGTCGGTTTCGACTAAAATTGTAGGAGCAACACCAGAACTCTCGGCATCAGTTGCAGATGATCTTGCGAACATTCCAGAGTTTGAGCCACGCTTTTTACGACTGAATGCAGAAGAGCCATATCGCTTAAAGGCAACTGCGATCGTGCACCGATTGGCCGCTACACGTGATCGTCATGCAAAAGGTGCGGCACATGTGCCCCATCGCGATTACGCGAACACGGCAGAACTGCTGGCGGATCTTGTGTTGATGCGTGATTCGTTGTTGGCACACCGTGGCGAATTAATCGCTACAGGCTTGCTTGAGCGCACAATTCGCACAGTAGCCGCCTTTGGCATTAATCACGCCACTATGGATATTCGAGAGCATTCAGATGCGCACCACAATGTTTTGAAGCAAATCACCGGTGTGGATGGATATCTCGCAAAGTCACATGATGAGAAGTTCGAACTACTAACCAAGCTTTTAGCTGATACAACAACTTTTGATACCTCGGTACTGGATGCATCAGGCAAAAAGACATTGGATACTTTTGTAGCCATCAATGATTTGATTGACCGCTTTGGACCAGAAGCAATTGAGACCTATATCGTTTCAATGACTAAGGGTGCAGATGATTTGGTTGCCGCAGTAGTTATCGCGCAGCATGCTGGGTTAGTTTCACTAAGTGAGAAAAAGGCAATTGTGGGATTTGCACCGTTGCTTGAAACTGTTGCAGAACTTCGTGCTGCTGGCGAAATTCTTGAAAAGCTACTGAGTAATCCCGCGTATCGAGAAGTTGTTTCTCTGCGGGGTGATGTGCAAGAGGTAATGCTTGGGTATTCAGATTCTAATAAAGATGCCGGAATTGCGACCAGCCAGTGGGAAATCCACCGTGCGCAACGTTCTTTGCGTGATGTTGCAATCAAGCACGGCGTCAAGCTTCGCTTGTTCCATGGTCGTGGTGGTTCTGTTGGTCGCGGTGGCGGCCCAACATATGATGCTTTGATCGCATTGCCTTGGGGATCTGTTGATGGTCAGATAAAAATGACAGAACAAGGTGAAGTGATTAGCGATAAGTACGCTTTGCCATCACTTGCTCGCGAAAATGTTGAATTAACATTGGCGGCATCTTTAGAGGCAACGGTTCTAAATCGTGGTCCACGTCAGACTCCAACAGAATTAAAGTCTTGGGGCGATTGCATGCAGTTGCTCAGCGATGCATCCTTTAAGCAATACCGATCATTAATTGATCAACCAGATTTACCTGCCTACTTCTATTCATCAACACCTGTAGAACAACTTGGTAATTTGTTTTTGGGTTCGCGTCCATCTCGTCGCCCAGATGCGGCAGGCGGACTGGATTCATTGCGCGCAATTCCTTGGGTATTTGGCTGGACTCAATCACGTCAGATTGTGCCTGGTTGGTTTGGTGTGGGCTCTGGGCTAAAGGCGGCACGCGAAGCGGGACATTCTGATCTTTTATCTCAGATGTTAAAAGATTGGCATTTCTTCACAACATTTATTAGCAATGTTGAAATGACACTTGCAAAGACGGATTTAGTACTTGCTAAACGTTATGTAGAAACTCTTGTACCTGCTCACCTTCATCATTTCTTGGATGAAATCCAGGCTGAGTTTGATTTAACTATTGCAGAAATATTAAAGCTGACAGGGAAAAAGAGTTTGCTTGGAGATCAAGAGATTTTAGCTAGAACATTGCAGGTTCGTGATGCCTATCTTTCACCAATTCATTTGTTGCAAATCAACCTGTTGAAGCGGGTACGTGACGCGGGTGAAACTGTAGATCCGGTTTTACGCCGTGCGCTGCTACTAACAATTAATGGTGTTGCTGCAGGACTTCGCAATACTGGCTGATTTAGCCAATCTATTTTTAGCTGTTGAAGGCAGATTGTGTTGCTTCTAAACCTTTAGTGATTAAGGATTCAACAACATCTGCGCCACGATCAATAAACTCTGCCAAATCTTTGTGCTCAACCTTTGAGAATGCTTTTAAGACAAAATCAGCTGGATCTTGCTGGCCCATGGGGCGACCAATACCTAAACGAACGCGATAGTAATCAGGGCCATCAAATGAGGATGTCATGGATTTCAAACCGTTATGGCCATTATCGCCACCAGCGAATTTTGTACGAATAGCAGCAAAGGGAATATCTAACTCATCGTGCAACGCAATAATATTTTCAGGCTCTACTGAATAGAAGTTAGCCAACGCTTTGATTGGTCCGCCAGTTTCATTCATGTAGCTTTTAGATTTAGCAAGAATTATTGAATGTGTGCCGGCATCTAATTTGTATGCTGCGATATCTGTGCGGGATTTATGTGATGAAAACTTGATCGAATGGCGACGAGCTAACTCATCGATCACCATCTGGCCGATGTTATGACGTGTGGCAGCGTATTGATCTCCTGGATTACCCAGTCCAACTACCAACCACGTCATAACAACAAAGCCTAAGGGTTAAGCGTCCTTCTTCTCGGCATCTGCAGCAGGTGCTGCAGCATCTGTTGCTGCTGGTGCTGCTACTTCTTCTGCAGCTGCAGTTGACTTCTCAGACAAGTGAACAACGATTGTCTTTGGATCTGATTCGAGTTCGACGCCTGCAGGAAGCACAACATCTGATGCGTATTTTGAAGCACCTGACATAAGACCTTGGATATCAACTTCTAGGAAGCTTGGAATAGATGATGCATCAACACGTACATCGATTGTGTTATTTACATGCTCAAGGATTCCGTCACGATCATGCTCACCAACTGTGTGAACAGGAACTGAAACAACAACCTTTTCTCCACGACGGACCAACACTAGGTCAACGTGCTCGAGAATCTGCTTGAGGAAATCGCGAACAATTACCTTTGGAAGAGTTAGCTCACTCTTGCCATCAATTGTGATGTCCAAAAGAACGTTTGACTGCTTTAGCGCAACGCCAAGTTCCTTTGCAGGAAGAGTGATGTGTAGCGGCTTTTCTCCGTGACCGTAGATAACAGCAGGAACTAAACCATCGCGGCGTGCACGACGTGATGCGCCCTTACCAAATTCTGTACGAGTGGTTCCGACCATCTTTACTTCTGCCATTTTTTATCTCCCTGTTTTTCTGGTTCTTCGGTGCGTACACAAAGTTCCAGCAGGAGAAAAATCCCTTACCCGTCGATCACGGAAAGCTATTCGCTACCCTCGCCGGAACAGGTCGAACAGTATCTTTTGGGCCTGCATTGAAGCAAATTGAGGCTTAGGAATGACCATCAAACAGGCTGGTAACTGATCCATCCTCAAAGACCTCGCGGATTGCGCGGCCCAGAAGTGGAGCAATTGAAAGTACGGTCAAATTATCGAATTTTTGATCCTCTGTAATTGGCAAAGTATTAGTGATGACAACTTCAGATGCACGGCTGTTCTTTAAGCGATCTACTGCAGGACCGCTAAAGACTGCGTGAGTTGCAGCAATGATTACATCTGCAGCACCTGCATCAAATAACGCATCTACTGCTTTTGTGATTGTGCCAGCTGTATCAATCATGTCATCGATAACTACGCATGTTTGTCCTACAACATCACCAACCACACGGCCAGTGATTGACTCATTAGGAACGCGTGGATCACGTGTCTTATGAATAAATGCAATCGGGCAGCCACCAAGAAGATCTGACCAACGCTCTGCAACACGTACTCGGCCTGAGTCAGGGGAAACAATTGTTAAACGAGTTCGATCAACTTTGCTGCCAACATAATTAGCAAGCATCGGCAATGCAAACAAGTGATCTACGGGGCCATCAAAGAACCCTTGAATCTGTGAAGTGTGCAGGTCAACAGCCATCAAACGATCAGCACCTGCGGTTTTGAAAAGATCGGCAATCAAGCGAGCTGTGATTGGTTCGCGTCCGCGGCTCTTCTTGTCTTGACGTGCGTAGCCATAAAAAGGAGTAACTACTGTGATGCGTTTTGCAGATGCGCGCTTCAAAGCATCAATCATGATCAACTGTTCCATGATCTGCTTGTTAACTGGATCTGTGTGACTTTGAATAACAAATGCGTCGCAACCACGAACTGATTCTTCGAAACGAACAAAAATTTCACCGTTTGCAAAATCATAGGCAGACATTGGTGTTAATGGAATGCCAAGCTCGGCGGCTACTTCATCAGCTAATTCGGGAAATCCGCGGCCTGCAAATAGGCGCAATCTCTTTTCAGAAGATAAACGGATCTCGCTCATGTATCTAGCCTTTCTTCTGACGTGCTTCGGCGGCTTGTGCGGATTTACTTCCTGCGCGCTTGCGCAGAACCCAATCTAATACATTTCTTTGCTTTGCTCGGCCAACACCAATTGCGCCGGCCGGAACATCTTCGGTAATCACTGATCCAGCTGCTGTATATGCACCATCTCCGATTGAAACTGGCGCAACAAGCATTGTGTCGCTACCAATTCGGACCTGATCGCCAACTGTGGTGTGATGCTTTTCAACTCCGTCGTAATTAACGAAAATTGTTGCCGCTCCAATGTTGCTGCCCTCACCGATTGTTGCATCGCCAACATAGGACAGATGTGGCACCTTTGATCCGTTACCAACGACTGCATTTTTCATTTCAACAAATGCACCAGCTTTTGTTGCATCACCCAGCTGGGTTCCTGCTCGCAAATAAGTAAATGGGCCTACCGTTGCGCCCTCGCCAATCACGGTTTGGGTAGCGATTGATTCAAGTACGGCAGCACCTTCTTTAACAACACAATCTGTCAATGTGGTGCGCGGTCCAATCACGGCCCCTGATGCAATCTTTGTGGATCCAAGAAGGGTGGTACCTGGATGCAGAGTCACATCATTTGCAATTTGAACAGTTGAATCAATCCAGGTTGTTGTTGGGTCAATTATTGTGACACCTGCCCGCATCCATTGATCATTGATGCGATCACGCAGCATTGCCGCACTTTCTGCTAACTGCACCCGATCATTGACGCCAAGGGTTTCAGTGAAATCATCAATCATGATTGCAGCAATTGATTCACCGGCAGATTTTAAAATTCCGATTACATCAGTTAAATACAGTTCGCCCTGAGCGTTTGCATTTGTTAACTGCCCAATAGATGCCGCAAGCTTTTCTCCATCAAATGCGTACACGCCACTGTTAATTTCGTAGATGAATTTTTCGTCATCCGTTGCATCTTTTTCTTCAACAATGCGCAGTAATTCATCGCTGTCATCACGAATTATTCGTCCATAGCCTGTTGGTTCTGGATGTTCGGCAGTTAAGACAGATGCGGCAAATTTTCCTGCTGCATGTGCTGCGACAAACCGTGCCAATGAATCACCTGAAAGCAACGGTGTATCTCCAGCTAAAACTAAGACTGTGCCTTTCGGGGCATTACCTGCGAGCGCTAACTGCGCAGCATGTCCTGTGCCACCGCGGTGTTCCTGGAAGACAGTTGTTGCTTTTGGAGAAATATGTGCGATGTGTGCTTCCACTGCTTCGCGGCCCGAACCGACAACGATTCGAAGTTCAGTTGGATGTAGGTGATCTACTGCGTGCAGAACATGTCCAAGTAGCGAACGCCCTGCAACGCTGTGAAGAACCTTGGGAGTTGCCGACTTCATGCGTGTGCCTTCGCCTGCGGCTAGGACAATCACGGTTTGTACGGTCACGAGTGAAGTCTATCGGGATGCTTTGTTAAGAGCGGCGAGTGGCTCCGCCACCAGGTATCGATCCTGGACCCTGGGCTTCAAAGGCCCATGTGCTAGCCACTACACAATGGCGGAACGCATATTCTCCCTCATAAATGGTGGTGCTTGTGACCAACTGCGCCCCGATTAGGAGATTACTTTCGCTCCCGCCACAGGGCCATATGCCCGCACAACGCTGCCCACTACCCCACTGGCGGTTAATGCGACCGTTAAATCAAGGCCTGCTTCAACGTCAGCAACCAAAAATGCAACTGTTGGGCCAGAACCAGAAACTATTGCACCTAGCGCCCCGTATTCCTGTCCAACATCTAAAACTAACCGCAGTGCAGGGCGCAATGAACATGCAGCAGCTTGCAGATCATTGACCAAAGATTTGCCAACGGCTGGAGAATCGGCGGCCAATAGCGCTTGCATTAATCCTTCATGAGTTTGCGGTTCGACAATTTCCAATTCAGCTCGCAAGCGATCACATTCGGCATAGACGGCTGGTGTTGATAATCCGTGTGTCGATAGCGCAAGCACCCAGTGATAGGTACCGCGTGATAATGCTGCGGTTAATTGATCGCCACGGCCTGTGCCAATTGCAGTTCCACCACTTAACATAAATGGAACATCGCTTCCCAGTTGTGCAGCAATCTCAACCATTTCTTCTCGAGACATTCCGAGTGAGTAGAGGTAATCGATACCAACAATTGTTGCTGCAGCATCTGCGCTACCGCCCGCCATTCCGCCAGCAACCGGAATCGATTTCTTGATCTCGATATGTGCATCAACAGTTAAGTCGTACTCTTTTGAAATCAGAGCAACAGCTTTTGCCGCCAGATTATTTGCATCCGCCGGAACCCCATGGGTTTGCTCGCCTGATATTGCAATCGTTAATCCGGCACCAGGTTCGGCTAATTTAATTGTTACATCATCAAAAATTGAAATTGCCTGAAAAACTGAAACCAAGTTGTGATAGCCATCGGCTTCTTTTGGTCCAACAGATAATTGAAGGTTGACCTTTGCAGGCACGCGCACGGTCACACTTTTTACTGGCATGCGGTGACCCTATAACTGCAATTAGAAAATGTCAGGTGCAACGGCTGCAATCTTGCAAAAAGATTCAACCTGTAAAGCTTCACCCCGAAGTGTTGGATCGATTCCGGCCTTAATCAAAATCGCTTCAGCGGCGGAAGATGATCCATAAAGGCTAGAAAGGGCTGATCTCAGCATCTTTCGACGTTGCGCAAAGGCGGCATCAATAATCGTGAAGACTTTTTCCCGCGATTCTTCACTTCCTGCTGTTTCGCGACGGGTAAATCCGACTAACTTTGAATCCACATTAGGGGCTGGCCAAAAGATTGATCGAGACACCGTTCCAACATTTTTTACATCAGCCCACCATGCCGCTTTAACACTTGGGATTCCGTACTCCTTGCCACCAGGTTTTGCTGCTAACCGATCTGCAACTTCGGCCTGCACCATGACAACACCTGTGCGTACCGATGGAAACTTCTCTAGCAGGTGAAGCAACACGGGGACCGAAACGTTGTATGGCAAATTTGCAACTAAAACCGTTGGCGCAACTGGCAAATCATTAACGGCCAGTGCATCCTTGTTTATAACAGTTAAGTTTTCTGGATGATCAAAATGTTGTGCAACCGTGATTGGCAGCTGTTGTGCCAGACGGGGATCAATTTCTACCGCAATAACGGATTTCGCTACCTCTAACATCGCAAGCGTTAAGGATCCAAGACCCGGTCCAATTTCTAGGGCAATGTCAGCACTTGTTACACCTGCGGTACGAACAATCTTGGTACAAACATTTGAATCAATTACAAAGTTTTGCCCAAGTGACTTAGATGGCTTTAAATCTAACTGTGCTGCAAGTTCGCGGATTTGTGCCGCACCTAGCAAGGTCATGGTGCGAAGGAACCAAAGATACGTTCGGCATTATCGCCAAGTGCTGATGCTAGCTCTGCTAGATCTTGATTTCGTTCTGCTGCCATCGCTCGCACAATCGTGGCAATTTGAGCAGGGGTATTGCTTGCGCCTCGATGAGGAGCTGGGGATAAGAATGGTGAATCAGTTTCTACTAATAATTGATCAAGCGGCACAAGCTTTACCGCATCGCGCAAAGCAGGTGCATTCTTAAAGGTCAAGGTCCCTGCAAAAGACAGGATGTAGCCGCGCTCAATACAGGTTTTAGCCATATCGACATCGCCTGAAAAGCAGTGAAAGACAGTCTTTTCCGGGGCCCCAACTTCTAGCAGCACAGATAGAACATCATCATGCGAATCACGATCATGGATAACTAAGGCTTTGTTCGTCTTCTTAGCTAATTCAATGTGCCACTTAAATGAATCCTGTTGGCGCTTTCGAAGCTCGGGTGGGGTGCGGAAATAATCTAATCCTGTTTCGCCAATTGCTCGTACCCGTGGGTGCTGAGCAAGCTCTTCGATGATTTTCAAATCCGCGTCAAGATCTGCAACAACTGGAGCTTCATTTGGATGTAGTGCAACCGCAGCTAAAACAGTTGTGTTCCATTTATCGGCCGCTTGTACGCACCATTTAGATTGTTCTGCTGAATAGCCAACTTGCACAATTCGATCAACATTGACTGATCGCGCTTCGGCAATGACATCTGCTACCTCTTGTGAATCAAATTCTGCATCAGTGACGATTTCCATATGCGCATGTGCATCTACTGTTGGAACCGGCAAAGGTTCTGGCAATGGCGCGCGAGGTCTGTCGATATCGCGATTGTGGCGATCAGCCATTTTTTATGTGGCTGGAGTTTCTAAACGTGGGAACAAAACCGTTGTCTTTGTGACTGTTGCACCAGCTGGTAGCTGTCCCCATGTTGCAACCGCTGAAATCTTTTGTGCGGACAAATCTCCGAGCGTTGCTTGTGCACCAAGGCTCTGCCACAAGATCTCGCAGGTTTGTGGCATTACTGGGTGTAGCAATATCGCAAGAGCACGCAGAGATTCAGCGGTGTTATACAAAACCTCTTCGAGCACCGCTTGATTTGCAGGATCCTTTGCAAGAATCCACGGCTCTTTAATTGTTACGTAACCATTTACTTGCTTACAAAAATCCATGATCGCCAAAATTCCGCCTTGGAAATCAAGTGCGCACATTGCAGCATCAGCCTTTGCAACTGTTTCCTTCAACGCCGCTTCTAATCCTGCATCATGACTAACCGCTGGAAGTGAGCCTGCGCAGTACTTTTCAACCATTGCTGCGCTGCGAGATGCGAGGTTTCCGAAGTCATTTGCTAACTCAGATGTGTAGCGGGCACTCATATCTTCCCAGGAAAAGGATCCATCTGTTCCAAATGGAATTGCGCGCAAGAAGTAATAACGGAAGGCGTCGATTCCAAAGTGATCAGTGATGTCCTTCGGAGCAATACCAGTCAACTTGCTTTTACTCATTTTTTCGCCACCGACTAATAACCAGCCGTGTGCAAAAACTTTCTTTGGCACAGCAAGACCTGCAGCCATCAACATCGCCGGCCAAATAACTGCATGGAAACGCAAAATATCTTTTCCAACAAGATGAACATCTGCTGGCCAGGTTTGGGCAAACTTTTTGCCGCCTTCAGAATCTGGTGCATCTGTTAATCCAACGGCAGTTGCGTAGTTAAGTAATGCATCAAACCAAACATAGACAACTTGATCGGTATCCCACGGGACAGGGATTCCCCAGTCAAAAGTAGAACGTGAAATTGAGAGATCGGAAACGCCACCTTCTAGAAAAGATACAACCTCGTTGCGTGCACTTTCTGGTTGGCAGGCATCAGGATTATCTCTGTAATGAGCAAGAAGTGGTTCTACAAAAGCAGATAATTTGAAGAACCAATTATTCTCATTTACTAGCTCGATTGGTTTGCTGTGGATCGGACAGCACTTAGCTCCATCAATATCAATTAGGTCGCCGGGAAGTTTGAACTCTTCGCAACCAACACAATAAGGGCCTTCATATTTACCTGCATAAATATGGCCAGAGTCTTTCAGTGACTGCAAAAACTTTTGTACTCGTTCGGTGTGACGCTTTTCAGTGGTGCGGATGAAATCATCATTGGCAATATTTAGGTGTTCCCAATTTGGCTTCCACGCCTCTTGAACCAACTTGTCGACCCATGCTTGAGGAGCGACATTATTGTGTTCAGCGGTGCGCATAACTTTCTGGCCATGCTCATCTGTTCCAGTTAAAAACCAAACTGAATCGCCCTTTTGTCTATGCCAACGGGTCAAAACATCGCCTGCAACGGTTGTGTACGCATGCCCAATATGAGGGGCATCGTTGACGTAATAAATCGGCGTCGTTAGATAGAAAGACTTAGTCACTGGCTCATCTTATTGGCATCAACGACCGCGGCATAAACTAGACGCTTTGCGATGCCAAACTCTTCAGCAACCGTCGCGATCGCCGACTTTCGATCCATGCCTACAGCCTCAAACTCGCGAACTCGACCCACCATATCTGCAGCGGTCAAAGCTGCCGAATCAGCAACTGCACCAGCAATGACAACCGTAATTTCGCCAAGGACTTCATTGCTTGTTGCCCATGCGGAAAGGTCAGCAAGGGTGCCTCTGATGGTTTCTTCATATCGTTTTGTCATTTCACGGCAGATCGCACCCAGTCGTTCTGCACCAAAGGTGTTAGCAGCATCAATTAATGAATCAGCTAAACGATGTGGTGCTTCAAAGAAAACCATAGTGCGCTCTTCAAATCTAAGTTTTTCAAATGTTGCCAATCGTGCCCCGGCTGTACGTGGCGGGAAGCCTTCAAATGAAAAACGATCTGTAGGAAGACCTGATAACGCAACAGACATTGTGACCGCACTTGGGCCTGGGATAACTGAAACTTCAATACCTTCGGCGATTGCATCTCGCATTAAACGGAAACCCGGATCGCTAATTGTTGGCATTCCTGCATCTGAAACAACCAGCACTGTTGCACCACTCTTTAGTTCGGAGATTAGTTCACGGGTGCGATCTTCCTCATTACCTTCAAAGAAGGAAAGTACCCGTGCGGTAAAAGTGACTTCAATATCGGCACATAAGCGATGAAAGCGACGAGAATCCTCCGCCGCAATAATTGAAGCGCTTTCTATTGCACTTTTTAGTCGAGGGCTTGCGTCTCCAGGATTTCCCAATGGAGTAGCTGCCAAGATGAGCGTCATGGGCTAATCCTCTCAGTAATTATGAGCAAACGCCCATACTCTTGTCCTATGGCCGTTATTGCTCCGATCCTGATTGCTCTTGCATCTTTTGTGCTTCGGGTTATCAATCTGGGATTGCCGAAAGGTTTTGTCTTTGACGAGGTTTATTACGTAGATGGCGCACGAGATCTTCTGAAATATGGAGTTGAGATTGATGGCACCAACCCCGAATTCATTGTTCATCCCCCTGTTGGTAAATGGCTCATAGCAAGCGGAATTAAGTTGTTTGGTGACAATGAATTTGGCTGGCGTTTTGCTTCTGCTGTTTTTGGAACCCTGTTGATTCTGCTATTTGCGCGATTGGTTCATGTTCTGTTTTATTCGCCCTTGTTAACAGCGTTAGGTGCAGGTTTGATGGCGCTGGATGGATTATTGCTAGTGCATTCACGCACTGCACTATTAGATTTGTTCTTAACATTTTTCACTCTGATGGGTGTTTTGTTGTGGCATCGTAATCGGCACATTTGGGCAGGCATCGTCTTTGGATTGGCAATTGGATGCAAATGGAGCGCCGTCTATTTCGTGGCCATAGTTGGTTTAATAGCGGTATATCGAATACTGATTGCACATGACATCAGGAAATCTTTTAAGCCAATTGCTGCAAAGATTGCACAATACGGTCTATTACCTATATTTGTTTACACACTAGCTTGGGCTGGATGGTTTATTTCTGATCGTGGTTGGAGTCGACAGTGGTCAACAAATCCATTTTTGTCATGGCTTCACTATCACTCCGAAATGCTTAACTTCCATACTGGATTAACGCAAACGCATCCATACCAAGCAAATCCCTGGAGCTGGTTAATAATGGGAAGACCAACCTCCTTTTTCTATGCCTCTCCAAAAGAATGTGGTGCAAAGGATTGCGCTCAAGAAGTTCTAGCGTTAGGTACACCAATTTTGTGGTGGGTAGGAACTATTGCAGTGGCAGTAGTAGTTGGTTATTGGATCAAGTCACTGATACATCATCGAATTGATGCTGCAGCAACCATTGTTGTTATTGGCCTTGCAGCAGGTTATCTACCGTGGTTTGCGATGCAGCAGCGCACAGTATTTGCTTTCTATGCGATCGTTATTCAACCATTTTTGATTTTAGCAATTGTTTACTGCGCTAAATTATTATTGGGTAGTGGTTTAAAACCAGTGGTCTCACAATCAATTGTGGGGGGCTTGTTTGCCCTGATTGTGCTGTGTTTCCTGTATTTTCTCCCATTATTTACGGCGCAAGTTATTACCTACGAAGATTGGCGCCTTCGCATGTGGTTTGAATCGTGGATTTAATTATTCGTTGACAGCGCGAGAATTATTTAAGCGTTCTACTGCTTCATCAGCTAATTGTTGATCAAAGATTTGATCACGCGATGGCGAGGCTGCGGCAAGTGCTTCACGCTCAAGACGTTCTTGCTCTTCGCTCCATTGACCCGGAGTTGTCAGATCAATTACGCGCTTTGCGGTTACGGCCTTCGGAGCATTCACATATGTTGGAACGGGAACTTCAGTTGGTTCCCAAGCATTTCGAACTACTGCGGATCCCTTAGGCAAAATAACAACACCTTTTAGTTCGCGTTCAGATAATGGAATCCAATGTTCTGTACTTGGCTTTGGCTGCACAACTTCGGCTAAGTTGGTTGCCGAAACACCAGAGCTGCGGCGGTGAAGCTGAGTTACACGGCGTTTATGCAATTGATCTGCAATCACATGTCGACGAACATTTGCGACATAAATTAACATTGCAGACAATGGAACCGCGGCGTAAATAAATGGCATCGTATTCATAACTCCACCTACCAATGTTGTGATGAGTGAAAAAGCGATTAGCGCAAAAATGATTCTTCGACGCAAAAGACTCTGGCGAATCTTTGCTTCACGATCAAGATCTATATGAATTGCTCCACCAGCTGTGAAAGTTTGTGGAGATTGATTTGCAACGACCCTTAAGGCGCTTTTGAAGCGTTCAACTGATTTTCCAGAAAATTCATTACGGTCATGTATCCAACGAGGTGCAAAATAAGCGACCCACATACCGATGATCGCAATATAGATAAGTCCCGAAGTCATGATGGATTAATCTAAAGGAAGGGGTGGCGCTTTTATGGGATTTAAGTACTACTTAATCTCAGAATTTTCCTTAACAAAACAGATGTGATCTCGCCACTGGCCATCGATATGCAGGTACCTAGGACGGTCACCTTCGTAAATGAAGCCGGCTTTTTCAGCTACCCGTCGACTAGAAGCATTCTCTGGTCTCAGATTTATCTCAACCCGGTGAAGTTTCAGGAGCTCAAAGGCATACTGAGTAATCATTGTAACCGCCGCAGTTGTATAACCTCGATTGGCGAAATTACGATCTATCCAATAGCCAATGTGCCCCCCGCGCATTGCTCCATAAATCACACCACCCAGGGAAATTTGGCCAATCAAGTTCTTGCCATGCCAGATTGCAAAGGAAAATGAGCGACCATTGCGTGCTTCGCGATTAAGAATTCTCACCATTTCAAAGTATGAAGGTAGCTCTTTATAGCTTTCTTGGCTGATTGCAGGGATTGTTGCCTCCCAGGGCGAAAGCCAATCACGATTTTCTGCTCGTACTTTATTCCACACCAAGCGATCACGAAAACGTAATGGCCGCAAGAAAATTTCTTCGTTTTCTAAGAGTGCAGGCCAGCTGGTGCTCATGAGACTAGATATATCGGCGCTCAAGAACTACAACAGTTACCTGGACGCCAGTTTTCATTTTTGTGTCATTTTCAGCAACTGCAATAAATGCATTTGCATCCGACAAAGTTGATTGTTCATCTTGATCGGCAAGGGGCGTGACAGATTTTCCGTCGTCTGCCAAAATAGCTCGAATATAAGAACGCATTCCTAATGCTGACTCGATTGGTTTTTCAAGTGCTGCTTTCACCGATGGACGGTGAATTGTTGCCGCCCCCAACATTGTCCGAATCATCGGGCGAACAAAAAGTTCAAATGAAATGTATGCCGCAATTGGATCGCCTGGCAGAGTCACAACGGGTGTGTTATCGGGACCAATTGTTCCAAAGTTATGGCGACCGCTTGCTTCGATCGCCAAATCTACGGTGGTGATTGCCCCAAGGCCAGCAAGTGTGCGTGAGATCAAATCAAATGAATCATCATTACGTTCTCCACTAATGATGATTAGGTCTGCACGCACTAATTGATCCTCAATGACCTTTTGCAATTGTGCTTCATCATCTGGAATTGAATGAACTCGATATGCAACTGCACCTACTTCGCGAACTGCAGTCGTTAGCAGCCAAGAGTTTGTTTCATACTCATCGCTAGTATTTTTCAGCGGCTGACCTGGCTCAACTAAGTCGGGGCCTGCAGATAGAACTACAACACGTGGGTGCGGACGAGTTGGCAGATGATCACGACCAATCGAAGCGGCTAATCCAATCTGCGTAGAACGAATACGAGTACCGGAGCGCAAAACTAATCGCTCACCTGCATAGATATCTTCCGCAAGAGTTGCCCCGTGCGCATCCAGCAACGGCATTTCAAATGGTTCAAGTGGTTTGCAGATGGCGAGTAAGGAGGTTAGAAACTCATCTACCCGTGTGTGTTCTGACATAATCGAACCCTACTTGTTGAACAGATTAATCCTTGGGATTTAACGGGAGATTTAAATGACAGATCAGAAAATCGCGTTACGTGAAAGAGCCCGTCGCGAACGTTCTCAGAAATTTACCCCTTGCAACTTTAATGTCATCTTGAAAGCACCAGAAATTGTCGCAGCCTCAACAGTGGCCTCGTATCTTTCCTACGAGTTCGAACCAAGTACCATTGAAATCAATGAAGCATTCCTGAGAGCTGGAAAGACACTCCTTCTGCCACGTATCAATGGCGATCAATTGGACTGGGTCACATGGAATGGTGATCCCAATCAGTTGATCAAGAAAAAGAAGATCGTAGAACCTCTTGGTGATGCGTTAAAAGATCTTTCACAGATATCAGTGGTTATTGTTCCGGCACTTCGCATTGATCAAGCTGGATTTCGATTAGGACAAGGTGGAGGTTACTACGATCGCGCCCTGCCACATTTAACTGCCTGGAAAATTGGTTTGGTATATGCAGGTGAATTAAACAGCGAAGAACTTCCACATGAAGCGCATGACATCCCATTGGATGCAGCTGCGTCGCCTTCGATAGTTGTGCGCTTTAACCGTTAGGTAAGTTGCGCGCCATAACAATGCGCTGAATCTGATTTGTGCCCTCATATATCTGAGTTAACTTTGTATCGCGCATCATTCGCTCTACTGGGTAATCAGTGACATATCCATATCCACCCAAAACCTGAATTGCATCTTCAGTTACCTTCATGGCCATGTCACTTGCAAAACACTTACTGGCTGCTGAAAAGAAGCGAAGATCTTTCTCGTTATTTTCACTTTTAATCGCGGCCGAATATGTAAGCAGTCGCGCCGCTTCGATATTCATCGCCATATCGGCCAACATAAATTGAATCGCCTGAAAATCAAAGATTGGCTTACCAAATTGATGTCGCTCGTGTGCATATTTAGTTGCGACATCAAATGCACCCTGTGCGAGTCCGATTGCTTGTGCAGCAATTGTGATGCGAGTGTGATCAAGCGTGTTCATTGCTAAAGCAAATCCTTGTCCTACTTCGCTGATCCGGCGATCATCGCTTAATTGAACGTTGTCAAAATAAACTTCTCGAGTCGGAGAGCCACGCATTCCCATTTTCTTTTCGGGTGCACCAAATGAAACTCCAGGATCTGACTTCTCAACGATAAAGGCGGTTATCCCCTTTGTTCCAAGGGATGGATCACTCTGTGCGACTACAGAATACAAATCTGATTCACCTGCATTTGTAATCCACTTCTTGCTACCGTTTAGTATCCAGCCATCACCTGAGCGTTCGACCTTGGTTCGCATGGCAGATGCATCTGAACCAGCTTCTGATTCCGATAAGCAGTAAGAGAATCCTTCACCCTTTACTAAACGAGGCAACCAACGCTTTTTCTGCTCGTCATTGCCACCCAAAATTAAAGGCATAGAACCAAGTTTGTTAACCGCCGGAATCAATGATGAAGAACCACATGCACGAGCTACTTCTTCGATGATCAAAACAGTTGCTAGGGCATCTGCTCCATCGCCACCAAATTCAGTTGGAACATGCGCTGCATATAATCCACTTTTGATCAGAGCATTCTTAGCCTCTTGCGGAAAGCGATGGTCTTCATCAACAGCTTGAGCATGCGGTGCAATCTCTTTTTCAGACAATGCTCGAACGCTGGCGCGTAGCTCTTTGTACTCTGACGGTAGATCAAATAGGTTTTCCATTAGGACTCATTCTTATCGCGTTGTGCCAGCTTTTGTAGGTACTGATTATAGTTTGCAAGATCATCTGGCTGACCCATAGCTGCTTGACGCACAGTATTGCGATCAATTCTCTTGGCTTCGCGGGCGTCTTCCCGTCGCCAATTGATAAAAGTTGCCACTAGAGCCATCAAAATTGGAATTTCGCCCATAGCCCAACCAATTGAAGCGCCCAGCTTTTGGTCGGCTAAAACATCTGTAAGCCATGGCGTCTGAAGCGATGCAAAATAACCTTTATCAATCAAAGTGGTCATGGACATCAGTGCAATCGAGAAGAAGGCATGGATACTCATAGCAGCAAACAAAATAACAATCTGGACCAAATGCGGAATTTTGCGTGGGTTTGGATCAATTCCAATTACGACAAAGAAGAATAGGAATCCTGCTGCCAAAAAGTGTAGGTTCATAACCAAGTGGCCCAGATGGCTTTGCATCATTCCTGCAAACAAATCAGTGAAATACAAAGCAAATAGTGATCCATCAAAAATTAGTAATGCAACGACAGGGTTGGTGTAAAAAACTCCAACTTTAGAATGTAGTGCAGCCAAAAGTGAGCCACGAACACCACGTTCAGATGGAGTTCGTCCTTGGGGCAGGGTCCGTAAAGCCAATGTCATTGGTGCTCCAAGGACTAAGCCGATTGGTGCAACCATTGCAAGCATCATGTGAGCGAGCATGTGATATGAAAAAGAGAATTGTGCGTAAAGACCTAAACCACCGCTTGTAGCAAAATCAATGACTGAAATTCCAAGTGCGAATGCAATGGTGCGACCTATTGGCCACTTATCGCCACGCTTTGTCAAAACAATTACGCCCTTTATATACAGCGCCACTATCACAACTAATATTCCAATCATCAGCGCATCTGGTTCGTAGCTTAAGAAAATGCGTGACCAAGTTGGATTTGGCGGAGTCGCAATACCTACAATTGAAAGGCCTGGATCAAATTTCTGAGTGCCCGGACGATCAGGTGAACTTGTATTTGATAGCCAGGCTCCCATTGCAACGGTAACAACCATGATGATTGCTTCAACAGTAAGCAACTTTGCAAAACCAGCCCAGTTGATTGATTCCTTACCTTCAAGATTTTTGCGATGTAAATAGCCAAGTCCCACTAAAGCAATCGTTGCAACTGTTTTTGCTATGACTATGTAGGCATATTGTGAATTCCAGGCAGAGGCAAAATTGAGCCTGGCCCATGCATTTATTGCTCCACTCGTGACTACGGCAATAGCTGACCACAATGCCAACTGGCTAAAGCGTGGGACAGCAATTGCGCGATCAGATGGTGAAAGCAATGCAATTGCGAGAATTCCGCCAACCCACATCGATAAGGCGATTACATGAATTACAAGCGACCCAATGACTAAAGAGTGCGAACCTCCGGATGCGGCATGACTTTGAAAGACCGGCGCAATCAATCCAACAATCGAAAGTAGCAATAGGACAATAAGGCTCAGAATCTTCTTTGCTTGGAAGGTACAAGCAAAAACAAACAATGCAATTACTGCTTCGAAGGCCAGATACTGTCCCAAAGTTATTTGAGTAATAAATGACCTAATTGTCGTTAGATCGAGCGCTCCAGATAAAGGTGTATCTAAAATCTGAGCAAGGGTGAAAAGAATTGAACCCGAAACTCCGAAAAACCAGGCAGCTGCAGATGCTTTTAGAAAATTCCGTAACTTTTCACTGGAAGTTGAAACTTTACCCTCAATATCGAGGAGCAAAAAGGTCATGGCTATAAGCGTGCCGATGGTTGCAAAACCACCAAGTAGATTTAAATATTTAAACGCGGTATTTAAAAAATTCATCGATCAGCAAATAATTTACGCGCATATAGCGAAAGGCCAACCGTCACAAGAACTGCAGCGAAGAGCAAAACAATAACGAAAACATTTGTTCCCCAACTACTACTTGCAGGTGTTTGTGATTGTGTTGGTTCTGGAGAAGGGTTAGCCGTAGAAATTACACTGGGTGCTTGATACTTAAATGTAAAACTTCCTTCAAGTGGCGCATCGCCCTCGGCAGCCAAGGAATATGTGACTGTGTAAAACCCTGATTCATCTAAAGGTCTAATACCAACAGTTGCACTCATGTCGCTGATGTAGATAGTGCCATCATCAACCCGCACTCCATTGGGATCTGTCACGGTAATTGAACTTGCATCAGGTGCATCAGCTAGCAAAGTAACTTGACCGGTAACTGTCACATTTGTAGGGGAAACCGAGAGAGTTGAGCCACTAATTGGATTGGTGCTTACTAATGTATTTGCAGAGACGTTTGTCACCCCTAAAAATGTAAGTAGCAGAATCGCTGCAATCCGTGTGCGGCTCACTTTTCCCTTTCGGAAGGACTTGGGAAGTCCCTCAATTCGCGCCTATCGTCTCACTTCTTTACACTTACTGCCTAGCCTTATTTCCTGAATGGAGACTGTGATGCCTACATATCAATATGCATGCACCGCATGTGACCATGAATTTGAGGCAATTCAATCCTTCTCAGATGATTCTTTGACCGAATGCCCGCTGTGCAAGGGTGAGATCCGAAAGGTCTACACCGCAGTAGGCGTTGTATTTAAAGGTTCAGGGTTTTATAAAACTGATTCAGTTAAAAAGTCCACCGTCGCTGATGTGCCAAAGGTAGCGCCAGCACCCAAGACGGATTAATCCTCGTGATGTGGTGGTTTGTCTGACTTAATTTCTGCTTCGCGTCGAGCCCGCTCGGCAGCAGCTTCAGGATCGATCTCATCTGAAGTTACGTTAGGAAAGAGATCGCTCATGGAATTGATTCTACAACGTTAAAGAGAAGAGAAGAACATGTTTGAGAAATTGGGCCACTACTTAGTTAAGCACCGTAAAGGCGCTGTTGTGCTCTTTGTTGTTGGCATTCTTGTAGCAGGCGGATTCGGTTCATTGGCATTTAGCCGTCTCGATTCAGCTGGCTATTCTGACCCAAAAAGCGATTCTTACAAAGTTTACGAGTACCTAAATGATGAATTGAAGTTGTCTGATCCAGCAGTTGTTGTTGTCGTTGATTCAGGTTCAATTGATGTGAATGATCCTGCTATTGCTCAAAAAGGTTTAGCGTTAGAGAAGAAAATTGGTCAAGAAGCCGGGGTCTCAAAAACACTTTCTTATTGGACAAGTGGTGGCGAACCGACTTTGAAATCGAGTGACGGAAAAGCCGCCTACATTCTTGTTTATGGTGATAGCGATCCTTTTTCAGCACAGGGGCAAAATCTTGGTGAACTATTCCAGAAAAATTATGATGGACCTTATGACGGACTAACTCTGTATGCGGGTGGAGCCTCTGTTGTAGGACATGCAATTACAGAAAAGATTTCGGAAGATCTTAAGGTTGCAGAACTGATTTCTATCCCGCTTACATTCATTTTATTGACACTTGTTTTTGGAGCGTTGGCTGCTTCAGCAATGCCGCTCATCGTTGGTGTGGCAGCAATCTTGGGGGCATTTTTTATTCTTTACTTATTCACACTCTTTACAAGTGTGAGTATCTACGCCCTCAATCTAACGACAGGTATGGGCCTTGGACTTGGTATCGACTATGCATTATTGATGGTGAATAGATTCCGCGAGGAGCTTCATCGTGGAAAAAGTGTAGAAGATTCGATAGTCACAACAATGGGAAGTGCCGGAAAGACGGTCTTTTACTCTGGTATGACTGTGCTCGTGACTTTATTGTCACTTACTTTCTTCCCGCTGCCTTTCTTAAAGTCATTTGGATACGCCGGTGTTTCAGTTGTGGCACTTGCAGTAGTCGGAGCAATTATCGGATTACCTCCAATCCTTGCACTTATGGGCTCAAAGATTGATAAGGGTGTTGTTCGTCGTTCTGCAATTACTCCAAAGGAAGACGGACGTTGGGCGCAAACAGCTCGCTTAGTAATGAGGCGTCCGGTAGCTGCAGTAGTTCTTTCTTTAGTAATTCTTGGAATCATGGCTGCGCCAATTACTAACATTAAATTTTCACAAGGTGACTCACGAATGCTGCCTGCCGATAACAAAGCAGCAATTGCAACTGCCCTTCAAGCTGAGAGATTTCCAGGCCAAACAGGAAATCCAATTGAAATTGTGATCAGAAATGGTTCGGACAAGCTTGAGGAGATAAATGCATACGCAGCCAAGGTAGCAAAGGTTTCAGGAATTGTTGCTGTGTTGCCACCAGCAATTATTGGTAAAGATGTAAGAGTCATTGCTTACCAAGAAATGTTGCCACGAACACCTGAAGCACAAGCGCTCATTCATAATGTTCGAGATGTTGAGGCACCTGTTGGCACTTTAGTTGGTGGTGTTGCTGCTGACTACACAGATTCACAAGATGGTATTTCGCGCACCTTGCCATGGGCGTTGGGTTGGGTGATTCTTTCCGTCCTTGTACTGATATTTATCTTTACTGGATCAATTATTTTGCCAATCAAGGCGGTGCTCCTGAACTTCCTTTCCCTTGGCGCAACCATGGGAGCACTAACGTGGGTCTTTATCAATGGACACCTTCAGTGGCTAGTTGGTTCATTCACGGTTACTGGAACGTTAGATACCTCCATTGTTATTTTGATCGCTGTCGTGGTCTTTGGATTATCAATGGACTACGAACTCTTTTTACTTTCTCGTATCCGCGAAGAACACTTAGCTGGAAAAACTAATGTTGAATCTGTAGCAGTTGGTCTACAAAGATCAGCTCGCATCATTACAGCCGCGGCATTGTTGCTTGCCGTTGTCTTCGCATCGTTTATTACAAGCGGAGTTACTTCGATTAAATCCATGGGCTTTGGTGTTGCACTTGCCGTAATCCTGGATGCAACCATTGTTCGCGGTCTATTAGTGCCGGCACTTATGCGTTTATTTGGTGAGCGCAACTGGTGGGCACCTAAATGGATGCAGCGATTTACTCTTCATCACTAAGGTCGCGTACCCTACGGACATGGATTTAATCGCTTCCCTGCAATGTGAGGATCAGCCTGGCATCGTTCATGCGATGACTTCTGCTGTACTTGCCTGTGGTGGAAACATTATTGAAAATCAGCAGTTCACAGATCCCACAACACAAACCTTTGTAATGCGAACCCGTTTTGAAACGGCGCAAGGGCTAGAGGGTGCAACAAAGAGTTTGAATGATGGCTTGTCTAAGTTCAATCCTTCCTTACACATTCGCCCAACCTCACAAAAGCCTCGCGCACTAGTAATGGTCACTAAAGAGAGCCATTGCTTAAGAGATCTTTTGTACCTAGAAGATCTTGGCGAGCTAAATGTCGAAATCCCTCTTGTGATATCAAACCGAGAAGATTTACGTGCCTTAGTTGAATCCCATGGAATCAAGTTTCTATGTTTACCGGTTGCCGAAGAAACTAAGGTGTCTCAAGAGGCTGAGATTCTGAATCAGATTAAAGACCTAAAAATTGATTTCGTCGTTCTTGCTCGCTACATGCAAATTTTGTCTAAGGAGTTCTGCGACAAACTGCCTGGAAAGATAATTAACATTCACCATTCTTTTTTACCTGGATTTAAAGGTGCAAAGCCGTATCACCAGGCGCATGAACGTGGTGTAAAGATTATTGGCGCTTCCGCTCACTTCGTAACAAGTGATCTTGATGAAGGCCCAATCATCGAACAAGATGTTGCACATGTCACTCACATCGCTTCACCTGAAGAATTAATTGCAATCGGTCGCGATATTGAGCGGAGAGTATTAGCAAAAGCTGTGAAGTTTTATGCAGATGACAAAGTATTTATCGTTGGAAAGCGAACAGTAGTTTTTTCGTAACTTTAATTGCGTGTCCCCGGCGGGAGTTGAACCTGCGACCTACCGCTTAGGAGGCGGTTGCTCTATCCACTGAGCTACGGGGACCAAAACACGCAGTGCTCTTCAAAAGGGCTAGCGTGCTTGGCAAAGGTTAGCGGTATAGATAACCTTCCCTTGAATCCACATTGGGTTTGAAAACTACCCGAAAGGCCAACCATGAGAGCGCTCGTTATCGGCGCAGGCGGAGTTGGCAGTGCAATCGCAAATATCGCATCCCGTAAGTCATTTATCACTGAGTTAGTTATCGCTGATTACGATGCTTCAAAAGCGCACGCTGTCACCCAGAAAATCCAAGACCCACGATTTACTTCAGTGGAGGTGGATGCCGGCGATCTGGCGGCTCTCGAGGGATTGATCCGAAAGGTCAATCCTGAGGTTGTAATCAACGCAGTGGACCCTCGCTTTGTCATGAACATCTTTAATGCAGCAAAAAATGCGGGCGTTAATTACATCGATATGGCTTTGTCACTTTCGATTGCACACCCAACAGATCCATTTAATAAAGTCGGCGTGAAATTAGGCGATGATCAATTTGCCCAACATGATGAATGGTTAAACCAAGGCAACTACGCACTTATCGGAATCGGAATCGAACCTGGTATGAGCGACATTTTTGCACGGTATGCCCAAGATTACTTATTCAGCGAAATTGATGCTGTGACAATTTTGGATGGATCAAGTCTTACTGTCGATGGGTATGACTTTGCTCCATCATTTTCAATTTGGACAACTATCGAAGAATGTCTCAATCCCCCACTAATGTGGAATGAAGGTTGGCATACCACTAAGCCATTTACTGGCGGTTTGACCTTTGATTTTCCCGAAGGTATCGGCCCGGTTGAATGTGTTGATGTTGAACACGAAGAAGTTGTTTTGATTCCACAAAAAGTTAAAGCAAAGAAGGTCAGCTTCAAATACGGCCTTGGCAATGACTTTATTGAGAAGTTAAAAACTATTCACGCACTTGGTCTTTCAAACAAAGAAAAAATTAACTATCGTGGAATGCAGATCGCACCTCGTGACTTCTTGGCTTCTTTATTACCTGATCCAGCAACAATTGGTCCTGTTATGCACGGCAAAACCTGTGCAGGTGCTCATGTTGCTGGTCTAAATAAAGAGGGCAAACCATATGCGTGCTACATCTATAACGTTGTTGACAATGAATGGTCGATGAAAAATTATGGCGATCAAGCAGTTGTGTGGCAGACAGCCATTAATCCAGTCATTGCAATGGAGTTGATTTCTAATGGCGCTTGGAAGCCTGCTGGGGTTGTTGGTCCAGAGTGGCTAGAACCAAAACCATTCTTAGACTTAATTGAGTCGTACGGCAGTAGCTGGCATATTCGGGATGAAGATCCCGCAGGAATCGTGGCATAAATGCAATCGTGGGCGCTCGTTACAGGTGCAACATCTGGAATCGGTGAAAGCTTTACTAGGTTGTTGGCGGAAAACAATTACAACATCGTGCTAGTTGCTCGCGATCTGCCGCGTTTGCAAGAGCGTGCTGAACAATTACAGGCTAAGTTCAAAATCCAAACCCACATTATTCAGGCAGATCTTGCGACAGCTTCTGGTTGCAGTGTGGTCGAGCAGTACATCGCAAACAATCAAGTTGATGTATTGATCAATAATGCGGGGTTTGGAATTAACAAGGCGTTTACTGTCTCGCAGCTAGATGCTGAACAACAGTTGCTTGACGTTTTAGTCGGGACCCCAATGCGCCTTATGCATGTGGCGCTTCCGCTGATGAAGCAGCGAAACAAGGGTGTTGTCATCAATGTTTCATCTGTTGCAAGTTTTATAGCCGGTGGCACGTACAGTGCATCAAAGTCATATCTAACTGTGTTGTCCGAATCACTTCATACTGAACTAACTGGTACTAATGTAAAGATCAGCGCCTTGTGTCCAGGATTTACTCGGACCGAGTTTCACCAGCGCGGTCGAATGTCCATGAAAGGTTTGCCGAGCTTCATGTGGCTTGATTCTGATGAATTAGTTGCAAAAGCATGGAGCGATGCGCTCAAGGGAGTGGCTATATCGATTCCGGGTTGGCAATACCAAGTATTGGTCTTTGTAATTAAAAGATTCCCACGTTCAATTGTCAGAAAAGTTGGCATGAGTGTGCGGAGAAAACAACGCAAGTAACGGTCATACCTTCTGATTCTCGGCGCGTTTTCAGTCTTCTTTAAGTAGCCAATCGATAGTATTGCCCCTATTACAACGAAGGGTTCATTCATGTTTCGTAAAATCGCATCATTATCAGTAGCACTCATCGTCGCAGGTGGCGTCATGGTCGCTGTTCCGGCACACGCTGCAACCAAGGTTTCAAATGGTGTTGCATGTACAAAATCCGGATCAACTACCAAGGTAAGCGGCGTGACATATAAGTGCGCGAAGAACCCACTTGTAACAACGAGTTCTAAATTAACCTGGCTAACAGTTGATTGCTTAACAACAGCAAATGCTGCTGTGAAAGCGCAAAAGGCTGCTGCAGCAACATCAGCACAATTCAAGGCGCAAATTCCTGTAATTGACCTTGGGATAACGACAGAAATTGCCAATCGTGCAGAGGTCCAAGTGAAATTAGATGCTGCAACTCTCAGACTTACCGGTGCCGAGGCAAAACTTGCGGCAGCAAAGACTGATGCAGACAAAAGAGTGCTAACAACTGCTGTTAATTCATGGAAATCGGCGACTCGAGCATATGCAAGCAAGATCCGTGGCATTGATCAGTTAATCAAGAAGCTAGAGGCATCAAAGCTTCTGGCAGTTAACAAGCCTAACGAGCTTGCTTCGAACGTTAACAGTGCTCGCGAAAATGCAAAGTTGATTTGTACAAAGGGTCTCTAATTCTTTAGATCTTTAGTTAAAACCCGCTACCTACCCGGTGGCGGGTTTTTTCTTACCTATGGATTCCCCTATTTCATTGTTGCTGTGATCTTCCTATTCTCACAACATGCGGGTAGTGAGATTTTCAGGATTCTGCCTGTTGGCTGTCTATCTATTCCTTCATCTGCTGTTCCCAACAGTATGGTCAGAATTATTTGCATTCAACATCATTCCAGCTGCGGCTATTGTCGCAATCTCGTGTGCACCACACATTAGCGACAGAGTTGCCAAGCCAAGTGTTGCTATCGCCGTCGGGTTTTGGGCAATTGGATCTGTTATTGCAAGCGTCGCAATCTTCTATTCATCGCAAACAGTTTCTAATACGGTCTCTGGCATTATGTATTTACTATTTTACCCACTTGCAATTGTTGGATTGCCACGCCTTCTTGCAGCAAACCGAAAACTAACAGTAATTGAGCTTGTAGATTCCTCAATATTTGGCTTAGGTCTAAGCACCCTATGTTCTGCTCTAGTTGCAAAACCAGTGCTTCCACATTTTGATGGCAACATTGGCGAAACCTTTTTTGCAATTATGTATCCCATTGCAGATCTGATTCTTGTGTGTGTCGTTATTGCAACTGTTTTTATGCAGTGTTATTCAAGACGCGGAGTGCTTCTAATGATGGGAGTAATACTATTTGCCCTGACTGATTTTCTCTTTTTGTGGCAAAATATTAATGGAAGTTATCTGATGGGCTCGATGCTAGACATTGGTTGGGTTGTCGCTCTTTTGTTGATTGCCGAAAGTTTTTGGCAGCCAGGAATAGATATAAATGCTCGCGAGGGAATCAATCCGGTTTTGGTATCAGTATCAGTATCACTGAGTGCAACCGTGTTGGCTTTAATTGCTATTCGACCTGATTATTTCCCTAGGTTTATTTTGATTCCAGCAATAGCAACGTTGGCTCTTGCATTTGCGCGTATGGCACTTGCATTGACCCAAGCTAAAAATATCGGCCAGGAAAGATTGTTGGCCAGAACAGATGAGTTAACGGGGCTTCCAAATCGGCGGCGTTTGGTGAGTGAGATCGATAGCTTTATTCAGAAAGAAGGAGCGTTGTTGCTTCTTGATTTAGATGGATTTAAACCAATCAATGACATCCATGGTCATGAAACAGGAGACAAGGTGTTGCAACAGGTTGCACTTCGTTTTGAGCGAGCTTTACCCCATGGTGCTTTATTGGCACGACTTGGCGGAGATGAGTTTGGGGTTTTATATGAAGGTGGTCATGAAAGCGCCATAGAAGTTGCTTTAGCATTACGCGCAACTTTGTCTTATCCATTTCATATCAATAACCAAGAGATACAACTTGGGGTCAGTATTGGTGTTGCTAAGAACACCGGAGAAAAGGATTTGTTAGTACGTGCAGATAATGCGATGTATAAGGCTAAGCGCGAGGGTCTAGGGGTTTGTCGGCTTTAATTTCTTGTAAGCGAGCAAGGGATTCAAGGCGCTCAGTGGCATGATCGACAACTCTTTCTGGATATCCCTTGCTGTAACCATCAAGGAATAACCACGGTTCATGAATTTCGGATGCAGAAAGGTGTGCCAGCTCGGGTACGTACTTTCGAATGTAATCCCCATTTTCGTCAAAACGTTTTCCTTGTTCGATGGGATTAAATATTCGGTAGTACGGGGATGCATCGGTGCCACATCCTGCAGTCCATTGCCAGCCATGGGCATTTGATGCAATGTCATAATCAACTAAATGCTGGGCAAAGAATCGTTCTCCAATTTGCCATTCCAGGTGTAAATCTTTCACTAAAAATGAGGCCACAACCATGCGGGTGCGGTTATGCATCCATCCTTCAGTTGCTAACTGGCGCATCGCAGCATCGACAAATGGATACCCTGTTTTACCTTCGCACCAAGCCTTGAACTGCTTACCAGGCTTGTCGTATCGCATCTCTGCAAATTTAGGTGCGTAGTACTCAAGATCTGTCATTGGGTTGTTAAAGAGGACATCTGCGTAAAACTCGCGCCATGCAATCTCTTTTCGGAAAGTGTCGTGAGCTTTACTTTCTCCAAGATTTTCAAGCAAGGTGCGGGGGTGAATTTCGCCAAACTTTAAATATGTGCTCATCTTTGATGTTCCATCAATTGAGGCGAGATTGCGATTTTCGTCGTAACTATCTAATCCAGATTTAGTAAATGTCTTGAAACGTGCAAGTGCGGCATTTTCTCCCGCTGCAATTACTTCCACCCCTGCCGGAACTGGAAAATCTGGAAAAGCCCGATACTTATCGGTTGGTTGAACGATTTCAAACTTTTTAGGTGTAACTGCAGGGGCTCTATAACCATGAGTCCGCCAACCACGATAAAAAGGTGTGTATACCTTGTAAGGAGTCCCATCACTTGGCTTTAGAACACGGCCCGGAGTAACAGCGTATGGACTTCCGGTACGGACTAACTTAATGCCTGACGCTTCAACGCGTGCATCGCGTTCTGCCCCATAACGCTCATATTCTGCGGATACATGAACCTCTTCCACGCCATATTGATCAATAAGTTCCTTAAGAATCGTAACCTGATCACCTTCAATTATGTGCAATCTATTTCCAAGTGATTCATCTAAGGCTCTTAGTGATTGACCCATATATGCCAGCAATTTTTCGCCAGCATCATTTATTTGTGACTTGTCTAGAATAAAAAGTGGAATGACTTGATCAGCAGAGTCGATCGCGGCAAATAGTGCTGGATGATCGTTTATTCGAAGGTCGCGACGAAACCAGATGATTGATGTTTTCGTCAGAGACATGGGATAATTCAATCATGATGCAAGAAATTAAGCGTTTTCAAGTTCGTGGGGTTCCGGGCGAAGTTGTACGGATGAAGTTTGGTGCCCGAACTGTTGATTATTGGAAGCCCCAAAAAGGCTCAGATAAGTTGCTTATTGCCCATGATGGACAAAATGTTTTTGACGGCAAATCCTCTACCCACCGTGGCCAGACGTGGGAAATGGCTCAATCAGCTATTCGCGTTAGCCGCGAACTAGGTATCTCAACCCCATCAATAATTGGGGTTTGGCATAGCTCGACTAAGGAAAACCCGTGGGGGCGTGGAAAAGATTTAGTGCCAGAAAAATACTTTCGCGAAGGTCTAGAAGTGCACAATGATTTTGCAAAAGTCTTAGAAGATAAGTCACTTTTACAGAGCGATAGCTATTTCAGGGAAATCTTCGAAACAATTCTTCCGGCACTAGAACCTGATATTGATCCACAGCAGACTGCCATGATTGGTTCTTCCATGGGAGCACTAGCAACTTTGTATGCCATGGCACAAATGCCGCAGCGATTTACAACAGCGCTAGCCCTTTCCCCTCACTGGCCATTTGGTGGCAATCCACTGGTGGAAAAAACAATTAACTCATTGCCTCAACCAGGTACGCATAAGGTATGGATGAGTCACGGAACGAAGGGTTTAGATTCCGAGTATGCACCTTTCCAAGTACATGCCGATACATTAATGACGAAGCGTGGTTATCGATCTAATGATTTTGCTTCTCGTGTATACCCACGTAGCGGTCACAACGAAAGATCGTGGGCTAAGTACTTGGATCAGCCACTTAGCTTTTGGCTAGATTCTAAAACCCATACACCTTGAGCAGGTTGATTTGAATTTATCGAAATTGTTGCTCCGTTAGCAGAAACTCCATACAAACCAGCCTTAACTACATAGCCAAGTTTGCTTAAATCAATTGTTGTTTTTACAGCTTTTCTAGAGACAAAAACAAGAATTGTTTCTTTCTTTGATTCACGCAAGAAAGCTAGGCAGTCATCTTGGACTAAAACCCAGCGTAATCCACCATTAATGAAGGCATCATGCTTCTTTCGTATTGAGATTAATCTTTTTACTTCATTGAGAAATTCGGTATCCCAGGCGCTTTGATTGTCCCAATTGAAAGTTCTACGGGAATCTTCACCTGATGATCCCTCTAATCCGATTTCATCGCCTGCAAATATTGACGGTACACCTGGGTATGTCAACAGTAATGTCATCGCAGTTAGATGCAATTTCTTATCCCCAAGCACAACAGTTCTCATTCGAGCTGTGTCATGAGAGTCCAACAAGACCATGCTGGCTACTAGTGATCTCCAGGGTATCGAGCCATTAAATGAACCCATGCTGGCAACTAATTGTTGTCCGTTGATCTTCGGCATAGAAAATGGCAGACCTTGGAAGCCGCCACCTATTGTCGTATTGAGATTTATCCAGTTCCACACAGGTCGCATGAAACCTTGATAATTCATTGCACCGTGCCAACCAAATCCATTGAGATCGCTTGCAATAAAATCTCCGTTTTCAGCAACAAGCCATGCATCAGGTTTTACATCATCCATAGCTTTTCGAATCCCATGCATTACTTCATCATGCATGTCATCAGCGCCTAAGCGACCTGTCATATTGCCAACATCAATCCGCCACCCTGCCATTCCATACTTAGGCGACAACCATTGCTTAACAATTGATTTCTTTCCTTCATACATTTCTTTACGCAAAGCTTTTGAATGAAAATTCAGTTTTGGCAGCGAGGCTAGACCCCACCAACCGACATATCCATGCTTTACCGATTTATCCCAATAAAAATAGCCGCGCTCTTTCGACTTTTTGTCGCGCTGTGCCTTAGCAAGCCATGGGTGGCCCGCTCCGCAATGATTAGAAGTTAGATCCCCCAGTAGCCGGATCTTTCTCTTATTCGCCGCTGAAACCAGCCTAAACATTGCTTTATCGCCGCCCAAAACGGGATCTACCTCGGTAAAACTACTGGCGTCATATCGATGATTGGATCTGGCCGGGAAAAATGGCGTGAAGTAAATGCCATTGACGCCGAGCTCTGTTACATAATCTAAATGCTCTTCTACTCCAGTTAAATCGCCACCATATAGCTCGGTACCTGTTGCTCTGCTACCAATTGTAGGAAGTTCATTCCAACCGCGCGGTATTGCCCAATCAGGAATTGAGCGCTTTGTCGAAGATTTAGCGAATCTATCCGGAAATATTTGATAGAAAACTGATGATCGGATCCATGCCGGATACGCGGGTATTGCAACGATTTGAAAATCATTATTGGTATGTACATCATGATCATAAAAACCAGCTGCATTTAACCATTCATACTTATTGACATCAACAAAAACGAATCTATATTGGGTAGAAAGATTTTCGATCGCAACCTTTACTGACCACCAATTTTCGGTTTCACCATTCTTTTCAAGATTTAACTCAAAACTGCGTGGTTCTCCGTCGTGATACAGACGGACAAATGCTTTAGCAAAGATATAAGTCTTTGGTACACGCACACGAAGGACGACTTTATCTCCAACTTTTGGAGCAGAATTACTTACATATAGTTCGCTACCATCATGGTGCGGAAATAGTGAGTTTGGTGATTGGGAAAACAAAGCTTTCTCCTTTCGAATTGCGCGCGGTTGCTTTCAATTCAAGTTTCTTCTTTGGGAAATCTAGCGGGTCGATGAATATTGAATACGGAGCGCCAGTATCTATACCTTGTGAAATCCACTTGGTGCTTCCTGCATTTCTGGCGAAAAACTCAACAGACAAAAAGTCCTTTGAACTAATTCCAGCTTTGACCTTGTAAAAACCCGTTAAGTCATCCGGGGAGGTGCTTAACTTTGAATGTTTAGTAGCAAATTGGTTAATAGTGTTGCTGGCCTTTAAAACGATCGTAGATAGCGCAGGAACGGTGAAACTGACCTTATTTAGATTAGTTGTTACCTGAGTAGAACCAAGGATTTGAATCCATTCCCCACCCGAAGTAGCGGTAGTTACTTCCACAACCTCATCAGTATCGGAGTTATTAAAGGCAACTAAGTACTCTCTGTTGTCTGCAACATCTTTCTTTGAAATTACATACAAGGCGTACTTTGAGTAGCGCTCGAGCATTGGACCATTTGCTAGGGCGGGATTACTCTTACGAATCTCAGCCAACTTGATCAAATAATTGGCAACTGGACTCTGACTGGTGATCGAAAAGGAGTCACCATTTCCAATCGGTGAGCCACCAACTCGAACTTCGTTTTTCCATAGTTCGATATCCGTTGGGAACATATCCTGTCGTGCAAATTGATCTTTACCAGAATTTGAGCCAGTCATTCCAACTTCGTCGCCGTAATACACGACAGGTATGCCACGTGAGAAGTACATCAAAGCGTTAGCTAAATTGGTTCTTGGTAGCAACTGATCTGCAGGTTGAATACGTTTGCTGGCAATTGTGTAGCCAACTCGACCAACATCGTGATTACCTAAAAATGTTACAAGGTTACTAGCTGAAGATTGTGCACTTGTGTAATAGTCATCATTTTCAAAGAGCGCAGACAGCACCGGCGCATTGGAATATCCCGAGGCAAATTCGGTGGCTTTGGCTTGGAATGGGAAATCTAAAACTGTTTCGATTTTGTTTTGTCGCACATAGGTCATGAGATTCAATGTGCTGTAGTCAAAAACTTCGCCAAAAATTGTAAAATCCTTAATGTCAGATTTTTTAGCCGTAGCCTTTATCAACGGAGACCAATTCTTAAAGAAATTATCATCAACGTGACGCGCAGTATCGACTCTAAAACCTGCTATCCCATACTTGGAAATCCACTTTCCATAGACATCAGCCCAACCCTTGTAAACGACAGGTTTTTCGGTTGCAAGATCATCGAGGCCATAGAAATCACCCAGCTTGGTGCAATTTCCAGCTCCCCAGCATCTGCCCACATCTCCAACATTGTGATAATTCCTAATGTCATTGAGCCAAGCTGGATTCTTCAAATTCTTAGATTCAGCTGGAAGGTAGGCTTCATTTCCAAGATACTTAATAACATCGCCGGTGTGGTTAGTTACGACATCTAAAATTATTTTTAGTCCTAATTTTTTTGCACAATTAGAAAAGTCGAGCATGTCAGCATTCGTTCCCAAATGCGGATCCACATTGAGAAAATCGGTACCCCAATATCCGTGATAACCAGAACCAGCGCCAATTGCTTCTTGCTGTGTCACTACGGGGGTCAGCCAGACCGCAGTAAAGCCCAATGACTTAATTCTGGCTAAACCATCATCACCCGGTTCGCATGTCCCAGTTAAACCTTTTAAATCACCACCGTGGTAAAACGCCGTAAGTGATGTGTTAAAACCACCATTATCGTTGTTCTTCTTATCTCCATCTTTATATCTATCTGGCATAACAAAATAGATCAGGTCTTGCGAAAGCCCAACCTTCGGTGAATTAAAATTCGCACCAAATGAGATCGCTGATAGAGAAAGGAAAGCCGAAACAAATAGTGCAAGTATGATCTTGCGTTTCACAGTTATCCCTTAACAGATCCGGCGGTAAGCCCATTCACAATGTATTTTTGTAGTGATAAGAAGATGATGACGATCGGAATAGAAGCAAGAATTGAGCCGGCGGCAAAAGCACCCCAGTTGCTTGCATACTGACCGCCGATAAATTGCTGTAGACCAACAGCAACTGTTCGCCCGCTCATTTCTACCAAGAATAAACGCGCAACAATAAATTCATTGAATGTGCCAATAAAACTTAGTAAACAAACAACTGCTAATACAGGCGTAGCTAGTGGAATAAAGATCAACCAGTAAGTCTGCATTGGGCTAGCGCCGTCGATCTTTGCCGCCTCATCTAGTTCGGCAGGGATTGAGTCCACAAAACCCTTGAGCAGCCAGATATTGACGCCCATGGATCCGCCTAAATAGACAAGAATCAAGCCTGCTTGAGTACCTAGACCAATACCAGGTGCGAATGAGTACACACGTTCCATGATTACGTATACCGCTGAAAGTGCCAAAATAGATGGGAACATCTGAACGAGAAGCAGTAATTGAATACCGAATTTCTTGCCCTTGAACTTCAACCGGCTAAATGCGAAAGCTGAAGCAGCACCAATTACTACCGAGCTGATTGCTACTGCAGAGGCAATAATCAAAGAGTTCTTTACCCACGCCAAAAATGGAATCTTAGGTGAAGAAAAGAGCATTTTATAGTTTTCAAAAGATATCTCGCGTGGCACGAAAGAAGTCAGGTTAAGACTTCCGGTTGGGTTAAAAGAGGACAGCACCACTAGGTACAACGGAAACAGAGCAAATACGCACATGATTATTGCGAATGTGTGGCGCCATAGATTTTCTCGAAGCCATTTTGTCATCCGAAGGTCTCCATTACTTTTGATTTACGCAAGCCATAGAAGGAAATTGAAGCCACCAGGAAGAAAATCAATACTGAAATTGCACTAGCAAGTCCAAAGTCAAGGACATTTCGACCAAACGCAATCTGGTAGGTATAGCTGATCAAGATATCTGTGGCACCTGCAATCTCACCATCTAAGGTGTTTCGCGGACCACCACCGGTTAAGAGATAAATCAAATTGAAGTTATTAAAATTAAAGGCAAAAGATGCAATAAGAAGTGGTGACAGAATCTGTAACAACAATGGAAGGGTAATGTTTCTAAAGACTTGTCGTGGATTTGCACCATCGATGGCTGCAGCCTCCTGCAGCTCTGATGGAATCGCTTGTAAAGAACCTGAGCAGATTAAGTAGAAGTACGGGAAACCTAACCAAAGATTTACCAGCAGAACCGCAGCGCGGGCAAAGTTGGGACTAGAGAACCAGGCGATATCAGTGTTTAAGAGATTGTTGATTGCACCGAATTCGGTGTTAAACATTCCTCCCCAAATCAAAATACTCATGATGCTTGGCATTGCATATGGCAAAATCAAAATAGAGCGATAAATACGGCGTCCTCGCATCTTTCGATTAAGCGCTAGTGCTAGCAAGAGGCCGAAGGCGAAGGTGCTTAAAACTGTTAGCGAAGCGAAAATAACAGTCCAAATGAAGACTTTGATCAACGGAGTTCGCACGCGAGAGTCAGTTACTAACTTTGTATAGTTTTCAAACCATACAGGAGCTCGCCATCCTGGCGTCAGCATTTCCTGCGGTGATCCTTCAAGAACGAAGTTACCTCTGTTGTTATCAACATAGATTTCTCCGGTTTGCAGATTCTTCATCGTGTCAGATTTGGCATCGTAAGCCAAAGATTGTCTAAATACTGCGCCCACTCCTTGACCTTCGATAACAATGTAATAGCCATCTAAGTATGTGTATCTAATTTTGGTGTAGGCATCACTGGTTGCTAATTCATCAGCTGAAAGCTCGGTAAAGCCAGGCGCTGTAGTTGCAACACCATATTCATTAATGGTTAGTTCACTCGCGTTTAAAGTAGTGAGTTCATCTGCAGTTGAAACATAGAATTTTTGATTAGCAATATCAGAAACCAAAATGGCTTCCTTGCCATTTGAGGCTTTTCCTGAAACAAGATCAAAAGTCGTTTGATTAGCATCCGGTTCAACACCACGGATTAGTACCTGCTCGATTGCAGCATCTTTAGAAATATAGTTACCGGTTTGATAATTGTAGGTAGACATCAAAACTGTAAAAAGAATTGGCGCAATTACGAAGGCAATAAAGAACAAAATGCCCGGAACGAAAAATTTAAGAGGGATTGAAATTTTTGTGAAGTAGGTAAAGTTAAGTGCCACGATCGCAACGACTAGAAATACGCCGATTGCGATTTCACCTGAAGCAACTGCGCTCTGAGCCAATAAGCTCAATATTGCTGTTACGAATGCAAGGATGATTATCTTGAGGATTAATGCAAATTTACCTCGAAAAATAGCGCTCACTTTTTACCGCTTCCTTATTTCTTAATTCTGCAGATTGTGAAAGTAGTAGCGTGGGCGGGATTTGATCCCGCCCACGCTATTGAACTTTTAGACTGTGAAAGTTTTAACTTCTAACTTTCATTCCCTAAGAAAAATCTCTTAGAGATCAGCCTTTCCTGCTGCGACGTTAGCCTTCCAAATTGCAGCAAGCTTCTTAGCTTCTACAAGTGGATTCTTTCCGTCTACCAAGACTGCAGTCCAATACGCTGGAGCTGAATCCCAGTAGTTAGCTCCACCAGCGTTGGTGTTCAAGAAAGCACCAATCTGTGGAATTGAAGAGAGGCTTGCAGCCGCTCCCATAGCCTTCTGGCCACCGAGTACGAGCTGGCTCTTCTGAGCGCCCTTCTCGGCTGGTGGACGACCTTCTTCAGCCTGGTATGCAACCTGGCCCTTTGTTGATGCGAAGAAGCTAGTTAGAAGTGACTTAGCTGGAACAGCTACTCCGTGTGCTTCTGCGTAAGAAGTAAGGAATGCACCGCTAACAGATCCGAACATCTTTCCGTAAGTTCCGGCCTTTACACCTGGAACAGGCATGATGTTCATATCGAAGCCAGCTTCTGCGAATGTACGCCAGTGCCAGTTACCAATAATTGCAAATGGAACCTTGCCAGCTAGGAAGTTATCCTGGCAACCAGTGTCAGTTGCTGGCCAGAAGCCATTGCTCTTACCCTTTTTGTCAAGAAGTAATGAACTTACATTCTTAGCAAATACTGTTGGGTCAAAGCTCTTATTGAAGTTAACAGTTCCATCAGCGTTCATTAGGTAAGGCTCTGCACCAAGTGCTGAGAATCCTGAAAGAGCGCCCCATGACATTCCGCCGCCAGCAACACAAAGTCCAGCCTTTAGGCCCTTGCTTGTCTTGTTAGCTAGGTAGTACTTAACCATTTCGCCGTATGTCTTTGGTGCTGTCTTTACTAGCTTTGTGTTGTAAACCATTCCAACGTTGTTTACATCTACAGGAACGCCGTAAAGCTTTCCACCGTATGAAAGATCAAAGAACTGGCTTGGAGTGAATTGTGCCTTCTGCGCTGCAGTCAAAACTACAGGAGCAAGCTTTCCGCTCTTAGCAAGTGCTGGAACCCAGTCGTTACCTGCAACGAAAATATCTGGACCTGTTGTGCCTGATGCCTTATCAAGTGCATCTTTCAAAGCATCGTAGCTTGAGAAAGAAACAACCTTGATTGTGCTTCCTGGAACCCAGTCGCTCTTCTTTGCAAAAACTTTAGTTAGGTTTGGTCCGCGTGTTTCGTCGGCCCAAATAAGAATTTCACTTGCGGCTTGTGCAGGAACAATTGTCACGCCAGCGGCAAATGACAATGTTGCAGCAAGAGCAAGACCCTTAAGTAGTCTGTTCTTCACTAATTGTTCTCCTTTTAGATTTGGAAGCCACTTCTTGGGGGTGCTGGCTTCCTAGTGACCTCATCCCACTCCTTTTAACCCTCATTTGCAAGAAACTTCTGCTAAATAAGCGGGTTTTGAGGGCGTTTTTATTGAATTGTTATAAAGAGCAAGGCTTGCATATCAGTTTACAGTGAGGCGTTTTTGAGGTGCATTGGCAGAGAATCTGGGGTTCGATAGGGCAATGGCCGACGAAATTGTTACCCGCGAAGAGGTCAGGGCCATGCGCCGTTCCTATGGTGATGCTGGATTAGAAACTTTGTCCGATAATCCATTTAAAGCTTTTGCACTGTGGTTAAAACAAGCACATGAAAATGCATTAATTGTTGAAGCAAATGCAATGGTGCTTTCAACTTTAACAAGTGATTCGCAGATTGAAACCAGAACTGTTTTGCTTAAAGATATTTCTGATGGTGGATTTACTTTTTTTACAAATTATGAATCCCGTAAAGCCCATGCAATAGATCTCAATCCAAATGTTTCATTGTTGTTTCCTTGGTATGCAATGGAACGACAGATTGCTATCAGTGGGGTTGCAGAAAGAGTTTCGGAACAAGAATCAGATGATTACTTTGCAACCCGTCCATGGGGATCTCAAATCGGTGCATGGGCAAGTCATCAATCATCACCACTGGCATCACGCGCCGAATTAGAACAACGCGTCGAAGGCGCATCACAAAAATGGCCAGAAGGAACCACAGTTCCAAGACCGCCACATTGGGGTGGGTATCGCGTGACGCCATTGAATATTGAGTTTTGGCAAGGTCGCTACTCACGTTTGCACGACCGATTACGGTATGAGCGGGCTAACACCACCGCCGATTGGGAACTCAATAGGTACTACCCGTAGTCTTAGCCCATGAGCGCAGACATTGTTATTCCTTCCAATTTAAAGCCGGTTGATGGTCGTTTTGGTTGCGGTCCATCAAAGATTCGTCCAGAAGCATTAGCTGCATTGTCAGCAAGTGGTAATTCAATTCTGGGAACATCGCACCGCCAAAAGCCGGTTAAGAATGTTGTAAAGCGTGTCCGCGAAGGTCTTACCTCTTTGTTTAATCTTCCTGAAGGGTATGAAGTTGTACTTGGAAATGGTGGATCAACAGCGTTTTGGGATATCGCAACTTTTGGTTTGATTGAGGATCGATCACAACACTTAGTTTTCGGAGAGTTCTCATCAAAGTTTGCTTCCGCATCAAAAGAAGCTCCATTTTTAGGAGAACCAACTGTCATTAAGTCTGAGCCTGGTTCTCACCCAGTATCAGTTGTTGAATCTGGAATCGATGTTTATGCATTGACCCACAATGAAACAAGCACTGGTGTAGCAATGCCAATTATTCGCCCCGCAGGAACCGACGGAGCATTAGTTCTAGTTGATGCAACATCTGCAGCTGGTGGCTTAATGGTTGATGCTAAAGAGTTTGATACCTATTACTTTGCTCCTCAGAAATCATTCGCCTCTGACGGTGGCCTATGGATTGCGATCATGTCCCCTGCAGCAATTGCACGCGCAGAGAAGATCAAGGCCAGCGGTCGTTGGATTCCAGCCTTCTTTGACTTGGGTATTGCAATTGAAAACTCACGCCTAGATCAAACGTATAACACTCCAGCTCTTGTGACTTTGATGTTGCTTGCAGAACAAATCGAGTGGATGAATGCCAATGGCGGACTTTCATTTGCCGCAGGTCGCAGCACTGCATCATCAGACATCTTGTATTCATGGGCTGAGAAAACTAGCTACACAACACCATTTGTCACCGATGCAGCAATGCGTTCAAAGGTTGTCGGAACAATTAACTTTGATGATGCAATTGATGCAACAAAGATATGTGCAGCACTTCGTGCCAACGGAATCGTAGATACAGAGCCTTATCGCAAGCTTGGTAAGAACCAGCTGCGTATCGGCATGTTCCCTGCTGTTGATCCAAGTGATGTTGATGCACTTACCAAGTGCATTGATCACGTTGTAGCAGCGCTTTAATGCCAAAGAGTTTTCATCGCGATCGTTTTTTCTGGGTCGTGGCGGTTCAAACTGCGATCGTTAACTTCTATTTAGGCGGCTTTGGCCCTGCACAATCATTGTTGCGCGCAGATCAAGGTACTTCGCTAACAATTGCTGGATTGCACGGCACGGCAATGGGAATTGCATCGATCATCGCTGGTTGGGCAAACCCCCGTATTGCACATCGTTATGGTCGCTCAAAAGCAAGTTGGATTGGCCTTTCAATTTTCATCACAGGATTGATGCTCTTTGTTATTTCTCCCCCAGTATTCATAACTATCCCTGCCACTCTCATAACTGGATTCGGTGTTTCAGTAGTTATCAACACAATGCTTACAAAAATGTCTTCGCATTATGGAAAGGCTGCCGAAGTCGCAATTCCACAAGCAAACGGAGTTGCATCTGTCGGTTTTGTAACCGGAACAGCATTGATTGGGACAATTGCCATTGCCTTCCCAAATCTTTGGCGCTTAGGTTTGTTGCTTGCCTTACCTGTTGCGTTAGTTTTATTTTTTGTTGGCCGCGAAAAAGATGAAGATGAACATGTGCCGGATGAAGATGGTCCACAAGGTGGAAAACTTTCTCGTAACTTTTGGATTGCCTGGATTGGCTTTGTTGCCTGTATCTCTAGCGAATTCGCCACATCATTCTGGGCGGCCGCGTTGTTGAAGGATCGGGTGGGATCAACTGCTGCAATTTCAACGGTTGCAATTGTGGCTCTTGGTACTGGCATGGGAATTGGTCGATGGTACGGAGGACTAGTTCTTGGGCATTTAAAACTTGATACTCAACTTCTGTCAATAATCGCTATGCAATTTATTGGCTTCGTTGGATTCTGGCTGTCACATAACATGATTATTTCGCTGTTCTGTCTTTTCGCTGTCGGACTAGGAATTTCAATGCAGTTTGCACTGTCCTCAATTCGCTTGATTGGCTTGAGTGATGGAAGACCAGACTTAGCTATTGGTCGTGCTTCATTAGCTGCCGGTGTAGCAATTGCCGGCGCTCCATTCTTGCTTGGGCTTCTGGGCGATAACTTTGGCATTTCTCGTGCATACATCATGGTTTTTGTCTTAATCGCAATAGCCTTTGTGATTGTCAAAGCTATTCCATCAAAGGTGCATGAGGTTGCCTAATGAGTTACAAGGTTAGACGAATAGTTACTTTGCTTGCGCTGATAGGTATTTTGATTGTAATTGCGATTAACGGTCTTTAAGCACCGCGGCAACGGAAATATCTGCAGGTAATGAAACTCGGTTCTTGTACTTGAACCAAATGTAAAGAGATGCAAATAATGAAATTCCGCCACACGCTGCAATAGTTGGACGGATGCCAATCAATTCAGTTGTCGCACCAATCAGTGGTGAACCAAAAGGCGTTCCACCCATAAAGATCAAAAGGTAGATACCCATCACGCGGCCACGAATTGCCGGATCTGTGCTGGTTTGAACAATTGAATTTGCTGATACCAAGGTAGTTAATGCGGTCACGCCACAAATTGGTAGCCAAATGACGTAACTGGTGTAATTAGGCAAGATTGATAGGACCATGATGGATGTTGAAAATAAAATTCCACCGCGGATCACAAACTTTGTATTTCTAAATCGTTCAAGTCGAGCAGAACCAATTGCACCTGTTAGTGAGCCAACTGCTATAAAGGTTCCCATCAAGCCAAAACTGGCCGGTCCTAGACCAAACTCTTGAGTTGCCATCAGAGCATTAAAGATCTGAAAGTTAAGACCAAATGTTGCTAAGAAAAACACCATCAACATAACCACATAAATGTCTGGACGAGCTTTTGCATAGGCAATGCCTTCTCGAATATTTCCATCTGATTTTGGTCGATCTAGATGGAAAAATGCCTTTTCATTGAGGTTTGCTAATGCTGCAATAACAAAGAAATAGGAAAGACCGTTAACGATAAATGAAGGGCCAGTACCAAATGCAGCAATCAACCCACCAGATAGCGCAGGTCCGACTAAACGGCCCGCATTAAAGTTTGCTGAATTAAGTGACACTGCGTTCGGTAGATCTGTCTGACCCACAACTTCGGTGGTAAATGATTGACGTACTGGAGCATCAATTGCTGTTGAAATACCTAGAACACCTGCAAGGACAAAGACGTGCCACAGCTGAATGTGCTCTGTAATAACAAGTGTGCCTAAGCCGAGTGATGCGCTGCCGCCCAGGATATTTGTCCAAATCAAAACTTTACGTTTGTTGAATCTGTCCGCTAATTTTCCACCGTGTAGCGAAAAGAACAGAACTGGAGCAAATTGAACTGCGGTCACTAAACCTAAATAAGTTCCGTTGTTATTTGTGAGCTCTAGGACTAGCCAGTCTTGCGCGATTCGCTGGGCCCAACTGCCAATGTTAGAAACCGCGTTGGCAGGAAAAAGAATTCGGTAATTACGATGGCGAAATGAACGCCAATTACCATCCTCTTTGACCTTAAATCCCATTACTCTTCTTCCATGACTACTCGACTACGCAATGCAGTAACTCTAGTCGCTATCGGAACAATCTGCTGGGTGGTTGCAGGTGTAATTGCACTTGCATCGAACGCGGATGCCAAAGTTATTTGGACATGCATCAGTGGAGCCATACTTGGCTTAATTGGTATTCGTTACACAATTCGTCGCGAACGACGTAGCGGGCTCTAAACTAAAACGCTAGTAAAGATTAAGCTCCGAGCGCAGTAGCAATACCGCGCAACACACGACCAAGGCGATCAGCCTCTTGTGCATTTGGATGACGTCCATGGCGCAAACCATTTCCGACTTTATCCAACATCTTGATTGTGTCTTCAATCATCGCTGCAAGATCATCACTGTTAACACGTGAGTTTTCAACTAATGATGGTGGTGCATCAATAATGTGTACTGATAATGCTTGTGGGCCTTTGCGGCTATCTGCAATTGAAAACTCAAGCTTTGTTCCAGGCTTAACTGTTGCAACACCCTCTGGAAGTGATGTAGCAGCTAGATAAACATCTTCGCCTTCATCATTTGCAATGAAGCCGAAACCTTTTTCTAATGAGAACCATTTAACGCGTCCTGTAGGCATGGGGGGCTCCTTGCTAGTTTTCTTTTTTGGTATTAATCGATATCGCGGGCGCGATAGCAGGGACTTAGTTTAACACCGGCTCTGTGAAGGTCGCTTCCGAATGTGCTCCGCAGCCATGATCCACGCTCACTACACGTGCATCATCAGGTGAAATTGCGTTGGCGCACACACCAAATGTAGATCGCAAGGAGCCTGCAATTGGAATAAAGAATCCGCAGCTATGGCATGGCTTAGGTGCTGACTGGGCAACAGGTGCATTTGGTCCACGTTCTCCGTCATACCAACGCTTTGCTGCTTGATCTCGACCTTCGATAGACATAACTCGTGCGCGACCTAAACCAAGTTCGATTGCCATGGCAGTATCTAAATCTTCATCCTGTGGCAACGCTTGTGCACCTGCAACTAAACGGGTGTCATCAAGTGAACTTGGAACAATATCGCCAACACCAACATCGCCCGGCAAAATTCTGTCGCGATATGGAATCCACTCTGGTGCACGTAGCGCGTCCGGTCCTGGAAGAACTACAACATCGCAAATAGTTGGTTGCGCATCAGCATCAACCTTTGCAATGGTGATGCACCAGCGCCATCCTTTATACCCAGAAAGTTTTGCTTCAAATAAATACGTTGCAACACGATTGTCATCATCAAAATCAACAGAAACAAAACTTCCAACTTGTTCGCGTTGTTCAGCAACCTCTAGGGCTGCATTTCGGGCAAGGTCCTGTGCATCAAAAGCAACAGATGTGCTTGTTGATACCTTCTCCTGTGCAGGAGCCTTCTCCTTTTTGGAGAGTAGGGATTTCTTGGCCATGGCATAAGGGTAAAGCAGAACGCCGCCTTCATGTTAATTGAAGACGGCGTTACGCGTAACTATTGGTTAAGAATGGATTTAGAAGTCCATATCTCCGCCGCCTTGTGGGGCAGCTGCAGCCTTTTCTGGCTTGTCTGCAATAACTGCCTCTGTTGTAATAAACAGCGCAGCAATTGATGCAGCATTTTGTAATGCAGAACGTGTGACCTTAGCTGGATCAATGATTCCAGATTTGATCATGTCTACATATTCACCAGTTGCAGCGTTTAGGCCTTGTCCTGCTGGAAGGTGACGGACCTTCTCAACAACAACTCCGCCTTCAAGTCCTGCATTAATTGCGATCTGCTTGATTGGCGCTTCGATTGCATATTCAACAATCTTTGCACCAGTTGCTTCATCGCCAGTTAAATCTGTTAGACGCTTGAACACTGCAGCACCTGCTTGTAGAAGTGCAACGCCACCACCGGCAACGATTCCTTCTTCTACTGCAGCCTTTGCATTGCGAACTGCATCTTCAATGCGGTGCTTGCGCTCCTTGAGTTCAACCTCAGTTGCAGCACCTGCCTTGATAACCGCTACGCCACCAGCAAGCTTTGCTAGACGCTCTTGCAGCTTCTCGCGGTCGTAATCTGAATCTGATGACTCGATTTCGTTGCGGATCTGCTGTACGCGGCCCTTAATTTGAGCATCATCACCAGCGCCTTCAACAATTGTTGTCTCTTCCTTGCTGATAACAACTTTGCGAGCCTTACCCAAAAGATCAAGCTCTGCTGCATCTAGACGAAGTCCAACTTCTTCTGAAATAACAGTTGCACCAGTAAGGATTGCAATGTCTTGCAACATCGCCTTGCGACGATCTCCAAAACCTGGAGCCTTTACAGCTGCTGAGCGGAATGTTCCACGAATCTTGTTCACAACTAGTGTTGCGAGCGCTTCGCCTTCGACATCTTCAGCGATGATCAATAGTGGCTTACCTGATTGCATTACCTTTTCAAGTACTGGCACTAGATCTTTAATATTTGCAATCTTTGAGTTAGCGATCAAGACATATGCATCTTCTAGAACAACTTCCATGCGATCTTGATCAGTTACAAAGTATGGCGAAATGTAACCCTTATCAAAGCGCATACCTTCTGTAAGCTCTAGTTCGAGGCCAAAAGTATTTGACTCTTCAACAGTGATGACGCCTTCTTTGCCAACCTTGTCCATTGCTTCAGCGATCATTTCGCCGATGGTTGCATCTGCTGCAGAGATAGATGCGGTCGCTGCGATTTGTTCCTTTGAATCAACAGCCTTTGCCATTGAAAGAAGTTCGGCAACGATTTCGGCAACAGCCTTTTCAATACCGCGCTTTAACGCCATTGGGTTGGATCCGGCTGCAACGTTACGTAGGCCTTCGCGTACCAACGCCTGAGCCAAAACAGTTGCAGTTGTTGTTCCGTCACCGGCAACATCATCAGTCTTCTTGGCAACTTCCTTAACTAGCTCTGCGCCAATCTTTTCCCATGGATCATCAAGTTCAATTTCTTTTGCAATGGAAACGCCATCATTAGTAATTGTTGGGGCGCCCCACTTCTTCTCGAGTACGACGTTACGTCCACGAGGTCCAAGGGTTACCTTGACCGCGTCGGCCAAAATATTCATGCCGCGCTCTAATCCGCGACGGGCTTCTTCATTAAAGGCAATCTGCTTTGCCATGAGTTGTGCTCCTTGTGTTTAGTCCTGCGTTAAGCGGGGCGTTTTATCACTCGCACCCCGAGAGTGCTAACGCCAAATCTAGAGCCTTTATTTCCGAGGCGCAAAACGAGAGTTTGAAAGGGCTAGGCGCGGGCGACGCGGGTAGCCATGCGGGCCTCGCGTAGGCGGCGCAGGCGCTTAACTAGCATGGGTGAAGCAGCTAGGGCGTCGTCGCGGTCGATCAGATCGTTGAGAAGTTGGTAATAACGAGGAGCGCTCAGGTCGAAAAGATCCTTTATTGCCGCCTCTTTTGCCCCTGCATAGCGCCACCAGTTGCCCTCAAAATCAAGGATGCGAACTTCGAGGTCACTGAGTCCAGTGTTCATTGCGGACTCTTCTTGCGCGGACATGGGTTAAATCCTAGGTCAGGTTGAGCATAAATTGTGGGAACTTGCAGAAGGGATTTAGAGCCTGTCCAGAATCATCTGGATGTCACTAATTTTGGTCCAGGGATTGACGATTGCAAAACGCACAATCGGTTGACCGTGATGTGACGAAGGTGGAATAAACCCAACCTGATCATCTAATAATTGATCGCTCCACTTTTGATAATCAGGGGCTGTCCACCCTTTTCGAGTAAATGCAACGATCGAAAGTTCTGGTTCACATAACAGTTCAAGATGTGGATGGTTGCGAACTAATTCTGCTGCTTGCTTTGCAACTACAAGAGTTTGTTCCATTGCTTCGGCATAAGCATCGGTGCCGTGTGCTGCTAATGAAAACCAAAAAGGTAATCCACGTGTGCGACGTGTTAAATGAATTGCATAATCAGAGGGAGACCAATTGTCATCTTTTAAAGTATCTAAATAAGAAGCATGTTGTGAATGTGTTTGCTTTGCCAGAGCCGGATTGCGATACACAAGTGCGCAAGCATCGTAAGGGGCAAAAAGCCACTTATGGGGATCGACAATAAAAGAGTCTGCTGCTTCAATGCCATCGAACATGTGTCGCACAGATGGTGCACACAATGCTGCTAAGCCATATGCACCATCGACATGGAACCAGATCTCGCGATCATGCGCGGCCTTGCCTATCCCTCTTAGATCATCAATGATTCCCAGATTTGTTGTGCCAGATGTTGCTACAACTGCAAAAACTCGATGGTTTGTTGTGGAATGAAGGAGATCAATTGCTGCTGCAACTGTTGCGCCTTGTAAGCGACCACTTGAATCTACTGGCACTTGAAGAACATCCACATCCATGACATTTGCTGCAGAAACTATTGATGAATGTGCTTCTTCGCTGCAAGCGATTACCCAACGCTCTGCATTGCCATGTTTCTTGCGGGCCTCTGCTCGCGCGACAACAAGTGCCGAAAGATTTCCGATTGTTCCGCCTTGTACAAATACGCCACCAGCTGAATCTGGTAGGCCCGCCAAATCAATCAACCACTTAATCGCTTGGTTTTCAGCAAAGACTGCTCCAGCGCCTTCTTGCCACGATCCGCCATACAAGGCACTTGCACCGACTACTAAATCAAAAAGGTTTGCGAACTCACTAGGTGCAGATGGAATAAAGGCCAGATTGCGTGGATGGTCAGTTGAAATACATGCTTTAGCTAAAACATTAGTAAAAACTTCTAGCGCTTCGTGCCCACCCAAACCTTTTGCCGTAATTGTGTTGCCGACTTCATTAAACAAATCTTCTGCTGAACGAGGACCATCAAGTGGTGGATCATCTTTCAAACGTTCAAGGCTGTACTTCAAAATTTCTGCAGCAAGAGCTTCTACTGCAGGAGTAAACTCATGCATTGATTCTTGCCTTCTTAACTATATTTCTGATCATTGTTGGAAAAACAAATAGATGTAGTGGCGAGATTGCATACCAATACAACTGACCACCTAGCCCGCGAGGATTAAATGTAGCCTCTTGAACTATCTTCGTTTTTCCATATTCTCGAGTAACTGTAAATTCAAGCCACGCTTTACCTGGCAAAACCATTTCGGCATAAAGCTTTAATCTGCGACCTGGTTCTAACTCTTCTACCCGCCAAAAATCTAAACTTTCACCAACGCGTAAGAAATCAGGATCACGTCGTCCACGACGCAAACCAACACCGCCTACTAAGAAGCGATCTAAAACTCCACGAGCCCACCACAATAAATCAGAGCCAAACCAACCATTGTCTCCACCAATTCGTTCAACTTGTCGCCATACCTGTTCTGCTGGGACATCTGTGATGCGTTCGCGCCGATCGCGCAAAACCATTTCACCAGCCCAATCAGGGTCTCCTTGTGCTTTTTGCCATGGCGCAGTTGGCATAGTTGCATCAGACCAACGAGTTTCAACGTTATGAGTTGTGATCTTGGACAGCGCTAAAGAGATTGCTGTTTCAACATCAATTAAACCTTCTTCGGGCTTTGGAATTAGTGCATCAATACTCTTTGCAGGATCTGCAACAACTTCGCTAATCAGCGATCCAACAAGTGGGCGGGCAAGTGCGGTTGGTACCGGTGTTACTAAACCAATCCATAAGCTAGAAAGCCCAGGAGTAAGAACTGGCACCCTGATTATCCAGCGCTTTTTTAAGCCAGACAACTTTGCAAACTTTTGCATCATGTCTGCATACGACAAGACTTCGGGGCCACCAATATCAAAGACCTTGTTGACGGGCTTTGCTAAATGCGCTGCACCCTTTAAGTAATACAAAACATCGCGAATTGCGATTGGGTGCGTTTTATTCATCACCCATTTAGGTGTAGTCATTATCGGTAGTCGGTGTGTTAAGTGACGCAGCATTTCAAAGCTAGCAGAGCCTGATCCAATAATGATTCCTGCGCGAAGTTCTAATACGGCAACAGATGTGGTGGCAAGCGAGCTGCCAGTCATGGCACGAGATGCAAGATGCTTACTGATATTCACATCATTTGCGATTCCGCCCAAATAAATGATCTGCGATACGCCAGCTAGTTCTGCAGCTTTGGCAAAGTTGCGCGCCATCTCGCTTTCGATTTCATCAAAATGTGGCCCTAGGTTAATTGAATGCAACAAATAAAAAGCTGTATGGATTCCTTCTAGCGCTCTTTGTAAATCACTGAAGTTTTCGGCACTACCTTCGCAAATATCAACCAAAGGCGCCCATGGTTGGCCCATGATCTTGTTCTTATCGCGCACCAAAATTCGAACATTTTCTTTGTCATCGATAAGTGCACGGACCAATCGACCGCCAACATATCCAGATGCCCCTGTGACGAGGTACTTGCGGTCTCCAATGTGCGTGTTCATGCTGCGAAGCCTAGACTTAACCCATGCAAAAGACACTCCAAAAGCCGAGAGTAGTGATTTTGGGTGCCGGTTTTGGCGGGCTAACAGCGGCTCGAAAGATGGCCAACTTTGCCGATGTAACTGTGGTTGATCGGCACAACTTCCAAACATTTCTGCCTCTGCTGTATCAAGTGTCTACGGCTGGGTTAGCTGCCGACCATGTCGCTCACCCAGTGCGAGGCGCACTACGCAAAACAGGTGTGAAATTTCGAATGGGATCTCCAATTTCAGTTGATCACAAAAACAAGTCCGTAAAATTAGACAGCAGCGAAGTTTTAGATTTTGACTACCTTGTAGTTGCGCTGGGATCAGCAACAGCTGATTTTGGAGTACCTGGTGTCACCGAACACGCTCTTGGTATGAAGAGTGTTCATGAAGCATTGAATATTCGTGCCGAAGTTTTGCGACGTTTTGAAGATCTCTGCCGTTTTGAAGATGAAACAATTTTTTCAATTTCAATTGTTGGCGGCGGGCCTACAGGTGTCGAAATGGCTGGCGCTTTTGCAGAACTTGTTCGTGGACCCTTAAAGCATGATCAACGACATGCAGCTGCACATATAAAGATAAACCTGATCGAAGCTGGGCCCAGAATTTTGCCGATCTTTTCTGAAAAACTCTCGGCCCACGGTAAAAAGGATCTTGAAAAGCTTGGCGTAACTGTTCACTTAAATACCGCTGTAAAAGAAATTAAACCACGCAGCATTGAAATTAGTGATGGCAGCAAAATTGCATCAGAGGTGACAATCTGGGCTGCAGGCGTCAAAGGCGAACCAACCGGTGCAAAGTTAAATTTGCCATTAATAAATACACGTATTGATGTTGAAAATACCCTGCAGGTAAAGCATTACCCGCACATCTTTGCAATCGGTGATATCGCAGGTTTTGTTGGAGAAAACGGGCGTATGTTGCCGATGGTTGCACCTGTTGCGTTGCAGCAAGGTCGACATGTTGCCCAACAAATTAAAAGAATTGCAGCCGGCCAAGAACTCAAGCCTTTTAAGTACCTTGATAAGGGATCCATGGCAACAATCGGTCGCCACAAAGCAATTGTCGAAGTTAAAAACCTTCGTATGACAGGTATCCCAGCTTGGTATGCGTGGTTGTGGCTACATCTGTTTTATCTCTTAGGTGGACGCAACAAGATCGGCACAATGGCTGACTGGACCTATAACTATTTAACCTTTGATCGCGGCAACCGTCACATTATGGATTCGCAGTAATGCCCGAGTATTTAAAAGTAGCTGGGCATGATGTCTACTGCTACGAATGGGAAAATGATGGCGAGGCTGTTGTTTTACTTCATGGTGGTTTAAGTAAAACTTCTAGTTGGGATTACTTGCTCGTACCAGCACTTGAAGATGATTTTCATGTCTATGCATACGATAGAACTGGACATGGCTTCACAGGAGATCGTCCTGGCAGTCTTCATTTTCAGTTCCAGACTAATGAAGCAATCTCTTACTTGGAAGCGATCGTAAAAGAACCAGCACATCTAATTGGTTACAGCGATGGTGGAATCATTGCATTGATGGTTGCTATACAGCGTCCAGATTTAGTTAAATCAATTGTTGCTATTGGTGCAAATTATCATTACAGCGCACCGCTAAAGGATTTTGTTGATGCTTTTGTTAGTGACAAAGATCAGGCTGAATACAACTTAATTAGCCCAGATGCGCCACACACTCTTCTAGAAAAAACTATTCGGATGAATGGCATTTGGAAGACAGAGCCAGATATAAATCTTTCTGATCTTGCATCTATTCAGTGCCCTGTGCTGGTTATGGCTGGTGATGATGATGTAATTAAGCATGATCACACAATTTCCTTATATGAAGCGTTACCTTTAGGTCAGCTAGCAATTATTCCTGGAACATCACACGGATTAGTAAAAGAAAAACCAGCGTTAATGTTGGCTAACATTATGCAATTCTTAGAGGATTTGACCTATCCGCAAACTCGAGACCCGATAAGACGAACTAACAATCAACCGGAGTAATTTTTCCTGTTGCAACATCGTAAATGGCTCCACCAACAACAACATCTTTATTCAAAAATGGAAATGCACGGATTCTATTTACATCAATTGCTAGTGCCGCTTCCTGATCCTTCACAGTTCTAAACTCCAGACTTCGAGTATCGACGCCAAATTCCTTCACAATGTATTCATGAATATCTGCTTCTTCTGCCGAAGCCATACGGCAATTTGTGTGAGGCATAACTAAAATTTTCTTTACGCCCAATAAATAAGTTGCGAGCACCAAAGTACGTAAAACGTCCTCAGTTACGCGCGCTCCAGCATTACGTAAAATCTTTGCGTCCCCAGAACTCATTCCCATAACGGACAATGGGTTAATACGTGAATCCATGCAGGTAACAATCGCTAAACCTTTTTGAGCAACACCAGTTAATCCAGAGTACTTAAAGGTTTTGATGTATTCATCATTGGCTGCGATTTCTGCAGAAAAAGAATCATGCGGAAAGGAGTTATTGGACATATCAACTCCTCCCCGGATTCATACCGGAGCCCCCCGTCAGGATTGAACTGACGACCTGCGCATTACAAGTGCGCTGCTCTACCACTGAGCTAGAGAGGCCTGCTCTTCGAGTTGCCTCGAATACAGCAGGGGCAATTATGGCAGTCGAAGCGCAAAACTTGAAATCGGAACCATGGAGCGCGCTCAGGGTAGGTTGTCCTCGTGAGATTAGGCGTTCTAGATGTGGGTTCAAACACCATCCACCTGCAAGTGATGGATGCCCATCCAGGAGCACGACCAACACCAACAACAAATTACAAAGTTGAACTTCGCCTAACTGAATTCTTGGATATTTCTGGAGCGATTTCGGCAGGTGGAATACAACTTCTAAATGATGCGATTGCAGAAGCTGTAGCCCATGCGCGAGTCAATGAAACTGATGAGATTTTGGCTTTTGCAACCTCTGCCTTGCGTGAAGCTAGCAACGGTGCGCAGATAATCGCCGACATCAATAAAAAATATGAGCTAGATCTACAAGTCTTAAACGGTGACGATGAGGCTTCGATGACTTTTTTGGCTGTGCGTCGTTGGTTAGGTTGGTCTGCTGGAAAATTACTGGTTCTAGATATCGGCGGCGGGTCATTAGAAATTGCAAGTGGAATTGATGAAAATCCTGAAGCAACTATTTCATTGCCGCTTGGTGCGGCTCGCTTAACTCGAGAATTCTTAAACGGTGATCCCTATAGTTCTAAAGGAATAAAAAATTTGGAAAAGTACGCAGAAGAAGTGCTGAGAGATTCAATGCCCAATGCATTGAAGTCGCACGATGCGGATCATTTTGTTGCGACTAGTAAAACCTTTAGAACGTTGGCACGTATTTGTGCTCAATGGTACGGCGATGATCCAAAGTTCATAGAGCGAAAGTCACTTAACTCAGCCATGCCACGTCTCATCGAAATGAACAACAAATCTCGCGCCGAATTACCTGGGGTTTCAGCTAACCGTGCTCAACAAATTGTTGCCGGTGGAATTGTGGCTCTTGCTGTTATGGACAGGTTGGATGTTGATGAGGCTGAAATTTGTCCGTGGGCACTGCGTGAAGGCATCCTCTTGCGTCGTTTAGATTGGCTGAGCGACTAAGCGTCAGGTGCTGGCATCCAGTCAATTGCAATTACTTCACCATCGCGGTGATGCAGAATAAAGGCTTCACCTGGCAGCAACCCGTGATCTAACTCTTTAAAGTTCTTCTTACCTATGAACTTTGCAACAATTCCAGGAATAACTGGGTTGTGGCCACAAACAATTGCGTGGGCTTCACTTTCAATGATGTCATTTACAACATTAATCGCGGCTTTCTTATCCTTTTCATACGCATATTCACTGAGCTCGGTCCAATAAATCATGTCTAGTGACAATGATCGGGCCATGGGTGCCACGGTTTCGTAACAACGAACCGCATCTGAAGTATGGATCTCGGTAATTGCAAATGGCAGATACCGTGTCAGCATTCTCATTGATTGAAGCTGACCTAATTGTGCAAGTGGACGATCACCATCATCGCCTTCCCATTCTTCCCGCGTAATAGCTTTTCCATGACGCAAGAGAACTAGCGGCGTTGTATCAACTCCAAATTTTTCAAAGTTCTTAAGTACAACTTTGTCACCTTCACGTGAGAGTTTTTCATAAGCGTCAGCGACAGTTACCCAAATGAGCTGGTCTACTTCTTGTACATCCATTACGCCTTTAGCTTCACCTATTGCCTGGGCAGACCAATATCTAACCGTTTTTGTTTGTTCACCTACTGGGTATTCAACTTTGCATAGTTCGGGACCAAAGACAGTTTCATATCCTGTTTCTTCCAGCACCTCGCGGAAAGCACATCCAATTTCAGATTCTCCAATTTCAACTTTTCCTTTTGGGAAAGACCAATCGTCATAACGAGGTCTGTGAATCAAAGCAACTTGCACAAGCTCGTCATTAATCCGGCGCCACACAATCGCACCAGCCGCCTGAATCACTTGGCCTTCCACTTACCTATCCTTCGAGTAATGATCAATGAGGGTTGCCTGGACATTTGCTAATCCATCTTTTGTTGCGCGGGACCATGTTGTTTTATCTAGCTGCCACGAGGAAGATTCCTCAGAAAGACCCAAATCAAGTAAGCCTTGCAGGCGCAATTGATGTTCCTTTCTTTGTACCAGAACAAGGCTTTCAACACGTCGATCAAGGTTTCTACCCATTAAATCTGCACTGCCAATCCAATACTCATCGTCACCGCCGTTAATGAAGTGATAAATACGTGAGTGCTCAAGGAATCGTCCCAAGACAGATTTAACTACGATGTTTTCTGAAACACCCTTGATGCCCGGTTGTACTGCGCAAATTCCGCGAATCAACAATTCAATCTTCACGCCAGCTTGTGATGCTTCATATAGCTTGGCAACAAATCCTTCATCCAAAATCGAGTTTAGTTTGAACTGAATTCCTGCAGGCCTTCCATTTTTTGCATGATCAATTTCGCGTTCAATGCGTTTAGTCAATCCTGATCGCAATGTGCGCGGTGCAACTAACAAACGTGAATATGTTGACTGTGGCGCAAACCCAGACAGTTGATTGAATAGACGAGTTAAGTCTTCTGTTAATTCAAGATCTGCGCTGAGTATTCCTAGATCCTCATACATGCGTGCAGTCTTTGGGTTGTAGTTACCGGTTCCGATGTGACAGTAACGACGAATTCCTTGTGGTTCATCGCGCACAACAAGTGACAACTTTGCATGAGTCTTTAATCCCATTAATCCGTACACCACATGCACTCCAGCAGCTTCTAGCTTTCGCGCCCAACGCACATTGTTTTGTTCATCAAATCGGGCTCGAATTTCAACTACAGCAACAACTTGCTTGCCAGCTTCTGCTGCTTCAATTAATGCTTCGATGATTGGTGAATCACCTGATGTGCGATACAAAGTCTGCTTGATGGCCAATACATGTGGGTCCATTGCAGCGTTCTCTAAGAAGTGCACGACGGAGGAAGTAAAGGATTCATAGGGGTGGTGAAGCAGGATTTCGCCTTGGCGAATTGCGGAGAAAAACATGTCACTATCTTCAGAGTCCACCTCGGATAAGGCTTTGGCAGTGCGCGATCTAAAGGATTCAAACTTTAGCTCTGAGAAATCTAAATCTGCAATTTTATGAAGCGATGTCAGGTTTAACGGCGCAGTTACGTGGAAAATATTTTCTGGACCGATTCCAAGCTCTGCTCCAAGTTTAGAAACTAGAGCTTCATCAACTCCTGCTTCAATTTCAAGACGCACTGGTGGGCCAAAGCGGCGGCGCAATAGTTCTTGCTCTAAAGAAAGCAGTAGGTCTTCAGCTTCGTCCTCATCGAGCTCAATGTCTTGATTGCGCGTTACTCGAAATGTGTAGTGATCTTCTATCGTCATTCCTGGAAATAACTCTTGTAGATGAATTGCAATCAAATCTTCTAGTGGTAAGAAACGAGTTGACCCAGACTTTGCTGTTGAAATAAAGCGGGGCAGAATTTCTGGAACCTTGACACGTGCAAAAAATTCTTCGTGTGTCGATGGGTTTTTGACCATTACTGCAAGGTTGAGTGATAATCCTGAGATGTACGGAAAAGGATGTGTTGGATCAACTGCTAATGGAGTTAAAACAGGGAAGATTCTGTCCTGGAATAGTTTTGAGACATATGTTCTTTCGGTTTCATCGAGCTGGTCCCATTTAACAAATTCAATTCCGTGTTTTTTAAGTTCGGGCAAAATCTCATCATGTAAGGTTTTAGATTGACGCGAAACTAACTCATTCACCTTTGTGCTAATTAAACCCAGGAGCTCTTTTGGCTTATGCCCTGCAACATTTGCTGCGGTTACATCATTTTCGATCTTGCTCATTAAAGTTGCTACGCGCACCATAAAAAACTCATCCAAATTTGAGGATGCGATAGCCAAAAAGCGAAGTCTTTCCAAAAGAGGAACTGATGGATCTTCGGCCAATTCAAGGACTCTTTGATCGAATGAGAGCCAACTAACCTCTCGGTCGGTCAGGTGCTCGATTTTCATGCTCCAATTCTCTCGCGGATGGGTGAACAACAGGTAATCGGTAGGCATCCTGCAGACAAACCAACCCCTTATTTCACGCTCAGCAAAGGTGTGCTTCCACCCAATTCCTGAGAGACTTCCGTCCGTGATTAACAACTATTGGATGAGCCCCGAGACCACATCTGTAAACCGGTTGCCGATGCTTAACATCGAACACTTTGAGCAGATCTCTTTGGATGGCACCTGGCGCTTTCAATTGTTACACAGCCCCACTGAAAAAATTGGCAAGCGATGGGCAACTATTCCGGTACCGGGTTTATGGACGATGCAGGAACCTTCTGAAGTTTTCTTTGACAAACCAATTTATACAAATACGCAAATGCCTTTTGAACATCAGCCTCCTTATGTACCTGTCGAAAACCCAACGGGTGTCTATGAACGTGACTTTTATCTTCCAAAGAGTTGGTCTGGAAAGCGAATTGTTTTGCAGGTTGGTGGCTATGAATCAGTTGCACTTGTGTATATCAATGGACAAGAAGTAGGTCTTACCAAAGATTCGCGCCTTGCCGCTGAATTTGATGTGACTCAATTTGTTGGTAATGGAAACAATGTTGTACGCATTGATGTCACAAAATGGTCTGATGCAACTTTTATTGAAGATCAAGATCAGTGGTGGCATGGTGGAATCACGCGATCAATCAAGCTATACGCAACCAATAAAGTTTTTATCGAAAAATTTAAGTCAGTAGCTGGTTTAGAAAAAGATGGTTCGACAGGGACACTAAGCATCGAAGCGGATCTGGGTTCACTTGATGATCTTTCAACTGACGGATATACGCTTCGCGCATCTATTAGCGAGCTACCTAAGGTCAAGAGCGCCAATCTTTCAAAGACGGTAAAGAATTTCACATCTCCAAAGTGGACAGAGCGAGATGCAAACCTGAAAAAACGCAGCGATGACTACTTCCACGGAAAATTCTGGGATGGAAGACTGCCGGCTGATGCAAAAGCAGCCATCATGGAAAATGAGCCGTGGCCGCACGGAAAGGTGCTGCTAGAAACCCGAATTCCAAAGGTAAATCCTTGGTCTGCAGAGATCCCCAATCTTTATACACTCAGTATTGAACTTATCGATCCCCAAGGAACAGTGATTGAAGTTTCTCAGCAGCGCATTGGCTTCAGGTCAATTGTTATAAAAGGACAAGATTTCTTGGTAAATGGCCAACCAATTATTTTCTATGGCATCAATCGCCATGACTTTAATCGGTTCACAGGGCGTGCGTTAACTTATGATGACATGCGACAAGATTTGCTGGAACTTAAGCGTTGGAACTTCAATGCTGTCCGCACATCGCACTATCCCAATGATGCAGCATTTTTGGATTTGTGTGACGAGCTTGGTTTTTATGTAATTGGTGAAGCAAATATCGAATCACATGCTTTTATTTCATCTATCTGTAATGACACCAAATATCTGAGCGCGTTTGTAGATCGTGTTGGTCGCATGGTTCAGCGCGACATCCATCATCCATCTGTTGTTATGTGGTCACTAGGCAACGAATCAGGTGCAGGTACTAACCATGAAGCAGCTGCCGCATATGCACGTAGTTTTGATCCATCACGTCCTTTGCATTACGAAGGTGGAATCCGCGGCAACTGGATGGGAAGTCACTCACTAACAGATGTGATTGCACCGATGTATCCAACGATTAATGCAATCAAAGAGTACGCAAAATCTCCAAAAGCTGATCGACCACTGATCATGTGTGAATACTCGCATGCCATGGGCAACAGCAATGGAACATTGGCAGAGTATTGGGAAGTAATTGAATCAACACGTGGCTTGCAAGGTGGATTCATTTGGGAGATGTGGGATCACGGTCCTGTTCAAACAATGCCCGATGGTTCAAAGCGCAACGCATACGGTGGAGATTACGGCGAGACCAAGCACGACGGTAATTTCTGCTGCGACGGAATGGTCTTTCCAGACCGTACAGCTAAGCCAGCAATGCATGAATTTAAGGCTATTGCCGCACCTATCGTCATCACTGCCACAAATGCTTCCACTGGTCAATTTAAGATCTTTAATAAGAACTTCTTTGCAGACCTGAGTCAATACCAACTTCAGTGGTCAATCACTTGCGATGGAGTTATTCAAGATGGTGGAGTTGTAAAACTTCCTACAGTTGCTCCCCGCAAGACGGTAAATTTCAAAATATCTTCGACAGATCTTGCGAAGGGATCATCTCGTGGTGAACGTTTTGTTACTTTCACACTTGTTTGTCTAGCAAGTACCCCTTGGGCCTTTCCAATGTCAGAAATCGCCTGGAGTCAAATTGCATTGCCATCGACAGCGTTAGCACCTGTTCAGAAGGCTGATGAAATTGGTGATGTTGTTGATGACCGTGGCCAAATCGTTATGCCGTACGGAATCGTTGCGCCATCAGTTTCACTCTGGCGAGCACCTACAGATAATGATCGTATTGGACATATCGCAACGAAGTGGGAGAGTTACGGTGTACGTGAGATCTCGCGTACTGATTGTGTTGTGACGCAATCTTCAACTTCGATCAAGATTGCTAACACCTTGCAAACAAGCACTGGCGTTTCATTCAAACACACACAGTTGATTACACCTGTTGTTGGAGGATTTACTGTTAAAGAATCAGTGACTATTCCAAAAGCATTTGCTGATCTTGCCCGCGTTGGAACACTTTTTGAAATAGATGGCTCCTTAAGTGGCCTTGTGTACTTCGGTACTGGTTCGCATGAGTCATACCCTGATCGCAAGCTTGGGCGTATCGCGCGTTATGTTTCGACAGTAGCTGCACAATATATTCCTTATGTACGCCCTCAAGAAAATGGTGGACATGCGGCTGTACGTTGGTTTGAGGTGACAAATGCTGCAGGTAACGGACTGCGCTTTGAAATGTCCAAGCCCGCTCAGGTATCTGTAACGCCTAACAGGGATGCAGAATTAGCCGATGCCACCCACGATGTAGAAGTAAAAGCATGCGGAAACACCGTTGTGCATATTGATGCTGCTCATCGTGGTGTTGGTACTGCATCCTGCGGTCCAGATACTTTGGATAAATACATCATTAAAACTGGGGTTCACACCTGGGAATGGACCGTTACGCAGCTTTAATTCACTAGTTCTAATCTAAGTGAGCTAGTGGCCAATTGATTGCGATTGGATACTTGCATGTGCGCCCATCACCAGATGATTTACCACGCGCACGTCGCCACATCCAAGGAAGCGCAAAGGTTGCAAACCAGGCAATCGTTATTGCAGATTTAACAAATTGCGGTACTGGCTCTTGTGGCGCTAGCGGACGACGCCATGAAGGATCAAATGGAAGTTCGATTGTTTCCAAGACAGCTTGTGCAACTCGATCATGACCCATTGGGTTTAAATGCAATCGATCAAAAGCTAGGAAGCGTGGGTCTTTGAACGCCTCTTCATCGTTTGCATCGCAAAGAATTGCCCCAACCTCATCTGCCATCGCGCGAACATTGTTATTAAAATCTTTGAAACGAGATTGCCATGATTCCGCAAGGCGTCCCGTACTGCCGCTGTCTTCAAGAACCGTAAACAACATCACTGTGGCACCAGAGGCTGCAACTTTGCGAACCGCTTCGGCATACATGGGCAAAGTGATGTTGGGGTTGTACTTGGGACGAATAACATCGTTCGCGCCAGCGTGGAAAGAAACTAGTGTTGTCTTATCAATTACTTGTGCGATCGCAGGTTCAATTTGCTCATCAATAACCTGCTTTAGCAACTTGCCACGGATTGAAAGGTTGGCGTACTGAAAACCGTTTTGATTCGCAGCCATAACATCGGCAACGCGATCAGCCCAGCCACGGTATTGCCCGTACTTTTTCTCATCACACATGCCTTCGGTGAATGAATCACCAATGGCTATAAAACGGTTGTATTTCACGGCTTTTTACCTACTGTGCACGACGCTGCTGATCTACATGGAACAGTGCGATTGAGGTTGCAACGCTTGCATTAAGAGATTCAGTTGTGGTGCTAATCGGAATCGACACAACAAGGTCGCACTTTTCTTTAGTCAATCGTGCAAGACCCTTGCCCTCAGAGCCAACAATGATCATTAAAGGCTCAGTTGCAACCTTCATATTGCTGATTGTGTCATCAGATTCCCCATCGAGGCCAACAACGAACATTCCAGCTTTCTTGGCTGCATCTATTGTTCGTGCAAGATTTGTAATTTGTGCAATAGGCAAGCGAGCTGCTGCGCCAGATGATGCTTTCCAAGCAGATGCTGTCATTGTTGCTGCGCGACGTTCTGTCATGATCACACCTGCTGCGCCAAATGCTGCAGCGGAACGAATGATTGCACCAAGGTTACGTGGATCTGTGACGCCATCTAGAGCAACAATTAATGATGGGTACTTTGCACGTTCCATAATTTCTTCAAAGCTTGAATACTGGAAAGGTTTAATCGCAAGGATGATTCCTTGGCTATTTGGTGAAATGCCTTCTACTTCGGCACGGTGTGCTTCGCGAATAGGCAAACCATGGTGCAGAGCTAGCTTTAAACTTTCGGCGACGCGATCGTCAACATCGATACTGCGGGCAACTAATAATTCTGTAGATGGAACATTTTCGCGAAGTGCTTCGAGTACCGCGTTACGTCCTGCAACAATTTCACCACGTGGACGATCACCTTTAGGGATACGAGGAGATCGTGTTTCTTTTTTCTCTGCAGCTTTCTTTCGCTTTGCAGCTGCGTGATACGGACGATCTTCAGCCTTCGGAGTAGGACCCTTTCCTTCAAGACGACGCTTGTTATTTCCACCAGTACCGGCAGATGGTCCCTTTTTTGATTGGCGAATAGCGCCTTTACGGGATGAATTGCCAGCCATGATCAGATCTCGTTTCAGTAATTAATTAATAGACCAGCGAGGCCCTTGAGCAGTGTCCTCAATTGTAATTCCTAAAGCAGCAAGCCCATCACGGATGGCATCTGAAGCAGCAAAATCCTTGCGCTCACGCGCAGATGTACGCTCCGCAAGAGCTAATGTGATGACGCCATCTAGTGCTTCGGATAGGTCTGTGCCACCAGATAACGCAAATGCTGCATCAAATGGGTCACAACCCAGTATTTCTAGCGCTCCACGAATTTCATCAGCATTTTTAGAGATCGTAGAGATGTCATCATCTGTAATTGCTTGATTGCCTAAACGCAGGTTTTCGCTGATGGTTGCTAAAGCTGCCGGTACCGCTAAATCATCATTCATGGCGGCGGTAAATTCTGCGCTAATGCGTGGTGTTGGTTTAGCCCCAACAAGTTCGGTTGCGCGATTTAAGAAGTTTTCGATGCGCTTAAAATTGACGGCTGCTTCTTGCAAAGCCTCTGGTGAATATTCCAGCATTGATCGGTAATGCGCGCTACCCAAATACCACCGTAATTCGATTCCACGAACATCTTTTAATATTTCATGAACCTGCAAAGTGTTGCCAAGTGACTTTGACATTTTTTCACCAGATTGCGTAACCCATGCATTGTGTAACCAACGTTGTGCAAACCCATATCCAGCTGCCTCTGATTGCGCAATTTCATTTTCATGATGAGGGAAGACAAGATCTAATCCCCCTCCATGAATATCAAAAGTTTCACCAAGATAGGCATGTGCCATTGCTGAACATTCGAGGTGCCAACCAGGACGACCTGGTCCCCACGGCGTAGGCCATGATGGTTCTCCAGGTTTTGCCGCTTTCCATAGTGCAAAATCACGCACATCTTTTTTATAGGTTTCATCGGCATCTGATGCCGGTTGTAAATCATTGAGGTTTTGACGAGACAAAGTTAGGTAACTCTTCAATTTACGAACTTCTAGGTACACATCTCCGTTGCCTGGTGCATATGCTGCGCCATTTTCAATGAGCTGATCCATTAACTCAATCATTTGGGTGATGTGGCCAGTTGCGCGAGGCTCGTATGTTGGTGGTAATACATTCAATGATGCGTATGCATCTGTGAAGATTCGCTCGTACTTCATGGCAAGTGCCCACCACGGCATCTTTTCAATAACTGCCTTTTGTAAAATCTTGTCATCGATATCGGTGACATTTCTGATAAAGGTTACGTCATAACCGCTCTTGGTTAGCCAACGACGCAAAATGTCAAAGTTAACTCCGCTTCGAACATGGCCAATATGAGGTGCAGCTTGAACTGTTGCGCCGCAAACATACATTGAAACTTTCCCTGCAACTAATGGTTTGAATTCACTAACTTCACGGGTTGCAGTGTCATACAAATTCAAACTCATGGTGCCAAGACCAATGCATTAGCGATTACGTAAATTCCTTCACCACGACCGGTGAAGCCCATTTCATCTGATGTTGTGGCAGCAACAGAAACTGGCGCACCTAGTGCATCGCTCAATACTTTTTGTGCCTCATCACGACGGGCAGTAATCTTTGGTTGATTTCCAACAATCTGCAAAGAGACGTTGTTAATGACAAAACCTTGAGCAGTCACAAAATCGCGAAGTGTTGAAATCATTGCAATTCCAGATGCGCCAGCCATTTCGGGCTTATCGACTCCAAAAAAAGTCCCAACATCACCTAGCTGGCAAGCAGATAGAACTGCATCGCACAAAGCATGTGCTGCTGCATCACCATCTGAATGTCCAAGTAAGCGCGGAGTTTCGGGCCATTGCAGCCCTGCAAGTGAACATGGACCGTTGTCCCCAAATTTGTGGGCATCAACTCCGACACCGGTACGAAGTTTGGAGATGTTCATTGTCTAAGCGTATCGGCTTCTGTGGTGGTGTTTAATACGCATACAGGCTGTATTCATGGAAAAGAGTTACTAGTGACCTATACATCTCGACTTCGAGATCATGCACTCACAACGGGTCGCGATACCCGTATTGCGCTGGTGGGTGCTGGCCAGATGGGTCGCGGCTTTGGAAATCAATTAGGCCGTAAAGAGGGAATTTCGTTATCCATAGTTGTTGATTCAGATCTAGAGCGCGTCAAAGTTGTGTATGCAGATTTAGGTATTACAGATGTTGTTTTCAGTGACGATAAAGATGTTTTGTCGAAAGCAATTTTAGAGGGCAAGCACACCGGAAGCACCAACGCTCTTTTGGTTTCGGAGCTTCCAGTTGATTTAGTAGTTGAAGGTACTGGAGTCCCAGATATTGGAGCGCAGATTACCTACACATCTCTGCTGGCAAAAAAAGATGTAGCGGTACTTAATGTTGAAATGGATGTAACCATTGGACCTTTGCTGCACAAGGTTGCAACTGACAATGGAGTCATCTATGCAGTTTGCCATGGTGACGAGCCAATTGAAGCTAAAGTCTTAGTTGATTACGCTCGTGATTTAAACTTTGAAATTATCTGTGCAGGTAAGGGCAAGAACAATCCCTTTGAGCCATTGAGTACTCCGGATACGGTTCGGGAAATTGCCGTCAAAAAGAAGATGAATCCAAAGATGTTGTGCTCTTTTACTGATGGATCAAAAACAATGACCGAAATGGTCGCACTTGCCAATACGACTGGATTACAACTTTCCAAGCGTGGGATGTATGGACCTGCATCATCTGTTAAAACCCTGCAGGATACTTTTGCTTTAGCTGCTGATGGTGGCGTTTTAGATCGACCAGGTGTTGTTGATTACTGCACAGGCGATGTTGCGCCCGGAGTCTTTGTGATTGTTCGACACAACGATCCTTACATTGCACATGAGATGAGTTATCTTGCCATGGGACCAGGTCCTTACTTTGCTTTGTATCGTCCATTTCATTTAGCATCGATTGAAGCGCCGATCACTGTGTATCGCGCAATCTTGGACCGAGAATCATCATTGTATGCACCACATCTAAACGCTGAAGTAGTAACAATGACAAAGAAAAACCTTGAAATAGGCGATGTTATTGATGGAATCGGTGGATACACAGTGCGTGGCTATGCCGATAACGCAGTTGATGCGAAGCGCGACAACTTGGTACCCATTGGATTAATCGCTGGGGCAAAAATCATTAAGCCAATTGGAGTTGGCGAACTGCTGACCTATGACCATGTTGAATTAGACCAGGATTCATTTATTGTGCAGCTGCGCAAAAAGCAAGATGAACTAGGCCTTACCTACGCACCAGATCAGAAGTAAATATGAGTTTACGGCCCACAGTTGCATCAATAGTTTTGGCTGCGGGTTCTGGAACGCGTTTTGGCCATGACATAAACAAGGTGTGGTTGCCCTTGAATGGGCGTCACATTATTTCTAGATCACTTACAAATGCAGCTGCAAGCTTTGAAGGTGCACGCATAATTTTGGTGATTAATCCAGATGATGAAGAGTTTGCCCGAAAAGCGTTAGTAGCCGATGAAATGCCAACAAACATCGAAATTGTTTATGGTGGTGCCAGCCGCCACGAGAGCGAATTCAATGCTTTGCAGTATTTGAAGCCAGCGATACTTGCTGGAGAAATTGACATTGTTTTAATCCATGACGGTGCAAGGCCATTAGCGACACCAGAACTGTTCTCTGCAATTGCAGCTGGTGCGGCGCAACATGGTGGGGCAATCCCAACTATTGCTCTTGATCCTCGAGAGATGGATACCGAGCGGATAGAAACTGTTGCACGTGTTCAAACTCCACAAGGCTTTAGAGCGCAACCCCTTTTAGCAGCATACGAAAAGTCAATTGAAAAAGGATTTGTAGGTACAGATACAGCCGCCTGCATGGAAGAGTTTTTTCCAGATGTAAAAATACTTGCTGTTGCTGGAGATGTTTTTAACTTTAAAATCACGTACCCTCAGGACTTAGCTACTGCAGAGCTGTTAGTTCCTATCCAATAAATGCTTCATTAAATTAATCTCTTTTTCTGAGTTAATTCGAGCACTTTCTGAGTCAGCTTCAACTGTGGCTATTTGCGCATCAACTTTAATCGGAACAAACCAGGTTGATGATGTGCCCTCAAAGTCGATTGCACCGTAACGAATGAGCTCGGGTGTAGAGATTTTCTTCATTGAATTTCGATCAATAGTGCCCTCAATGTGCTTATCAGTGCCAATTGATTTGAGGGTCTCGGTAAAGGCCGAAACTGGTCGTACCGCATCGATACCTGGCGCTAGGGCCTGCACAACTCGATCAAACTGGGCGGCTGTGGTTAGCGCTCTTTGTGAATCATGAATCATTATTAAATCAGCAGGTATGGAATTGCGCAGAGATTGTGCAAACTCTTGAGCATTGTTTGGATCGCATTGAATCTTTTCGCAATCAAGATCTAAAACCTGTCCAAGAGATTCTTTGGTTCCTGCAATAGCTAAGCGGGCACCTAAACCATAACGGGTAACAAATGTACCTGCAGTATCACAACAGGTTTGTAAGATGCTTTGATTCTTTAATTCATGGAAAGCAATTGGCGATGTAATCGCCACAACAACCTTCAGAGAAGGTGTGCTCATCAATTAGGAAGCTAAGACCTCGTCAAGGATTACTGCAGCCTTTTCTTCATCAGTGCGCTCTGCAAGAGCAAGCTCTGATACCAGGATCTGCTTCGCCTTGGCGAGCATGCGCTTTTCACCAGCTGATAGTCCACGATCTAAATCGCGACGGTAAAGATCACGAACAACTTCGGCAACCTTAATAACATCACCTGAAGCAAGCTTCTCTAGATTTGCCTTGTAACGGCGTGACCAGTTTGTTGGCTCTTCTGTATATGGCTGGCGCAATACGCTAAACACGCGATCTAGGCCTGCTGAATCAACAACATCACGAACTCCGACTAAATCCACGTTGTCTGCAGGAACGCGGACGGTTAAATCGCCTTGAGCAACTTTTAACACTAGGTAGGTCTTTTCTTCACCCTTGATCACACGAGTTTCAATAGCTTCGATTAATGCTGCCCCGTGGTGAGGATAAACAACGGTTTCGCCGACCTTAAATGTCATGTGATGCCCTTCGCTAGAGGGTCAATTCTACCAGCAATCTTAAGATCATAAAACCCGGTAAAAGTAGCGTTAAATACTGCTTATTCGGTGTGAGACAATTGCGCTTATGCGTCGCACTATTTCAGTATTAGCTATTACAGCATTAGCCGTCTCACTTACTGGATGCGGTGCAGGTAACAACGCCTCGACTCGCCAGGTAAAGCAAGTAACAGATGGCGTAGAAGGTTCAATCATCAAAGATGGAAATAACATCAAGATTGTTAACCTTCTTGTAGTTGCAGCAGATGGTGGAAACGCGGTTTTGGTAGGAACTATTGTTAATAATGGCGATGCTGAAGATGCACTATTAGGTATCGCAATTAATGGCACTACTCTTACTTACACAGGCAACAATGCTTTGCCAAAAAACACACCAATTATTTTTGAAGGTGACAGAGCAAACGCAAAGGCTGTTTTGGCTGGATTTGGTGGAGTGGCTGGATCAAACGTGAAGGTTGGTTTGTTCTTTGCCAAGGCTGGAGCAATAACACTAGATGCAATCGTTCGCGATACTCGCGATGATTACTCTGGCGTAACTCCTTAAACCTTACTTCTTTCCCTGATTGGCAACAGCTGCAATTGCATCCTTAGCAGCCGCTGGATCTAAATACTCCCCGCCCTTAACAACTGGCTTAAAGTTTTCATCCAATGTGTAATACAGCGGAATACCGGTAGGAATGTTTAATCCAGCAATATCCTCGTCGCTAATTCCATCAAGGTGCTTTACCAATGCACGGAGCGAATTACCGTGTGCTGTTACAAGAACTCGCTTGCCTGCCTTTAGATCAGGAACAATTGCTGAATCCCAATAAGGAAGCATGCGAGTAATAACATCTTTCAAACATTCAGTCTTTGGTGCTTGGATATCGGCATAACGCGCATCATTAGCCTGGCTGAATTCATCGTTGTCATCGATTGGTGGAGGTGGCACATCAAAGCTGCGGCGCCACAACTGGAACTGTTCTTCACCGTACTGCGCCAAAGTTTGTGCTTTGTCCTTGCCTTGCAGCGCGCCGTAATGACGCTCGTTTAACCGCCATGACCGCTGCACAGGAATCCAATGTCGATCACATGCATCGAGTGCTAACTGAGATGTATGAATTGCACGGCGCAACATTGATGTGTGAAGTACATCAGGCAGCAATCCCCGCTCTGCCAACATCGCACCTCCGCGACGGGCCTCTGCTTCACCTTTATCTGAAAGTCGAACATCAACCCATCCAGTGAAAAGGTTCTTGGCATTCCATTCAGATTCGCCATGGCGCAGAAGTACAAGTTCGAAGTTAGTCATGGCTGCAGTCTAAACCAAATGCTTGAAGGCATCTAAATTGGCCAAGGACTCTCCGCGTGAAACCCGCCAGGCCCATTCACGACGGATTGCATTAGCAAATCCCAGTTCAAGAAGTGGGTTAAATGAACTGTCGCTGTACTGTAAAACAGATCCAACCAATCGATCTAGCTCGCGATCTGTGACGGCAAACAAAGGCAACCGGCCAACTAAGAAGATATCACCAAGTTCGTTGGTAGCAAATGCAATGCCATACATGCCAGCGTTTTTCAACATGCAATAGGCATGAACACCAGCTTCGTTGTCATCTGGTTTGCGGATAACAAAAGCGTTAATGCTTAAGGAATGGTCGCCAACTATTAGCGCGCAGTGTGTCTGTAACTTCTTTTCACCAGGGAGTGAAACTAAAAAGGTATTGTCATCTTTACGTTCGTATTCCAGATCATGAGAAGCTAGAAACTCTTCAATTGTGATGCGGGGGTCGATCGCAGCCATTTACGCTTCCAGCGATTTGCGGGTTTGAGTAATTACCTGATCGTAAATATCTAAAGTTCCGCGAGCGGTTGCATCCCAACCAAAGTGAGAAGCATGTTCTATAGCACCCATTGATAACAGCACACGGCGCTGTGGTTCTTGCAGCAAGCGTGAAATGACAGAGGACCAAGCTTTTGGATCATGTCCGTCCACAAGAACACCTGAAATACCATCGGCAACTGCAGTGCGAAGTCCACCAACAGCTGTTGCGACAACTGGTGTTCCGCATGCTTGAGCTTCTAGTGCGACTAAACCAAAACTTTCGCTGTAGCTAGGAACAACAACTAAATCTGCTGCGCGATACCAATGCACTAACTCTGCACGAGGAGCAGGGGGTGCAAAGCGAACAACATCATCGATACCAAGCCAAGTTGCCAGCTCTTTCAAACGATCAACTTCTTCGGTATTTGCACCAGATGCTCCACCAATAATGTTGACGATTAATTTATGACGCAATAGTGGTGAATGCTTTACTAATTCGCTAGTTGCACGGATTAAAACTTCTGGACCTTTATGTGGCTGGATTCGTCCAACAAATGAAACAATTAATGAATCATGTGGGAGTCCAACAATTTCACGTGCCGCACTGCGACCTTGGCCTGGCGTGAATGTGTACAGATCCACACCTGGGCTGACAACATGCACAATGTCTGGGCAAGCATCGTAAAGAGACACAAGACTGGCAGCTTCGGCATCAGTATTTGCCACTAACGCATTTGCTGCTGCAACAACCTGTGTTTCACCTTGCACGCGGATCATTGGCTCTGGTGATTCACCTTCGGCTAAGTTCAAGTTCTTTACGCGGGCCATTGTGTGCATAGTGTGAACCAGCGGGATCCCGAGCTCTTTTGCCGCAGGCATCGCAACTTTTCCCGAAATCCAATAATGGGAATGAATAGCATCGTAATTTTCATCTTTAATGATGCGCAAAAACTCTTTAGATAAACCTGCAATATGAGCTGGTAACTGTTCTTTCGTTAACGATCCGTGTCCACATTCAAAGTAACGCACCCGAACACCTGCAGAAATTTCCACGATGTCAGTTTCACTTGGATGTGTTCGGCGAGTAAAGATGTCTACTGAAACTCCCATAGCTGCCATGCGTTGAGCAGATTCGACAACATAAATATTCATGCCGCCAGCATCACCAATACCTGGTTGTTCCAGGGGTGATGTATGCACCATTAATACTGCAATACGCCCGCTCATGTATGTAAGGGTACGCGCCTCTAGAGCGTTGCGCGAATGGTGCCTACTGGCAGGCCTGCACCCAATGTATTAACGGGGACTTCGTGTGCATCGATACCAAATTTCGCTAAAGCTGCCGCTGTTATTGCAGGCATTGCACGTGCATTGCCATCGCTGATTTTTATTGCCAAGGTACGGCCATCCGCGAGTGATGCAACGTTGACCGCTTCTGCTCCATCTTTCATAAATAGCCCATCGATATTGTGCATCATGCGTGTTGCAAGACGACCGGGACCAGAAACCATTTCAGGGAAATCACGACATGCCTGTGCTACTTCTTGATGCACTTGATCTGTGCTGATTGTTAAGTTGCGAATAGCGCGGGCAAGACCTAGTAATGAAAACAGAAATAGCGGAGCACCACATCCATCAACACTTATGCCTGCAATGTTTTCGCCACTCATTTGTTCTACTTCAGCCTTTATTGCAAGTTGTAATGGATGTGTTGGATCTAAATATGTATCGGTTGGCCAGCCATTAATAACGCAAGTGGCAAGCATTCCTGCGTGCTTTCCGCTGCAGTTCATGGCAAGCCGAGTTGGTTCAGCTGTACGACGAAGTTCTTCATCCAGCGGACGGTCTAAAACGCATTGCAGCGAATGTTCATCGAGACCGACTTTTGCCAAAATGGCTTGCGCTCCCTGCTGATGCATGGGCGTACCGGCATGCGAAGCACACACAAGTGCTAACAATCGTGGTTCGATATCTAATCCAGCACGCACCATGGCAGATGCCTGAATTGATTTAAGTGAAGATCGAGAGTAAATATCTAAAGTTGGATCACCTTTTTGAAAAAGGATCGAACCGTCTGCATTAAGCAAAACCATATGACCTGAATGAACAGATTCAACAATATTGCTACGTGTGACCTCAGCTAAAACTTCGCCCAATGTTAGTTTTTCAGACATTTATTCTGATTGGCGTTCTAGTGACGACCATACGTGTGCTTGTAGCTCTTGACCTTCAGCAGCCATGTCGTATGCATAAAACAGTTCGCCGGCAACTAGGCCATACAAGCGAACTCCTGCAGTAACAATCTTGGCTGAAGGTGCTGAATATCCTTGATCCATCACTAGTTGAATCTTCGGGCCATCAAATGTTCCAACCCAACCTTCGGTGATACCGGTGCTGTGTGAAATCAAAACTTCAAGAACGTTGTTTGGCTTAACGCGCCAAAAGCCAACTTCTGATGCTGCTGGTCGAACGATCTCGCCTTCAGCATCAATAATCCAGGAACGTGAAAAGTAATTAAGGAAGTTGCGACCATCGTGGTTAAAGACAACCTCTGATGCGAATTCAAAACCCGGGATAGTTGGGTATTCACCACGGCCCTTACCGCGCCAGGTACCAACCATCCACGCCAATGGATTTAAATCTGGATGCAAACCTTCAGGGATTGTAAAAACCATTAGGGACGTTGCCTCCAGTTAGTGCTTCGTCGCGCTTGAGATTGGCGACCTTTAAATGCATAAACAATGAGCACCACACCCAATACGATGGCAACAAGGCCAAGGATTATTGAGGTGAACAGCTCCATGGCTTAAGAATAGCGGTTAAACAATTACCTGTTGTGCCGCAGGAACGCCATCAACGCTAAGCGTTGCATCAATTGGCGTATTTCTTTTCACGATTGCCAATGCGATTGTTCCTAATTCGTGGTGACGGGCGACTGTGCCGATGAATCCAACAACAACTCCATCATTTTCAATCTTTGTGCCAACGGCTGGAAATCCAACATCGCTGCCATCAAGGTGTAGCAACACTAATCTGCGAGGTGGATTGCCCAAGTTATAAATCTTTGCCACGGTTTCTTGCCCGCGGTAGCAGCCCTTTTTCATATGGACAGCGCCATTTAAAACACCAAGTTCGTTTGGAATAGATTTGTGATCTGTTTCAAAACCAATGCGTGGACGGTGTGCTGCAACTCTTTCAGCATCTAATGCCCAGGTGCCTGCCTGCGTAGCAACACCACCAAATGTTTTTTTCATTTCTTCAACTTCGCCGCGAGGAACCAAAGCAAATGGTCCACCGATCTCAGTTGGTTTGCCAGGTGCGCGCAAGACTGCGTACTCGCTACTTGCATCACGCACATCAACGCGCAACATGAACTTCATCTTTGTTAAATACTCGATTAATTGCTCTGAATATCCAGGATCTAGAACAAGGAAGGTGGTTGTTCCATCATCGACTAGGTTGAATTGATATTCGACATGACCCTTTGCATCCAAGATCAAGTTTGGCATCCACACACCAGGTTGCAAATCGCTTACGAACTGTGTTGTTAAATCATGTAACCACTTCAAGCGATCTTGGCCGCTAACAGCAACAATATTGTGGTGAGATAAATCCGCCCACGCTGTTCCGGCTTCTAGTGCGCGTTGTTCTTTAACTGGTTCGCCAAAATGCCACACAGCGCCTTTATCAGGACCTGCTTCAACCAGAACGGCGCTCATAGCTGAAGGGTACCCGCAAAAAATTAAACTAGGGCTTAACGCATGCAGCGCAGGTGCCGTACACCGCAAAGTGTGTGACATCTGTTTTAAAGCCGTAATCATCGGCCAATGCATTTACAAAGTTTGCTGCTACATCGATTGGTGCATCACCAACGGAACCGCAGGTGCCACACACAAGGTGTAAATGTGTTAACTCTTCAGCCGCGTGATAGGTAGCACCGCCATGACCCAAGTGGGTGTGCTGCACAAGACCAACGTTTTCAAGGGTTTCCAGGTTTCGATACACAGTTGAAAGGTTGATTCCAGGATGTGTTTGACGAACCTTTTCTGCAACTTCTTCAGGTGTTGCATGCCCAAGAGAGCGCACAGCAGACAGAACAAGTTCGCGCTGTGGTGTTAAGCGCAATCCTTTTTCATGGAGCTCGTGTTTTGCAGCCATGTAGAAAGCCTACCCTTACTTGCTTCGAGCGCGAAGTAGGAGAAGGTAGATCTCGCACCCAAGGCAGAAGTTAAAGGCTGCATTCAAGAAGGCTGCAGCAAGCGCAAAAGCAACTGCCACTGTAAAGAGCACACCGATGCCAGTGGTTAATCCAACAATTGCAGTTAGTGCAAAGAGCAATCCAACGGATTGAGCAAATTGTGGTGGACGCACATCTTCAGCTGGTGTTTCACCCTTAAGACGAGGCTTTACCAAAGTCTTGTAGATGAATGCATACGGTGTGAATTGTGGACCTTTAATTGCACCGATTGCAAAAACAATTGCTTGGGCACCAATTACCCACACATTATTTGTCGCAAGCGCAGTTGCTAAAACTAAGGTTGTAATAACTGCGCCAAAACGCGGTCCGCGTGCATCGATAATTGTCGTGTTCTTACTCAAATTCAAAGTTTGTGTCATTTTAATTTCCTTGTCGTTGTGTGTTTGGTCAATCAGCGTTAATTGTTAAATGAAGAAACAATTAAGCAATACACAAAGATGCAGACATACGGCCGTAATCAATTACACGGCGCTTAGTAGCTGCTAACAACATGCGCTAAGAGTAAAGAAGTTGCAGGACTATTGCGAGTTGCAACTAATTCGCATTAACGAATGGCAGAAATTGCGCTCAAAACCTGGTCTCGTTTAGGTGCGCCCATAGCTCGGCCAACTTCGTGACCAGTTCGGTCTAGAAACAATGTGGTCGGGGTGCTGCGAATGTCCAAGGTACGTACAAGTTCTAGATTGGTCTCGGCATCAATTTCGACATAAACAACATCACCCATGTCCTCGGTGACATCTTCCAGCAACATTCTGGTGGCCCGGCAGGGACTGCAAAAGGCTGATGAAAATTGCACCAAGGTCGCACGCGACCCTAAAGCCGCCCCAATCATGCTGTGCGTGATCAGACCTTTGTCTGATTTAACGACAACCTTGCCGCGAGAACGCTGATACCAAAGCCCGTAGCCAGTAGCCAAGACCAGCACAATTGCGATTGGAAGCAAAGATTTCACAGGGGTAGTCTGTACCAATGGCGAGAGTTCTTCTACTTACGAACACTCTTGGTGCCAGCGCAGAAGTGCTTCCAGCACTTGGTTTGCTGCAGCATCAAGTTCGCATCTTGCCTGCCGAAGCTAGCGTCCTTGTTGATGCTCCAGAAGTCGATGTCCTGTTAATTGATGCACGACGCGATCTACCGGCAACTAAATCTTTAACAAAACTTCTTCATTCAACAGGTGTTGGTTGCCCAATTATTGCAATCACAACTGAAGGTGGATTGACAGCCATGAACGCTGATTGGGGAATCGATGATGTCATCCTTGATACAGCAGGGCCGGCAGAAGTTGATACGCGAATTCGTATCGCACTTGGCAAGCATGCAATTGAAATGGTTGCGGCAAATCCACATGGCACAGAAATTAGAAGTGGTGAAGTCAGCATTGATGAAACCACCTACACCGCCAGATTACGTGGAGAAGTTTTAGATCTAACATTCAAGGAGTTTGAATTACTGAAACACCTGGCACAACACCCAGGCCGCGTTTTCACACGTGCGCAACTGCTACAAGAAATTTGGGGATACGACTACTTCGGTGGAACTCGCACCGTTGATGTTCACATCCGTCGACTTCGTTCCAAGCTTGGTCCTGAATTTGAATCGATCATCGGTACAGTTCGAAATGTTGGTTACCGCTTTACCGTTGATGTCTAACAATGCGTCACACACTTAAGCTGCACCGCGATCTAAATGCAGATTCTCTGCCGCAAGCAGATCACGATTACACAATTGAAACTTTCGAACCCGCTCTTCACAAGCAACAGTGGCTAGAACTGAACAATTACATCTTTGCTCACCACGCAGATCAAGGTAATTGGGCTATGCAAGATCTCGACAACCGCATGGCCGAGCACTGGTTTGATGCCAGCGGCTTCTTTTTGGCGACAGAAAACGGTGTCATTGAAGGATTTGTGTGGACCAAGATTCATCAAGACTTAATCAATCAGGATCCAGTGGGAGAGCTATACGTTGTTGGCACCCACCCCGATCACGCGGGCCGAGGAATTGCACGTGCCTTGTCAGTTGAGGCGATCAATTACCTTGCAGACAAAGGGTTAAAGCATGCGATCTTGTATGTAGATGCTGACAATGAAAAAGGCTTGAAGCTATACGGCTCGTTAGGTTTTAACTAACTTAAAGGAAAGCCCAGTATTGCCCGGGATTCTTCAAACATCGAATAGAATTCCACTAGTTCAATACCGGTCGCATCTTTAAAGGCAATAGGAAAAGATTTTCCGGTGCCCATTTGGCTGAAGACATCAACCATCTTCTGAATGCCAACATTTGCAACTAAGAATTCAGCGCCAAGAGTTCCTATGTTGTAAGGGAAAACATCGGTTCGTCTTCCTAAATTGTATTTTGCATCTTCCAGTTTTCCGCTCTTAGTTGATGGATCAGAAAGCACGTTTCGAACTAGATATGGTCTGCCCTCTTTTTCATAGCTAAGCAGCCCTAATTTATTAACTGTTTGGATTCCTATAAATTCGGCGGTTCCTTCATTAAACCACTGCGGACCACCTGATCCATCAGGAGGAAATAGATTTCCGGCTCCGAGAAGTTTTTGTTGGATTGGGTGGAAAAATTCATGTCCTGCCGTTTGATACATTCCGACTTTATCGGTAGTCAACAAATTCTTCTTATTAATGTTTGCGATATTCCAAATCGCAGTGTTTCCGCCAGCATTTGCGACAACATCATCAAAGCCTCTACGGCCTCTGTCTTCGGCGACATTTTTAGAAAAACCCAGCGAAACAAATGTATTAACCATCCAGTCGGCATCTAAGCCGGCAACCGCATAAACAGGTTCGTTAAAACTTGGATATGCAAAGGACTTTGCAACAAGTCCCATTCCAGAAGTCAGCAAGTTGTTCCAGAATGGATCAACGCCTTCTTGTGTTTTTACAATCACCACTTGATTTGGTGAACGCACTACATCTGTATATGTGTTAAAGGCTTTGGTCGCTGCAGTTGCAACTGCTTCAGCACTGGTTGGCTTTATTAAATTGTATTTTTCCCATAAAGAGTTAAAGGTTTTTGCAGGCGTAGGAGTTGGCGTGGGGGTGGCTGTAGGTGTTGGCTTTGCAGCAGCAACCACCTTTACGCCCTTGTTCCACACTAACTTTTTGCCACTCTTTACACAGGTGTATTTGATGCCCTTAACAGTTGAAGTGGCCGCTGCCTTTGTGCAAACGCCACCTGCTTTTGCAACAGCAGCAGATGCTTGTAATGGTGAAGCAACTAGGACAAGTACCGCCAACGCGGATAGGGCTTTACGCATTCCCAGAGAGTAACTAAGTTGCCCGAAAAAGTACTAGCGAATTTGGTTAATTCTGGACTAATTCAGCGCACATTGTGCGAAAAGCAGTTGTATGAGCATCCACATCTTCGGCAGTTGTATCTGGACACATCAACGCCATGTTGTGAAATGGCGTAATCAAAAAGCCATCATTGAGCATACGCAAATGTATGTACTGCTCTAATTCAAAGTCGCCGGCATTGTTGGCATCTGCGCCAGTGACCGGTGCAACCTTGCCAAAAATGTATTCACCGCGTGCACCTAAACGATTACAGCTCCAGGGTAAATCAAATTCGGCAATCGCAGCATCTACGCCATCTGACCAACGGGTACCAAGATCGATCATGTGATCAAAGTTTTCTTGAGTCAGTACCTGCGTCAAGGTTGCACGCATTGCAGCCAATGACAGCGCATTACCCGCCAACGTTCCGCCGATTCCACCAGTGTCAATAATTTCTAGTTCAACCATCTTCTTGATTGAATCTGCAATCGCCTGAGTCATTCCAAATGTTCCAGTTGGAATTCCGCCACCAATTGCTTTGCCGATAGTTAAGAAATCTGGTTTCAATCCAAGGTCTGCAGTCATTCCACCAGGACCAACTGAGATTGTGTGGGTCTCATCAATAATCAAAATGGTGCCGTACTTCTTTGCTAACTGTGCAACCGCTTCTAGATAACCCGCTTGTGGCAATACGATGCCGACATTTGTCATGGCTGGTTCCATCAAGATCGCGGCAACATCACCGTGCGCCAAAGCTTTTTCCATACCTGCAATATCGTTGAATTCAACTACGCGTGTGGTCTGATCAAGTGCCACAGGAGCACCGATATTTCCTTCACGGGCTACTGTATTTCCAGCCTGATCCAGGGTTGCAAAGGTTTCATCTACTGATCCGTGATAGCAACGATCGATCACGACAATTTTTGAGCGCCCCGTAATCATGCGGCTGTAGCGAATAACGTGGCGGTTAGCATCAGTTGCCGACACAGTGAACTGCCATAGCGGCAAACCAAAGCGACGTGACAGTTCAGCAGAAACAATTGACGCATCCGCCGTAGGCAACATCGCCGTAATTCCCTTGCCTGCTTGCTCGCGAATTGCAGCAACCGTTGCATCAGGTGAATGCCCTGTCATAGATCCGGTATCGCCCAAACAAAAATCTATGTAGGTATTGCCATCAACATCGGTAAAGCGCGCACCCTTTGCTTGATCAATAAAGATTGGGTACTGACCCGGCCACTTAGCCATCCATGACATCGGAACTCCACCAGGCATATTTGCTTGACCCTTTTTAAAGAGCTCGCCAGATTTTGGATGTAATGCCAGAAAGCGTTCATCTTCTATTGTTCGTAATTGGGCTAAACGATCGCGATTAATCATCTCTAAATCCTACTCTTTAGTTAAATGGTCTATTCCAGTGATTCAAAAACAAACAAAGCTTCGATGTAATTCTCACCAGTGATTCCTAAGTTCTGCGCATCAGGTGGTGCGGTTTGTGGCTCCAGACAAACTCCATCAGAATCTTCAGAATAAACAACCCACCACGGTGCATCACATTCAATTGAAATGCGTGCAACATCTTCCCAAACAACTGCCGGCGTACCTTTGATGCCGGTAAATGCGTCGTCCCATGGCGGTGGTGTTGGTGCACTGCGCTGTCCAGTTGGAATTCCATCGCTGCCACGAATCAACATCTCAGTTGCTTCAAATTCAATTTCGGCGCTACCACCACGTTCTAGATCACGTGCAAACCAAGGATGAAAGCCAAGCCAGGCAGGAAGATCGCAGCCATTGTCGTCGTATTCAAGCGACCAACGAATTGCATCATCTAAGACTTCAATTTTTTGTTCCACTGTTGCGTTTCCATATGGAGATGGCAGATGTAGCAATGAGCGACCAGGCCCAATTTCTTGCCATGAAGAGATAATTCCAAAACCATGAATTGCATGTGGTGGATCAATTGTTGCGGGCAGTTGAATTTGTTGGCCTGCGCTATTGGTAATTAAGCCTTCTTTGATGCGGCCAGCCCACGGAGCCATCGAATACCACCCTGAGGTATGAACCTGTCCGCGAAAGGGAACAGCAAATTCATTTTCCCGCCATTTAAGCGATGTTATACGCGCACCATTGTCATCATCAATTGCCAGCTGAAATTCGGCATCATCAATAAATTGCATTATGCATCCAACGCTTCTACTAATTCGTGCAGTCGTGGAGGCTGAGCGCCAGCACGTGAAACGGTAATTCCTGCTGCAATTGCTGCGCGATGCAGCACAGCGTTTAGTACCTGTCCTTGTAACCCTGAAACAGAGTGATTGATAATTCCTTCGACCAAAATCGCACCAACTGTGTCACCCGCACCAACTGTGTCAACCACAATAACCTTTGCGCTTTCAACTTCTTCGAAGCCATGTTCGGTATAACCAATGATTCCGTTAGCACCACGAGTAACAACAACTAGTGAAGCACCGCCCACGATCCAGCGCTGTGCAACTTCATCCATTGATTCAGCTGGATAAAGCCAGGAAATATCATCATCTGAAAGTTTAATAACACTAGAAATACCAACCCATTTTTCAACCGCTGCGCGATATGTATCGCGATCACTAACAACAGATGAGCGGACATTTGGATCAAAGACAACTGGTGCAAACTCTG
>NZ_JBIILI010000002.1:0-220410 GCF_044232745.1 Candidatus Planktophila sp. | reverse complement strand
TCTCTTTCACCTTTGCCACTTCTTCTGGTGTTCCTTCGGCAACAACTAATCCCCCACGGAATCCACCTTCAGGTCCCATATCAATCACCCAGTCTGAACACTTAATGACATCGAGGTTGTGTTCGATAACAACAACAGTGTTACCGGTATCAACCAAACGGTTAAGCACTGTTAACAACTTATTGACATCTTCAAAGTGCAAGCCAGTTGTTGGTTCATCCAAAACATAGATTGTGCGACCAGTTGATCGGCGCTGAAGTTCCGTTGCAAGTTTCACGCGTTGGGCTTCACCACCTGACAAGGTAGGTGCAGATTGACCCAAGCGGACATAGCCAAGACCCACATCATTGAGAGTCTTTAGGTAACGTGCGATTGCTGGGACGGATTCGAAGAAACCGCCAGCTTCTTCGATTGGCATATTCAATACTTCTGCGATTGTCTTGTTTTTGTAATGAACTTCTAGGGTTTCGCGGTTATAGCGCGCACCATGACAGACCTCGCATGGCACATACACATCCGGCAAGAAGTTCATTTCAATTGTGATTGTTCCGTCACCTGAACAGTTTTCGCAGCGACCGCCCTTTACGTTAAAGGAGAAACGCCCTTGCTGATATCCGCGAATTTTTGCTTCACTTGTTTCAGCAAATAGCGCACGTATTTTGTCGAACACGCCTGTATATGTTGCAGGGTTAGAACGTGGTGTGCGACCGATTGGCGATTGATCAACGTGCACAACCTTGTCCAGTAATTCGACACCTGTGACTGTACGGTGACGACCCGGAACTAAACGCGCTCCATTGAGTTTATTCGCCAAGACGGTATACAAAATGTCATTTACAAGTGTTGATTTACCAGATCCACTGACACCTGTGACTGATACGAATACACCCAGTGGGACCTCAACATCGATTTCCTTAAGGTTATTCTCTTTCGCACCTTTCACGACAAGCTTGCGTTTAGGATCGATTGGTCGTCGCGTCTTTGGTATCGCAATTGATTTACGACCTGACAAATATGCTCCAGTGATTGATTCTTTCGAGGCAATCAAATCTTCGTAGCTGCCAGAGACAACAACCTTGCCGCCATGTTCACCAGCACCTGGACCGATATCAACGATCCAGTCTGCGGTGCGAATAGTCTCTTCATCGTGCTCAACAACGATTAATGTGTTGCCGAGATTGCGCAGTCGCGTCAAAGTTTCAATCAAGCGCTTGTTATCCCTTTGATGCAGACCGATAGAAGGTTCATCAAGAACGTACAGCACTCCTACTAGACCGCTACCGATCTGAGTCGCAAGACGAATGCGCTGAGCTTCACCGCCAGATAGCGATCCTGCGGGGCGCGCAAGCGAAAGATAATCAAGACCGACATCAAGCAAGAAACCAAGGCGTGCATTGACCTCTTTCATGACACGTTCTGCGATTTGTGCTTCGCGCTTATTAAGCTTGATCTGCTTTAAAAATGTCGCACAATCTGCAATTGAGAGTTCGCAAATCTGAGAGATGTTCTTATCCCCGATCGTTACCGCAAGTACCTCTGGCTTTAAACGGGCTCCGTTGCATTTTTCACAGGAGATCTCGCGCATATAGGCCTCGTATTTGTCACGACTGTAATCGCTATCTGTTTCCTCATGACGACGGTGAATAAAGGGAATAACTCCTTCAAAGCCGGTTGTGTAATTTCGGGCACCGTAGCGACCCTTGTACTTCATCTTGATTTCATACTCGTAGCCATTAAGAATTGCTTCACGTGCTTTTACAGAGATCTTCTTCCACGGCGTATCAAGTGAGAATGGCAGATCTTTAGCAAGTGCTTCTAGTAAGCGTAGGAAGTAATCTGATGATTGTCCTCCCGACCAAGGCGCAATGGCACCATCATTAATTGAAATTGAATCATCAGGAATGATGAGATCTTCATCAACCTCTTTTTTAGTACCGATACCCGAACATTCAGCACAAGCACCAAACGGAGAGTTAAATGAGAATGAACGAGGTTCAAGTTCTTCGAAGGAAAGCTCACATTCATGACAGGCGAGATGCTCGCTGTATGTGCGCTCTTTGTCAGCACCTTTAGCATCGACGAAATCCAATACGACGATTCCCGAAGCAAGCCGTAAGGCGGTTTCAATTGAATCTGTAAGGCGTGTTTTGCTTTCAGCCTTGGCAGTCAATCGATCGATAACAACTTCGATAGTGTGCTTTTCCTGCTTCTTTAACTTTGGTGCATCCGATAGTTGAACTACTTCCCCATCGATACGTGCACGTGAATATCCTTGCGTGACCAGATCGCTAAACAACTCAACAAATTCGCCTTTGCGTGCCCGTATAACAGGTGCTAAAACCTGAAACTTTGTTGTCGGTGGCAGCTCAAGAATCTGATCCACAATTTGCTGTGGCGATTGACGAGTTACTGCTTTGCCACAGTTAGGACAATGCGGACGTCCGGCACGGGCAAATAGAAGACGCAAATAGTCATAGACCTCGGTGATTGTGCCAACAGTCGATCGAGGATTTCGGTTGGTTGATTTCTGATCAATCGAAACCGCAGGTGACAAACCTTCGATGAAATCAACATCAGGCTTGTCCATTTGGCCCAAAAATTGGCGCGCGTACGCTGACAAAGATTCGACATAACGACGTTGGCCTTCGGCAAAGATTGTGTCAAATGCGAGAGAAGACTTACCTGAACCCGATAATCCAGTGAATACAACTAAAGCATCGCGAGGCAGTTCGATGGAAACATTCTTTAGGTTGTGTTCGCGTGCTCCGCGCACAACCAACTTATCGATGCTCAAACCCCAGCCTCTTCCATCATTCGTAGCTCTTTCTTCAAGATTTTGATCTCATCACGCAATCGCGCTGCAACCTCAAATTGAAGTTCAGCTGCAGCATTTCGCATCTGATCGGTGAGCGAGCCTATCAATGCGATGAGGTCTTTGCGCGGCAAGGAAACCGAGGATTTATCGTAAATTCCAGCCGATGATGCAATCTTTTTGGCTCCACCCTTTTCGTGGGACAAGAGCTCTTCCGTATCTTCACTCTCGCGATTGATCAAATCAGTGATGTCAGCGATCTTCTTGCGCAGTGGCTGTGGGTCAACTCCACGTTCGAGGTTATATGCAACCTGCTTTGCTCGACGTCGGTTTGTCTCATCTATTGCCTTGGCCATCGAATCTGTAATCCGGTCTGCATACATATGAACCTCGCCGGAAACATTTCGGGCAGCACGTCCAATTGTTTGGATCAACGAAGTAGATGAGCGCAAGAAACCTTCTTTATCGGCATCTAAAATGGCGACAAGAGAAACTTCGGGTAAATCCAAACCTTCACGGAGTAAGTTGATACCGATCAAAACATCATAATCACCAGTGCGAAGTTCGCGTAGCAATTCAACCCGACGCAATGTGTCTACTTCTGAGTGCAGGTAACGAACATTTACTCCGCGCTCTTGCAGATAATCCGTTAGATCTTCAGACATCTTCTTGGTCAAAGTGGTAACCAGAACGCGCTCATTTTTTGCAGCACGAATAATAATTTCGTTAAGCAGATCATCAATCTGACCCTTAATTGGCTTTATGACAATCTGCGGATCAACTAAACCTGTCGGGCGAATAACTTGCTCTACAACATCTCCTTTAACCTTGGCCATCTCATACTTCCCAGGTGTCGCGGAAAGATAAAGAGTTTGGCCAGTGCGCTCGACAAATTCGGGAAACTTTAGCGGGCGATTATCTAGTGCGCTAGGAAGACGAAATCCGTGCTCGACCAAGGTGCGTTTACGAGAGGCATCGCCTTCAAACATGGCACCTAATTGTGGGACAGTCACGTGACTTTCATCGATAACAACTAGGAAGTCTTCGGGAAAATAATCCAGTAAGCAGTGCGGTGCTGACCCAGCTGCTCGATCATCTAAGTGTCTTGAATAGTTTTCAATTCCACTACAAAAACCAATTTGCTCCATCATCTCAATATCAAAAGTTGTTCGCATGCGAAGGCGCTGTGCCTCCAATAGCTTTCCTTGCTTCTCAAAAAGGTTTAGCTGAACCTGAAGTTCATCTTGGATATCACCGATTGCGCGCTTCATTGTTTCTGGGCCAGCGGCGTAGTGCGTTGCAGGGAAAATGAAAATCTCTTCTTCATCCCTAATGATCTCTCCCGTTAATGGGTGAAGGGTCGTCAATTTTTCTATCTCATCGCCAAACATTTCGATGCGAATAGCTAATTCTTCGTACATAGGAATAATCTCGATGGTGTCACCACGAACACGAAAAGTTCCGCGTTCGAAGGCCATGTCATTACGTTTGTACTGAACATCGACAAATCTGCGAAGTAAAGCGTTTCGTTCGATCTCTTCTCCGACCCGCAGGCGCACCATGCGATCCACGTATTCCTGCGGAGTACCTAAGCCATAAATACAAGAAACCGTTGCAACAACAATGACATCCCTGCGAGTCAACAGCGAATTAGTAGCAGAGTGGCGCAAACGTTCGACCTCTTCATTAACACTTGAATCCTTTTCGATAAAAGTATCCGTTTGCGGAACATATGCTTCTGGTTGGTAATAGTCGTAGTAAGAGACAAAGTACTCGACCGCATTGTTCGGCAAAAGTTCTCTGAACTCATTTGCAAGTTGGGCAGCAAGAGTCTTATTAGGAGCAAGGACCAAAGTTGGACGTTGAAGTTGTTCAATCAACCAGGCTGTCGTTGCCGACTTTCCTGTTCCGGTAGCACCGAGCAGAACCACATCTCGCTCTCCAGCATTGATTCGCTTTGTAATCTCAGCAATGGCAGATGGTTGATCGCCTGCCGGAACGTAATCACTAATAACTTGAAAGGGCTCAACTCTGCGTTGCAGATCAGATATTGGGCGCATTTGCTAAGCCTACTTATTAATTATCGTGGAGGCTATCCCAAATGTTTTCCACCTGGCGCAGCAGTTCATCTTCGGTTCCATCATTTTCAATGAGGAAATCTGCGACCTCTATGCGCTGCTCACGAGTAGCCTGTGCCGCAATTCGGCCTTCGATCTCAGAGATATGCATTCCCCTGCCTCGCAAACGTGCAATTCGGTTTTCCAATTCAGATTCAACAGTTATAACAACATCAAATCTTTCATGTGCCTTAGTCTCAACTAGCAATGGAATTTCGTAGACAAGTACTTGATCACCCTTTAGTGATGAAACTGCTTCTTCAAATTCTCGTCGCACGAAGGGATGAATGATATTTTCTAATTGTGTTTTTGCTGTTGCATCTTTGAATATTAGATCACCCAACGCCCTACGATCGATGTTTCCATCCTTCAATATTCCATCACCGAACATCGCTACAACTTCATCGAACCCATCAGAACCACGTTCAATCGCAGCCCTTGCCAACTGATCCGCATCAATCACCAGCGCACCGAGTTCAGCAAAGTACTGAGCAGCAAGTGACTTGCCGCAACCAATGCCCCCAGTCAATCCAATAACCCGCATATGCCAACTGTACCTTTGGGGCATTAAAAAAGAGTCCAGTTGAAGTAAGCGAGGGTCAAACGTTTTTCTCGCGACTTCAAGCTGGACTCTTTTTAATGAGTCCTCTTACTTACTCGGCAGCAACAACTTCTTCTGCGCCTTCAACTGGAGCAGCAGCTGCGTCAGCAACCTTAGCTTCAGCCTTCTGCTTCTTGTGTGCCATGAAACGCTCCTGCGCTTGGGCGTACTGCTTTTCCCATTCTTCGCGCTGTGTTTCATATCCTGGCTTCCACTCTTGTGAGTCTGCATCGAATCCTTCAGGGTAAATGAAGTTTCCTTCTGCATCGTAACGAGCAGCCATTCCGTACTGAGTTGGATCAAATGCTTCGATCTCAATCTCATGTCCTTCATTAGCTTGCTTGAGTGATAGTGAAATACGACGACGCTCTAGGTCGATATCGATGATCTTTACGATTAGTTCATCATCAACCTGAACAACCTGCTCTGGAATTTCAACGTGGCGTTCTGCCAACTCTGAAATGTGAACAAGTCCTTCAATTCCTTCGTGAACACGAATAAACGCACCGAATGGAACAAGCTTTGTCACAACACCTGGAACAACCTGATTGATTGTGTGTGTGCGAGCAAATGCTTGCCATGGATCTTCTTGTGTTGCCTTAAGTGAAAGTGATACACGCTCGCGCTCGAAATCAACTTCGAGAACTTCTACAGTAACTTCGTCGCCAACTTCAACAACTTCACCTGGGTGATCGATGTGCTTCCATGAAAGCTCTGAAACGTGAACCAAACCATCAACGCCACCAAGGTCAACGAATGCACCAAAGTTAACGATGGATGAAACAACACCTGTGCGAACCTGGCCCTTTTGAAGCTGGTTCAGGAATGTTGTGCGTGATTCTGATTGTGTCTGCTCTAAGAATGCACGACGTGAAAGAACAACGTTGTTGCGATTCTTATCTAGCTCGATGATGCGTGCTTCAACCTGCTTGCCAATGTATGGAGTCAGATCGCGAACGCGACGCATTTCAACAAGTGAGGCTGGAAGGAATCCACGTAGACCGATGTCCACGATAAGTCCACCCTTAACAACTTCAATAACTGTACCGACGACAACTTCGTCGCGCTCCTTCTTGCCTTCGATGTCTCCCCATGCGCGTTCGTACTGTGCGCGCTTCTTGGAAAGAATTAGGCGACCCTCTTTGTCTTCTTTCTGAAGAACAAGAGCTTCAATAATCTCACCGACTTTAACGATTGAGTTTGGATCTGCATCGTGGCGAATTGAAAGTTCGCGAGAAGGAATAACACCTTCAGTCTTGTATCCGATATCGACAAGAACTTCGTCGCGTCCAACTTGAACAACAGCACCTGAAACTAGGTCGCCATCATTGAAATTTCTGATTGTGCCTTCGATTGCTGCTAGAAAATCTTCAGCTGATCCGATGTCATTTACTGCAATTTGTGGTGTAGACAATTGTGCTCCGTAGGGATAGAAAGTAGTAGTTCCCGCTTTCGCGGCTGAAGGGCAAGGGTACGGTTTGCACGCTCACAAGGGCAAATCCAAGTTGAATACTGAGCGTAATCGCTAGACTAAATGCTGATATGAATCGATATAAAGAGCTATTTAGCTTTCCTCAAGTGATTCGGCTTGGCCTGAGCGCATTCCCAGCTCGCCTGGCTTATTCAATGATCGGGCTTGGGATATTTTTTAAGGCAGAGCAAGAAACTGGCTCCATTGCTATTGCCGGCTTTGCCATCGGATTGAATTCCCTGGCTGGTTCACTAACAGCAGGCATTCGTGGATCAGTAATGGATCGCTTTGGTCAAAAATGGCCGATTCGAATTTTGGTTCCGATGTATGCCGCACTGATTCTTTTGCTCAACACAATGGAAACCCGACAATCAATTTTGATAACAGCATTTGTTTTGGGTATCACTGCTCCCCCAATCAACTTATCTGTCCGTCCATTGTGGAAAGACATAGTTCCAGATTCATATCTTCGTACCGCATATGCATTTGATTCTTCGATGATGAGTACGACTTCAGTCATTGGCCCGGTCGTCATAACTGCGCTCTCATTATCCGCTCGCCCACAACTTGGCTTGGGAACGATCGCCGTATTGATGTTCATTGGTGGTCTAGCGCTCTCATTAACCCCCGCATCACGCGATTGGATTCCTGAAAAGAAGGAAAAGGGCCAACAGAGGTTGTGGCGCGATCGTGCCATTCAACTATTGATGTTTGAAGGTTGCTTCATTGGATTTGGCTGGGGTGTTTTTGATGTTGCTGTTCCGGCATTTGCAACACAAGAAGGTGTGCAACACAGGGTGGCTTGGATCTTTGCATCCTTTGGTGCAGCAACCGTTATTGGTGGATTGTTAGGCGGATTAGTTTCCAAGAAATTAGCCCCACTATTTGCTTTGCGACGTGCATATCTCCTGTGGCTGATTGCTTGTGTTCCAGTCGCATTTACCTATCCTGATTGGACCATGGCACTTATGGGTGCGTGTATCGGATTCTTGGGTGGTGCGGTTCAAGTTTTTTACTTTGAAGTTCTTGAAGCGGTGCGACCTCAAGGTTCTCAGACCGCCTCCCTTGGCTGGATCTGGAGTGTTGAAGGATCTTTCATGGCGATAGGCGCTGCAGTTGGTGGAGTTGTTTCAGAAACTCTTTCACCTCGAATTGGTTTAGGAATGTTGCCGATCATGATTTTTATCGGTTTGATTATTTTGACGATTGGCAGAGGACGATTGAGTGCAGCAAATGATGTACCGACTGAGGCCGAAGATTTAGCTGCGATCAAAGATATCTCAAACGAAGTTAAGTAATTAGTGTGCGGCTTCGTGCCAGGTAAGACCTAAGCCCGCATTCACATCTAAGGGTGCCTTTAATGGGTATGCAGCGCCCATTTCACGCTTAACCAGTTCGCTGATCTTTTCCTCTTCACCAGCGACAACTTCAAGAATCAACTCATCATGAATTTGTAGCAGTAAACGTGATTTCATTTTCTCTTTGTCAATTCCAGTTTGAACTTTGAGCATTGCCAATTTGATGATGTCTGCTGCTGATCCTTGGATTGGGGCGTTTAGTGCCATGCGTTCGGCAATTTCACGTCGTTGACGGTTGTCATGCATCAAATCTGGTAAATATCTACGTCGTCCCATAATGGTTTCGGTATAGCCAACCTTACGTGCTTCTTCAACGACAACTTGCAAGTAGTCACGGATACCACCGAAACGTTCAAAGTAGGTGTCCATTAATTGTTGAGCTGCAGGTGGCGAAATGTCTAGCTGTGCTGCTAAACCATAGGAAGAAAGTCCGTAAGCAAGACCATACGACATCGCCTTCATCTGCCGGCGCATTTCTGGATCTACTTCAGATGCCTTCACGCCAAAGACAAGTCCAGCAACTGTTGCGTGCAAATCCTCACCTGATGCAAAGGCTGCTAATAACTTTTCATCATGTGACAAGTGAGCCATGATGCGCATTTCTATCTGACTGTAATCGGCTGTTAGTAAGGAAACGTAGCCTTTGCCGACCGTAAAGCAATCACGGATCTTTCGCCCCTCTTCGGTACGCACTGGAATATTTTGTAAATTGGGACCTGTTGATGACAAGCGCCCTGTTGCAGCCACAGTCTGCTGAAAATGTGTATGAATGCGTCCATCCTTTGCAATTTCAGCAATCAAACCCTCAACAGTTGTGCCAAGCTTTTTAGTTTCACGAATTCGAAGCAATGAAGTTAGAACTGGGTGACCGCTTTTTTGGTGCAACCAATCAAGACTTTCAGCATCAGTTGTGTACCCGGTCTTAATCTTTTTGGTTTTAGGCAGTCCAAGTTCATCGAATAAAACAACCTGCAACTGCTTTGGCGATGCCACATTGAATTCATGGCCAACTGCGTCATGTGCCGCCTTAGTTTCACGGGCTACTTCACCCTCAAAAAAAGCGGCAAGTGTGTCTAAACCTTTTTTGTTAACCGCGATTCCGATGGACTCCATTCGTGCCAACAAATCAGCTACGGGAAGTTCCATGGTGACAAACAAATCCCAAAGATTGCGCTCTTTTAATTCACGAGTCAATGAATCTCGCAGCGTAAACATGGCCCGAGCAGATGTTAAAAGCTCCTGCTCGATACTTGAAAGGTTGATTGCTGAGCCATCCCCCCAGCGCTCTTGAATATCTTTGAGCTCCTGGCTGCGCACCCCAGGGTTAACTAGATAAGCCGCTAATGAGGTATCAAATGAAACACCAGTTAACCCATTGGTTCGGGCTAGCGATTTAGCATCATGTGCGATCTTTGAAACATTGGGGTCGGTAGCCCAATCCCCCATCGTTGATGAGTGAACCAAGAAAACATCATCTGCTGTTAATGCGATTGCATAGCGGTGCAACTTTTCATCCACTAATTGATATGCGATTGCGATCTCACCTGAATGTAATTTGATCTTGGAAGTAGCCTCTTCTGGGGTTAGAGCACCTTCGGCGATTTCTGCTGCGAATAATTCGAACACAGGCTCGGCCGTCTTTGAGTTGTCCTTCAACAAAATAGGTTTCATTCGATCTTTCAGCGTCTTGAACTCTAATTTTTCAAAAAGCGGATTTGTTTTATTCTCATCAACACCGCTCCATGCCAGGGCATCGATACTTAAATCCAATGGAACATTTGCAACCAACTGGGTCAATTCCCGATTTCGGATTACATCGTTGATTGAGTCACGAAGTGACTGACCAACTTTTCCACCCAATTTATCTATGTTGGCTATTAATTCATGCAGTGATCCATATTCAACCACCCATTTTGCAGCAGTTTTTTCACCGACACCCGGAACAGATGGCAAGTTGTCGCTGGGGTCTCCTCGCAGAGCTGCAAAATCTGGATATTGCTCAGGCGACATTCCATACTTTTCTTGTACTGCTTCCGGTGTCATTCGAGTTAAATCACTGACTCCGCGCTTTGGATACAACACTGTTGTCTTCTCATTGACTAACTGGAATGAATCTCGATCGCCCGTGCAGATAAAGACTTCGGCATTTTCCCGCTCAGCTTGTTTTGCAATTGTTGCAATGATGTCATCTGCTTCAAAGCCCTCGACTTCAAATGTTGTAATACCGAAGGCGGTAACAAGCTCATGCAGGTAGGACATCTGTGATCGAAATTCATCGGGCGTCTTTGCTCGGTTGGCTTTGTACTCGGGAAAAATTTCTGATCTAAAGGTCTTGCGCGATACATCGAAAGCCACAGCGACATGTGTTGGCTTTTCCGAGGACAGTAGTGAAAGCAACATGGTTGCAAAGCCGTAAATAGCGTTGGTGTGCTGACCTTGCGCAGTTGTGAAGTTCTCGGCAGGCAACGCGAAAAATGCGCGATATGCCATGGAGTGCCCATCGATAAGCAATAGGCGTTTGGTCATGGATGCATCGTAGAGTGCCCGTTAGACTCCAGCCATGACAGAACCGGATTATCTATCAATTATTCGTGAACGTGGAAGTGGCGCCCTGGATAAAAAAATGGGGATTGAAATCACAGAAGCTTCACTCACTCGCCTAGTAGCAACTATGCCTGTTGAAGGAAACACACAACCAATGGGGATTTTGCATGGCGGGGCTAATGTTGTTTTAGCAGAGTCACTGGGTTCTGTCGGTACCCAACTAAATGCTGGCGAGAAGCGACGAATTGTAGGAATAGATATCAATGCGACTCATCACAAGGCCACCGCTAAAGGAATAGTCACCGGTGTTGCAACAGCCGTTTCGATCGGGAAGACTTTATGTTGCTGGGATATTGTGATTACAAATGAAGACGGACAGCGCACCTGCACTGCCCGTATCACCTGCATGATTCTTGCCGAAAGAAGTTAGTTCGCGCCTGTTCCTAAGTAAGCAGCACGCACCGCTGGATCGTTTAGCAAGTCAGAGGCTTTTGCTTCTTTCACAACCTTTCCAATTTCAAGAACATAGGCGCGATGAGCTCGCTGCAGTGCCTGCTGTGCATTTTGTTCCACTAGAAGAATTGTCACACCAGACTTATTGATTTCGGTGATAATTCTGAAAATATTGGCAATCATCTGCGGAGCAAGTCCCATAGAAGGTTCATCAAGCAAGAGAACCTTGGGGCGTGCCATGAGCGCACGGCCAATAGACAACATCTGCTGCTCTCCTCCAGAAAGCGTTCCACCTGCTTGAGAGGTGCGCTCTTTTAATCGAGGAAATAAGTTGTAGACCATTTCCAAATCTTCATTAAGTTCAGCCTTGCGATTTTTACGGTTGTACTTACCCATTTCTAGATTCTCTAAAACAGTCATTCCCGGAAAAATACCGCGGCCTTCTGGTGCTTGTGACAAGCCTAGATCTACACGTTTGTGCGCTGGGACCTTTGAAATATCTTCACCATCGAAAAGAATCTGACCGCTAGTTACTGGACGCAATCCAGAGATTGTTTTGAGCATGGTGGTCTTACCCGCTCCATTTGCACCAATCAAAGTAACAATTTCACCTTGATTGACTACAACCGATACACCTTTAATGGCTTCGATCTTGCCGTAATGAACCCGTAAATCCTTGATTTCAAGACGCATCAGCTGGCACTCCTAAATACGCTTCAATTACGCGCTTATCGTTTTGAACTATCGACGGTAGATCATCAGCGATTTTCTGGCCAAAATCTAGAACTGCGACACGATCAGAAATTCCCATAATCAAAGACATGTCGTGCTCAATCAAAAGCACTGTGAAGCCAGCATCTCTTATCTTTTTGATGGTATTTGCTAATTCAACTTTTTCAGCTGGATTAAAACCTGCTGCGGGTTCGTCAAGCAGAATTAATTTTGGGTTCGTTCCGAGGGCTCGAGCGATTTCTAATCTGCGCTGAACACCATATGGAAGATTGCGGGCTAAGCGATCGGAGTACTCGTCAATTCCAATGAACTCCAGAATCTCATGAGCCTTAGCACGACCTTCCTTTTCTTCACGACGCGCTCTAGGTAGTCCAAACAACCCGCCCAATAATCCAGATTTTTTGTGAACATCGGTAGCGGTAATGACATTCTCTAACGCTGTCATATCGCCAAAGAGTCGAATGTTCTGGAAGGTACGTGCAATACCAATTTTTGTGATGTGGTGACGCTTCATACCCTTAAGTGATTTGTCATTCAATAACACTTCACCAGAAGTTGCAGCGTAAACACCGGTGACAACGTTAAACACTGTTGTCTTACCAGCACCATTTGGTCCAATAAGGGCAAGAATTTCACCTTCGTAGATCTTTAGGTTTACCTCATTGAGCGCAGTAACCCCACCGAACTTGATTGTTAAATCCTTGAGCTCTAATAACACTTTTTTCATTGTGAAACCTCCTTAGCGGTTTTCACAACGGCCTTTTCGCGCTTCTTACGAGGAAGAAGCCCATCAGGGCGGAAATTCATTGTGATGACAAGGGCTAAACCAAAGACCAATAAACGTGCATCTGAGATGAAGCGAATACGTTCCGGCAAGTACGCCAAAATTGAAGCACCTAGTACTACGCCCCAGATATTTCCCATTCCACCAAAAACTACACAGGCCAAGATCAGAATTGAAACATTGAGTGTAAACATTTCAGGTGCAATAAAGAGAGTTTTTGATGCATAAAGTACGCCTGCTGCCCCACCGACTGCGGCACCTAACGAGAATGACCACAATTTGTACTTCAATGTATAAACACCCATGAGTTCGGCAACATCTTCATCCTGACGGATCGCTTCCCACGCTCTGCCAGCGCGACGAACAGATAGCCGACGAATCATCCAGATCGTTAACAAAATCATAATCAGAACAACCCAGAAAAATGCTTTCTGATCATTTAGCGAGAACTTGATTGGACCAATTGAAGGAGGTACTGGGACGTTTGCAATACCGTTGGGTCCACCAATTTCACGAGTGTTCAACGCCGAAATGCGAACAATTTCGCCGAAGCCCAAGGTCACGATTGCGAGGTAATCTCCACGCAAACGCAAAGCTGGCAATCCCAAGATCAATCCTGCAAGCATCGCCAGAGCGATTCCAATTGGCATGATTTCCCAAGTATTTAACGATGTTCTTGTTCCGAGAATTGCCATTGTGTAGGCACCGATTGCAAAAAATGCAACGTATCCCAGATCGAGCAATCCGCTCTTACCAACCACGATATTGAGACCTAAGGCCATCAAAATAAACATGCCGACCGGATATACAAGCACGGCGCCGTAATCGCTGACAGGTGTATCCAAAAGTCCAAAGCCCATGAATGGAGCTAGCGCAGCAATCCCAACAAAGGAAGTTGCCAAGGCTTTTCTCTTAGTAGGTGAAGAGTTCTCCCAATAAGTAGCGCCCCAATCGCGCAGATTTCCGTTTCTGACGGTGTCTAGTAATTTCATGAGTTATGCCCTCGTTTGCTGAACAGCTTCGCCGAAAATTCCACTTGGTTTGAGCACCAAAACCAATACCAAGATCACAAACACAGTTACTGATTTCCATTCTGTTCCGAGGATTGAGGATGCGTACACCTCGACCAATCCAAGAGAGAGCCCTCCAAAGAAAGCTCCACGAATGTTTCCGATGCCGCCAATAACAGCGGCTGTAAAGGCAGCCAATCCCAATGTGAATCCGACGTTAAACTTTGTATTTTCGTAAGTCAATGTGTAGAAGAATGCTGCTGCCCCTGACATCATTCCACCGATTAGGAATGTCGCTGAGATGACCCTGTTCAGATCTACGCCCATTAACTTTGCTGCATCCTCATTCATCGACACTGCACGAATCGCGCGTCCCAATCTGCTGAACTTAACAAAGCGATCCAGTACAAGGAAAAGTACAGCGGCGAAGATAATCGTCAAAACTGTATCAATTCTAAAACTTGCACCAGCAATTTCAAATAAAGATTTCTTCTCTAAAACACGTGGATTCAGGGTGGGACGTGAATTTGTAATAATGCGCATAAATTCGCTCAGTACAATTGAAATACCGATAGCAGAAATAAGGGTTGCTAATTTATTTGTGCCGCGCTCTCGAAGGCGACGGTAAGCAACTAATTCAACAAAGATCGCGACTAGACCGGAAACAATCATGGATCCGATTAAGCAAAGAGTTATAGTTAAAATTAATTTAGGCAACGGAAGTGATTTAGAGCCGTCAACATTGCCAAGGAAATCTCGGGAAATAACAATTGTTGCAAATGTGCCAAACATGAAAATTTCTGAGTTTGCAAAGTTAATCATGCGAAGAACGCCGTACACCATGGTGTAACCAAGTGAAATCAAGACGTAGATAAATCCCAAGGCGATTCCGGAGAGAGTCAGTGACCAAAACTGATCAATTAAAGTTGAAAACATTGCGCCCTCTCGATGAGCTAAAGCTAGTAGTTGAATGTAGTTGAGTACCTCAGGAACTTAATGTCCCTGAGGTACTCAACTTAACAGACTTACATTTCACGCATAACGTGAATTTATTACTTTACAGCTCCAGTACTTACAACCTTGCCAGCTTTAACTTCAAAGCCGTTGATGAAACCGAGAGTTGAATCTCCGTTTGCATCAAATGAGATTGTTTCTCCACCAACGCCGACATATGCGACTGACTTGATGTAAGCAAGGATTGTTGCACGAGTTGTGTTTCCAGCCTTGATTGCTTCGATGATTATGTTTGCTGCATCGAATGACTCAGCTGCATAAACACCTGGCTCAACGCCTTGTGACTCCTTGAACTTCGCAGCCAAATCAGCTGAAAGCTCTCCAAGTGGAACAGTTGCTCCAGTTAGGCGTGCGCCTTCCGCAGCAGCTCCTGCAAGTACAGCGAACTCTGAGTTAAGAACTCCGTCGCCGCCTGCAAAGATGCCCTTGTATCCACCATCGCGAAGCTGCTTAATCAAAACTGCAGCTTGTGAGTAGTAGCCAGTGTAGATAACAACGTTTGCACCCTTTGCCTTGACCTTTGCAACTGTTGGAGCAAAGTCTGCGGTGTCATTCTTTGTGCTATCTGTTCCAACAACTGAACCCTTAGGTAGTGAAGGAACTAGGTACTCAACTAGACCAACTGAGTAAGCGGTCTGATCGTCAACAACAAAAACCTTAGGTGCAGCTACGCCACTGATAGCAAGCTTTCCTAGTGCTGGTCCTTGGATCTTATCTGTTGCTGGAATACGGTGGAATACTGGACCACCAAATTCACCGGCAACTGTTGGATCTGTTAGTGAAACCTTTGTTGCAGATGGAGAGATCAAAGGCATTCCAGCTTCCTTGTAATAAGGAAGTGATGCGATTGTTGCGCCTGAGTATGCTGGTCCAACAACTGCAACGATGCTTTCATCATTTGCAATTCCTGGAGCAACTCCTGCAGCTACTGTTCCATCGCCCTGATCATCAGCTGAAACTAGTTCAATCTTCTTATCTGGGTTTGTTGCGTTATAAAGTTCAATTGCGAACTTGACTGCGTTTTGCTCGTCAATTCCTGTCTGAGCTTCGCCACCGCTAAGTGGACCTTGGTATGCAATCTTGATGGTGTCAGAACCGCCACCACAAGCGCTCAAGGTGAAGCTAAGAACAAGAGCAAGAGCGGCAATGACGCCAGCTTGAATCTTCTTCATTGTGTTCCTTCCTGTTGTAAATCCATCCCGGGACAGGGAGACCGAAAGAGTAATGCCAGGGGTGAGTATTAGACAAGGGTAATTTAGGCGTGATTTGTTTCGATTTCGTTATATTTGGGATTCTTTGTATCAACTATTGAGACGAAACAAAAGGCTACTTATCTGGCACCGCGTTGGGGTTAATGACCGCCTCAGCTACATCCTTCATTGATAATCGACGGTCCATCGCAGCTCTTTGAATCCAAGAAAATGCTTCGGGCTCTGAAAGGTTGAGGGCTTTCATCAAAATCCCCTTGGCACGATCGATCAATTTACGAGTTTCCAAACGATCATGAAGGTCTGCAACTTCAGCTGCTAAGGATTTCATTTGCAGGTGCCTACTAATTGCAATTTCAATTGCTGGCATTAAATCGCCTATGGTGAAGGGTTTAACAACATATGCCATAACCCCAGCATCACGGGCGCGATCGACAAGTTCCTTCTGCGAAAAAGCGGTTAACATCAATACTGGTGCGATTTCGATGATTTTTTCAGCTGCCGAAATTCCATCAAGGATTGGCATCTTTACATCAAGAATTGCAAGATCGGGTTTGTGGTGTGCGGCCAAATCGATTGCTTCTTGGCCATTAGTTGCTTGTGCGACAACCTCGTACCCGGCACCTTGCAACATTTCGACAAGGTCCATCCGAATCAACGCTTCATCTTCGGCTACAAGGATTCGAACGCTCATATGCAGCAGATCCCTTCACGAAGTTAAGGTGGAAGTGCCTCGAGTCGGATTCGAACCGACACTATGCAGTGTTTGAGACTGCCCTCTCTACCGTTGGAGTACCGAGGCCTTTGCTTGAGCAATCTTAGCGGTAAGCGGCAACCACTCCACCAACAGCATCGCCAACCCGGTGAACGCGCATCGCATTAGTTGAACCAGGAATTCCCGGAGGTGAACCCGCAACGATTACTACATTTTCACCCTCGTGTGCGCGGCCAGATTGAATTAACAATGTATCTGCCTGCTTAACCATCTCATCGGTGTGCTTAACCATTGGTGTTACTTCTGGCTCAACTCCCCATGACAAGGCAAGGCGGTTATAGGTACCTATATCTGGAGTAAATGCAAGGATTGGAATCGGTGAACGCAAGCGAGCCATGCGACGAGCAGAATCACCAGACTGAGTAAAGGTAACTAAGTATTTAGCCCCAACAATTGACCCTACTTCAGCAGCGGCACGTGTAATTGCGCCACCTTTTGTCTTAGGAGTCGTACGCAATGCGCGGATCATTTCGAATCCGCCCTCTTCTGTACGAGCAATTATACGAGCCATAGTTGCAACAGCTTCAATCGCAAAAGCACCAACAGATGTTTCACCGGACAGCATCAATGCATCCGCACCATCTAGAACTGCGTTTGCACAATCTGTTGCTTCTGCTCTTGTTGGCGAAGAATTAGTGATCATTGAATCCAACATTTGGGTTGCAACAATTACTGGCTTTGCTGCTTCACGTGCAAGTTCGATGCAACGCTTCTGCACAAGTGGAACCTCTTCAATTGGAAGTTCAACACCAAGATCTCCACGGGCAACCATGATGCCATCGAAGGCGTTAACGATCTCTTGCAAGTTTTCAACTGCTTGTGGCTTTTCAATCTTTGCAATTACCGGAATACGAAATCCGATCTCGTCCATGATTGCATGAACATCATCTACATCGGCCGCATTACGAACGAAGGAGAGAGCGATGAAATCTGCTCCGGCACGAAGACCCCACCGTAAATCTTCTTTATCCTTTTCAGAAAGTGCGGGCACAGAAACAGCAACACCAGGCAAGTTGATTCCTTTGTTGTTGCTTACTGTTCCTGGCTGAATCACTTTTGTGACTACATCGTTGCCTTTAACTTCGACAACTTCGACAGTTACTTTTCCATCGTCAATCAGAATTCGATCTCCTGGTTTGCAATCTCCGGGTAAACCTTTATACGTAGTTCCAACTCGATCTTTAGTTCCTTCAACCTCATCAATCGTGATTGTAAAAATATCTCCACGCTCTAATTCATGTGGGCCATCAACAAAGCGAGCAAGGCGAATCTTTGGACCTTGTAGATCAACAAGGATTGCAACTGGCGTGCCAGCTTCCTTAGCCGCAGCGCGAACGCGATCAAGTCGAGCTTGATGTTCTTCGTATCCACCGTGTGACAGGTTAAGACGAGCCATATTCATGCCCGCCGCGATGAGCTCCTTTACTTTCTCAGGAGATTCAACGGCTGGACCCATCGTGCAAACAATCTTCGCTCTACGCATGCCTCAACCTTAAACCATCAAAGGACGGTCAGTTGGCGCAACTGGAGCCGGAAGTTGTGTTCGGCCAGTGAGATATCTATCAACTGCTGCAGCTGCGCTTCGTCCTTCAGCAATTGCCCACACAATCAGCGATTGACCTCGTCCTGCATCTCCTGCAACAAATATGCCTTCTTCAGTTGATTGAAAGTTCTTATCGCGCTTAATGTTGCCGCGGTCATCGAGTTGTACTTCAAGTTGGGTCAATAAAGTGGACTTTTCTGGACCAGTAAAGCCCATCGCCATAAACACAAAGTCACACTTTATTTCTTTTTCAGAACCTGCAACCGGTACGAATTTTCCATCTTTAAATTCAGTTTCCACAATTTTAATTCCACGAAGATTTCCATTCTCATCTCCTAAGAATTCTTCGGTACTGACAGCAAATACTCGGTTGTCATTTTCTTCATGTGCGCTCGAAACCCGATAAATCATTGGATATGTCGGCCATGGTTGACCTGCTGGTCGCTCATCAGTTGGGCGAGGCATGATTTCAAGCTGAGTGATGCTCGCCGCACCTTGACGTATCGAAGTACCCAAACAATCTGCACCGGTATCGCCGCCGCCAAGGATAACAACATGCTTTCCAGCTACATTGATATCTGGATTTTCAATTTCGCCAAGGGCTTGCTTATTACCCCATGGCAAGAACTCCATTGCTTGATAAATGCCTTTGTACTCGCGTCCCTTGATTGGGAGATCTCTCCATTGCGTTGCGCCAACTGCTAACACAACGGCGTCATATTTCTTGCGAAGATCCGAACCAGTTAATTCGTGACCAACATCTACTCCAGGACGAAAGCGTGTTCCTTCTTCTTCCATTTGCTGTAAGCGACGATCAAGAATGTGCTTCTCCATCTTAAATTCAGGGATTCCATAGCGAAGCAGCCCGCCAATTTTGTCCGCACGGTCATATACGGCAACGGTGTGCCCGGCACGTGTTAATTGCTGGGCTGCAGCAAGTCCTGCTGGTCCAGAACCAATAACTGCAACGGTTTTACCCGTCAAGCGGTCAGGAGCCATTGGTTTTACATTATTTGCATCAAACGCCTCTTCAATGGTGCGCAGCTCGATCTGCTTAATAGTCACCGCTTCACGGTTAATTGCAACAACACATGCTGTCTCGCATGGCGCCGGACATAAACGCCCGGTGAACTCAGGGAAGTTGTTAGTCGCATGTAAGCGATCAATTGCTTCTTCTTTATCTCCGCGCCAGATCAAGTCATTCCATTCAGGAATTAAATTGCCAAGTGGACAGCCGTTGTGACAGAAAGGAATTCCGCAATCCATACAGCGGCCAGCCTGCTTTTGTAGATGTTCAAAACTTTGTGGTTCATACACTTCGCGCCAGTCCTGGATGCGAACATCAACTGGTCGGCGAGTAGGTGTCTCGCGCGGAGTTGTCATAAATCCCTTTGGATCAGCCATTCGCTGCAACCTCCATTACTAATGCATCCGCTGGTAATCCTTCACGAACTGCTCGTTCCATTGCAGCAAGTACACGTGCATAGTCACGCGGCATAATCAATGAAATTCTGCCAATGCTCTTCTGCCAATCTTTTAATAGTGCAGAAGCAATTTCAGAACCTGTTTCAGCGACGTAGGAAGAAATGTGTGCCTTTAGGATCTCTTTCTGATCATCCGGAACAGCCAGAACGTCAACCATGTCAGCATTTACATTGGCAGTATCGAGATCTAGAACAAAGGCACGCCCGCCAGACATTCCTGCTGCAATATTGCGACCTGTAGGTCCCAAAACGACAACTGTTCCACCGGTCATGTATTCACAACCATGATCTCCAATGCCTTCAACGATAGCGAGTGCTCCAGAGTTACGCACGCAGAACCGTTCTCCGACAACGCCACGAATAAAGATTTCACCAGCTGTTGCACCGTAACCAATAACATTTCCAGCAATTACATTGTTATGAGATGCAAATGATGCTTTTTCATCTGGGCGCACAATAACTCGTCCGCCAGAAATTCCTTTGCCAACATAATCATTTGAATCACCGTACAAACGAAGAGTTAAACCCTTCGGAATAAAAGCACCTAATGACTGACCAGCAGACCCATGTAATGTCACATCGATGGTTCCTTCGGGTAGTCCCTCTGCGCCGTACTTGCGTGTTATCTCTGCACCAAGCATTGTTCCAACTGTGCGATTTACATTTCGCACCGGCACATCAATTCTGACCGGTTCACCCTTAGTAAGGGCAGCTTCTGACAGCTTGATCAATGTGTTATCCAGTGCGGCATCTAATCCGTGATCTTGGGTGATCGTGTTGTGCAATGGACTATCAACAGCAGGGCGCACCAATAATGGCTCAAGATTAAGACCTGATGCTTTCCAGTGATCTACCGCTTTTCGAGTATCAAGGAACTCAACATGACCAACAGCTTCAAGCAGAGTACGGAAGCCAAGTTGAGCCAAAATTTCACGAACTTCTTCAGCAATGTATTCAAAGAAAGTTTCGACAAATTCAGGCTTGCCCGTAAAGTTTTTGCGTAGCTCTGGATTTTGTGTTGCGACACCAACAGGGCAGGTATCCAAATGACATACGCGCATCATGATGCAACCAGAAACAACTAGTGGGGCTGTAGCAAAGCCAAACTCTTCAGCACCTAGCAAGGCAGCGATCACAACATCGCGACCAGTTTTTAACTGCCCGTCTGTCTGAACAACAATGCGATCGCGCAAACCATTAAGCAACAAGGTCTGTTGGGTTTCGGCAAGACCTAACTCCCATGGCGCGCCTGCGTGCTTCAATGATGTAAGCGGTGAGGCACCGGTTCCACCATCATGACCAGAGATCAAAACAACATCTGCATGTGCTTTAGAAACACCAGCCGCAACGGTTCCGACACCGACTTCTGCAACCAACTTAACGTGAACGCGAGCATTCTTATTCGCGTTCTTCAGATCATGAATTAACTGCGCAAGATCTTCAATTGAGTAAATATCGTGATGCGGCGGAGGAGAAATCAAACCAACACCAGGAGTTGAATATCTGGCCTTAGCAATCCAGGGATACACCTTGTTACCAGGTAGTTGACCACCTTCACCTGGCTTTGCACCTTGCGCAATTTTGATCTGAATATCATCACTATTGACTAAATAATTACTGTTAACACCAAAACGACCAGATGCGACCTGCTTGATAGCAGAACGCTTTGAATCACCATTTGCCATTGGAAGGTAACGTTCTGGCTCTTCGCCACCTTCACCAGTATTTGATTTTCCACCAAGGCGGTTCATTGCAATAGCTAATGTTTCATGTACTTCGGCAGAAACCGAACCATATGACATGGCACCGGTTGAAAAACGCTTAATTATGTCGTGAATTGATTCAACCTCATCAATGGAAATAGGCGCATTAACGCCTTCCTTGAATTGGAATAATCCACGAAGCGTCATTAATCGTGAACTTTGCTCATTAACTCGATCGGTATAACGCTTGAAAATGTCGTAACGCTTATTGCGAGTTGAGTGCTGCAAAGTAAATACAGTTTCTGGGTCAAACAAATGTGGTTCACCTTCACGGCGCCACTGATACTCCCCGCCAATAGGAAGACGCTTTGTTCCTGGTACTTCTCCCCCAGGTGGATATGCAACGTGGTGACGGGCAATTGTTTCTTCAGCAATTGTGTTAAGTGAAACTCCACCAAGGCGAGATGTCGTGCCAACAAAGTATTCATCGACAACTTCTTGTGACAAGCCGATTGCCTCGAATACTTGTGCGCCTGTATATGAAGCGATGGTGCTGATGCCCATCTTGGACATTACCTTCAGTACACCTTTACCAAGGCTCTTAATAAGATTTTTAACAGCTTTTTCTGGAGTGATTCCAGTAATGACTCCTTGTAAAACCAAGTCTTCGGCAGACTCCATAGCAAGATATGGGTTTACACATGCAGCGCCGTAACCAATGAGCAATGCCACATGGTGAACTTCGCGAACATCGCCAGCTTCGACAACAAGACCAACTTTGGTGCGAGTCTTTTCGCGGATTAAATGGTGATGGACAGCAGATGTTAGAAGCAGTGAAGGAATCGGGGCGTTTTCGGCATCGCCGTCACGATCAGATAAAACAATAATGCGAGCACCATCGTTGATGGCTTGCGAGACTTCAGCCTTAATTTCATTTAAGCGATCACGCAATGAATCGCCACCGTCTGCAATGCTAAACAAGCCACGAACTACATGGGCACTGAGGCCTGGAAAGTCATCATCTGCGTTTACGTGGATGATCTTTGCCAGCTCGTCATTGTCGATTACAGGAAATGCCAAAGAGATTTGGCGGCAACTTGCCGGACCCGGATCCAGCAAATTGTGTTCTGGTCCCATAGATGTTCCAAGGCTTGTTACAAGCTCTTCACGAATTGCATCTAATGGTGGGTTTGTTACCTGCGCGAATAACTGTGAGAAGTAATCAAAGATTAAACGTGGCTTTTCAGAAAGTGCTGCAATAGGAGTATCTGTTCCCATCGAACCTAGAGCTTCCATGCCGTTTTTAGCCATTGGTGTGATAAGGATGCGTAGATCTTCTTCTGTGTATCCAAAAGCACGTTGACGACGAACAACTGATGAGTGCGGATAAACAATGTGTTCACGTGATGGCAACTCGCTGAGTTTTACCATTCCGGCATGCAGCCAATCTTTGTACGGCGCAGCGTTTGCTAACTCATCTTTAATTTCACCATCTTCGATAATGCGACCTTGTTCAATATCAACTAAGAACATTTTTCCAGGTTGTAAGCGACCCTTGCGCTCGATGTTTTCGGCTGGGATATCAAGCACGCCTACTTCGGATGCCAGAACAACTAGACCATCTTTAGTTACCCAAAAACGTGAAGGGCGAAGACCGTTGCGATCAAGTACTGCGCCAACTTGATGTCCATCAGTAAATGTCACGCACGCTGGACCATCCCATGGCTCCATCATCGATGCATGGAAGGCGTAGAAATCACGACGATTCTGCGGCATCGTCGCATGGTTTTCCCATGCTTCAGGAATCATCATCAACACTGCGTGTGGCAAGGAACGTCCACCCAAATACAACAGTTCTAGAACTTCATCAAAAGATGCCGAATCAGAGCCAGACATTTCAACAATTGGGAACAAACGCTTGAGGTCACCCGGAATTACATCACTGGCAAGTAGAGATTCGCGAGCGCGCATCCAATTGCGATTTCCCTTAACAGTGTTAATTTCACCGTTATGCGCGATAAAGCGATAAGGGTGAGCAAGTGGCCATGAAGGAAAAGTATTGGTTGAAAAACGAGAGTGAACTAAGGCAAGTGGTGAAACAACACGTTCATCAGATAACTCTGGAAAAAACTCTTCTAGCTGACCTGTAGTAAGCATTCCCTTGTACACAATTGTCTGTGATGACAATGATGGGAAGTAAAGATCAAGAGCGTGCTCAGCGCGCTTGCGCAAACAAAATGCAAGTCGATCTAGCGCAATTCCTGTTTCGCCATTTTTGCCAGCTAAAAATAATTGATGGAAATCAGGCATTACCGATAGTGCGGTCTTGCCTAAGGAGCTTGAGTTAATTGGAACTTCGCGCCATCCAAGTACAACTAAGCCCTCTTGTTGGGCCAACTTTGCAATATCGTCCTTAACATCTGCACCTTGAGCGACAAATGCAATACCTGTTGCGTATGAATTGGCTTCCGGAAGTTTGAAATCAACAACAGCTTGGAAAAAAGCATCAGGTACCCGAATCAAAATTCCGGCACCATCACCACTGTCTGGTTCGGCACCTGATGCGCCTCGGTGTTCCATATTGCGCAGAGCCGTTAGAGCTTTGGCGACAATTTCGTGCGTTGCAATTTTGTTTAGGGTGGCAACCATCGCAACTCCGCAAGCATCATGTTCTTGGGCAGGGTTATAGAGCCCTTGTGCTTGTGGATAATTGGATGCAAGTGCCACGAGCGTTGCTCCTATGGGATTGTCCTACGTGTGGAGGGACATCCTTGGCCCGGCGTGCTTAGTGGGAAATCGTAGCAACAAGTACCCAAAAGGGAAGGCTCAGAGAAGGCTGATTAGATGCCAGAGATGTTGGCGATTTGGCCAATCCCAGCGGTGATCGCCATACCCAAACACCCTCCGATTAAAACGCGCACCGTTGGGGCAAATACCTTTGATCCTGAAATTCTGGCACTGATGACGCCTGTCAAAATTAAGCCCACAAGTGTGAAGCCAACAATGCTCCACGCCTTAGCTCCTAAACTCGGCGCGAAAGCTCCTGCAAATGGAATCAAGCCACCACTTGTAAAGGCGATTGCCGATGCAACAGCTGCCTGAACTGGTCTTGCCTTTGTGTGTGGATGTTGTCCAAGTTCATCTCGCAAATGTGCTTCTAATGGATCCTTACGATGCATTTCTAGTGCAACCTGCAACGCAAGAGCCGGAGTTAAGCCACGTTCAATATAAATGTGTTGCAGCTCCTGCAACTCACCTTCAGGATCTGCCGCTAAATGTTCAATTTCTAATAAGCGATCTGAGGCTTCGACATCATTTTGTGAGCGCACTGAAACATATTCGCCAACTGCCATCGACATCGCACCTGCGGTGATTCCAGCAATTCCTGCAGTAACCAAAAAATCAGTCTTGCCTGCAGCTGCAACTCCAACCATTAAGGATGCTGTTGAGACCAGTCCATCATTTGCACCAAGGACTGCCGCACGTAACCAGCCTGCTCGGTGGGTACGGTGTTGTTGATTGCGCTCATGAACATCTTCAAGTGCCATTTCTTAAGCCTACCTGAAAGCTACGCAATCTTTCTTGAGCCACGATCAAAGTACATAATTGCAGCTCCTACTCCTATCATCACGCTCACCCAGACATTCACGCGCAATCCGGCGATCGTATTAGCTGAATCAATACGAATTAGCTCGATGAAATATCTGCCGAAGCAATAGGCAAAGACATATGCAGCAAATACTTGTCCAGCCTTTAGGCGTTTGCCAAACACAATCAATAGCGTTGCGACAAAGGTGCACCAGATTGCTTCATACAAAAAAGTAGGGTGAAAAGATTCAAATTGGCTATATCCAAATGGTCGATATCTGGTTGGAACGTCGAGCGCCCACCAGGTATCCAGTGGGCGGCCAAATAACTCACCGTTAAACCAATTTCCAAAACGCCCAATAGCTTGGGCGAACAAAATGCCCGGAGCTAATGCATCTACAAACACTGCAAATGAAGGCAAATCAATTCGCTTTTGCAATGTTTTGTAGCGCACATAGGCACCCAAGATCCCAAGGGAAATAGCTCCCCAGATTCCTAATCCACCTTGCCAAATCTTTAGCGCATCCACTGGATTGCCATTTGCTCCAAAATAAGCAGAAGGTGAAGAGATCACATGATAGAGACGTCCACCAATGATGCCAACCGGTACCGCAGTAATCGCTACTTCAGATACAACTGATCGCCCATTAACTGCATGAGCACGAAATCTTTTATCACCAAGCCAAATTGCTACTGCGATGCCCATAATGATGCATAAGGCGTAATAGTGAATCGTTAATGGACCGATTTCCAACGCCGATTGCGTTGGCGTTGGAAATGCGATCAACACAGTTAATTTCCTTCTACGGCAGCGCGGAATTCGTCAAGATTAAAGTCTGAACTCTTGCGCTCCCACAATTTTCCATCGATGAATACGGTTGGTGTGCCCTGAACTCCGTACTTGGACATGGAGTCGTAGTTTGCTTTTACAAGTTCAACCTTTTGTCCGTCATTAACGCACTTAGCAAACTTTTCAGATGTGATTCCGACTTTACTTCCAATCGCAATCAAAGTTTCATTACTCCAAAAGCCAGAGTTTTCTAGTGGAGATTGAACACGATACAAAGCCTTATGGAAATCTATGTACTGTCCCTCATCTGCTGCACAAAATGATGCATTCGCCGCACGCACTGATTCATCACCTAAGAATGAAAGTACGTGGAAACGAACTGTTGCTTTCTTGTCGCGGATCAAGCTATCAATGTAATCACCGTTTGCATCTTCAAAGTATTTACATACTGGACACTGTGGGTCTTCCCATACATCAACCGTCTTAGCTAAACCAGGATTGAAAGTGATGGCCGAACCATTGTCGGCATCAATTGTCGTTGCAATCGCACCTTTTGATGTAAAACCATCCAGGGCGGCAAGAGATGCGTTCTGCTTATTATTTTGACTCATCATCGAAAAAACCACACCTGTTACAACTACGAGCGTAACCATTGCAATAACGATCCAGCGCGTTACGTTGTCACCGCTTTTTGCTTGTTGCTTAGCCATTCTTACTCCTTAGTTGAGGGTGCTGCTTTTTCGATGGAAAACTTTCCGTAAGGGAAAAAGTACAGATAAAGCGCGGCAAGAGCCAAGCCTAAATCGCGCATTATTTCTATGAAATAGGTCCTACGAACCTCCGAAGCCAACGAGGGGTCAATTTCCCCGCCTCCGCCAAAGCATCCACAATCGATCAACATCCCCCGAGCCCACACTGAAGCAATTGCCCCGATAAAAACGATCATGATCAAACCACTGACTACAGCCGCTGGGCGAACCATAAAGCCAATGATTAAAAGAAGCGCAAGTGCGACTTCAAGCCACGGCAAGGCATATCCCGTTAGGTGCGCCAGATTGGTTGGTAACAATTTATAGGCAGCAACAGCGTTTGCTGATTCTGTTGGCTTAAATACTTTTAGTCCACCGGCAGCCAAAAGGACGCCACCAAGTACAAGCCGAGCCAACAGAGTAATTAGCGGTTGAAAGCGCTCATTAAAATTTCTCATCGCCCCTCACGTACTCCTAAGGCTAGCTCTTTAGCCAGATGAGAAATTGCATCTAAACCTTGTTGTTCTGACGGTGCATCAAGCAATAACTTGATAAAAGCTGAACCAACAATTACTCCGTCGGCATATGCGGCCAAGGACTTTGCTTGTTCTCGCGTGGATACACCTAGACCTACTGAAATAGGTAAGTCAGTGACAGTTCGAACACGCGCAACTAATTCACTGGCTGTTGATGCAACAGCATCACGAGTTCCTGTCACTCCCATCATGCTGGCGGCGTAGACAAAGCCACCTGTTTTTGCAGTTACATTCTTTAAGCGCTCATCTTTTGTGCTCGGTGCTACGACATAGATTGGATTGATTCCACTCTTTTGTGTGGCTGCAATCCACAAATCAGATTCCTCAATTGTGAGATCTGGGGTAATTACACCCGATCCTCCGTTATCAGCAATGGACTGTGCAAACTTTTCAACACCGTACTTTGCAATCGGATTCCAATAAGTCATAACAACCGCTGCTACCCCAGTGCTTGATGCAACCTTGAGCGCTGCAAAAACATCTGCAGCATTTGTTCCACCTTTCAACGAAATATCTGCTGCCTCTTGAATAACTGGACCATCCATTACCGGATCGCTATAAGGAAAACCGATTTCAATTGCATCGACTCCTGCAGCTGCCAACGCTTGAATTGCTTTGGCGCAACCAGTCTGTGAAGGAAAACCAGCTGGGATGTATGCAATTAGCGCTGCACGATTTTCTGCGCGCACCTTTGCCATTACTACATCTAATTGTGTCATTACAGGGGAATTCCAAAGTATTCGGCAGCGGTTTGTACATCTTTATCGCCGCGGCCAGACAAATTGATCAATAGGTTTGCCGTTGGCCCTAATTCTTGTCCGATTACCAATGCACCAGCTAGTGCATGCGCAGTTTCTATCGCCGGAATAATGCCTTCTGTTTTGCACAGTAATTCAAAAGCCGCCATCGCTGCATCATCATTGATCGCGCGATATTCGGCACGGCCAATGTCATGAAGGTATGCGTGCTCAGGTCCAACACCTGGGTAATCAAGTCCTGCCGAAATTGAATGTGATTCGATGGTTTGACCATTTTCATCCTGCAAAACATAGGAACGCGTGCCGTGCAAAACACCAGGCGAGCCACCAGTAATAGTTGCAGCATGGCGTCCCGTTTCAACACCATCTCCGCCTGCTTCAAGACCAATTAGTCGAACTCCTGCATCTGGAATAAATGCATTAAAGATTCCAATTGCATTTGACCCGCCACCAACACAAGCAAGAACTGCGTCTGGAAGTTTGCCAGTTAGTGCGAGCATTTGTTCGCGCGCTTCATCACCAATAATTTTGTGAAAGTCGCGAACCATTGTTGGGAATGGATGTGGGCCTGCAACTGTGCCCAGCATGTAGTGAGTATCGGCAACGTTAGTCACCCAATCACGCATTGCTTCATTAATAGCATCTTTTAATGTTTTAGATCCTGAAGTCACTGGAACAACTTGTGCGCCGAGCAACTTCATACGTGCAACGTTTAATGCTTGGCGGCGTGTGTCTTCTTCGCCCATATACACAACACAATCAAGTCCCATCAAGGCAGCAGCCGTTGCAGAAGCAACACCGTGTTGACCAGCACCAGTTTCGGCGATGATTCGCTTCTTGCCCATGCGCTTTGTTAAGAGAGCTTGTCCTAAAACATTGTTGATCTTGTGGCTGCCGGTGTGGTTTAAATCTTCACGCTTGAGAAATATTCGAGCTCCGCCAGCATGTTCAGCAAATCTTTTTGCTTCGGTAATAATGCTCGGACGACCTGTGTAGGTGCGATGAAGTTCAGCCAACTCGGCAATGAACGCTGGATCTTTTTGCGCTGCGTTGTGAGCAGCTTCTAATTCTTCGAGGGCGCCAATCAGAGCTTCTGGCACAAAACGGCCGCCATACTCTCCGAAGTGGCCCTCAATAATCATTCCGCAAGCCTACCGAGCAACTGAGCCATCGCAACATTTGAATTTCCTGAGCGGACTAAGGCCTCACCTACCAGAATCGCCGTTGCCCCATGCTCGTGAGCAAATTCAACATCAGCCCTAGTTGAGATTCCTGATTCAGCAACACGGGCGATTGACTGTGGTATTTGTGGAATCAATTGCGCGAATGCTTGTGCATCCACATCTAAGGTTTTTAAGTTACGAGAATTAACACCAACAATTTCTGGTGATATTTCAAGTGCACTCTCTAATTCGCTAGGTGTATGAACCTCGATCAAGGCTCTCATTCCAAGTTCTTTAGCCAAGTGAAAATAATCAGCTAATTGATTCTTGCTTAGCGCAGCAACGATCAACAAAATTACATCCGCACCATGAGCGCGTGCTTCATAAAATTGATACTCATCAACCATAAAATCTTTTCGCAATACTGGTAACTCCACAGTTTTGCGTACTGCATCAAGGTCAGCCAAAGTTCCACCGAATCGACGTTGTTCTGTCAAAACACTAATTACAGTTGCCCCAGCTACTTCATAAGTTGCAGCAAGGCCAGCAGGATCGGTAATTGGTGCAAGCGCGCCTTTGCTTGGCGAAGACCTCTTAACCTCAGCAATAACTGAAATATCTTCGGTCAATAGCGCTGCTAAACAATCGCGTACCGGTGGTGCTACTTCAATCGCTTCTAGTAACTGCGACATTGGTAAACGTCTGGCTGCTAAATCCTCACGTACACCTTCAATAATTGAATCTAGAACGCTCACAGTTTTTGATCCTCTGTTGGGTCTATCCCCTTATCGAGCGCTGACCAAGAATTCAGCTGACGAGGTGTGCGTTCATAGCGAGCTGAAATCTTAAACTTTCGGGCAAGTAATAAAACGATCCCCATTACAACAATTGCTGCGATCCCGATCGGAAAGAGATCACTCATGATTGCGTCCTAAACGATTAGCTGCATGTATTGCAGTTAGAACAGCTGCTGCTTTATTTCGACATTCTTGATTCTCTGACTCGGGATCCGAATCTGCAACAACGCCTGCGCCTGCTTGAACATACGCAGTACCTTGATACAACAGGGCTGTGCGAATAGCGATGCAGGTGTCGATGTTGCCTGTGAAATCAATGTAACCAACGATGCCACCATAAACACCGCGACGTGTTGTCTCCAGTTCTTCGATAATCTCCATCGCACGTGGCTTTGGTGCACCAGATAATGTTCCAGCAGGGAATACAGAAAAAAGGGCATCTACTGGGCTTGCCTTATCGGCTAACTTTCCGACAACAGTAGAAACAATATGCATCACATGTGAATATCGTTCGATGTGCATGAAATCGACGACTTCAACTGTTCCAGGCGCGCAGACACGACCTAAGTCGTTGCGACCTAAATCAACCAGCATCAAATGTTCTGCTCGTTCCTTTGGATCTGCAAGTAGTTCTTCCCCTAAACGGTGATCTTCTTCAGGGTTTGCCGAACGCTTACGAGTACCTGCAATTGGATGGATCATCACATCTTTTTGATTGACCTTTACTAATGCTTCAGGACTAGACCCAACAATCTCGATTCCATCTGTAAAGCGGAACAAATACATGTACGGCGAAGGATTATTCAGGCGAAGCATGCGATACACATCTATTGCATCTGCCTGACATGGCATCGCAAATCGCTGGGACAAAACCACTTGAAATGCTTCTCCGGCAAGGATTTCTTCCTTAACCTTAAGAATGTTCTGCTTGAACTGTTCGCCAGAAATATTGCCGCTGTAATCAGGTAATGAGAAATCTGGAATCTCTGCCGCTTCTCCTGATAGGGGGGTTGAAAGATCAGCTTGCATGCGATCTAAACGCTGCACACAGGATTCATATGCTTCATCAATGCGATCATCGCTTCCATCCCAATTGATTGCATTTGCAATCAAGGTGATCGTGCCATCGCTGTGATCCAAGACCGCCAGATCACTTGTTAACATAAATGAAAGCTCGGGTAATGGAATGTCTTTTGTTGTTAAGTCAGGTAAGCGTTCCAACCGTCGCACAACGTCGTAACCCATAAAACCAACTAAGCCACCAGTTAGCGGAGGCAAACCTGCAATTTGTGGTGACTTCAAATGCGCTGCAGAAAGTCTGAGCGCTTCGAGTGGATCTATTCCGGTTGGCGCACCAGCTGGTGCAATTCCTTGCCAATAGGCAAGACCATTTTTTTCGCTAAGCGTTGCTTCACTTCGCACACCAATAAATGAATATCGAGACCACGCACCACCATGTTCTGCTGATTCAAGCAGGAATGTGTTGTCGGCGTTTTTTGCTAATTTGCGATAAACCCCAAGTGGAGTTTCACCGTCTGCCAGTAAACGTCTGGAAACTGGAATTACATTTGAAACCTTTGCGTAAGCGCGAAATTGTTCTAGGTTCATTTACAGACCAAGCTCAAGTGGGGTGTGAAAACAGGTGCGATCCCCCGTATGGCAGGCAACCCCAGTTTGTGTCACCTTCAACAAAAGTGAGTCTCCATCACAATCTAAAGAAACAGAATGAACATCTTGGAAATGTCCAGATGTCGCACCTTTGACCCACAGTTCGTTACGACTGCGGCTCCAATATGTTGCTTTACCCGTTGAAAGAGTTAGTGCCAGTGACTCGGCATTCATGTACGCAAGCATCAGCACTTCATTACTTGAAACATCTTGCACAACTGCTGGAATCAATGCGGACGGATCCTTGAGTAAGGCTGCTACCCGAGGATCAATTGTCGTCATGTGCTTATTCTGCCTTAACGAGCGGCCATCGTGCGCACCGGATAATTGTGCTTACCCAGGTAAGACTTCACATCGCCAATGCGATGAATGCCAAAGTGAAAGACGCTTGCAGCTAGTAGCGCATCTGCCCCTGCATCTAGGGCTGCAGAAAAGTCTTCAAGACTCCCTGCTCCCCCACTTGCAATCAACGGAACCTTGGAGACTGCACGAACTGCGGTGATCATTCCGATGTCATATCCCGCGCGAGTTCCATCGGCATCCATTGAGTTAAGCAGAATTTCACCAACACCTAGCGCACAGGCTTTTTCAACCCACGCTAATGCATCTAGTCCTGAACTTTGTCGACCACCATGTGTAGTGACTTCAAAACCAGAATCTGTGTTTGCTCGACGCGCGTCTATTGATATCACCAAGACTTGTGAGCCAAAACGATCTGCGATCTCAGCGATTAATTCGGGACGGGCAATTGCAGATGTATTAATTGAAACTTTGTCAGCTCCTGCACGCAAAAGCCGATCAACATCTTCCACGCTTCGAATTCCACCACCGACTGTAAGTGGAATGAAAACTTGTTCTGCTGTCCGACGAACAACATCCAAAGTTGTTTCACGTCCTACAACACTTGCCGAGATATCTAGAAATGTAAGCTCATCTGCGCCTTCAAGGTTATACAGCGCAGCCATTTCAACTGGATCGCCCGCATCAACTAGATCCGTGAAGTTAACACCTTTGACCACGCGGCCGTCGGTGACATCCAAACAAGGAATGATGCGAACAGACAATGTCATTTTCCGCTTACCTTTAACGCTTCTATTAAGGTGAATTTTCCGGCGTATAGCGCCTTACCAACAATCGCGCCTTCAACTCCGGTATCGACAAGTGCCGCAAGAGCTGCAATGTCAGCCAGAGATGAGATACCACCGCTTGCAATTACCGGCTTTGTTGTAGCAGCACACACAGATTTAAGTAGTTCGATATTTGGTCCAGCTAATGTTCCATCTTTTGCAACATCTGTAACAACATAACGAGCGCAACCGTCGCGATCTAAACGCTCAAGGGTTTCAAACAAATCTCCTCCCTCTTTAGTCCAACCGCGTGCAGCAAGAGTATGTCCACGGACATCTAGACCAACTGCGATTCGGTCTCCGTATTGTCCGATAACACGAGCAGTCCAATCAGGATCTTCTAGTGCTGCTGTTCCTAAATTAACTCGACGACAACCAGTGGTTAATGCACGTTTTAACGATTCATCATCACGAATTCCGCCTGATAGCTCTACCTTGATATCTAATTTTCCAACTACCTCGGCCAATAGAGCAGAGTTTTCACCACGACCAAAGGCTGCATCTAAATCAACAAGGTGAAGCCATTCGGCACCCGCTGCTTGAAATTCGAGGGCGACATCTAGAGGTGCTCCGTAAACACTTTCCTTATCTAGTTCGCCCTGAACCAACCTAACTGCGCGACCATCTTTAACATCAACAGCAGGCAATAACTCTAGGTATCTCACAATGAATCCGCCCAATTCTTTATCAGGGCTAATCCAGCTGCACCAGATTTTTCTGGGTGAAACTGTGTTGCACTGATGTAGCCATCTTCAACAGCAGCTAAAAACTTTTCACCGTGCGTGCTCCACCCCTGTGTTGTACCAACTGCTTTTTTCGCCGCATAAGAATGAACAAAATAAAAGGATTCGCCTTCAACGCCGCTAAATAGTGTTGATGTAGAGGCTGCTTCAACTGTGTTCCAGCCCATGTGAGGCAAAATCGGTGCGTCCAACTGCGAAACTGTTCCTTCCCAAATTCCGATTCCAGCATGTGGTGTGCCATCAGAATGTTCTGTGCCTTTAGAAAACATGATTTGCATACCAATACAGATGCCAAGTGTTGGACGCTCTTTCGCCAAACGTTCCCGCACAATTGCAGCGCCATCAACCGCATTTAAGCCATTCATGCATGCAGCAAATGCGCCAACACCTGGAACTACTAATCCTTCTGCCTCAAGTGCAACTGATCGATCAGATGTTACAACTACATCTTTTCCTGCTGTTGCAAATGCACGTTCGGCTGATCGTAGATTTCCAGATCCGTAATCAAGAATTGCTATCAAAGAGAACCTTTTGTTGATGGGATTCCGGCTACTCGGCCATCTAGTGAAACCGCATCACGTAATGCACGTGCAACAGCCTTGAATTGTGCTTCAAATACGTGGTGGGCATTACGACCTTCTAGAACGCGAATGTGTAATGCGATGCGCGCTTCAGCAACGATTGACTCCCAGATGTGCTTCCCCAGGGTTGTGTCAAAGGTGCCGATTAGTTCAACAATTTCTGGTTGACGGTGCACTAAATATGGACGACCAGAAAGATCAACCGCTGCCTGAACCAAAACCTCATCTAACGGAACCATTGAATCGCCAAAGCGACGGATCCCTGCTTTATCGCCAAGTGCTTCACGCAGTGCCTGACCAAAGGCAAGGGATGTGTCCTCAACTGTGTGGTGTGAATCAACATCAACATCACCAGTTGTCTTAACTGTTAGATCAAAACCTGAATGCTTGCCCAATTGAGACATCATGTGATCAAAGAATGGAACCCCTGTCGCAACATCAATGATGCCCTGGCCATCTAGATTCAGCTCAACGAGTACATGTGACTCCTTGGTCTTTCTTTCGACGCGTGCTGTTCTCATGGGTCTCTCCTTCTTAAATGAGCTCTTTGAGGGCTGAAATAAACAAATTGTTTTCGGCTTCATTGCCAATGGTCACTCTTAAGTACCCTAATAATCCCACATCTCGAATCAGAACACCCTTTTCCAGCAGCGCAGCCCACAGTTGTGGCGCATCCTGCTTAAATCCAGTGAACAAAACAAAGTTTGCGCTGCTTGGAATCGTTGTCAGTCCCATATCGTGAAGTGCCTGAACAACTATTGCTCGCGATTCAATGAGGTAGGAGACTCCTGCTAACAACTCTTGTCGGTGATCGATGGCCACTTGTGCGGCAGCTTGCGTTAAGGCACTGAGGTGGTACGGCAAGCGCACAATCATCATCGCATCTTTAACGCTTACATCACTTACCAAATAACCAACACGTGCACCAGCAAAGGCAAATGCCTTGCTCATGGTCCGAATAACAATTACATGTGGGTTATTAGCAATTAAGGTCACCGCAGATATTTCTTGCGAGAACTCTGCATACGCCTCATCAACAACAAGCAATCCCCCAACAGATTTAGCAGCATCTGCCAAGATTTGAATTGAATCAATTGTGACAGCACCACCAGTTGGATTGTTAGGCGTTGTAATAAAGGTCAATGTTGGTTTGTGCTTTTGGATTTCTGCCACCGCATCAGCGGTATTTAAAGAAAAATCAGCGTTGCGCTTTCCATCAATCCATTGTGCGCCTGTGACCTTTGCAATAAGTGGATGCATTGAATAAGAAGGCGTAAATCCAAGGACCGGTCCCCCGGCAAATGCCAAGAAAATTGATTGAATGATTTCATTGCTGCCATTTGCTGCCCAGAGATTATCTACTGAAAACTTTGTGCCACTTTGCTCGTTAATGTAATCCGCAAGCTTTGTGCGCAGAACAGTTGCATCACGATCTGGATAGCGGTTTAAATCAGCTGCAACCTTTGCTACTGCATCAGTAATTGCCTTTTGCAAAGCAAGTGAGGGTTGATATGGATTTTCGTTTGTATTAAGTGCTGCTTGTGCTGGCACTTGTGGGGCGCCATACGGTGATAGTGGGCGAAGATTTTCGCGCAGCGGCAACCAACTTGGCCAACTCATTTCAAATTCTCCAAGCGAGCGGTCATTGCTTCACCGTGTGCCGGTAAATCTTCAGCGTTAGCAAGGGTTACAACGGTATCGACAATGTCCGTAAATGCCTTTTGGCCGTATTCGATAAAGTGCAATCCACGCAAGAAAGTTTGCACAGATAAACCACTTGAATGGCAGGCGCATCCGCCAGTAGGTAAGACGTGATTTGAGCCAGCGGAGTAATCTCCTAATGAAACTGGTGAGAATCGACCGATAAAGACAGCGCCAGCATTGCGAATCTTCGCCGCATCTGTGCGTGCATTGACAGTTTGAATTTCAAGGTGCTCCGCCGCATATGCGTTAACGACATCCAAACCTTGTTCAATAGAATCCACTAAGGCGATGGCTGATTGCACACCAGAAAACGCAACCTTGATTCGATCAGCGTGCTTGGTCGCTGCAACGCGAGTTTTAAGTTCTGCTTGAACTGCTTTAGCCAATTCTGGAGAATCTGTAACAAGAACAGCTGCTGCAATCACATCGTGTTCTGCCTGGCTAATTAAATCCGCAGCAACATCAGCTGCAATCGCTGAAGAATCGGCAAGAATTGCAATTTCTGTTGGACCTGCTTCTGAATCAATTCCGATCACTCCACGAAGCGCACGCTTGGCAGCGGCAACATAAATATTTCCGGGTCCTGTTACTAAATCTGCCTTCTCGCAAACGCCGTCCATGCCATAAGCAAATAGAGCGATTGCTTGCGCTCCCCCGACCGCGTAGACCTCAGTAATTCCAAGGAGGGCGCACGTTGCAAGAATTGTTGGGTGCGGCAATCCACCAAACTCTTTTTGTGGTGGTGAAGCAACTGCAATTGATTGCACCTTTGCAATTTGCGCCGGAATTACATTCATCATCACGCTGCTGGGATACACCGCACGTCCACCAGGAACATATAAGCCCACGCGATCAACCGGAACCCACTTTTCAGTAACTGTTCCGCCGTCAATGACAATGGTGGTTTTTTCAGACCGTACTTGGTCGTTATGAACTTTCTTAACTCTTGAAATCGAAAGCTCTAGTGCTTCTCTAATCGCTGGTGCTAATTGTAAAAGCGCCTCATCCAGTGCGTGTTGTGGCACTCGGATACTGGCAGGAGTTACATCATCAAACTCTTGCGCCAAGGCGATTAGATCTGCTTCGGTGCCATTTTTCACCCGATCAAGGATTGGTTGGATCAACACCATCGCTTCTGCAACATAGAGCGTGGCACGAGGAAGCTCTAGGTTGTATTGGGCTTTAGACAGGGCTCGTCCGCGCAGGTCAACGGTACGAATCATTAGGCAATTGTAACGGCTTAGCCCAATACCTTGAGGCTCAATTTAAACGAGGCAGTTAGGCCCCAGGATCGATTTCAAATCCGCGCTCAAACTCGGAGATGATGTGATTAATGCATCAACCTTCATAACTGTGCTATTTCCATTGTCATTGAGTTGTAGATGAACTTCACGTTTGCCTGGATGTGAACGCAAGATTTCCTTGATTCGATCAACGACGGGAGGGGTGCACTGTTGAATTGGCAATGAGATAACAAGTGGTCCCGTTGGGGTCGCATTGATATCTGGCATCGACATTTCAAGTGCCGTGAACCGCAATTTGTCTTCTCGACGGTCCACGCGTCCGCGAATTGTGACGATGCGGTCCTCTGTTAATGACATGGAGTATTGGTTATACGTATTGGCAAAGAATAGAACTTCAAGTGATCCTTCAAGGTCTTCGACCGTGACAACAGCCCATGATGCACCTTGTCTAGAAACTTTACGAGTAACACTTGTAATCAATCCACCAATAGTTACGATTGATTCATGTTGAGCGCCATCATCAACAATTTCGCTGATGGACATATCCGTACTGGCACGCAAAACATGTTCTACGCCAAGTAATGGATGATCTGAAACGTATAGCCCTAACATTTCTCGTTCGTAGGACAACAGCATCGACTTATCCCACTCGCCCGTTGGAACTTCGATATCTAATCCAGAAACAGCGGTGACTGCTTCGCCACCAAATAAATCAAATTGCCCAATTGCTTCAGCCCGCTTTGTTTCAATAACAGAATCAATTGCTTCAAGATGAACAGCTATTAATCCTTTTCGGGTTGATCCCAATGATCCGAAAGCTCCGGCCTTAATTAGGGACTCAATCGTTTTCTTGTTACACACCTGTGCATCAACCTTGGCTAGGAAATCTCCAAAGGATGTATATCGACCCTTGCTAGTGCGGGAATTCTTAATCGACGCCACAACGCCTTCGCCGACATTTCTGATCGCCGCTAACCCAAAACGAATATCGACGCCACATGGCGTGTATTCGGCATCGGATTCATTGACATCAGGTGATAAAACCTTAATTCCCATGCGACGACATTCGGATAAGTACAGCGCCGACTTGTCCTTGTCGTCGCGAACTGATGTAAGCAAGGCTGCCATGTACTCGGTCGGATAATTAGCTTTTAAGTACGCAGTCCAATATGAAACAACACCATAGCCAGCAGAGTGCGCACGGTTAAATGCATAATCAGAGAATGGAATCAAGACTTCCCATAAACGTTTAATCGCAGCCGTTGAAAATCCATTCTCCTTCATGCCTGCTTCAAAGGGAACGTACTCTTTATCCAAAATCTCTTTGTTCTTCTTACCCATTGCCTTGCGCAAAAGATCCGCGCGGCCGAGCGAGAAGCCCGCAACCTTTTGTGCAATCGCCATTACCTGCTCTTGATACACGATTAATCCATAGGTATCGCCAAGAATCTCTTGCAACGGCTCAGTTAATTCTGGATGAATTGATTCGACAGGTTTGCGCTTATTTTTACGATCGGCGTAGTTGTTATGTGCGTTCTCACCCATAGGTCCTGGGCGATATAAGGCAATAACAGCTGAAATATCTTCAAATGAATCTGGTGACATGCTCTTGAGCAAGGCACGCATTGGTCCACCGTCAAGCTGGAAGACACCCAAAGTGTCTCCACGACTTAGTAATTCGTACGTCTTTGGATCATCCAGAGTCAACGTTTCTAAAACAACATCAATTCCTTGGTTCGCCTTAATGTTAAGTAGACAATCATCTAGTACCGAAAGATTTCGCAGTCCCAAGAAATCCATCTTTAGCAGCCCTGTTGCTTCGCAAGCACCCATATCAAATTGAGTAATGATGGCGCCATCGGCCTCGCGGCGATGAATTGGGATTACATCTAATAATGGTTCGCGAGACAAAATAACTCCAGCTGCGTGCACACCCCATTGACGTTTTAAGCCTTCAAGGCCGCGAGCGGTATCAACGACGCGCTTTGAATCAGGATCTGAGTTATACAAAGCACGGAACTCGCCTGCTTCTCCGTATCGATCATCTTTAGAATCAAAAACTCCGCTTAAGGAAATGTCCTTACCCATAACTGTCGGAGGTAAAGCTTTAGTTAATTTCTCGCCAATTACATATGGATAGCCAAGAACTCGTGTTGAATCTTTAATGGCTTGCTTAGATTTGATAGTTCCATACGTGATGATCTGAGCAACTCGGTCCTCACCATATTTATTTGTGGCGTATCGAATCATTTCGCTGCGACGACGTTCGTCAAAGTCCAAGTCAATATCAGGCATGGAAATACGTTCAGGGTTAAGGAATCGCTCAAACAAAAGCCCATGTTCTAAGGGATCCAGGCCAGTGATACCAAGAGCGTATGCGACCAGTGATCCTGCAGCAGAGCCGCGACCTGGACCAACGCGGATACCAACCTCTTTGGCATGTGCGACAAGGTCGGCAACTACAAGGAAGTAACCCGGAAAGCCCATCTTTTCCATAACGCCGAGCTCGTACTGCAAGCGAGTTTCATGGTCTGGCGTTATGCGATCACCCATTCGACTCTTGAGGCCGCGCTCTGCTTCCTTTTTAAGCCATGAATCTTCACTCTCGCCAGCTGGAACTTCGAACTGAGGCAACAAATTTTCACCTTCACGAAGTGTGATGTTGCAACGCTCAGCTATAAGTAAGGTGTTGTCACAACTTTCTGGAATCTCTTTAAAAAGCTCACGCATTTGTACTGCGGTCTTGACATAAAAGGTGTCATTATCAAATTTAAATCGCTTGGGATCTGCCAAGGTAGATCCAGATTGCACGCACAATAAGGCTTCATGTGCAGCAGCATCTTCTTGACGTGTGTAGTGAAGATCATTAGTAGCAAGTAGCGGTAACCCTAATTCTTTACCAAGTTTTAATAGATCTGCTTTTACTCGCGTTTCAATTTCAATTCCGTGATCCATGACTTCTAGATAAAAATTTCCTTTACCAAAAATATCTTGATATGCACTAGCTGCTTTGATCGCTTCTTTATATGCACCCATACGCAAACGGGTTTGGATTTCTCCACCCGGGCAGCCAGTCGTTGCAATTAGTCCTTCTGAATATTTAGCAAGTAATTCGCGGTCCATGCGCGGCTTGTAGTAATAACCTTCAAGCGATGCCAACGATGACAGTCGAAATAGATTTGCAAGTCCTTGGTTGTTTTCAGCCAGAATTGTCATGTGAGTATACGCGCCGCCGCCAGACACATCATCTTCCCCACCAGCAGCCCACTGAACTCGCTTTTTATCAAAACGTGATTCGGGAGCAACATATGCTTCGATTCCGATAATCGGTTTTACCTCATATTTTTTTGCAGCTTTATAAAAATCAAAAGCACCAAATACATTTCCGTGGTCTGTCATTGCTATTGCAGGCATGCCTTGTGCCTTGACTTCGGACATTAAATCGTCGACACGAGCCGCACCATCGAGCATTGAATACTCGGTGTGGACGTGCAGATGTACGAAATTATCTGTGGACATGATTGGCGAGATTAGTGCTTATGGAAGAACTGCGTCGGAAAGCAACGCCAGGGAGCGTGTGAGATCGGCTGGGTATGGTGCTTCAAAGTGAAGCGCTGCGCCAGTCACGGGATGGGCGAATGTGAGTTCGGCAGCATGAAGCCAGGGTCTAGACATTCCTAAACTCTTACCCAGCACCGGATCTGCGCCATATGTCGTGTCCCCGACCAAAGGGTGATGCAGGGCGGAAAAGTGAACACGAATTTGGTGGGTGCGTCCTGTTTCTAACTCAATTTTCACCATAGATACGCCACGATAAAATTCGATAACTTCGTAATGAGTAATTGATTCTTTTCCTGTTGCCATTACCGCAAAACGGTGATCCTCTTTTGGATGGCGATCAATTGGAGCATCAATAGTCCCGGTTGTTGGATCCATATGACCTTGAACCATTGCGTGATACACCTTGTCGACTGTGCGATTTCGAAAAGCATCTTTGAGTACATGAAATGCCGTGTCGCTTTTTGCAACAATCATTAATCCACTTGTACCAACATCTAGTCGATGCACAATTCCTTGACGCTCTGCAGGACCAGATGTAGAAATTGAGTAGCCAGCTGCCATTAATGCGCCAACAACTGTTGGTCCTGTCCATCCTGGACTTGGGTGAGCGGCGCAACCAACTGGCTTATCAATAACAACGAGGTCACTGTCATCATAAATAATGCTTAGGCCATCAATAGGGGTTAATGGAATTGGATCAGAATTAATTGGTTCTGGCATCAAAACTTCGATTACTTGTCCGGCGGTAACACGATCTGATTTTGGCATCGCCTTGCCACCGGATGTGATGTCACCATCTTCAAGTAATTTAACGACCGCTGTTCGTGACAACCCAAGGACACGAGTTAAAGCACTATCAATGCGTTCGCCAGCAACACCTTCGGGCACTGTCAAGGTACGGGAGATGCGATTGCTCATGCCTATGAGCCTACCTTTGAAATGGGTGGAATGTTTCGGGCGGTAAGTACAACTGAAATAAGGGCGGCAATAACGATCGCTGAGTCTGCAATGTTGAATATTGGCCAATTAGGCAGCTGCATCCAATCAATCACGTGGCCTCGCAATAAACCTGGCTCACGAAAAATTCGATCAATGGAATTTCCAATAATTCCCCCTAAAACAAGGCCTAAAACAACGGCCCAGCCCTTAGAGGTAATTCGTGGCGAAAAGTACAAAATCGTAACTAGAACTATTAGGGAAAAAATCGTAAGAAAGATGGTTGCGCCAGTTGCAAATGAGAAAGCGGCGCCTGGATTTCGAACCAAAGTAAGTTGAAAAAAAGAGCCAAAGACTTTGATATTTGATCTCTGCGAGAGCGTGCTAACAGCCCAGATTTTTGTTGCTAAGTCGAGGATCCAAACAAACCAGGCAACACTAAAGAGTGTGCGCCATGTGCGCACCGTTAGCGCCGTTCTTCCTTCTGCTTGCACAGCATGCAGAGTGTTGCGCGCGGAAATACTTGAAGGCGCGCCTTACCAATTGGCGATCCGCACTCTTCGCAATTTCCATATGTTTTATTATCAATACGTTCTAGTGCGCGTTCTGTTTGCAAAACCATGTCACGGGCATTAATTACCAATGACATTTCATGTTCGCGCTCAAAAGTTTTTGTACCAGCATCGGCTTGATCATCGCCTGCGCCTTCGCCAGATTCCTGAATCAATTCATCCATTTCACGTTCGACAACGGCTAGTTCTTTGCGAAGACGGTCTAGCTCCTTTGAAATCTCGGTACGAACCGCCTTAATTTCTGCATTAGTCCACGGTGCCTCAGAGTCACTTACAACTACGGGAGTAGGAGCAACTTTGATTGGCTTAAGAGGAGCAATCTTCTTGCCACTTTTGACTGGACGCGGCGGAGGTGGCATAACCAAGCGACGCTCTTCAATGACAGGTGCAACTACTGGAGCTGTAACTGTCGAGACCGATACCGTTTGAGATTTTTCATCAACTGTAAGAGTGGTCTTTGAAGGAAATGGTTTTCCTGCCGCTTTTTTAACCGGAATGCTTTTAACTACTGGCTTTTTAGCAGGAGCCGCTTTTTTTGCTGGAGCTTTCTTTGCTGGAGCTTTTTTTGCTGGAGCTTTCTTGGCCGCAACCTTCTTAGCCGGCGCTGCCTTTTTAGCGGCTACTTTCTTTGCTGGAGCCTTTTTCGCTGGTGCAGCCTTTTTCGCAGGCGCTTTCTTGGCAACCGCTTTTTTAACAGGCTTCTTAGGCATGTCGCGAACCTTATGCCCAAGTAGGCACCTATACCAATTGCGCCACGGTGAATTTTTTATATCTCTATGACCTACACTTAAGGCCTCGCGTTCAAGGCGTTGACGGGGCAATCACCTCACGAGCCGGCAGGAAGAAATGGGCTAGCGCTCATCTAGAACCAGCACGAGAGATAAGAAGTGGTGCACTTAGGTGCGCAAGGCGGGTGGTACCGCGAAAGCTGCAAATGCAGCGATCGTCCCTCCAGAGATTGTTTTCTGGAGGATTTTTTTATGTCATTTCGCGCCATCCCAGCAGCAGTAGATCTGCCTGCCGTCGAACATTCGATTCTAAAGTTCTGGCGCGACAATTCAATCTTTGAAAAAACAGTTGCAGCCCGCGATGGTGCACCAACCTGGACCTTTTATGAGGGTCCACCAACAGCAAATGGAATGCCAGGAACTCACCACATCGAAGCCAGAGTATTTAAGGATTTGTTTCCGCGTTTTCACACCATGAAAGGCAAGCAGGTAACACGCAAAGCTGGTTGGGATTGCCACGGTTTGCCTGTTGAAATTGCCGTAGAAAAAGAGTTGGGATTTTCTGGCAAGGGCGATATTGAAAAATTCGGAATTGCTCCATTCAATGACAAGTGCCGCGAATCAGTACAGCGCCACGTAACTGCCTTTACAGATATGACAGATCGAATGGGTTTCTGGGTTGATTTTGATGAGGCCTACTGGACCATGTCGCCTGAATATGTTGAATCAGTATGGTGGTCATTAAAAGAGATCTGGAAGAAAGGTCTGCTAGTTCAAGATCATCGTGTTGCACCGTATTGCCCTCGTTGCGGAACAGGGCTGTCAGATCACGAATTAGCACAAGGCTACGAGACTGTTACAGATCCTTCAGTATTTGTTCGTTTCCCAATTACTTCAGGGGATCTTGCAGCTCTTAAAGCTTCCTTGCTGGTGTGGACCACTACCCCGTGGACCTTGGTTTCTAATACTGCAATTGCTGTTCACCCAGATGTCGAATACGTTGCAATCGAAGTTACTGATGATGAAACGACTGAGGTACTCGTTGTTGCCCAAAACTTGATGGAAGCAGTTAAGGGCGAAAAGAAGATTTTAAAAACCATGCTTGGCAAGGAACTTGAACGCACTACATACAAGCGTCCATTTGATTACATCGAAATTCCAGATGCCCACTTTGTGGTTTTGGCTACGTATGTAACTACTGAAGATGGCACCGGTTTAGTTCACCAGGCACCAGCCTTTGGCGCCGATGACTTAGCGGTCTGTCGTAGTTATGGATTGCCCGTTGTAAATCCAATTGCACCTGATGGACACTTCTTACCTGATGTTCCTGTTGTAGCTGGAATGTTCTTTAAAGATGCAGATAAGCCTTTGGTCAAAGAGTTAAAGGCAAGTGGTGCCCTGTACAAGCATCAGCAATACGAGCACACATATCCGCACTGCTGGCGCTGTCACACAGCCCTGATGTATTACGCGCAACCATCGTGGTACATCCGCACAACTTCGATTAAAGACGCATTGCTTCGCGAAAATGCAAAAACAGATTGGCATCCTGAAACAATTAAGGAAGGTCGCTATGGCGATTGGCTTAACAACAATATTGACTGGGCGCTTTCGCGCAACCGTTTTTGGGGAACACCGCTACCTATCTGGCGTTGTGAGAACAAGCATGAAGTGTGTATCGATTCACTGAAAGAGCTTGGCGAACTAGCTGGAAAAGAGCTTTCAAACCTTGATCCACATCGTCCATTTGTTGATGACATTACCTTTACCTGTGCTGAGTGTGCAGCAACAATGACACGTGTACCTGAAGTTATTGACTGTTGGTACGACTCTGGTGCAATGCCATTTGCGCAGTGGGGATATCCGCATAAGGAAGGTTCTGTAGAAAAGTTCAAGGCGTCATACCCTGCCGACTTTATCTGCGAAGCAATCGACCAGACCCGTGGCTGGTTCTACACTTTAATGACTATTGGAACATTGGTCTTTGATCAATCTTCATATAAAACCGTGCTGTGCCTAGGGCACATCCTGGATAAAGATGGTCGCAAAATGAGTAAACACCTAGGCAATGTTCTAGAACCAATGGCACTTATGGATCAACATGGCGCAGATGCAGTCCGTTGGTACATGTTGGCAGCAGGATCGCCGTGGGCAGCTCGACGCGTAGGTCATGACAGTCTTAATGAGGTTGTTCGAAAGACCTTATTGACGTACTGGAACACCGTTTCCTTCCATGCGCTCTATGCAAATGCTTCTAACTTTGAGATTTCACAAACACCAGCACTGGCAGATCGTCCACTAATGGATCGTTGGATTATTTCTGAACTCAACATTTTAATTCAAGAGGTCGATGCTGCGCTAGAAGACTTTGATTCGCAGATCGCGGGCCGAGCTCTTGCTCGCTTTATCGATGATTTGTCTAACTGGTATGTACGTCGCTCTCGTCGCCGTTTCTGGGATGGCGATAATGCAGCCCTAGGCACGCTGCATGAATGTTTAGTGACTCTGACAAAGTTATTAGCTCCACTAGTTCCGTTTATTACCGAACAAGTGTGGCAAGAGCTTGTGCGCCCAACAGATGCAACTTCAGTGGCTTCGGTTCACTTAGCTAATTGGCCAATAGCCCAAACATCTGACATCGATACCGAACTTGGAGCTCAAGTAGCTTTGACGCGACGCATTGTAGAACTTGGCCGTGCAACGCGCGCTGAATCTGGAATCAAGATTCGCCAGCCTTTGGGCCGTGCTTTAATTGCAGCAAGTGGTTGGTCCACTTTGCCAGAACAAATGCGCGAACAAATTGCTGATGAGTTAAATGTGCAAACCCTCGAAGACATTGCTTCAGCTGATGGCGATTTAGTGGACATCAGCGTTAAGGCTAACTTCAAATCATTAGGTGCGAAATTCGGCGGCGCAGTTCAAGATATTTCAAAAGCAATTGCTGCAACTGATGCAACTACATTAGTAAAGATTTTACGCGCAGCCGGCACAACCTCCGTGGGTGCCTGGGAAATCGCGCTCGATGATCTTGTTATCACTGAAGTTCCAAAGAGTGGATGGAGCGTTTCTTCTCATGATGGAGAAAGTGTTGCTCTGGACCTCGAACTGACCCCTGCATTGCTTGCAGCCGGTAGCGTGCGTGAAGTAATCAGATTCATCCAGGAACGTAGAAAGAGCGATGGCTTTGATATCTCTGATCGCATTAATCTCACTTGGAATGCTACCGATGAGATTGCCGCATCAATTGAATCTGACATGCAACACATTGCGGATGAGGTTTTGGCTGTGTCAATGGTGCGGGATAGCTCGCTAGCCATTGAAGATACAGAAATTGGCGTTGCGGTCGTATTAATTAAAAGCTAAATACTTCTGACAAAGCCCATCAATAACTGTGTTCCGAAAAAGAGCACAATAAAACTCATGTCTAGACTTACCGCACCAAGTCGAAGTGGTGGCACAAATCTACCTACAAATTTCATTGGCTTGTCGGTGATTGTATAAATCGCTTCAACTAGATACAGGATTGGACCCTTCGGGCGCCAGCTACGAGAAAACATTTGAACATAATCAAAAATCAAACGTCCAAGTAAGGCAAAGAGGAATACTTGCAGAATTGTTGCAAGCAATGAGCCAACGCTCAACATAGGTCAGCTTTGGTTAAAAAAGCTTGCTTGTGCAGCAGCTGATTTGTCTTCGATGCTGACGTTGACATTTGCTGGTGAGATCAGAAATACCTTCTTGGTTACACGTTCGATTGTTCCGTGCAAACCAAATGCGAGTCCGCTTGCAAAATCAACCAGACGCTTGTGTTCTGATTCATCCATATCGGTGAGGTTAATGATTACTGGATTTCCTAAGCGAAAGTGCTCACCGATTGTGCGGGCCTCGTTGTAGAAACGTGGATGCAAAGTAACGATGCGATCTAAAACTGGAAGATCAAGTTGGGGCGCTACTTCAACAGCTGATGTGTGACGAACCGCTGACACTGAACGAGCTTCGCGAGTCTTAATGCGAACATCACCGGTTGCTGCAACACCTGGAGTGGCAGATGTTTGTGGAGTATCAAACTCGGGATCATCCATCAAGCCAAGATAGTTTCCGATACGACGCATTGGATTAGACATATCCAAAGTTTATAGGTGGGGTGAGCGAGAACCGAGGATTGATGAACCTATGCGCACATGTGTCGCGCCATGCACAATTGCCGATTCGTAGTCTCCACTCATGCCTGCAGATAACGACTGCGCTGAAGGAAAAAGCTTCATAAACTCGGTATGAATTAATGCTAATTGGGCAAACCCTTGGTTGGGATCCATGCCCAAGGGAGGCACCGACATCAGGCCGGCCAGGGTATGAGTCTCTGATTTTTCAACTGCGGTGGCTAATGAATACAAATCTTCAAGACCTGCTCCCCCTCGATGATGTGCGCCATCTAATGAAACTTGCAAGAAAATTTCCAAAGGATGCGGCGCAACTTTTTCAATGATTTCAAAATGTCGTGGGTCATCTAAAGAGTGAATGACAGATGCCCAGGAGGTAATCGATTTCAACTTATTGCTTTGAATCTGACCCTGAAAGTGCCATTTTCCGGAAACGATTGCCGCCTTCTCAGCACCTTCGGCATCACGGTTTTCTCCAAAATCTCGAACACCTAGTTCATACAAAATCTGTGCATCACTAACAGGAAAGGTCTTTGTAACGGCAACGATGGTTACTTCATGGTCGGCCACCGCGGAAATCCTTGAGCGTACTAACTCTAAGTTCTGAGCCAGTTCTTCAGCACGGTTCATAAGCTAACTACTCCAGCAAAACGTCCAGTTGGATTATCCCTGCGGTGTGAAAAGTAAAGTGGATCTTCTTTAGTGCAGATTATTGAAGCTTCGTAGGAAACGCCCTCGGTGCGCAAATCTGCGATTAAACCAGCTGAAAGATTTAGAGCCGGCGTTCCATGAAGTGTGGTTGAAAAAGCTCGTGGATTATCCGCAATTACTTCTTGTTGCATATCAAAAGGCACCTCGTAACATTTACCACAGATCGATGGGCCGAGAATTGCATGGACCTCGATGGCTCCAAGGGTGCGCATCTGATGCAAAGCTTTTATAGCAACTCTATTAACCAGACCTGCTCGTCCGACATGCACAGCGGCTACCGCCTCTTGCGAAATAAGCAGCAAAGGAATGCAATCTGCAACCATGACCGCTAGAGAAATTCCCTTAGTTGCCGTAACTAGAGCATCACATGTTGGCTCTTGCTCCAGCACATGGTCAATTACAACTACATCACTTCCATGCAGTTGATTCATGAATTGCGTGTCCCCAAGTAATGCACGATTGGCAGCGACTGCAGAAGGATCATCACCGACATGAAAACCAAAGTTCAAAGATTCATACACGCCAAGGCTTGAGCCTTTGCGTCGATCGGTAAATAAGTGAGGCAAAGCCTTACTTCATGAAGTCAGGGACGTCGATTTCATCCTCTGCAACAAGCTCTTCAAAGGTCACGCGACGCTTGGGAGTGTCATTGCCAAGATCAAGTGCAACAGAGATTGGATCATTTGCTGGAATCGGATCTGCAACGCCACCTAGCGTTGCTACATTAATTGTCGGAGCTGAAACCCGCTTAGGTTCACCACCTTCAAAACCAGCAGCAACAACAGTAATTCGCACCTCATCACCAAGAGCGTCATCGATCGTGGTTCCGAAAATAAACTTTGCGTTTGGATGCACAGCAGATTGAACTAGTTCGCACGCTTCGTTGACTTCGAATAAACCAAGATCTGACCCGCCAGATACAGAAAGTAGTACACCCATAGCTCCATCGATTGATGCTTCAAGGAGCGGACTTGAAATAGCTAACTCAGCTGCACGAATCGCTCGATTTTCTCCACGTGCAGAACCAATTCCCATTAAAGCAGAACCAGCACCAGACATGACAGCCTTAACATCGGCAAAGTCCAGATTTATTAAACCAGGTTGAGTAATAATCTCTGTAATTCCCTGAACGCCTGACAGTAAAACTTGATCAGCGCTTTTGAAAGCATCGGCTAATGTAATTGTGCGATCTGAAATTGCGAGCAAGCGATCATTAGGAATAACGATCAGTGTATCTACCTCGGCACGAAGCGCTTCGATACCAACATCAGCTTGAGCCGAACGCAACTTAGCTTCAAATGAGAATGGACGTGTGACAACACCAATAGTTAATGCACCGATTTCTTTTGCAATCTTTGCAACGATTGGTGCAGCACCCGTTCCGGTTCCGCCACCTTCTCCGGCAGTAACAAACACCATGTCTGCGCCACGAAGAATTTCTTCAATGTCGTCTGCATGATCGAGTGCAGCTTCACGTCCTTTATCTGGATCCATGCCTGCGCCAAGTCCGCGCGTTGTCTTTCGACCAATATCTAGTTTTACATCGGCATCACTCATTAATAAATGTTGTGCATCTGTATTAATCGCAATGAACTCGACGCCCTTTAATCCGACGTCAATCATTCGATTGATTGCGTTAACTCCACCGCCACCAATACCTACAACTTTGATGACCGCTAAATAATTTTGTGGTGAAGCCACAATATTTCCTCCTTATGAACCATAAACCTCAACTTGAGGCTTACTATTCAATGCTTTTCGATAAGGCGAACCTAAAGCGCATACGGGTGATTATCAAACACCGACATGAAGTGTTTACCGTGTCGTAAATTTGAATTCTATTTAACGATTGGTGCATGTGGTGCAGAAACATCAACTCTCTTTATCGCTGCATTTTCTGGCAGTGAAATAAGTGCTTTATAAACCTTTATTTTCAATTCTTTGTCAGTATCTCTTCCCCAACGGATTTCAATATTCTTGCCCGCATTATTCGCTACCAGGACAAGTGCTCCACTGCTGCGAATCTTTACAACCATCAATGTGGACTTGAGATCCGAGGGAAGGGTTGTAAAAAAGGTAACCGCCCTGATTGCAGCTGCTAAATCTCCGGCTTGAACTTTAACCAAATTTGTAGGTTGCCCTTCACGAACCTCAAAGCTCTTTCCGGTCGAATCAATAACTAAGTTGTTGTATATAGCAACTGGTGTTCGTTCAGTTAACTCAATCAAGACCTTGCCGTTGATCCAATTTCTCGAAACTTTGGCCTTTGCAACCCAATCAAGTTTTTCAAAACGTGCAGCAACTGCGCGAGGTTCTACTCGAGCCAGCTTTTGCCCCGCAACAATCCCGCTGTTTATCTGAGAATTTCCACCGACTATTTCAATGGAGCTGACGGTAAAAAGTGATGACCAACCCAAAACATATGTGACACCAGCTAGTAGTACGGCAGAGGTCAAAAGCAAAAGTCGACGGTTCATGATTATGCAAAACGACGATTCAGGCCATCCACGATGATGGGGGCAAGGGAGCTCACATCACCGGCGCCTAAAGTCATGATGACATCGCCAGGTTGTGCCATTTCGATCACTGAATCTGTAACTTCCACAAAGTTTGGTATGTACTCACCATTCTTCATTTGGTGTGTAATCAATTTAGAGGTAACACCATCAATTGGTTTTTCGCTCGCTGCATACACTTCCAGAACGATTGCGCGATCGGCGGTATCAAGCACCGAAGCAAAAGCAGAAGCAAAGGCTTGAGTTCGGGAATATCGATGTGGTTGGAAAATTACGATCAAGCGGCCATCTGCTGCAAATCGACGAGCGGCCTCAAGAGTTACTTGAATTTCAGTTGGGTGATGTCCGTAATCATCTATGACACGAACTCCGTGAACCGTTCCAATCAGTTCAAAGCGTCGACCAGTTCCACGGAATGTGCCCAATCCAGTAAGTAATTCAGCGGCACCAAAGCCAAGTTTTAAGCCCGTCGCCAATACACCTGCCGCATTTAGCAAATTGTGATGACCTGGAATTTGCAATTCGATATGGCCAACTGATTTTCCATTCCATACCGCACGAGCAGTCGAACCCATGGTCATTAGTTCTATGTGGTCAATATGAAGATCGGCACCTTCAGAAACTCCGTATGAAATTAACTGCACATTTTTTGTAGTGCCAGCTAACGCAACAGCACCAGCGTCATCGGCGCAATAAGTAAGAAAACCTTCAGGTTTTATAGTTCCCGCGAAATCTCTAAATGCTTGGGCAACAGATTCTGCGGTTGGAAAAAAATCCACATGATCATGTTCGACATTTGTCACAATTGCAGCGAAAGGATGGTATTCAATAAAAGATCCATCTGACTCATCAGCCTCTGCCACAAAGATTTCACCTGTACCACGATGCGCATTTGATCCAGAGGCGGTGATTGTTCCGCCGATGGCAAAGGAAGGATCGGCTGCACACGCCTGCAGAGCAACTGCAAGCATTGATGATGTGGTCGTCTTTCCATGTGTTCCTGCAACTGCAATACTTTTTGATTCTGACATTAAGACCGCAAGAGCTGCAGCACGGGTCAAAATAGGAATCTTTAGCTCTACCGCCCTAGCTCGTTCAGGATTGTTGACAGAAATTGCATTCGAATAAACGACCAAATCTGCGCCATCAACATGTGTTGCATCATGTGAAGTTGCAACAGTGGCACCTAGCGCAGATAAAGCAATTACAACCGATGAATCCTTTGCGTCTGATCCGCTGACTGTGATGCCGTGTGACAAAGCAATTCGTGCTAATCCACTCATTCCTGCACCGCCGATGCCAATGAAGTGAATGCGCTTACCAACTAGTGAGGATAAAGATTGATTCATGGCTTCATCGCAAATTCTGTAAGTGCAACAATTTTTTCAGCAGCATGTAAATCGGCACCATTGCCTTGAATTGGAGCAATCACAGACTTTGCAAGCAAACTAGTAATCTGATCCTTCAAGAAATCTGCTGTGAAGTCCTTTTGAGTAATGATTTGTGCGCGATTATCTGCAACAAGGGATGCGGCGTTAACAAACTGCTCGCCATTTCCAATTGGTAGAGGCACAAAAAGAGCGTAACGCCCAAGTGCTCTAAATTCGCTGCAGGTAACAGCACCGCTACGCCCGATGATCAAATCTGCGGCCAAATATGCATCTGCCATCGCATCAACATATGCAACGGGCTTATACCCACCAGTGGTCTTAGGCAGGGCGTTGAGTTTTCCGACTGAGTGCAAAACCGATAACCCAAGTTTGTTGAATGTCTCTATCGCAGATTCAATCACCTTGTTTATTGCTACCGAGCCTTGGGATCCACCCATTACAAATATCAAAGGGGTATCTGCTGCAAAACCAAGTCGCACCTTTGCCGTGCGACGCGACACGGCCCAATCAGATTGTGAATCACTAAATGCTTTGGCTACATCTGATCGCAAAGGCAGGCCAGCCAATAACGCGTTCTCAAACTTTCCAGATTCGACAGAGTGAGCAACTGCTAAGTGTTCTGTAAGTGCCGACCCAAGGCGGTTTGCCCAACCTGGCTTTGCATTTGCTTCGTGGATAACAATGGGAACTCCAGAAATCTTGGCTGCAATATACGCTGGTGCGCTTACATATCCCCCAAAGCCAATCACTACATCAGCATTCTTAATTACTTTTTTTGATTGATGTATAGATGAGATTAAATCAAATGGGATGTTCAGCCATGAAGCAGATGGTTTACGTGAGATCCGAACACGTGGGATTAGTTGTAATTCAAAGTTTGCAGCCGGCACCAAAGTATTTTCAAGACCAGTAGATGTTCCCAGAAAAACTAGTCGATCGTGTGGATGGGAAATTTTCCATTGACGGGCCACAGCCAAGGCAGGTTCAACATGGCCGGCCGTGCCGCCACCTGCTAGAACTACCGTAGCCATTTAATACCTGTTTCCCTTAACTCTTTATAGATTACTGGGTCTCTACGTGCAGCACCCAACATAAAGCCGATTCCCATGTACGTGGCGATTAAGGCAGATCCACCATAGGAGACAAGGGGCAAAGTCACACCAACTACTGGCAGAACACTTATAGCTGAACCGATGTTTAAAATTGTTTGAATCGCAATCCAGCAACCAAATCCAGATGCAACATATCGAACCATTGGATCATTTGCACGTAGGGCTAATTTGAAAATAGAAAAGAGCAAAGTGCATAGCAATAACAGTGTTGCGATTGTTCCGAATAAACCAAGTTCCTCGCCAATAACGGAAAAAATAAAGTCGGTGTGTGCTTCTGCAAGATTGCCCCACTTTTGTCGGCTTGCACCAAGTCCAACGCCAAAAAAGCCACCACTAGCAAGGCCCAGCAAACTATGGGCAGGCTGCCATCCATATAACTTGTATTGATCTTCGGCAAAAGGATTTAGGAAAACCATAAATCGTTGTACGCGATATGGTGAAGTCAAAATCGCAGCGGTTAAGCCAACTAGTCCGACACTTAAGGCAATTCCAAAAACTCCAAGTCGCAACCCTGAAACCCACAACAAGCCAGCCAAAATACAGGCGAAAATTGAGGCTGTTCCAAGGTCACTTCCGAGCATCACCAAAAGAATGCATAGGCCAAACGCTGGTGCGATTTGCTTAAGAACTACCGTGTGAGCAACCCCAGAGCGTTCTTGTTTGGCAAGCATGAATCCTGCCCACAAAATCATGAGAAACTTTGCAACTTCACTTGGCTGAACATCTACAAATCCCAAGCTAATCCAGTTGTGGTTACCGTTGACGCTCCTGCCTATTAATTGAACAAGAAGCAAAAGGCCTATTGAAAGTATGAATCCAAAACGTGCAAAAAATTTCCATTGGGTCAAAGAAAAACGGGAGAAAACCCAGGCCATTGGTATCGACAGAACTAAGAAAATTAACTGTCGTAATACAACTGCATAGGAAGAGCCTTTTGAATCAAGGGAATAAATCGATGATGCCGAAAAAACCATAACGAGGCCAAGAAGACTTAAACCCAAGGTGCTGCCAAGTAACATATAGAAGAGATTTACAGGTTTTGTGAAAAAAGTTTCACGCAGCTGACTACTCATGAGCAACTACCTTGCGGACGGCGGCAGCGAAGCGATCTCCACGATCTGCGTACGAGATAAACTGATCCATCGAAGCACATGCTGGTGCCATCAAAACGGTATCTCCTGGCGCTACCAATGTGGCAGCTTGTGCAACCACTGCCTCCATCAAAGAATTTGAAACTCCGCCACGTACGTAATCAGCAGGGGTGTCAACAAAAATAATTGGTACGTCAGGTGCGTGTTCGTGTAAAGCATCTGCGATTAACTGACGATCCGTACCGATAAGAATCACTGACTTAATTCGAGCTTTGCAACGTTGAATAACCGAATTCATATCTGCGCCTTTTGCCAATCCGCCAGCAATCCAGACAACAGAGAGGTGAGACATCAACGATGCTGCAGCAGCATGGGGATTAGTGGCTTTTGAATCATCAACCCAAGAAATTGCGTCATTTTCAAATACGGTCTCTATACGGTGACGTCCAGGTTTAAACTCTTGCAACGCCTTTTGGATGTGCTCATGGGAAACTCCCACTGTTCGAGCAAGTGCTGCTGCAGCAAGTGCATTAGAAACATTGTGGGGCACAGTCGGCGTGATGTCCTTAAGCTCGCACAACATCGCGGCTTCCTGAGGATCTGACACAAATGCTCGATCGACCAGTAACTCTTCTACAACACCTACTTCACCAGGTCCTGGAGTCTCGAGTGAGAAAAAGACTTTTCGTCCCGTAAATCGATTAGCTCGTGCTACGACTTCTTGATCATCGGCATTTAAGACAGCCAATTCAGTTCTATCCAATATCGAAAATTTAGCATCAGCATAAGCTTCAAAGGTGCCATGCCAATCTAGGTGGTCATCTGCAATGTTTAGGATTGCAGCCGATACGAATTGTGCTTGCTTAGCCCAATGAAGATGGAAAGATGAAAGCTCTAGCACCAGGTAGTCATAAGAATCTTTACGATCAACCGCCTCAATCACGGTGTCACCTACATTGCCACAAGCAACTGCCTTTAACCCAGCGGTTTGCAGAATCTTTGCGACCATTTCAACAGTTGTAGTCTTTCCATTAGTGCCAGTCAGGGCTAACCATTTTTGTCCTGGAGAAATTTCATTTCGAATCTGCCATGCAAGATCAATTTCATTAAGTATCTGCAGTTTACTATTTTGCACCTTAACAACTAATGGGTGATCTTGACGCCAACCTGGTGAAATGACAACAGCATCAAAATTAGCTAGATCAATACTTTCTGGCTTTACGGCATCGATAGAATTGTCATCAGTAATTGTTACCAAACCACCGCGGCTTTTCAATGAAGTAGCAACGGCTGACCCCGTCACACCTGCTCCTAAGATTAGGAAGCGTTGGTCAGCAAAATGAATAGACATTTATTATTTGGCTACCCATTGCGCATAAAACAAACCAAGACCAGCGGCTACCGACAAGCCAGCGATAATCCAGAAGCGAATAACAATAGTTATTTGTTCCCAACCGACTAATTCAAAGTGATGATGTAGAGGTGCCATTTTGAAAACACGTTTTCCGCCAGTGATTTTGAAGTACAGAGTTTGAATAAGTACCGACATGGTGATGATGACAAAGAGCCCACCTAAAGGAATTAGTAGTAGTTCTACCCGTAAAGTTGCTGCTAATCCAGCAATTGCTCCACCTAAGGCCAAAGAGCCCGTGTCACCCATAAATATTTTGGCTGGTGCTGTGTTCCACCAAAGGAATCCAGTACAACCACCGGCAAATGCCGCAGCAAGAACCGCTAGATCCAGAGGATCGCGCACCGCGTAACAGCCAGCAACTGCATTGAGTGCACAGCTTTGTCCAAACTCCCAAACGCCAATTAACACAAATGCCAAGAAAGTCATAATTGATGCGCCAGTGGCTAATCCATCAAGGCCGTCGGATAAGTTCACGCCGTTACTTGCAGACATCACCATGATGACAATCCAAACGATTGCCAAGCCAGAGCCTAAGTAAATTGAAGTTTCGCGCACGCCTGACAAATACTGAGAAATTGGAGTTAAGGAATCAGAATCAACAAACTGTAGCCCGAGATAACCGAAAATGGCGGCAGAAATTGCTTGGCCAATTAACTTGAACCGACCCGGTAACCCCCGTGAATTCTGTCGAGAGACTTTAAGCCAGTCATCTAAGAAACCAATTAAACCAAGAGAAACAACTAATCCAATAACCAGCACAGCAGAAACTGTTAGTGGATTACCTGTCACTAAGTGAGCAGTTAAGTAACCAAGGACTGCAGCAAGAATAAAAATGATTCCACCCATAGTTGGGGTGCCATGCTTGATGTGATGACTGCTTGGGCCATCATCGCGAATTATCTGCCCATAACCCTTGGCTGCAAGAATGCGAATTAATACGCGAGTTCCAAATAGTGCAAAGACCAGAGCGAATGCACCGGCAATCAGGATCTGTCTCAACTTTCAACTCCGCTCTTGTTTAGCCACAAACTCTCTAACTTCTGTGCGAGTACTTCAAAACCCTCAGAACGTGATGCTTTTACAAGAACCACATCACCTGCAGAGAAATAATCTGTCATAGCTAGACATTCATCAATGCTTGCGTAGTGATGGACAAGCATCTGGCCCATTGGATTGCCATATTCAGGTGCACCTATAGCGACCAAGTGATCGATACCTATCTCTTGGGCTAGGGTGCCAATTGCTTCATGCTGAGCAGTACTTGACTCGCCGAGTTCATGCATTTTTCCTACAAAAGCCCATGATTCCCCACCGCGTTCTTGTGCAAAAAGCACCAATGAGCGCATTGCAGCAGCCATTGAATCTGGATTAGCGTTGTATGAATCATTGATTATCAATAGTCCAAAGGCGTCATGGAGCTCCATCCGCCACTTACTAGCGTTTTCAGCTGTCGATAGCGAGCTAGCAATTAATTCGATTGGTAGTTCTAATGCCGTTCCGACGGCTGCAACAGCAAGTGCATTTGAAATCTGGTGTTCCCCAACTAAACGCATGCCAACGGCATCTCGCCCTGCTGGCGTAACAAGATCAAAGTGTGGGCAGCCTTCCCGAATTTCAATGTCCGCTGCGCGAACTTCTTGACCATTACCAAAAAGAATTGTGCGACCTGAATGAAGCGATGCCATTGCAGGAGTGTATTGATCATAGCTTCCAAGAATAGCGATGCCATCTGCATTTAATGACTGAACTAATTCTGACTTAGTTTCTGCGATTGCTTGAACTGAACCAAATTCGCCAAGGTGGGCGGTACCAACAACTAGAACAACCGCAATATTTGGTTGTGCAATTTCACATAGTCGAGCGATATCTCCTTTATGACGCGCACCCATTTCAAGAATACAAAATTTTGTTCGCTCGTCACATTCCAATAAGGTAATTGGTAAACCTAGGTCATTATTGAATGAGCCCTTTGGCGCAACAGTTGGTCCAGCAACACTGAGCATGTGAGCGAGCAAATCTTTTGTGCTCGTCTTTCCCTGCGACCCGGTGATACCTACAACTGTTAAGCCAGTTAAGCGCCTTCGAACAAATGCAGCTAACACAGATAATGCGATCAAAACATCAGCAACAACTATGCAGGGACCATCAATTCGATGAGTTGTAAGAGAAAACACGGCACCTGCACGATAGGCATCAGCTACAAAATCATGTCCATCAAAGTTGTCACCTTTAAGAGCTAAGAAGATGCAGCCCGGGGTTGCCAAACGCGAATCAAATACAGGTGCTTTAGAAACCAACAAATCTTTATCGCAATGAAGTTCTCCGCCGACTAATAAGGCGATCTCTGCTGCGGTTAAAGTAATCACTTCTTGTCCTCGATTGCTCGAGCAAGTTCTACACGATCATCAAAGGGATGGTTTATTCCAGCGATTTCCTGACCTTTTTCATGGCCTTTTCCTAGGATCAATACAAGGTCACCATCTTGAGCCTCATTGACGGCGGTTTTTATAGCAGTGGATCGATCAACAATCACAGCACTTGGTTCGTGAATATCTAGCCCCAATGTCATTTGAACTAAAATCTCTTCAGGCTTTTCTGAACGTGGGTTATCGCTTGTAAAAATTGCGACATCTGCTCCTTCGTGCAACGCCTTTCCCATCAATGGACGCTTCGATGTATCACGGTCTCCGCCGCAACCAAGTACAGCAATTACGCGACCATCTGTAATTTCCTGGGCGGTTTCTAAGACTCGAGCGACAGCATCTGGTGAGTGTGCGTAATCGACAAGTGCCGTAAAGTTTTGACCAAGACGCACAGATTCGAGTCGTCCAGCTGCCCCTGTTAGATGAGGCAAAATTGCAGCGATATCTATTGGATCTATTCCGCTTTCATTTGCGATAGCCACAGCCATCAAAAGATTGTCATAGTTGTAGCCGCCATGTAATTGCACTTTTCCTTCAATCAAAATTCCTCCGCTGCCTCGTATTGCTACATAAGCACCCGCATAGTCCGGTGAAATTGAAACGTAGTGCCAGGTTGCACCGTGATTGAGGCGCGAAACACTCATTACTGGAAGCTCAGTTTTCGCAGCTAGCTGAACTCCATGGGCATCATCAATATTGATTACAGCTAAATCTGCAAACTCATAGGTAAACAATTTTGCCTTAGCCGCAAAATAATCTTCCATAGTTTTATGGAAATCTAAGTGATCCTGTGAGAGATTAGTAAAAGCAACTACGGCAAAGTGACTGCCACGAATTCGTTCAAGGGTAATTGCATGGCTCGAAACTTCCATAACAAGGTTGCGCATATGGCGCTCACGCATAACCGCTGATAATGCCTGCAAATCAGTGCTTTCGGGGGTTGTCCGCTTACTTGCAAGGGTTTCGTTACCAATTCGAGTTTCCACAGTGCCAATTAATCCACTGTCGCGGCCTGCCGCCGACATAATCTGATGCAACAAAGTTGTAACTGTTGTCTTTCCGTTTGTTCCAGTTACTCCGACACTATATAAATCCCTCATTGGCTCGCTGTAGAACCAAGCACTGATCACACCAGCTGCTCGTCGTGGGTGTTCGCTAATAATTACAGGAACGCCCGACACCTTTATTGCTCCTGCAGTATCAGTCAGAACCGCTACCGCACCACGAGCAATAGCATCTTGCACGAAGTTTGCACCATGTACTTTTTCTCCAGGTAAGGCGATGAATAAATCGCCTTCTTGGACATCTTTGCTGGACAGCGATATTCCGGTTATTACTACGTCTGCATCACCCGTCAGAGTTGCATTTGCAATCGCTGCGACAGATTGAACTGTTCTTTTGAATTCCTCAATCGGTCTTGACACGGGCGGCCTTCTTTGCAGCAATCAATTGCTTTTCGGTCAATGCAACCGGAATAATCTTTGTACCAGTAGGTGCGATTCCCTTTGACTGAAGTACAAATGACATGACTTTTTTAAACACTGGTCCACCAAGGTAGCCACCCCAGTGCAATCCCTTTGGATCCTGGATGGTTACTGAAATTACGTACGCTGGATTGTCTGCTGGTGCAAAACCAATAAATGAAGCGGTGTAACCTCGGTAGCAACCGCAGGTGTCATCGATGCGTTGCGCGGTTCCAGTTTTTCCAGCTACTCGATATCCAGAAATCGCTGCAGAAGGTGCTGTTCCATTTTCCGAAACCACACTCTCCATCATCAAACGCATCTTTGTTGCTGTGTCTGCACTGATTACTCGAACGCTCTCGCGGGTTGCCGATGGCGTGTAATTTCCACTGGAATCACTTGTTCCAGCAATTACCGTTGGAGATACTCGAACTCCATTATTTGCGATTGTCGCGAAAACACTTGTTGCCTGCATCGCCGTTAAAGAGTAACCCTGCCCAAAAGCCACAGTTGGTGCGGTTGTTCCGGACCAATCCGCAACCTCTCTAAGAATTCCTCGAGATTCCCCCGGTAATCCTGACCCTGTCTTTAAGCCGATTCCAAATTTTGTTAAGTAGTCGTAAAGTGTTTGATTCGAAAGCATTTCACCAATTTTGATTGAACCAGTATTACTTGAAACTGCAAGAACTCCTGCTGTCGTTAAGCGCTGATCTGGATGTGGTTCATGATCGTGGAATGTCTTATCGGAACGTTTTAAAGCGTATGGAATTGTTAAAACTGTTTCAGGGGTAATTTTCTTTTCTTCTAGCGCTGCAGCAAGTGTCATAACCTTGCCAGTCGAGCCTGGTTCGTAGACATCTTGAACAGAGGGATTTCGCATAGCTACCAATGAAACTTTTGATGTGTTATTTGGATTAAAAGTTGGAGCAGTTGCATGCGCCAAAATCTGCCCTGTCTTTGGATCCATCACAATTACTGTTCCGCTAAGTGCATTAGAGGATTTAACTGCTTCTGCGATAGCTTTTGCTGCAACCCATTGAATGTCGCGATCTACGGTTAGTCGAATCGATGATCCAGTTTGTGCTGGAATGATTTCTGACTGTGAACCAGGGATCTCAGCTTTATAACCATTGGCATACGAATATTTACCTTGCGTGCCAGAGATAGTTGAATTCATGCTGGATTCAAGACCTGTTGCACCGATTCCTTCATGATTAACAAAACCAATTAAGGATGCAATCAAAGAACCAGAGGGATACTCACGAACATAACTACGCTCTGGAAAGAAGCCGATGATCCGATCCGGACTCATTCCAGGAAATTTTGAGTTGTACTGCTCGATTGCCTTTGTCAGTTTCAGCCATGTTGCAGGCTTAGCATTTTCAGCAACCATGCTCCACTTGCGCTTGCCGGTCAGTGCTGTTTGCACATCAGTGACGCTCATATTGAGTATTGGAGCGACAAAAGCTGCAACTTTGGCTGGATCCAAAATCTGAGTTTGATCTACCACGATGCTAGTTGCTGAAACGCTTCGAGCAAAAGGCACTCCATGAATATCGGTGATGTCACCGCGTGGTGCTTGAAGAGTCTTTACTTTTTCCATTTCATTTACCGCGCGTGCACGATAATCACTTGCCTGTAGCGCCTGGACCTGTACAAGTCGAAGCCCAAACAAAAACATAATCACAGCGGTCATAACAATGAGCGCTCTGATTCGATTATGAGTTAATGAGAAGTTACCCATTTTTTACCGGTACTTCAGTGATTGGCTTATCTAAAGATAGGAAGGTCGGATTTTCTGAAGGTCTCATTCCTAATTCCGCTGCAGCTTTTGCGAGTGCATCAGGCGAAGAGATTTTATCTATCTCGCGAGCAATTGCCTCACGCTCATCACTTATTAGTTTGGCTTCAAGTTTTAAGCTAGTAATTTCAAATGCGTCTTGTGCCAGCAATGTATTGATCAGCAGAAGGAACATCAGACCAAGAGTGCCAACGACAGTGACAAATTTTGCAAAGAACTTTCGATTTGCTTGCTTTCCGCTTGATACATCTGGCACAAGCCTAAGGACAGCTTGTGCTGACTTTTGGGCGAAAATCTCTTTTGAGCGGGTAATTGCAGGCGCAAATGCTGTCATTGCCATTACGCGGCCACTCTTTCAATTGCGCGAAGGCGTACAGATTGAGAACGTGAATTCTCTTCAAGTTCAGCATCTGTTGGGGTTTCGCTTCCGCGTGTAATCATTGAAAACTTGGCGGCAAATTCTGGAAGTTCAAAAGGAAGATTGCGTGGAGTTCCAGATGTAGTTGATGCCACAAATAACTGCTTAACAATTCGATCTTCAAGGGACTGAAATGACATAACAACTAGTCGAGCGCCCACATTGAGGAGCTCGAGAGTCGCGGGTAGTGCGCGCGTGATTGTTCCTAGTTCATCATTTGTTTCAATACGCAGCGCCTGGAATGTTCGCTTTGCTGGATTGCCACCGGTGCGACGAGTTGCAGCCGGGATAGCCTCTTTAACCAATGCGGCAAGCTGTGTCGTTGAGTTCATTGGGGAAATTGCGCGCTGCTTAACAATTGATTCGACAATTCTTGTCGCGAACTTTTCTTCACCATATGTGCGAAGGATGCGAACCAAATGACCTGGTTCGTAAGTATTGATTATCTCCCCCGCTGTCAGTGATTGTGAGCGATCCATGCGCATATCAAGTGGTGCATCCTGTGAATAAGAAAAACCTCGTTCTGGCTGATCTAGTTGCATTGAAGAAACGCCAAGATCAAACAAAGCTCCATCAATGTGCTTATATCCAAAGTTTGCAACTACATCTGCAATGCCATCAAAGGTTGAATGTGCGGTCTTTAGTCGATCGCCAAATGGTGCAAGGCGCGCAGTGGCTTTGGCAATTGCATCAAAATCGCGATCAATACCAATAACAGTTAGATGTGGAAACTTTTGTAGTAAAGCTTCTGTGTGACCGCCAAGACCTAATGTTGCATCTACAACAACTGGATGAGCAGAAGCCGTAATCGCAGGGGATAAAAGATCGACGCAACGATCGCGCATTACGGACACATGTTCTGTCGTGCTGGTCATCTCTTCCCCCTCTCATATATTGATAGAACTAACTACTAGCTCTCATCTCTGGTCACTGCCGGCCGACGGATCTTTGTGTTGTAACGGCGCCGGGGAAGGGGCGCCGTTACGTTCGAAGGGTCGGCAGTGGCCACAAATGAGAGTTAGAACAAACCTGGAAAGACCTCCTCGGAAACATCCGCAAAGCTCTTTTCACGATCTGTTAAATATTCATTCCATGCAGTTGCGTCCCAAATTTCAACGCGAGTATTCGCACCAATAACAACGCACTCTTTTTCTAAACCTGCATACGTGCGAAGTGATTGTGGAATTGTTACGCGACCTTGACGATCAGGAATTTCATCGTGTGCGCCAGCAAACATCACACGGCTGTAATCACGTGCGGATTTTGCAGTGACTGGCGCTTGCTTAAGTGTCTCTGTTATTACTGAAAATTCATTCGATGGAAAAACATAAAGACAACGTTCTTGTCCTTTTGTGATTACTAAACCTGCAGCTAGTTCGTCGCGGAATTTCGCGGGAAGTATGAGGCGACCTTTGTCATCAAGACGTGGCTCGTGGGTGCCTAGAAACATTTTCAGCGCCCCCTTCCCCAGGTTTGCCTGCTTAATTCCCCACTTTACTCCACTTTTCTCCTTTTTCAACCACCTTTTCCCACTTTCTGCCCCTTTGGCCCCACTCGCCCCCCCCAGTGCGGAGGCATGAAAAAAGCCCCTCAGGAAGAGGGGCTTAGGTACTCGCTGTGCGAGGAATTAATACTCGTGGCTATTCCTGTCCTCTGCTGTCCCATCGCTTTTCCATGCGATCACTTAAGGATGAGCGTGAGCGAGGCTTCTTTGCAGCCTTGATCGATGAGCGTGGGCTAAAGCTTGAGATGGCGCTGATAACTCCGCTGAGAGCAATCAGGAATCCAAGGATTCCGATGGGAGTTACCTTTGAGACAAGGCCCCCGAATAATGTGACTAGGCCCAATACAACAAGGCCTGCACCGATCATGATGCGATTGCGTGACGGGGCTACTGCGTTTGCAGAAAGAGCTGAAACTAGGCGTGGATCCTCCGTTAAGAGGGCAGCCTCCATCTCATCGAGCAAGCGCTTTTCGCGATCTGAAAGTTCCACAGGCTCACAATAGAACAGATTGTCTAAGCCCGCTACTCACTTTCGGCATCGCCGGGCTTGATCAATCGGGCAGGTCTCACAGATCCATCTCCAAAACGCTCACGGGCTTTATCTATAGCCCCTTCTGCCTCCCGCCAGCCCTTTTCACGCTCGCCCAGGATCATTTGTACAGGTGCTCCCTCGCTTAAATTCTCCAGGGAAACTCCGACTAACCGCAGGCGAGCTCTATCGATACGCAATGCTTCATATAAACCCTTAACAACTTCATACACATCGTGGGTGCTATCAATTGGCAATGGCAATGTCTTTGACCGATTAATCGTTGAGAAATCGCCAAACCTAACCTTGATACTTATTGTTTTGGCAAACAATCCTTTGTCTCGCAAACGCGATGTTGCGCGCTCACACAACCGCAAATATTCACGCAGAATTTCTTCAGGGTTATCTAAATCAGTCGGAAAGGTTTCTGCAGCGCTAATACTTTTTTCCGCATCTTGTGGTGCAACATCTCGATAATCCCGGCCCCACGCAAGTTCATGCAGTGTTGCACCTGCTGCTTCACCAACTGCACGAATTAAAGTTGTGCGTGGCAAGTGCGCAATGTCTTCAATTATGCGAAGCCCTAATCGTTCTAGAACTTCGGCTGTCTTTGGGCCTACTCCCCACATCGCAGAAATTGGCAAGGGGTGCAGGAATTCCAAAATTCGATCACTAGTAATTTCTAGCATTCCATTTGGTTTGCAATGGGTCGATGCTAACTTTGCAATGAACTTAGATGGTGCGATTCCAACAGAACATGTAATGCCCTCTTGTGCTTCAACCTTTGCCCGAATTGCTGTTGCTATCTCGCGTCCCGTACCTAATAACTTCTTAGCACCTGTCACATCTAGAAATGCTTCATCAACTGATACAGGTTCGACATTGGGTGTAAAGCTCTCAAAGATTTCCATGATGTGACCAGAGACCTCTTGGTAGCGAGCCATATCAACCGGTAAAAAGATTGCATGTGGTGCTAACCGTCTAGCTTGCCCTACAGGCATGGCAGAGTGGATTCCGAACTTGCGCGCTTCATAATTGGCAGCAGAGACAACTCCACGTGTACCCATTCCGATAACAACAGCCTTACCTTTTAGCGCAGGGTTATCTTTTTCGGCCACCGATGCGAAAAATGCATCCATATCGACATGAAGAATCGTTGCCTGGGTTGGCTTGTCATCTGTCGTCATATTGCGAGCGTACTTTGTTTGGTGCTCCAACTTTCGTAAGCAGCACGTAAATCCCACGCCCCGGTGGCTCTTATCGATATTCCCCTGGCCCCAGTTCTGCGGGTTACACCCCGAACAAGTAACAGGGATGTGGAATACAAAACATTGGCGTATTCGCTCTGAACATCAGTAAAAAATGTGGAATCACTGAGCCCATATCCATCATCTAGCGTTAAGAAGATGACACGTTTGCCCGATCGCACCGGCGGTGTCTGCATCGCAACCTTGATACCTGCAACAAGCACTGATGACTGTGATCGTTGCTTTAACAAATCACTAGATCGCACGGCACCGATTGCATTAAGGAACTCTCCGTAAAATTCAATCATGTGACGAGACATATCGATACCCAGTCGATCGACTTCGTACTTCACACTTTCAGCTGCACTCATTGCCGGCAGACCACTGCTAATTAGTGCAGGTGGTTCGAAGCCTAGGTTCAGCTGCGCACCAGATACGGCCATACCTGGAGATTTTTGTAGATCTGAAAAATGCAGCAATAGATCCCTGCGATTGACACCTGTGTGCAGTACATCAAATGCACCTGTAAGAATCATGCTTTCGATAATTGGTGTGCTGGACCCTGATCTGCGAACAAAATCATTTAAGTCAATGTAGGGACGGCCAGCGATAATTGATTGCACTTCGGCCTCGCTAATGCCACTAATAGTTGTTAGTGCGATTCGAATTGCATTACCGTGATCTTCGACCCTGTACACGGAATCAGATGCGTTGATATCAAGGGGCGCAATAGTGATTCCCATTTGTCTGACCTCATCGACAATTAATCGTTTGGGGTACATGCCAGGGTCATGGGTTAATACCCCAGCAAAAAATGCTGCCGGGTAATGTGTTTTAAGCCAAGCGGATTGATATGTAGGTAAGGCAAAAGCTGCAGCGTGTGCTTTGCAAAAACCAAAGGATGCAAAGGCGCGCAGCACATCCCAGATTTCGTTGATGATTGGTAGTTCATAGCCCTTGGCGATTGCAGCAGGAAAGAACCAATCGCAGACTTCTTGTTGACCAACCCTGTCCCCCAACGATCTGCGTTTTTCATCAGCTGTTGCCAAAGAAACCCCGGTCATCGTTGCAATGATCTGAATAACTTGTTCGTGGAAGACAACAACGCCTTCGGTATGGGCCAAAATCTCGTACAAATCAGGGTGAATTATCTGTGCCGTGCTCCACCCATGACGTGCCTTTAAAAATGGCGTGATCATGTCGCTTTTAACTGGCCCCGGCCTAAACAAGGAAATATCAATAATTAAATCGGTGAAGTTTTTAGGAGCAAGCTTTCCTACTAGTTCGCGCTGTCCAGGGCTTTCAATCTGAAAGATTCCAAGCGTCTTGGTGGATTGAATTAATTCGTATGTCGCGGCGTCATCTAGTGGCACCGTATCGATATCGATTTTCTCTTCATGGACCCGTTCAATTTCTCGCACTGAATAGGCAATGGTTGATTGCATACGAACACCCAGCACATCTAGCTTTAACAATCCAACTGCTTCTACATCATCTTTATCAAAGGCCACCATGGGATATCCCCCGGCACTTGCCATCAACGGCGCGCGATCTAAAAAGCCACCATCTGACAAAACAATTGCACAAGGATGCATTGCAAGGTGCCGCGGCAAACCATCTAGGCGTTGTGCCATTTCAATTGTTGCAGCCATTAATGGGGCAGATGTATTGAGACGACGAAGTTCGGGGAGTGATTCAAGAGTCTTTGCAATATTGCGAGCACGCACATGTGGCATTGATTTTGCCAACATATCTATCTCCATGCCTGGCAGACCAAGTGCTGCACCGGCATCTCTGATTGCATGGCGCCCACGGTATGTATCGACCATAGAAACAACTGCGCATCGTGATTGATTAGTAGGTGAAGCCCAATTGCTATCGCCATATCGTTTAAAGACCATGTCATAGATTTCTAATCTGCGCGCAGATTCAACATCGATATCAATATCAGGTAGGGCCCGGCGCAGCGGTGAACAAAAGCGTTCCATTAACAAACCATGTTGCATGGGCTCAACACCTGAAATACCAAGCAGATGACAAATAAGGGAGCCTGCACCGCTGCCACGTGCTGCAACTCGAATACCAGCATTGCGGGCCATATCTGCAATATCTGCAACAGTTAAAAAATATGATTCAAATCCAAGTGTTGCAACGGTTGCTAATTCGTCATCTAAACGTGCGCGAGCTTTGCTGATTTGATCGCTGCTGGTGTATCGCCAGTTAATGCCAGCCTCGCTTCTGGCACGTAGCAATGTGCGCATTTCTTGAGCGGTATTGACGCCTACTACATGGGGTTCTGGCAGGTGGGCTGCACCTAATCCGATATCTCGCTGGGGCGATAACAAAGAGCGCTCTGCCCATTCGCGAGTTGTCTTTAATAACGCACGTGGTGTTCGCTCTCCTGCAGCTCGTGCGATTTCGGCTGCTAATGAAATCATTTCATCGCTAGATTTTAAAAAGCCTTCGGCGTTGCTACGTTCGATATGACGATCATGCAACGGAACTAACTGGCGCACACAATCTAAGACATCTGCCACCGGGCCATCGGTACGATCCTTCATGCGCGCAGCGTTGGTGATTACAGCATCTAAATCATTATCGCGCGCAAAGATTAAGGAACGGGCTGCATGCTCGGTAGAGCGCGGACCACCCCCTGCTACCAAATGTGAAACACATTCAATTGCATTGTTAGCAAATAGGTCCCGAGTTTGATTAAAGATAGCTAACGCTTGATCAAAGCGGTGGTTTTGTATTGCGCTACTAATGGGTGATTCAGGGCCGTGCATCGCATAGACATTGGTGCTGTATTGACTGAACTGTTGCAAAAAATCTAAGCTTAAAACCGGAACGCGGGTATCACTTGTCATTGTCAGCGATGTCATTAATCTGCAGAGCGAGCGCCATCCCCCATCGCTATGTGCCAACAATGTGATGCGACCTTTTGCATTACCCAGGTCAATGGCACAGTTGACTCCGATGATCGGTGCGATCCCGTAATCAACACAGCTTTGCGTAAAACGGATAGCACCAGCTAACCCATCACGATCTGTTAGCGCTAGCGCTGGCATTTCAAACTGCGCAGCACGTTGTACTAAATCGCTGGGTTGGGTTGTTCCGTATTTCAATGAATAGCCACTGGCAACATTGAGGTGGATAAAACTCATACGTTACGAATAATCCACTGACCTGTTACTTCATCACGTTCTAGTTCGAAGGTTGTTAGCGCCCCAATGGGTGCCGCCTCTACCCGCCACACAGCACGTGCCTGATCATCGGGGCGATACTTGCCATCGCTAATGCGATTCCACCAGCCACCTGCTTCACACCATCTAGATAAGACCGCATGAATGCGAAAACGTTTTCCTTTATAGGTGAACTCAACAGGCGTTGTTGCCCCATCGATAGTGACATCAAGGGCGGAGTTAACCTGGCTGGCTGACATTTGTGAGGCTACCTTTCAAGGCTGTGGATATTCGAACAGATGTTCGAAAAATAGCCCTTGCCACCGACAAATAGCAAGCCCCAGAACCGTGATGAGCGCGTGTTGAGCCTAGGGACCCAAGGAGCCTGCGTGCCCCACAATTACCCCATGGAGATCATCGGTGGATTAATTGCAGGTGGTTTCATCGGGGCAGTTCTTGGCTTCATCGGGGCGGGCGGGGCGATGCTCACAGTTCCCATTCTTTTGTACCTCTTTGATTTCACACCACAGACTGCAACTACCGCGGCCTTGGCAGTGGTCTTAACCGCTGCAATCTCAGGGCTTTTACCAAAGATAAAAAGTAAAGAGGTTCTATTCAGAGAAGCCTCAATAATTTGGGGGCTTGGCTTAACCACAAATATTGCTTTTTCAATCCTGGCCTACCACTTAAGTAATTCAGTTCTTACAACAGGTTTAGCTCTTGTGTTAGTTATTGCCGGAACTTCCATGCTTATTAAACCAATTGCCGGAACAGAAAAGAGAGTTCCGCTCTTATGGCTAGTTTTGATCTCTTTAGTAATTGGAATGATCACAGGATTGTTTGGTATCGGCGGAGGATTTCTTGCAATCCCAATCTTGGTCTTGTTCTTTAAAGTTCCGCAAGGAAAAGCTGCAGGAACCTCACTTGCTATTATCGCAATTAACTCGATTACCGCTTTCTTTGGGCACTATCAAAGCTGGGATGATGTTAATTGGAAGGTTCCGCTAGTTATGGCTGTCGCAGCTGTAACCGTTGCTCGACTGGCTTCAATTAAAAGTGGGCAAGTAGATCCTGCTTGGCTGAAAAAGGGTTTTGCAATTCTTCTTTACGCGATTGCAATCTTTACATTGCTGCAGACTTGGGTTATTGCTTAAGCGCTCGCACCTTGATGTACTTTGATTGAAGTCCAACAACTAGATACAACAGAACCGGAAAGGCAAATGCAACCGGTAGCGAAGTGACTTCGGCAATCAACCCAATCAGTGTTGGTCCACCAAAGTAGGCAGCAATTGCAATTAATCCAATGCGAGCCAAACCAACTGATGGTGCAATTCCTGGAATAGATGCTGCCGCTAAATTAAAGGCTGGAAAAAATGGCCCCATTCCAAGACCGGCTGCTGCAAAACCAGCACAAACAACTATCAAACCTAATGTCTGGTGAGATTCGGATAATGGAATGCCAATAAGCATGCCAACTCCCCACAACCCGCCACCAAAATATCCGCCGTACTTAACGGTGTTCACGTGGCCCCACTTTTCAAAGGCACGATCGCCCAACAAGCGACTTACAATCATGGCTAAGGAAAATGTAGTTGCTGCTGCTGCGTTCAAGCCTTTGCCGATTCCCATGTGGTCCTGCAAAAGGATTCCACTCCATTCGTAGGCACCGCCTTCTGGAATCAACGAACACATCAATCCGATACCAAGTGCCCACAGAACCAATGACTCTTTCCCAAACAAAGCTACTTTGCCTGCATCACCTTCGCCGGGTTCACCCAAATGTCCATCATGTTCTGCGGGTAATAAATAATGAGCAATAAATTGATAGACGAGCAAGCCAAAGATTGCAATAGCAATCAAGTTTTCTCGCGGAGTTACAAAGTTGGCTACAAGGCCACCTAACAAGGTCGCTGCAAATGCACCGATACTCCACAATCCATGAAAGCTAGACATCCAGCGCCCTTTTGTAAGTTTTTCAATTTCAACTGCTTGGCCATTAATCGCAATGTCCATAAAGGCGACATTAAAACCGGTGATGAATAAACCAAGTACAAGAGTTTCAACATTGTTTGCAAGACCAACTACAAAAACACCTACTGGTAAGAAGACTCCTGAAATTTGAACAACCAATTTTGATGAGTATGTGTGCACGACCCGTCCTGCAATCTGAGCTCCTGGGATGGCACCAACAGTGCTCGCAAGCAAGACAAGACCGAACTGACCATCACTTAGTCCCAGCGAATCCTTAATCTCAGGAATTCGTGGGATCCAAGCAAGACCCAAGAAACCCAAAAAGAAAAAACACCCCCGCACGGCATTGCGAGCTCTTATTCCCAGCGCATACAAATCGGTTGTCATATAGAGATGAGGGTACTTCAATTACTCGATAATCTAGGTGCATGGAAGGCGTAAAAGAAAAAGCAGCTGTTAAGCGGGTGCTTGCTGCCCTGCACGAATACGGCCTTGAAGGTGAAGTCCATGTTCTGTCAGACAGTGCGCGCACCGCACAAGAGGCAGCAACTGGCCTTGGTATTGAAGTCGGACAGATTGCATCATCTCTAATTTTTAAACTTCCAGATGATTCACCGCTTTTAATTATTACAAGCGGACGTCACCGAGTAGATATCGATTTAGTTGCCAAGAACCTAGGTGTTGAAAAACTCGGTCGGGTTGATGCTGATTTTGTAAAAGAGAAATCTGGATTTTCTATTGGTGGCGTGAGCCCATTGGGGTGGATTTCAAAGCCAGAAATCATCCTTATTGATCAAGCGCTCAACGATTACGAGGTTGTTTGGGCTGCTGCTGGACATCCTCATGCGGTGTATCCAACAACCTATGTCGAATTGATTCAATGCACTGGTGCGCAACCAATGATTGTTGGCGACTAGTGATTGTTGCTTATTTTTGGCGGATCAAACCTGCCGCTGTTCCTTTCGCAATTCTTGCAATGGCTCTTGATCGTTTTGCATTAAGACGTTCTGCAAATGTTGGATTCTTCAAATCATTGGGTACTGGCAAAGGAGAAACTTTCACTCCTGCAGATGCCAATGCATTCCGCTGGGGGTTGGTCGCACAAGTCCATGACATAGATGCTTTCGACCAATCTTTTGTGATTAAACAGTGGCGCAAGAATTGTGTCGATGAATTCCGTGCTGTGCTTGAACCAATTTCATCTCATGGCAAATGGGCTGGGTATGAGCCATTTGAACCAACAGTTAAAGAATGGGATGGACCAGTTGTAGCCATTACCCGAGCCCGTATTAAGTGGCATCAAAACTTTAGATTCTGGAGTTCGGTTCCTCCGGTAACAATTTCGCTTAAGTCAGCACCAGGATTACTTGCTGCTATCGGTATTGGTGAAGCACCTATTGGATTACAGGGCACTTTTTCACTGTGGGAATCATCTGCTGCAATTAAGAACTTTGCATATAAAGGTGCTGCTCATCAAAAGGCGATTGCTGATACTGCAACCTATAACTGGTACTCAGAAGAGCTATTTGCGCGCTTTGCCGTCAAGGATATGCGCGGCACAATTGCCTAACTACTGCTTATAAACCAAATAGGGCAGACTTGCACCTATGTCTATCCGCCATTACACCCCACGACGCAGAGCACGCGGTGGTGCATCTCCCCTGCTGATTAAGGTCATGGGTATTGCTCTTGGCGCGACAGTTTTTATGCAGATCCTTTATCCATTAGTTGATGGTGGATTACTTGGCGTTATAACTATTGCCTCTGTTTACACCGCTGCATTAGCGATGTTTTTACATGGAATCGCTGCATATGGCGCGCGTTACGGCTGGAGCATGTTGGGTATCACTCTGATCTTTGGTTACTTGATCGAACAACTTGGCGTTTCAACAAGTTGGCCATTTGGTGAATACACCTACTCGGATACCTTGGGTCCAAAGATTTTTTCTGTTCCACTAGTTGTCCCCTTTGCTTGGGTAATGATTGCTCATCCGTGTTTAGTTGCGGCTCGTCGCATTGGTAAGTCATGGGTCTTTTTATATGGCGCACTATTAATGATGGCCTGGGATTTGTTCTTAGATCCACTAATGGTTTCTGCCGGTCGCTGGACCTGGGTAGTTACAGGTTCACACATTCCATTTCAACCTGAAATTCCGTTGTCTAATGCATTCGGTTGGTTGCTATCTGGAATGCTCTTGATGACTCTTCTGCACTTTTTAACCCCTCGTGATCGACGTAAGAATGGCGGATCGTTAATCACTGCGGATCTTTTGTTGTTCTGGACATGGTTTTCAGGTGTTGTAGGAAATCTATTCTTCTTTAGCCGTCCAGGCATTGCAGTTTTTTCAGGGTTATTATTGGGAGCCTTACTGGTTCCATACTTCTTTAACCGTTGGGTCGGAAGACCGTAACTCTTTCATGATTCTCTACTTCCTGCTGCCACTAATTCTGCTGACCATTGCCGCGGTTAACTTCTTTCAAATACGCACACCTAAACACGCCTCAGAGTTTCAAGAATCAATTGGTGTGGTGGTTCCTATGCGTAATGAAGCAGAAAATGTAGAAGGCGTCGTTGCCACACTTGCAGCACAAAATGGGAATATGCATTTCTACTTGCTCGATGACAATTCAGAGGATGCAACGTACGAGTTACTGCAGAAGTTCACAGTCGAGGATTCACGTTTCACTGTAATCAAGGGCGCTCCCCTGGCTGATGGATGGATCGGCAAAACATGGGCGTTGCAGCAACTATTTGAGGCATCGAGGGAAGAAGTACTCGTATCCATTGATGCCGATGTGCGCTTAAGCAACGATGCAATTAGCAAAGCTGTATCCACTATGCGTGGTGCTCGCCTAGATTTTGTTTCACCATATCCACGACAGATTGCCGTGAGTATTGGTGAACGGTTAATTCAGCCATTGCTGCAATGGTCGTGGCTAACAACTGTTCCTCTTCGCTATGCCGAAAATTCTCGCCAAAAATCTATGGCTGTTGCCAATGGACAATTTTTTGTGGTTCGCCGTTCTGCGTTGAAATCCATTGGTGGCTATGTAGCTGTGAAGCATTCCGTCATTGATGATGTTTTCCTAGCGCGTGCGCTGATGCAGAATGGATCATCAGGAACAGTTCTTAATGGCTCTGACATTGCCGAAACTCGTATGTATGCATCCTGGAGCGAGATCGAAGCCGGATATGGAAAATCTTTGAACAAAGCCTTTGGTTCCATTGTTGGCACTGTATTTGTCATTGCCTTTCTATTTGTAACTAGCATCGCACCATTGATTCTTGGCCTGCTAGGAAATCCTTATGGTTGGCTCGGTTTTGCAGCGATTGTTGGAACTCGCGTGCTGAGTGCGATAAAGAGTCAAGGTCGCGTACTGGATAGTGTGTTGCATCCAATATCTATCGCTGCACTGATTTACCTCATTGTTTATTCATACTTAATGCGCGGAACAGTTCAATGGAAGGGTCGCGCAGTATGAAAATCGTTGTGATAGGTGCGGGGATGGGCGGCATGACCGCTGCTGCACGGTTATCACGCGGTGGACATGAAGTAGTTGTCTATGAAGCGTCAGATCAAGTCGGTGGAAAGTGTCGCACCGAATGGATTGGCAAAGTTGCATTTGATACTGGGCCATCCCTGCTGACGCTGCCTGCTGTCTACAGAGACTTCTTCCAACGCACTGGAAAACCTATGGGGCTTGTCTGTCCCATTGAATCTGTTAACCCATCTTTTGATTATCGTTTTGCAGATGGCAGCAATGTGAAATTTTCTAATCTTTCGCGCAAAGAAACCTTGGATGCGATTACAGCAAGTTTTGGAGCAGACAGTGCTTCTCAGTGGGATCGCATTATGAAGCGAGCCGAACGTATGTGGGATGTAAGCCGGGTGCCCTTTGTCGAATCCGAACTGAAATCTCCATTCTCATTAGTAAAGCGAATCAGCTTTATACGTGACATGAAGGTCATTGCACCGTGGAAAACCTTGCGTCAGCACGCAGATGAAATCCTGAAAGACCAGCGACTTCGTTTCATCATGGATCGATACGCCACATATAGCGGATCAGATCCTCGCAAAGCCCCTGCAGTTCTTTCGACAATTGCATTTGTGGAAGAGAGCTTCGGTGCTTGGCATGTAAAGGGTGGTCTTGGACAGCTAACAACCACGGTGCACCAGCGAGCAGTAGATGTTGGTGTCACTTTTCACCTGAACTCCCCCGTCGCCAGCATTCAAACAGTTGGCAATAAAGCCACGGGAGTTGTTTTAGCTGATGGAACGATCGTTGCAGCAAATGCAGTTATTGCAAATGCTGATGCCTCCCTTGTTTATAACAAACTAATTACTGGGCATAAGCGAACGTTGAAGAAGGCGCGAAAGAATATTGCTGATGCTGACGTATCAGTTGCTGGCTTCTCGCTACTACTAGGAATGCGCAAAGACCCAGCACATGTTCTTAACCACCACACAATTCTGTTTCCTGAGAACTATGACGCCGAATTTGATGCAATCTTTAAAGATGGAATACCTGTAGAAAAACCAACGATCTATATTTGTGCTCCACAGGATGAATTGATGAGTAAAGATGAAAACCTTGAGGGTTGGTTTGTACTTGTTAACGCGCCAACTCATGGTTCGTTTGATTGGAGTAATGCAGAGTTTGCTAGCAAGTACGCCAACAGTATTATCGATCAAATAGAAGCGCGAGGAATTTCGGTGCGTGATCGTTTGGAGTCTCTAACAATTAGAACTCCAGCGGATTTAGAAGCAGCCGTTAGCGCACCGGGTGGGGCGATTTATGGGACATCCAGCAACGGAGCGCGCGCTGCATTTATGAGAGCTAAAAATCGTTCACCAATTAAAGGTTTGTACTTAGTTGGCGGATCGGCACATCCAGGTGGTGGACTACCTCTTGTTGGTATTAGTGGTGATTTAGTTACGGAAGCAATTGGCTACGAGAAAAACGCACGACACTGACAAAGCTATAAATTTGCAATAGTAAGAATGCGATCGAAAGCTGTGTTGCACCCGGCAATGACAATTGATTAATAATTAAAACAACAAATAAGAAACTTGCCCGCACTGGACGTTCGGCCGGTGTAACAACACCGATATCGCTAACACCAAGAGAAAATAGCTTTGCTCGCGCATACTCCTGAAATGCTGCAACGCACCACAGGGTAATTGGGATCCACGCTGGCACGCCTATTGCATACAGCGCATAGAACCACAACGCTTCGCTGATGCGATCCACCACTGAATCAAGGGTTGCTCCGAACTGGCTTTCGCGGTGCTGGAAAATAGCAACACTGCCATCAATGCCATCGCAAAACAAAGAAAAGACTAAAAAGAAAATTGCCCAAGGGGTTTGGGCAGTTAACGCAGTTGCCACTGCACCTAGTAATCCAAACAGGGTAAGTGCATTAGGGGAAATCCGTAGCAAGGTGCAAATCAAGCCAAATCGGTAAGAGATGTGTAACCAAGCACCAACAATCCCTTTTGTTTCGGCATCGCTATGCAGAGAACTCCACTTCGCCTTAAATTCATCTTTACTAAGCATTTAGGTTTCCATAAATTTCTTGAGTAGCAGTTGAACTATTCATCGTGTAAAAGTGTAATCCTGGTGCCCCTGCTACCAATAGCTGTTGGCATAGTGATGTTGCTATCTCGACACCTAGCGCACGCACGGCAGCAGGATCATTTTCAACTTTCGCAAATGCTTCTGCGATATATGTTGGTATAGGAGTCCCACCTAGTTCTGCCATTCGATGCAACAATTTTACGTTCGTCACAGGCAATATTCCTGGAATAATTGCCAACTTTGAACCGCGTACATTCAACTTTTCGACTAGCTGGATATATCGATCTGCTTCAAAGAAAAATTGTGTGGTTGCAAATGTGGCACCTAATTGCTCCTTACGAATTAGGACATCGACATCCTTATCAAAATCTCCGTTAGATGCTGGATGTCCGTCTGGAAAAGCCGCAACACCAATTGTGAATCCGCCAAACTCATTGGCTAATTGAACTAGCTCATCTGCATGATTGAGACCACCAGGTGTAGGTGTCCAAGGTGCACTTGGTCCTCCAGTTGGATCTCCGCGAAGTGCCAAAATACTGGTGATGCCTGCTTCTTTATAGCTGTGCAAAATTGCTATCAATTCATCACGTGTGGAGCCAACACAGGTTAAGTGAGCAACCGTTGAAATCCCCGTGCGCTGTGTAATTTCTTGAGCAATCCGAATGGAACGATTACGCGTAGATCCACCAGCGCCATAAGTCACTGAAACGAAGTCAGGGGTTATGGATTTAAGGCCATCGATGGCAGCCCACAACCGTTCTTCGCCCTCAACATCCTTTGGAGGGAAGAACTCGAATGAATACGAAGTGCGAACTACCACTGGGTGAGGGTACCGTTACCGAGTGAGTTCAGAGCCAAAAGCAGCGTTAACGAGTGTTCGTAGCGCCGTTCAAGAAGAGCTAGGCATCTTCCTCAATCGAGAAGCGGCATATCTGAATTCCATTTCTACAGAGCTATCCCCTGTATCCGATGTATTGACATCATTCTTGTTAGACAGCGGAAAACGCCTTCGCCCTCTTTTTGCATATGCCGGCTTTGCAGCAGCTGGTGGATCTCTGGAAAAACCAGTTGTCCGTGCAATGGCAGCGTTAGAACTTTTACAAGCGTGTGCTCTGATTCATGATGACTTGATGGATGGTTCAGACACTCGTCGCGGAAAGCCTTCGATTCATCGACACTTTGAATCTATACATGTACAAGAAGAACTTGATGGCTTTGCACCGCACTATGGATTGTCTGCGGCGGTGTTGCTGGGTGACTTAGCTCTTGTTTGGTCAGATCAGATGTTGAACAGTGCAGGGTTAACAAATGAACAATTTTCACGTGTAGCACCATTTTACAACGAGATGCGTGTTGAATTAATGGCCGGACAGTTTTTAGATATTCATGAGCAAACTCAAAAAACAACAAGTGTTGATCGGTCTATGAAGATTGCTCGGTACAAATCAGGCAAGTACACAATTGAACGCCCATTGCATTTAGGTGCAGCGATGACAACAGCGGCTTCTCCTGAGATTTTTGCTGCACTTTCTGCTTATGGACTTCCTTTAGGTGAGGCTTTTCAGTTACGTGATGATCTGCTCGGAGTCTTTGGTGATCCATCAGTTACAGGAAAACCTGCCGGTGATGATCTGCGTGAAGGTAAACGAACTGTTTTAATCGCCATGACCAATGATCGCCAATCAGAGGCGCAGCGAGAGCTTGCTCGCAAGCACTTTGGAAAGCCTGATTTAGATGCACATGGTGTCGCAGTATTAAGAGAGATCATCGAATCCACCGGTGCTCGAGCAGAGCTTGAAGCAACAATTGAACGCTTAACGGATCAAGCATTAACAGCAGCGCAATCTGCTGTCTTTACAGAGGATGGAAATGCAATGCTCGTTGAGCTTGCAAATATTGCAACTAAGAGGAGTTCATAATGCCCGCACGTGTTAAAGGTCCAACCGATCATGTTGTCATTGTTGGCGCAGGATATGCGGGTCTCAGTGCGGCGCTCCGATTAGCAGGTGCCGGTCGCAAAGTAACGGTCATCGAACGAGAATCAGTGCCAGGTGGTCGAAGTGGGTTGTTGCAAAAAGATGGATACTCTTTTGATACAGGTCCCTCTGTTTTAACAATGCCATCTTTGATTCAGGATGCCTTTAGCTGCGTGGGCGAAGAAATGAAGGATTGGGTTGAGCTCATGCCCGTTTCTCCTTTGTACCGAGCCTTTTATGCAGATGGAACACAACTAGATGTGCATGCAAACACTGCACAGATGGAAGCAGAAATTGCAGACAAGATCAGCCCAGAAGAAGCTGCTGGTTATGCGCGATATGTAGAGTTTGTGACGAAATTGTATAAGTATGAAATGAACGACTTTATTGATCGCAATATTGATTCGCCCTTTAATCTTTTAACACCAAATCTTGCGCGCTTGATCGCACTTGGTGGATTCCGCAGACTTTCTCCAAAAGTAAACCAGTTTATGAAGGATCCACGTTTACAAAAGGTGTACTCATTCCAGGCTATGTATGCAGGCGTTAGCCCACAACAAGCGCTTGCAATTTATGCAGTTATCGCATACATGGACTCTGTTAACGGTGTGTTTTTTCCTAAGGGTGGAATGCATGCGGTACCGCGTGCAATGGCAGCTGCTGCACAAAAGCACGGTGTTGAATTCAAGTACAGCACAACAGTTTCAAAAATTGATGTACAAAATGGTCGAGCAAAAGCTGTAATTACAGAAGATGGCCAGCGCATTGAATGTGATGCAGTGATTTTGAACCCTGATTTGCCTGTTGCTTGGCGTGATCTGCTGGGCAAAACCCCATTGTCAGTAAAACGCCTCAACTACTCCCCTTCTTGCGTCACGATGTTGGTGGGATCTTCGAAGAAATATGACTTTGCGGCTCATCACAACATTCACTTTGGTGAATCATGGGATGGTGTTTTTGATGAACTTATTAAGAAGAAGCAGTTGATGAGTGATCCAAGTGTGCTCGTAACAATTCCTTCTCTTGATGATCCATCGTTGGCTCCAGCAGGAAAGACTTCTTACTACGTTCTATTTCCCACCCCGAACCTAACTGCAGATATTGACTGGACCAAGCAAGTGATGCCATATCGTGATCACATGGTTGAAACCCTTGAACAGCGTGGTTACACCGGCTTTGGTGATGCAATTGAAACTGAAGTTATAACAACTCCACTTGATTGGAAAAATCAAGGAATGGAGGAGGGTGCACCTTTTGCTAGTGCACATACCTTCTTCCAAACCGGTCCCTTTAGGCCACGCAATATGGCAGCAGGAATTGAAAATGTAGTTTTCGCTGGATCTGGAACACAGCCAGGTGTTGGAGTTCCGATGGTTTTGATTTCAGGTCGCCTTGCTGCAGAGCGCATCGTGGGTCCGGTTAAATAAGTGGATGAGTTAACTGCTGCAGGAATAACAGATGCCGATCTTCGCGCATCCTACGAAGAGTGCAAGCGGTTAAATGCATTACACGGAAAGACCTACTACTTGGCAACATTGTTACTGCCAAAAGCTAAGCGCCCCTTTGTGCATGCTTTATACGGTTTTGCCCGTTATGCAGATGAGATCGTTGATGATTTGGCTTCTGAATTAAGTATTGAAGAAAAGTCGGAAGCCTTAAGCAATTGGGGTAATGGTGTTTTAGCGGACCTTAAAAAAGGTAGCAGCGAAGATCATGTGGGTCGTGCACTGATAGACACTGTTAAACGCTTTGATATCCCACATGAACATTTTGAGGCTTTTCTGCATTCCATGACTATGGATTTGACTGTTCAGGAATATGAAACCTACGAGGATCTGTTGGAATATGTCTACGGATCGGCAGCCGTTATTGGTCTGGAAATGGTCCCAATTCTTGGGCCCTTGCATGCCGATGCCTTTGATGCGGCAAAGAAGTTAGGAATCGCTTTTCAATTAGCTAACTTCATCCGAGATGTTGATGAAGATTTAGATCGTGGTCGTGTGTACCTACCAATAAAAGAGCTGGCCCAGTTTGGTGTTAGCCGTGAAATGCTAGAAGAACGTGTTTTAACTCGTGAGATCACTGAAGCACTCAAGTTTCAAATCGCACGGGTTCGGCAATTACAAGCAGAAGCAGCTCCAGGTATTGCAATGCTAGAAGCAACAAGTCGTCCGTGCATAGAAGCTGCTAGCACTTTGTATTGCGGCATTGTCGATGAAGTAGAAAAGATTGGTTATGACATTTTTAATCAACGAGCAAAGACATCTACGGCACGACGTATTCGTGTTGCAGGTGCTGCATTCATCAAGCGCCAGTTGATTTCACGCTAGAGTATTAACCACGGGAGCCGTAAAGGCTGAGAGGGTCTGAAATTCAGACCGACCGATTGACCCATCCGGTAATGCGGATGCGGAAAGGAAAATCATGTCATCCACTTTATTTACCGCCTGGGGCTACGAAGTCTCAATTCTTGAATTCATCGCTGCCATTACATCCTTTGTTGGAGTATGGCTCGGTACAACAGGTAAAAGAATTACCTGGCCTTGGTGGGCTCTTAGTAGCGCGCTTTATGGAGTTTTCTTTTATCAAGTAGATCTCTTTGCAAGCGCGGCATTGCAGTTGGTTTTTATCGCAGCCGCAGTTTACGGTTGGAAAGACTGGGCACCAACAGGCGCGCTTCCCGGATCAATTACAGCGCGCAATCGTCGCTACATTGCAATCGGAACAGTCATCAGTGTTGCAGCGCTATCACCACTTTTATCGAGCATTGGGGCTGCGGCTACTTGGTCAGATGCATTTTTATTGATTGGCAGTCTTGTTGCACAAATCTTGATGGTCTACCAAAAGTGGGAAGCATGGGTTGTGTGGCTCATCGTTGATCTAGCTGGAACAGTTCAGTACGCGATGCTTGGTTACTGGTTTACAGCTGTCTTGTACGCAATGTTTACCGTTGTTGCGTTAATCGGATTGAAGCGTTGGCATGGCTCTCTACGCAATTGATGGCCCTGCAGGTGCTGGTAAAACTACTTTTGCAGCAAAGCTAGAAGCGGATTTATCCGTCAAAGGCACAGTAAAAGTCATTCATATGGATGATTTGTATAACGGCTGGGAAAACGCTCTAAGCAACCCACTGTCAGAAATATTGGATCGTATCTCTACAGCCCATCTTGCCGGTAGAGAGTTTGCAATTAAGATTTTTAATTGGCACACCATGCAATTTGATCGCGAAGAAAAAGTTACCCCCACCGAACATCTGATCATCGAAGGAGTTGGAGCGGCACAACAAATAGTGCGCGAAACTGGAGCGACAACCTATTGGCTAGATATCGAACCTGAAATCGGCTTACAGCGTGTGTTAGATCGCGATGGTGCCCATATCGAGCATCAAATGCGTCAATGGCAAGTTGATCAAGAAAAACACTTTACTAGGGATGAAACTCGTGAAAATTGCGAGTTTAAACTCACTTCATAACTATTTTGGGCGCGCCCTCGGCACCTGCAACTGGTGCACTCAATAAAATCTGCACATGTCCGATCTGACCGGTGAGCTCATTGATGGGCGCTACCAACTGCTGCGTCAGGTTGCGAATGGCGGAATGGCAACGATTTACGAAGCACTAGATACCCGGCTTGATCGCAAAGTTGCTGTAAAGATAATGCACGCGCACTTGGCTCAAGATGAGGCATTTGTCTCGCGCTTCATTCGTGAAGCCAAAGCTGCTGCGGCCCTTACCCACCCAAATATTGTTGCTGTGCAAGATCAAGGTTGGAATCAAAGCGGTATTCCTGCGGTGTTCTTAGTCATGGAGTTTATTGAAGGCCACACTCTTCGTGAGTATTTAAATGAACGTGGTCGCTTTGAAGTTAAAGATGCGATCAACTATTTAACGCCCATCTTGTCAGCACTAGCCGCCGCACATGACATTGGCATCGTACACAGAGATATAAAGCCTGAAAATATCTTGATCTCTAAAGATGGGCGAATCAAGATTGCAGATTTTGGCTTAGCTCGTGGCGAAATAATCGGTACCACCATGACCGCCGAATCCAGTGTGATTTTAGGGAGTGTTTCTTACCTATCCCCCGAACAAGTTCAACGGGGTATTGCAGATTCGCGCAGTGATGTTTATGCCGCAGGAATCGTTGCCTATGAAATGTTTACCGGTGAAAAACCATTTAGTGGTGATTCACCGATCCAAATCGCTTACATGCACGTCAATGAAGAGATCCCGCACCTTCGCAACAAGCGCAAAGAAATCCCTCAGGGATTAGATGATCTGATAGCAAGTGCAACCGCCAAGAATCCCGATGATCGTCCTCGGACGGCAGGTGAATTTCTGGAACGCTTGCAGCAGATTCAAATTGAACTTGATCCCAAGAAAAATCAATTGGACCTAGGTTTAGATCTTCCGGTTGAACCTATTCGAGAAAAAACTCGCAAGAAGGTAAAGGAAGAGCCGATTAAGGAAGCAACAGTTGAGGTTAAAGAAAACACGCGCGAAATTAGAAAGCAAGAAGAAAAAAAGAAACGCGCAAGCAAGCGAGTACGCAGAAACCGTAAAGTTGCTTTGATTCTGGCAATTGCAGTAGGTGTTGGTGGTTGGTGGACCTTAGTTGGACCAGGTTCACGAGTAGTAGTTCCATCAACTGTTGGCGGCAGCTACAACGAAGCGGTTGCATCCTTCACTCCACTGGGGTTAACCGCGGTGATTCTAGAAAATAGATTTGATGAAGAAATTGAAAAGGGCAAAATTATTGAGTCGGTGCCACCAGGTGGTGGAAAAGTAGATGCTGGCGGCAGCGTCAAATTGATTATTTCTAAGGGTCCGGAGCGTTACACAATCCCATTAATAGCAGGATTGACACCAGAGGCTGCACAAGTTGCAATCAGCAAATACACCCTGATAGTTGGAACAGTAAGTGAAGTTTTCAACTCCGATATTCCAAAGGGATTTGTGATCTCATCAACGCCACAGTCTGGTTCCTCAGTAAAGCGAAATTCAAAGGTCAACTTGATTGTTTCAAAGGGAATTGAACAAGTAGCACTTGCTTCGTACATTGGCAAGAGTGGAGAACAAGCGTTAAATGAGTTAACGGAAGCTGGATTCGATGTAGAACCTGGATATGTATTCAGTGAAACAACTCCAGAGCTTGCTGTTGTTTCCCAAAATCCAGCAGGTGGAACAACTGCAAATAAGGGTGCCAAGGTTTCTATTCTCATTTCTAAAGGTCCTCGTTATACATTTATTCCAAAAACAGTCATCACCATGGAAGCAGCCGCAGGTAAAGCAATGCTTGAATCCCTCGGTTTAAAGGTGAAGGTTGTAACGATCGGAAATGCAAAGAAGAAGGTTGTTAAAAAAGTTTCTCCAGCGGTTAACACCAAGGTTTTACGTGGAAGTTTGGTGACGATTACCGTAGGGTGACCCAATGCCTACGCCAATTAAGAAGCCCCGCATCGGTGCCCACACCCCTACTACTGGCGGAATGGCTAAGCGATCAATCGCATACGCCGAAACAATTGGCGCAGAAGCAATTCAAGTATTTGCATCAAGTCCACGAACATGGGCGATGCCAGAGGCAAAACCCGAACTTGATGAAGCATTCAAGATCAAGGCAGCCGAATTAGATATCGAAACTTATGTTCACGCTCCTTTCTTGATTAACTTAGGTTCACCAACTGAGGCAACTTACTTAAATTCTCTTGCCTCAACTAGATACTCACTGCAGCGAGGTGCTGAGATCGGCGCACTTGGCGTTGTAATCCACACGGGTTCTGCAGTTGATGTAAACCATGTCGAGAAAGCATGGAAGCAGATTCATGAAGGCATGATGCCAATTCTTAACGCGCTAGATGATGATGCTCCATACCTTCTGCTTGAACCAACAGCTGGTCAAGGGCAATCACTAGTAAAGAAATTAGATGATCTAGCAATGTATTTAAAGGCACTGGAATATCATCCAAAAGTCGCAATCTGTTTAGATACCTGCCATGTATTTGCTGCCGGTCACGACATTTCAGTAAAAGGTGGGATGACAGCAACTATTGATTTACTGGTCGAAATTGCTGGCATCGAGCGATTCCAGTTAGTCCATGCCAATGACTCGATGGATGTGTGCGGCGCACTTAAAGATCGCCACCAAAACATCGGTGACGGGCATATCGGTGTTGACCCATTTAAGGAACTTCTTTCTCACCCTGCAGTTGCAAATGCTCCTTTAATCCTGGAAACACCAGGAATGGAAGAAGAACACGGCAAGGAAGTTGCCTTGCTCAAGAAATTGCGCGGCTAATGTCTGCACGTCATAACCTTCAGTTAAAACTTGCGCCGTGGGCGTTGTTAACTGTTTCAGCTGCTTGGGGATTCTCATTTATTGTAATGAAGGATGCAATCCAGCGCCAAAGTGTCAATAACTTCCTCTTCACACGATTCACACTGGCTGTCATTGTGATGATTTTGATTCGTCCTAAAGTTATAAAACTATTCAATAAGGATCTACTGCAAAGAGGTGGTTTAGCAGGAATATTCCTAGGCCTTGGTTATATAGCGCAGACCCTTGGCCTAGAACGAACCGGAGCAGCAATCACCGGCTTTGTTACCGGCTTATATGTAGTTTTAACACCAGTAATTGCTTCAGTTGTCTTAAAAGAAAAGATTACAAAGTTCACGTGGTACTGCATTGCAGTAGCAACGCTTGGCTTAGGACTCCTTTCGATTCGTGGCTTCTCTGTTGGTATCGGTGAAATGTTTGTCTTAGCAAGTGCATTCCTGTTTGCCGCTCACATTATTGCCTTGAGCAAATGGTCATCCGGCCGCGATGTTTATGCAATGACCGTTATTCAGCTATCGATGTGTGCAATTCTGGCTGGGTTCGCCTCTGCAATCGAGGGCTACTCACTTCCTCCCGATACAGGAGTCTGGGGCGTTGTAATTTTCACAGCAGTCTTTGCTACCGCAATTGCATTTATCGTCCAGACCTGGTCACAGGCACATATGAGCGCAACCAAAGTAGCGGTCATATTAACTATGGAAGTTGTCTTTGCCGCTGTTTTTGCAATCGTCTTAGGCGGAGAGCGCTTAACTATTCAAACAGCTATCGGTGGCGTATTGGTCGTTGTGGCCATGTATTTAATAGTTTTGAAAGAACAGAAGTAAGGTTAAGTCATGGCAATTGATCTTCGAAGTGACACAGTTACTCGCCCATCTGTAGCAATGCGAGAAGCAATTGCGCAGGCTCCCGTTGGTGACGATGTGTATAGCGATGATCCAACCGTTAATTCACTAGAAGAACGAGTTGCCGCACTTTTTGGCAAAGAGGCTGGCGTTTTTACTCCAACAGGATCCCTAGCAAACCAATTAGCTATCCGTATGTTGGTTGCACCCGGCGAAGAGTTGATTGCCGAAACAAATAGCCACATTGTGCGTGCCGAACTAGGTGCAGCCGCTGTGTTTAGTGGAATCACAACACGTACATTTCCGGCAAAGAATGGCCTTTTGAAGGCAGCTGACGCGTTGGAAATTGCTCGACCAAATAGCGGTCCTTACTTGGTTTCAACAACTGCAATTGCAGTAGAAAATACGCATAACTTTGGTGGCGGAACAGTTCAACCAATTAGCGAGATTGCTGCCCTTCGCAAAGGCGCTGATGAACTTGGCTTGGCACTTCATTTAGACGGTGCCCGCATCTGGAACGCGCATGTTGCATCCGGTGTTTCATTTACTGATTACGGAAAGTATTTTGACACCATAAGTGTTTGTTTATCAAAAGGATTAGGCGCACCGGTTGGATCAGTGATGCTTTCTACAAAGGATCGTGTTGCAAAAGCCCGTGTGTGGCGCAAACGTTATGGCGCAGGAATGCGTCAAATTGGTTTGCTGGCCGCCGGTGGACATTACGCGCTCGATAACAATATCGATCGTTTGGCCGAAGATCATCGCCGCGCACGAGAGATCGCAGTAGCGATTGCATCAGTTGATGCATCATTGATTGATCCATCGACTGTTGAAACCAATATTGTTGGATTAGATTTGGCCGCATTACCTATCACTGCAGCAGAACTTGCTCAGCGTTGCCGTGATGCAGGTTTATGGATTAGCGCGCTTGGGCCTAAGTATGCGCGACTAGTAACTCACTTAGATTTCGATGATGATCAGTGCGCGCAAGCAATTGAAATTTTAAAGAAAGCCCTCGTGGGTTAGTAGCCACTGCTTCTTTTCAACACCATAGGCATAATTTCCTAACGCTCCCCCGGTTTTTACAACGCGGTGGCAAGGAACAACAAGCATGATTGCATTATTGGCACATGCGCTGCCGGCTGCGCGAACTGCAGCAGGTGAACCAGCTTTTGCTGCTAGATCCGAATATGACCAGGTCTTACCAGGTGCAATCTTTCGCATTGTTTTCCAAGCAGCCTGTGAAAACGCGGCACCAGGTTGTCTAACTTGAATTCCGTTGAGCGCCGTTAAGTCACCGTCAAAGTAATCGCTAATCAAATCTGAAATCACAGGTATTGATTTAACAACTTTCACATCGCGGCCTGCTTTAAATGCTGCAACCGTTGAAAGGTTCGCCCCGATTAGAATTTGATCGTCAACCAATAAATTTAGGGTGCCGACAGGAGTTTTGTGAGAAGTAATTAAAAGCGGCACTGTCCAAGATTAGCGATCGCGCAACATTTCGGCAACTAAAAAGGCAAGCTCTAGGGACTGCGCGTGGTTAAGTCGTGGATCGCACGCTGTTTCATACCGTGATGCCAAATCTTCATGTGAGATCTCTTCGCCGCCGCCTACGCACTCAGTGACATCATCACCGGTAAGTTCAATGTGGATTCCACCTGGATGAGTCCCAAGCGCCTTATGAACTTCGAAGAATCCCTTTACTTCGTCCATAACATCATCGAAGCTGCGGGTCTTATATCCACTTGGCGCTTCATATGTGTTTCCATGCATTGGATCGCAGACCCACAAAACTTTTGCACCGGACTTTGTCACACCATCGACAAGAGCAGGCAAGAGCTGGCGAATATTCTTTGCACCCATTCGTGTAATGAAAGTAATGCGACCTGGTTCGCGATTTGGATCTAACTTGTCGATTAGCGCAAGAGCATCCTCGACCGTGGACTTTGGTCCGAGTTTGATTCCGATTGGGTTGCGAACCTTTGAAGCAAAATCAACATGTGCGCCATCTAGCTGACGGGTGCGTTCACCAATCCAGAGGAAATGGCCTGAAACATCGTAGGCATCGCCTGTGCGTGAATCGATTCGAGTTAACGCCTTTTCATACTCCATGATTAGCGCTTCGTGGCTTGCAAAGAAATCTACTGATTTAAAGCTTCCAGGATCAACGCCTGCAGATTTCATGAATGCTAGAGCGCGACCGATTTCATTAGCCATTTGTTCGTAGCGTTCACCAACTTTGGAATCACGAATAAAACCTTTATTCCATTCGTGGACCTGGCGTAGATCTGCAAAACCACCTTGAGTAAAAGCACGCACTAAGTTAAGAGTTGCTGCAGATGTGTTGTAGACGCGGACCAAACGTTGTGGGTCTGGATTTCGAGAGCTTTCAGTAAATTCAATATCGTTTACGGCATCTCCACGATAAGCAGGAAGTGTTATATCGCCACGAGTTTCGAAATCATTGGAACGCGGCTTTGCAAACTGGCCAGCCATCCGACCAACCTTGATAACTGGCAAGCTTGAGTAATACTGCAAAACAGCTGCCATCTGCAAAATTGTTTTGATGCGGTTGCGAATGGAATCAGCTGTTGCTGCTGCAAATGTTTCTGCACAATCTCCGCCTTGTAACCAAAATGCTTTTCCTTCAGCGGCAAGTGCGATGCGAGCCTTTAAATCATCACATTCTCCAGCAAAGACAAGCGGTGGTAACGCTTTTAGTTGCGCAACCGCTGCTTTGACGGGTTCGCCCTCTGGTCCACCTGGCCAGGTTGGTTGCTGGGCAGCAACGAGGCCAGGTGTAAACAGCGAGTCTAAGTTTGTGCTCATTGGAGAAGTGTAGAGAGTTCGAAAGTAATCGCGCGAGGCAATTATCCGAAGAAGATCTCTGACTCCTTGTAGAGTTCTAGTGGAACGGTCTTTAGCTTCTCGGTTGCTGATGCCAATGGCACGCGAGCGATATTCGTTCCGTGAAGTGCAACCATCTTGCCCCAGTCACCTTCGTGAGCAGCGGTGATTGCATGTAATCCGAAGCGCGTAGCAAGCACACGGTCAAATGCTGTTGGAGTACCACCACGCTGGATGTGTCCCAATACAGATGTGCGTGCTTCCTTGCCTGTGCGCTCTTCGATCTGACCCGCAAGCCAGTCACCAATACCCGACAGCTTTACATGGCCGAATGAATCAAGTGTCTGATCCTTAACAATCATGTCGCCATCTTGAGGAATTGCGCCTTCTGCAATAACGATAATTGGTGCGTAATGAGACTTGAATCGTGATTCAACCCATTCGCAGACTTTTTCTACAGAGAACTTCTGCTCTGGAATCAAAATACATGTGGCGCCGCCTGCAAGACCTGAATGCAATGCGATCCAACCTGCGTGACGACCCATAACTTCAACGATTAATGCGCGGTGATGGGATTCAGCGGTTGTATGTAGGCGATCGATCGCCTCAACTGCAATGTTTACTGAGGTATCAAAACCAAATGTGTAATCAGTGTTGTTTAGATCGTTATCGATAGTCTTTGGAACGCCAATCACCTTTACACCGAGTGCATCAAGCTTTGTCGCAACACCCAAAGTATCTTCGCCGCCGATGGCGATCAGTGCATCGATTCCAGCCTTTTCAAGATTTTCCTTAATCTTTTCTACGCCACCCTCAATTTTAAATGGGTTAGTACGTGATGAACCAAGAATCGTTCCGCCGCGAGGCAAGATGCCGCGAGTTGTTTCAATATTTAAAGGCATGGTTAGACCCTCTAGCGGTCCCTTCCAGCCATCACGGAATCCAACAAACTCGTGACCGTACTCTTTAACACCTTTGCGAACTACTGCACGAATAACTGCATTAAGACCAGGGCAGTCTCCGCCGCCAGTAAGGACACCAATACGCATGATTAACTCCAACAATTTTATTGTTTGATTTAGTGGCTCAAATTTTCCGCCCACCAATGGTCAACGCTGACTGGCACAGTCTAGCCTTGACCCACAGCCAATCGACAACTCAAAACCAGTATTGCTACGAGCGTCGGAACTGCCGCCCACTTGTATTTAAGGGGTAACTCGGACACCTTTGCCGACGATTACTATCCCCGCATCGCTAACTGTGAAGCGTTGACGATCTCGCTCTAAGTCCACGCCGATCTGCGCCCCAGGCTCTACAACGACGTTCTTATCCAAGATGGCTTTGCGAATAATTGCGCGATCTCCAATCTTTACTGATGGCATTAGAACAGATCCTTCGACGATTGCTGCCCGACCGACTGACACATCGTATGAAACAACCGAACCATGCAAAATTCCACCCGCAACAATTGATCCGGCACCAACAATTGAATCGTGAGCTGATCCACCTTCACTAAATTTGGCAGGCGGCAATGAAGGTGGATTCGTAAGCAATGGCCAATCACGGTTATACAAATTAAAGATTGGATGAACAGACACTAAATCCATATGCGCATCGTAATAAGCATCAATTGAACCCACGTCTCGCCAATATCCCTTATCGCGTTCTGTTTCACCCGGAACAACGTTGTGTGCAAAGTCGTACACCATCGCAACGCCCATGTTTGTTAGATAAGGAATTATGTTTCCACCTAAGTCATGGCGCGATTCCAGATCTTCAGCATCAATAATAAGAGCTTCTTCCATTACATCGCGCTTGAAAATATAATTACCCATTGAAACCAAACACAAATCTGGGTGGCCTGGCATTGCGGGTGGATTAGCAGGCTTTTCATGAAAAGCTTTTATTGTAATTCCATCATCAGCAAGTTCGATCACACCAAAATCATGGGCTTCAGAACGCGGCATCCGAATCGCTGCAACTGTTACGCCGGCTCCAGAATCGACATGTTGTTGAAACATCTGCATTGGATCCATGCGATACACGTGATCTGCACCAAAGACTAAAACATGCTTCGGATCTTCATCGTGAATCAAATTGAAGTTCTGCAAAATTGCATCGGCACTGCCCGTATACCAACGAGGTCCTAAGCGCTGTTGGGCCGGAACTGGAGTGATGTAATTTCCAAGAAGTGAGGACATGCGCCACGTGGTCGTAATGTGGCGGTCAAGGGAGTGAGATTTGTACTGAGTTAGCACTGCAATCTTTAACATATTTGCATTAGCAAGATTGGACAAAACAAAGTCCACTAAACGATATGAACCACCAAATGGGACCGCTGGTTTTGCTCGATCTGCTGTAAGCGGCATAAGCCGCTTACCCTCGCCACCAGCAAGAACGATGCTGAGTGGAAGTTGCAGTTTAGCCATGGCTTAACGATAGCCTTTCACCCTTGTCGAAGGAAGAGGAATAGCAGAATATGACCGCGTTAAATGTAGGCATTGTTACCAAGGAATGGCCACCAGCTATTTATGGTGGTGCCGGGGTTCATGTTCTTCAGTTAACGCAAGCCCTTCGCACAATCAACAATGTTCATGTCGATGTCCATTGCTTTGGTGGAAAACGAGATGATGCTTTTGGGTATTCATTGCCAGCAGGTTTTGCCGATGCCAATCCCGCTGTACAAGCACTAGCAATCGATCTTGAAATGGCTACGCACTTAGGACATGTTGATGTTGTTCACTCGCACACTTGGTATGCAAACATGGCTGGTCACATCGCATCGCTACAACACGGCATCCCCCACATTGTTAGTGCGCATTCATTAGAACCATTGCGCCCCTGGAAAGCTGATCAATTAGGCGGCGGATACAAGATTTCATCATGGGCAGAAAAAACAGCCTTTGAATCAGCAGCTGCAATCATCGCAGTCAGTGATGGAATGCGCGCCGATGTCTTAGCAGCATACCCGGCTGTAAATCCTGCAAAAGTTGTAACAATTCGAAATGGTGTGGATACCCAAAAATTTGCTCCTAACCATGATGCAGCCGTTGTGGAAAGTTTTGGAATCAGCGGACCGTACGCAATCTTCGTTGGCCGCATTACTCGACAAAAAGGATTGGCCCATTTATTGCGTGCATGGAAGGAAGTCCCTGCCGAATACGGATTAGTTCTTGCTGCAGGCAGTCCAGATGAAGAAGGCATCGGCAACGAAGTAGCGGCCTTAATTGCAGATTTGCAGCGCACGCGCAGCAATGTTTGGTGGATCAAAGAGATGCTGCCTCATGATCAATTAACCGCGATGTTGACTGCCGCTGATCTATTTATTTGTCCTTCAGTTTATGAGCCTCTTGGAATTGTTAATTTAGAAGCAATGGGTTGTGAAACAGCTGTGTTGGGTTCTCGCGTAGGCGGTATCCCCGAGGTTGTGGCAGATAAAGAAACAGGCGAACTAGTTGATTACAACGGTGAGGCTGCACCATTTGAGAAAGCTTTGACTGAATCCATTACTCGTTTAATGGCACAACCAGATGTATTAAAGAAGTACGGCGCAGCAGGCCGCGTGCGTGCACAAAAACTATTTGGATGGGATGCCGTAGCTGCATTAACTGTAGATCTATATCGACGCGTGATTGCATAAATGACCCGTAAATCCTTGTTCCACTTTGCTTTAGTTAGCCTGCTCTGGGGAATCCCATATCTATTGATGAAGGTTGCAGTGGAAGATTTCCCACCTGCTGCCGTAGTCGCAGGCCGCACCTTAATCGGTGCTTTAATTTTGATACCTATCGCGATCTACCGCAAGAAGTTTGGTGGCGCAGTTTTGGGATTTAAGTATGTTGCCTTTTACGCATTAATGGAGATGATCGGTCCTTGGATTCTTATTACTACCGCTGAACAAAAGATTAATTCAGGATTAGCAGGATTGCTTGTTTCAACAGTCCCGATATTTTCAACAATTGTTTCTTCGCTGCGCGGAGATCACTCAGTGTGGCAGTTCAAACGCATTATTGGAATCGTTGTTGGATTCTTTGGTTTGATTCTGGTCGTTGGTATTGAAAGCCTGTCAGGTAACAGCGATCCGCTATCAATTTTCATGGTGATCGTGGCATCAATGGGCTATGCCTACGCCATAATCATGGTGACCACCAATTTGCCGCTTGTTGATGGAATCGCAATCAATGGATTAGCCATGGCTATTACAAGTGTTTTTTGGACCCCTGTTGCCATCGCCCAATGGCCATCAGATATTTCCATGAACGCAGCATTGTCGTTGATCGCACTTGGAGTATTTAGTACTGCCTTCGCCTTTATTCTGTTCTTCAAGCTGATTGCTGAACTTGGACCAGCACGTAGCTCGCTAGTTACATATACGAATACGGCGATTGCAGTCGTATTAGGCGTAATTATTTTGCGTGAACCATTAACTATTGGAATTATTGTGGGATTGCCATTAGTCCTAGTTGGTTCCTACCTAGCTAGCCGCAAAACTGCTTAAGATTTTTCGCCAAAGCCTAACTTTGCAAGCAATTTAGGATCTTTCTGCCACTCTTTTGAAACCTTGATATGTAGACCAAGAAAAATCTTTGCACCCAAGACGCGCTCGATATCTGCGCGTGCACGAATGCCAATGTCCTTCAGTCGAACACCTTGGTGGCCCAACAAAATTGCGCGCTGTGTGTCACGTTCAACGTGGATAGTTGCATGAACATCGTAAAAGGGACGTGATCCTTTTTCTTCGCGCTCACCAAATTCATCGATCGTTACCACGATACTGTGTGGCAACTCTTCTCGAACATCTTGCAGCGCTGCTTCGCGGATATATTCGCAGATGATTTGATCGATTGCTTGATCACTTGTGGTTCCTTCTGGGTAATACTGTGGTCCGGCCGGAAGATTCTTCCCAATTAATTCATTGAGCAGATCAACTTGATCATGGATCGCAGCAGAAACCGGGATGATTTCATCCCAGACAAAACCTTCGGCAATCTTCATAATGCCAAGCAAGCGAATGGCAAGTTTTTCTTTGGCGATTAAATCTGTTTTGGTGATTACAGCAAACTTTTTAGCACCTGGATGCTTTGCAATTTCTTGGGCGATGAATGTGTCTCCCGCACCAGATGTCTCATCGGCAGGAATACACATGATGACGATGTCGACTGAGTCCATGCTTTGATCTACCACTTGGTTTAGGCGCTGGCCCAGCAATGTCTTTGGCTTATGAACACCAGGGGTATCAACAAGAACCGCTTGAAAGTTGTCGCCATGAACAATTCCACGAATTGCAGTACGTGTTGTGTTTGGATGGTGTGAAGTAATTGCAATCTTGCTACCTACTAATGCATTAATCAGGGTTGATTTACCTACGTTTGGGCGGCCAACAATGGCTACAAAGCCCGAACGGAAATCACTCATGGGCTTATTCTCTCATTGATTAACTCCGACAAACTCCACTGCATCTGCCACCGATGTCACGATTTCTGCTGCGCGTTCGCCTATTAATCGATGACAGCCTTCGCTGGTTGGCGAATTAATAGGACCAGGTATCGCCATAACTGGGCGAAATAATTCGGCGGCATCACGTGCTGTTCTAAGTGACCCACTGCGAAAAGCAGCTTCAACCACCAAAGTTGCTTTAGATATCGCAGCGATCAAACGATTACGGGTTAGAAATCTGCTGGGCAATGCTTTATTTCCGGGCATGAATTCGGTAACCATGGCACCTGATTCGCAAATCTCTGAAAACAGCCTTGCGTTTCCGGCTGGGTAATTAACATCAATACCGGAAGCAATCACCGCAACTGTCACGCCTTCGGCAATCAATGCGCCTTTGTGAGCATAAGAATCAATTCCGTAGGCACCACCGCTAATGATTGCCCATTCGCGATCAACAAAACCTGCCGCAAAATCCCCCGCTATACGTGCGCCATAGCTAGTTGGGTTTCTGGTGCCCACGATTGCAAGAGAAGGAATGCGGAGTGCGCCAATGTTTCCCTTAATGATTAAAGCGATAGGTGGAGCAATCAAATCATTTACTTGAACAGGCCAATCATCATCGAAAGGTGTTATCAATCGAACCTGGTGCTGAGCAATTCTTTCTAAAACTTGTTCCCCACTGTGCAGCTTTAGCTCGGCAATCAACTTTTCATACTTAATGCTGTCATAGCCACTATTAAGTAGCTTTTCATAAACATAGATAGCGCTGTTGCTATAAATCTCGCGGGACCAGAATGTGTGCCCACCTTCAATTGCGCTAAACAATGCAGCCCGTGCGATCTGCTCGTTCATGCTTCGATTTTTCCGCGCAAGGTATGAGCAGCCATGACATCATCCATAGTTGGCGATGCATTGCCATGTAAGTCGGCAAAGCTCCAGGCGGTCCGAATAATCTTATGAAGCCCACGCGCGGTAATGTGTTCGCGATCGAGTTCATCATGAAGAAAATTCATGGCAGCACGTTCTGGTTGAAATTCAGTGCGCAATGCGCGGGCAGGAATGTGCGAATTTAGTGACCATCCCATCCCCGCAAAGCGATGTGCCGCTACCGCGCGCGCGGCGATCACACGATCGCGAATTACCGCGCTACTTTCTCCTAACTGAGTCTTTGCCATATCCACTCGACCAACAGGTTCTACCTGTACCAGCAAATCAATTCGATCCATCAAGGGACCAGAAAGTTTTCCAAGGTATCTGCGCACCTGTTGTGATGTACATGTGCAGTTACGTCCTCGGCCGGTGAACTTTCCACATGGACAAGGGTTTGCCGCCAAAACCAATAAAAACTGTGCCGGAAAAGTTACATTGCCAATACTGCGCGCAATTGTGATTGTTCCTGACTCCAAAGGTTGACGCAATGAATCTAAAACTCCTGGCCCACATTCGGGTGCTTCATCAATGAACAGCACACCGTAATGTGCCAGCGAACATGCACCCGGTTTTATTGCATGCGATCCCCCGCCAACCATTGCAACACGAGTAGTCGTGTGATGCGGCGAAACAATTGGTGCAAGCAATGACAGTGGAGATCGCTGCATAAGTGTTCCGGCAATCGAATGCACCGCCGTTACTTCGAGCGCTTGGGCTATCGAGAGTGCCGGCATAATCGTTGGAATTCTTTCGGCAATCATGGTTTTGCCGGCACCTGGCGGTCCAATCAACATGATGTGATGGCCACCTACCGCTGCAATTTCTGCAGCTAAGCGCGCAGCGGGTTGTCCTGCAACATCTGCAAAATCTAAACGGCTATCACTGTGCTCCCATTGCAAATCAAACTCTTGTTCTTGCTGACGCTCACCCGTGCGTAGCCAACGCAACACTTGCTTTAAATGATGCATCGGAACAATGTCCATGCCTTGCATCAACTGCGCTTCTTTGAGATTTTCAGCTGGTACAACGGCAGTTGTTACACCAGCCTTAAATGCTGCGATCAACGCCGGCAAAACTCCACGTACTGATCGAATTCGACCATCTAAGGAAAGTTCGCCAAGAAAAACAATGTCAGCAATCTTTTCTGCAGGTACCGTTTCATGTGCCGACAGCAAAGAAATACAAATTGCTAAATCAAAACTAGATCCACTTTTTGGCAGCCATGCTGGTGATAAAGAAACTGTGACTTTGCGATTAGGCCATACCTCGCCACAATTAACTATTGCGCTGCGCACCCGATCTCGGGATTCAGATAACGCCGCATCGGGCAATCCCAACAATGAATATCCAGGCAACCCATCAGCAATATCTACTTCGACTCCAACAACATGGCCATCTAAACCCAGCAATGCCACCGATTGCGTTTGGGCCAGGCTCATAACAATTTAGTTCGATATTCAATGGAAGGTGTTCCATCGATTGCAATTAATACCGCCGCTACATCTATTTGATAATCGCATCCCAAACAACCATGAGTTGCAAGCCAAGCCAACGCTAAACGTTGCATTCGATGTGCTTTGTCCCGGTTGATTGCCTCAAAGGGATGGCCAAAGGCCACAGAGCTGCGGGTTTTAACTTCGATGAATGAAAAGACACCTGAAGCATTGAGAGCAACGATGTCTATTTCGCCTTCGCGGATTCGCCAATTGCGTTCGATGACTTCGATATTCCGCTGAATTAGAAAGTTGGTAACTGCTTGCTCGCCAAAAGCGCCGATTTGCTGTTTATTTTTTGTCTGCATGGTTAGGCACGATAAATACCCCCACCGATGCTTTAGAACATGGCTGCTTTACTTGTGGATGAGCGCTGCCACATTGGCAAAAGAGGTTCGGTGTTGGGCACATGGCCCATGTTCATTCAGAGCTTTCGTGTGGGCAGCGGTGATATATCCCTTGTGACCGGCAAATCCATACTGAGGAAAATCAAGATCCAGTTCGCGCATGATGCGGTCTCGCGTTACTTTTGCAATGACAGATGCGGCACTTATCGAAACTACAACTTGATCGCCCTTCCAGACTGCAAGATTAGGAACACCCAGACCTTCGATCGCATACCCATCAGTTAAAACATATGCTGGAACAACATTTAATCCTTGCACTGCACGACGCATGCCATCAAGGTTTGCCGCATGCACACCGCGTGCATCAACTTCTGCGGCCGGAACAATTACAACACTGACAGATGCAGCAACACTTTGAATTAACTCAAAGACGGCATCTCGTTTGCTTTCTGGAATCTCTTTTGAATCTCGCACCACCGCTAATTCAGGCGCAAAGGGATCATGTAATACAACTGATGCAATCACTAAGGGACCAGCACATGCTCCGCGACCAGCTTCATCGACACCTGCAATCGGTGAAATTCCAGCGCTAGTCAATAACTGCTCGATAACCTTCATTAGGTTACTTTTTTAATACATCCACTTTTGGCACATATGTAATGTTTTCAAAGGGCCAAATAATCGCAACAACTCGACCTGTCACCCGCGATAATGGTACAAAACCTTTGTTGATATCTTCTTGGTGATAGCGTGAATCCGCGCTTGCGCTGCGGTGGTCTCCCATTACCCACAACTTGCCCTTAGGCACAGTCACATCAAATGTCATTTCAGATGGCTTATTGCCATCGAAAATATAGGGTTCGGTAACTTCGACATCGTTAATTGTTAAGTTGCCACTTTTTGTGCAACACACAATGTGATCCCCTGCGACACCAACTACGCGCTTAACTAAGTACTGCTTTGCAGGGTTTGGCAGGACTCCGACAGCAACTAGTGCTCCCTTAGCCTTTGCTACATATTTGTTTGTTCCATAATCGGTGATTTGCGGTAACCAATTATCAGGATCTCGGAATACAACAACATCTCCGCGATTTATGTCTTTGGAAAGAAATGGAAGCTTGTTAACTGCAACCCGATCCTTAACCTGCAAAGTGTTTTCCATCGACCCTGAAGGGATATAGAAAAACTGCACTAGAAAAGTTTTGATTAATAGCGAAACAACAAGTGCAACGACTACTAAGACTGGGAGCTCCTTAAGGAGCGATCCCTTATTGCGCATTGAAGAAATTATTCAGCTTTTGGAGCTTCTTCAGTTTCAGACACAACTTCTGTAGTTGTAACTTCAACTGGAACCTCTGCCACAGCTTCAATAGTCTCTGGCGCGGACACAACAGCTTCTGCTGCAGGTGCTTCCACAACAGCCTCGACTATTGCTGGTGCTTCGACAACTTCAACGGCCGCAATTGGCTCTGGGATAACAACTGGTTCCGGTGTAGAAAGAATTCCATCGCCGTAACCTTCAACGCCATCGCGCTTTTCGCGAATCTTTGCAGCCTTACCGCGTAGGTCACGTAGGTAGTACAGCTTGGCGCGACGTACTTCGCCCTTCTTTACTAACTCGATCTTTTCAATAACTGGAGTGTGTACTGGGAATGTGCGCTCAACACCAACGCCGTAAGAAACCTTACGGATTGTGAAAGTTTCACGAACGCCATCGCCTTGACGACGGATAACAATTCCTTGGAAAACCTGAAGGCGGCTCTTGCTACCTTCGATAACACGAACATGGACCTTGAGCTCATCACCAGCGCGGAACTGTGGGATGTCTTTGCGCAGGGACACTGCATCTACGGCGTCAAGAATGTTCATATTCGGATCCTTTTGTCATTTCTATTAAGCACACGCTTTGGCGGTGCAGACTGCGTATTGTGCCACAGAGGATGCCCCGAGCGTAAATCGGCTAAATCAGTCCGGGATGTGAGCGTTGAGCGCAGCAAAAAGGTGGGGTCCAGCTGCCACGGTCAGGTTTAGGCCATGCCATGGGCGGGTGGTCACAGTCGCCCCGGCTTCGCGGGCAATCAGCTCTGCGGCGGCAAGATCCCATTCATGCAGCCCCGTTTCAAAGTATCCATCGACCATTCCGGTTGCCACATGGCAGATGTCGGCGGCGGCAGATCCAATGCGTCGAAGATCTCGAATCTGTGGCAATAAAGCATTAACAATCTTTAGTTGTTCAAAACGATCTTTAACATCGTATGCAAATCCCGTGGAAAGCAGTGCACGATTAAGTTCGATTGGATCATTGCATGCAATTGTCACATCATTGAGGAATGCTCCCCCGCCCCTTGATGCATGCCACGTCGCATTAACTGTTGGTGAATGCACAACACCAACCAACGTACCGCTTTCATCCTTTGCCGCGATGCTGACGGCCCAACCAGGTAAGCCATAAAAATAATTTACCGTGCCATCTACCGGATCGATGACCCACGTGACTCCGCTTTTACTGGCACGCGATGAACCTTCTTCGCCGATGATTCCATCATCAGGACGAGCTGCCAAAATGCTTTCGACAATCAACTTTTCAGATGCGGTATCCATCTGCGTTGCAATATCAATTGCTGTTGACTTAACAGTTAAGTCCCATGATGCAGGTCGATCAACCAATAACTCACCCGCCTGTCGTGCAATCTTTAGGGCAAGTTCAAGCAGTTGCTGCGTATCAGTCATAGTCGCAGTCTAACTGCGAGATAGACTCATGCCTATGTTCTCGGGCTATAAAACCTTAATTAGTACACCTGGGGCCATGAAATTTTCGATACCTGGCTTAATCGCGCGTATGCCAATTTCGATGGATTCACTTGCGCTTATTTTCATTGTTGTTGCAGTTAGTGATTCATATGCGTTAGCAGGAGCACTAAGTGCAACTGCTTCAGTAGTTATGTCTTTTGCAACACCTCACTGGTCGCGAGTAGCCGACCGCATTGGCCAAAGCGCAATGCTGGTCCGCGTTATTCCGATAAAGGTATTGGGATTATCGCTTTTTACTGTTTTAGTTTTAAATGAAGCTCCAATCTGGAGCTGGTTTGTGACAATCATTCTGGCTGAATCAATGTCTGTAAATACTGGTGGTTTAGTTCGCCGTCGTTGGTTACACATCCTTAGTCCAGATAAAACCAGCACGGCCGAGGATGAACAAGACCGTCACCTAGTAAATACTGCGTACTCTTTTGAAGCGATCATGGATGAGATTGTTTTTATACTTGGGCCAATCATTGTCACCGCGTGCGCAACAACAATTGCACCCGCTGCGGGCATTATCTCGGGAATCATCTTTGTGCTAATCGGAGTTCCGCTGTTTGTAATGCAAAAATCCACTGAACCACCAGCTGCACCTAAGCGCATTGTTGATCCACATCCTGCAGTAATTCGTAACAAGCGAGTGCAGGCAGTTGTTCTTGCTACAACCTTGCTGGGTGGATTCTTTGGTTCGATTGCAATAGTGACCGTAGCTTTTTCCGAACAAAGGGGCCAGGAAAGTAAAGCAGGACTGCTCTTGGCAGTCTGGGCCTTTGGCAGCGGTATCGCAGCAATAATCAACGGCGCAATCAAATGGAAGTTGTCGAGCGCCTCGCGATTCTTAATCTTTTTGTTTGCCTTGACTCTGCTATCGGTGCCTATGTTGTTTACACATTCATTAGGGTGGCTGGCTGTTGCATTGTTCTTTAACGGTTTTGCAATCGCTCCTTTAGTTATTAACGCATACGGTGTTGCCGAAGGCGCGGTTCCTGCCGATCAAATTACAGAAACCTTGACCTGGGTAGTTGCCGGAATGCCTTTGGGCGGCGCTATTTCGAGTGCGCTATCTGGAGTAATCATCGATCGCTTCGGTGCCGACATTGCATTTTGGGTACCACTGGGATTCATGATCGCGGCATGTGTAGCCACGCTGCCTTACTTCAACACTTATAAGGCCCTAATCGGCTACCCTCGTGCTCGTGACTGAGCTACGACTACAGGGAAAGACCGAAGACGGTCTGCACCTTTCATTGCACGACAATGACGGAAATGAATTCACTGTCCGAGTTAGCGACACTTTGCGTGCAACAGTTAATCAGCAACGACTAATGGCGGTTCCGACAAATAACGAACCAACTGTTTCCATAAAAGAGATTCAGCGATTGCTGCGCGCAGGTCAAACTGCCGAACAAATCGCACGAGATAACAACACCACCGTTGAAAAAGTTGAACGCTTTGCTGGACCAATTCTTTCAGAACGCATCTACATCATTGATCAGGCCCAGCAGATTGCAATTCGTAAAGAAGGCGGTCGTGACGCCGTGTCGCTTTTGGGTGTAGTTATTTCTCGTCTTGCACCACGCAATATTGATTCATCCGTACTTTCTTGGGATACCTGGCGCTTAGAAGATGGCACCTGGACGATCGAACTTCATTATCCAAACAACACAGGTATTGGTATTGCGCAGTGGAACTTTGATGCAACGCTTCGTACTGTTTCATCTTTGGATGAAAATGCACGCTGGATGATGGGTGATGAACCTGCTCCGCGTCTGCTTCCAACAGCAGGGTTAGTTCCAACAGAGACATCTCACCCCTCCGAGCGCCGCGTGATTGATGTGTACAGCGAGTTCCGCAAGGAAACTACAGAAGCAACAGAAGAAGAATTAGAAGATATCGTGCAAGAAATCCGCGAAGTTCCGCGCTTGGCAGTTATTCGCGAAGAGCCAGATGATGAAGCCTCACGTGATGGAATTACCGCTCGCGCAAAGGTTCCGAGCTGGGATGAAATTATGTTCGGCATTAAGCCTGAGGATAAGTAACTTTTAATTCAACCTGTTTAACTCAGCGTTGATGTAAGAAGTCCAACCTGAGATTCAATATCGCTATCTGCTCCGTGATGTCCAACCATTGCGCCTTCTTTGTCGGCCCGTTCGGCATCAAGTAAAACAACACCTCCACGAGCAATTGCAATTACTTCTCCCATACGATCAAAAGCATCTGGGCTGACATCTGTGCCAAATAAGTGATTAGAAATAGCTTGTTCGCGGGTTAGCACCATTGCTTTGTCCTGCAAATATTCTTGCCACAAGGAGGCGGTCTCTGCGCGAGCAATAGGTGAATCTGATAGCAAATACAGATGACGGGCACGAGGTTCGCCAGCAACAACGCTAACCCCTTGCAGCAATGGATTGTCTTGCCCAATAACAATTTTTTCTTCCACATTGATCATTCCGTGATCTGATGTGACCCAGATACGAGTTCCTTTCGGAACCTCTTTCATTAACTGAGAAACCATTTGATCAATCATGGTTAGCGCAGCAAGCCATTTATCGCTACCAACGCCATCAGAATGTCCTGCCGTGTCTAAATCATTAACATACAAATATACAAATGATGGTGTTGCTTGAAGCGCTGCTTTTGTTTCAGTAACTAAATCTGTAACAACATTTGCACCTTTGTAATTGGCTCCACGAAAAACTGCGCGAGTAAATCCTGAATTCTCATAACGCTTTGCAGCAACATGTGTCACAATAATTCCAGCAGCAGTTGCTCGCTGAAATAATGTCTCTACTGGTTGCCAATTTTCAGGATCAACACGCTCATCCCATTTAAGTGCATTAAGTAATCGTCCACCACTTCGAGGAACCTGAACTGTGTATCCCAACATTCCATGAGCACCTGGCATTACCCCAGTTGTTAATGTTGCAAGTGATGTTGCAGTTGTTGAAGGAAATGCCGTTTGGATGCGTCCATGTTTGAACATACGCGACATTGTTGGCATCGCATCTGCGTACGTCGCAAGGGTGTCAAAGCCAAAACCATCAATTAAAAAAAGAAGTTCGCGGCCCATTGGTGATTGTCCAACAGCTAAGTGATCAACTGCACTTTCAAGGCCAAGGGAAGAAAAGATCGATGGCGTTACCTGGGACAAATGCACGGGGATATCTTCCCACGACTGTGCACTACAGTTTGGCTATGGAAAAGGCGATTAAGTTCTCAGCTGAAGTTGCGGCCGCAATTAAGGCGGGAAAACCAGTTGTTGCACTGGAATCAACAATTATCAGCCATGGATTGCCACGCCCTTCCAATCTTGAAGTAGCCCTTGAGTGCGAACGAATTGTTCGAGAAGCAGGCGCTGTACCGGCAACCATTGCTTTACTTGATGGAAAGATTTTGGTTGGGCTAGAGCGTCCAGAGCTAGAAGCGATTGCAAACCGTGACGATATTTCAAAGGCATCTATTCGCGATCTAGCAATCATTGTTGCTCAAGGAAAGTCTGCTGCTACAACTGTCGCAGCAACTGCTCATATTGCCGCAATTTCGGGCATTAACATTTTTGCTACAGGTGGTCTTGGCGGAGTACATCGTGGAGCCAACGAGTCTTTTGATGAATCTGCAGACCTAACGGCGCTGTCACAGCTTGATATGACGATTGTCTGTGCCGGAGTTAAATCAATTTTGGATGTTCACGCGACATTAGAGCGCCTCGAAACACTTGCAATCGGCGTCGTTGGATATAAGACCAACTCATTTCCTGGTTTCTACCTGACAGATTCTGGTTACACCCTAGAGCACCGCGTTGATTCTGCGGATGAAATTGCAGCCATCATCCGTGCCCGCGCCGCGGTTTCAACACATTTCAAGGCGCTAGTCGTTGCAAATCCTGTTGTTAAGGAAATGCCTAAGGCCCGCCATGATGAAATCTTGGCAAGTGGATTAGCGCGCGCAAAGAGCGAAGGTATCGATGGAAAGTTAGTCACACCTTTCTTGCTCGAACATTTCCACACCGCATCACAGGGTGAATCACTTGCAATTAATACTGAAATCATTAAATCTAATTGCTTATTGGCTGCCCAGATTGCGGTGGCGCTGGGATGAAAAAGATTCTGTGTATCGGAGATTTGGCGCTAGATGTTATTTCACAGTTAAAAGAGCCCATTAATTATGGCAATGACACCGCCAGCAAGATTTCCAGCCACCCGGGCGGACAAGCAGCAAATGTTGCAACCTGGATTACCCGCACAAATTCACGTTCTCATTTAGTTGCCAGAACAGGCAATGATCCTGTTGGTTTTGCACTTATTTCAGATCTGGATAAATATGGGGTGGAACACCTCAGTTTGATGCATAGCGGACGCCCAACTGGTGTGGTTGTTATCTTGGTTGATGCCAATGGTGAGCGCACGATGTTTCCAGACAACGGCGCTAATGCTGACCTCGAAGTAAGTGATTTGCCCGCACTTGATGACATAGATGGGGTCTACTTATCTGGTTATGCGCTCTTAGATTTTCGTAGCCGCGAAGCTGTTTTAGCAATGATTAAAATTATCAAAGCTGCCGGAAAGCCAATCTTCTTTGATCCAACGACAACAGGTGCAATGAAAATTGTTTCACTAGAAGAAGCACTCTCCTGGGTTGCAATGATGGATGGAATTCTGCTCAATAGTGAAGAGGCTCTTTATCTTGGTAACTCAAAAGATTTGGTTGAAGCAGAAAGAAATCTTCAAAAGTACACACCACTTGTAGTTATCAAACTAGGTTCAAAGGGTGCGATGGCGGTCAATGGAAATGATTCTGCCAAGGTTCCTGCTGTAACAACCAATGTTGTCGATACAACTGGTGCCGGAGATTCATTTGCTGCTGGCTTTATTCCAAAGTGGCTTGAAACAAGTGATTTAACTCAAGCCCTAACGGCAGGTGCTGCCCTTGCTGCAAAGTGTGTTTCATCAGTTGGGGCGCGCCCTCCCCTAAATTAAGCCTGACTCTTGGCAGAATGCCCCAATGGCAACTGCGAAGACTCCCGCGAAATCTGCGGCTAAAGGTAAGAAACCCGCTGGACCAAAGCCCGGTGAATATCCAGGAAAGATCGTTGATATCGATGTTTCCAAGGAAGTTTCTGATTCCTTTCTTGAATATGCATACTCTGTAATTTATTCACGCGCACTACCTGATGCACGCGATGGTTTGAAACCAGTTCATCGTCGCATCTTGCATCAGATGGCAGATATGGGTCTTCGCCCAGAGCGTGGACATGTAAAGAGTGCACGTGTTGTTGGTGAAGTAATGGGTAAGTTGCACCCACATGGTGATGGTGCAATTTATGACGCACTTGTTCGTATGGCGCAGAGTTTTTCAATGGGATTGCCATTAATTGATGGGCACGGAAACTTTGGCTCGCTAGATGCTGGTCCGGCTGCGATGCGCTACACCGAAGCTCGTCTGGCTCCTGCTGCAATGTCAATGGTTGCCGAAGCAGATGAAGACACGGTTGATTTTGGTCCTAACTATGACGGTCAGCTTTCTGAGCCCATTGTTTTGCCCGCTGCATATCCAAACCTGCTAGTCAATGGTGGTTCAGGTATTGCCGTTGGTATGGCAACAAATATGGCTCCGCACAACTTGGGCGAAGTTATTGCTGCAACTAAGTTTTTGATTGAAAACCCAACCGCAACCGTTAAGCAGTTGATGAAGTTTATTCCTGGTCCAGATTTTCCAACAGGTGGCGAAATCGTTGGCCTAGATGGTGTCCGCGAGGCATATGCAACAGGTAAAGGATCTTTCAAGGTTCGCGCATCTGTTGAAATTGAAAAGGTGACATCTCGCAAGATGGGTATTGTCATCAAGGAATTGCCATACACAATCGGGCCTGAAAAGGTTGTAGAACGTATTGCTGCCCTTGTTAAAGCTAAAAAGATTCAGGGAATCAGCGACATTATTGATCTATCTGATGGTCAAACAGGCACCAACGTTGTTATTGAGATCAAAAATGGTTTCGAACCTGAAGAAGTACTAGAGAAGTTGTATGCCCTAACCCCCATGGAAGATGCATTTGCTATCAACGCAGTTGCGCTTGTAAAGGGCAAGCCACAAACTCTAGGTCTTAAAGAACTTCTGCGTGTCTTTATCGATCACCGCATCGAAGTTGTTCGTCGCCGCTCCGAGTTCCGCAAGGCAAAGGCAGAAGGCAGACTTGGTTTGGTCGATGGATTGCTTAAGGCAATTATCGATATCGATAAGGTCATCAAGATCATTCGCGGTAGCGATGATGCTGCCCAAGCAAAAGAGAAGTTGATTAAAGACTTCAAATTAAATGATGAGCAAGCAACATACATCTTGGATATGCCGCTTCGTCGCTTAACAAAGATGAGCAAGATTGAACTTGAGACTGAACAAAAGGAGTTAAAGACAGTAATTGCAGAGCTGACAAAGTTGCTAAAGAGTGAAGATGCAATCAAAGCGCAGGTTTCTGACGAATTAACTGCTGTTGGTAAGTCATTTGCTATAGCCCGACGCACTCGAATTGGTGCTGCTTAAACCCAGCCGATAGACTCGGGTGTGATTTCAACCCAAGCCCTCGAATTACGTGCAGGAGCGCGCCTTTTAGTTAAAGGCGTAACTGTTCGTATTAACAGCGGCGACCGCATTGGCTTTGTGGGTCGAAACGGTGCTGGTAAATCAACTCTTGCCAAAGTTTTAGCTGGTGAAAACATGCCAGCAGGGGGTGCAGTAAATCGCACAGGAAAAATTGGTTATCTGCCTCAAGATCCACGTACCGGTGATGAACCTGGCACAGTAATCGATCGCATTCTTTCTGCTCGTGATCTTGATCAGATCGCTGCACGTATGCGCTCTGTTGAAGAGGAAATGGCAACTGCCCAAGGTGAAGCACTTGAAAAAGCGATGGATCGATATGGACGCGTTGAATCTGAGTTCTCAGCAGCAGGTGGATATGCAGCAACAGCTGAAGCTGAAGCAATAGCAACTTCCCTTGGAGTTTCAGAGGCTGTCTTTGGTAACGAGCTCGCAACTCTTTCTGGTGGTCAGCGTCGCCGTATCGAACTAGCTCGCATTCTCTTTAGTGGTGCAGAAACATTGTTACTAGATGAGCCGACTAACCACTTAGATGCTGATTCCATTGTATGGCTGCGCGAGTTTCTATCTAAGTACTCTGGCGGATTGGTAATCATTTCCCACGATGTGAACTTGATCGAAACAGTTGTAAACAAGGTGTTCTACTTAGATGCCAACCGTAACTGCATCGATGTTTATAACTTGGGCTGGAAGGCTTACTTGTTACAGCGTGAGCAAGATGAACACCGCCGTAAGAAGGAACGCGCAAATGCTGAAAAGCGTGCAGAAATTTTGCAGAAGCAGGGCGAGAAGATGCGTGCAAAGGCATCTAAGGCAACTGCGGCCCAGGGCATGTTACGTCGTGCTGAAAAGCTTAGAAGCGGTCTAGATGATGTTCGAGTCGCAGACAAGGTTGCAAAGCTGCGCTTCCCAACCCCTGCCCCATGTGGCAAGACTCCGTTGTCAGGTGAAGAGTTATCAAAGAATTATGGATCACTCGAAATCTTCACAGATGTTTCATGTGTTATCGATAAGGGTTCTCGTGTTGTAATTCTTGGACTCAACGGTGCAGGTAAAACAACTTTGCTACGTATTTTGGCTGGCGAATTAGAATCAGATACTGGAAAAGTTGAACACGGCCATGGCCTAAAAATCGGCTACTACGCCCAGGAGCATGAATCACTTGATTTTGAACGCACGATCTTAGAGAACATGATGTCTGCAACTCCAGATATTGCTGAACCAGAAGCCCGCAATACCTTGGGTTCATTCCTATTTGTTGGCGATGATGTTCATAAGCCGGTCAAGGTTTTATCTGGTGGAGAGCGAACACGCTTAGCGTTAGCTGTGTTAGTTGTTTCTGCTGCAAATGTTTTGCTATTAGATGAGCCAACAAACAACTTAGATCCAGCTTCTCGCGCTGAAATTCTTGGCGCTCTAACTGAATATCAAGGTTCAGTCATTATGGTTTCTCACGATGAAGGCGCTGTCCAAGCCCTTAAACCAGAACGCGTTATCTTGCTGCCAGATGGCGACGAGGATCTGTGGAAAGAAGAGTACTTCGACTTAGTTTCTATTGACTAAGGCTTGCTTACTTTTACTGTGTCTCCATTTTGATCGCGAGATATAACTTCTATTCTCACACCATCAACTGTAATCACATCGCCAACGCGAAGCGCAGCATCGGTAAATTGTGGATCCGTTGAACCGGGGCGACGTTGAACTTTCCATCCGCCCTTAATTGATTGAATTGTCATATCAACTGTATAGACAAGGGTGCCCTCTTGTGATGGGGCCAAAACATCAAAACCCTCATTGCGACGTGATTCAATCACTAAAATCTTGGTACTAGAAAGCCTCACAACGACAGCCTTTGTAAGATCGTTGACGCGTTCGATTGGATTAAGCAACTGAGTAACACCCGTTGAAGTTATCTCAGTTGTGTTAAGGCAATTAATCTGGGAATCGGTTAACCACCCGAGTAAGTATCGGTTCCAAGCGTTTAGTTCAATTGCACCCACGGCCCAGTTGTTGGACATCAAATCCCAAGTTCCATAAACCGCATCACCTGGATTTACATACAAATCATGTAATCCAAAGAGATGGCCAGTTTCATGTGAGATCCAACGCCATGGCGTGCCTCGTGAAATGTTCTGCCAAGCATCGGCGCCAGACAACGTAATATTGGTGACGGGTCCATCATCTGTCGAAATACCCACAGAGTTAAGTGGGCCGGCAGGACCATAGGCAATTGATGCCCAAGGGATTTCACGTGGACTTAAGACATAAACAACATCAAATTGTGAGTAATCAACCAGTGGGTCAGCGGTCTCGATTGCCAACTTCCAATAGGAATAAGAATCTCCTTGATTCCAGGTACCCAATTTATGGAAGGTTGAACTTACCGGCATACGTACCCAGTTTTTCAATACTTGATAGTCGAATTTAACCTTGTTTCCAGACATCTTGTAGTAGAAATCATTCTGGCCATCAGTCATTGGCGTGAATTCCTCAGCGGGTGGCCTTTGTCCTACAACATCTGCAAAATCAACTGGAACGATCAATGCCTTGATAGTTCCAAAACTAGGTAGGCGGCCAGGAGCTTTTGGAAATCCAACCTGCATTTGAGTATTGCCGGTTTGATCAAGCAACTGACATTGGGTAGTTGGTATGTATTTGTTCACCGAGCTGCTTTGCATGAGGTCAACGGTCACCGTATAGAAACCTGCCGCATTTGCTGCCATTCCTGCTATTGATAAGGCACCAGAAGTATTGACCGTTGTCGAATAACGCTTTCGAAGATACTGCGTTGTATTTGGCTCGACGACATCAAAAAGATAGGAGCCAGAAACTAAGTTTGCATAAAAACTTCCATCAGGATTAGCGGGAGAAAACTTCCAATCTCCGCCAGTGAGTTGGATCCAAACACCAGGTGAGCCAGCCTTTACTTTCTTGTCACTTGGGTTGTAGATCCAGAGTTTTACATTTGTACCAGATGGTGCAGCTTGCACTGATACTGGAAGATCAAAACTTTGTTCGAGATTTTTTGGATTACCGCCAGCACCACCTGTATAGACAGTGATTCCTTTTACTGGTGGAGGAATAGCACCGCTTATGGTTGGTGTCGGTGTTGCTGAAGGCGTTGGAGTTGGTGTCGGTGTTGCTGAAGGCGTTGGAGTTGGAGAAGGAGTAGGCGTAGGAGTTGCAGAAGGCTTCGGCTTTGGAGTAACCGCAACTGGTTTACTCCACACAAGTTTCTTACCGGATTTAATGCAGGTGAACTTTTGTGATTTATAGGTTTGCTGTTGCCCAAGTTTGGTACAGGTTTTACCGGTAACAGGTGCTGCAGAACTGCTAATCGGGACAAGGAGTATTCCCGCCACTAAAGGCAGAAGTGCAACATAAACCCTACGACGCATATCCAGAGGATAGTAGGGATTACGCCTTAAGCGTCGATGTGTTCGCGATCAATCTCAGCATTAGCAATAAATTCCTTACGTGGTGCCACATCGCTACCCATCAATAGTTCAAACATTGCCTCTGAAGCAGCGCCATCTGAAACGGTAATACGGCGCAAGGTGCGAGCATCTGGATCCATTGTTGTTTCACGAAGCTGGTCTGCATCCATTTCGCCCAAACCTTTGTAGCGCTGAATTGGTTCCTTCCAACGCTTGCCTGACTTCTTAAGATCTGCAGTGACGCGCTTCATCTCATCATCACTGTATGTGTAGATGTATTCGCCCTTCTTGCCTCCCCCGCCCATTACTTCGATGCGGTGCAGAGGTGGAATCGCAGCAAATACGCGGCCCGAATCAATCAGTGGGCGCATGTAGCGATACATCAAGGTCAATAACAAACAACGAATATGGGCGCCGTCAACGTCAGCATCTGACATCAAGATAATGCGGCCATAGCGGGCTTCATCTAATTCAAAGGACTTTCCAGAACCTGCGCCGATTACCTGAATGATGGATCCGCACTCTTTGTCTTCAAGCATCTGCGATAGCGATGCCTTTTGAACATTCAAGATTTTTCCACGAATAGGCAAGATCGCTTGGAACTCGCTATTACGGGCAGCCTTTGTAGTACCCAGTGCCGAGTCACCTTCTACGATGAACAATTCAGTACGTGTTACATCCTCTGAGCGACAATCTGAGAGCTTTGTAGGAAGCGATGATGATTCAAGTGCGTTCTTGCGACGCTGAAGATCTTTGTGGGCACGTGCGCTGATACGTGTGCGAGATGCAGCTGCGATCTTTTCAAGAACGAGTCGACCATTTGCTTTATCAATGCGTTTTGAGGTGTTGAAGTATTCCTTCATCTTGTCCGCAACAACTGCTGAAACAATTCTGTTTGCCGCTGCAGTTCCTAGAACTTCCTTCGTCTGTCCTTCAAACTGTGGCTCTGACATACGAACTGTTACGACAGCGGTTAAACCTTCAAGCACATCGTCCTTGATGACATCGATTTCTTTGTTCGACAAAGTTTTTGTAGATCGAAGTGCTTCGTTAACAACCTTTACTAACGCCTTTTCAAAACCAACAACGTGTGTTCCGCCCTTAGGTGTAGCAATAATGTTGACGAATGAGCGCTGAGTCGTCTCAAAGCCATTGCCCCACTTCATCGCGATATCAACTTCCATGTCGCGCTCTACCTCGGTAGAAACCATATGGCCCTTGTCATCTAAGACAGGAACAGTCTCTTGGTAGTGACCGGTGCCGTAAATACGAATGACATCGCCAACTGGTTCATCTGGCTGCAAATAATTACAGTATTCAGTAATTCCGCTCTTGTGGAAGAAAGTTTCAGTTGTCTTGGTCTTGGTGCGATTGTCATTAACAATCAGCGTTAATCCAGGGACTAAATAAGAAGTCTGGCGTGCACGTGCGTAAATATCCTCTAGATCAAGTTCGGCTTCTTTAAGGAAAATCTGACGATCACTCCACCATTTAATGCGTGTGCCCGTTACCTTTGAAGAAATTTTTCCGATTACACGCAAACCTGATTTTGGTTCAAAGGGAGCCTTTGGTCCATCGCCATCAAATATGCCGGCGGTTCCGCGTTGGAATGACATCCAATAAATCTTTCCATCACGATCAACTTCGGCATCAAGGCGCGATGCAAGTGCGTTAACAACTGATGCACCGACACCATGTAGACCACCAGATGCGGCGTATGAACCGCCACCAAATTTTCCACCTGCGTGCAATTTTGTTAAAACAACTTCGACGCCTGTTAAGCCAGTCTTTTGTTCTTTATCTACCGGAATACCGCGACCATCATCATGGACTTCAACTGAGCCATCAGATTCAAGATTGATTTCAATTTTCTTGCAATGCCCAGCTAGAGCTTCATCAACTGAGTTATCAATAATTTCCCACAAGCAGTGCATGAGGCCGCGTGAATCGGTTGAACCGATGTACATACCTGGGCGTTTGCGGACTGCATCGAGGCCTTCGAGGACCGCTAAATCTTTTGCGGTATAGCTATCTTGCGAAGGGGTCGCAATTACATCTTTTTCAGCCATGGGGCGAAAGATTATCTGCCTCACCCCATATTTGTGCGTAAGCGCGCCGAATACATCTCAGATAGTGGAAATTGTCGACTCTCGGCGTAATTTATGGAAAAAAGATTAAATAAAACGAGCGGGGAATAAATAAATGTGGTTTCCTGTTCCATATAACGAAGAAGTAATTACGGAGACGGAGAGAGATATGACAGAACAGATGTTGCTTGAATCAGTACCTCTTAACGCCCTAGATCGTTGCGATCGTTGCGGTGCCCAGGCTTATGTGCGTGCCGTTCTTCTCAATGGTGGAGAACTTATGTTCTGCGCTCATCACGGCAAGGAATACGCTGAAAAGCTAAAGCCAATTGCCGCAAAGATTCAAGATGAATCAGAAAAGCTGATTGAATCTAAAAACTAGTTTTATATCAAAAAAGCCCTTATGCGAATTTCGCGTAAGGGCTTTTTTGTACTTCAGAATTAATCTAGATAGTCGCGCAAAACCTGACTACGTGATGGGTGACGAAGCTTTGACATAGTCTTTGATTCAATCTGGCGAATACGTTCACGAGTAACTCCGTAAACTTTTCCGATTTCATCAAGTGTCTTTGGCTGACCATCAGTTAAACCAAATCGCATTGCAACTACGCCAGCTTCACGTTCTGACAATGTGTCCAGAACTGAGTGCAACTGCTCTTGTAGCAATGTGAAGGAAACCGCATCAGCTGGTACAACTGCTTCGCTATCCTCAATCAAATCACCAAATTCGCTATCTCCTTCTTCACCAAGTGGTGTGTGAAGTGAGATTGGTTCGCGACCGTACTTTTGAACTTCAACAACCTTTTCAGGGGTCATATCAAGTTCTTTTGCTAACTCTTCTGGGGTCGGTTCGCGACCAAGATCTTGCAGCATCTGGCGCTGAACACGTGCCAACTTGTTAATGACTTCAACCATGTGAACAGGAATACGGATCGTACGGGCCTGATCTGCCATCGCACGAGTGATCGCCTGGCGAATCCACCATGTCGCATAGGTAGAAAACTTGTAACCCTTTGTGTAGTCGAACTTTTCAACCGCGCGGATTAGGCCCAAGTTACCTTCCTGGATCAAGTCCAAGAACAACATTCCACGGCCGGTGTAGCGCTTTGCCAGCGAAACAACCAGACGAAGGTTTGCTTCTAGCAAGTGGTTCTTTGCGCGCTTTCCATCTTCGACAAGCCATTCGAGTTCGCGCTTGTACTTTTTATCAAGCTTCTTTTCATGCTTCAACTTCTCTTCTGCAAAAAGACCAACTTCTACGCGTGTAGCAAGCTCTACTTCAAGTTCTGCGTTAAGCAAGGCTACGCGGCCGATCTGCTTGAGGTAATCCTTAACAGGGTCTGCAGTTGCACCAGCTGTCATAACAGTCTGTGCAGGAGCATCATCTTCTTCAGATGCCTTTAAAGTAAATGCATCCTCTTCCTTGCCCTGTGTTGCTTCATCAGCAAGATCTACAACGCGTGGTTGTGCTCCTTTGTCCTCTTCGCTGTCGATGATCTCGACAACTTCCTTGATGAGAGTTTCAACATCTTCAAGTTCTACTTCTTCTAGCTCAACTTCTTCGCCATCAATTTTGGTAACAACTGTCTTGCCGGCCTTTGAATCAGCCTTTGGCGCTTCGGCTTTTGGCGCTTCGACCTTTGCAGGCTTTGGTGCGATTAATTCATAATCAGCCTTCTTCAAAATTCGTGAAGGTGAACCAAGTCCACTCTTACGAAGTTTTTCAATCAAAACAGGGACTTCGGCTGCGAGCGCGCGGGCCTCATCAACTAAATCTTTATCAGCTTTTTTCGGAATTCGATTGATTGATGTAACACCGCGAGTATCTAGTTCTGCAAGAACTTCATTCTGACGAAGTACCGCGTTTTTGGCATCAACAATTTGCTGAACATCTTTTGCAGTTAAATCCTTTTTAAGTTCAATCTTCTTGGCAGGCGCAGCCTTCTTTGCAACAACCTTTGTAACAGGTGCTGCCTTTTTCGCAACAGCTTTCTTCGCAGGTGCAGCTTTTTTAACTGGCGCAGCTTTTTTAACTGGCGCAGCTTTTTTAACTGGCGCAGCTTTCTTAACAACAGCCTTCTTAGCGGGTGCGGCTTTCTTCTTCACAGAAGATTTTGCTTTGACCTTGTTTTTGAGCGCACTAAATACAGCCACAATTGTCCTTTGATTTTTTCAGCGAGTCCGCTGAAGTGATAGGTATATTATAATTTGTCCACAGGGCAAAATGCACATCGAAAACCCCTATTTGGCCAGATTTAAAGCCTCTCTGATCACATTTCCAACGCTTTCGACCTCAACGAGGAAGCCGTCATGGCCAAATGGGCTCGTAATTGTGACCAATGGGGCTGCAGCGGGTGCTAATTCGGCGATCTCGGCCTGTAGGCGAGGTGGAAACAAGCGATCTGTATCAATCGATACCGCTACAACCGGGACCTTGATTGTGGCCAAAGCGGCGGCAACTCCCCCTCGTTCTCTACCAATGTCATGGCTGTTCATCGCCTCTGTCAGGACGATATAGGTGTTGGCATCAAAGCGCTTAGCTAACTTATCTGCTTGATGATCCAAATATGACTCGACGGCAAAGCGTCCAGTGTCATCGCCCTGAAGCTGTCGACCAAAACGAATATCCATTTCTGCTTCTGTTCGATAGGTCAGGTGGGCAATGCGACGAGCAATTCCCATGCCCTCATCGGGGCCAACTTCTTGCTCGTAATAATCTCCACTGTTGAAATGTGGATCAGATTTAATTGCTCTGATCTGAATTGAGGCGGTGCCAATTTGATCGCCGGTTGCAACAGCAGATGAACCGATAGTGCAGATCGCTCCAACACGTTCAGGCAACTGAACCGCCCATTCCAATGCGCGCATTCCGCCAAGTGATGGACCAACAGCTAACAAATACTTTTTGATCCCAATCGCATCTGTAAATGCGACCTCTGCTGCAACCATGTCTCTGATTGTTACTGCAGGAAAGCGTGAACCCCAACGCTTTCCATCGGGTGCAATTGAAGATGGACCTGTCGAGCCTTGGCATCCTCCAATAACATTGGGGCAAACCACAAAATACTTATCTGTATCAAAAGGTAATCCTGGGCCAACCATTGATGGCCACCAACCAGGAACATCAGACCATCCAGTCAATGCATGATTAACTAAAATCGCATTATCTTTAGCCCCGTTTAAGCTGCCCCAGGTTTGATATGCAATAGTGACATTGGGCAAAGTTTCGCCATTTTCAAGAAGCAAGAATCCAATTGATATATATTGTCGCTCGCCGGGATCATGCGTTTCTAGCCACGCACCCGTAACCGCTTGCTTGTTATCCATTACAAATAGTCCTTCACCTGCGCTTGTCGCATCAGCGACCTGTTCGTCACCCGGAGCACCCCGCCGCGGTGGAGGGTTGCCGCCTACTAAGCCGGGGCTAGTACGTAGGACTCGTGAACGCTGTAATTCTAGCGACTACCCCTCGAAAATCCCAGCGGTGACCTTTGGATGCAGCTCTACTCGCATGGCTGCAAAAGCAGCGGCGGGCCAGCCTGAACCAAAGACCCGGCGCAACAAAATTGTTAGGGCGTACTTGGGGTCATCGACAGTTGCGCGATCTAATGCGCGATAGGCAAGTTCTTTTTCCCCGCGTTCATATGCCAAAGTAGCAAACAAACAAGCTACTGGTGCCACAAAATCATTGGGTGCAATGCGCAGTAAATACAGCCACATGTTCCAATAGATATCAAAAGTCTCAGCATTGTGGGTGCCCATTGCGAAATCGCGAACTTGAATATCCGACAGGCGGCCTACCACCTGTGACATTAATTCGACATCACAGTTGTATCCACGATCTGCAAACTGCATTGATAAGTCAATAACCGCGGTCGCGCCATCTCGTTGCAACATATTTAGTTCGGGGCTTTCAGTAGATACCGAGAAAGTATTAACACTTTCAATAAATTCCATATCTGTTGCAAGTGGAAGTGCGGTGATGCTTACATATGTGTTTTCAGTTGTCATGGATCCTTATCCTTTGAAACTAGTAGGGGCTTTTACAATTGTGATAAGTGCGATGGAAACTTTTTTGACAGTGCCCGTAACCGCGCGGGCCGCTGCGTTATGTGTGTAGGTGCCATTCCAGGTTGTCAGTAAAGAAATTTCATAGGTACCTGGTTGCCTATAGGTGTGTTGGATCGTGCCGCTTGGATATGGCGCACCATTTTCTGTTGTGGCATAGAAGTTGCCATCACCAAAGCTCCAGATGAATGATGGTCGCAAGGCAACATCTACAACTTCGCCGATGATGTCGACTCGACTTTGGAAAAGTGTTGGCAAGTCGCACCAGAAATAGACAGGAACATTTACTAATGGCTCAAATTCAGGTTGGTATGCAACACCAGCTGTAGGAACGATCTTTATTAATCGATCACTTAAATTGACCTTGGTAACAGCCTTTTTTATTTTCGGCTTGTAGGTGCTTTTTATAGCTGGTTTTTTTACTGCTGGTTTTGCTGCAGCTGTTGGTGGAAAAAATAAGGGTACTGTCTTTGGTTTTGGCGCTACCTTCACCGCAGCTTTTTTCGGAGCCTGAGTGATTGTTTTTTTGACCTTTGAATTCCCCTTGTGGGCTTCAATAATAATTTCATTGTTTTCGGTGTACACATTGACGCACGCTGTTTTCTGACATTGATCGGCTGCAGCGGCTGCCTGAATTCCAACAAAGGTAAGTGCCAGACTGAGAATTATTTTCACCATGTGCGGCACCATAAATTGCTGCTGTGACTGTGCTGAAGGTCGCTGCGCCAACTGTGGATAGATGTGACAGGCTACGACCATGGCAGCGCGCGATGGTGATGGTTGGGTGGAATGCGCCTGCGGAAACAAACATTGGGGCCTCAATGGTGCAGCCGGGATTTTGATCTTTCGTGGGGCGGAAATCTTGTTACAACACCGTGCCCCGTGGGTTCATAACGGTGATACCTGGGGAATACCTGGTGGTGCTCGTGATTCTCACGAAACAACTATCGAAGGTGCTTTTCGCGAAGCTGTAGAAGAAACTGGAATCGATACCCAATTATTGACACCGCTTCACACATTTACCGATGATCACGGAATCTGGAAGTACGAAACCGTTATCGCACGTGCTAGTGATGGTTTAGTGGCCCACGAAGTTAATGATGAATCCCACGAAGTTCGGTGGGTAAATATTGAAAAAGTTGCAGAATTACCGTTACATCCCAGCTTTGCTAAATCCTGGCCAGAGCTACAAACTCTCCTTAAGGCGTTTTAGCGAATCCCGTACCACTGCAGCATCCGATGTGCGCCACAGAGGTGGCATCGAATTAAGTAAGACACTTCCGTAACGCTTAGTCACGATTCGGGAATCCAAGATCGCTACTACTCCCCGATCATCGACCGAGCGGATTAGTCGTCCCGTGCCCTGAGCCAACAAAAGTGCTGCTCTAGGCAGAGAAACCTGCATAAATCCACTGCCGCCCTTGGCATCTGCTTGGGCCGCGCGCGCACTCATAACTGGTTCATCAGGGCGCGGAAAAGGAATGCGATCAATTGCTACCAATATGCAACTGCTGCCTGGCACATCGACGCCTTGCCATAGCGACATGGTGCCGATCAAAATTGATGTTTCATCCTTTGCAAACCTAGAAACAAGTGGTCCAACCGCATCTCCACGCTTTTGTGTGATGATCTTTATCGGAAGCTCGGCCAATACTTTGCGCAAATGTAAATCTGCAGCTTCTACACCGCGCCACGATGAAAACAATGCCAAGGTTCGTCCGCCAGCGGCATCAATGAGTTCACCAAGTTCAGTTAATACCTCTTGGCTAGGGCCATCTCGACCTGGTTCGGGTAAATGCTTTGGCATATACAAAACGCCCTGATTAGCAAAATCAAATGGACTTCCAACATCTAGCATCTGAATATTGGCTGGATCTACTTCACCTTCTTTAATCTCAGCATTCATTTCTTCGTTAACCAAAAAGCCAATGCTCTTTGCCATCGAATCAAATCCATTTCCTACAGTAAGTGTCGCTGATGTTGCAATCACAGGAGTCTTGGTCAGCAAGTTTTCCCGCAAGACTTCGGACACAGACAACGGCGCTAAGTACAAAGTAGAAAATGTTGGCTCGTACCACAGCACTAAACCATCGCCCATTTTTAATAGCGTTGTCGCTGTCGTTGCAATTTCGTTTACCGCGCCCTTAACACGAGCACGCTCTGCCATTGCATCGGTATCAATGATTTCATCGTCAGCAGATAGAAATTGAATAATGGCCTTGGATGCTTCCATGACTTTGCGAATTGAGAATTCAAGGGATTGTGGAATTTCTTCTAGACGGCCTTGTGCACCAAACTCGGATTTAATCGACTCGCCATAGTCCACCATGGATTCGTGAAAATCATTTGCTGCTTTGTGAAACGCATCTGAAAGCTTGCCCGGCATGAATTTTCGAGCCATTGCTGCGGCACGCAAAACACGGTTGCTGGTTAGCTCATCGGTCACTGCCTGTGTAGCGCGATCCATAAACTCATGCGCTTCATCCAAAATAACACAATCACGTTCGGGCAAGATCGGGTGAGAATCTACGATCTCGATTGCCAAAAGGGTGTGGTTGGTAATGACGATATCTGCAGTCTGGGCCTTTGCTTTTGCATTAGCGGCAAAGCATTGCGAGCCAAAGGCACAGACATCAGCCCCCACACATTCGCGTCCCGAAACACTATTTGCTGCCCAGACCCTGCGATCTACTTCCGGTGCATCATCACGGTCTCCGGTGACGCCCGGAGTCTTAGCCCAGGCGATTAAGCGTTTGGCATCTTTTTCAAGGGAGGAAACTTCCATTACTAATTCACCATCAGGGTCAACTTCATCGCTATTCATCTTTTGCAAACAGACATAGTTTCCTACGCCCTTATAGATCGCGTAACTTATTTCGCGACCAAGCTCTTTTTCCAGTGCCGGGACAACTGCTGGCAAATCGCGATCTACTAACTGGCGTTGTAATGCAATTGTCGCTGTAGCGACCAAAACCTTTCGGCCATGCACGATTCCAGGAATTAAATACGCAAGAGATTTTCCTGTGCCCGTACCGGCTTGAACCATTAAGTGATGGCGATTGGTTAAGGCGTTTGCAACTGCTTCGGCCATTTCAATCTGGCCTTCACGGGGTGAACCACCAATAGCTTCGACAGCAACATCTAGTGCTCGACGCACCTTTGCTGACATGTCGCTCATTAAAGAGCCAACAAATCCATGAACTCATTTACTGGTGTTGCCGCTAGCTTGTCATAATTCAGGCATAGCTCCAAGATCTTCATTTGCTTATCTACATCATAAATACGAGCCAAGTTGGTCTTGTACTTTTCGATCAACAACGGGATACCTTCCACGCGACGGCGCGCATGGCCGATTGGGTACTCAACGGCTACTTCGGCAAAGCTGCTGCCATCATTGAATTCAACTGTTATTGCGTTGGCAATAGAGCGCTTTTCTGGGTCGTGATAATCAGCGGTATATCCAGGATCTTCTACACAGATAATTTTTTCGCGCAAAGCATCGATGCGCGGATCAGCTGCAATATCTTCTTCGTAATCACGTGCAGTTAAGCGACCGAAGATAAAAGGCACAGCCGTCATGTACTGAATACAGTGATCGCGATCTGCTGGGTTGTTCAGTGGTCCTTTTTTGTCGATGATACGAATACACGCCTCGTGGGTACGAATCGTTACTTTCTTGATGTCATCTGAAGTTTTCCCTGCTGCCTGCATCTGGTGATAAATCGTCATTGCAGCTTCGACAGCGGTCTGCGAATGGAATTCAGCAGGGAAGGAAATCTTAAACAGGATATTTTCCATTACATACGAACCATAGGCGCGTTGAAACTTAAATGGTTGTCCCTTAAAAGAAACATCGTAAAAGCCCCAGGTTTTTGCGGTCAGCGCCGATGGATAACCCATTTCGCCGGTTTGTGCGATTAAGGCAAGTCGCACGGCGCGAGATGTTGCATCCCCGGCAGCCCATGATTTGCGTGATCCTGCATTTGGAAAGTGGCGATATGTTCGCAGTGATTGCCCATCAACCCACGCAAGTGAAACCGCAGCCAATGCTTGATCGCGCGTTAAACCCATCAGCTGTGCAACAACGGCCGTTGATGCAACCTTGACCAAAATTACGTGATCTAGCCCAACTTTATTAAATGAGTTTTCAAGTGCAATACAACCTTGGATCTCATGTGCCTTGATCATCGCGGTTAAAACATCTTTGATCGCAAATTTTTTATCGGTTGTACGTGATAACCAATCAGCTGTTGCAAGAATGCCACCTAAGTTATCTGATGGGTGTCCCCATTCGGCAGCTAGCCAGGTGTCATTAAAATCTAACCAGCGAATCATTGCGCCTATGTTGAACGCACCTTGCACTGGGTCCAATACATGCTTGGTGCCCGGAACTTTTACTCCGCTTTCAACGGTTAATCCAGCAACAACTGGCCCCAAAAGCTTGGTGCAGGCTTCATATTCCAGTGCTTCTAGGCCACACCCAAGTGTGTCCAAAAGGCAGTTCCATGCAGTTTCGTAAGCAACCGGTGATGTCACTTCGTAGTTCAGTGCATAGTCGACGATGTCGATGATTTCCTGATCGTACGGCTGGTTGTTTGAACCTACATGGCTCGACACTTTTAGCGCTTTTCGATTGGAACAAACGCCAAATCTTCTGGACCAACATAAGTGGCTGTTGGGCGGATGATCTTGCCGTCATTGCGCTGTTCGATAACGTGGGCAGTCCAGCCTGAAATACGTGCCATCACAAATAGCGGCGTGAAATAGTTAACTGGAATCTTCATCGCATCATATGCAACAGCTGAGAACCAGTCCACGTTAGGGAACATCTTCTTAACTTCCCACATGACAGATTCGATGCGTTCTGCAACGTTATACAAATTCTCTTTATCTGCAGCGATTGCCAGCTCTTTTGTAATTACCTTCACGATCTCATTGCGAGGATCTGAAACTGTGTACACCGGGTGTCCAAAGCCAATGACAACTTCCTTGGCTTCTACGCGAGCACGAATATCTGTTTCTGCTTGATCTGGTGATGAGTAACGAAGCTGAATTTCAAGTGCGACCTCGTTTGCACCGCCGTGCTTTGGACCACTAAGTGCACCGATCGACCCTGTAACGCAAGAGTAAATGTCTGCACCAGTTCCGGCGATTACACGACCGGTAAAGGTAGATGCATTAAATTCGTGCTCTGCATATAGAACTAGTGAAGCGTGCATTGCTTTTTCCCACAAATCAGATGGCTTATCACCGTGCAATAGATGCAAGAAGTGAGCACCGATTGAATTGTCATCAGTTTCTACTTCGATGCGTTTTCCGTTATTAGCAAAGTGGTGCCAGTAACCAAGTAGTGAACCAGTCTTTGCCAGCATCGAATCTGCAATATCGCGGGCTTCTGCTTCAGTGTGATGGGTTGATTCTGGATTTATTGCACCAAGTGCGGAAAAACCGGTACGCAAAACATCCATTGCATGAGCTGTTGCTGGAAGTTGTTCTAGAACAGTCTTGACCTGAGGTGACAGCCCCCGTAGACCTTTGAGCTTTGCCTTGTATGCATCAAGCTGCGCCTGGGTAGGTAGCGCGCCATGGACAAGAAGGTGTGCGACCTCTTCGAACTGACAGTTAGCAGCCAAGTCCTTGATTGAGTATCCACGATAGTGAAGATCAGCTCCACCCACTGCGCTAAGTGATGTGTTTCCAGCTGGAACACCCGAGAGCGCAACTGACTTCTTTACTTTGATTTCTTCCATGATTTTTTACCCGTTGTCTTTGCCTAGTGTTTGGTCAAGTGCTTTCTCGTACTCATAATAATTAATTGCTTGGTACAACTCTTCGCGAGTCTGCATTGTGTCGATCACATTTGCCTGGGTGCCGTCACGGCGGATGGCGGTATAGACATTTTCTGCAGCCTTGTTCATCGCTCTGAAGGCTGACAATGGATACAGGATCATTCCCACGCCATTGGCCGCTAGTTCGTCACGTGTAAACAAGGGAGTCTTTCCAAATTCGGTGATATTTGCCAGGATCGGTGTGGAAACAGCAGCTGAAATCTTTGCGTAATCTGCCAAACTTTCGATTGCTTCTGGGAAAACTAAGTCAGCACCAGCTTCGATGTATGCATGCATGCGATCTAGTGCTGATTCGATACCTTCATTTGCAATCGCATCTGTGCGGGCCATGATCTGAAAGCTGTCATCTGTGCGGGCATCAACTGCTGCTTTAATGCGATCAACCATTTCGGACTTAGAAACAATTTCCTTATTAGGGCGATGGCCACAGCGCTTTGCGCCAACTTGATCTTCGATATGCATTGCGGCCGCTCCAGCTTTGATCAGATCCTTTACTGTGCGGCCAATGTTAAAAGCCGATGCACCAAACCCTGTATCTGCATCAACCAAAAGCGGCGTATCGCAGACATTAGTAATTCGGCGAACATCAATTAAGACATCTTCTAATGTTGTGATTCCTAGATCTGGAATTCCCAGAGATCCTGCTGCGACTCCACCGCCTGATAAATAAATTGCGCGAAATCCTGCGCGTTTAGCAAGCAGGGCGTGATTAGCGTTGATGGTTCCAATTATTTGAAGTGGGGTTTCTTCAGCTAACGCCTTCTTAAAGGCTGCTCCTGCGCTAGTTACGCTCACCTGGCGAGTCTATCTAGGCGTTCTTCAAACGCAAAAGTTCAAGAGCAGCAACTGCGCTGTCATAACCCTTGTCTTCTTTGCTACCAGCAACACCAGATCTGGCAATTGCTTGAGCTAGGTCGTTACACATCAAGACGCCGTAGCCAATTGGCTTGCCGTACTTAAGCGAAACATCAATCACGCCTTGAGTAACGCCTTGGCAGACGTAATCAAAGTGAGGTGTTTCACCTTTAAGGACTAGACCAACTGCAACAACAGCATCAAAGCCTTTATCAAATGCGTACTGGGCGGCTAGTGGAATCTCAAATGATCCCGGAACAAACTGAACTTCAACGGCTCCTACTTTTGCTACGGCAAGTGCGCGCTGGGCGCCTGCAATTAAGTCATTACAAATATCTAGATGCCACGATGAAGAAATGATCGCAACTTTTGCCTGTGGAAGTGGCGTGATACCAATGCTTGGTGCATGTCCTGCCATTTACTTGCCTCCTCGTGTGTGACCAAGTTTTGCTTCCTTGGTTGCTAGGTATTTTTCATTAAATTTGTTGCTAACAATTACAAGTGGTTGCTGGGTAACTTCAAGAGCTGCATTGCGTAGCGCCGCAACCTTGTTGGGATTGTTAGTCAAGATAACAAGTTCGTGCAGACCAAGGGCTCGAACAATTGCGACCGCATCGTTCCAGTCACGCGCATCGATCTCGTGACCCAAATGCAAGTTGGCATCAATGGTGTCCATGCCTTGATCCTGTAATTGGTATGCCTTGATTTTCTCTGTTAGCCCAATTCCGCGACCTTCGTGATCACGTAAATAAATGATGTATCCGTAACCATGAGCTTGAATCAGATTGATTGATTGTTCTAACTGTTCGCCGCAATCACAGCGTTGGGAATGAATAACATCGCCCGTAAAGCACTCGCTATGGATACGAACCATGGGCAACTTACCTGCATCACCAAATGCGATTACTGCATGTTCGCGCTGACGTAACCCAGGAAATGTTGCAATCTTCCACATGCCGCTGCGAAGTGGGAGTTGCGCCCATTCAAAGACAAATTCAGGAGCACTCTCTATTGCTGCAATTGGATTGCTAGCAACATACGACTTCAATTCTTCAACAGAGATCATTGGGATTGAGTGCTCTACGGCAAAAGCAGCAAGAGCTTGTCCGCGTGCCATAGAGCCATCATCGTTAACAATTTCAGACAGTAGACACAGCGGTTGTGCGCCAACGATGTGTGACAGTGCAACACCCGCTTCGGTATGTCCACCACGGGCTGCTAATCCACCGTTATCTGCAATCAACGGAAACACATGGCCTGGCCGAATGAAATCTGAGGCAACAGCTGATGAATTAGCAAGTGCTCGCACAGTGTTTGATCGCTCTTGTGCACTAACACCAGTTGTTATCCCTGGTTTGTAATCAACGCTGACCGTAAAGGCGGTCTTTTTTGAATCCTGATTTTCTTCAACCATCAGTGGCAAATGCAAGGCGCGAGCACGCTCTTGGGTCATTGCAACACACAAGATTCCAGTTGTATGGCGCACCATAAAAGCAACTTTTTCTGGTGTGGCCTTTTCAGCAAGAATCATTAAGTCGCCTTCGTTTTCACGATCGGCATCATCGGTAACAATAATCAGATCGCCATTTTTATAGGCAGTAAGAGCTGCTTGGAGATTACTCATTATTTATCTCCTTTGGATAGCAAGCGCTCAACATATTTGGCTAAGACATCGACTTCGACATTGATTAAATCCCCTGGCAAAAGCGATGAAAGATTTGTGCGATCCAATGTTTCTGGGATTAACCACACTGTGACGACATTATTGGCATCATTGATTTCACCAACAGTTAAGGAAATTCCATCTAAACAAATAGAACCTTGATTAACAATGTATTTGGTTAAATCGGCAGGCACAGAGATATCAAATTGTGCCCACTTATCCCCCGGTGTTAAGCCAACAACTGTTGCAACCCCATCAACATGACCTTGGACCAGATGCCCACCCATGCGGGCATTTAACTGTGCAGCAAGTTCTAAATTAACTGGGCTGCCAACAAAGATTTGTGAAAGTGAAGTTATAGACAAGGTTTGAACCATGACATCTGCTGTAAAGGCTGTGCCAACTATTGATGTAGCGGTTAGACATACGCCGTTTACTGCAACAGAATCACCAACTGCGATCTGCGAAATCAGCCCAGGTGCGTTGATCGTGAAAACAGCAGATGTATCGCTCTTTTCAATAGCGGTTATCGAACCAAGTTCGGCAATGAGTCCAGTAAACATCACTCACCATTCCTAATCCGATAGACCGATTTAACATCGCCAGCTAGTACCTGGGTGCTGAGGTGATCCATTCGCATTTGGTCGGAAATCGTCGTTGGGTAATCGAAAGCAAAGAAGTGCTTGCCCGTGCCCAAAAGTGATGGTGCCTGATACATGATTAATTCATCAAGCAAGCAGTGATCTAACATCGCGCTGCCCAAAGTTGGTCCTGCTTCAACAAAGACGTGGTTAACGCCTAGTGCGTTGAGTTTTTCCACCAAGACATCTAAATCTTTTGATTTCACCACAACTGTATGTGCTGCATCATCAAAGACCTGCGCATCCTTTGGTAGTTCTTGTTCTCCGCAAATAACACGAATTGGATTAGCCCCATAACCAGCAAAGGATCCCCTAGGAATCAAATGTGGATCATCTGTAATAACAGTATTGGTGCCTACAAGAATTGCATCTGCCTGCCGGCGCAATACCTGCACATCAGCCCGTGATGTCTCATTGCTAATCCACTTAGAAGTTCCATCAGCTGCTGCAACTTTGCCATCAAGAGTTGCGGCGACTTTCCAGGTAAAGAAAGGTCGGTTCTTTCGAATCTTCATCAGCCAGGCACGATTGGAAAATGCGGCTTCATCTTTCATGACACCTTCAACAATAGTGATGCCTGCTGCTCGCAGAGCAGCTGCTCCCCCTGCAGCCTTTTCATTGGGATCGCTGACTGCAAAGACAACAGTTGTAATACCCGCATCAATAATTGCTTGCGTGCAAGGCCCTGTTGAACCTGTGTGATTGCATGGTTCAAGGGTTACAACAATTGTTGCCCCAACCGCTTTGTTTCCTGCAGCTTTTATTGCAACTATTTCGGCGTGATCGCTGCTGTTAACACGATCATGGAAACCTTCGCCTACAACATTTCCTGCTGCATCAATAATCACTGCGCCGACAATTGGATTGGGCGCAGTTTTTCCTAAACTTTTTTCGGCAAGGGCAATGGCACGTTGCATTGCAACTGTGTAATCCATATTTATTCCCCCAACTCTAGAAACGAGTAACCGGGGTGGGTGCACGAAGAAATGCACAAAGAAGGTAGGCGCAAGCCCACCCTTTGTTGGTTTCCTCTCATCCGGACTTTAACCGTCGGTCTCAGAATTTCACTGAGTCAACCGATACCTGGCAGGCATCGGGTCGCGGACTATAACCGCCGGTTCGAAATTACATCGACCCCGGAAACAACGTCGTAATTCTACCTCTGCATTAACCTTCCTGGGAACATGAAAAACCCCGCTTATCTGCCGGACAACAGATCAACGGGGTAATTCAATATTTATGGTTTAGCTGCAACCAGATGTGTTTCCGCACCCTTCGCAGACGAAACATGCACCTGACATACGCATCTTCACGCCACATGTCATACACAGTGGAGCATCAGACTTGATTCCCATTGATTCAAGTAGATCAGATGAAGATCCGATTGTTGCTGCAAGGGGCGCAGCTTCAATCTTTACTGCAACCGGCTTACTTGCAACCGCAGGAGCCGCCACAGGCGCAACTGCTATCGGTGCTTTTGGGGTATCGGTTTCCTTTGCTAGCTCTGCGTACTCGCCACCATTGTCTAACGCTGCTGCACGTTCTGCTGCAGTGTAAAGACCCATTGCTGAACGTTGTTCGAATGGTAGGTAGTCAAGAGCCAAGCGACGGAAGATGTAATCCATCATTGACTGCGCCATACGGATATCCGCATCATCAGTCATACCTGCTGGCTCGAAACGCAAGTTTGTGAACTTCTCAACAAATGTTTCTAGTGGAACTCCGTATTGAAGTCCGATAGATACTGCAATTGAGAACGCATCCATTACACCGGCAAGAGTTGAACCCTGCTTGCCAAGCTTCAAGAACACTTCACCGAGTGCGCCATCTGCATATGCGCCAGCGGTCATGTAACCCTCGGCGCCACCAACAGAGAACGATGTTGTTGTTGCAGGACGTGCCTTTGGCAGACGCTTGCGAACTGGAGAAGAAATCTCTTCTTCTACAACTGCTTCTTTCTTCTTCGCCTTGCCATCAGATAGAGGCTGACCAACTTTGCAGTTGTCACGGTAAACCGCGAGCGCCTTAATTCCCATTCTCCATGCTTCGATGTGAACTTCTTCAACCTCTTCAACAGTTGCATCCTCAGGAAGGTTTACTGTCTTTGAGATCGCACCTGACAGGAATGGCTGGCAGGCAGCCATCATGCGAACGTGACCCATTGGAGCGATTGAACGTTGTCCTAGTGCGCAGTCAAATACTTCGTAGTGCTCAAGCTTTAACCCTGGAGCATCGATGACGTGACCGTTAGCTGCAATGAACTCAACGATTGCTTCAACTGTTTCTTGTGCGTAACCAAGCTTTTGTAGCGCAAGTGGAACTGTCTGGTTAACGATCTGCATAGATCCGCCACCGACAAGCTTCTTGAACTTAACCAATGAGAAGTCAGGCTCGATACCAGTTGTATCGCAATCCATCATCAAACCGATTGTTCCTGTTGGAGCTAGTACTGAGATCTGCGCGTTGCGCCATCCGTTCTTATCTCCTGTTGAAAGACATGCATCCCACGCCTTGTTTGCTTCTGTCCAAACATCGCGGTCTAGTGTTGTTTCAGACTTTGCTGCAGATGAAGCAGATGCGTGCTTGCGCATAACACGTGCGTGTGGCTTAGCGTTTTGTGCAAAGCCTGCGTATGGTCCAACGATTCCAGCAAGTTCTGCTGAACGCTTGTAGGTAATACCTGACATCAATGATGTGATCGCACCAGCAAGTGCGCGTCCACCTTCGGAATCGTAGGCAAGACCTGAAGCCATCAATAGCGCGCCAAGGTTTGCATATCCAATACCGAGCTGACGGTAAGCCTTTGTTGTGTCACCGATTGCTTCAGTTGGGAAATCTGCGAAACAGATTGAGATGTCCATCGCTGTGATGATCAGCTCTGCAGCCTTACCAAATGACTTTGCATCAAATGAGCCATCTGACTTTAGGAACTTCATCAAGTTAAGTGAAGCCAAGTTACATGATGAGTTGTCTAGTGACATGTACTCAGAGCAAGGGTTTGACGCATTGATGCGACCTGTCTCTGGGGTTGTGTGCCAATCATTGATGGTGTCATCAAACTGAACACCAGGATCAGCACATGCCCATGCAGCTTGTGCAATCTTTGTAAACAGTGCGCGTGCATCAACTGTGTCAATAACTTCACCAGTTGCGCGAGCTGTTAAACCAAACTGCTCTCCCTTTTCAACCGCTTGCATGAACTTGTCTGAAAGACGGACAGAGTTGTTTGCATTCTGGTACTGAACAGAGATGATGTCTTTTCCACCAAGGTCCATGTCAAAGCCAGCATCGCGAAGTGCGCGAATCTTGTCTTCTTCGTTGACCTTTGTTTCGATGAATTCTTCGATATCTGGGTGATCTACATCTAGAACAACCATCTTTGCAGCGCGACGGGTTGCGCCTCCTGATTTGATTGTTCCTGCAGATGCATCAGCACCGCGCATGAATGAAACTGGACCAGATGCTGTTCCGCCAGACTTTAGAAGCTCCTTTGATGAACGGATGCGAGACAAGTTAAGTCCTGCTCCTGATCCACCCTTGAAGATCATTCCTTCTTCGCGGTACCAGTTAAGAATGCTGTCCATAGTGTCATCAACTGACAAGATGAAACATGCTGATACCTGCTGTGGCTGGTTTGTTCCAACGTTGAACCACACTGGTGAGTTGAAAGAGAAGATCTGGTGCATCAGCATGTGTGTTAGCTCGTGTTCAAAAATTTCTGCATCTTTATCAGTTGCAAAATAACCGTGCTCTTTGCCGGCCTTTGTGTATGTCAACACAACGCGATCGATAACCTGCTTCAAAGACCATTCGCGATTTTCAGCACCGAGTGCGCCGCGGAAGTACTTTGTAGTAACGATTGTTGAAGCGTTTACTGACCAAGTGTCTGGGTACTCAACGCCTCGTTGTTCGAAAACAGTCTCGCCCGTTCTCCAGTTTTGCTGCACTACATCGCGACGTTCCCACTTAACTTCATCGTATGGGTGTACGCCTTCGTTGGTGTAGATGCGTTCGATCGTCAAGCCCTTACCCTTAAGAGTGTTGTGGGCCTTGATTTTCGCTGGTCGGTTGATGACCGTCTCTGACATGTGTGGTTCCCCGTCTTCTATTTATGAGTTAATTTTTTGAGATGCGTTAGTGCTTTGTTCTGTGGTGCTAGTGCTTGGAGCAATTGGGGAATTGCTGGAAGGTAGAGCGCGGAGAAGTGCGATCTCACCTTCGAAGTCTTCAAGGGAGGCAAAGTTACGGTACACAGATGCATAACGTAAGTAGGCGACCTCATCGAGCTCTCGGAGTGGCGCAAGAATTGCCATTCCAACTTCTTGTGCTTCGATTTCTGCCTGTCCGGTGCGGCGAAGGGTCTCTTCTACGCGCTGTGCAAGCAAAACTAAATCGTCCTCATTAACGGGACGTCCTTGGCAGGCTTTGCGAACGCCAACCAGTACCTTCTCGCGGCTAAATGGCTCTGAAGCCCCGCTTCGCTTAATAATGTTAAGTAGTGAAAGCTCTTGAGTTGAAAATCGCTGGCCGCACTGGGGGCACTCGCGACGACGGCGGATTGCTGTGCCATCTTCAACTGGACGAGAGTCCACAACGCGGGAATCTTCATTGCGACAGAATGGGCAATTCATCTCGGCGTGTCCTCCAATCAATGCTCGATTTATGCAACTTCGGGTGTAAAGGGCTTTTTAGAGCGGATTCGGTAATTTACCCTAAAACCACTACTAATGGAAGTTATTCTCCCATTGACCCCTACATCTTGTGTTAACTATAAAGCATTTCTTGAGGCTTTGCCTGTCGAGTAGGTTAAAAGTATCTGAACGGCGTGTCGCAGTTACTTCACAGGGACGCGGAGCCGCTGTCCAGCCTGTAGATCAAAGCCTGTGAGGTTATTTGCCTCGCGAATTTCGTTAACCATGCCCTGCACATCCCCCGATGCATAGGCGGCAGCTACAGACCATAGGGTTTCACCTGGTGCCACAACCACGATCTCGTATGAAGGCGCTGTGCTTGCCTCGACCTGTCCGGCCCCGGACTGAGAAGCAAAGCCAGCTGCCATCACAACGGTCAGCGAAAGAACAACGAATGTACGAGCAAGACGACCACGGCGATTCAAAACACCGGACGGATTGGTTGTTGAATTGCTCAAAAAGCCTTGATTTACAATGCTTTTTCCACTTGTTGAATTACCAAATGAATTGATACTTAGTGTGCTCATCGTTGTCTCCTAGATTCTTTGATAAGAATCCTTTGTCTAACCTTGGGGAAGGTACTCGAACAACTGTTCGAATAAGACAATTAAACACCCTCCCACTGACAAATAGCAAGAAAAATTCGAACAGGTGTTTGAATTTTTGGTAAACTTGTGTCACGCTTATCCCCTAGAAGAAAAGGTTGGCGCTATGGCAAAAATTATTGAACTCCCAGACAGTCCAGAGGGGCCACACGGCCTGACCTCCCGCCAGCTCAAGATCCTGGGCGCGATCAAAGATGCGGTTGAAAACAACGGCTATCCACCAACAATGCGCGAAATCGGCGTTGTCGCTGGCCTGACCTCCCCTGCCTCGGTCAAGTACCAATTAGAAGCTTTAGAGAAAAAGGGCTTTATCCGCCGCGACCCAACTCGTGGCCGCGCACTAGAAGTTTTGATGCCTGATGAAAAAACAGCGGAAAACTCAACACCAGTTGATGCAACTCGCTACATCCCATTGGTCGGTCGCATCGCAGCCGGTGGTCCAATCACTGCTGAACAATCAATCGAAGAAACTTTCCCTCTTCCAGAATCACTTGTTGGTAGCGGCGAATTATTTATGCTCAAAGTCGTTGGTGAATCAATGATTAATGCAGCTATTTGCGATGGCGATTACGTTGTCATTCGTTCTCAAAAGGATTGCAACAACGGCGAAATTGTTGCAGCAATGATCGATGGCGAAGCAACAGTTAAGACTTTCTCGCGTAAGAACGGCCATATTTGGCTACTTCCTGCCAACGATGATTTCGCGCCAATCGATGGTGACAACTGCGAGATCTTAGGAAAAGTTACAGCGGTACTTCGTTCCGTCCGCTAACTAACCTGCTGTCCCAAAGCCAGCGCCCAGGACAGAAAATCGTTATCTATTTGCCCTGACTGCGCTAAATTCTATGAGTACGGTTTGTCCATGCAGGTCCAAGATAGTGAACTCGCTCATCAGTTCAAGGGTGAGAGCCCTATACGCACTTTGCGATACATGCTCAGTGGGCAGCGAAAAAACATTGCCTTAGCTGTCGTATTTTTCTCTATCAAGCATTCCCCTGCTTGGTTGATTCCACTATTTACTGCAAATTTGATTGACATAGTTGTCCAGAAGAAATCAACCACAGACTTTGCTCTTAATTCGGCAGCTTTAATTATTGTCGTTGCACAAAACTTTCCAACCAACCTTTTATATGTGCGATTTTTAACTACCGCAATTAGAGACACTGAAAATAGATTGCGTTCGGCGCTCGTTGTTCGAATGCAGCAATTAAGTATTGGTTACTACCAAAAAACTAATGCCGGAGCCTTGCAAACAAAGGTGGTTCGCGATGTTGAAAATATTGAACAAATGTTGCGCCACATGTCAGATGGTGGGTTAGCCGCCTTAAACGGTTTAATTGGCGCAATAGTCGTCACCGCTATCAGGGTGCCTAACTTTTTAATCTTTTTTATTCTTGTTGCGCCCATCGCTTCAATAACCATTATCAGGCTTCGCAAATCACTCAATGAATACAACGAAGATTTCCGCAGTCAAATCGAGAAAATGTCATCTCGTGTCAATGAAATGACAACTCTGCTGACAGTTACTCGCGCACATGGCTTAGAACGTCGCGCAGTTGGACGGATGAAAGATTCCTTTGCCTCTGTGCAAGTGGCGGGTTTAAAACTTGATCGAATCAATGGTCGCTTTAATGCTGCAGCCTGGGTCACTTTTCAGCTTGCCAACGTTTTCTGCTTAATTCTTTCCGCATACTTTGCGCTGAATAATAAATTTGGGATCTCCGCAGGTGATGTTGTTCTGCTGACATCTAACTTCGGAATGCTCATTGGCTCGATTATCTTGCTGGCCAGCCTTGCTCCAGCTATTTCCAAAGGTTTCGCTTCCATTACCTCTTTGGGTGAAGTGCTGGAGTCACCAGATCTTGAGGTTAATGATGGTAAAAAGAGCGTTGATTCAGTAGCTGGCGTTGTTGAATTTTCGGCAGTTAATTTCACATACCCAACTAATCACAAGCCTTCCTTGTCAGACATTTCATTTTCGGCAGCACCCGGAAAAATGATCGCACTTGTTGGGCCATCGGGTTCGGGAAAATCAACACTCATTAACTTAGTCATCGGCTTCTTGCGACCTACTCAAGGAACGATTCGGATAGATGGTGCCGACTATAAAAATCTTGACCTACGTACTGTCAGAAAATTCCTGTCAGTTGTTCCACAAGAATCTGTTTTGTTTGATGGAACCATCGCCGAAAACATCTCGTATGGCCTAAGCGATGTCAGCTCTGTTGAAATCGAAGCTGCGTTGCGTGATGCGAATGCTTGGGATTTTGTCCAAGCCTTTGATGACGGAGTCGACACAATTGTTGGCGAACGAGGCGCTCGGCTAAGTGGTGGCCAAAAACAGCGGCTGGCAATTGCTCGAGCGTTGATTAGAAACCCCAGAATTTTGATTCTAGATGAGGCTACTTCAGCCCTAGATTCAGAATCTGAAAAATTGATTCAGGATGCACTGTCTCGGCTGATGAAAGATCGCACAACATTTGTCGTGGCGCACCGGCTTTCGACGGTTCAGGAAGCTGATCAGATTCTAGTTTTGGATGAAGGCAGAATCGTTGAGTCCGGAACACATAGCGAATTACTAACCCACCAAGGCGTTTATCGACGTCTTTACGATGCGCAGTCCTTTATTCAGTAATCCAAAATGACTAGAAACCTAGAAATGAAGTGGAGTAATCATGTTAGTTGGGGCAAGTAGAGATGTACTTGAAAAGCTGCAGGTGCCTTTAACTAAGTCTGCTGACTTCGAAAAATTTTGGAGCACTACCTTAGATACCTGTCTGCCACAGACAACCCCACCTGTGTTAGTTGATCATTCAACACCAATGAAACATGTTGCTGTTAAAGATGTAACTGTTGCAGGCTTCAATGGTGACCCAATAAAAGGCTGGTTCCTTGCCTTAAAAAACGCTGATGCACAAACGCCATGCATTGTTATGTACGACGGATACGGCGGCGGTCGAGGCCTCCCCCACGAATGGTTGTTCTGGGTCAATGTTGGCTATCGCGTACTTGTTATGGACACTCGCGGACAGGGTGGCGGATTTAGATTAAGTGACACCGCCGATGGCGCATATCCACGCGCTTCACAAACTCCTGGCTTTATGACTTCTGGCATCCTCAACAAAGATGATTATTACTATCGTCGAGTTTTTGTTGATGCGGTCGCATTTGTAAATGCTGCTCAACAAATGCCAGGTGTAGATCCTGATCGAATTATTGTGGCTGGGGGCAGCCAAGGTGGTGGAATTTCGCTAGCTGCTGCAGCTCTATCCAAAAAAGTTTTTGCTGCTATGCCTGATGTTCCTTTTTTATGTAACTACAAAAAAGCAACTGAAATGGTTGATACATATCCGTATCACGAAATTACGCTGTACTGCAGAATTCATCGTGACAAGGTGGCACAGGTGTTTGAAACACTGTCATATTTTGATTGCATGAATCTTGTGACCATGGCGAATTCTCCAGCTTTAATTTCTATAGGAATGCATGATCCTGTCTGCCCACCTGACACTATTTTTGCGATGCGCAATCACTATGCAGGGCCTGTAACGACTGAAATTTATGAATACAACACACATGAGGGCGGAAGTGTTGCCCATCAATTGGTTCAGGCACAGTGGCTTTCGGCGCTACTAGAAAAGAGTAAGTAAATGATTAATGCTGATGAAAATTTAGGCTATGGCTTCAATGCGCAATGGGCATATTCCAGAGGACACATGCCTGCTGCACTACCGGCAGATACCCGCATGCTCGACTTTATGGCTAAGTACGATTTTAAATTCTTAAGACTTCCGACTGATTACAGGTTTTGGATTGATGACCTAGAAGGTCCTATTCACGAGAGTTTTTTGAAGTTAATCGATTCTTATGTACATGAGTCCGTCTCTCGTGGAATTCATATCAGTCTTAATCTGCATCGGGCGCCTGGTTATTGCATCAATGGCTGGGAACAAGAAAGTACAAATCTGTGGGCAGATGAAGCACCGCAAAAAACCTTTCATCGCTTATGGGAAGCCGTTGCGGAGCGATACAAAGGTAAATACCTGGATTTAATGAGTTTTGATTTAGTCAACGAACCTCCCGCAGTTGGGCAGCGAGGTTTCACTCGAGATATTCATCAAAAAGTAATTCGTTCTGTCACACATGCTATTCATGCAATTGATCCCGAAAGAACAGTTGTTATCAATGGTTTAGCTGGTGGGCATTTGGCGATGCCAGAACTTGCTGATTTAAATGTTGTTCATAGCGGTCGCGGATATCAACCAATGTTAGTCAGCCATTACAAAGCTGAATGGTGGGATGGCAGCAAAGGGATGCCGGTGCCAACGTATCCATGTGATTACGAAGGTACGCATTGGAATCGAGATTCGCTGTGGGATTTTTACGCCCCGTGGCGCGAAGTTCAAGCAATGGGCAGACCGGTACACATCGGTGAATTTGGTTGTTACAAATACACCGATAACGCTGTAGCACTTGCTTGGTTTAAAGATCTCTTTGATATCTATCGCGAATCCAAATGGGGCTACTCATTGTGGGAGTTTGATGGAAACTTTGGAATTGCTAACCACGGCCGTCCCGGGGTTAAGTATGAAAACTTCGAAGGACTCAATATTGATCGAGCGCTCTTAGAGTTAATGTTGGAAAGTCGCGCATAAGCCACGCCGGTATCGCTTGACAACGATGGAACAAAATGGAAATCTCCGCATATCGAAAAGGGAGCAGTTATGAAACGCTGGCAGATCATCGCACCACTTGCAATTGCATCAGTTGTATCAATTGCATATTTCACTGCCGGTCCACGTGTGCCCATGGATGGCGACAACACATCAGCTCTTGCCATCAGCGAACAAGAGTCTGAAGATAAACTAGAAGAAGTTAAGGGCGGCTTTGGCTCTGACATCGATCTTGGCAATGGTTTGATCTTAAATGTGTCTGATCCTGAAGTTTTCAAGGCTAAGGACTTTGCCGCTCTCGGCGTCGATGGACGACCACTGATCATGAGTATAAAAATCAGTAATACAGGCTCAAAAGAGGCTGATTTAGCATCATTTTCAATTATTCAAAGCGCCTTTGAATCCGATGCGACGCTGTCATGTTTTGATGTTTTTGAGGAAGCATCCGGAGTTGCCGGCTTGCCCATGGAAACAATTATTGCGCCAGGCAAATCTCTGGAATTCAAGTGGGCAATCGTGTGTCCAACCGTTGCCGGCGATAAGTTGTACCTGACCTTTAGCGCTACGGGTGAAGAGCAGGTCACCCTAGAAAGTACGGTCAAGTAAGCACGCTGTTTCTGCTTGTACTACCTATCGCGTAATTGCCGCATTCATGTCCTAAGCAGACAGGAAATGTCCCGAAAGACTTTTCAATCGTTACCTAACTGTGCCTATGTTTATTCTTGACAACGCTGTCATTTCCAAGAAATCTACCCTCTAAGGCGCAGCGAGAGCCGCTTGCGCTTCTACAAAGGAGTAATACGTGAAGCGTTTAGGAGCGATAGCTGTAGCTATCACCATGATCGCCGGGGTTGTTTTAACTGCCCCTGCAAACGCTGCGGCTAAGCAAACATTGACCGTTTGGGCAACCGGCGGAGATGCAGATGCTGCGGTAATGAAGGCAGCTGGAAAAGCATTTGAGGATGCTAACCCAGGTGTAACTGTGAAGGTAGAAGCAATCTCATGGGGCGATGGTTATGCAAAGGTTCTTGCAGCCGCCGCAGCAAAGAAGGGTCCAGATGTTTTCACTGGGGGTCTTTCATGGGGTATCTCTGCAGGAGACAAGGGAGCGTTAGCTGACCTTCGTACTCTCGGAGTTGCAAGCTACGTACAACCAAAGGTGCCATCACAGATTTACAAGGCACTTGTTGGATACAAGTCAACTAAGGTCTATGCAGTTCCATTCGACCTTACATTGATGATGATGTTCTACGACAAGACAACTTTGTCAAAGGCTGGAATCACAGCTGCGCCAAAGACAATTACTGATTTCAACGCAGCAGCAGACAAGCTAAAGGCGGCTGGCGTTGCAACACCTGTTTACAACGAATGGGGAAATGCTGACTGGCTTGGCTTCTTCTCCTGGTTGTACTCATCAGGTGGAACTTTGTACGACGCACAGTGCAAGGTAACAATCAATAACGCTAAGGGTGTTGCAGCTCTAACTCAGTACAAGAAGTTGTACACAGATTACAGCGCACCAAAGCCTGGCGTTGCTGACTGGAGCATGAACGACAACATCAAGCAAGGTAAGTATGGAATCGGCTTCTCTGGAAACTTCCAGGCAAGCAGCTACTACACCTACTACAAGGATTACAAGAACTGGTCAGTCGCACCAGTTCCTGCAGCAGCAGGATCTAAGAGCGTTGCATTCATTGGTGGACGTGGAATCTCAATCATGGGATACGCAAAGCCAGCACAGCAAAAGCTTGCAGCTTCATTCATCAAGACACTGTACGACCGCAGCGTTGTACGTCAGATGAACCTTGTTGGTGCAGCACAGAATGCAATCTTCTTGTCACCAGTTATCAGCAACGCAGACACAATCGATGCGTACCCAGCTGATGTATTGGCAACAATCAAGAGTCAGTTGAAGGATGCACAAGGTCCTCCAAACTGTAAGGGATGGGAAGATTCACAAGCCGGTGTAACAACTGCGCTTCAGAACTTCCTATTCGGTTCTGCAACAGCAAAGGCTGCACTAGATGAAGCCGCTGCTGTCATGAAGTCCAAGCTCTAAAACTAAAAGAGCGATTCAAGGGAAGACAGTGGATGGGGTTCACACCCCATCCACTGTCACTTAAAAGATTGGTTAATCAATGTTAAAGAGCATCAAGGCAACAGAGGGTGGAGTCACTCGCAAAACTGGATTTAGAAGATTCAGCGATGTGGGTATCTCGACCTATTTGATGCTCTCTCCTTTTGCCCTGTTGTTTCTTGTATTTAGCGTTTATCCAGTACTTGCTAGTTTGCGCTTATCGTTTATGCGCTACAACGCCATCTGTAATCCAGATCAGAGCCCGTGTGGCAGCGTTGGTTTCGGCAACTACACAACTTTAATTTTTGAAGATGCTCGTTTTCATAAGGCGCTAGCCAACACCGCACTGTACGTAATTGGTGCAGTGATTTTGGGAATGATTGCCTCACTTTCTTTAGCTTTATCTTTGCAAGAGGATTCACGAGCAAACCGCGTTTTACGCGTGATCTTCTTTTTGCCGTCCGTTACTTCTGGAATTGCGGTTGTCCTAGTTTGGGGCTGGGTCTTCCGAGGTGATGGTGTCGGTTTGTTAAATGCCATGCTGAGCCTTTTAGATGTTGCGCCAATCGAATGGCTAGCAACAACCTGGATGGCAATTCCGATTTTGATTTTTATGTCCATCTGGGGTGGCGCTGGCTTCGGAATGATTCTTTTCCTTGCTGGTCTCAATTCAATTCCGGCCATGTATTACGAGGCTGCAGTAATTGATGGCGCTGGTCCCAAGCAACGTTTCCGATACATCACCTTGCCTTTGCTGCGTCCGGTGATGGTTTATGTGGCAATAACCGGAATCATCGGTGCTTTCCAAATCTTTGAAGGCGTTTACCTGTTGTTCCCAACAAGTGTTGGATCAATTGGTGGCTTGCAGGATATGGCGTTGATGATTGTTCCTTACCTATATGACGCCGGCTTTAACAAATTCCGGCTTGGGTACGCCTCTGCGATCGCCTGGATTCTCTTTGCAATCATCTTTGTAGTCAGCATGATTAATCTGAAACTGACCCGTTCATTGGAGGACCTCAAGTGAGCGCCGTGCTGACAAAGTCAGAGATCAAACGCAACGATAAGTTGATGGAGCGCAGCGGCTCCTTCAAGAATCCATTCGAACACAAATCGCGCTCGGCAAAATTGCGTAGACTTCCGCTCTACATTTTAACGATCGTAATGATCGCGCCGTATTACTGGATGATTACCTCATCCCTAAAATCGGTAGAAGAGCTTCAAGTTGTTCCACCAACCTTGTTCCCTAAAAAGTTAATTTGGGGAAATTATTACGACGTTAATTTTGATCCATTGAACTATCAGCAAGATGTAATGCAGGGTTTGTTCCAGCGTTATCCAGATTTACAGTTCGGTTTCTTTAGATTCATGATGAATAGCTTTTTCGTCAATATCTCCATCACCTGCTTGACTCTAATAATCGGTTCTTTAGCAGCATACGTTGTCAGCAAGCATCGTTTCAAGGGTAAAAAAGCTATTTATCTCGTCATTATTGGTTCGATGATGATTCCTTGGCAGGTTGGATTAATCCCAGGATTCTTACTGATGGATCAATTTGGCTGGCTTAACACTTTCTGGGCTTACATTGTTCCGGCTCTTCCCAAAGCCTTCATAGTTTTCTTCTTGACGCAGTACTTATCGTCGATTCCAGATGAGCTAGTTGAAGCGGCCCGTATCGATGGTGCTTCTGAATTTACGATTTACTACAGGATTATTCTTCCGTTACTAAAGCCAGCCCTAATCGCGATGATGATCTTTACGGCAATTGGTGAATGGAATAACTTCTTGTGGCCGTTGATCATTACAACCAGTCAAGATATGGCTACCTTGCCGGTGGCTTTGGCTAACCTGAGAAACTCTGGCGCAGGAAATATTGGTACACAAGGCGTAATTATGGGTGCTTCCTTGATTACAAGTATCCCAACTATTGCCTTGTTCTTTGCCACTCAAAAGCACTTCATTCGCGGAATTGCACTGTCTGGATTGAAGTGATTCATCGCAATGTATAAGAAATCAATTACTTCCCTACTGGCTTTCCTCTGCCTAAGTTTCTTGATTGCGCCTTTGCCCCTGCATGCAAACACTGGTGCAACCGTAAAAACAGTGTCAGCTGGTTCAAAAATCATGCCAGTTATCGTTGGAGTTTATGGCTTGCCGACTGTTTCTAATCCGTTTGATTCCTCACAGATTCGAGTTGTAGCAACTATTGCTCGTCCAGATGGCACATCAATTGCTGCTGAAGGTTTTTGGTACCAGGAGTATTCGCTAGTTAACGTAAATGGCCAACGCAGCACAAAAAAGATTGGTGATCCATACTGGCAAGTCTCATTTTCTTCGACAAAGCCAGGTACGTATTCCATAGCGATACAAAGCGAGGTAAACGGAGTTAAACAAGCTCCCGTGACTCACTCGGTTACGACAGATTATGCGACGCAATCAAAGGTTGTAACTTCTGGTAAATCATTTATTCGTGATTCACGTCCTTTTGTTCCAATTGCTTACAACATAGCCTGGGCAAATCGTTTTGAGGAGCTTGAAAAGTACGATCAATGGTTCTCAAAGGCTTCAAAAGCTGGAGTAAATGTTGCTCGTGTGTGGATGGCATCATGGTCATTAGGAATCGAATGGACTGATACCGGTCTTGGTGATTACACAAAGCGTTTGGATCGTGCCTGGATCTTGGATCAAGTCTTTGCCATCGCTGCTAAATATGGTGTTGGAATCAATTTAGTTTTTATCAATCATGGAGCATTCAGTACTACTACTAACCCCGAGTGGTATTCCAACCCATACTACGCAGCCAATGGCGGTCCGATTGCTAATGCCGGGGAGTTTGCAACTAATGAAACTGCCTGGAAATTCTGGGAACGTAGATTGCGTTACATCGTCGCCCGTTATGCCGCTTATCCATCATTGTTTACGTGGGAGTGGTGGAATGAAGTTAATTACACCCCTATTTTGAGCAATGACTTGACCGCATGGATTAAGAAATCTAATGCTGTATTAGATCAGTGGGATCCGTACAACACACTTGTTACTAATTCATGGTCTTCTGCAGCCAGCCTGCAAAATTGGGATGATTTGGATTACGCAGTTACACATGTGTACGACCCATCTGACCCGATCAAATCATTAACTGTGCAGGCAGATGCGCTGCGCGCAGTTGTCCCAAATAAACCAATCCTTGTTGGCGAGATGGGTTCCGGCAGCGTTACAGAGGATCCATTTTCTGATCCCACAGGATTGCATCTTCATAACTCACAATGGGCAGCAACATTTGTTGGTTTTGGCGCTCCAGCCTCTTACTGGTGGTGGGATAACTACATCGACCCACTTGGTTTGTGGCCACATACAACTGGACTTGTGAAACTTATAAAAGATCTAGATGTTGCAAATATGCAAACAACACGTGTTTCTGGAATTCCACTGACTACTTCATTGACGCTTTCAAATGAAAAAGCAACTATCGGCTGGATTCGTCACACCAATTTCGATCGCTCAGCAAAAACTCAATTGATGCTTGAGGCCGCCATACTTTCCTTAAAGACCAAGAAAAAGATTCAAACCGTCTTCCCAACTCCAACCTCTAAAGGTGGCAATCTTGTGGTTCCAGTTTCCAAAGCTGGCTCTTACACAGTTGTTTACATGAACACCTTTACCGGCAAGATTGTTTCTCAGCAAAATGTTACGACGAAAACAACTTCTGTGAGCATTAAGGTTCCTAAATTCACCGGAGACTTGGCCTTTCGCATAGAGGCGGTGCTAAGTTAATGAAGGTGAGCGAGTTGAATTCCCCAAAAGAGATTGATAATCCGTTAGCACATCCAACCTTGGCTGATGTCGCAGCAATTTCTGGCGTAAGTATCAAAACCGCCAGCCGTGTCATGAATGGATCTGAACAAGTTTCACAGGACACCGCTGACAAAGTGAAAAAAGCAGCCAACCTAGTTGGATACCGATCTAATCGAATTGCCCGAGAATTAAGAGTTGGTTCTCTCAGCAATCTGGTTGGAATGATAATTTCAGATTTAGCGAACCCTTTTTATGCCGGTCTTGCAGCTGGAGCTGAAGAACGCTTGAGCGAAGAAGGCCTGGACTTAATTCTTGCAACGGCTAGAGATGATGGCGAGCGAGAGAAGAACCTAATTGAATCACTTCTAGAACGCCGCGTTCGAGGATTAATTATTGTTCCATCTGGCGAGGATTACAGTCACTTACACCAAGAACGTAAACGTGGATTCTCATTTGTCTTTGTGGATCGCCCAGCGCCATATCTTGATGCGGACTCTGTCACTGTAGATAACCGCGGTGGAATCACTTCTTGTTTAGATTACTTACTTGCACAAAACTGCAAGTCAATTGCAATCATTGCCGATACGCCAAGCATTTGGACCGCATCAGAGCGTATAGAGGCCTTTAAGCAAGCGCTCCTTAGCCGCAAGATAGATAGAAAGAATGTTCACATTATTTCCAACGTTCACACTTCGGAAGAAGCTGGATTAGCTACAAAGAAATTATTGAAAGAAAATCCAGAAGTAGATGGAATTATCGCAACGAATGATTTGATTGCGATGGGCGTTGGACAGACAATTAACGCCTCAAAGGCAACGGTCAACGTGGTTAGCTTCGACGTTTTTCCTACAGCGAATTTATTGAACATCCCAACCCTTGATCACGATCCACAGCGATTGGGAAGAATGTCTGCAGAGTTGCTACTGAAGCGCTTTGAAAACCCAACAGATCGAGCATTTTCAACTCAAATCATGAAAGTTTCAATGAGAGACACTGAAACGGATGGCGGCAAGCGGCGATGAGTAAATTTGCAGTTGGTATTGATGTTGGTGCCACAAAGGTAGCTATCGCAACTATTGGTGAAGACTTTTCTGTGCACCAAAAGCAAGAGGTGCTGACGTTTGCGGGTAGTGGTGACGAGCTGTGGGCCAGTATCGAAGAGGTGATTTCAGAATTCATAAAAACAGAGTCGGGATCATTGCTAGGTATTGGTGTTGGAGCTGCTGGACCAATTGATGTTCCCAACGGAACCTTAAGCCCTGTCAATATTCCTATTTGGCGAGATTTCCCAATTGTTAGCAGATTAAATGATTTAACTGGGGGTTCTAAAGTTACTTTGCACGGTGATGCCCTAGCTCTGGCACATGCCGAACACATTTTGGGAGCCGGTCGAGGTTTGCAAAATATGTTGGGAATGGTTGTCTCAACCGGAGTTGGTGGAGGATTAATTCTTGATGGAAAAGTCTTCACTGGGGAATCTGGAAATTCCTGCTACATCGGACATCACTCAATTAATTTCGAAGGACGCATGTGTGCCTGCGGCCGAAAAGGTTGTGTAGAAGCCTATTCAAGTGGACCACAAATGGTTGCTATTGCACGCGAAAATGGCTGGGCTAGCAACTTAGATTCCTTTATTGATTTGGCCCAAGCTGCACGCGAAGGAAACGCAATTGCAATTGATGCGATTTCTCAAGGAACACGCGCACTGGCCATCGGTATTGTGAACTTTGTCGGAACCCTTGATATCAACCATGTAGTAATTGGTGGCGGGGTTGCACAGGCTGGTGAAATTTTCTGGGGACCACTCCAGAAGCACATTGAAACCGAATCAAAGGCGATTGGGTTCCTTAAAAACATCCAACTACAAAAAGCTGAACTGGATAGAGATGCTGGTGTTCTAGGCGCAGCTCTTGCAGTTCTGAGTTAGGAACACATGGAACTCGAAAAATCAGAACGTCCTTGGGGTCGTTACGAAGTCTTACAAGAAGCAACGGGCCACAAGGTCAAGTGCATCTGGGTCACACCTGGCAAGAGATTGTCGTACCAACGTCATCAAAAGCGTGCAGAGCACTGGTTTATTGTTCAGGGAACCGCTCTTGTAACCATTGATGGCCAAGATCGCACCTTGGGACCAGGAGCAACAGTTGATTTTGCAATCGGTGTTTTGCACAGAATTGCAAACATCGGTAATGATGACGTTGTTTTCGTCGAAGTCCAAACAGGATCATACTTCGGTGAAGATGACATCGAACGCGTCGAAGATGATTTTGGTCGATAGCCATGAACTCATCACGCGAAATTAAGACTGACTGGACTCTAAAGCTTTCACCACGACCAGATGCCTGGGATATCGAACCTGTTAAAGATGGACACAACGCTTGGCGTAATGATCCAACAAAATTTGTTCGCAAAGAACTTCCTACTTCATTTAAGGCAACTGTGCCGGGATGTATTCATACAGATCTGATTGCTGCCGGTTTCATCGATGATATTTCCATCAATGGAAAAGAGCAGGATCAATTCTGGATTTGGAAAACCGATAGCCTCTACTCAACAACAATTCCACAGGATACAACTGCTGGCCATAAAGATTTAATCTTTAAAGGTTTAGACACGATTGCAACTATTTCCATTAATGGGTCTGTTCGTTTGACCACCAAGAATATGCATCGTTCGTACCGACTAGATATTACGCAAGAAATATCAAAGGGCGATGTTGTACTGGAGATTGCCTTTAAAGCACCGCTTACTGATGCCGAAGAACATGTTGCAGAGTTAGGGCTATATCCCCGTCCATATGACATGCCATATAACTATCAGCGAAAGATGGCCTGTAGTTATGGCTGGGATTGGGGTCCCATCACAGTTTCTTCAGGTATTTGGAAGCCAATTGAGCTTCATTCTTGGAATGTTGCATATGTAGATCACCTGGCGATTGTTCCGACTGTTGAAAATGGAGTTCCAGCCTTTGATCTGAATGTTCCGGTAAAAGGTGAAACTCGTTCACTAACAGCAGTTGTTCGAGTACTGCCAGCTAGCGGCGGAGCTGCAATTGTGGAGCAAAAAGTGAGCATACATGGCTCACAATTTGCCGAACGGATCCAAGTTCCGGATGCAAAGATTTGGCATCCTCGTGGTCGAGGCGAACAACCGTTGTACACCGTTGAGTTTGAGTTGCTCGACGCAGCTGGTCAGCTGCTAGAAACCCAAAGCAAGCGCGTAGGTTTTAGAAAAGTCGAATTAGATTCATCAGCCATTAGCGATAGCAAGAATCTTTTTGCAATCAAGGTCAATGGCGAACGCCTTTGGATTCGCGGTGCTAACTGGATTCCTGATGACCCGTTCCCTACTAGAGTCACAAAAGAGCGCTACCAACAAAGAATCAAAGATATGTTGGAAGTAAACATTAATGGAATTAGAGTTTGGGGTGGCGGAATCTATGAATCCGAGCACTTCTACAATTTCTGTGATGAAGAAGGAATTGTTGTTTGGCAAGATTTTCTTTTTGCCTGTGCTGCATATCCTGAGACACCAGAAATGTTTGAGGAAGTCGCCGCAGAAGTTGATGAAAATGTTCGCAGACTGTCATCCCACCCAAGTTTAGTTATCTGGTGTGGCGGCAATGAATGTCTAGAAGGTTTTCAATACTGGGGCTGGCAGCCAGATCTTGCTGGTCGTCCTTGGGGTGAAACTTTCTACCGTCAGACAATTCCAAACACCTTAAAGACAATTGATAATTCACGTCCATATATTCCTGGATCACCTTTCTCAACTCATAGCGATGATGTTCGCAGTTTTGATTCTGGTACTAATCACATTTGGGATGTCTGGAATGAAACCGGATACGAGCGCTACGAGCAGTACAGCCCTTCCTTTGCTGCAGAGTTTGGATTTAACGGCCCTGGCTCGTGGTCAATGCTGACCCGAGCAATCGGTAGTGATGATCTGGATTCAACAACAGCTGAAGTTGCGTACTACCAGCGGGCATTTGATGGAATGACAAAGATTGCATCAGGACTTTCACGCGAGTTTGCCAATCCCCCAACTGCAGGCCATGCCTGGTACTTCGCTGCCGCGTTGGATCAAGCCCGCGCTGTAGAGATTGGTTTAAAGCACTTTAGAAGCCTGTACGAGACCTGTTCTGGCTCAATTCTGTGGCAGTTCAATGACATGTGGCCAGCGATTAGCTGGGCTGTCCTGGACCACACTGGATTTAGAAAACTTGCTTGGCATGCGATGAAGGCTGCGTATCGCCCACGAACTCTAATTGTTGGCCGAGTAGATCAGGGTGCACAGATCACCTTGCTAAACGATCATCCAGATCCTTGGAAGCCACGTGTTGAGGTTTTCTTAATCAATCACGTTGGTACCGTCATTAACAAGCATCTGCTGGAAGTTGAATTAGATCGCTACGGAGTTTTCAGAACACCAGCAACCGAAATCTTCCCTGAAATTGCAGCAGGAGATTTTGAAGGATTCATTCTTGCATCCTGCCCTGAAGTTCGGGTTTCTCGTCGCACAACTTTAAAGCCAGCTGCGGCGGCACCAGCACATGATCTTGAATACTTTGCCGAAATGGTTGACGGAAAATTGACGGTAGATGTAACTGCCAAAACTTATGTTCACGAACTGTCGATTCTTCCAGAAATTATTGCACTAGGAACCCAGATTGATTCGCAAAATGTTTCGCTGCTGCCTGGTGAAAACCATGTCTTCACGATTACTGGTAACGCGCAGGATCTAGCAAAGATTCAAAAATCCGTAGAATCGATCTTGTGGTCACATAACAGAATCGTTAATGGCTGATGAATATCGTCATTAGTGATGTAGGTGCCAAGAATGACGGCATTTTCAACAATGCCTTAATTATCAATGAAGCTATTGACTCTGTGCATAAATCTGGCGGTGGCAAGGTAATCATCCCAAGTGGAGGAATCTATCTTTCCGGCAGTATTGCGCTAAAAGCCAATGTGGATCTGTACCTAGAATCAGGTGCAACTCTGCGAGCAAGTAGTGACTACAACGACTACACCGCAAACCACAACATAAAGACCCTAACTAATGGGACTGTTGATGAGTTTGTACTGCCTCAACGTGCATTCATTAGCGCTTTTAAGGCTCATAACGCCCGTATTTCAGGTCATGGCACTATCGACGGTAACGCTGATGGGTTCATTGCCGAACGCGGTCAATACATCCATAAAATGCGTGGACCTGTTGGCGGTAAAGATCAATACCTAGAACGCCCCTTTGCCATCTTCATGATCGAGTGCACAAACTTGACCATAAGAGATGTTGTAATCAAGGATCCAGCATTCTGGGCGGTCCGCACTACTGGATGTAACGAGCTTCTGATTGATGGCATTCGAATCCTTACCGATTTGATGGTTCCTAACGCCGATGGGGTCGACATTGATCGCTGTCAAAATGTTCGAATTGTTAACTGTGAATTTGTCACAGCAGATGACTGCATTTCCTTGAAATCATGTTCGCAAACAGCCCAGTACGGCGATGTGGCCAATATCCTGATCTCAAACTGCATCATGACATCTACATCAGGTGCGATTACCTTGGGCACAGAATCTGTTGGCGATATCAAAAATGTTTTGGTTAACAACTGCATTATTAAAGATTCACACAGAGGGTTTGCAGTTAGAGCACGAGAAGGCGGAACAATTTCAAATGTGCGCTTCTCGAACTCAATAGTTCATACCCGCACCTTCAGCGATATATGGTGGGGACATGGCGAAGCGCTACATGTGACTGCGTTTTCTTGGGATGATCCAGCAAAGGGTACCGATGGCAATATCGAACGTACCTATGAAGGCTTTGTGCGAGACATTACCTTTGAAAACATCACCTGCCACACCGAGGCCGGAATCCTAAATTACGCAGCACACCCCGAACTAATTAAGGGCGTGACCTATCGCAATGTAGAAGTACATATGCAAAAGGAATCAAAATGGGCGCCACGTATTGACCTGCGTCCAAATGCAATCGAGCCAGTAATACATCGCAAGCACAATGCCTTTGAAATTTTTAATTCATCCGACATTAATCTGGATAACTGCACTGTAATTTGGGATCAGGCATCTAGGGCTGAATATGGACAAGCTGTTGTTGAATCTAACTCGGTAAACGTAACCTCAACTAATTTCACTGAACTCACTCGCTGACCCACGATGGCCCCAACGCAGCACCGTAAGGACATCCAGGGGCTGCGCGCACTTGCTGTCTTACTAGTTGTTGCGGGTCACTTGTTCCCAGGGGTCGTAAAGGGCGGCTTTATTGGGGTTGATATTTTCTTTGTGATCTCGGGCTTTGTCATTACCCAGCAGATGCTTAAAAGTTATCTGAACAGTTCTAAGGGATTTCTTATCAACTTCTACGCACGTCGCATCCGACGCATCGTGCCGAGTGCGATTTTGGTAACTCTTGTAACTATCTGGGCTACCAAACTGTTGCTAGGGCCTGTTGCTTCAAATGATGCGACTTTAGATGCCGGTTGGGCGACCATCTTTCTGAGCAATTTTCATTTCCACAACACCGCCTTAGATTATTTTGCGGCCGGAACCGCAGTTTCCCCGCTTCAACATTTTTGGTCGCTATCGATAGAAGAACAGTTCTACCTTGTATGGCCAGCTCTTTTTATACTTTTGTCTGTCAAGTCAATAAGCCTAAAAAGCAAGCAAATGTTACTTGGTGTCGTGATCGCACTTTCATTACTAACAGCGATCTATCAAAGTGTCATTAACGAAAGCGCGCAATTCTTTTCTACTTGGACCAGAATTTGGGAGTTAGCAGCTGGCGCTTTGCTGGCAATAACAGCAAAGACAATACGGATTCCAGGCTTTGTGCTGTATGGATTGGTGACTTTTTTACTAGCATCGGCGTTTATCATTGAGCAAAGTATGCAGTGGCCCCGACTTACAACAATTCCGGTTGTTCTCGCTACCGCAGTTCTGTTACTCAGAAATCCGCGGATGGAAAGTTTTGCTCTTCTTGAAAACAAGGTCATCACATATATCGGTGATCTTTCGTACATCATTTATTTGTGGCACTGGCCAGTCTTAACGATTACAAGAAGCTATTACTCGCGGCTAGGCACACAAGAGGTTCTGCTTGTTATTGCTCTGACCGCCCTGCTATCCGTATTAACCCATCACTTCTTTGAAAACCCGGTTCGCTACTCCCAAACGCTATCTCGCAGACCGAAAATCACAGTTGGCGCTGGAACAATTGCAATTGCAGCAACCGCAACAACCCTATTCTCTGTATACCAAGGATAAGAAAAGAGCTGAAATGAAACGACTAATTACTGCAGCAGTGCTGATCGCGCTTGTCAGTCCGATTCCAATTGCGCAAGCTGCAACTAAGGTCGGAGCCAATTGTCCAACGGTGAATAAAACGGTGACTGAAAAGAGTTCGACCTTCATCTGCTTGAAGTCCGGAAGTAAAAGAAGCTGGCAATTGCTTACAGCAGACCTAAAGATCAAGCTAGCCGTTGAAAAAGCTGTAACCCTGAATGTAGTTCCTAAAGCTGTCACATCAAATATTCTGCAGGCTCGTAAGGATAAGAGTTCTTGGCTAGATCAAGAATGTTCAGTTGATTTTGCATCCACAGATACGCCTGTGTGTGAAGCTGGTGATTTGAATTCGAAGAAAGTGATTGTGCTGTACGGTGATTCGCATGCGTCGATGTGGATGAGCGCCCTAGATGTAATTGCGAAAAAGAATGGGTACAAGGTTCGACTTTTTGCAAAGTTAGCCTGCCCACTTGTTGAAATTCCGATTTGGAGTTATCAGCTGAATAAACCATTCATCGAATGCACGCAGTGGCAACAAAAAGTGTTCCCATTGATCTCAGCGCTTGCTCCAGAAATCATTATCGTCACAGATCAGTGGAAGCCTGCTGTTGTGGATGGAAAGAAGTCAGATTTTGATACTCCGTTTATGTGGGAGAAAGAGTTCCCGGTAGCTATGGCTCGCATATCTAAGATGGCAAAAAAGGTTTATGTCCTTGGTAATAACCCGAGCTTGACCCAAGACCCAGTTGATTGCGTTAGTAAGCCCAACGTAACTCTTGCGCTGTGTTCTGCTGGCCGCACACAGGCAGATAACGCCAAGTACAACAGTACTGAAGCCAAAGCGACCAAAGCTGTTGGTGGCACATATATCGATACCGTTGCCTGGGCATGCACCGATTCATTGTGTCCAATTGTGATCAATTCAAAGCTTGCATACTTCGACCAATGGCATTTTTCTGAAAGCTATGTGAAATTTTTGACACCAGCTTTGGAAAGTAAATTAGCGCCAGCTTTTAAGCCCTAAAGGACTGCGCTAGAACTAGACATAGCCCCCGTAGCCCTATCGCTGCGGGGGTTATTCTTTTCCCATGGCAAAAGATCCTTCGCGCGAAGCCCACTTCCCGGCTATTGAAAAGAAGTACGGCGAGAAGATGGCCTACTGGTTTAAGGTCATGGCAAAACTTGAAGGCAAGAAATATCCAGAGCAAATTGCACACTTGCGAGAAAACTATGGTTTTTCACAAGCCCATGCCAACGCACTTGTTATGTTTTCACGGGGCTCTGAATCATCACAAAGGTTTGCCACTCACACTGATTTTTATAAATCTGTAACTCCACAACAAGCAAAAACAATGAAGGCGATCTTTAAGGCAATCTCCACCAAGTTTCCCGACCTAGAACTTGTCATCGCCTATAACCAACCCATGGTCAAGTTTGAAAAGCATTACATCTTTGGTGCATCAGCATCGACCAAGCATGTGTTGATAGCGCCCTGGGATCAAAAGGTATTGCAGCAGTTTGCTCCAAAGTTCAAAGAGGGCAACGCCCTTAAAAAAACTATTCAGCTGCCCAATGACTGGGAGGTCGATGCCAAGTTGATCCAGGCCATGATTAAAGCAAGCCTGGCCAATCTCAAATAGACTGCACACATGAGCGCACTCTTTGATCCACTAACAATCCGCGAGGTCCAATTCAATAACCGCATCTGGGTGTCTCCTATGTGCCAGTACATGGCCAAGGATGGCTTTGTCGGCCAATGGCACGATGTTCACCTAGGTTCCTTTGCAACAGGTGGCACTGGTTTGATCATGGTCGAAGCAACAGGAGTTGTGCCAGAAGGTCGCATTTCAATTGGGTGCCCATCTATCGAAGATGACGCACATGCCAATGCATTTAAACCAATGGTTAATTTTGCACATAGCCACGATGTGAAGATCGGAATCCAATTAGCTCACGCAGGTCGTAAAGGCGGCACGATGTTGCCTTGGGATGATCACCGAATGGCATCACCTTCGGAAGGTGGCTGGCAAGCAGTTTCATCATCGGCAATTGCCTTTGAAGGCTACGCCGAACCTGTCGCCTTAACGATCCCGCAAATCCATCAGCTAACACAGGATTTTGTTGATGCAGCAAAGCGCGCAGTTGCTATTGGCTTTGATGTCATCGAACTACATGCAGCCCACGGTTATTTGTTTCACCAGTTCTATTCACCTCTTGCAAATAAGCGCACCGATGAATACGGCGGAGATTTTGCAAACAGAACCAGATTCCTTCTAGAAACTGTCGAAGCAGTTCGCGCAGCGATTCCAACAGGCACACCACTGTTTGTCAGAATATCCGCAACAGACTGGGTTGATGATGGTTGGAACTTGATTGATTCAGTTGAACTATGTACACAGCTAAAGGCGCTGGGTGTGGACTTGGTCGATGTTTCAACCGGTGGCAATGTTCATAACGCACCCATCAAAGCAACACCTGGTTTTCAAGTTCCTTTTGCTACAGCGATTAGAGCAGAAACCGGAATCATGACAACTGCTGTTGGCTTAATTACTGAACCAGAGCAAGCAGATCACATCATCCAAACCGGCGAGGCAGATGCTGTCTTTATGGCCCGCGAATTCCTGCGCAATCCACGCTTCCCTTTGCATGCTGCAGAAAAACTTGGTGTGAAGATTAAGTGGCCGCTACCAATAGAGCGCGGCAAGTTAAGTTAATTCCATGAAATCACTTGGCGCTGTTGCAGGTATTGCGATCGTTGCAATCTATGTCATTGGTTCTGGTCTCTGGGTAAATACTGGAGATAACTGGTATCGCACATTGAACCAACCAGCATGGCAACCACCGGGTTATATCTTTGGAATCATCTGGCCCTACAATTTTATTGTTTTAGGTATTGCCGCTGTCACTATTGCCCAACGTGCAACCAGCACAGCCACCCTGATCTATCTGACTTTCTTTGCCCTCTCTGTGGCATGTGCGCTGATCTGGGCCTATCAATTCTATCGGCCCCACAACCTTGAGTTTGCCGTGATCGCACTTTTTGGAACCGTGCTTTTGACCTTGCCTATGATGGTGATCGCATTTAGAACATCAATCCCTATTGGATTTGCGCTGCTTCCTTATCAACTCTGGGTAGCAACAGCTGCAACTCTTAGTTATCAATACAGCAAACTAAATTAACAAACTACTTGTTAAGCGGACCTAGTTTGTAACCATCTAATCGGATGGCAGGCTTGCTTTGATTTGCATGCTGAGACTTAAAGGCGCTCGTGCCGTCTGTTCCACATAAGAACAAGATCGCACCAGATCCACCAGGGTGAGAATTTATCCAGCTGGTTAAGTTGTACACGTAATCATTTACAACGGTCCAACAACTCTGTGCGTTGTTATTAGCCCTTACCTGGGTCATCGTGTAACCCGCAACTGTTGGCGTTGGTGTTGGTGTTGGTGTTGGTGTTGGTGTTGGTGTTGGTGTTGGTGTTGGTGTTGGCGTTGGCGTTGGGGTTGGTGTTGGTGTTGGTGTTGGTGTTGGTGTTGGTGTTGGACCAGCGAAAGATAAGTGGAGGTCGCTAAGTCATTCTTTTTCGAAATGAATGTGGTGGATAACTTCTAGACTGTTAATTCTTCTGCTATATTTTTCTTACTTGCGAAGTCAGTGATAAAGAATATCCATAGAGTTACAAAGCAAAAGCCCCGCGAAATATTGCGGGGCTTTTGTCTTGACTTCTATTCCGTAAAAGCACTTTAAAGAGTTGGAATAACTATCTCGTTGTACTGCATAAACCCTGGCTTCATTGGCGGATCAAAGCGACAGATCCTTGTCTCATTAGATAAGGCAATATTTTCTTTAGCAGCCAAAGCACGTAGCTCTGCTACTTTTTTCTTCATTACATCTTCATTTGCTCTACCTCTAAAAGAGGCTGCAACACAGCTCTCAGCCTCTAGCTGGCGCAACACAACCCGCGGATCATTGGGATCAGGCATATCCGCCTTAGTGCTACCTGCTGGCATTACAAAGGAAACAAACCACTCATCATCGGCCACCTTGTCAGCCTTTTGCGCACTGATAACAGGTGCTGTCATAGCAATTTTTTCTGATCGCTTATTGCCTTGAGAGATATATCCAAATAAAGATCTAAAGGCCACGCTTCCAGCAGATGAGTAATCTGCTGAGACTTTAACCTCAGCTAAGGAGCACGGTAGATACTCACGTAGCTCAAAGCCCTTATAGCTTTGAATAACTCTGAACTCTTGTCTCTCTGTCATGGCTTAACCCTAGATCTCCACGCACTCCAGGCACCAGTACTACCCAATGCCCACATCACCAACAACGGCTGAAAGAACAATCTAATTAACCGTGCTGTATCGCTATTTAAACCAAAGGCATCAACGCCGTTTACATACTGAGAGATATTTCCCCAAAAGATTGCCACAAAGAAGGCCGCAACTAGCCAACCTAACTGCACTCTGTATTGCCACAACGCTATTAACCCAACACCCAGTGCGATCTCAACCACCCCAGATGCCAACACCACAAAGTCTGCATAATCTTTTAACAGAGTTGGCACCTGTGCCTGAAACTCTTGCCTACTAGTTGTTAGATGCCCAATACCGGCATAGGCCAGAGCAAACCCCAAGAGCATCTGAGGCAGCCTTCGCACAATAATCATTGGATAAGTAAACACCCTTTAATCGATCTATTTGTGAAATAAACTTAACGAATAACTAATCTGGGTGGAATGATTAAGTTCGGTTCACTAATTTGTTTCAGTGAATTGAATTTTCCTATCGAATTACCCTCTTCCCCCATAAGCACTTTCAGTGCAAGGGATGCTACTTCTGGGATATTTTGATCTAGCGAGGAGAAATTAAAGACTTTGGAGGTTGGACTATTATCAAATCCAGAGACAGGGATAGTTTTTTTAAGGCTTGCTATCTCCATCTGTGCTCCTAAAGCCAAAGTATCACTGGCACAAACAAGCGCATCAATCTCTGGATGGCGCGAGAGTAAACGTGCAGTTGAAGCACGTGCGCTAGCTATTGTCTCTTCACCTAATTCAGAGTAATCACGTGGAGACCTCTTTGGCTTGAAATCCTTCAATTCAGCATAGGTCTGCGACCAACCAAGTAAGCGATCTTCTGCAACGCTCTTAGGTTTAGCAGAACTCTGATTGCTAGTTTTCCAACCGAGAAATCCAATTGTGCGATGTCCAAGTTTCCAGAACATTTTGGTCGCATCTCTAGTTCCGCTGGCACCATCAACATCGATCCATGGATATGAGTTAGCAAACTCAGGGGAACTTCCCCATGGTCTACCAAAACTGAGGAAAGGTACATTTCTGTCGAGTAGGTATTTAAGTCGTGGATCTGCTTCTACGGTCGAGGTTAGAAGAAATCCATCAACCTCACGGGAATCAATGAGTTTTGATAGTTTTTCTACTTCGTTTTCTTTCTCACCGCATGCATAAGTAAAAACTCTAATTCCACGCAATTCAGAGGCTCGAACAAGTTCATACACAAATTCATCTTGAATATATCCGGAGTACAGACCATCAGATCCCTTGCCTACAGGTGCATTTGAATCTACTCGGACCGCGATTGATGATGACTTTTTTGATCGTAATCGTCGAGCTGACAAATTCGGTGAATAGTTAAGTTTCTCAATAGCCTTCAAGACCTTCTTTGTTGTCTCAGGCTTTACTCTGTCCGGAAAATTGAGCACGTTAGAAACGGTTTGCAAGGAAACGCCCGCCTCTTGGGCAACAGAGACAATGGAAGCTCTTTTTTTATCCATTATTTGTATCCCAGAGATCCTGTTTGATTTACTACTGGGCAATCACTGCCTATTAGAAAGCCAGGAGTATGCAGCGACAGTCCACCCTTGAATAATTTGAGGTGGTTGTGCAATTCGATTTGTGTCTGCACGAACTCCGCTTTCATCCTCAAATTGTACATCCTGTATAAAACGATTGATGAGATCTTGTTCTGGCCAATCGCCACGGAAGAATTCGGGATACCCACCGCATGATTCAATTGCATTTTTAATTTTATCTTGCACATAAATAGATTCTCTGGTGAATCCTTGTTTTAAGAGCCCACGGGCGGTTAGGACGCCATCAAATGGCCACGCAGACCCTGTGTGGTATCCCCCAGGTCGATATGAAACATGCGCGTTTGAAAGTGTACGCAATCCACTATCACCCAACATCGAACTATCAGTCATCGCTGCGGCAATAGCTGTGCGATAGATGCTGAATTCATCACCTGAAAGAACATCAGAATCTAAGAGTCGACCTTGATTACTCGCGAGTGACTCGAATTTAACAATCTCACCATTCGAATCTCTTTCAAGACCCAAAGCAAAACTATCTCCCATCCAAAAATATGCGATTAAAGAGCGCCGAAGGTTGTGTGCTAATTGAGTCAACTCTTTTGTTGAAAGTGGCCAACTCTTAGTTGGTTTCAACAGCTGAATTTCCACAGCAGCCATAATTGCATCGTATGTTTCACCCACGGTTTCAACCGATGCAGTTGAATTTCCACGCGCTAATGCGCCATTGGCATGCATGTAGGAATCGCCAGAGTCTTTCCACACTTGATTAGCAATACCCTTGGGATTTGCTCGTGATGATTCGATAAAACCTGAAGGAGTGGCAAGACGCTTCAAGACCCACTCGGTCGAAGCAATGAAGCGCTCCCACAGGGCAACGCCACCAATATCAGTATCTAGAATTGATTGATCATCCTTTGCTGCACAATAAACTTGCTTCATCCAGATCAATGTTGCATCTACAGAGCCATAGTATGGAAACTTCCAGTCACCATGGTCGCTAAGTTTTTGTGCTACTGGATCATCAATACTTCGCACTTCATGGGCTATGCGCCCAGGCTCTTCTTCGCTTTTTGCATCAAATTTCTTTCCTTGATCCAGTGCAAGTGCAGAAATAACATTCATGCGCAAATGTGGCTTAACGTCAAACAGTAGATCTGAAATAACTAGTGAGTCACGCCCAAAAAGACAGTTATAAAGATTCTGCTCCGGTACATCCTTGTGTTGGCTTAATGGCACCGCTGCAAATGGGACCTGATACCCGTTGGCATGGCCAAGGATCATCTCTATCGCATCATTGATAGGTGGTCGATTGGCAGGATTAAGCGCAGGATCATTTTCTTGCACAATGATCTCGTAATTAACCGTAGTTTCGCCAGCTTTCAATTCATCCATTAAATTTCAGTCTCTCTCATTGCTTCGAATGTGGTGATGGCGATTGCCTGAGTTAATGTCAAAACTATTGAAATGAAGATAAATATCAGTGGGGCGCACACAACCACTATCGCTCCTGTTAGAAGTACTTCCTTTTTGCTGTGCTTCACATAAAGCATGAAGATCTCAAAAATAGGCGCTGCTTCTTGATATGCGACCTTACTTACAAAAACTGGATTTAGTACAAGCATTAACCCCATCCATGCGATCAATAATGTAAGAGCGCTGGATTTAAGAGCTATCGAAATCAAAAGAGATGCAGTCTCGAAATTGAGCATGTTGCTGAGCGCTAGAACAAACAGAATCCCCACGAACACATTAAGGACGGCTACCTTTTGAAACTGAGGAGATTCAATTAAATCAATCGGCCTAATCCGCTTATGCGAGAATTTAACAATTGTGGAGTTGAACAAGGAAATCAATGAGCACACCACCGCGCATCCCAACCGCATCAAAAGACTGGATGTTTGAAAAAGAAAGAGCAAGCTAATAGCCCACACCATAGAAGAAGGAATTGCCCGAAGATTTAGATCCCAGGTCAAAGAGAGAGCACTGCGAAGCGCACTCGATTTACCGTGAGTTTTTCGTATCTGCATTTCTATCCTTTCGCCGATGATGCGAGTTGGACGTTAATGATGTACCTCTGCCCAAAGGTATAAAGGGCCAGAATTGGGACGGTAGAAAGAACTACTAAGGCCATAATTGGCGGCCAATCTGTTGAGAATTGGCCCTTAAATTGCAAGATTCCAAAAGGCAGCGTCCAGTGTGATGGGCTTTGCAAAACAATAGAGGGCCAGAACAAGTCATTCCAGGTTCCCTGAAAAGTTAATATTGCAACTGTTGCTAACGCGGGCGCGGCATTAGGAAGCATCACACGCCAGAAGAGCTGGAAGGGCCCTGCTCCATCAATCTTTGCCGCATCTTCCATTTCCTTGGGCATGGTTAGGAAGTACTGACGCATTAAAAACACATCAGCAGCGCTAATAGCTTTGATTAGAAAAATTGCCAAGTAGTTGGTTGGCCCGGTGTTTATGAGACCCATATTCACTAATAGTTGATACATAGGAACAAGGCGCAGTTGATCGGGAATCATCATGCAACCAAGGACAACAAAGAAGAGAACATCGCGGCCCGGGAAATTTAGTCGAGCAAAGGCATAACCGGCTAACGCTGCAAAAATAAGGTGCAAGACAACAACAACACAAGCAATAAAGAGTGAGTTAGCAAAAAGTGTCTGAAAGTTAGGTTGTATCTTTCCAAAGACAGTTGCGTAAGCCTTCATGGTCGCTGCTTCAGGAATCAGATTACTTTGATACACCTCTTCTGATGGCTTGAATGAAGTGCTGAGAGACCAAAGAAAAGGAACGATAGTTAGGACTGAGTAGAAAATGAGTAGCCCATAGAAGCTAAATTTGCGGACTCTACTCATCAGTTATTTGCTTTCCAGGCCCCAGAGCCAAAAAGAGATTTCTGAAGAAGAGTCAGGGAGAAAATGATGATAAAGAGAATTACGCCAATAGAACTTGCATATCCAAACTCAAATTTTCTAAAGCAGGCGTTGTAAATGTAGAGAACAACAGTCATTAATGAATAATCTGGACTTCCATCTGCCCCACCAGCCAAAATGGCTTGGTCATACAGCTGCAGAGCACCAATCATTCCGGTTGCTACGACAAATAGATGTGCCGGCTTTAACAGCGGCATTGTGATGTACCAAAAGACTTGTCTGCGGCTAGCCCCATCCATCACGGCAGCCTCGGCATACTGCGAGTCAACGGTCTGTAAATTCGCGAGATAGAAAAGCATCATGGTGCCACTTGTCGTCCAGGCATTTAAACCAATGATCGAATACAGCGCTGTTCTAGAATCTGACAGCCAAGCACCTTGATTAAAAAGATTTGCGGTATCTACACCAAAGAAACGTAAGACCCCATTGAAGACGCCATCTGGTGCCATGAGAAAAATGAAAAGAGTTGTAATTGCCGCGCTGCTCGCGATTGATGGAAAGTAGAAAGCAGATCGGAAGAACTTACTCCCCTTGATCTTGGAATTAACCAAAAGTGCAAGATACAAACCCAAGGCACTTTGGATAGGAACGACGAGAGCTGCATACTTAACTGAATTTCTAATTGCCTTTAAGAATATTGGATCAGAAAAGGCTTTTCGATAATTATCTAACCCGACATATTCTGTAGGGCCCATAATTCCCCAGTCATACATTGAAATATAAATTGCATAGAAAAAGATTCCTACACTTAAAAACAAGAAAAGAGCCATAGGAATAGAGAGAAAACCGTAAGCAACAAGAGACTCTGTCTGCTTACGACTTAGTCGGAGGCTTTTCTGTTTAGTCAGTTGCATAGCCTCCCCCTCTTTTGTGGTTAATCAATGATGGTGCATGAATGACTAAGAGTAAGAGTTAAATCCGCCCCTTATGCAGAGATAACTCTTACTCTTATCTAGAAGAACCTTGATTTAGGCTTATTAGGGCCTAAATCAAGGTGCTTTCTATGTGTCCTATCCCTGTGGCCAGGCAGCATTTGCAGCGGCAATAACAGCTGCTGTCGCTTTCTTGACATCGAAGTTCTTATCTTGAATCTGCTTCTTTGCTTCGTTGTTGAATGCACCAACTACATCGCCCCAGCCCTTAAATGCTGGAGTTGTAATTGTTGTCTTCATTCCCGCTGCTACTCCATTGACTTCGTAGCCAAGTGGAGTTGCAACATCTGAACGTGAAGGAATTGCAACACCAAATGAAGTCCATACAGTCATGCCTCGAGCACCTGTCATGTATTCAATGAAAGTCCAAGCTTGCTTTGGATTTGGTGAATCCTTACCGATTGCATATGCAGCTGTGAACGCTAGAGATCCAGCTTGCTTCGCAGTTGGAAGTTGTCCCTTAATTAACTGCTTGTAAACAGCAGGGAATGAATCCTTAAGGTATGGATCTAACCAAGCGCCTTCCATTGTGTATGCACACTTTGCTTTACCAAACGCTTCTCCAGCCCATCCAGCTGAAAGCTGTGCAGGAGTCTTGAAAGCACCGGTCTTGTAATTGCCCATTGCCCATTCGAGCCCAGCCTTGGTACCAGCTGATGAAAGAAGTGACTTGTTTGCATTAGAAGCTAAACCGCCACCGAAGGCAACAAAATATGCACCAAGACGGTTGATGTCAGCATCAACACACATTGGTGTAATTTTCTTAGCCAATAGAGCCTTTGAGTGAGTTGCAAACTCTGCAATTGTCTTAGGCAAAGCTTTAATTCCAGCCTTTGCCATAAGTGCCTTGTTGCCCTCTAGAACCAATGGATTTGCATCCTTAGGCAAGCCATACAACTTTCCGCCATTTTGGAATGGCTTCAGGTAGCTAGCGTTGAAAGGAGTCAAACTAAATTTAGCTGCAGTGATTGATGGAGTTAGATCAAGAAGAACTCCCTGGGCAGCCCAATCTTGTGCGATTCCTGCATCAAGATAGAAAACATCATTAGGTGTCTTTGAGGCAAAACGAGCAGCCATTTGAGCACCGTGGTCGTTATCGACAATTAGATCCACCTTGATGGTTGGATTACGTGACTCAAAAGTTGCGATTGCATCCTTGAGTGCTGAAGTCTCTGATGGAGAAGAACCCCAAGTAGAAACAGAAATCGTGGTGACAGCCTCGGCAGCATTTGCCTGCGGCACTAGTGAAACAGTTACAGCAAGTGCCAGAAGTGACACCCAGATTGGAGCCTTTTTCATACTTCCCCCTATTTCCTTGATAATTTGAACGTTCAAATATTAGGGTGGCAAAGACTCCATGGCAATAGCCTTCGGCTCAGATTTTTATAACGTGTTTATAACGATAAAGGCCCCAGGAGGGTGGAGCTAGTTGTTTCTCACATACTCAGCTGCATGTGGAAAGCCATTTGCTTCTAGCTTCTCAGCTAACTCTGCCTTAACAGCCTTTACGACCTTATGTGTTCCGTCGCAGTTCTTCTCTTCATCTCTGGTGTATGTGCAGCTACAAGCGCCCATGTCATATCTCTTTTCTTGATTAAGGTTGGCGAAATCGTATAGGTCATACCGCCTTTATGCAGTCCAAAGGCCCCGCGCGTCAGCACGGAGCCTTTGAAATCAATGCTTATTGCTTAGATTTCATCATTCTCAAATGTCACAGCGAAACTGACCACATTCAGGACTGGCGCTTTAATCCACTTTTCCATCAATGAGTCATATGCTTTTGGGTTCTTGAAGTAGACATCATGTGTTGCACCATATGCAGCACCTGATTTGTGATGAACAGCAAAGATCCAACCAGGGTTGAGAGTGCCAGGACCTACTTCAGAAACCACGATCTTGTCAGCACCTTCAGTTAGCCAGTGCTTCTTCCACTCTTTTAATCGAGCAATCTGCTGCGCTCGAGTCTTGCCTGGTAAGCCTTCGACGATTGCAACTTCAACTGTACGTGCCATGTTCTCTCCTAAGTATTGTGGGGCTTTCGTTAATTCAATCTAAACCTGCTGAGAGAGGGTGTATATACCTGAGGCAATCTTTCTTGAAGGCTCAGCCTAAGCCTTTACGCTGAACCTCCTCGTACTGCGCGGTACACACCGTCCATGTTTTTTGCCGTGTTTTGCCTATTGCCTGATTTGTATAGGCCTTTAAACTTTCCCAATGCACACTAGCTACGAACAACGCCTCGAGTTCCTGCAGCAATTTAGCGATGGCCTAGAACTCTTCTCTGAAAAACACCCTCATTCAAAAATCGCACAGGGCGACGGCTGGAGAATCTGCAGTAGCAACTCACAATTTTCAATGCTCAATAATGCATTGCTCTACACATCACGCAAAGAAGCACTTGCCGAGTTAATCGCAACCATTGAAGCTAACCAGGCCCCTGCCGGAATTCGTTTAGCAGGACCAGCAATCGTGCACACAACCGCCTTAGCCGAACTGGGATACACAAACCATGGCGGCGGCCCATTTATGCTCTGGAGCGCAGATACATCCCTGGACACCTTCACACTGCGCGATGGCCTAACTGTCAGACGCCTTGTCCCAACCGACAGTGATGTCATGAACACAATTTACGCAGATGTCTACACAATGACTCCTGAAATGATTGCAGATTTCAAGCCCTTCCAATTTGCAACTGACCAGGATTACACCTGGGGCCTGTTTAAAGATGGCGAAATGGTTTCTCTAGTAACGGCAGTTATCTATAAAGACACCATTGGCGTTTGGAACATGGGCACGCCAACTATCCATCAGAAAAACGGATACGGATCCCAACTACTTAAATACGTCATGAAAACCCACAAAGACATGGGTGCCAAGAACTTCTTCCTGCACGCAACCACCGCCGGCAAGTTCTTGTATGACAAGTGCGGCTGGATCACCCTTGATTACCTGCCGTATCTATCAAAGGTCACCAAGAAGTAAGAATGACCGAACAGATAGACCAGTTCTTCCGCCCTGATGGCACCTTAATCAGCATTCCCGTTAAACCAGCCAAGAAGATCGCAGTCCTTCAGTACATTGCCTCTGAACTCTCCCCTGATACCAAGTACCCGGAGAAGGAACTGAACCTAGTAATTGCCAAGTACCACGCAGACACAGCTGCACTACGCAGGCACATGATCGAGTACGGAATATTGGAGAGGGATGGGGAGAGTGTTTATTGGATGTGCGTTAACTCTTAAACATTTGGCTCGACTGGTCCTTACTGGGAAAAAAATAGCTGAGACCCTAGAGTTCTGTCATGACTGAGGAAAATAATGACCTAGCTAGCCAAGCCTGGTTTAAGAGACCCCTAAATGTCTTTTGGCTTCTACTAGCCATAGCCTCCATTGGGTTATTTGGTCCGTCATTTTTAGCGTTCAAGAAACGCCTAAAGGCCGCTAAATGGATAGCAACAATTACATTCTTAGGATTTATTGTCTCTGGACTTTTTGAAAATATTTATGCGCTTCTGGGCATTTGGCTAGTTTCATTACTGCTAAGTATTTTCCTTAAGTCAACTATTGAGGAAAAGGTTAAACAACCTAAGGTAAAAACTAAGGCGAAGGCAAAAGTAGAAGCTAAGGAGAAGGCGGAAGCGTTTGCGAAGCTGAAGGCAGAGGCGACGACAGAAATAGAAGCGAAGGTAATCGAAAAATTTGAGTCAAGGGAAAAGAAAAAAGAAGAGAAAAAAAATGAAAAATTTGAGTCAAGGGAAAAGAAAAATCAGGAGAAGCTTCCATCTACAACATTGACCTTCGGGCAATGGTTACATTACAAGAGCAAAGTTTCGCCACAAGTAAAGAAACTGGTCAGATCCTTAAAGAAAGAATTGATGTACCAAGAAAACTTGGCTAAAACGCGAGATCGCTTTAAGGATCTAATTCTTTCGATTAATCCGGATGCTCTGGGTTCGACTGCGGAACGCACCATTTTCGAAACTTCTGGATGTAGCCTTATCGAGGTTCGAAAAGGTGCACGAGTCACCCATCGCGAATCGTCTTATTCAGGCTCTAGTGGCGGCGGAAGTGTTCGTGTAGGCCGGATAAGTGTCGGTGGCGGCAGTAGCAGTGGATCGAGTTCTTCGACATCAATAAGTTACCCGGCCCCCGATGAACTCACCATGATTGATGATGGCGGTCGATTCATTATTACAAATCTAAAAGTTTCATACTCCGGCAGCATGTTTACCAAGACGACAGATTTCAAGAAAATAGTCGATTTTCAATACGATGGGCGCCAGCTACTTATCGCGCCACGCACTGGGTCTAAAGTTTGGATCACACAGTTCGAATTGCTTGAAGAACTATGGGTTGCCGCTACTTTGATCGGAGTCGCACATGAGATGGATGAAAAGCGACTTGATGCTAAGGTGGTAACAGAATACGGCGATGCCGCAACCGCAGTTAAATTCGCCTTCGAGAGAAAATTATTCGAAATTCAACTTGCTTATGAATCTTCAGCAAAAGAAATCAACTCCTTTCGCCAAAGGCATGCCGAATTTATAGAAATGTTCCCAACTAAGGTCAAGAAGTTGGATATCTAATTGACTGGAGAAGAATGGAGATGCTCCAGTTGCTTATAATTGGAAAATATTCATAGCCCTATTAATTGGCCTACTTACGCTGGACTGTCACCCTCTACAAATATGGTTCGAGCATGAAAGTCGGTCAAGGAATCGATTAAGGCTGATAGTCAGCCATAGCCTGAGACTAGAACTGTCGCTGACAAAAGATCTATTGAAAAGAATCTAGGCTAGAACTCATCTGCAAAATATTGAGCAATCTTGGATAAGTACGCTTGTTCATCCATCTTCATCACGGCCTGTATTGCTTGCTCCCAGGTAGCGCCCTTTGCTATTAACTCTAAGAAGGTGTGCATTTCTTCGATGGTGTAGTTCATATAAGTCCACTCAAGGGCAAACCAGCCAAGGGAGTATCCCAATTCATTCTTAAAGACGAAATCAGAGTCTTTCTTTAAAGTATTAAGGACAAAGACCCATTCCTCCTTTGTGTACGTAGCACCTTTTGGATAGACCTTGAGAAGTCGGCCTATTTCAAAGTTTCTGTAGGTGGTTGGATCACCCTTGGCTGAAATAGGTGCACCAAAAAGATTTGCTTGGCCTTCCATAAACCAAGGTGCGACTGTGTCTACTTTCGAAGTTGCAAAATTGTCGGCAATTAATTGCGCTTGATAGTTATGAACCGTCTCGTGATGGACAACTCCAGGTGTTGGCGCGATCTTGTAGTTACTTCCGATGAGGTTGTATTGCGCAAAAATTCCACCTTCGCGGACTCCGGTGCCGTATCCACAAAATGCTGTGGAATTCACAGAGCAATGCCCCAGTACTCCAGTGTCCTTGTTCCAAACGTTCCACGATCTACTGACCGGACTAGGGCCTTCAAATTTAGCTGTTGTTTCATACCAACAGTCCCAGTCCTTCTCGCTCATTAAGAGCCAATTAATTTTTGCTGTTGCCTTGTATACGGTTGCCCAAAAAGAATAAGCATCAATATATGCAGTTTCGGTGATGTCAGCCATGGATTTATCCACGTTAGGGCAGCGCACAAAGTTAAAGCTTGGACTGATTTTCTTATCGGCAGCCAAGTAGCGCGCATAAATATCGGAGTTCATTTTTTCGAGTGGAGTGAGATTTTTGGGTGTTGGCGTCGCTGTGGGTGTTGGGGTGCCGCCAATCGCACCAATTGGATCGCCTATTGCTGTTGGCGTGGTTGGAGTGGGCGTTGGAGTTGGTGCTGGTGCAGGCTTCTTGACCGCGACGCCTTTGTTCCAGATTAATTTCTTGCCAGATTTAATGCAGGTGTATTTGATTCCCGCTGAAGTGCTTATTTGACCGGCTTTCTTACAGGTTGTGCCGGGCTTTACTGCAGCTGTTGCGATTGGTTCAAGAGAAACCATGGCAAGAGTTACAGTCAGTAACACCAGCAGTCTCTTGCGCATATGCAAATTATGGTGGGGCTTGGAGGAAATAACCATTACCCAGTGGTCAAAAAAGTAGCCCCGCGCGACGAACTGCGGGGCCACCTGATGTGCGTACTACTGGCGGGATTCGAACCCGCAACCGCTCCTTAGTCAAAAGAGTGCTCTATCCGTTGAGCTACAGCAGTACGCAAACGGAAGGTAAGGGCATAACATCGCAAGCAAGTCGATCACTGGATAATCTGTGGACAAAAGAAAGGTGATAAACTTTTTTTACCTTAGTCAAAAGAGTGAAAATCTCTCCCGTTTAAAGACAACAGCCCCGTGGATTAATTTCTGCGGGGCTTTTGCTATGTCCATAGATTTGTCGGTAGTGGGGTTTAGGTTCATCGGTATGAGAAGTTCACCCGAATTAATCCCTTTAACTGCAGACAATCCCCTGCTGGTTAGAGAGACTTAGCCATGGGATTTTGGGCTAACTTCAAGGCAAAGCGCGCACATAAGAGTGCGCAGCGACAGTTTGAAATCGATCATGCCGATTGGGTCAGGGATATTGAAATCTTTAACGCGATCCGTGATGCTTTTGAGTTAGCAGCAAAAGGCGAGGATGCGGTCTCAAACTTAACTGTGCAAAAGAAAGATGAGATTGTTTTGTGGCGGGGGCAAGGGCAACTGCACGAGGCTGGTCGCACAGCTGGGCAATATGTTGGAGGCTCGCAAGGATTATCTATTCCTTTGTTTGCAGGGATTCGATATCGCGTTGGAGCACAGCGCGGAACATTTGTGTCGGGTGATCCGATTCAGGTTTACAAAGAGGTCGGTGATGTGGTGCTGACAACGGATCGAGTCTTGTTTAACGGCATGATGAATACCAAGGAATGGGCCTTTACTAAGTGGAATGGCGCCGCCGCATCTGAGGATGAAACTGACTACATATTTCATGTCAGCAATAGACAAAAGACTTCTGGGATTTTATTTTCGCGCGAAGATGGACGGTTGTTTAATCGCTTCTTGGCACAAGCGCTTAACTGCGAAGAAGAAGGAATTGAAGCTGTCTTTAAATCACTAGATGGCGTGCTGAAAGATTTGGCTGAGGATGAACCCAAGAAGCCGGTCTTAGCTCTACCGGCTCCTTAGATTCACCATAAAAACTAAGTTAGGCGTTAATAGCCATCCACTGCGTAACAGCTGCAACTACACAGATCAATACGCAAAAGACTCTAAAGGCACTCCATGGGTTCTTAGAACCTGCGCTGGAATAGTTTGAATTCTCATCTTGTGTATCTTTGCCAACTGCTTCGAACTGCTTGAGTTCAGTGTCGAATGAGAGAACGCTGGCAATGTTAATGATGATTACAAATGCTGAAAGAGCCATTTTTGATGCGCTATCTAGGTCAGCAAAGGCGTGGATTGCTAGTGTGCCTAAGTTTCCAAAAATAAAAGTCATGCGAGTTGTGTTAAAGCCAAGTTCAGTATTGTGAACTCTTTGTGCGTTTAGATGTTGATCCATTTTTCTGCCTCTCCATTGAAGTAGTTAAGATCTGTAAGAACAATGTTCCTCTAGGGACTTTGAGATGCTTTGGCAACACGCCCTAGGCGCTAGGCACTGTTTCTATACCTGCTTATAATCTTTTGTGTGAAGAAGATTCCTTTTGTGCGCATAGGGCTGTTAGTTGCAGTTTCGCCCATCATTGCTGCTTTCTTGTACTCACTTATCAATGGTGGCTCTATGTTTGATGAGGGCTCTGGTGGTGGGACTTATCTGTGGTTCTTGATGGCCTCTTTGCCTATAGGGCTACTGCTAATACTGGTTGGGGTAATTGTTATGGTGGTTAGACGTTTTAAAAATTAAGGCATTACCAATCCACCATCAACTGGCACAGTAATTCCTGTTACATAACTAGATGCATCACTGACTAACCAAATAAGCGTTGCTGCTAATTCTTCAGGATCTCCCAGGCGACCAGCTGGTGCAAACATCTTGATCATGTTGACCATGTCGGCAGGCAATTCATCGCTCATTTCAGATGGGAAAAATCCTGGTGCTAATGCGTTAACACGAATGTTTTTACGTCCTGTCCACTGTGCAGCAAGATCTCTTGTTAAACCGATTAATCCAGCTTTACTTGAAGCGTACGCGGCTTGTGGCAATCCCTGAGGTTTGATTCCAAGGATGCTGGAAATGTTAACAATTGCTCCGCCATTTTTGTTTGCTTTAGCAAATGCTTGGGACATCCAATATGCGCCAAACAGATTTACATCAAGGACTGATCTAAATTGTTCTGGTGTTTCATGTGTTGCAGGCACTGCGGTTCCGACTCCTGCGTTATTAACAAGAATGTCTACGCGACCAAACTCTTTGATGGCATGTGCAATTAGCGCATCGCATTGTTCTGGTTGTGTTACATCAGTTTGTAAGGATGCGAACTTTCGTCCAGCTGCTGTTACTAATGCGCCGGTGTCTGCAAGGCGTTCGACGCGGCGTGCTCCTAAGACAACATCTGCCCCTGCTTCGGCCAAGGCTTTAGCGAATGCAACCCCGAGACCTGAAGATGCCCCAGTGACCACTGCGACCTTTCCATCTAAACGAAAGCGGTCAAGAACACTCATTTTTTCTCTCCTCAAATTGGGCAACTGTGCGTAAGGTTATGGCATGGACTTCACCTTGAGCGCTAAGACAAGCGAATACGCCGCCAAACTGCAAGCCTTTATGGATACCGAAGTGTTTCCGGCAGAGGCTGTCTACGAACATCAGCGCGCACAGTTGAAAGCGGCGGGAAAGCCACACGGATTGCCGGCTGTTGTCGAAGAGCTAAAGGTAAAGGCGCGTGCGCAAGGTTTATGGAATCTGTTTTTGCCACACAGTCATGATCCGCATCATGGATTATCAGTTACTGAATATGCGACGTTGGCCGAAATCACTGGCTGGTCCCCCGAACTGGCACCCGAGGCAATCAATTGCGCAGCACCTGATACCGGCAATATGGAATTACTAGACATGTTTGCAACAGATGAACAAAAGAAAATGTGGTTGGAACCGTTGCTAGATGGTCGGATTCGATCTGCTTTTGCAATGACCGAGCCTGATGTGGCATCTAGCGATGCGCGAAATATCCAAACTTCGATTGTTAAAGATGGCGGCGACTATGTCATCAATGGCACAAAGTGGTGGACAACAGGTGCGATGGATGAACGCTGTGAAATTTTGATTGTTATGGGAAAGACAAATCCCGATGCAGATGCTTATCATCAACAATCAATGGTGCTTGTGCCAATGAATACACCTGGGGTGAAAGTCGAGCGCAACTTGTTGGTCTTAGGCTATGAAGATCAACATGGTCATGCCGAAGTTTCCTTTACAAATGTTCGCGTCCCTGTGGCAAATCTTTTGGGGCCCGAAGGTGACGGCTTTGCCTTGGCACAAGCCAGACTGGGGCCAGGACGTATTCATCACTGCATGCGCGCAATCGGAATGGCAGAGCGTGCGTTGTCATTAATGATCAAGCGATCAATTGTGCGCGAAACATTTGGAAAACAGTTAGTACAACAAGGCGTTGTTCAGGATTGGATCGCACAAGCTCGTATTGATATCGAGCAAGCACGTCTGCTGGTGTTAAAGGCTGCGTGGATGATCGACACCGTGGGCGCAAAGGGTGCTCGCAAAGAAATTGCTGCGATAAAGGTTGCGGTGCCACAAATGGCACAACGCGTTATTGATAATGCAATACAAGCTCATGGTGGCGCTGGTGTTTGCCAAGATACTCCGCTGGCATCAATGTATGCGGGCATTCGCACATTGCGCATTGTCGATGGACCAGATGAGGTTCACATTCGCGACATTGCACGTTTAGAAATCAAACCTTATTTGTCATGAATGATGTAACCGCGGTCCGCGAAGAGGATCGTTTTGATGTTGCAGCCATGCATAAATGGCTTAGTGCTTTCGTTCCGGAAACTGATGTGCCAGAAGTCATGCAGTTTCGTAGCGGTGCATCTAATCTGACATATTTGTTGAAATATCCTGGGCGCGAATTAGTGTTACGCAGGCCGCCAGTTGGTACCAAGGCTGTCTCTGCTCATGACATGAAGCGTGAGTATTTGATTCAATCCAGATTGCAATCCGTGTATTCCTTAGTGCCCGCAATGATTGCATTATGTGAAGATCATTCTGTGATGGGCTCTGATTTTTATGTGATGGAACGAGTTGTTGGACAGATTTTCCGCCGAGATATCGCCCAAGAAATCACCGCGCAAGATATCGAGGTTATGGCTGATTCATTGATCAATGGCTTGGTGCAATTACATGCCGTTGATTCGACAATTTTGGCCGAGTTAAACAAAGGCAAAGGTTATGCAGCGCGCCAGGTCGAAGGCTGGTCAAAGCGATATCGCAACGCATTAACTGATGATGTGCCAAATGGTGAAAAGGTTATGGCCTGGTTAGATGCTAATAAACCAGAAGATGTTGATTCCTGCATTATTCATGGTGATTGGCGCATCGATAACGTTGTTTTTGATTTGGAACACGGCCGCATTGCCGGTGTTTTAGATTGGGAGCTCGCAACTGTTGGTGATCCGCTCATGGATTTGGGATCAGCCCTTGCCTATTGGGTTGACCGAGATGACGAACCAGCATTTGCATCACTGCGCAGACAACCAAGTCATTTACCTGGGATGCCTACCCGTGAACAATTTGTCGCTAGATATCTGCAGTTAAGTGGACGCAAGTGCGATGACTTTACATTTTATGAAGTCTTTGGACTTTTTAGATTAGCGGTAATTATTCAGCAGATCTGGGCACGCTATCGTGCGGGGCAAACAACTAATCCAGCATTTGCTGGCTTTGGCGACGCGGTTAATACTTTGGTCAACCGAGCAGAAGGAAAGATCGCATGAGAGCTGGACAGATAACCGTGTCAACGCGCGCCTTTGCAGTTGTTGATGTGCCAACACCTGATGCTGGTGCGGGACAGGTGCGCATCAAAGTTGCAGCTGCGGGTGTGTGTTTATCGGATGTGCATTTGCTCGAAGGCATCTTGTCCCCCGGCTATCTTGATGGTGATCAGGTGACATTAGGACATGAAGTCGCAGGTGTTATTGATCAAGTGGGCGCAGGTGTGACAACAAGTGCTGTTGGAGATCGCGTTGTTGTGATTGCTGGCCAGCGCAATGCGTCCCAACAGATAACCACCATGGGTTTTGATTACAACGGTGGTTGGGCTGAATACGTTGTAACAAACGCCCAACTAGTTGCACCTATCCCCGACTCGTTGCCTTTTGAACAAGCAGCAATTATTCCTGATGCGGTGTCAACGCCGTGGGCTGCAATTTCATCTACTGCCAAGATGCAGGCAGGTGAAACTGCGGTGGTATTTGGTGTGGGCGGATTAGGAATCCACGCGGTTCAATTGTTAAAGATTGTTGGCTGCAGCAAGGTCATTGCTATTGATCCTCGCGAAGATGCACGGGCTAACGCTTTGGCTCGGGGGGCGGACTTTGCTTTCGCACCAGATGATCCTGAAATCAAAAAGCACCGTGGGTTAAATGCCGCCTTTGATTTTGCTGGTGTGACACCTGTTCGCAAGCAGGCGTTGTCATTACTGGGCGAACAAGGTCGGCTAGTGATTATTGGTATTGCTAACGAGCCAATTGTGATTCCTAATGACATGGCCTTTACCTACATGCGCACACAAATCATGGGACATTACGGATCTGAGGATCATCATGTGCGCGAATTAATTGAGTTTGCGCGCCAAGGGAAATTAGATTTGTCTCAATCAGTTACTGAGGTAATGCCCTTAGAAAAAGCTGCAGAGGCGTTAGATAGGTTGGCCAACAAAGTTGGCAACCCGATTCGTATTGTTCTAAAGCCCTAGCTCAGCCAACTTTTCTGTGACTTGCTTGGCAGATGGGTTAGTCATTGCCGCGCCATCACTAAAGACCAGCGTGGGTACGGTGCGATTGCCACCATTTACCTTTTCAACAATCTCTGCTGTTCCAGGGACTTCTTCAATATTGATCTCTTCAAAGGTGACGCCAAGATCTGCCAATTGAGATTTAAGGCGCCTGCAGTAACCGCACCAGGTTGTTGAGTACATAACAAATGACATTGGCTTCACTTTCTATTGCACGTTCGGAAAGTTTAGTTGCTAAAGACAATTCCTGCTATCCACAGTTTTATCAGCGACATCAATTCTCGTCACCTCTACGCCTTACTTTGCACTCGCCTGAATCTTTATCTCACATCATTAAGCACGCCGCCAGCGGTTCTTATTGATTTCCAGACTCCCGTTTGGAATAGAGAAAAGGAGTGCAAATGAATGAATCTAAATGATGTTGCGACGCTTTGCGTTGCAATAGCCAATCTCATACTGCGTGTATGGGAGATGCGAAGGAAACGTCGGGATGAATCCGACGAAACCGATCAGTTGGACGACTGAGTTCGTATAAGGCAGTTGGGTCGGGATTGGCACCCCGGCTCAACTTCATTAATTAAAGCATACTTGTGTGTCACGCACAGTCACTTTAACCAAAAGGAAAAGCCCCGCAGAATTATCTCTGTGGGGCTTTGCCTTTAAATCTTTAGGAAATCAGGGTTGATGCAAATATCTGCCAAGCTAGCGCTGATTTAGCGACTAGAGACAGGGTTATGTAAGTCTTCTCACCACGAAGGTAATCAGACCATTTGCCAACCTTTTTGTATTGCAGATACTGAACGATTGCAAAGACATTGAACAAAACAAAGAGTGAGATGACGATACCAAGCACAAATGCTGGCGCAGTGGTATCAGCGATGCCACCTATTGAAAGAACATAAAACACAAGCCCAATCCACGGCACCATGCCGGCGATACAACCAAAGATAAATGGAAGCCAGCCACCGTTTCCAGGGGTTTCATATTTTTCTTGCAGCCAACCGAACAAAATCATGGATGCGTTAACACCAAAGATCGCAATTATTGCCGTGACATCTGTGACTCCAACGATCAGCGAAATCAGGACGATCATCACTGAAGAGCTGATGGAGTATTCGACCCAACGGAAATAGTTTCTGTTGTGAGTTAATCCGGTGCTGTAACGATCAAAAAATTGTGGTGATGCGACCAAGAAATGGAAGAAGGCAGACAAACCAAGGAAGAGAGCAACGGTTAGACCTACTGGGGCATCTAGCAAGGTAATTGGTTCGGCAAATGTTGTTCCGGGTGGGCCTGACATATAGCGGGCCACGATCGGCAGGGTGAAATCATTGGCAAGTGCCAGCACCGCAGCCATTTGGGCTAAGTGGAAAAAACCAGTGACTAAGTTATAGCGGCGGATTGTGGATGTGTTGATTGGTTTGCTCATGCCTAAAGGATATCCGCAGGCATGGTTTTAAGAGTTCTTTAAGGCGACAGCCACGGAGAAATCACCAAAAATTTCATATCGCTAAACACATTGGTACGGGTAGGCTTTATTTAAAGAACTTTCCTGCTGCTTTGATTTGGAGGCCTACACAATGCCGATTTGGATGTGGCTCGCTGCTTCAGGTGCATTATTGGTGATCGAGATAATGACCGTTGATTTATTGTTTGCATCTCTATCATTTTCCGCGTTGCTTGCCGCTGGTGCCAATGCTCTTGGATATGGAGTTGTAGTCCAAGGTGTTGTCTTTGGTGTCGGAGCAGCTGGTTCATTGCTGTTCTTGAGGCCAATTGCATTGCGACATTTGAAAAAGAAATCTTCCGATCAAGCGACAAACGTTGAAGCGTTGATTGGAGCACCCGCCATTACTCTTTCTGTGGTTGATGAAAATAGTGGTTTAGTAAAGCTCAGCGGAGAAACATGGAGCGCTCATAGCACTAGGGGCGTTATAGAAGTTGGTTCGCAGGTCGAAGTTGTAGCCATCGAAGGCGCAACAGCAGTTGTTAAGCGAAAGGGGTAGGTGAAGATGGTCAACTATGGAATTCTAGTTTTACTCATAGTCATATTTGGAGCGGTCTTATCCAGGGCGATACGAATTATTCCGCAAGCTAGTGCTGGAATTGTCGAGCGTCTTGGCCGATATCACCGCACTTTAGGCGCAGGTCTAGTCATCGTCATTCCATTTATTGATCGATTGCGACCATTGCTGGATATGCGCGAAAGAGTTGTATCCTTCCCGCCACAGCCAGTCATTACTGAAGATAACTTAGTTGTATCAATCGATACTGTTATTTACTTTCAAGTAACAAACCCAAAATCAGCAATCTATGAAATTGAAAACTTTATTCAGGGTATTGAACAGTTAACTGTTACAACACTTCGAAATGTTGTTGGTGGTCTGGATTTAGAAGCTGCTCTGACATCACGTGATTCAATCAATGCTGCACTTCGCGGTGTTCTAGATGATGCAACCGGCAAGTGGGGCGTGCGCGTTAATCGTGTAGAAATCAAGGCAATTGATCCACCTCCAAGTGTTCAGGAGTCAATGGAAAAGCAGATGCGTGCAGAGCGCGATAAGCGTGCTGCGATCTTGACCGCTGAAGGTGAAAAGCAAAGTCAGATTCTTACCGCCGAAGGTGCGCGTCAAGCAGAAATCTTGCGTGCAGAAGGTGATGCGCAAGCTGCTGTCTTGCGTGCCGATGGTGAAGCTGCTGCGATCAAGTTAGTTTTTGATGCAGTGCATGCAGCAAATCCTGATGAAAAGGTATTGGCATATCAGTACTTGCAACAGCTTCCTGCGATTGCAAATGGAAATGCCAGCAAGATTTGGGTAATTCCTGCCGAACTAAGCGGTGGAATTGAACAGATTATGAAGGCTTTTAAACCTAAGTAGCCCGTTTTTGAAATTAACCCTTATGTAAGTCCATGTGACTTAGGTAAGGGTTAATTTTATTTCGTCGCCATCTACTAATTGTTGATCAGGCATGCCCTTTAATACGTGCACTTTTGCATCCCCCACTACTACCCAGTGCTCATCTCCACTGCGCTTAACAATGGCGGTCATTTCATCAACGCCAATAAGTATCGAATCATCAGGAACATGCAGCAAAACCTTGGCCGCACTTTCGGGGATCCATTTAAAAAATTTGTTGAAATGCGGGATCACGCGAATCTCTGGCAGCAGATTTAGGCCTGCTGTTGGTGATTTTTTCAGCATTCGAAAGTTAGGAATATGGGCGCTTAAAACCATTGCGCCTGCACTGCAGCCAGCAAGGGATGTTCCGGTACGCCAGTTCTGTTCAATTGCGCTCCACAGTGGTGTGCCCATCAGGGTTTCTGCCAAATAGTGCGGGTCTCCCCCAGACATATAGATCAACGCTGAATTATGAATCAGCGTTGCGTATTCAGGGTTGTTGGCATCTTCGCGGGTAAAGATCGGCAAAAATATTGAGTCAACACCTAAACGATCTGCTTGGGTTTTTCCTAATTGTTTCCAGTACTCAAGTCGATCAGCACTTTCTTTACCGGCAGCGGTTGGGATTTGAATATAGATGGGTCGCTTACCGTTTTTGATTCCATCATCCATTAAAGACTTTTCGAACTGTGCCATCGCGGGCAAATACTCGCCAGAGCCAATGAGGGCGAGCGATCCATTCATGTGGGGAAGTCTAGGTGTTAAAGGCTTAGCCGGCGGTGCTCACATAATCTTTAAGCGCCTGGCGCTCAGAATCAATTTCGCTGACGTAGTTTTTGACCACATCGCCAATAGAAACAATTGAGATCAGGTTGCCCGCGGCATCGACAACTGGCACGTGGCGGATTCGAAGTTGGGTCATCATCGACATTAGCTCTGCAATGGTTGAATCTGCTGTGCAGCTGTGAACATCTACAGTCATGATGTCTCGGACATGCATTCCTACTAGTTGATCTAATTTGCCAGGCATAGCGCGCACTACATCTCGCTCTGAAACAATCCCATCAATTTTCTTACCGTCTGCAGAAACAACTAACGCTCCGACGTGGTGAGTGTTGAGTGCATTGACCAAATCATGGACGCTTGCACTTGCCGAAATAGTTTCAACTTTCTTACCTGCAATGATGCTGCTGATCTTCATGGACTCCCCCTGCCCTAGTAGGTGAAGCAATAGTGCGCTTCTGACAGGTGGAAATCAATAGGTGCGAAGTGAATTAGTGAAGTAGAACCCAGATGCCAGCGCCAATGAGCGCTACCGCGGTGATAATTGATTTCTTGGTACCCAAGCGTTGAGGCAAACCTTCAATGCCACTTACTTGATCCTGCTTCATATCCTTAATGACATTTATAAAATGTGCTGCCATTCCAAATAATGCACCACCTAACCACATCCATACAGGTGGGTTTATGTCTTTTGAAATCGCAATTGATGATGGAAGTGCTGCAAAGGCAATGGCATACGGCAAAGGTGAAAGAACTGAGAACTTGAAGTAGAAGTTATAGGCAACACCGCATGCGATGCCCAACATGTAGACAAGGCCACCTTTGATTCCAAGTGGTCCTAAAAGGTTTGCAACAAATGAAAATGGAACCATAAAGCGCAACCACTTCATTAGGTATTGTGGCGTGATTAAACCTGATACAAGTGGTTTCTTGATGCGGCTATGGGCAAGGTCATCTTTATAGTCATACAGATCATTGCTCCAGCCAACAACTAACTGGCCGGTTGCAACTGTAAATGCAATTACATAGGCCGGGCCTTCCCACCAGTAATACGTGCCAAAGCCAAAGGCAATCGCAGTAACGATCAGGGTTGGTCCAAAGTGGCACGCCTGTTTTAACCCGCGCAGCCTATTCATGGCTCTAGTCTAACTAATCGAAGCGTTAGAATGAGGCTATGGATCTCGACAAGGTAATTCTGTATTACGGCTTCGCGCCGATTACAGATACTGCTGCCGTAAAGCTGTGGCAAAAGACTTTGTGTGAATCCCTTGGTATCAAAGGTCGCATCATTGTTTCGCCCCACGGTATTAACGGGACTTTGGGTGGAAAGATGGAAGATCTTAAGAAGTATGTAAAGGCAACAAAGGCATACCCAGGGTTTAAAAAGATTGATTTCAAATGGTCTGATGGCACAGGACAAGATTTTCCTAAGTTAAAGATCAAGATTCGTCCAGAGCTTGTGGCTTTTGGCAATCCCGGCGAAATCACAGTTGATGAGAACGGTGTTGTTGGCGGCGGAGTTCATTTGCGTCCAGAAGAGGTCAACAAGTTGGTTGAAGAACGCGGTGATGAGGTCTTTTTCTTTGATGGCCGAAATGCATTTGAAGCCAAAGTTGGCAAATTCAAAGATGCTGTTGTGCCAGATGTTGAAACATCACATGATTTTGTAGCAGAGATTGAAAGTGGCAAGTACGACCACATGAAAGATAAGCCGATTGTTACATACTGCACCGGTGGAATTCGCTGTGAAATCTTGTCTGTTGTTATGAAAAACCGTGGTTTCAAAGAGGTGTATCAAATCAAGGGTGGCATCGTGCGATACGGCAACAAATTTGGCGATGATGGTTTGTGGGAAGGCTCTTTGTATACCTTTGATGATCGCCTAACTATTGATTTTAGTGATCACACCAAGCTAATTGGCGAATGCGCTGAATGCAGCAACAAGACAAAGCAGTTTAGAAATTGCCAGAAGGCTGAATGCCATCAGTTAGTTCTGTTGTGTGATCCTTGTTATGACACTCATACAGAGCGCCCTTGTAATCACGAACGTGAAGTAAAGCGCAACCGCGAACTAATTGGTTAGCCGTTAGTCCTTCGTACCCAGCGCCAGTGATACAAATACAACGGTAACGCTATCGCGACCGTTGAAAATGAAGTGAAGATGCTCTTTATGGCCCGAATCTGATTAGCATCTTCTTGCTGAGCTAATAATTCTGCAGATGGTGCATTTTCTGGCTTTGTATAAACATCAATATATGCAGGATCTGGGAACACTGCATTCATGATCGAGTTGATTAGTGCAACTGTAGAGAACAAAACAACTAGCAAAGTAATCAAACACACTGCGTACAAATACAGCGAACGCCAATCCACGCGATCGTTGCGAACTTCAGTAACGGGTGCCGCCGCACGCTTTGCGACTGACTTCTTTGCGACTGGCTTCTTTGCAACCGCTTTCTTCGCTGTAGCCATTGTTTTCTCCCTAGTTTGTTATGTCCTTATCTTCCCACAACCATTGAAGTAGACTGGGGATGTGATCATTCAATCCACCTCTGCGGTTGTAGCTGCTCAACTAGTTGGGCACACATGGATTGAAGTATCTGAGAATCTGATTCGCTCGGTAAATACCGGTGTTCATCCCCAGCCAGATCAACTGATCGATGGTGTTTTGATACCTGGATTTGTTGATATTCATTGCCACGGTGGTGGCGGTAAGTACTTTTCGGCACTAACACCCGGAGAAATTCATTCTGTTATTGAAACTCATCGCGGACATGGCACAACCACATTATTTGCATCCTTAGTGAGTGAACCAATTGAAACTCTCACAGCTCAAATACAACGCTTAAAGCCTTTTGTAGAATCTGGCCAGATTGCAGGGGTTCATCTAGAAGGACCGTACTTGTCTCATGCCAAGTGCGGGGCTCATGATCCACTGCTGTTGGTAAATCCAGATCTTGCTGAAATCAAAGAGTTGCTACAGGTGGCAGATGGTGCGATCTCGATGATCACCATTGCCCCTGAACTACCTGGGGCTATCGATGCGATTAAGCACTTAACCGCGGCAGGTGTCACTGTAGCCCTAGGACATACCGATGGAGATTTTGGAAATGCCGCAGCAGGAACAAATGCTGGGGCCACCGTTATTACACACTTCATGAATGCCATGGATAAAGGATTAAATGAGCGATCCTTTGCTTCCTTTGTAATTGCCGATGAACGCTTAACAGTTGAATTAATTCTAGATGGCCACCATGTGCCATTTAAAACTGCGAAAGAAATATATGCTGCGGTAGGCAACAGAACAATCTTTGTAACTGATGCAATGGCTGCTGCCGGTGCAACAGATGGTAATTACACAATCGGCAAGCTGCCGGTGATCGTTAAAGACAGAATTGCACGACTGGAATCAAATGGCTCATTGGCCGGCAGTACGTTGACGATGGAAGTGATTTTCCAAAACTCAATCCAAGAATTAGGGCTTTCAATACCAGAAGCGGTAGCTGCAACATCAACTCGAGCTGCACAGCGAATGGGTTTAACTGATCGCGGAGAAATTGCTGTTGGCAAGCGGGCTGATTTGCTGAGTTACAACTTAGACAGTAGATCAATAACTCTGATTAATTCGTAAGAGTTACCTTAGATAATCCAACGGGTGCATCTGGGTCATAGCCCGAAGCAACTGCGAATTCCAAAGCAAAGCGTTGCAAAACCATCGCATCAACCAAGGTCGAAGCAATCTCATCATCACAGTTAGATCCAGCAAGAACGATGTCATTGCCTTCAGGTGTACCACCATTGCCTATCCAAAAAATTCGGCTGCTTGTCTTTCGAATTTTAGTTGTTGCCTCAGTTATTGACGTTGCAGGCATATGGGCAGGAGCCACTATGAATACTTGGGTATCTGGCGTTAAGGCAGAGATAGGTCCGTGTAGATAATCTGCAGTTGATAACCCTTGTACAGATATCTTGCATGTTTCCTGAACCTTTAAAGCTGCTTCACGTGCGTTGGGGTATGCAAAGCCACGCCCAAGAATTACTACTTCTCTGTCACGAGATACTTCGGAGACCGCTATTGATACTAAATCTTGTGTGGCTGAAATTCGGTTAGCTTCGCTGATTATTTGTGCGCCATTGACCCTTTTACCAGTCCAACTCGCAACTAATAAGTATGAAATCAACAACTGCGCGTTATAAGACTTGGTTGCAGCAACTGCTAATTCAGGACCAGCAAGAAGTGGAAAATGATTGTGAGCAACTTGTGCCAATGGTGATGCATCATCGTTGGTCATAGAAATGAGATAGGCACCGGCTTGGCGCGCAGCAGTTGCAAACTTTACTAAGTCCGGAGACTGTCCACTTTGGCTAATTGCAACAACCAGAGTTTTTGAGTACTTGAGTTTTGCGTCGTAGACAGTCACAGATGAAGGTGAAGTCAGTCCAACAGGTAAGCCAATCTGAGTTTCGATTAAGTACTTTAAATAATGGGCGGCGTTATCAGATGTGCCGCGGGCCAAGATCAATACAGATTGAATCTCTTCTTCTTTTAAAACATTCTTTACAGAATCAAAAGCTTGTGTGTTATCCAGAATTGCAGTGAAAACCTTTGGGGTTTCCGCAATCTCAGATGCCATAATCGCGCCCAAATTGCTCATGTGACTATCTTTCCACACTCCTTCAAGTATCCTTCACGTTATGGCCAACAATAAAGTGCTAGCTGTCGATCTAGGCCAGTCTGGATGCCGTATCAGACAGGGTGATTTTGAAATCTCTACCGACCGCGGCAAATTAGCCGGCGAAATGCCGGTTCCTGCACTTCGCGCAGTATTTGAATCTGTGCAGAATTTGTCCGCTGATGTTGTTTCCTTGTCATGTACTGGCTTCAACGGAATTGTCGTGGAACCAGAAAAGTATGCGGCGTTATGTGCCGAATTCTTTGGTGCACAAAAAGTTGCTGTAATTGACGATGGCTTAGCAGGGTTTGTTGGAGCACTAAATGGTCGAGATGGCGTTGTTTTATCAATTGGTGGCGGAGTCGTATCTGTTGGTGGGCGCGAAGGACACTACGCACACCGCGATGGATTAGGTAGCACCTTTGGTGATGAAGGTGGCGGTTTCTGGCTTGGAAAATTAGCAATTACAAAAGCCTTAGGTCTGCGTCAAGGACGTGGTGATGATCCCGAAATGCTTGAATACTTTGCCCCCGAGTGTGAATTTTATGATGGATTGTCAGTTAAGAATGGAACTGATGCTGCAACATTTGCGATCAAAACTGCTCAGAAAGTTCTGGATGCAGCAGATGCAGGAGTTTCGACAGCTACAGCAATTGTTGATGAAGGAGCATTTTTACTTGCACAAACAGTTGTGGCCACCTGGTACGGATGCGGTGGTACCAAAGCTGATTCTCCAGAGATAGTTATACAAGGTGGGCCTGCACGCAACGCGACGTACGCAACAAAGATTGCTTTAGAAATCAATGCCAAGTTACCAAATGCTGTAGTTGTTGAATCAGCTGGCGACAATTTAGATGGAGCTACTTGGATAGCCAACAATATGCATGAGGATGCTCCACCATTAATGCTGTGGGCGAATAATTAACTGTTAGAGCAGGCCAAACTCACTAGCTTTTGCAGTTAATTCCGCGCGCACAGATGGATGTGCAGCATTTTTAATGATGTTTATGGCCTGATCAGTTTGGCTGTGACCAAAGCATGCCGCCACTCCTTGTTCGGTAACAACATACGAATGCTGAAAATGTGTGACGTTTGCTTGCAACCTAGGCACGATTGTCGAAACATCTGCTTTGGGATGCCACGAAGGCAAGGCCACAAATGATTGACCGCCGCGGCTATGAAGGGCTCCAACAATGAAATCTGTTGATCCACCAAAGCCGCTATAGATTTTTCCGCGAACATGACTGGCATTTGCCTGATCAAATAAATCTACTTCTAGTGCGCTATTTATCGATGTCATTTTGGCTTGGCGCGCAATTTGGCTTGGATCATTGGTCCGTTCTGTGCGAAGCATACGAACCTTCTTGTTTAAATCTAGCCATTGATACAGCTCTTGGCTGCCAAAAATAAAGGAGGCGGTGATCAGAATTTCATCATCCAATGTTCCAGCCTTGGACAGTTCCAAAACCCCATCGGAAAACATTTCAGTCCAGATGCGCAATCCTTTGCGCTGTTTGAGCGCCAGCAACACTGCATCCGGCACTCCCCCTATACCTAGTTGAAGTGTTGAATTATCTTCAACTAGCGCTGCAATTCGGCTACCGATTTCGGCTTGAATATCTGTAATTTGCGTAAGTGGCTTTTCTTGCAATGGCTCATCTACTTCAACTAAGTAATCAATCTCGCTGTCATAAATCTGTGAATCTCCGTAGGTGTAGGGCATCTGCTTATTAGATTGCGCAATAACCAATCCCCCATGTGCACGTGCAGTTTCGATGGCACGTGGCAAAATATTGACTTCGGTACCAAGGCTTACTGTGTCAAAGCGTTGTTGGGATGTATGAATAAAGACAACATCTGGTCGATAAAAATTACGGATCAAAACGGGTAGCAAAGAAAGCCGTGAAGGGATGTATTGCAGTCGTGGATGGTTGCGCATCGCTGGTCCAACAAAGGCGGTCTCATAGGTGACACCTTCGCGATCTGGAATCCCAGTCCCGTGAGCATTGAGCATGTGTAATTTGAATTCAGGAATTACTTCATCGGCAATTGCTAACAATGTTTGGGGTGAAGAAAAGTTGCCCGAGGCAATAATCCGTGGGTTGCTCGGTAGATTCGCGAGAATGCTCTTTAGTTGTTCTGTATTGATTACTCGCATACAGGCAATCTACTCTTTGAAGTAAAACAAAAATCTCTCTTCCCGCACATTTGCTGTGTGAGAAGAGAGATATCAGTGGTAGCCCCGAAGGGATTCGAACCCTCGTAGCTGACTTGAGAAGCCAGAGTCCTAGGCCGCTAGACGACGGGGCCACAATCCCATTGAAGGGAAAGATTTCCTAGAACGATATTTGGTCAAACATATTAAGTTGTACTTCGGTACTGCGCTGGGGTACCAGGACTCGAACCTAGACTTACTGAACCAGAATCAGCAGGGCTGCCAATTACCCCATACCCCAAGGTCGTTAGGCCTTGTATTGCAAGTGCAAAGAATACCAGCGGATTTATAGTGCCAATCCCGCGTTAATACGCAGTAAACAGGCCTCTTTACCCAATAACTCCATTGATTCAAATAGTGGTGGCGAAATCGTGCTGCCGGTGGTTGCAATACGCAAAGCGGTAAATGCAATTCGAGGCTTTAGTGCCATTTCTTCGATCAAGGATGCACGCAGAACCGCTTCAATGTTTTCATGGTTCCACACAGATACAGTTTCGAGCTCTTTCACTGAACGCGTTAAAATTGCTTTAGAGCCATCATCTGTAATCTTTGCAACAGAATCAGCATCTACCGCGAAACTCTTTGTAAACAAGAACTTGAGCATCTTTGGAACTTCATTGAGCATGATGATTCGCTCTTGAATCAATGGCAAAGCCTTCTTTACCAATTCAATTTCTGCATCTGTACCAGTTATGACATTAGCTTTAGTCAAAAACGGTAACGACCACTTTAGAAATTCATCTAACGTTAAAGCACGGATTTTGTCACCGTTGATTGCTTCTAGCTTTTTCATATCAAATCGTGCAGGTGAGCTATGTACCTTTTCAACGGTAAACATCTCGGTCAACTGTTTCATAGTGATGTTTTCAACATCATCTCCTGGCGACCAACCAAGTAATGCCAGATAGTTACAGATTGCCTCTGGCAAGAAGCCCATCTCGCGATACCAGGCGATTGATACTTCACCATTTCGCTTCGAAAGTTTTGCATTGTCCTGACCCATAACAAAGGGAAGGTGGGCAAATACTGGGTAATCAGCAGGTGCAACACCCATTGCCTGATACACGCGAATCTGACGTGGAGTTGAGGACAACAAATCTTCTCCGCGCAATACGTGCGTGACCTTCATGAGCACGTCATCTACGGCAACAGCTAATGTGTATAGCGGTGAACCATCGGCGCGAACCAAAACAAAGTCCGGAACAAAGTTGTGATCAAATGAAACATCTCCGCGAATTAAATCGTTAAAGGTTGTGCTGCCATCTGGCATACGCATGCGGACTACGGCCCCACGGCCTTCGGCCTTGTATGCGGCGATTTGATCTGCCGTTAAGTCGCGGCAATGTCCGTTATAGCCAGGTGCAACATTGGCTTTACGTTGTGCTTCGCGTACCGCTTCTAACTCATCTGGTGAGCAGTAGCAGTGATAAGCATCTTTTTGATCAAGAAACTTTTGTGCCCAGGTTGCGTAAATATCTAAACGTTGTGATTGCAGATAAGGACCGTTGTCGCCACCAACTTCTGGGCCTTCATCCCAGTCAAGACCAAGCCACTTCAGAGTATCTATGGCTGCGTTGATGTACTCATCTGTTACGCGGGTTGTGTCGGTATCTTCGATACGAAATAGGAATGTTCCACCTGTGTGACGGGCGTAGGCCCAATCAAATAAAGCGGTACGAATGTTTCCAACGTGCAAATCACCTGTTGGTGATGGAGCAAAGCGAACCTTAACCCGGTTTGTAGAATTTAACTGCGCCATTACTGTGCACTCACCTTGTTAGTTAGTTCGCCGAGTCCTTCAATAGCCATGGTTGCCTTTTCGCCAGCGACCATCGGGCCAATGCCTGCAGGCGTTCCGGTCAAAATAATGTCACCTGGAAGCAATGTCATAACTCGTGAAACAAAGTTAATAATTGTTGGAACATCAAAGATCATGTCGCTGATCTGGGCTGATTGCTTTACTTCTCCTGCAATGGTTGCGGTGATCTTTTGGGTGCCAGGAACAAAATCTGTATCTACCCATGGGCCAATTGGACAGAATGTGTCAAAACTCTTGGCACGGGTCCACTGCCCATCTTTCTTTTGCAAATCTCGGGCTGTCACATCGTTTGCAATTGTGTAGCCAAAGATCACATCGTTGACTCGCTCCTTAGGAACATCTTTGCAAATTCGTCCAATAACAATGGCCAGCTCTGCTTCGTGATCAATGCGCTCTGACATTTCTGGCCACACAATTGTGTCGTTAGGGCCAATGACAGATGTGTTGGGCTTTAAGAAAATAATTGGTTCATCAGGTACTACCCCACCCATTTCGGCGGCGTGATCTGCATAGTTCTTACCTACGCATACAACTTTTGATCTAGGAATAATTGGTGCCAGCAAGCGAACTTTGTTGAGTTCGATAGTTGCGGCGGTCTTTTGGATTCCAGAATAGATCGGATCACCGCTAATGATGCTGATAACGCCATCATCTTCAAGGACGCCAAATAGTGGATCTTGGCCTAAACCAGCATCTGGACCAGGGGTGAATCGAACGATACGCATGAGCGCATTCTATCGTTACTCAGCGTCCTCAATCTCTTCAACAAGGCGCTCAACAAGAACAGATGAAATTCGGCGACGACGCCCCTGTGGACGCTCTGATGTAATCGAGAAGCCATGCCAGGAAATTGTGGATCCGGCGATTGGAACACGACCAAGCTTTTGCGCCATTAATCCGCCGATGCTGTCGATATCTTCAAACTCATCTTTTTCAATCTCAATCTTTAGCGCATCGGCTAAATCTTCGATATGCAGAGATGCCTTTGCGCGACCTTTGTCAGGACTGAGCCAGATGAATTCTTCTTCACCATCATCAAACTCATCTTCGATTTCGCCAACAATTTCTTCAATAATGTCTTCGATGGTGATGATTCCAGCAGTGCCACCGTATTCATCGACAACAATTGCAAGGTGAATCTGGTTCTTTTGCATCTCTTTCAAGAGATCATCAGCCATCTTAATTTCAGGTACAAAGTTGGCTGGGCGCATCAACTGTTCAATCTTTTCAGTGTGCTCAGCCTCGTGATGGTCAAGTGCGCGCTTTGCTAAATCTTTTACATAAACGATTCCTACGATGTTGTCGATGCCATCGCCAATTACCGGGATACGGGAATATCCACTTCGAAGTGCCAGTGACAAACCTTGACGCAGACTCTTGTCTTTTTCTACCCACACCATGTCAGTACGAGGAACCATTAATTCGCGAACCAAGGTGTCGCCTAGTTCGAACACTGAGTGAATCATTTCGTGCTCGCCAGATTCCACAAGGCCACGCTCGTGTGCTTGATCAACAAGATCTCGAAGTTCGGCTTCAGATGTAAAGGGTCCTGATCTAAATCCCTTACCTGGAGTCAAAGCATTTCCAACCGCGATCAGAAGTTTTGTAACCGGGCCTAACAAGAATGCCAATCCGTAGGCAACAATGATTCCGTATCGTGCATATTTATGTGGCTGTTGCTTACCTAGTGTGCGAGGGCCAACGCCAACCACAACATATGAAAGTACAACCATGATCGCAACCGTTAAAGCCATCGCCTGCGCGCTTGAATAATTGCGCAGCAAAATAACAGCTAATAAGACCGTTGCAGTAAATTCGCAGAGCTTTCGAACAAGCAAAATTACATTCAGATATCTGGCAGGTTGAGCGGTGTATTTGCGCAACAGCGCCGTCCCGCGCTTGCCTTCGATCTCTTCGATGACAACTCGAGAAATGGAGGTCAATGCAGATTCAGAGGCAGCTAAGAATCCTGCAAAAACAAGCAGGACAATGATGCTGACTATCGCCATGGGGCTCATAAACCTTTCTGCCAATCTCTTACGATTTTTTCTTGCAGGTCAAACATCACTTTTTCCTCTGCCTTATCTGCGTGGTCGTAGCCAAGTATGTGCAATAAACCATGCGTAGCCAAAATGAAAATCTCGTGTTCGATTGAATGACCCTGTGATTTGGCCTGCTGTGCTGCAACAACTGGACTGATCACAATATCGCCAAGAGTTACTGCCTCCCCTGGTGTTTCAGGCATGTCCATCGGAAATGAAAGCACATCAGTTGTGCCGGGCTCATCCATCCACTTGATATGAAGTTCGGTCATGTAATCATCATCAACAAAGGACACATTAATTTCACACTCGGGGTTTAGCTGCAGCTCTAACAAGGCAAAAGTAAGTAGCGAGTTTATTTCAGTGGCCGGAACTAACTGCCCTGAAGTGTTTATTACTTCAATCGTCATTGTTGGCGGATTTGTCGCAATGCTTGGCGTTGCTCATCAAACTTGTCATAAGCCTTAACAATGTCGCCAATTAAGCGGTGACGCACCACATCTTCAGCTGTTAACTCCATAAATGCGATGTCATCAATATCTTTCAAGATATCTCGAACAATCTTTAAGCCAGAATTTTGTCCATTAGGAAGATCAATTTGTGTCACATCGCCTGTGACAACCATCTTTGAGCCAAAGCCCAGGCGAGTTAAAAACATCTTCATTTGTTCGGGTGTGGTGTTTTGGGCCTCATCCAAGATGATAAATGCATCATTTAAAGTGCGACCGCGCATGTATGCCAATGGTGCAACCTCGATGATTCCTGATTGCATTAAGCGCGGAATCGAATCAATATCGATCATGTCATGCAACGCATCAAATAATGGGCGCAGGTATGGGTCAATCTTTTCGCTTAACGTGCCGGGCAAGAAACCTAAACTTTCACCAGCTTCTACAGCGGGCCGAGTTAACACAATTTTGTTGATTTTCTTTGCTTGCAATGCGGCAACTGCCATTGCCATCGCAAGATAGGTCTTACCGGTACCAGCAGGGCCAATACCAAATGTGATTGTGTGATCTTCGATCGCATCAACATAACGCTTTTGATTGGCGGTCTTTGGGCGGATGGTGCGACCACGATTACTGACAATATTGAGTGACATAACCTCTGCTGGGTGATCGATAGGTTCGTGTTCCAGCATTTCGATGGCACGGTTAACCGCATCAACATTAAGAATATTTCCGCTGCGAATTACAACCATCATCTCGTTGAACAAATTTTCTAACCGTGCGCAATCAATGTGCGGGCCGCGCAAAGTAATTTCGTTGCCGCGAACTGTGATGTTTACAGAAGGGAATGCCGCTTCTATAACTCTTAAATTGTCATCATGCGGACCCACAACAGCAACCATTGAAATGGCGTTAGGTACGGTGATCAGCGTTCGCTCCATATAAGGGTAAATGTATCTTTAACCGGGTGGCCATGCCATGGCACGCCCACCTAAGAGATGCAGGTGAGCGTGGAAAACACTCTGGCCTGCCTCTTCTCCGGTGTTAAAAACAGTTCGGTAGCCATTTAGCCCGCGCTCCTTGGCGATCTGATCGGCAGCTAAGAAAAGCTCTGCCGTGATGGTCGCACTATTGCGGGCAATACCTGCAGCGTTTTCAGTGTGCAAGGTTGGAACCAGCAACACATGTGTTGGTGCCTGGGGATTTAAATCATTAAATGCCACAACGTTTTCGTTGCGCAACACGATGTCAGCCGGGATTTCTCCCTCAATAATTTTGCAGAAAATACAGTTGGGATCTAAGGCCACCTAATTACCATACCTTCAAAAGCGCTGATACTGCCGAAACGGCGGCAATACCCGCGTGTGCCGAACGCAATATTGGGCGACCCATCAGCGCAACCTTTGCACCTGCATCAGTAAAGGCCGCAATTTCTTCATCGGTTAAGCCACCTTCGGGTCCGATGATAATTAACAAATGTTCAACATTGTGAGATGACACCTGATCAGATAATTTACTTGTGGCACTTTCATGGAAAACAATTGCCAGATCGCTCAATTTTATTGCTTCACAAATCTGGGCACTGGTTGCTACTTCTGTAACTTCAGGGATTCTAAATCTGCGAGATTGCTTGCTTGCTTCACGCGCTGTAATGGCAAATTTGTCTGAACCCTTACCGATACTGCGCGTAGCTGCCCACGGAACAATGCGGTCAACGCCAGCTTCAGTTAACAATTCAACGGCTTCTTTTGCGCGATCACCCTTGGGTAAGGCCTGTACAACGGTAATCGTTGTAGCAAGTGGTTCTTGAAATCCTGACTCCATAACCCGAACCTGCATAGACTTTTTCTTTACCTCGGTTGCTACAACCTGTGACCATGAACCCTGGCCGTCGCTAAGCATAAATTCATCGCCTGTCTGCATCCGCAATACGCGAATCGCATGATTGGCATCATCGTTAGCAAACTCGTATTGCCCGCCAACATGTGTTGGTAGATCGTCTACGAAAAAGAGCGTAAACATTACTTGTGGAACACTCCCTTGAGTTTGCTAAAGATTGATCCGTCTTGACCCTTTACATGGGCTTCGTTAGCTTTTTCGCCACGGGCTTCGGCAAATGAACGCAGAATCTTTTCTTCATCCTTGCTTAACTTTGTCGGAGTAATCACTTCTATATGAATAATCAAATCCCCACGGTCTCCACGACGCAAGCGGGTCATACCCTTGCCCTTGATAACAATCGGTGTGCCACTTTGCGTACCTGGCTTTACATTGACATCTACTGGTCCATCTAGCGATTCAACTGTCACTGTGGTGCCAAGTGCTGCAGCGATCATCGTGATTTCCAAAGCCATATGCAATGTGTCGCCATCTCGAACTAAGTATTCGTGACGCTCTTCCACAATTTCAACATACAAATCACCAGCAGGACCGCCGCCTGCACCAACTTCACCGCGTCCTGACATCTGAATTCTGTTTCCTGTTTCGACACCAGCAGGAATTTTTACATCAATTGTTTGACGACTGCGTACGCGGCCTTCGCCAGCGCATTCACGACATGGGCTCTTAATTACGCTGCCATATCCCTGACATGCATTACATGGACGAGATGTCATAACTTGTCCGATTACAGATCGTACAACTTGTTGTGTTTCGCCACGTCCCTTACAGGTCATGCAACTTTCTGGATGTTGTCCATCTAAACAGCCCGTACCTGTGCACTTTGGGCAAACAACTGCTGATTCAACAGTGATTTCACGCTCTGTTCCAAAACATGCTTCGTTTAGATCAACTTGAATTCTGATCAGTGAATCTTGTCCTGCACGTGTGCGTGGACGCGGTCCACGAGATCCTCCACCACCAAAGAATGCATCCATGATGTCGCTAAATCCGCCACCAAAGTTTGCTCCGCCAAAATTACTTCCACCCATGTCATAGGACTGACGCTTTTGCGGATCGCTCAAAACATCGTATGCCTCAGTAACTTCTTTGAACTTTTCCTGGGTGTGCGGATCAGGGTTCACATCTGGATGCAGTTCGCGTGCCAGTTTGCGATACGCCTTTTTGATCTCATCAGAACTTGCGCCCTTTGTAACACCTAATGTTTGGTAATGATCAGCCACTTATGCACCCTCATTGATAAATCGTCCGACATAACGTGCCACTGCATCGACCGCAGCAATCGATCCTGCGTAATCCATACGAGTAGGTCCTATAACACCAACTGCGCCATGTTGAGCCGACTCTACGCCGTAACCAACTGTGACTAATGAGGTTGACTGAAGATTTGTTTCATTCTGTTCGCTACCAATACGAACATGAACAGTTGAACGAGCTTCATCTAATAAGCGCAAAATTACTACTTGCTCTTCTAGCGCTTCTAGGATTGGTGAAAGGGTAAGACCTAGATCATCGCCAGATCGTGCCAAGTTGGCTGTTCCTGAGATTGCCATTTTCTCGCGGCTGTCGCCAATAATTGGGTAGGTCACAACGGCAACCTGCTTTGTAATATCAGCCAACAACTTTGCAGATCTTTTCAGTAACTCTTCCAAATCATTAGAGCCTTGCAGAAATGTTTCAATCGCTCGGCGTTCAGCGGTCGACAGTTGTTTTACAGTTGCTAACTTATCTACAAAAACTCGATATCCAAGATCTGTCGGAATACGTCCAGCGCTTGTGTGAGGCTGGGTGATTAGACCTTCATCTTCTAGTACAGCCATTTCATTGCGGATCGTGGCAGGTGAAATTCCCAAACCATGGTGATCGGCGATTGATTTCGAGCCGACAGGTTCTTGGGTCGCAACGTACTCATCGACAATTGCGCGAAGGATTTCAAGACGACGTGATGACATTTGTTCCAAGAGTACTAGATACTGATTTCTCGCACGATTCGATCTGCGATCAAGCGGCCCTCAGGGGTCAGCAATACGCGGTCATCGTGTAGCTGAACAAATCCATTTTCGCGATAGATCGCTAAGACCTCCAATTGATGGGGTTCCAGCAGTTCTATCTGCAAACCTTCGCGCATTCTGATCCCAAGTAAAATCGCTTCATCTTTGATTTGTGCTGCCGTCAGTAGTTCGCTATCTAAAATCGGGGACTCCCCCGCAAAAAGTTTCTGCTTATACGTTGTTGGGTGTTTTAGATTCCAGAAGCGTTTTCCATCAACATGTGAATGTGCGCCAGGTCCAAGGCCCCACCAGTTCTTGTTTTCCCAATAGGCAATATTGTGTCGACACTCATGTCCTGGCTTTGACCAGTTGGACAATTCGTACCAAGTAAGTCCTGCTTGTTCGCACATTTGATCAACCAATAGATACATATCCGCCATCAGATCATCATTAGGCATAGTTAAATCACCGCGCTTTATCTGTGCAGCAAGCTTTGTTCCGGTTTCAACAATAAGTGCGTAAGCACTGATGTGATCGATATCTAAGGCAAGTGCGGCCGCTACGGTCTCGCGCCAATCATCCAAACTTTCCCCAGGGGTGCCATAAATTAAATCAACACTGATTGATTTAAATCCTGCGGCACGAGCCATCGTGATCGCTTTTTCAACATTTGCCGGATTGTGTGTCCGATCAAGGGCTGCAAGGACATGAGGTTTTGCTGATTGCATACCAAAAGAAATGCGATTGAAACCAACTTCTAGGTAACGAGCCAACTTTTCTTGCGTTACTGAATCAGGGTTGGCCTCAAGTGTGATTTCGCAATCTGCCGCTAAACCATTGCGAGCTTTGATAGCCGCAATTACTCGGCCTAGATCATCTGCTGGCAATAAGGATGGTGTTCCGCCACCAAAGAAAATAGTTGGGACAGTATCTGTGGGCGCAGCTTCTAATTCGCGTAGTACCGCATCGATGTAATCATTGCTGACGATTTCAAGAGTTGCGCCATCTTGTAGCTCTGAAGGTGTGTACGTATTGAAATCGCAGTAGCCGCAGCGCTTAATGCAGTACGGGATATGAACGTAGAAAGAGAGCATCATTGCCCTGCTTTACGGGCAGCCTTAATCTGTTCAATGTCCGCATCCGTTGCAAGAGCAGCAACGAAGGCCTCTTGCGGAACTTCAACGCGTCCCACCATCTTCATGCGCTTCTTACCCTCTTTTTGCTTTTCCAATAGCTTGCGCTTACGTGAAATATCTCCACCGTAACACTTAGCCAAAACATCTTTACGGATCGCACGAATACTTTCGCGAGCAATAATGCGAGCACCAATGGCCGCCTGAATAGGAACTTCGAACTGTTGACGAGGAATTAGTTCGCGTAGTTTGCCGGTCATCATTACGCCATATGCGTAAGCCTTATCGCGGTGAACAATTGCGCTAAACGCATCAACCGCTTCACCCTGTAACAAGATATCGACCTTAACCAAATTACCTTCGGCCTCGCCCTTTTCCTCGTAATCTAAGGATGCATAACCCTTTGTGCGACTCTTTAATTGATCAAAGAAGTCGAAAACAATTTCAGCCAATGGCAGGTCATATCTGATCTCAACTCGATCTTCAGAGATGTAATCCATGCCCAACAAAACACCACGGCGGTCTTGGCATAACTCCATGATGGTTCCGATGTATTCAGAAGGGGCCAAGATTGTTGACTTTACGATTGGCTCAAATACTGCACCCACCTTGCCATCAGGAAACTCTGATGGGTTAGTTACTCGTACTGATTTTCCATCTTCCATAGTTACGTTGTAAACAACGTTTGGCGCTGTAGAAATAAGGTTTAGTTTGTGTTCGCGCTCCAGACGTTCGCGCACAATTTCCATGTGCAGCAGACCTAAGAAACCGCAACGGAAACCAAAGCCAAGAGCAGCAGAGCTTTCTGGTTCGTACACAAGGGCTGCATCATTTAACTGCAACTTATCTAGCGCTTCGCGAAGGATTGGAAAGTCAGCACCATCTAATGGGAACAGGCCAGAGAAAACCATTGGCTTAGGATCTTTGTAGCCAGCAAGTGCTGTTTTTGTTGGGTTGTTATAGGTAGTAATTGTGTCGCCCACACGAGATTGGCGAACATCTTTTACACCTGTAATTAAATACCCTACTTCGCCAACGCCAAGACCCTTGCCAGCAAGCGGTTCTGGTGAGATCACGCCAACTTCTAAAGCTTCGTGACGTACTCCAGTTGAAAACATTTGAATCTGCTCGCGCGGAGACAAGTGACCATCGACAACACGAACATAGGTAACAACACCGCGATAAGCATCGTAGACAGAGTCAAAGATCAGTGCACGTGCTGGTGCTTTTGGGTCTCCAACTGGGGCAGGGATTTGAGCGACGATTTGGTCTAACAAATCAGCAACGCCATCGCCAGTTTTTCCTGACACACGCAAGCAATCTTCTGGTTGGCAGCCAATCAAACGTGCAAGCTCTGCGGCAAACTTTTCAGGTTGTGCGTTTGGTAAATCAATTTTATTGAGCACCGGAATAATTGTTAGGTTATTTTCCATTGCAAGATATAGGTTTGCAAGTGTCTGTGCTTCGATTCCTTGTGCGCAATCAACAAGTAGAACAGCGCCTTCACATGCTGCTAGCGAGCGCGATACTTCGTAGGTAAAGTCAACGTGACCAGGTGTATCGATCATGTTCAAGATGTATTCGTCGCCATCTAGCGATGAACGCCATGGCAAACGAACTGCCTGTGACTTAATGGTGATTCCGCGTTCGCGTTCGATATCCATGCGATCTAGATACTGTGCGCGCATATTGCGAGCTTCCACAACTTCGGTGATACCCAACATGCGATCAGCAAGAGTTGATTTACCGTGATCAATATGGGCAATGATGCAGAAATTACGTATCTGCGCCGGATTAGTTGATGCTGGTTGCGGCGCCTTAGCAAGTGAAATTGCAGGCATGAACCTAGCCTCGCTTTAAATTAGTAAAGGGATTAACGTGCGCCGGCTTTGGCAGCTGCCTTAGCCATTGAAGACTTCTTGTTAGCTGCTGAGTTCTTGTGAAGAACACCCTTTTGTACTGCAACATCTAGTGACTGTGATGCAGCGCGGAGTTCGGTTGTGATCGCAGCAGCATCTCCTGCAGTTACAGCGTCGCGGAACTTACGTACGGCTGTCTTGATAGATGAGCTCACAGACTTGTTACGAAGGCGTGCCTTCTCGTTGGTCTTGATGCGCTTGATCTGAGACTTGATATTTGCCACGTGCGTAGTTCTCCGAACTTTAGGTTTTACGTTGAGGGGTAAGGGTACCGAGTTGAGCGCTCAGGCTCAAATCGGGGCCACTGCTAAGCGGTAATAATGCCCGATGATGAGGCGCGGCGGCGCTTTCGGCCACCTGCCTTAGCTTCGACCTTGGCCACTTCTGGCTCTTCGGTCTTACTCTCTTCATTGAGTGATTCGTGGAACTCGTGAGCTGTCGCGTCCTTTTCATCGGCATCTTCATGGTGAGAAGAAGGAGTATCTAGCTGAGGCGCTGGAGCTTTCATCTTTACCGGCTCCATATGAATATGAATTCCGCGTCCGCTACATGAATCACAGCTAGTTGAGAAGGCTTCGATCAATCCCTGACCAACACGCTTACGTGTCATCTGAACCAGACCAAGAGATGTAACTTCGGCAACCTGGTGCTTAGTGCGATCGCGACCAAGGCATTCAACCAAGCGACGCAATACAGCTTCACGGTTTGATTCAAGAATCATGTCAATGAAGTCGATAACAACAATTCCACCTAAGTCACGAAGACGTAGCTGGCGTGCAATCTCTTCTGCCGCTTCCAAGTTGTTCTTGGTAACAGTCTCTTCCAGGTTTCCACCCTTACCGATGAACTTACCGGTGTTAACGTCGATAACAATCATCGCTTCGGTGCGATCGATTACAAGTGATCCACCTGAAGGCAGATAAACCTTGCGATCAAATGCCTTTGCAAGTTGTTCTTCAACACGGAAGTCAGCAAACAAATCGCCGGTGCCGGTGTACTTTTCAATTTTCTGTGTTAATTCAGGTGCGATAAAGCCTAGGTAGTTTGTAACTTCATCCCACGCAGTTGAACCCTGAACAGTTAGCTTGCGGAAATCTTCATTGAAGATATCGCGGATAACACGAACAGCCAGATCTGGCTCTTCATACAACGCTGCAGGGGGATGGAAGTTTGCATTCTGGCTCTTTGCATAAATGTCATCCCATTGCGCCTTCAAACGTGCAACATCATTTGTTAAATCTTCTTCGCTCACACCTTCGGCAGCGGTACGAACAATCACGCCAGCTTCTTCAGGAATTAAGTTCTTCAAGATTGCTTTCAAACGTGAGCGTTCTTCTTCCGGTAAACGCTTTGAAATACCTGACATTCCGCCACCTGGAATATAGACAACATAACGTCCTGGCAATGAAATTTGGCTAGTTAGGCGCGCACCCTTTTGCCCAATCGGATCCTTAGTTACCTGAACTAATACCGGTTGGCCAGTCTTTAAAACTGTTTCGATTTTACGAGGTGCTGATTCTGAAATACCAGCAGCATCCCAATTAACTTCACCCGCGTACAGAACTGCGTTACGTCCCTTGCCGATGTCAACGAATGCTGCTTCCATTGATGGAAGCACATTTTGTACCCGACCCAAATAAACGTTACCAACGTAGGACTGGTTGCTATTACGGTTAACGTAATGCTCAACCATGACGCCATCTTCGATAACTGCAATCTGTGTGCGGTCTGCAATTTGGCGGACCAACATCTCGCGATCAACGTTTTCACGACGTGCTAAAAATTCTCCATCGGTAATGATTGTTCCGCGCTTGCGATATGGCTCGCGGTAATCGCTGCGACCGCCTCGTTCGTTACGGTCATAACGATCATTGCGATCATTGCGGTCACGACGATTACGGTTGTTATTGCGATCTGGTCGAGCTGGTCGTTCTACCCGTTCGCGCTTTTCGCGGACCTTAACAACAGTGATGACACCATCTTCTTCAATGGTCTCCCCTGGTGTTACACCTTCACCTGTTGCACGACGGCGACGACGGCGACGAGTAGAAGTTGCTCCTTCAGCTGAATCCTCATCTGTTGCTTCTTCACTTGAATTTTCATCTGTATTTTCCGTATTAGCCGCATCAGTTGAACCTGGCTTGCGACGACCACGGCCACCACGGCGGCGGCGGCGATTGCGGTTAGCGCGCTCTTCAGAATCACCAGATTCGGAATCTGTCGCTACAGCGGGCTTTTCGGAAATCTCTGCTGGCTCATTCTTGGCAGCAGCCTTCTTACGAGGCTTAACTTCTGTTGCTTCTTTCTTTGCTGCTGGCTTTTCTGGAGCTGCTTGAAAGATTGCAACTGGAATAGCTGCTGCTTTCTTACGAGCTGTCTTTTTTTCTTCGGGGACATCCACCACTGGGATGTCTACTTTTGTTGAAGCTTTCTTAACCGCACGCTTGCGCGGTGTTTTAGGCTCAATCGCCATGGCACCAAATCCTTTGTGTCTGCTTGTGCAGACTGTCTTCTTAAAAAATCCTGTTGGGTTTTCCGTACCGTTCGCGCTGGGCTTGTTTCGCGATTGATCGCGAGCCGCGCTGAACTAGTGCCCTAATTATGGCAGAGGCAGGGCTATTTGCCTATTTAACCCCGTAAACGAGCGTGGACGTTTTGGAGCAAGCCGATCCCGATCAAGGTGGCAAACATCGAGGATCCACCATATGAAATAAATGGCAATGGCACCCCTGTCATCGGCATCAACCCCAAGGTCATACCGATGTTCTCAAAAATCTGAAAGGCAAACCAGGCGATTACACCGGTACACACCAATCGCCCAAAAGGATCATTGGTTCGACGTGCAATAGAAAAACCGCGCATCAGCAAAATGAGGTACAAAATCAAAATTGCACCACTGCCTACGAAACCAAGTTGTTCGCCGGCAACTGTAAAAATAAAGTCTGTCTGTTGCTCTGGCACAAATCGTCCACTTGTTTGTGGACCATTAAATAATCCAGTACCCAACAAGCCACCAGATCCCACTGTGATACGTGCCTGGCGCAATTGATACCCCGCGCCTTGTGTATCGGCGTTGGGATCAACAAATGTTTGCAAACGATTTACTTGATACTCGCTAATGACTCCAGCTTTGACCGCAACAAATCCACCCAAAACAGCCAATAGCAACAATGCTGTAACCCAACGCGCCGGTGCTCCTGAGACGGCGATAATAGTTACAACCGCTGCCGAAATAATCAATACGGTTCCCATGTCAGGTTGAACAATGATTAATAAAACTGGAATCGCGGCAACTGCTAAAGATTGCAACACATCTGTACTTGTTGGTCCATTGCTGTCATGTGTGCGCTCTGACAAGATCATCGACATTCCAATAATAATTGCAATCTTGGCTAGCTCTGCCGGTTGAATTTGAAATCCACCGGGTAACGCAATCCAGGCTTTTGCACCATTGACTTCAGCACCTAAACCAGGAATCAAAACTATGATTAATCCCAGTACACCTGCTCCCCACAAAAATGGCGTGTATGCGCGTAGCAATCGATAATCAATAACAGTTACGGCATATGCCAATACCAACCCAATCAAGATGTTGATGATGTGACGTTTTAAGTAGTACTGGCCATCTAAACCATTGCGGGTGTACCAATCTCGGGTTGCAGCCCACACAAGCAGTGTTCCAACAAAAAGTAATAGTCCGACAACCGTGGTTAAAATTGGATCAAATCCATGGAAAAAAGATTGACGACTGCGTCGATATAAACCTTGGCGAGCGTGAATCTGACTCATGGCGTCGCCTCCTTAGGTTTAGTTGCAGGTGAAATCTTAGGCAACTGAGTTGGTGGTTTTCCTTCTGGGAACAACGCCGCGCCAGGAACAAGTGTGTTACCTGTAACGCCAAATAGTGTTGAGTAAATCTGGCGAACACCAAGCCCAGAAGTTGATGCACCAAATCCGCCTTGGCCCACCATCATGACAACTGCATAACGGGGATTCTTGCTTGGCGCATAGGATGCGAACCATGAGGTGTCATCTTTAAGTGAACCATTTGGATTTCTTCCAAACACCTGACCAGTTCCGGTCTTGCCACTAATTTCAATTGGAAATCCTGCAAACGCTCCCGCGCCAGTTCCGCTAACGACCACTTCTCGCAGCGACTTTTGCAAAAACTTTATCGTTGATGGTGCTGCAGTTAATGTCCCAAGTTTATTTGGTGTAAATGTCTGGACTACAGATCCGTCAGTTTTTACAATTGCTTTGGCGACAAGTGCTTGCCAAATTGTTCCGCCATTACCAATTGCGGCATACATCTGAGTCAACTTAAGTGGCGTCACAACAGTGTCACCTTGGCCAATCGAAAAGTTAACTGCATCTCCAGCACGAACTTTGTCGCCATCAACACAGTTTTCCGCAGCTAGTTGCAGTAAGAATGGTGTCTGCTGTGCCTTGGTTGCACGCTCTTTATAGTTACAGTAAAAATCTTTGTTCTGCTGATACCAACTCTTTTTGTAAGCGCGATCAGCCAAGCGCGATGTGGATTCGGTTGGTAAATCGATTCCAACTTTTTGAGTAATTTTAAATGATTGCGCGGCCTTAAAGAAGTAATCGTTTGGGCTTGATTTTGGTCGTAATCCACCGTCTCTAAGCCATTCATCAAAGGCAATCTGATACCAAATAGTGTCGCACGAAACAGCGATCGCCTTAGTCATATTCATAGTTCCTTGATTTTTACTATCAAAGTTCTGAAACGCACGTGTGCCAACCTGGACCTGCGAAGGGCACTTGTAATAAGCATTCAAGTCATAACCAGCTGCAGCTGCAGCAACAACTGATACAACCTTGAAAGTAGATGCCGGTGCAAACAAACCTTGCAATGCACGGTTTAGCGCGGGTACCGATTTCTTTTCACTAAACAAATCTGATGCCTGTTGAACCGTCAGCCCTTTTTCCCAGGCATTGGGGTCATAGGTTGGATATGAAGCAAGTGCCAATATCCGTCCGGTCTTAATATCCATAACCACCGCTGCACCAGAATCAGATGTGTATCCATTAGCGCGGCCACGCAAGACAGCATCCTTTAATGCTTTTTCAGCCGATGCTTGCAATCGAACATCCAAACTTGTTACTAAGTGATTTCCTCCAACTGGTTTGGTATTTTGACTCTCACGAATAACAGATTCTTTGCGATCAACAATGACTGTGCGAATTCCTGGCTCGCCGCGCAAAAAGGAATCGTACTGAATTTCAAGGCCAGTCTTACCGATAGATTCACTGCGAAAATATTTGTTTCCATTTCCTTCTAACAGATCTGCCTCGGTTAATGGGCCTACATAACCCAATACATGTGCAGCATTTACATCTAAATAACTTGGATAACTTCGGATAGCGACAGGATGTGCATCAACACCAGGAAATTCATCTGAACGTTCTACGATCTGTAAGGCAATATCAGGATCGGCTGATTTTGTAATCGGAATTGGTTGGAATCTAGATCCTTGCCAGCAACCTGCTTTTTCTCCCTTTGGTAATTCGCCGCATAACCGAGTGTTTTGATAAATATCCTTATATTTAAGCTTCAACAAAGTGGCCAAGCGTTTCATGACTCCAACGCCTTCGTCATCAAGCTTATCGATAGCAATTCGATCAATTGTGATGGCCAAACCAGCCTTATTCATGGCTAATGGGACTCCAAATCCATCAACAATTAATCCACGATTGGCAGGAGCAACGACATCACGGCTTTGGATGCTTAATGCAGCATCTCGATATTTTGGACCGGCTGCAACTTGCAAATAAAAGAGGCGTCCAAATAATGCCGCCATTAAGGACACAATTAGAATTTGAACTACGAGTAAAGAAAGACGGGACTTGTTGTTCATAAAGTAGACCGTGAATCAAAAACCAAAACATGCAATCGAGTAAATACTGGCAACACAATTGGTGAAATAAGAAGCGCCCAAATGCTCATTCCAAACAAAGTAATCAACACTTGTATAAATGAGCCTGCAGAAACCCCGAGTAATGCGCCAGTTGCAACGTATGCAATTTCTGCCAAAAGGTTTGCAACTACAACAAAGAAGATAATTCCCACTGCATTAGCCCGAACATTGTCATCTCCGTAACCAATATAAGAAATGGAATACCCTGCCACCAGCATGATCAAAGTCCATTGGCCAAATGGTCCAGCCGCACTCTGAGACAGATCCATTAAGAAGCCTGCTGCAAATCCAATAACCGCTGCGACCTCAGTTTCACTTAGGACTGCCCACGTTAAAGCAAAGATCATCAATATAGAAAAGCCACCGCCCGGTAAACGAAACTGCGAAATAATGGATTCTTGAATTGCATAAATCATAAGAAAAATAGGAGCAGCAATTGAAATCTGGCGAGTAAGCATGGTGGCTACTCAGTAGGTGTTGGTGATGGAGTTACGAAAACAGTAACCGTTGGGATTGGTGTAACTCGTGGCTTAGCTGGAACCAAGGCATCTCCGGGGTTGGCATTAGGGCCACTAACGACAACTGCTACAACTCCGAGTGTTGAAAAATTTGTGTAGTAACGAATAGTCGCGGATTGAGCGACCGCGCCTGCAGAGTTATCTACTCCTGTTACATATCCCAGAGGAACGCCTGGAACAAAGGGACGATTTGCGATACTTCCGCGAGAAAGCAAAATATCGCCTTCCTTTACGGTGGTCGAATTATCCAACAATTGCAGGCTTGCAGAGCGAGTTCCGCGACCGCTCAGAATTCCTATTTGCTGGGTTCCTGAAATACGTGCGCCGATTCGAAAATTTGGATCGCTCGCTAATTGAATTAGCGCTGTATTTGGATAAACATCCTTAACAACACCAGCAATTCCGTATTGCGATAAAACCGTCATGTTCTTCTTAATTCCGGCATTTGTTCCGGAATCTATTGTGATTGTTTGAGAAAATGACTGGCTAGATCCATTGCTAATTACCTTAGCGTTAACAACTTTGTATCCTGCCGTACCGGCTAAATCCAAAATGCTCTTAAGCTGCTTTAGCTGAGCATCAGCATTTTTGCGATTTATCAGCTGTTGCTTCAAATTTGCGTTTTCCGCTTTCAATTTTTCGATTTGATTTCGGGTTCGCCCCAAATGAGTTACATCAGAAAAGAAGTCTTTAACTGGCGTTAGAACAACACTTCCTGCGCGTTGAAAGGGCGACATTATTGTTTGTGAACCCTGCTTGACATTATCGATGACCTTTACGCCACGTAAATCCAAGGTAATAAGGAACAAAGAGGTGACCATTAAAATCACCAACAACAAACGTGCGCGTCCACCATTACGCATTAAAGAAAGACCTTATCGACGAGGCTCGGAGATTAGAACCTTCTCAAGAGCTTCAAACTCTTCGATGCACTTTCCAGAACCTTCAGCAACGGCATCCAATGGACGCTCTGCAATGTGAATTGGCATTCCGGTTTCTTTGCGAAGGCGCTCATCAAGTCCCTTAAGAAGCGCACCGCCACCAGTAAGTACAATGCCGCGATCCATTAGATCTGAGGCAAGCTCTGGTGGAGTTTTATCAAGTGTGCTCTTTACTGCATTAACAATTGCATTGACAGGCTCTTCAAGTGCTTTACGAATTTCAGCAGCTGAAACAACGATTGTCTTTGGCAGACCTGTTGCTAAATCGCGACCGCGAATTTCAGCATCATTTTCTCCAGCAAGTGGGTACGCAGATCCGATTGCCATCTTGATCTCTTCAGCTGTGCGCTCTCCTAGAAGTAGCGAGAATTCACGCTTAACCCAGTTAATAATCGATTGATCTAGCTCATCGCCACCAACACGAATTGACAGTGAGGTAACGATTCCGCCCAATGAAATAACTGCAACTTCGGTAGTACCGCCACCAATATCTACAACCATGTTGCCTGTTGGCTCGTGAATTGGAAGTCCGGCACCAATTGCCGCTGCCATTGGCTCTTCAATGATGTACACCTTACGCGCACCTGCTGCATAACCAGCATCTTTAACCGCGCGTTGTTCCACACCTGTAATGCCTGATGGAACGCAAACAACAATACGTGGCTTAGCCAAATAACGACGACGGTGTACCTTTTGGATGAAGTAACGCAACATGCGTTCAGTTGTATCAAAGTCTGCGATCACACCATCTTTTAGCGGACGAATTGCAACGATGTTTCCAGGAGTACGTCCGATCATCTTCTTTGCCTCAATACCAACGGCAAGAATTCCACCCGTGTCTTGGTTTACAGCAACTACTGAAGGCTCGTTCAAAACAATGCCACGTCCGCGCACATAAACGAGCGTATTCGCTGTACCTAAGTCAACGGCCATATCGCGACCGATGAAGGACATTCTGCTTCCTTGTGACATTTTTACTCCTTGTACTTTTTTTGAGCGGGGAATTAATTCTTAGGAAAGAAAATTTGAATTTCACGTGCAGCTGATTCTGGAGAATCAGAGCCATGAACAATGTTTTGCACAACTTTGGTTCCTTGATCACGAGCAAGGTCGCCACGGATAGTTCCGGGAGCAGCAACAGTTGGATCTGTTACACCAGCTAATGAACGGAAACCTTCGATGACGCGATTACCAGAGGCAACGATTGCAACGATTGGGCCAGACATCATGAACTCAACTAGCGGTTCATAAAATGGTTTTCCAACGTGCTCTGCGTAATGCTTTTCTAACAATGCGCGATCTGCTTGAAGCATGCGCAGAGAATCAATTGCATATCCTTTAGCTTCGATACGCGAAATAACTTCGCCCACTAAGCCGCGGGCAACGCCATCGGGCTTAACGAGGATAAGTGTCTTTTCTGTGCTCACCGCCCCAGTCTATTAGGGTTTTTTAGGACCCGCAGCCAGCAAGGCAGCGCGAGCAGCCTCACCCTTGCGTCCCACCACGATGGCGGCCACCCACAGACCAATCAAGACCACCCCAATAATGAAGAAGGATGGCTCAACAAATCCAAAGCCGATCATCGCTACTTGCATGAGCGAACCAAATACAAATCCACCAGGTCGGCGAACAAGACCAGCGGCAACAAAGAGCAAGAATGAGACCGCACAACCATAAATAATTGCAGCATTTGAAGCATCTTTCATAGCAAGCAGGATTGCAAAACCCATTGTCATGCTTTCAGCAATTAAGACCGATGCTCCAAGAATTTTCACTTCGCGAACTTCTTTCGCAGATATGTACGAGCTTCCCCAACTGTGACGACAGATCCGGTCACAAGAATCCCAACTGTGTCTTCACTCAGTGGACGCACAGCATCACCAACTGCTCTATCTAGAGCTGCCTCTAAATTTGAAACTTCAAAAACACGATCTGCTCCAAAAATTTTGGAGGCAATCTTTTCTAATTCGCCAGCTGGCATGGCGCGTGATGAGGAACTTTGGGTAACAATGACATGATCAACAATTTGTTCTAGTTCTTGGAATATTCCTGTTGCATCTTTATCCCCAAAGACACCAACAACGGCGATGATTTCATCAAAGTTGAATTCGTTTAACAATGTCTCGGCCAACGCCTTTGCCCCATGTGGATTATGCGCAGCATCCAAAATCACAGTTGGCTCGCGATGTACGACTTCACAGCGCCCAGGAGATGTCACTGCAGCAAAGCCGGCCCTGACGGCATCGATGTCCAAGGGTTGATCCCCAAAGAAGGCTTCGACAGCGACTAAAGCCGATGCCGCATTTGCTGCTTGATGGCGACCATGCAGTGGCAAAAAGATTTCATCGTAAGTGTCATGAATACCTTGGATCGTCAACAACTGACCACCTACCGCAACTGCGCGTGATGCAACTGAGTATTCAACGCCTTCGCGCACTACATCTGCGCCTACTTCTGCCGCCTTTCGGATTAACTCTTTGGCAGCCTCTGGCTCTTGCTGAGCAAGCACGACAAAGCCACCTTCTTTGATAATCCCTGCTTTAGTTGAAGCAATCTCGTGCAATGTATTGCCCAAGTACTCCATGTGGTCAAAACCAATAGGCATCAATACAGAAACATCGGCTTCAACGACATTGGTTGCATCCCATTCTCCGCCCATGCCCACTTCAATAACCCCAACATCAACAGGGTGTTCGGCAAATGCTGCAAAAGCTAAAGCAGTAATCGCTTCAAAAAATGAGATCGGATGTTCAAACTTTGTGTCCACTAAATCAAGGTATGCAGCAATGTCGTTATAAGAAAAAATTAATTCCTTCGGATCAATTGGCTGACCATTAATCGCAATGCGTTCGCGATAGGTTTCAAGATGCGGGCTAGTAAATCGTCCCGTGCGCAAACCATGGGCAAAGAGCAATGAATCAATCATGCGTGAGGTCGTTGTCTTACCGTTGGTTCCACCAATATGAATCGTTGGATATGTTAATTGTGGCGATCCCAATAAATCTACTAGGGCTGCAATTCGTTCGGTTGTTGGTGCAATACGAGTTTCTGGCCAACGTGCAAGCAAGGCTTGCTCAATAGCATCTATGCGCTCTTGATCATCAGGTGAAATCATCATGCTTGGGGTAATCCTGCAAGTGCCGCTGTAATACGTTCGATATCCGCAGTGGTCTTTTCAAGTCGTTCTCTAATTTCAACAACAACATCTGCAGGTGCTTTTGCCATAAAGCCTTGGTTACTCAGCTTAACTTCTGCTGTTTGCTTGTCTTTTGTCGCTGTTATCAAATCCTTTTCAAGACGTGCTCGCTCTGCCACAACATCAATTGATCCAGTTAGATCAAATTCAATGGTTACTCCAGCTGCTTCACACTTTGCACTGGGTGTTATATCCCCCAGTTCCATCCGCACAACAAAAGCAACAGCAGATGCATAATCTGCGATTTCGCCCTTTGCAACAATGCGTCCCGGAATCTTTAGTGAACTCTTGATTCCTTGATCATTGCGGAAACGACGAACCTCGGTGATGACTTCTTGCAGCTGGGAAACAAGTTTCTCTGCCTGCTTATCAACATGACCAGCGTTAGCTTTTGGCCACTCAGCTACAACAAGAGACTCTCCCCCAGTAAAGGTCGTCCACATGTGCTCTGTAATAAATGGCATCACCGGATGCATTAAGCGGAATAACTGATCCAGGACATGACCCAGTACGCGCTTCGTGCCTTCAGCGTTTCCTGAAGCAAATGCTTCTTTTGAAAGTTCCAAGTACCAGTCGCACAAGTCATCCCAGGCAAAGTGGTACATCAATTCACAAGCTCGTGAAAATTCATACTTTTCTAAAAGATCAGTTGTTTCTTTAACGGTTTCAGATAAACGACTAAGGATCCACTTGTCGATTGCATTAAGCGAATCCACTGCAGGCAGCTCACCCGAAACTGTTGCTCCATTCATCATTGCAAAGCGCGTTGCGTTCCACAGTTTGGTTGCAAAGTTACGTGAACCACCGATCCAGTCTTCGGCCAACGCCTGATCTGTACCTGGATTTGCACCGCGTGCCAAGGTAAAGCGCAACGCATCAGCTCCGTACTTGTCCATAAATTCAATTGGATCAACAACGTTTCCACGGCTCTTTGACATCTTTTTGCCAAATTGATCGCGCACTAAACCATGCAGCATGATTGTTTTAAATGGTGCAACGCCATCCATTGCAAATGTTGACATCATCATCATGCGTACAACCCAGAAGAACAAGATGTCATAACCGGTAACAAGCACTGATGTGGGATAGAACTTTGCTAAATCTGCAGATTTTTCTGGCCACCCAAATGTAGAAAATGCCCATTGCCCAGATGAAAACCAGGTATCTAAAACATCTGGATCCTGTGTCCAACCAGCAGGTGCCTTTTCATCAGGACCAACAACTTGTACTTCACCGTTTGGTCCATACCAAACTGGAATTCGGTGACCCCACCACAGCTGTCGAGAAATACACCAGTCGTGCATGTTGTCGACCCAGTCAAAATATCGAGGAGCAAGTGCTTCGGGTTCGATTTTTACTTCGCCATTGCGTACAGCATCTGCTGATGCCTTAGCCATCGGTGCAACCTTTACAAACCACTGCTTTGATAAACGTGGTTCAACGGTTATATCGCAACGAGAACAATGTCCAACAGCATGCATATAGGGACGCTTTTCAGCAACTACGCGTCCCATTTCCTTTAACTTCGCAACCACGGCTATACGTGCATCAAAGCGATCCATTCCATCAAACTCTGTACCGGTTCCATCCATGACTGCGTGCTCATTCATGATCACAACAAAGGGAACGTTGTGGCGCATCGCCATCTCAAAGTCATTGGGGTCATGTGCGGCTGTAACTTTTACAGCGCCAGTTCCAAAATCAGGATCTACTAATTCATCAGCAATAATCGGAATCATTCGGTTAACTAAAGGCAGTAAAACTTCGGTGCCCACCATGTGTTTGTATCGAGGATCATCTGGGTGCACGGCAACTGCGCCATCTCCCAGCATTGTTTCAGCTCGAGTTGTTGCAATCACGATGCTCTGTTCACCTTCGCCATAACGAATCTGAACGAATTCACCTGCATCATCACTGTGTTCTACTTCGATATCTGACAACGCTGTTAGGCAACGAGGACACCAGTTGATAATTCTTTCGGCACGATAAATAAGCCCTGCGTCATACATGCGCTTAAAGATTGCCACGACGGCCTTGGACATTCCTTCATCCATAGTAAAACGTTCGCGAGACCAATCAACTGAAGATCCTAAACGTTTCATCTGTTCGAGAATCGCGCCGCCTGATTCTTCTTTCCATTGCCAGACTTTCTTAACAAATTCATCGCGTCCAAGATCATGACGTGATTTACCATCTGCCGCTAATTGTTTTTCAACAACATTTTGAGTTGCGATACCAGCGTGATCCATTCCGGGTAACCACAAAACTTCAAACCCTTGCATGCGCTTCATGCGCGATAGACAATCCTGCAATGTTTGATCTAGTGCGTGACCGATGTGTAAAACACCGGTGACATTGGGTGGCGGTAAAACTATAGAAAATGCTGGCTTGTTTGATGTTGCATCAGCTGTGAAATATCCCGCCGCCATCCACTTTTGATACAGCGGAGACTCAATCTCGTTTGGCGAGAAGGATGAGGCTAGTTCACGGCTTGAAGACATAGTGCGCAGTCTAGATTATGCGCTCTTCTCCTCTGCACCTTTTGGTGCTCGTGAGCGCTTTGGGCCAGTGTGATGTACCAATGTTGGCGCTCCACCAGATGTGATGCATTCCTTGGTGATAATCACCTTTTCTACATCTGTACGGCTTGGAACGTCATACATAACTGTGAGAAGTACAGATTCCATGATCGCGCGAAGTCCGCGTGCGCCTGTGCCGCGTTCTTGTGCAAGATCTGCAATTGCAAGCAATGCTTCCTCATCAAATGTGAGTTCGACATGATCCAGGTCAAAGAGACGTTGATACTGCTTAACAAGTGCGTTCTTCGGTTCTGTCAGGATCTGCATTAAGGCAGGCTTATCAAGGTTTTCAACACTAGTTAATACAGGCAAACGGCCAATGAATTCGGGAATCATTCCAAACTTCAAAAGATCTTCAGGCATTACATCAGCAAAAATGTCTTTGCGGTTCTTATCTGATGCATCTTGCAAAGTTGCATTAAAGCCAACACCCGATTTTCCAATACGACTTTCGATAATTTTTTCGAGGCCAGAAAATGCCCCACCAACAATGAACAACACATTTGTGGTATCAATCTGAATAAATTCTTGATGTGGGTGCTTGCGACCGCCCTGTGGTGGTACTGATGCAACAGTTCCTTCAAGAATTTTTAGCAATGCTTGCTGAACGCCTTCACCTGAAACGTCGCGAGTAATCGATGGGTTTTCAGATTTGCGTGCCACCTTATCGATTTCATCGATGTAGATAATTCCAGTCTCAGCTTTTTTCACATCGTAATCTGCTGCTTGCAGCAGCTTAAGCAAAATGTTTTCAACATCTTCACCGACATATCCCGCTTCGGTCAGCGCGGTCGCATCGGCAATTGCAAATGGAACATTGAGCATGCGAGCTAATGTCTGGGCCATAAGTGTCTTGCCGCAACCAGTTGGTCCAAGCATCAAAATATTTGACTTCGCTAATTCAATAGCGCCATCGCCCTTTGATTCACCACTTTGTACACGCTTGTAATGGTTGTAGACGGCAACAGAGAGAGACTTCTTTGCGCGATCTTGTCCGATTACATATTGATCTAAAAATTCAAAGATTGCTTGTGGTTTTGGAAGTTCAGCTAGGCCAAGTGAGGCCGCTTCGCTGAGCTCTTCAACAATGATTTCATTACAGAGCTCGATACATTCATCGCAAATATAAACGCCAGGACCGGCAATGAGCTTTTTAACTTGCTTCTGGGTTTTGCCGCAGAAGGAGCACTTCAGCAGATCGCTTGTTTCACCGATTCTTGTCATGGCTGAATTTTACGTTCTTACGCGAATTTGTGCTGGGGTTTTTGCGCTTACTTGTGTTCGCCGTGAGAATAATCAGTGTCGATTTCCTTCTTTGGCATCTTCATATCCTTGACGCCCGGAACCCCAAGGATCGCAAAGCTAATGAGCACATGAAAGATTGATGCACCGATCAGCAACTCTTTTTCGCCAAACAATGCAACGGCTGGTCCAATTAGTGCCATGCCTAGTGGCATTAACCCGGCCGAACCCATGTGATCAATAGAAAAGACTCGGCCCTGCAAATGTTGTGGAACTTCTCTTTGCACTGCAGAAGACCACCACGCTTCCCACGGTCCAACTGAAAATCCTGCAAGCAAATATGCGACAACTATAAATGTGCCTGACACAGGAAATGCCAACGAAAGTGGAGCGATGATGATGAACATCCACACAAAAATTGAAACGTAACCTTCGTGCTTTACCTTGATCTTGATGCACAGCAGCGCTGAAATAATGCTGCCGACTGAAAAGGCGGCGGCGGCCAATGCAAAGGGAGTGTTTGAATCAAATTCGCGGCGACTAATTACTGGAAGCAAGACAGTTTCGGCGGCAATAACAACCATTAACTGAACTGAAACCATCAAGATGAAAGCACCAATCCAGGGAATATCTCGCACAGTGCGTAAGCCTTCGCGAAGTTCCGTTAAAAACGGTTCTCGTTCGCGCTTATCGCCGTTGATATCTTCTTTAATTTTAGAGAGAAAGTAAGTTCCTAATACAAAGGCAACAGCTGTAAAAATAAAGGTAAACCTAGCCCCAACCAAGAACACAGATGCGCCACCTATGCCGGGGCCAACGATTGATGCACCTTTGACCACAATATTTCGCCCAACATTTGCTGCTGGAAGTTTTTCATCAGGAACAAGACTTGGGATTATTGCACCCGCTGCAGCAGCACCAAATGCATCACCAGCGCCCATAAAGAAAACAGCCAATCCCAATAAAACATGAGGCATTGTTGGAGTCGAAACAAAAATCATTGAAACAACCAGTGCTGATCTAAATAAATCCGCGCCGATCATGACATTTCTGCGAGGCAACCTGTCAGCCCACACGCCAGCAAACGGTGCAAAAACAACTCCAGATAAAACACGTGCACCAAGGATTAGCCCTAAGGATGTTGCTGTTCCGCCTGCATCAAGAACAGCAACTGCCAGTGCAATTGGAAATGCAGATGCACCTAATACGAATATTGTGTTTGAAAACCAAAAGAACCGGTATCCCTTGTATGACCAAAGGGAACCCGGCTCAAATAGTTTCACTTAAATGTATAGAAGAATTACTTCTTAGCCTTACGTGAAGCAAGAACTTGATCGATGATTCCGTACTCAACAGCTTCGACTGCTGTAAGAATCTTGTCGCGTTCGATATCTTTACGAATTTCTTCGGAAGACTTAACCACATGGCGTGACAACAAGTCTTCTTGCAAACGTGTGATGCGATCGATTTCGCGAGCTTGGATTTCAATATCCGATGCCTGACCGCCACCTTCTGATGATGGTTGGTGAATCAAGATACGTGAATGTTCTAGTGCATAACGCTTGCCCTTTGCGCCACCAGCAAGAATTACCGCTGCTGCAGATGCTGCTTGGCCCAAGCAAATTGTGCTGATATCTGGGCGTACAAATTGCATAGTGTCATAAATGGCAGTTAGCGCTGTAAATGATCCACCAGGTGAGTTGATGTAAATCATGATGTCGCGATCTGGATCCATAGATTCCAAAGTCAACAACTGTGCCATTACATCGTTTGCAACTGTGTCATCAATTGGCTGACCCATGAAAATGATGCGCTCTTCAAATAATTTTGTATACGGATCTTGACGCTTGTATCCATAGGCTGTCTTTTCTTCAACAGTTGGAAGAACGTAGCGTGCGTTAATTTCTTGGAATGTCATTACGCTTTCCCTCCAGTGATTTGTCCCAGTGAAGTAACAACATGATCAACAAAGCCATAATCTTTTGCATCACTTGCGTTAAACCAGTTGTCGCGATCAGAGTCTGCAAGAATTTTTTCTAGAGTCTGACCAGTGTGCAAAGCATTGAGCTCGGAAAGAGTCTGCTTTGTAATAGCCATCTGTTCGGCCTGAATACGAATATCAATCGCATTTCCGCCAATTCCACCCAGTGGTTGGTGCATCAAAATGCGAGAGCTCTTAGTTGCATAGCGCTTGCCCTTGGCACCTGATGTCAGCAGGAATTGACCCATTGAAGCGGCCATTCCAAAGGTAACTGTTGAAACATCATTAGGGATCAACTGCATCGTGTCGTAGATCGCCATACCTGCGGTTACAGAACCACCAGGTGAGTTGATGTACATGAAAATATCTTTCTTCGCATCAAGTGATGACAGAAGAAGCAACTGAGCACAGACCATATTGGCCATGTCATCGCGGACTTCACCGGACATGAAAACAATTCGCTCTTCAAGCAGGCGGTTGTAAATCTGGTCCTTCATCTTGCTGTCTGTGTCCACGTCTATTGCCTCCTGTATTTTTACCTGTAGTGACCTTAACAATTAAGAAGGCAAAATGCTTCCCGATTACGAGAAATACATGCGTGAACTGCGTCGTGTTCGCTGTAGGCGGAGAGCCCAGACCCTAAAAACTGAGAAGAATGGAATTAAGCCTCTTCAACTAGATCTGCAGGATTTACCTTTGGGGCAAGCGCTTCGAGGTCAATGACATTGCCTGATGCATCCTTAACGGTGATTCGACCCAGTACAGATGCCAAAGCTTTGGCGCGAGTTACCTCGGCGACTAATTGCTGAATCTGTCCAGCCTTCTGAAGTTCTTCTGCAAACTGCTGCGGTGCCATTCCATAACGCTGTGAAGTGCGAACCAAGTACTCGGTCAATTCAATCTCGGTAACCTGAACTTCTTCAGAAGAAACAATCGCATCGAGCAAGAAATCTGACTTCAGAGACGAGCGAACCTGGCCATCAACCTCGGCACGGTGCTCTGCATCTTCCAAGCGCCCTTCACCTTCAAGGTGATCATTTACCTCTAGTTCAACAAGTTTATCTGGGACTGGAATTTCATTATCTGCAAGTAGTTTTTCAACTAGGCGGTCACGAGCTTGTGCGCCTTGTTCCATCTTCTTGACGCGCTCTAGACGAGTAACAAAATCTGCCTTTAATTCTGCAAGTGTGTCGAATTCTGAAGCAAGCTTTGCGAATGCATCATCAACTGGTGGAAGTTCGCGCTCTTTAACTGCCTTTACTGTCGCAGTTACTTCGCCCTTTTCGCCTTCTTGTTGACCAACTAGCTGTGTTTCAAATGTCTTTACATCTCCGGCCTTCATGCCGATTAGCTTTTCATCAAGACCATCAATCATCTTGTCTGAACCAACTTCGTAAGAGATGTCATTAGCTTGTCCGCCATCAACCTCTTTGCCATCAATAAATGCGGTCATATCTAGAGTGGTGAAGTCACCATCCTTAACTTCGCGTTCTACTGTTGTCAGTGTTCCAAAACGTGTACGCAATGATTCGATCTGCTCTTCAACATCTTCATCTGCAACAACCACATCATCAACTTCGATTGTGATCTTTGAGAAATCAGGCAAGACAACTTCTGGGCGAACATCTACTTCGACGGTGAATACAAGCTTGTCGTTATCTACAAACTCTTTTACATCGACTTCTGGGCGTCCAATGACTGCAACTGAGTGCTCACGTGCAGCTTGACCGTAGAACTCTGGAAGAGCTGTGTTGATTGCTTCGTCGATCACTGTTCCGCGACCTACGCGCTGATCGATCATTGATGCAGGAATTTTTCCCTTACGGAATCCAGGAATGTTTACCGATGCAGCAACCTTTTTGTAAGCGTTAGCTACATGTGATTCAAGCTCAGCGTAAGCAACTTCAACATCAAGACGAACACGAGTTGGAGATAGAACTTCGACTGAACTTTTCACTAATTACTCCTATAGGGATTGAAGAAGAACCGAGACAAACTGGTCGGGGCGGGGAGATTCGAACTCCCGATCTCCTGCTCCCAAAGCAGGCGCGCTAGCCACTACGCTACGCCCCGAGGCGCAAAGCAGGAGTCTAAACCAGATTTCGTACTCTGATTACCGACCCAGTACCTTTAGCCCCTAAGCACCCGCGGGTGTAGCTCAATGGTAGAGCCCCAGCCTTCCAAGCTGGCCATGCCGGTTCGATCCCGGTCACCCGCTCCAGTTTGTTTACCCGATAGATCCGACCTTGTTTATGAGGGCTCGGCCACTGAAATACACAGTGCTCGTTCCTGCTCCTATTTGAATTGTTACTCGTATGGCAAAACTTGTTCCTGTCGTGACTGAAGCGGCTGCTCCGATAATGTGAAATCCGTACTGGCGCCCCGCTGACTTATTTGCATAAGTTATCGCATCACTAGCAACCACATATTGCGACGCAATTGCTGATGACCCAATAATTATTTCGGCATTCAATTTGTAATCAACTCCCGTTTGAACGATGCCGGCTACCGATACATCGAATATGTAGTTTCCATCTGAGGTTGCTGTAAAAAAGATTGAAGAATTAAAATTTCCAGTAATGGACGTTTCTAGGGAAATGTTCGGGACACTTGCAAACTTAGAAATTGAAATACCTGCGGTGCCTGTTGCTCCTGTATCACCTTGTATTCCCTGAATCCCTTGCAGACCGCTTGCGCCATCTAATCCAGCTGCACCATCTATGCCTGTTGCGCCTGTTGCGCCTGTTGCGCCTGTTGCGCCAGTTGCACCAGTGTCACCTTGTATTCCTTGTACACCAGCAGTTCCCACATCACCTTGAATACCTTGTGCACCTGCGGATCCTGTTTCACCTTGAATACCTTGCGCACCATTTGTTCCAGATGTTCCTGTATCACCTTTGATTCCTTGAATGCCTTGCATACCAGTTGCACCGTCTACACCAGCTGCACCATCTACACCTGCAGTGCCTGTTATTCCTGTGTCACCTTGAATTCCTTGTACACCTGTAGTTCCTGTGTCACCTTGAATACCTTGCACACCAGTTGATCCATCTAATCCAGCTGCGCCTTGAATACCTTGCGCACCATTTGTTCCAGATGTTCCTGTGTCACCTTGAATACCTTGTAGACCAGTTGCACCAGTTGATCCATCTAATCCGGCGGCACCTTGAATACCTTGCGCACCATTTGTTCCAGATGTTCCTGCATCGCCTTGAATTCCTTGTATTCCTTGCAGACCAGTTGCACCATCGATACCTGTTGCACCTTGAATACCTTGCGCACCAGCTGCACCATCTACACCTGCTGCACCAGTTGATCCATCTAATCCGGCGGCACCTTGAATACCTTGCGCACCATTTGTTCCAGATGTTCCTGTATCGCCTTGAATACCTTGCAGACCCGTTGCACCATCGATACCTGTTGCACCTTGAACACCTTGCGCACCATTTGTTCCAGACGTTCCGGTATCACCTTGTATTCCTTGTATTCCTTGTACACCTGCAGATCCTGTTTCGCCTTGAATACCTTGCGCACCACTTGCGCCATCTAATCCAGCTGCACCTTGAATTCCTTGTACACCTGCAGATCCTGTTTCGCCTTGAATACCTTGCACGCCAGCTGCGCCATCAACACCTGCTGCACCAGTTGCACCAGCAGTTCCTATGCCACCTTGTATTCCTTGCGCACCATTTGTTCCAGATGTTCCTGCATCGCCTTGAATTCCTTGCGCACCACTTGCGCCATCTAATCCAGCTGCACCTTGAATTCCTTGTACACCTGCAGATCCTGCATCACCTTGTATCCCTTGTATTCCTTGTATTCCTTGTATTCCAGTATTTCCAACATCACCTTGTATTCCTTGTACACCTGTAGTTCCTGCGTCACCTTGAATACCTTGCACGCCGGTTGCGCCTGTAAATCCAATGTCACCTCTTGGTCCTGTTGCGCCATTGGTACCAGTTGTTCCCGCTGTTCCCACATCGCCTTGTATTCCTTGAATTCCTGCTGCACCTGTTAATCCTGTTAATCCTGTATCGCCCCTAGAACCGCTCGCACCAGTTGCACCGCTCGCACCAGTTGCACCGCTCGATCCTGGTGAACCTGTTGCACCGACTGCACCAACTGCACCAACTGCACCACTCGATCCTGGTGAACCTGTTGCACCGGCTGGACCAACAGCACCTGACAAGCCTGTAGAACCGGTTGCACCAGTACTTCCTGTTGCGCCTTTATCGCCTTTTTCTCCTTGTGCACCTTTATCGCCAACTGCGCCGACTTCACCAACTGTTGTTGTTACCGATTTTATTTCTGATTGTTTTAGCGAAGTTGAATTTTTCCAAGAGCCATTTACTTTTGGTCCGTACAAAACTAAGTTTTTTGTATCTATGTAAAAATCACCATTGATACCAACTGTTTTTGCCGGAACACCGACCCCATTCAAAATGGTGTTCACAACTGTTGTAGTTACTCGGCCAGCAGCCTTGATAGTTGTCTTTGGAGCAGCAATAGCTGACGGAATCATCGCTAGTGTTACTGCCATACACATTGCTATTAGGGATTTGCTGCTTTTCATGGCACACCTTTTCTATTGGGGAAAAATAAGTCTGAACCTGTGAAAAACATGGGCGAATAAGGCAAGCCCAAGGGGATTTACGCGCAGATGAATGGATTCCCCTACAAACCACGGGGTAATTCTCTGATGGTGTTTTCAGGTTGGTTTGCTATCTTCCACAGCATGAACCTGTTTGGTACAGGTAGTGGTTGACGAGGGGTCAATGACACGCATTACAAACGAGAGGACATGAATATGTCATCAAAGAAAAGAATTGCAGCAGTTGCAATAACAATTGCAGCACTGTCACTTGGTTCCATCGGAGTTGCATCAGCACATGACAAGGGATCTGCAAAGAGCGCTGCCAAGTCTGCAGCACACGATGCAAATCACGCAGCCAACAAAGCTGCACATGATGCAGCACATGTCGCTAGAGAAGCATTAGTAGCAACAACTATTGGTGTGGACGCAGCAACTATCAAGACTCGTCTTGCAGCTGGTGAAACATTGGCAGCTATTGCAGGTGCGAAGAAAGATGCATTGGTCGTAGCACTAGTAGGTTTCGAGACTAAGGAAATTGATGCTCGCGTCACAGCAGGCACAATGACTGCAGCTCAAGCAACTGCTAAGAAGGCTGGATTAACCGAGCATGTAACTGCAAAGGTAAATGAAGTTCGCGGCAAGGGAATGGGTCCAAAGGGCGACAAAGGTCCAAAGGGCGAGAAAGGTCATAAGGGTGACAAGGGTCATCGTGGAGACAAAGGTCCTAAGGGTCCTCGTCCATAGGTAACAATTTCTTCCTAAAGGGATAGGAAAACCCGCCACGTGAGCAATCACTTGGCGGGTTTTTCTTTGCCCATGGCAAGATGCACTCATGCGCATTCATATCGGTAGTGATCATGCTGGGTTAGAACTAAAAGCTGCTCTCGTTGAATATTTGCAGAGCAAAGGCCACGAGGTTAAAGACCATGGACCGCACCAATACGACGCAGTCGATGATTACCCAGACTTTTGTATTCCAGCCGCGATTGCAACTGTTGCAGATCCGACATCTCTTGGAATTGTTTTAGGTGGTTCAGGAAATGGCGAACAAATCGCGGCAAATAAAGTCAAAGGTGTTCGCGCAGTCCTTGCCTGGAGCGTAGAAACCGCCAAGTTAGGTCGCGATCACAACAATGCAAATGTAGTTGGAATTGGCGGTCGCATGCATTCAATTGAAGATTGCAAGTCGATTATCGATGCCTTTATAGAAACACCCTTTTCAAATGACGATCGTCATGTGCGCAGAATTAACAAGATTGCTAAATATGAAAATGAAGGTTCGCTTTAAACCTTTGTATACAACATGTCGTTAACGGCATGATCCTTATCAATACCCTGTCCTTCAAAACGTGTCACGGGACGCCAATCGGGTTTATCAATTACTCCCCCAGTAAATAATGACAAAGAGGCAAATACTTCTTTAATACTTTCTGCATACGGAACCCAGTCAGTTGCAATGTGAATGAACCCTCCATCTTTAAGCTTTGGGTGTATCAACTGCAAGAAACCTTCATTAACAATTCGGCGCTTGTTGTGTTTCTTCTTTGGCCAAGGATCTGGAAAGTACAAATGAATTCCATCTAAGGACCTATCAGCAATCATGTGCTGCATAACAACATGCACATCATCTTCAATAACTTTCAAGTTAGTTAGTTCATTTTCAACTATTCGAGCTAACAATTTGCCAATACCGGGTGGGTGAACATCGACGGCGATGTATCCATTGTTAGGGTGATTTTTGGCAATGATCGCCGTGGCCTCACCCATTCCAAAACCGATTTCCATGATTACTGCATCGCTGGTCGGGAAAATCTGCTTAAGATCAATTATTTCTTGCTTAAATTCAATTCCGTGTACCGCTTGCAGGGCTGTCTTTGCTTCTCGTTGGGCATCGGTAATGCGAGATCCGCGGATGCTGTAACTGCGTACCGATGGGCGTTCCATGGGGTAACTCTGTCATGGTTGGATTAGAACCTACAAAACACCAAAGGAGCAACAAGTGCCAGGTCTGAATTTGAGCCGTGCTGAAGCAAAAGATCGTGCGGATCACCTATATGTAAATAGCTACGTAGTAACCCTTGATGTCACAAAGGGTGAAGAGACTTTTTACGCAAAGTCTGAAGTTTCATTTACATGTAATAAGCCCGGCTATTCAACATTTATTGATGCTGTTGGTCGCTCAGTTATCAGCGCAACTCTCAATGGTGTTGCAGTTGATACCAGCAACTTCGATGGCGAATCTATCTTCATTACTAACCTTGCAGCAGAAAACCTACTGGTTATTGAAATCGAGGCAGAGTATTCAAAATCTGGCGAAGGCCTGCAGCGCTCTGTTGATCCATCTGATGGCGAGATCTACTTGTACTCACAAGGTGAAACCGCCCATATCCGCAACATGTTCCCTTGTTTTGATCAGCCATCACTAAAGGCAACATTTTCCTTAACAGTTACAACACCTGGCCACTGGGAAGCGGTTTCAAACAACCCAGTTGAATCAAAGGTTGCAAAGGGTGATTTCGTTGAATGGAAGTTCACCACTACTCCGCGCATCACAACCTATTTAGATTGCCTTGTTGCAGGACCGTATTCACATGTTCATGATGTGTACAAGGGTCAAAAAGAGATCCCACTAGGCATTTATTGCCGCAAATCGATGATGCAGTACTTAGATCCAGAAGATATTTTCTTGGTAACCAAGCAAGGCTTTGAATACTTTGAAAAGACTTTCGGTTTGGCATATCCATTTGAAAAGTACGATCAAATCGCTGTTGTTGACTTCAACTTTGGCGCTATGGAAAACGCTGGCGCAGTTACCTTCCGCGAAGATGTCTTGGTATTCCGCAGTCACATGCCCGATAAGGCTTACCTGTCACGTGCAAACACAATCCTGCACGAAATGGCACACATGTGGTTTGGTGACTTTGTCACAATGTCATGGTGGGATGATCTTTGGCTTAATGAATCATTTGCCGAATGGTCTTCATACTTGGCTTTGTCAGAAGCAACACGTTTTAAGGGTGCATGGTCTGAGTTTAACTCTGCTCGCAAAAACTGGGCCTACCGTCAAGATCAGCTCTCTTCAACCCACCCAATCATCGCCGACATGGTCGATATGGAAGCGGTCAATGCAAACTTTGATGGAATCACCTATGCAAAGGGTGCATCTGTTTTGCATCAGCTAGTTGCACACGTGGGACGTCCACAATTTATTGCTGGTCTACAAAAATACTTTGCAAAGCATGCCTGGGGTAATACAACTTTGGATGACTTGCTCGTTGAACTTGAGGCAGCAAGTGGTCGCACACTTGATCCTTGGGTAAGTACATGGCTGCAAACAGCAGGCGTAAACACTTTACGTCCAGTTTTAGATATTGCTGGCGACACCTACAAGACCATCACAATTTCGCAGGAAGCTCCCATTGTTCCTGCAGAATCTAAAGAATTGCGCCCGCATCGCTTAGCTGTTGGTCTATACGACATCAGTGGTGACTCACTGAAGCTTCGCAAATCTCTCGAACTAGATGTTGTTGGGGCATCAACAGTTGTCGCCGATCTTGCGGGCGAAAAAGTTGCCGATCTGTTGCTTATCAATGATCGAGATCTGTCATATGCCAAGCTTCGTTTTGATGATCGTTCAATTGCGACCCTGAAAACTCATCTTGGAAAATTTGATGATGCCCTTGCTCGCGCTCTATGTTGGGCAGCAATCTGGGATATGCATCGTGATGCTGAAATTTCATCGGCAGACTACATCGAGATAGCACTAAACGGCCTTGCAGGCGAAACAGATGATGCAATCGTCAATATTGTTCTATCTCAATTAACAACTTCTGTCGAGGCATACACAAAGGAAGCAAACTTAAATGCTTATCGTGAAAAGTTAGCTGATGGATTATGGGCACTAACAAACAGTTGCGCTCCAGCAAGTGATCTACAGCTTTTGATTTCTCGTGCCTTTGCAATCAATGCTCAGACCGAAGCTCAAACAGCAAACATCAGAGCATTGCTAAACGGCAGTGCATCAGGGTTAAAGGTTGATGCCGATCTTCGTTGGTACTTCCTTATTGCTCTCACCGAGCGCGGTGCTACAACTAAGGCCGAACTAGATGCCGAACTTGCTAAGGACAACACAACCACCGGCAACCTGGCATATGAAACTTGCTTAGCAGCGATGCCAACAAGTGATGCAAAGGCATATGCCTTTAACAAGGGACTCGATGCCGAGGCCGCAACCTCAGTGCGCTCCGCAATAGTTGCAGGATTCCAACGCCCGATTCAGCGAAAGCTACTCGAGCCATTTGTGGATTTGTACTTTGATAACTTAATTACAGTCTGGGAATCTCGTTCTTATGAACCAGCAGCGAAGTTTGTTACTGGTTTTTATCCATCATGGGTTGTAAAACAATCAACAGTGGACACGACAAATGCTTGGCTAGCTGGTGCAGGAAAAGATTCACCTGCAGTGCTGCGAAAGCTTGTTAAAGAATCTCAGGATGGCTTAATTAGAGCGCTTAAGGTTCAAGCACTAGATAAGTAATTCGGTAAAGCAATTACTCGATTTCAGTAATTGCCGATGACTTCTTCTGTCGTGTTGCAGTCCCAGCATACGTAAGCACTGAGATCACTACAAACAATGCTGTCGGAATTACCAAAAAAGTAACAATGGTTTCTAGAACAGATAAACCTGGAGCCGATGTTGCTGGACCTTCGAATATAGTCATGGCGTAAGTGTAAATTACTTATGCAGTTGCTGCTGCCACTCCAAATGGCTGCAAATACGGTAACCATCTGTGATCTGTGCGACCTGTTCCTAAAATTCTCCAGGCTGCGCCCACTGGTTCGCGAGGCAAAGTACGCAAACGCCAGCCAAGTTCTTTTAAGTGTTTGTCAGCTTTAACATGATTGCACTTGTGACATGCAGAAACCACATTTTCCCAATTGTGGCCACCGCCACGACTACGTGGAATCACGTGATCAATCGATGTCGCGGGTGCTGCGCAGTAAACACATCGGCCGCCATCACGAGCAAAAATTGCCCTGCGAGACAACGGAACAGAATGTCGATAAGGAATACGAACAAATTTTGTTAACCGAACAACTGCAGGCAATGAAACTTGGCCACCAGCGAATCGTAAAATTTCGCCAGAATCTTCAACCATTACAGCTCGGTGATTTAAGACAAGGATCAGCGCGCGACGATCTGTTATGACACCCAACGGTTCGTAGGTGGCGTTTAAGACAAGTGTGCGCGACATATATCGCTCCCGATCTAGCGCCTGGCTGGCACCGATTGGTTTATCTTGCACCAAAACACCCGACCTCGTGGGTATTTGAATGGGGCTTTTAGGTAAAGATTTGGATAAAGTCTTGCCATTATGAGCGACTCTATGCGTAACTTCCTCGAATGGATGGCCGGGACTCCCCTGCGCATCCTGATCATCCTTGTAGGGGCTGCCTTCATTCAGTATTTCGGCTCTCGCGCAATTACGCGTGCGATGAATAAATTAGCTTCTGCCGATTTAGTCCTAGGGCCACGCAACATTGTTGCTCGCCAAAAAGAACGAGCAAGCACAATTGGTGGAGTTTTAACTGCAACACTAAAGAGTGCAGCATGGATCATCGCCGTTGGAATGGCATTGGGCGAATTTGGATTTGATTTAGGACCACTTATTGCATCTGCCGGAATCGTTGGAGTTGCCTTAGGTCTTGGTGCACAAACTCTGGTCCGCGATATTTTGTCCGGAATCTTTATGTTAATCGAAGATCAATACGGAGTTGGCGACACTGTAGATGTACTAGAAATTGAAGGTGTTGTTGAAAAAGTCGGATTGCGTGTCACAACAGTTAGAGATGGTCAAGGAACATTGTGGTACTTACGCAATGGTGAAATCCTAAAAGTTGGAAATCAATCTCAATCTGGTTGATTAACCATCGAATTCGCGGCCATCTCACAATAGCTCCACAACTCTGTTTTTAAATCGTCAGTAATTTCTACGCCATCAATCGCAGCACGCATGGCATTCAGCCAGGCATCACGTGCCGCAGTATTAATTGCAAACTGAGCATGGCGCATCCGAAGTCGTGGATGTCCGCGATTTTCCTGGTAAGTATCAGGTCCGCCCCAATACTGTTCTAAAAACCATTGCAGACGTTGGGCTGCACCTTGCAAATCGTTTTCTGGATACATCGGACGCAAGATGGGGTCCGTCGCAACAATTGCATAAAACTGAGATACCAAATCAGCAAAAAACTTTTCGCCGCCAACTTGTTCGTAGAAATTACTCATCTGAACCCAGTCTAAGCGAAGCAACTCCAAGCAGTGACACAGGAATAGCTGCCGCTAAGCAAAGCCAGCCATAACTCAAAGTCCCGATGATTACACCTGCTAACGCTCCCCCGCCGGCACCTGCAAGGTTCATTACTAAATCACTGGCACCTTGTGATGAAGCGCGAAATTCTGTTTCTACACTTTCAGAAAGGTATGCCGAACCTGCAATCAGGGTGCAGGACCAGCCAAGCCCAAGCAAAAATAAACCAACTCCCAAAGTGTAAGCATCATCGGCATGTGCTTTGCCTGAAACTATTGTCGAGAGCAAAAGAATAATTAAGCCAATCTGAATAATGCGTACTCTGCCAAGTCGATCGCTGAGAGACCCGACTAGCGGTGAAAATGCATACATTCCAAGAACGTGAACGCTAATAACCAAACCAATAATGGTAAGAGACACATCTACATGAGCCATGTGAACAGGGGTCATAACCATTACCGAAACCATTGCGACATGGCCAATAGCAATGGACATGATTGCAAATAAAGCCTTTGGATTGTGGCGTATGTGTTTCAGTGCCTTCTTCGTAGAACCCTTTTCTTTGCTTGTGACTGAATCTTTATTTGCAAGCAAATATGGATCAGGTCGCAAGAAAATGGTAATTACTACCGCAGCTAAGGCCAATGTTGTTGCAGAAATTAAATAGGGGCCAACAAGGCGGGGTAAGTTAAAAAACTCTGCCAAGTTTCCTGCTGGTTCCATTAAATTTGGTCCCGTAACAGCACCAATTGTGGAACCCCACACAACAAAAGAAAGTTGCTTTGCTCTAGTTTCATTACTGGCTAAATCAATTGCAGCAAATCGTGCTTGATACCCTGCAGCTGCCGCAGCACCCACTAGAAATGTTCCCATCAACATCAAAACTAGATTTCGATGCGCGCCACCAAGAATTGCTAACACCGAACCCACAACACCAGAAAAATACCCAACCGATAGCGCTAAGCGACGTCCACCTTTTGAGGTTAAGCGTGCAAGGGGCAACGCAAGCGCAGCTGCACCTAAGACCGCACTAGTTTGCGCAAGGCCCGCTAGGGTTTCTGAATCAGTGATCGATGAGACAAGAAGTGAGCCTGCAGCAACGGTTCCGGCAACACCAACACCGCTTAAAACCTGTGCTGCAGCCAAGGTCCTTACGACCCTGTGCTGCACCATAGTGTTCGGCATTATGGAATTAAACGAACCCAAACAGCGGTATCTGTTGGCAATGTGTGACCTGTTACGGGACCACTTGCAATCAAAATTTGGCTATTGCTTGGCAACTGTATTGGTGCACCGAAGTTGATGTAGCACGCGAAATCTCCAGGGCGTTCAAAGGCAACAACATCTTTGCCAGCTTCAATCCATTCCATTGGGCCATCGCCTAAGCCGGCTTCAGCCTTGCGGATCGCAAGTGCTTCGCGATACATAGTTAATGTTGAACCTTCAACACCATCTTGAGTATCAACTGCATACTTGCCCATCCAAGATGATTGTGGCAACCAGGTCTCATTTAATGTCAATGAATCATTAGTTGAAAAACCAAATCCACCCTTTGGATCTGCGGACCAAGGCAATGGAACACGGCAACCGTCGCGACCACGATCTAAGTAACCACTCATCTTCCAGCGTGGATCAGTTAAACGATCTTCAGGAAGATCGCGAACTTCAGGCAAGGCAAGTTCTTCACCTTGATACAAATATGTTCCACCAGGCAAGGCCAATGTCATCAAGGTTGCACTGCGTGCACGCAATGTACCGCGAGCAATGTTTAGCTTCTTTGGATCACCTTGACGTGAAAAAGTAGTATCTCCGTGATTTGTTAAGCCAAGATCCAAACGATCCACCGAACGCACAACATCGTGGTTGTTAAATACCCACGAAGTAGGTGCGCCAACTTCTGCTAACGCTTCGATTGAGTTATCAATCTTTGTGCGAATTTGTTTCGCATCCCACAAGGTGGTGAGCATTTCAAAGTTAAATGAGTTCTGAAGTTCATCTGGGCGTACATATCGCGCAATGCGTGAAGCTGGACTTACCCACGCTTCAGCAACTGCCATGCGATCCCCTGGATATGAATCAAAGATTTTGCGCCATGAGCGGTAAATATCATGAACACCTTCTTGATCCCAGAACGGCTTGTGTTCTGTGCCGAGCATTGATGCCGTTGGATCAATTCGAATATCTGGCAGACCTTCTTCTTTGATCATTCCGTGTGCAACATCGATCCGGAAGCCATCAACGCCACGGTCTAACCAAAATTTCAAAACATCTTCTAGGTGCTCTCTGACTTCAGGATTTTCCCAATTGAGATCAGGCTGTTCAATTGCAAAAAGGTGTAAGTACCACTGCCCCGGTGTTCCGTCGGCTTCGATGACTCGTTCCCATGCTGGTCCGCCGAAAACAGCTTCCCAGTTGTTAGGAGGTAAATCTCCATTTTCACCTTTGCCATCGCGGAACATATAACGCTCACGCTCTGCTGAACCAGGCTTTGCCGCTAACGCTTGTTGAAACCATTTGTGATCACTTGATGTGTGGTTAGGAACAATGTCCACAATAAATTTGATTCCAAAATCATGTGTTTCTTTAATCAGTTGTTCTGCTTGAGCCAAGGTTCCATAAGCAGGTTCGATATCCATGTAATCAGATACATCATAGCCATGATCGTGTTGCGGTGATGGATACCAAGGAGAAATCCAAATTGCATCAATACCCAAAGACTTTAAATATGGAAGACGAGAACGAATACCTTCGACATCACCGATGCCATCGCCATTTGCATCGGCAAATGAACGTGGATAGATCTGATACGTAACTGCGTCTCTCCACCATGGGCGTTCTTCACGTGATGCTAGCTGTGCCATCGTTAGTTCTCCAGATATTTGTTAAGGAAGTCGCGCTCCGCATCATTGAGGGGCCGTGACTTTTTAGTATCCATGGAAACAGTAACCTGAACAGTCTTAACAACTGCCACAAGTTCATC
>NZ_JBIILI010000008.1:0-35401 GCF_044232745.1 Candidatus Planktophila sp. | reverse complement strand
CATCTTGGCGATCAGACAAACAAACTGTCGTTTAATTTGTCATTTATATACCAAAGGAAATCAACGGGTATAGCTTTTTATGGCTATACCTCATTGAGGTATTTATATATTTGCCGTGGTTGTTAATTAATCAAAAAGCACTGTAAAACAATGATTTTTCGCTATTAAAAGCATGACGAACTAAGCCACTATTGGCATTGACTTATGGCACGCTGTTGAGTTCTCAAGGTACGGATGCGCACTGAGTCCCAGGATTTCTCCTATTTTTCAGGGCAGATCGCCAAACTTAGTGCATGCATGCAGGCTCGGTCAAACTGGCCTAAATGAGGTACTTGGTCTGGCTGAAGCTCAATTACTTGATCTTCGACGCCTACTGTCCGGCCTAAATCGTCCGTTCCCAGCAAGGAGCGTAACTATACATAGCGGCCGCAGACCGGTCAAATCGGGATAGTCGGCCAGTAAACATCAACGCTTTAGATAGTGAAGTACGAATTATCCATGCCCGCTAAGGTTTTTGGGGTACTTTGCCGAATTTAGGTTAATTCAACGGCGGCAAGATCTCTCTTGCCTTTTCTCAAAACCGCATATTTTCCGCATAAAAAGTCAGATTTTGAGGGTCTGAAATCTTCTCCGGAAATCTTCTGATTATTGAGATATGCGCCACCTTCTTTAATGATGCGACGCGCAGCTGATTTAGAGTCAACAACACCAGTTGCTGCTAAGAGATCAACCCAGGTAGGAATTTCCTCTGCAGATGAAACAGTTGTACGTGGAAGTTCGGCTAGTGCTGATGCAAGCGTTGCTTCATCTAGTTCAGAAAGTTCACCCTGACCAAATAAAGCGCGTGCAGCAGCTTCCACACGTTGTGTTGTCTCTTCTGAATGCACGAGCGAAGTTAATTCGCGCGCAAGTGCGCGGTGGGCTTCGCGTAAACCAGGATTTTCATTGTGGGATTTTTCAAGTTCCGAAATCTCTTCGTGAGACTTGAATGAAAATACCTTTAGGAAGTTGATTACATCTTTGTCATCCGAATTCAACCAGAACTGGAAGAACGCATAGGGAGATGTCATTTCAGGATCTAGCCAAACTGAACCGCCAGCAGTTTTTCCAAATTTAGTTCCGTCAGCTTTCATCAACAATGGAACAGTAAGAGCATGGCCACTGCCTTGCTCAACGCGTCGTATTAGATCGAGACCAGCAACAATATTTCCCCATTGATCAGAACCGCCAACTTGCAATGTGCAATTGTTGCGTCGATAGAGTTCTAGAAAGTCATATGACTGAAGCACTTGGTATGAGAATTCAGTGTAAGAAATCCCACCGGCTTCAAGTCGTGCTGATACAGAATCTTTTGAAAGCATTTGATTAACACTGAAATGTTTTCCAATGTCTCGCAAGAATTCAATGGCACTAAGTGGTGATGTCCAATCAAGATTATTGACAACCGCTGCAGGATTCTTTGGAGCATCAAAATCCAAGAAGGCCGAAACTTGTCCTCGTATACGGCTTACCCATCCTTCAACAACATCGGTGCTATTAAGGGTTCGTTCTTCATTTTTGCCACTGGGATCCCCAACCAAGCCAGTAGCTCCACCAACCAAGGCGATTGGATTGTGCCCTGCTAATTGAAAACGTCGAAGTACAAGCAGAACTACCAAATTACCAGCATGAAGTGAAGGTGCAGTTGGATCAAAGCCGACGTACAAAGTGATGGGCTTTTTCAGTGAATCTAACAAAGCTTTTTCATCAGTTGATTGGGCCAATAACCCGCGCCAGCGAAGGTCTTCGATTAAATTCATGAGCTCATCATCTCCGAAAATGCCTGGTGCTTGCTGGCAATTTCTTGGCTAGTTTTCGCATTGGCAGTTAATGCATCTTTGATTTGCTGAGTAACCAAAATCGGTGCGGTTCCACCTGCTGTTGTTCGTGAGTTAAGGGCGCCATGAACAATTAGGAGTTCACGTACTCCCCCATCTAATTGCGGGTGCACGAGAAGGAATTCAGCATCGCTTAACTGATGTAGCTGACGTCCCGTTGATTCACACAATGTGACGCATTGTCCAGCGGCTTCGTGTGCTTGGGCGAAAGGAACTTTCTTCTTTGCAAGGTAATCAGCAATTTCAGTTGCAAGCGAAAAGCCCATTGGTGCCGCAAGTGCCATTTTCTCTCGATCAAATTCTGTAGTTGCAATCATTCCGGTTACGGCAGGAAGGACCAACAACAACGTATCAATACTGTCGAAAAACGGTTCTTTATCTTCTTGTAAATCACGATTGTAAGCAAACGGTAAACCTTTCAGCATCGTTAGTACGCTGACCAGATTTCCAACAAGTCGCCCTGATTTCCCACGAGCAAGTTCTGCCATATCAGGATTTTTCTTCTGCGGCATGATTGATGACCCAGTTGAGTATGCATCGGCTACTTGTGCCCACGCAAACTCTTGTGAAGCCCACAAAGTCCATTCTTCACCAATGCGTGAAAGATGATTTCCGATCATTGCGCAAATAAATAAAGCTTCCGCGACATAGTCTCGATCACTAACTGCATCGATACTATTTGCAAATGTTGAAGTAAAACCTAAATTCTTAGCAGTGAATCCCGGATCAAGGGCAAGAGATGATCCGGCAAGTGCCCCAGCGCCAAGCGAGCTGACAGATGTACGTGCGAGCCAATCATTTATACGATCAAGATCGCGAGAAAAGGCGTGTGCATGCTTTGCTAATTCATGACCAAAAGAAACTGGTTGTGCATGTTGAATATGTGTGAAACCAGGAGCAGGATCATTTACATATTCTGCCGCTTTTTCAAGAATCGCATTTTGCATCACTGTGATCATCCGTGCGATTTCAAGCATGTGATCTATCGCAAAGAGACGAAGATCTGTCGTCACCTGATCATTACGAGAACGTCCGGCGCGGAGAGCTCCTCCTACCGGGCCTAACTTTTCCGTCAAACCACGTTCTAAAGCACTATGTACATCTTCATCACTATCAATCGCGACAAAAGTTCCATCAGCGACTTGATTGGAAAGTTCATTGAGTGCCTTAAGGATCGCTTCTGCATCTTTCGATGTGATTAATCCACTCTTAGCCAGAACGGCACAGTGAGCTTTTGATGAGCGCAGATCGTATGGGGCTAAGCGCCAGTCAAAGTGCACGCTTCTGGACAGCGCAAAGACCGAATCCTCAGCTGCTTGCGAGAATCGTCCGCCCCATAGAGCCATTACTTCCTCTTCCCATCTGTCTGCGCGTAAGCAAGCAATTCTTTCGCTAAATGTGCTCCACCTGTCGCTTTCTTCGATACCAAAATTATCGTGTCGTCTCCTGCGATCGTGCCGATGACCCCCGTTAAAGCAGCATGATCTAAGGAACTGGCCAAAAACTGAGCCGCTCCTGGAGGAGTATGAATTACGGCCAAATTAGCGCTGTGATCAACAGACAAAATAAGTTTTGATGGCAACGGAGTACTACGAACAATCGCAGCATCAGCGCTTTCACTTATTTGGTAGGTGCTTTCACCATCCTTGTTGCGAGCACGAACAGCGCCAATCTCTTCTAGGTCTCTTGAAGCTGTTGCTTGAGTAACTTTGTACCCAGACTTTTTCAGCAGTACAACGAGATCAGATTGTGAATGTACTAATCCAGATTGAATCAGTGCGATCGCTTTCGCTCTACGAGCCGAAACTGACTGGGCATTACTTGACATCAGCAATAACCTTTCTAAAAATAGTAATGAATCTATTGATTTGCGCATCCGAAACTATCAAGGCAGGTGCGATACGAATTGTTGTTGGATTCGCCGCGTTTACAAGAACACCTGCATCGCGCATCGCATCTGCAAACACAGCGGCTTGAATTGAATCCAATTCGATCCCAAGCAGTAGTCCAGCTCCGCGAACCTCTTTTACGCCCGGGATAAGTGCTAGTTCTTGCATTAAATGTGCGCCTTGTTTTTCAACTTTGCTTAAAATCTCTTGCGCTTCAATGAATTTAATCGCCGCAAGACCAGCTGAAGTTGTCACAGGATTTCCACCAAAGGTAGAGCCATGATCTCCTGGCTGGAATAAATCGGCAGCTTTGCCTAATGCAATCATCGCACCGAGCGGCAGTCCACCACCCAAGCCTTTAGCCAATGTAATTACGTCTGGTGTGATTCCCGAGTATTCATAACCAAACCAATCACCTGTTCTGCCCATACCGGTTTGCACCGCATCGATTACTAGTAATGCACCACTCTTATCGCAGAGCAGACGAAGCTCCTGCAAATAATCAGCTGGAGGAACAATCACTCCTGCTTCACCCATGATGGGTTCAATAATTACCATCGCAGTTTTTTTGCTGACCGCTTTGCGCATCGCATTAATATCGCCATACGGAACATGTTTTACGCCTTTAATCAGCGGTAGGAATGGTTCACGTTTTGAAGGTTGCCCGGTAAGTGAAAGGGCCCCCATCGTGCGACCATGAAATGCACCCTGGGCAGCAACAACACTTACTTTTCCCGTACGACGAGAAAGTTTTAGCGCTGCTTCATTTGCTTCGGCTCCTGATTGGCAGAAGAAAACTTTTGCGCTTTCATCCCCTGTCATGCCAACTAACTTTTCAGCTAATTCAATTATGTTGGGATGGGCGTAAAAATTACTAACATGGCTAAGAGTTGAAACTTGTTTAGTTACCGCTTTCACTATTGCTGGATGGGCATGGCCCAACACACTTGTTGCTATTCCGCCCAGGAAATCAAGGTAACTTTTTCCATCTGCATCAGTGACAACTATTCCCTTACCCTTAACTAAGACAATGGAGGGTTTTCCATAATTGTTTTGTACAGAATTATCCCAACGTTTTAGATATATATTGTTAGTCATGCACCACCAACGTCCCTCCTGTAGCAGCTAACGCTGAAGCAAAGCTCTCGGGATCTGTGCCATCAATAATTCGCACCGCTTTCGCCCCAAAAGACAGTGCATCAAGTGCGGCCTGAACCTTTGGCGCCATTCCTTCGGCAAAGCCCGATTTGATATTCTCAAGTTCACTTGCAGAAATGATTTCTATTAAAGAACTCTTATCGGGCCAGTTGCGATATATCCCTGCAACATCTGTCATTACAATCAAAGCAGATGCTTCTAATGAAGCTGCAATGGCTGCGGCTGCAAAATCAGCATTCACGTTAAGCCCTGTTTTCAGATCTTCATCTGAAGAAACAGGGGCTACTACCGGAACAATCCCTTGCTTAAGCAGTTCCAGCAAGGCGATTGGATTAACTTTCTGTACATCGCCGACAAAACCCAGATCGGCCGGTGTGCCATCAATCAACTGTGTCCGACGATTAGCAATGACAGTTGGCAATGTGCGAGCAGAAATTGATTGAGCCTTGATTCCAGCATTACTTAATGTCGCTGCAACTTCGGTACCAACTTGATTGACTAAAACATCCTCTACAACATCAAAGATCTCCTTAGTGGTAACCCGAAATCCACCGATCCATTGGCTGGTTATGTTTTTGGCTTTCAGTGCTGCATCGATTTGTGGGCCACCGCCATGGACAACAACTACCTGCTCCCCCGCCTTTTGAGCGGCAGAAATGGCGTTTGCAAAGTTACCGCTCTTATCCTTCATGGCATGACCGCCAAATTTAACGACAATCACAATAAAGCCTTATGCGCCTATTCCATCAAGTGCTAGGCCGCTTATTTCGGCTAGCCCACAGATCAAATTAGCATTTTGAATCGCTTGACCCGCAGCACCCTTTCCTAAATTATCGATTGCAACAGATACGACCAAACGATTTGTATGTTGATCAACAGCAACTTGTAATTGAACCTTATTGCTGCCAGTAACAGTACTTGTCTTAGGCATCTGCCCAAGTGGCAATACATCGACAAAAAATTCAGAAGAGTAATGGTCTGCAAAGAGACTGTGCGCTTGTTCCGTAGTTAAGGACTGATTCAACTTCGCGGTGACGGTGGAAAGAATTCCGCGAGGCATTGGCGCAAGGATGGGCGTAAAAGAGAGCTTTACTGGCTTTTGCGCCACCGCCGACAGAGCTTGTTCGATTTCAGGTGTGTGTTGATGAACCCCACCAAATTTGTAAGAGGTCAGAGAACTCATTACTTCGCTACCGATGAGATTTACTGTGGCATTTCTTCCTGCACCAGTTGTTCCGGAAGCGGCAACAACGACAATATCTGATACATCAATCAATGCTAAAGCAGGTGCTATTCCTAATGAAATCGATGTTGCGTAACAACCTGGGTTAGCGACTCTACTTTCTTTCTTAATTGCATCGCGCTGTCCTGGTGCAAGTTCGGGTAATCCGTACACCCAAGAACCTGCGTGCTTGCCCCCGTAATATTTCACCCATTGAGAAGGATCTTCCAACCTAAAGTCCGCACCAAGGTCCACTATTTTGACAGACTCAGGAATTTTTGCAATAAGAGCCGCGGATTCGCCATGCGGCAAAGCTAAGAACGCTAATTGGACATCGGAAAAATTGATTGAATCAGCAGATACAAAACTTCTCCCCGAATAACTTTGTAGTTGCGGATGGATGGTTGTGACTTGCTCTCTAGCATTGGAGTGAGCGCTGATAACCGTTACTTCAAAACGTGGGTGCATTGCCAGGAGTCTTAAAAGCTCTCCACCTGCATACCCGCTCGCACCGATGACCGCTGTTTTCATGAGTTAAGCGTAAGGCATTATCTATAATTATGCAATCTCATGCATAATTATGCGGTACGAACTACAGCCCCAAACTTGGTGGCGGCAACCGATGTTGCAGCCTCACGCATCGCAGATACCTCTTCGCCTGTCAGCGTGCGATCCTGTGCCCGGAAAACAAGGGTAAAGGCCAACGAAATCTTGCCGTCACCGATCTTGTCATAGCGATCAAACAGGGTAATCGACTCAAGCAACTCTCCTGCGCCTTCACGCAGAGCGCCTTCAATGTCTGCGGCGCTAACTGTTGATTCAACAATCAAGGCCACATCCTGAACAGCTGCGGGCATTGTGCCGACGGTCGTAGGTCGAACTAGAGCCGAATCTGGAAGTGCACTCAATGCAACAGCAAACGCCACTGAACGTTCAGGTAAACCATAGGCAGCGACTATCCGTGGGTGGAGTTCACCAGCATGTGCAACTGCTTTTCCATTAACGATTAATTCTGCGCAACGACCTGGATGCCATGGAGCTAGATCAGACCGCGCGACTGTCCATTCAAGATTACATAAAGCCAAAACATCTTGGGCATAAGCAATTGCATCCTGCCAATTGTACGCACGAGCCTTGCCTTGCCAATTTTCATTTTCGGTTTTGCCAACTAGCAAACCTGCAACGTGATATCCCTGTGGCGGAACACTTGAAAATATTTCATCGATGACTTTTTGTGCAGGACGTTTGGTCAAATCTGGAGAAATTGCTGGAACCAATTTTTGTGAACTACGAAAAATCGAACCCATTTCAAAAATTGCAAAGTCCTTAGCACCGCGACTGATATTGCGTTGAGCAACTTCGATCAATCCCGGTACCAGGTGTACGCGCATTAGTGGGAACTCTTCAGACATTGGATTTGCTACCTTGTATGTCGAAGCACGTTCGCCCACAAAACCCATGGAATCTATAGTTGTCTGATTTGTAAATGGGAATGTTTGAACTTCTGCGAATCCACGGCTGGCAAGCATTGTGGCTACAGCCCGACGTCGTTTTTGTGTAGGGGTCAATGTTGCATGCAATGGACGCGGTGGAAGTACGGAAGGAATCTTGTCGTAGCCGATCATGCGGGCCACCTCTTCTGTAAAATCTGCAGCAGTTAACAGATCTGCTCGCCATGATGGCGGATCGACCGTAAAACTCTTTTCATCAACATCGCAGCCAACGACTCGAAGTAGCTCTGCTACCTGCTTAACTGGAATCTCAAAACCCAATGTTTTAGATACACAAGTAGGGTCAATGGTGACTAACGGTGCATATATAGGCTCTCCATCAACCACAGTTGCCACATGCTTGGCTGAACTGTGAGCGGTAAGCAGTTGAACGAAACGAGCAGAAGCAAACTCAGCCAACGAAGGATCTACGCTTCGTTCAAAACGTCGCGATGCTTCAGATGAAAGTTTGTGACGACGAGAGTTCTTAGCGATGCATACCTCACAGAAATGAACCGCTTCTAGAGCGATCTCTGTTGTTGTCTCAGATATCTCAGATGAGAGACCGCCCATTGTTCCGGCCAGAGCCAAAGGCTGTTCATCATCACACACCATCAAATCTTCAGGATCTAATGTGCGCTCTACACCATCCAGCGTTTTAAATTTTTGCGCCTTACCTGCGCGCTTGATCGTAAGTCCACCCTTAATCTTTGCTTTGTCAAAGGCGTGTAAGGGTTGACCAAGTTCGAGCATTACATAGTTTGTAACATCTACAACTAGAGAAATCGAGCGCATCCCCATTTTTTCAATACGTCGGCGCATCCAAATCGGTGTTGTTGCTTTTGGGTCAAAGTTTGAGAGAGTGCGTAGGTAAAAAACCGATGCAGCTGATTTCTCACCAATCTTTGCAGTGACACCCTTGCCAGTTTCTTCAAACTTTAAAGCGCGTAGTGCGTCGACAGGATCTGTGAACTTTAAATTAAGAGCTGCAGCAACCTCACGAGCAATGCCACGGATACTTAGGGCATAGCCACGGTCTGGATTAACAGCTACATCAAAAATGACATCATTAATGTGCAATGCATCAATTGCATCTGCACCAATAGTGACTTCACCTTCGGCAAAAACCATAATGCCGGCATGTTCATCACTAATGCCAAGTTCGCGAGCTGAACAGATCATGCCATTGGAGGTCTTTCCGTAGGTTTCGCGTGCACCGATAGCAAAATTGCCAGGAAGTACCGCCCCAGGAAGTGCTGCTACTACTAAATCCCCCACCGAAAAGTTCGTTGCTCCACAAATAACATATCTAGTTTCGCTTTCACCACAATCTATACCCACATAGCGAATAGGCTTTTTGAATTCGGTGATTTCCTCGATAGATATAACCTTTGCAAACTTGAGCGGACCGGTTAAATCTGCGCCCTGCTGAATGATTTCTTCGACCTCAAAGCCAACACGGATTAATCCCTCTGAAATCTGTTCAGCTGTAACTGCTGCAGGAATGTCTACAAACTCTTTGATCCACGATAAAGGAGCGCGCATTAAAGGCCAACTCCGAACTGTCGAGTAAAACGTAAATCGCCTTCGACGATGTCATGCATATCTGTAATTCCATGTCGAACCATGAGAGTACGTTCAAGTCCCATACCAAAAGCAAAACCACTATAAAGATCGGTGTCGATGCCACATGTGGCAAGCACCTTTGGATTCACCATTCCGCAACCACCCCATTCGATCCAGCGGTTGTTAAAGAAAATATCTACTTCGGCACTTGGTTCGGTAAAGGGAAAGAAAGATGGTCGCAATCGTGTGGTTACATCTGGGCCAAACATATGTCGGGCGAAATTATCTAGAGTTCCCTTTAGGTGGGCCATCGTTATGCCCTTATCGATTACTAAACCTTCTACTTGATGGAAGACAGGACTATGTGTTGCATCAAGCTCATCAGCACGGAAGGTGCGGCCGGGACACACAACATAAATAGGCGGTTCTTGTGTGAGCATCGTACGAATTTGAACTGGCGAGGTATGGGTACGCAAAACCATTCCAGATTCAACTGGTTCGATAAAGAAAGTATCTTGCATAGTGCGAGCTGGATGGTCTGCTGGAATATTGAGCGCATCAAAGTTCAGCCACCCTGATTCAAGTTCAGGACCTTCTTCAACTGCAAAGCCCTGTTCAATGAAGAAATCAGAGACTTCGTTTTTAATAATTGTTATTGGATGCAAGCCGCCGCGATGTGAACGATTTACTGGCAAAGTTATATCGACGACTTCTTCCAACAAAACTTTGCGATCACGCTCAGCCTCTAATGCAGCTGTTGCATGTGCAAGTGCTTGAGCAATATCAGCCTTTGCTTCGCCAATTACTTTGCCGAAACTTGCTTTTTCATCGGGTGAAAGCGAACCTAAAGCACGTGATGCCAGGGCGATTGGAGACTTGTCGCCAGCATGAGCCAGGCGTGCCGTCTTCAGGGAATCTAAATCTGTTGCCGAGGCGAAAGCCTTGCGGGCATCTTGTACCCAGGTTGAAATCTCCTCAACGCGCATGGGTTAACTCTATCTTGTAGTGCTTTGTTACGGCCGCATATTTGCTAGGTGATACATAACTATTGAGGCAGCCGCTGAAAGATTTAGGCTTTCGGCATTGCCGGGCATTGGAATACTTACAACATCTATCGAATCGACATTCTGCCCGGTCGATAAGCCACGGGCTTCATTTCCAAATACCGCGAGGGTGTCCCCAGAAATTTGGTAATCACTCAATGTCTTCGACCCGTCAGCGCCTAGCGAAAAAGGATTGATTCCACGTTTTACAACTTCATCAATGGCAACGGCTTCAAAAACTGGAATATGCCAAAGAGATCCTGCGGTACTTCGAACTACCTTTGGTGAATACATATCGACACTGCCCGGTGAAGTGATTACCGCATCCATACCAAATGCATCGGCCGAGCGCAGAATTGTTCCTGCATTTCCTGGGTCTTGCACCTCTGACAGATAAATGAATCTGCGTGAACCATTCAACATTAACGAATCCAGAGAAACATTGGGAATTGCGCACACTGCAAGTATGCCTTGTGGCGTAATGGTTTCAGACATTTCCTTCATCACTTCGTCGCTGACATCAACAACATTTAAGTATGAAAGATCCGCTAATTCTTCAAGCTTTCTGCGCCCATTATTCGTAACATATAAAGTTTCAATTGTTGGGCCACTCTTGGCGACCAAAGCTTCGCGGACACATCGCAATCCCTCTGCAACAAATTGTCCTGCGGCCTTTCTTTCCTTAACTCCCCTAGAACCAATAAGAGCCTTAACCCGCGCAACATGTGGCGAGTTAAGGCTCTCAATCATGATTGGAACTTAGAGTGCTGCAAGGCTCTTGCGAGCTACATCAACAAGTGTCTTGAATGTTGCAGGATCATTTGTCGCAAGCTCTGAAAGAACGCGACGATCAACTTCTACTCCTGAAGCCTTCAGACCTTGGATAAAACGGTTGTATGTAAGACCGTGTTCGCGGCAACCTGCGTTGATGCGTTGGATCCAGAGACGACGGAAATCGCCCTTCTTATCTTTACGGTCATTAAATGCATAAACCATAGAGTGCGTAACTTGCTCTTTCGCCTTTGTGAAAAGACGTGAACGTTGGCCGCGGTAACCGCTTGCACGTTCTAGAGTTGTACGACGCTTCTTGGCTGCGTGGACTCCGCGCTTTACTCTCATTTAACCGCTCCTTACTTCAAACCAAGCATGCGCTTGGCTGTGAGTGCGACAGTTGGCTTTGCAGCTGACTCTGTCGATAGACGACGTGTTACTCGTGAAGATTTACGCTCGAGCAAGTGGCGCTTTCCAGCGCGCTCGTGCATAACCTTTCCAGAACCTGTGATGCGGAAGGTCTTCTTCGCACCGCTGTGTGTTTTCATCTTTGGCATGGTTATGTTCCCTTACTCGGTAGTTTCTGCAGCAGCTTCGGCTTTCGCCTTGCGTGCTGCCTTTGCTTCTGCAACTGCTTCTGTCTTCTTCTTAGTTGGGCCAAGAACCATTGTCATGTTTCGTCCCTCTTGCTTAGGAGCGAACTCAACAAAACCAACTTCTGCAATGTCTTCTGCAAGACGTTGCAACATCTTGTATCCCAACTCAGGTCGCGTTTGTTCGCGTCCTCGGAACTTCATTGTCACCTTTACCTTGTCGCCACCCTTAAGAAACTTTTCAACCTGACTACGCTTTGTTTCGTAATCATGGTTTTCGATCTTTGGTGTCAAACGCACTTCCTTCACCACAATGTGGGTCTGGTTCTGACGCGCTTCCCGTGCCTTTTGTGCAACTTCGTACTTGTACTTTCCGAAGTCCATAATCTTGCAAACGGGTGGATTAGCATCTGGTGCGATTTCGACTAGGTCGAGACCAACTTCATCTGCCATCTTTAACGCTGTATCGATATCGACAACTCCAACTTGTTCGCCGGTATAACCGATCAAACGAATTTCGGGTGTGCGAATTCGATCGTTAATGCGAGGTTCAGTGGTGACTTTGTGCTCCTTCGGTTCGTTAACGCTTTGGTGTTACAGCGCTGCAAAAGAAAACCGCAAGGGCAAGAGAAGTTAATTCTCTTATCCGACAAACCAGCCCGCACTAGTGGCGATGAAGGTGGGAGCGGTAACTCCTCTTGCAGTGGTTGTAACGCCACTGGTCTGGGGCAAAGATTACCCGTACAGGGGTGAAAAGGTGAAATCGAGCGCTAAATCGTGCGGGAACTACCCACCCATTGCATGGAAACCACCATCAACGTGGATGATTTCCGCCGTTGTCTTTGGAAACCAATCTGACAAAAGAGCAACCGCTGCTTGCGCCGCCGGAACCGGATCATTGACATCCCATTTCAAGGGAGAGCGCTCATCCCATAGATGTTCAAAACGTTGGAAATCAGGAATCGATTTAGCAGCAATAGTGCGGATAGGACCCGCAGCAACCAAGTTGATGCGAATGTTTTCTGGACCAAGATCCTTGGCTAAATATCTCGCTGTTGATTCCAGCGCGGCCTTTGCAACACCCATCCAGTCATACTTTGGCCAAGCAACTTGACCATCAAAATCAAGTCCAACAACTGATCCCCCGCCATTAAATAGTGGCCGAGCGGCCATCGTTAGAGATTTAAGTGAGAAGGCCGAAATTTGAATAGCTGTTGCAACATCTTCCCATTGAGTGTGTAAGAAGTTTCCACCAAGTGCTGCTTCTGGTGCAAAGCCAATTGAATGCACAACGCCATCTAAACCATCCGGAAAATGTTCGCGAACGCGTGATTCAAGGGCAGCTAAATCAGCATCGCTTGTTACATCTAATTCGATGATCGGACAGGGTTTAGGCAAACGCCCTGCAATGCGAGTTGTAAGCGAAAGGGCTCTGCCAAATCCCGTCAATATGACATCAGCGCCTTCCTCTTGTGCCAAGCGAGCAATGTGAAAAGCGATAGAGGCATCAGTTAGTACGCCAGTTACTAATACTTTTTTACCTTCAAGAATTCCCATTTAGTGCCCCATTCCTAATCCGCCATCAACTGGAATTAAAGCTCCAGAGATATAACTTGCTTGTGGAGATGCAATAAAGGTTACGACATCAGCAATTTCTTCCGCTGTACAGAAGCGTCCTAAAGGTACAGAGCCAGCAATTTCTGTGCGACGTTTTTCATCAAGTGTTGATGTCATATCGGTTTCAACAAAGCCTGGAGCAATCACATTGGAAGTAATTCCACGGCTACCGATTTCACGAGCAAAAGATCGAGCCATTCCAACCAGTCCTGCTTTTGACGATGAGTAATTCACTTGCCCAGCAGAGCCAACAGAACCGACAACAGAGCCAACAAAAATTAGGCGGCCGCGCTTTAACTTCAATAATCCTTTAGTTGCGCGGCGTGCTACTCGAAATGCTCCAGTCAGATTTGCATCAATTACAGATTCAAAATCTTTATCATTCATTCGCATGACAAGACCATCTTTTGTAATTCCGGCATTTGCAACGATGATTTCTGGAATGCCCCACTGATTCTCGATGGCTGTGAATCCCGCTTCAACGCTGTCAGTACTGGTTACATCCATCTGGACTGCTTTGAATCCTTCGGGCGCAGCTCCGCTGCGATAGGTCACAACAACATCATGGCCAGCAGCTTTGAGGGAGTGTGCGATTGCTAATCCAATTCCGCGGTTTCCGCCTGTGACTAAGGCAATTGAACTCATGGTCAAAACCTACTGGCTACCTTTGAGTAAACAAAAGAAGCGAAGGTGCGCGCCGACCACTAACCTTCTCCACATGGCCAAAGAAAAGAAGATTTACGACATCACTAGCGCCCCTAGTGCGCTTACCCGTGATCAAGCTGGCCGACAAAAGAGATATTTCATTTCCATGATGATTCGCACCGCCTGCTTTATCTTGACGGTGATTTTGCCAAGTCCTTATCGTTGGTTTGCCCTTCTAGGGGCAGTCACATTGCCTTACTTTGCAGTTGTTATTGCAAATGCAGGACGTGAAACTGTTACTCGTGGTGCGGACGTATTCGAAGATAAACCACTCGCTCTCGATTAAGAATGACCACCCCACAAAAAACTAAAGAGCCATGGGCTCTTTTCAAAACAGTCATAGCTTTACTCTTAATCATCTTTTGTCTTTGGGGCTCCCAATGGCAGTATCACCGTGGCGTTGATCGACATGCTCGTAACGCTGTAATAGAAGAGCGCATAGCCAAGTCGCCTATAGAACTTGGCGCAGTGACAGGCAACTTGCCAGATTATGAATGGCAAACAGTTTCGACCACTGGATCTTTTGACACCGACAAACAAATCTTGCTGCGAAATCGTTACAACGATGGCAAGTACGGATATGAAGTACTGACACTGTTTAGCTCAAATGAAAACGAGAGTTTCTGGGTTGACCGTGGCTGGGTTCAAGCTGGCGCAACAGCCACAACCCCACCTGTGGTTACGGCATTGCCACAGGCAGAAGTTTCAATAACTGGACGACTTCGTCTTGATTCCTCGTTACCCCGTGGCTCATTTTTTGCACTGCCTGGAAAAGGTGAAGGACTCGTTTCAGAACTCAATGCTCAATCGCAGCTGAATACTGAAAAGTTTTACATAGACCTTTTATCTGGGTCTGAAAATTCGTTGACTCCCGAAGTGCCAGCACAATTACCTGAGTTAAGCGATGGGCCACATATGGCCTATGCGTTGCAATGGCTCTTCTTTGGGGGCTTAGTTATCTACGGGCGAATCTTGATTCGTCGTACCCGTTAAATCTTGTCGGTTGTATAGCTCTGAATAAAGGCCACCTTGTGCGACAAGTTGATCATGCGTACCTCGCTCAACAATCGCACCTTTCTCCAGAACAAGTATCTGATCAGCCTCACGCACTGTGCTCAAACGATGTGCAATAACAATGCTGGTTCTGCCCTTGAGTGCAGTCTGAAGAGCTGCGTGTACAAGCTGTTCATTCTCAGAATCCAAATGCGCTGTGGCTTCATCAAGGATTACAACTGCCGGAGACTTCAACAATAAACGTGCAATAGCAAGACGTTGTTTTTCGCCACCGGAGAGCCTGTGCCCACGCTCTCCTACCATTGTGTCTAGTCCATTGGGCAAAGACTCAATCAGATTCCAAATTTGTGCGGCTTCACAAGCAGCCTGCATTTGGGCAGGTGTCGCATCTTGCTTTGCATAGCGAAGATTTTCTGCAATCGATTCGTGGAACAAGTGCGCATCCTGCATCACAACACCTATCGATTCACGCAAAGATTCAAGTGTTAAGTCACGAATGTCATTGCCATCAATGGTGATTGCGCCCTCGGTAACATCATAAAGTCGCGGCAACAATGCGCTGATTGTCGTTTTACCAGCACCTGATGGACCAACTAACGCTGTTAATGTTCCTGGCTCTGCAACGAAAGAAAGATTGCTGAGCACTTGCCCACTCTGCACGGTTTCAGCTTTTGCAGCCGATTCAAGTGAAGCCAAGGAAATCTCTTCAGCTCGGGGATATGAAAAATTCACTGTGTTAAATTCAATACGTGGTTCTTTGGTAACCAAGACCTTTGCTCCATCGCGATTCTTGACCATCGGTTCAAGATCTAGCACCTCAAAAACTCTTTCAAAAGAAACAAGAGATGTCATGACATCGATACGCACATTTGAAAGTGCGGTCAAGGGACCATACAAACGAGCCAAAAGGGCGGTGATAGCTAGAAGAGTTCCTACGGTAACTCCCCCATTAATTGCTAAGTGACCACCAATTCCATAAGCAAAAGCGGTTGCGATTGCGGCAACGCTAGTCAGAGCGATAAAGAAAAGCCTATTAAGCATCGCCATCTTGATTCCGATATCAGCGACTCTGCGCGCACGGCTTCTAAAGTATTCACGTTCGCGATCAGGTTCACCGTATAAGGCGACCAACATCGCACCTGACACATTGAAGCGCTCTGTCATGGTGCTAGACATCTCGGCGTTTACATTAAATGACTCTCGAGTTAGCGACTGAAGTCTGCGTCCAACCCATTTCGTTGGGATGAGGAAAACTGGAAGCAAGAGCAGTGAAAAAATAGTGATCTGCCAGGACAAAATCAACATGGTCACGCCAACTAAAACCAGACTTACAACATTGCTGACAACACCCGATAGCGTTGCTGTGAAAGCTTGTTGAGCCCCCATCACATCTGAGTTAATTCTGGAAATAAGAGCACCGGTCTGAGTACGGGTAAAGAATGCTATCGATTGCTTTTGTACGTGGGCAAAGACCAACGATCGGAGATCATAAATCAAACCTTCACCGATCCTGGAAGAAAAGTAACGTCCCAACATATTGAATCCAGCATCAGCAATAGCTAAAAGCCCTACAAAAATTGCAAGTCTTGTCACCACTGCGCCATCTTTTGGAATCACGCCATCATCAATTAATTGTTTTAACAACAGTGGCGTTGCAACTACTAGCGCTGCATCAACTATGACAGTTGCTAGAAAAATGAAAATATTTGTTCGATACGGTAAAGCAAATTTGAATATGCGCTTGACTGTTCCGGGCTTTAACTTCTGTTCCTTAACCGAAGGATCAGCGGTCATTGAGCGGTGGGTCATCCACGCTGCATGCATTGACATAATTAAACGGTAAAGCCGAGAGCGCGCAGCTGTTCTCTTCCGTCATCAGAAATCTTGTCCGGGCCCCAAGGTGGCATCCATACCCAATTAATTTTTACATCAGTTGTCATTCCGGCAAGTGCGGCGCGTGTTTGATCCTCGATTACATCCTGTAATGGGCAAGCTGCAGATGTAAGAGTCATGTTAAGGATTGCAATGTTGGCTTCATCTACCATCACATCGTAGATAAGCCCAAGGTCTACAACATTGATACCAAGTTCAGGATCAACTACATCCTTCATCGCCTCAGTTACATCATCAACACTTGTTGCCATCGCTACTCTCCCCTGTTGTCGTCTTAATTCTAACCGCTGCATCCTTGAACGCCATCCACCCCAATAGTGCGCACTTAATCCGAGCAGGGAACTTAGATACGCCTGCAAGTGATACCGCATCCTCAAGAACATCCGGATTACCCTGTTTGGTTCCCTTGCTGTGCATGAGTTCGGTAAATTCATTGAGAATGGCATCAGTATGGTCAAAGCTCTTGTTGACTAATAAATCACTAGCGATTGAAACGCTTGCCTGAGATATCGAACAGCCAACTCCATCCCAAGTAATGCTGGTGATTATTCCGTTTTCTGCAGTGACATTAAGAGTAATTTCATCGCCACAGCTGGGATTCACATGATGAACCTGTGCGCCATAAGTGGCCGACAACCCCTTATTCAATGGGTGCTTATAGTGATCAAGAATGACTTCCTGATAAAGGCTGTCTAATTCCATTATGCAAAATACTTCTGTGCGCCGAGGATTGCATCGAATAATGCATCACAATCTGATTCTTCGTTATATAAATACAATGAAGCACGAGTAGTTGCAGGCACTCCTAGTTTTCTCGTTAATGGCCAAGCACAGTGATGACCTGTGCGAACCGCAACACCTTGGCTATCAACAAATTGGCCAAGATCATGTGGGTGAATTTCCCCCACCGTAAATGAAACAGTTCCTCCGCGAGAATCAAGATCTGTGGGACCAACAATCTTCAAATCTGGAACCTGCAATAACTTCTCAATTAAGTACTTTGTTAATGACGCCTCATGGTTATGAACATTTCTCATGCCAAGATCCGTTAAATAGTCGACCGCTGCGCCAAGACCAACAGCTTGCGCCATGTTAGGTACTCCAGCTTCAAACTTGCGTGGGGCAGGTGCCCAGGTTGCAGAAGTCATGGTCACTGTTTCGATCATTGAACCGCCATAGAGAAATGGAGGTAGCTCATCAAGTTGAGAACTCCACAACACACCAACTCCTGTTGGACCCAAAGCCTTGTGGCCAGAAAAAACAAGAAAATCAACGTCAAGTTCTTTCACATCAATTGGCATATGCGGAGCCGATTGACAAGCATCTAGTACAACAACAGCACCAACTTCATGGGCACGCGCAACTATTGCCTTTAACGGGACAATTGTTCCTAAAACATTTGACTGGTGTGTAAGTGCCACAACTTTTGTGTTCTCGGCAATTACTGAATCAATATTTGAAAGATCCAAGCGTCCATCTGGCGTGACTTCAAACCACGATAACTGTGCGCCGGTGCGTGCTGCCAATTGCTGCCATGGAATCAAATTAGCGTGGTGTTCCATTTCGGTGACAACGATCTTGTCCTTAGATGTGAGTGCGAAACGAGTTCCGGGTGCGGCATTTCTCATTGCATAAGCAACAAGGTTGAGTGATTCAGTTGCACCCTTTGTAAAGACAATTTGCTCTTCACGTGCTCCAATGAAGTTAGCAACCTTTAGGCGTGCACCTTCGTATGCATCCGTTGCTTCTTCTGCCAATTGATGAGCCCCGCGGTGAACAGCCGCATTGTGGAACTTGTAAAAATTACTTTCGGCATCAATTACAGATAATGGCTTTTGGCTTGTCGCTCCACTATCCAAATAAATAAGTTTTTTACCGTCACGAATAGTACGTTCAAAGATTGGGAAATCTTGACGTACCTTCGCAACGTTAAATGGCATAACTTTCTTATTTGCTCACATAATCTGCGTAGCCATTTGCTTCTAGCTTGTCAGCTAGCTCTGGTCCACCTTGTTCAACCACGCGGCCATTAGCAAATACATGAACGAAATCTGGCTTGATGTACTGCAAAATACGGGTGTAGTGCGTAATCAAAAGAACGCCTAGGTTGTTGGCTGCCTTTGCGCGATTAACACCTTCAGAAACGATGCGTAGTGCATCTACATCTAGGCCTGAATCTGTTTCATCAAGAATCGCCATCTTTGGCTTCAAAAGTTCTAATTGCATGATTTCGTGGCGCTTCTTTTCTCCGCCAGAAAAACCTTCATTAACGTTACGAGCAGCAAATGAAGGATCCATGTTTAGCGCTTCCATTGCATCCTTTACTTCACCAACCCATGTACGAAGCTTTGGCGCTTCCCCGCGAAGCGCAGTTGCTGCAGTGCGCAAGAAGTTTGAAACAGAAACACCTGGTACCTCGACTGGATACTGCATGGCCAAGAACAAACCAGCCTTGGCGCGCTCATCAACAGTCATATCAAGAACATCTGCTCCGTCTAAAGTTACAGATCCGCCCGTGATTGTGTACTTAGGGTGTCCTGCAATTGAGTAGGCAAGAGTTGATTTACCTGAACCATTAGGGCCCATGATGGCGTGAGTCTCGCCTGACTTAATTGTTAGATCGACACCCTTAAGGATTTCGACTGTGCCGTTGTCTGTATCAACTGATACCTGCAGGCCGCGGATTTCTAGTGTGCTCATTTTTTCTCTCTTCTCTCGTTGCTAAATCTCGACCGTGACGGCGTTTCCGTCGATTGATACCGGATATGTTTTTAAGGCAATGTTGGCAGGAAGTGTTAAGGCTTCTCCTGTACGGAGATCAAATTCTGCGCCATGTAGCCAGCATTCAATTTTGAATCCAGTGACATCGCCTTCTGACAAAGATGCATCTGAGTGGGTGCAGGTGTCATCAATAGCGAACACCTCTTCGCCAACGCGCGCAACACAGATTGTCTTACCGTTCTTTTCAATGAGAACAGGCTTGCCTTGGATCAATTGGTCTAAAACTAAATCAGACATTGTTGCCCGCCTTTTCTAGTTCGTTATCAATGCGGTCCATAATTCGGTTTTGCACAACTTCATTTCCGATTTCGAGGACGATTTCATTGAAGAAACCGCGCACAACTAATCGTCTGGCATCTGCCATAGCGATTCCGCGAGACATCAAATAGAACAACTGCTCGTCATCAAAACGACCTGTTGTGCTCGCATGTCCTGCACCAATGATCTCGCCAGTCTCGATTTCTAGATTAGGAACCGAATCTGCTCGAGCTCCATCACTTAGTAGCAAGTTGCGGTTGAGTTCGTAGGTATCTGTGCCTTCAGCCGCTGCGCGAATTAACACATCGCCGATCCATACAGTGTGTGCGCCTTGACCAGCAAGAGCACCCTTGAAATTAACATTTGATTTTGCGTGTGGAACTGCGTGATCTACATGCATCCGGTGCTCAAAGAATTGACCAGCTGTAGCAAAATACACACCTAGTAGATCAACTGAGCCACCAGGTGCTATAAATTCAACTGTTGGCAAAATACGAACTACATCGCCGCCAACTGTGACAGTTACCGATTTGAAGGTTGCATCCTTATCGACCACAGCATGATGGCGCGCTGTATAAACAGATTTAGATTCAAACTCTTGCAATGTCACAAACTTCAGGTTTGATCCTGGAGCTAATGAGATTTCTAAATCCTCAGCCAAAATAGTGTCCGTTGTGTTTTCAACAATCACTGTTGCGACCGCATGGGTTCCAAGTGAGATTCGAACACGTGAGAATTCAGCTGTATCTAAAGCCCCTGCTGCACGACCCAGAAAGATTGGCTCTGACAGTTCGGTATTTGCAGCTATAGACAAGTGCGCGACAGATGGTGAGAAAGAACGAATACGTTCGATGATCACATCATCACTTGGCGCAAGTGGCTCTAGATTTTCACGTTTAAAGGTAACCCCAGTAGGAAGTGCATCTTTAGCGATCAATGTTGATCGATCAGATTGCACAGAGGTGCCATCATGCAAACCGCGAAGTCGTTTGAGCGGAGTAAATCGCCACGCTTCCTCGCGCCCTGTAGGCGTTAAATAATTAGTTGCTAAAACTGACATTAACCGACAGCACCTTCCATCTGAAGTTCAATAAGGCGATTGAGTTCGAGCGCGTACTCCATTGGAAGTTCGCGTGCAATTGGTTCGATGAATCCGCGAACAATCATTGCCATCGCTTCATCTTCATTTAATCCACGTGACATCAAATAGAACAGCTGATCATCACTGATCTTTGAAACTGTTGCTTCGTGACCCATAGAAACATCATCTTCTCGGATATCAACGTAGGGATAGGTATCTGATCGTGAAATTGTGTCCACCAACAATGCATCGCACTTAACAGTGCTTGCAGAGTGGTGGGCTCCTTCTTGAACCTGTACAAGTCCACGGTATGAAGTACGACCACCGTTACGTGCAACTGATTTAGAAATTACAGAAGATGATGTATACGGAGCAGCGTGAACCATCTTTGCGCCAGAATCTTGATGTTGTCCTTCTCCTGCAAAAGCAAGTGACAAAGTCTCACCCTTTGCGTGGGGACCCATTAAGAAAATTGCTGGGTACTTCATGGTTACCTTTGAACCGATGTTTCCATCGACCCACTCCATGGTTGCGCCTTCAGCACATGTTGCACGCTTTGTAACCAAGTTGTAAACATTGTTAGACCAGTTTTGAATTGTGGTGTAACGAACGCGTGCACCCTTTTTCACAATAATTTCAACAACTGCAGAGTGCAATGAATCTGATTTGTAGATTGGCGCTGTGCAGCCTTCCACATAGTGAATATATGAATCTTCGTCCGCGATAATCAATGTGCGCTCGAATTGACCCATGTTTTCAGTATTGATGCGGAAGTAAGCCTGCAAAGGAATGTCAACATGTACGCCCTTTGGTACGTAGATGAATGATCCACCAGACCACACAGCAGTATTAAGTGCTGCAAACTTGTTATCTCCTACCGGGATAACCGTTCCGAAGTACTCTTTGAACAGCTCTGGATGAAGCTTTAGCGCGCTATCTGTATCCAAGAAGATAACGCCTTGAGCTTCTAAATCCTCGCGAATTGAGTGATATACAACCTCAGATTCGTACTGTGCTGCTACACCTGACACTAGGCGTTGCTTTTCAGCCTCTGGAATTCCGAGACGGTCATATGTGTTCTTAATATCGTCAGGCAAGTCATCCCATGTGGTTGCTTGCTTTTCTGTTGAGCGCACAAAGTACTTAATAGTGTCGAAGAAAATGCCTGAAAGATCTGATCCCCAGTTTGGCATTGGCTTCTTACCAAATAAGTCCAAGCCCTTAAGGCGCAGGTCTAACATCCATTGCGCTTCAGACTTCTTTGCTGAAATGTCGCGTACGACCTCTTCACTAAGTCCTCGCTTGGCGTTATCGCCAGCTGAGCTCTTATCCGACCAACCGTATTCGTAGTTGCCGAGTCCGTCGAGTTCTGGATGTGCTGTTGTCATGCACGTACCTTTCGGGTTGTAGTGTGGGTCGTTGGAATAAATGTTGTGCAAACGCCGTCGCCATGCGCGATTGTTGCCAAACGTTGTACGTGCGTTCCTAAAAGTTTTGAAAGCGCTTCAGTTTCGGCTTCGCACAATTGTGGAAATTCAGAGGCAACGTGTGCGATCGGGCAATGATGCTGGCACAGCTCTTGACCCATAGATTTGTCGTGAACACTTGCCGCATACCCTTGATCCGTTAAGAAATCTGCAAGTGCTTCAACTTTGCCAGAGCGCTTAGAAATAAACTTGCGTGCTTGGCGTTCGATGTCATCGGCGCGAGATTGTGCAAAGCCATCGACAAGGTGGGCACCGGATTGAGCCGACATAAATTTCAATGCCGCAACGGCTAAATCATCATATGAATGTTCAAACTGCTCGCGGCCTTGATCTGACATTACAAAAACCTTTGAAGGTCGACCTCGACCACGGATAGAAGAAGAACGCGGGTCGCGGGCTTCTACAACACCATCGGCCACCAAAAGATCTAGATGTCGTCTGATTCCAGCTGCGGTCAGACCCAAACGCTCGCCTAAAACGGCGGCGGTTGATGGACCGTTTTCAAGAATTGAGCGGGCCACCAGGTCGCGGGTACGAGCATCGTCCCCTGCTGGATTGGTGCCGGTCATTTTCACAACAGTATTGTGTCGTAATTCGACACGTTAAGCCACTCGAGAGCCCTGCGTGGCTCGAGGGTCATAGGCTTAGGCCATGTCCAAAACCGCAGATTTAGCCACCAAGGTTTTGGCGCCGGTTACGGGTTTGCTGCTTTTCTTGCAGGCTGCCCTGGTCGTAACTGGCGGAGCTGTTCGGTTAACCGGATCCGGATTGGGATGTCCCACCTGGCCCGAGTGCACACCCGGTTCGTATACCCCGGTCCCCCATCAGGCCGAGCCACAATTAAATGTGTGGATCGAATTTGGAAACCGATTATTAACATTTGTACTAGTCATTGCATCAGTTGCGGTAATCATCGCAGTTCTAAAAAGCAAGCGAAAAGATTTGCGCGGATTAGCGATTGGACAATTCCTAGGAATATTCGGACAAGGAATACTTGGCGGCATCACAGTATTAACTGATTTGAATCCGATTCCTGTCGCATGTCATTTGTTGTTATCAATAATCTTAATCGCCGGTGCAACCTCTTTGTACTCTCGCAGACGCGCTCCAGCAATTTTTGTAAAGGCCGCGCCTTTAATATCTAGGATTTCAATGACGCATATTGCGACTTCGTTTTTAGTAATTGTGCTGGGAACGATCGTCACTGGATCGGGACCGCATGCAGGAGATGCACAGGCGCAACGTTTTGATTTTGATATTCGAACTGTTGCATGGCTGCACGCAGATGTAGTCATAATTCTGTTGGGAATTACGCTTGCTTTTTATGTAGCTCAAGGGACTAGTGCTCACAGCAAAAAAGCGATCAAGAATTTTGCCGTGATCGCCCTTGCACAAGGTGCAATTGGTTATGTTCAGTACTTCACCGGTATTCCCGAAATCTTGGTTGCTGCTCACTTGCTAGGAGCAACTTTGGTATGGATCGCAGCGTGGCGAATCCGATTGTCAGTAATCACACAGAATGGATAAATGATGAGCACACTATCTGGTTGGACTGAATTAGATGAACGTGCAGTTGCCTATGCACGAGCGCTGTCAGCTGATGCAGTTCAAAAAGTTGGCAATGGTCATCCAGGCACTGCAATGTCACTGGCACCAGTTGCATACTCATTATTCCAACGTCACTTAGTCCATGATCCATCAGATCCACACTGGCTAGGTCGCGATCGATTTATTTTGTCGTGCGGACATTCATCATTGACTCTTTATATTCAATTGTTCTTAAGTGGTTACGGTCTAGAAATGGATGACCTGCAAAGCTTTAGAACATGGGGGTCACTAACTCCGGGCCACCCTGAATACGGCCACACTGCGGGCGTAGAAATGACAACGGGTCCATTAGGCCAAGGCATTGCAACAGCGGTAGGTATGGCTATGGCTGCTCGTTATGAGCGTGGTTTGCTTGATCCCACAGCACCTGCACATACCTCAATATTTGATCACTCTATTTGGGTGATTTGTTCTGATGGCGACTTGCAAGAAGGAGTTAGTGCTGAGGCATCTTCGTTGGCTGGCACACAAGAACTTGGAAACTTGAACATTATTTATGATGACAACAGAATTTCGATTGAAGGCGACACTCACAACGCCTTCACCGAAGATGTTGCTGCCAGATACCGCGCATATGGCTGGCACGTTATCGAAGTTGCTGCACTTGCAACTGGCAATATTGATCTTGTCGCATTAGATGCTGCCATGGTTGCTGCAAAGAAAGAAACAGCAAAACCAACGTTGATTCGAATGCATTCAGTGATTGCCTGGCCTGCCCCTAAAGCACAAGGAACAGCTGGATCTCACGGATCTGCACTAGGTGTCGATGAAATCAAAGCAACAAAGATTGCGTTGGGTCTAAATCCTGATGAAGATTTTGCAATGCCTGCTGAAGTTTTGACTCATGCACGCCTTGTTAAAGATCGCGGAGCTACTGCTCGTGCAGCATGGGATACAAAGTTTGCTACCTGGAAATCAGCCAATGCTGACAAGGCCGCACTTCTTGAAAGATTACGAGTTAAAGGATTACCTGCTGGATGGGATGCCGATATCCCTGTGTTTACCCCAGAAAAAGAAGTTGCAACGCGTGCCGCATCTGGCGAAGTAATCAATGCAATCGCAGCGAAGTTGCCAGAATTCTGGGGCGGATCAGCTGACTTAGCAGGTTCAAATAACACCAGCATTAAGGGATCAGGATCTTTTCTTCCAACAACATCTGCGATTCCGGGTGCTGATCCATTTGGTCGAATAATCCACTTTGGTATCCGTGAACATGCAATGGGTTCAGTGCTCAATGGAATTGCCCTACACGGTTTAACCAGATCATTTGGTGGAACATTTGCAGTCTTTAGCGATTACATGCGACCTGCTGTTCGACTTGCAGCGTTAATGAACATTGCATCTACTTTCGTATGGACGCATGATTCAATTGGCGTTGGTGAAGATGGACCAACTCACCAACCGATCGAACATTTTGCCGCTCTTCGTGCAATCCCTGGCCTAGATGTCATTCGCCCCGGGGATGCCAATGAAGTTGCAGAAGCGTGGAAACAAATCCTTATTCGTGGACGTGCCGCGGGCATATTGCTATCACGCCAGAATTTACCGGTTTTTGATCGCACGATTTGTGCTCCTGCAACTGGTGTAGCCAAGGGTGCTTATATTTTGAAAGATGCAGTCAACCCTCAAGCTATCTTGATTGCAACAGGTTCTGAAGTTTCATTAGCAATTGATACCCAGGCCGCATTAGCTGCCGAAGGTGTCAATGTTCGAGTAGTTAGCGCACCGTGTCTTGAATGGTTTGCTGAACAGGATCAGGCCTATAAAGAATCCGTCCTATCCCCTGGCGTCGTAAAGATCAGTATTGAAGTTGGTATCGCACAAGGTTGGCGTGAATTGATTGGTGACAGCGGTGTGGCCATTTCGCTGGAACATTACGGCGCATCAGCAGATGCTAAGCGCTTGTTTAAAGAGTTCGGCTTCTCGGTTGAAAACGTTGTAGCCCAGGTTAAGAAGGCAATTAAATGAGCGTTGATCAAGTAGCAAGTGCTGGAACATCTATTTGGTTAGATGATTTGTCCCGAGCAAAAATCACGGGAACTGATGCACATTCACTTCCTGCACGAATTGAACACAGCGGTGTTGTCGGGGTAACCACGAACCCAAGTATTTTCAGCGCAGCAATTAGCGGTGCTGCAGAATATGCCGCAGATATCGCTGCGATGAAAGGTGCAACAGTTGATGATGTAGTTAAGAAACTGACAACTGATGATGTGCGTCAAGCATGCGATCTGTTTGCGCCAATTTTTTCTAGCAGTAAGGGTTTTGATGGTCGTGTAAGCATTGAAGTTGACCCGCGTCTTGCCCGAGACACTGAAGGCACAATTGCCGCAGGCAAAGAACTGTGGGCAATTGTTGACCGCCCCAATGTAATGATCAAGGTCCCAGCAACAATTGAGGGCTTACCTGCTATTACGGCGCTAATTGCTACTGGCATTAGTGTCAATGTAACGCTGATTTTTTCAGTAAAGCGTTATGGGCAAGTTATTGATGCCTTCATGAAAGGCTTGGAACTTTGTGAGAATCCTTCACAAGTTCACTCTGTTGCATCTTTCTTTGTGAGCCGTATTGATTCGACCATTGATGCATTGCTCAAGAAGAAAGCATCGCCTGAAGCAGGAGCTCTTTTGGGCAAGGCTGCAATTGCGAATGCGCATTTGGCGTATCAATTGTTTGAAGAAAAGTTTGCCACCGACCGTTGGAGCGCTTTGTCAGCCAAGGGATCGAATAAGCAGCGTCCACTGTGGGCTTCGACCGGAGTGAAAGATCCGGCCTACCCAGATACGCAATACGTTATCGAATTGATAGCACCCGAGACCGTTAACACAATGCCCCAATCAACCTTGGATGCATTGATCGACCATGGCGTAGTTCGAGGAAACACTATTTCTGGAAATTACGCAGATGCGGTCAGCGTCCTTAAAGGCTTATCCTCACTGGGCATTTCACTCGATCAAATAACAACTGAGCTGGAAATTGATGGTGTTAAAAAGTTTGCCCAAGCATGGGATGAATTACTCGAGAATGTAAAGGCTGCCCAACAACAATGATTTCAATAAAAGGAACCGCTCTCTCAAAGATTGATCGTTCATCTACTCAATACAAAGCTCTGCAAGCATTCCATGAACGTTTAAAACAGAAGGACTCCACCATTTGGGGGTCCGAAGCTCAAGCCGAGGCTGCTATTCGATTAAATTGGATAGATCTTCCGGAATCAACTCGTGAGCTGTTGCCGCAATTTGATGCTCTCGCTGCAAAGCATCGCGATAAGAGCACGGTTGTTTTGTGCGGAATGGGTGGCTCATCACTTGGGCCCGAAGTTATTGCTCAAACATTTGGAAAGAAACTGTTTGTTCTAGATTCGACTGACCCCAATTACATTGCATATGCACTAAATGTTGACCTAGCTAAAACTGTTGTTGTGGTCAGTTCGAAATCTGGTTCAACTATTGAAACTTCTTCGCAGCGCGCACTGTTTGAAGGAGCTTTTACGGATGCTGGTTTGAACCCAGTCGATCATATGGTTTTTGTAACTGATCCTGGTTCTCCTTTGGACAAGCAGGTTCGTGAAGGTGGATTTAATGTAGTCAATGCCGACCCTAATGTTGGAGGACGTTTTAGCGTTCTAAGTCCATTCGGATTGGTGCCATCTGCGTTAATTGGAATTGATGTTTCGGTATTGCTAGATAATGCAAGTGAAACTAAGTCTGAATTTTTCGCTGATTCTCAAACGATGTGCGATATCGCCTATCTGTTGACCTATGTAGCTAATCAGTATGTTGCCTTTACAGACCAGGATTCTGGAATGCCCGGACTTAGTGATTGGATCGAGCAACTTGTTGCTGAATCAACGGGAAAGAATCAAGTGGGTCGCTTACCTGTTGTTGCAGAGTCATCCCAGCGTGGATTGGAAGGTGCTGCATTCACAATCGCATTTGCAGGAACTGCTGATCTAGTTGTTGAAGGTGATTTAGCATCACAATTTATTGTGTGGGAATGGGTAACGGCGCTAGTTGGTGCGGCACTTGCAATTGATCCATTTAACCAACCAAATGTAACTGAGGCTAAAGAACAAACTTCAGCACTGTTGAATGAGTGGAAAGGTGTACTGCCAGCCTTTTCTGGCGAAACCGAAATAGGAGCACTAGAGATTTTTGGGCAAGGAGGTAACGTGACAGAAGCGTTGTCACAGTTAATTTCTCAGATTCCAGCAGATGGATACATTGCTGTCATGGCTTATCTCGATCGCAAAGATGATGTTGCAGTAGCCGAGCTGCGTGAAATCCTTGCCAGTAAATCTGGGCGCCCTGTTACTTTTGGCTGGGGGCCCCGCTTTTTGCACTCAACCGGTCAGTTCCATAAAGGTGGCCAACAAAATGGTGTCTTCTTACAAATTACCGGTGATGTAGAAAAAGACATCGCAATCCCTGGGCAAAGTTATGGCTTCAAGACTTTGCTAGCTGCACAAGCTCTGGGTGATGGGAAAGCGCTGGCATCAAGAAAATACCCACTGCTCCGATTTAATTGTACAAATCGCGCAATGGGTATATCTGAATTACTGAAAGCTGCAAAAGCTCTTTAACTCTGCTTACTCGTCATCTCCGCGAAGTTTACGAAGTGCCTCTTCTAGAAGTTTTTCACCTTCAGCATCTGTGCGACGCTCTTTTACATAGGCAAGGTGAGTCTTGTAGGGCACGTTTACTTCTGGGCTTGGCGGATTGTTGCGATCGCGACCTGCTGGGTAACCACACTTTGGGCAATCCCATTCAGCTGGAATAACAACTGTTTCTTCAACAGCAAATGATGGACGGACTTCATGTCCTCTTGCACACCAGTATGAAACGTATGCGCGAGCGATTGAATCGCCACGCTCCGCTTCGCCCATTGGGCCGGCGCCGACACGACTTCCGCGAATTGCACTTGCCATAGTTACCCCTTGTTGTACTTAATTAAAATCGAATTAAAAATGTTTACTTGAGAACGAGTGACAATGCGACAACTAATGCAAACCATAAACCGCCAACGACGATAGTGATGCGATCAAGGTTGCGCTCAACGACTGATGAACCGCCGTAGTTAGATGAAATGCCGCCACCGAATAAATCGGAAAGGCCGCTTCCCTTGCCCTTATGAAGTAGTACCAAAAGGATCATGAGTAGGCTGGTGATTATCAGCGCGATAGAGAGAGCTAGTTTCACTTTTCTTAAACTCCTAGTTCGTAGAGGGTAAGGATACCCGCCCAGTGGGGGTAATGCTTACTCGCTCACCGTGTGAAATTTAACGATCTTGGCCAATTCCTCGGGGTCTAGGCTCGCTCCACCAATCAAGGCACCATCAACATCTGCCTTTTTCATGATTTCTACGATGTTGGAAGATTTCACTGAGCCACCATAAAGAATGCGCATATTTGATGCGATTTCAGGGGAACCGATGTTTTCCACCTCTTCACGAATTGCAGCACATACTTCTTGTGCATCTTCAGGTGTTGCGGTCTTTCCGGTACCGATTGCCCACACAGGTTCGTATGCAATAACAATCTTTTTGAGTTCTGGCTTTGTAAATCCTTCGAGGCCAGCTCGTACCTGACGAATAACATGACTTACATGTGTGCCGGCTTCACGAATGGCTAATTCTTCGCCAACGCAAAAGATCGGTGTTATTTCATTTGCTAGCGCTGCTTTGATCTTTCGATTGATCAGAGCATCTGACTCTTGATGAATTGCACGTCGTTCGGAGTGACCGATAACCACATAGGTGCAACCAAGCTTTGCAAGCATTGAACCTGAAATATCTCCGGTGAAGGCTCCACTGGCATCGGGTGAAAGATCTTGTGCGCCGTATTGAAGGCGCAAACGATCTCCATCAACCAAAGTCTGAATGGAACGAATATCTGTGAAGGGAGGAATTACAGCAACATCAACAGCGTCGTAATCTTTGTCATCAAGGCCATACACCAACTTTTGTGCCACTGCGATCGCCTCAAGGTGATTGAGGTTCATCTTCCAGTTTCCTGCCATTAATGGTTTACGCATTATTGCTCCCCCGATATTGATTTCTAGATTAATTCTAATGCTTGTAGACCAGGAAGTTCCTTGCCTTCAAGATACTCAAGTGATGCTCCGCCGCCGGTAGAAATGTAACCAAATTGCGAATCAGCGAAACCTAGCGCGCGAACTGCAGCCGCTGAGTCTCCCCCGCCTACAACCGAAATCCCGGAAACTTCAGTTAATGCTTGCGCAACAACCTTTGTTCCGGCGGCAAAGTTAGGGAATTCAAATACACCCATTGGCCCGTTCCAGAATACTGTTTTACATTTTACAATTTCAGCAGCAAAGGCTGCGGCAGATACGGGCCCAATATCTAGACCCATTTGATCTTCAGGAATTGCATCGGCAGCCACGACAGTTGGTGTGGCATCTGCAGAAAAAGCGGGAGCAACAACAATGTCAGTTGGAAGAACTAGTTTCACGCCATTTTTTTCTGCAGTAGCAATTAAGCCTTTAACTACATCAAGCATTTCTGATTCAACCAGTGAGGTTCCGATTTCTTTGCCTTGTGCCTTAAGGAATGTGAAAACCATTCCTCCGCCTATTGCCAAAACATCGACCTTGCCCAGCAAATTTTCAATAACGCCGAGTTTGTCGGATACTTTTGCGCCGCCAAGTACGACGCCGTACGGACGTTCAGGATTCTGTGTAAGTTTCTTTAAAACTTCAACTTCGGCAGCAACCAATGTGCCGGCAGCATGTGGAAGTAATTTCGGCAGATCAAAGACAGATGCGTGCTTGCGATGTACTGCGCCGAAGCCGTCACCAACATAAACATCGGCCAACTGTGCTAATTCGCCAGCAAATACTGCTCGCTCTGACTCTTCTTTGCTTGTCTCTGCTGCACTAAAGCGAATATTCTCTAGAAGAAGTATCTCGCCAGCCTTTAGTGATTCTGCAGCAGTTGTTACGGCCACACCTGATACTTCGCCAGTGAACTTGACCTCGCGGCCCAACAATTCAGCTAAACGTTTTGCTATTGGCGCAAGTGAAAGTTCTGGCTTTGCTTCACCCTTTGGGCGACCAAGATGAGCAGCAATAACCAGCGCTGCACCCTTGTCCAGAAGTAATTGAATAGTCGGAAGCGAGGCTTTAATACGCCCATCATCCTTAATAACTCCATCCTTCAATGGAACATTAAGGTCGCAACGAAGAAAGACTCGCTTTCCGGCTACATCAAATGTTGAAAGATCTGGCATTACAGAGTTTTACCAACGTAATCGATCAAGTCGACTAGGCGGTTTGAGTAACCCCATTCATTGTCATACCAACCAACGACCTTAACCTGGTTGCCGATTACCTTCGTCAGGCCGGAATCGAAAACACATGATGAAGGATCTGTAACGATGTCAGAGGAAACGATTGGATCTTCCGTGTATGAAAGGTAACCTTTAAGCGGACCATTAGCCGCAGCCTTCATGGCAGCATTAATTTCTGCAGCTGTCGCTTCCTTTTCTAACTCAACAGTTAGATCTGTTGCAGATCCTGTTGGAACTGGAACGCGCATTGCATAACCATCTAGCTTGCCCTTGAGTTCTGGCATAACTAGTGAAATCGCCTTTGCAGCACCTGTTGATGTTGGGATCATGTTGAGTGCAGCAGCGCGAGCGCGGCGAAGATCCTTGTGTGGGAAGTCAAGAATTGGTTGATCGTTTGTGTATGCGTGAATTGTTGTCATCAGACCCTTAACAATTCCCCAGTTATCCTGAAGAACCTTTGCCATTGGTGCAAGGCAGTTAGTTGTACATGATGCATTTGAAATGATGTTGTGCTTTGCGCCGTCGTACTGTGTGTGGTTAACACCCATAACGATTGTGATGTCTTCATCTGTTGCAGGAGCAGAAATGATTACCTTCTTGGCACCAGCTGTGATGTGCTTCTGAGCATCTGCAGCCTTTGTGAAAATACCTGTTGATTCGACAACTACATCTGCCTTAACAGCTGCCCATGGAAGGTTTGCTGGATCGCGCTCTGAGAAAACTTTGATTGTCTTTCCGTCTACAGTGATTGAATCATCTGTGTAGGTAACTTCTAGACCTAGGCGACCCAAAATTGAGTCGTACTTCAATAGGTGAGCAAGAGTCTCATTAGGAGTTAGGTCGTTAATTCCGACGATGTTGATATTTGGGTTAGTTAGGCTGGCACGGAAGAAGTTACGACCGATGCGTCCAAAACCATTGATTCCGACATTAATCACGAAAGTGTCCTTGCTACTAGTGGGGCCATACCGCAGAGGAGTCTCGGCGCGGCATAAAAAAGCCCAGCTGTTGGTGGTTCGTAAAACTGCCACAACGCTGGGGTCTTAGGTAGAACCTTATCAGTGAAGGCTGAGAGAACTCTTGAGTATCTACCCGTTAATTGAGTAAATCGGGAGAAAGGCCGCTTTCAGTATCTGGAATGCCTAGCTCTTGTGCACGCTTATCAGCCATCGCCAATAAGCGGCGAATGCGCCCAGCGATCGCGTCTTTTGTCATTGGAGGCGTTGCCAAGGATCCCAACTCTTCTAGCGAAGCCTGCCCATGATTGATGCGCAGATCCCCAGCCTCCTTTAAGTGATCAGGAATTGTTGGCCCAAGAATCTCCATGGCGCGCTGAACACGGGCCGCTGCCGCAACTGCTGCGCGGGCTGAACGACGAAGGTTTGCATCATCAAAGTTTGCTAGACGATTAGCGGTAGCTCGGACCTCGCGGCGCATGCGTCGCTCTTCCCAGGCAAGCACGCTTTCATGGGCGCCCAAGCGAGTAAGCAAGACACCAATTGCATCGCCGTCACGAATTACAACGCGATCTACTCCGCGAACTTCGCGTGCCTTTGCAACAATTCCAAGTCGTCGAGCAGCGCCAACCAAGGCAAGGGCTGCCTCTGGGCCAGGGCAGGTGATTTCAAGTGATGAAGAACGACCTGGTTCAGTTAACGATCCGTGGGCAATAAATGCACCACGCCATGCAGCTTCAGAATCACATGTTGCAGCAGATACGACCTGTGGAGGTAATCCACGAACTGGTCTTCCATTTGCATCAACTAATCCTGTTTGGCGCGCAAGGGCATCGCCTTCATTAATTACTCGAACAACGTAACGTGAACCTTTGCGCAATCCGCTTGATGACAAAACCGCTAAATCTGAATCATGTCCATAAATATCTGCGATGTCTTTGCGCAATCTACGAGCACTTTGTGATGTATCAAGTTCGACTTCAATAACAATTTTGCCTGCTGCGATATGGAGCCCGCCAGCAAAGCGAAGAAGTGAAGAGACTTCGGCTTTTCGACAACATGGTTTGGTGATGGAAAGACGTGAGAGCTCGTCCTTAACTGATGCTGTCATTGCCATGGGGCTTATCCAACCACCTACCGGGAAAAAATGTGGCCCAAATGGAGAGCCAATTTTTCAGCATCATGATGAATGCTGCCCGGAGCTTTGCGTATATCTGCCACCACAATCTCTGAACCTAAGGTTGATGCTGCTGTGCGGAGCGCATCCTCGTCTCGAACAACAGATTGGTCCACTAAGCAGAAATCCACGGTTAATTCAGGTGCATAGTGATGAAAAAACTCTAGATGCTGTTCGGGGGTGGAACCGGCAAATTCTTCGCCCTGTGATTGGCTGGATGCATCTAGGTTCAAAATCAAAATCTTCCGTGCCTTCGAACTTTTGAGAGCATCTAATTGAGCGGGAATCAAAAGGTGTGGAATCACACTTGAAAACCAAGACCCTGGGCCCATAGTTATCCATTGTGCATCTGCAATAGCAGTTAGAGCTTCCGTCCTTGCTGGTGGATCTTCGGGAATAATTCGAAGGGATTGAATATGGCCTTTAGCTGTAGCAACCTCTTTTTGTCCTCGTACAACAATTCGCCCAGTAGAGGTAGTAAATGTGCCCTCAATATCAAGGGCTACCGCTGCCATCGGAAGCACTCGGCCAATAACTTTTAATAATTGTCCTACTCGATCTAAAGCGACGACTGGGTCATCGCCGGCGTTCCACATTGATGCCAATAACAAGTTACCCATTGCGTGGCCATTTAATTCGCCATTGCTATCGAATCTATGTTGCAAGATTTGTGCCCAGGTGCGACCCCAGTCATCATCAGCACATAATGCAGTTAATGCCATTCGTAGATCGCCCGGTGGAAAAATTGGAAACTCTTCGCGCAATCGGCCACTTGATCCACCGTTATCGGCCACGGTGACAATCGCGGTTATTTCTTGGGTTATTTGGCGCAGTGCAGAAAGGGTTGCAGCCAAGCCATGGCCGCCACCAAGTGCTACAACTTTAGACAAACTTATTCACGACCAACATCTCGATGAGTTGGATGAGCTGACAATTCTGTATCAACCGCATTTAACTGCTTGGCGATCTCTTCGGTTATTGCAACGCTCCGATGTTTTCCGCCAGTACAACCAACGGCAATAGTCACATACTTTTTACCTTCGCGCATATAACCTTCCATCATCGAATCTACAAGGCGCACATATCCATGAACAAAATCTTTCACGCCTTCGCTTCCAAGAACTTTCTCGCTTACTTGTGGTGTTAGGCCCGTCAATGGGCGGAGTTCTGGAATCCAGTGTGGATTAGGAATGAATCGACAATCTAAAACTAAATCTGCATCAACCGGGATTCCGTACTTGTATCCAAAGGACAACACATTGACTCTAATTCCCTGTAATTTGCCTGAGCCGAATATCTCACCGATCCGCTTTTCCAATTGATGAACATTCAAATTTGTTGTATCGATAGCTACATCTGCTTGCGAACGGAAATTTTCGAGCTTTGCGCGCTCACGCGCGATTCCATCGACAATACGGTCCTTGCCTTGCAATGGATGAGGACGACGAGTTGATTCAAAACGTTGGACTAAAGATTGATCTGTTGCGTCTAGAAAAACAAGCCGATAATCAGAGTTACTCTTCTTAAGTTCAGATAATGCTTGCATCAACTCATCAAAGAACTCTCCCCCACGAACATCTACAACAACTGCTAACTCTTTACCTTGAGGGCCTGTTCCTTTACTAACCAAAGCTGGCAGCAATGACGGCGGGAGATTATCGACAACATACCAACCGAGATCTTCCAAGGCATGGGCCACCGTTGATCGGCCGGCACCTGACATACCGGTCAGAATCAAGGTCTCTTGTCTCATGGAACTATTGTGTTACATCTGTCAAGAATGTGGAAACACGCTCGAGACTCTTTTCAAGATAGGCAGGCAGAAGCTCTTTTTCTTCCTGATTCTTGGTTTCATACAAGTAGTTCAACAGAAGTAGCCTGCGATGCAGAAGAAGCGCTTTCATTGCAT
>NZ_JBIILI010000007.1:0-38689 GCF_044232745.1 Candidatus Planktophila sp. | reverse complement strand
GGCTTGGTGTGACTGTGCGTTCTTCTAGTTCTGGATCAAGAATGACCATAAGTTCATAATGACGCATGTGTTAACCCGACCTCCTCTGGACTAAGACGGCCACGGTATTTCCGTGACAGGAGGGTTAAATTCCTTATTACCTAAGGAAAACCTTAAGCAATAAGAGGGCTAAGGGTAAGGCTTTCCGGCCTCAAATAGTAAATCGAGGAGCCTGCTCTGCGTATTTCGAGCCTGTAAAGCCCGTCTAGCCAGGACCGCCATCAGGTAGATCGTGCCGGCAATACGGACCAAAGTCAGAATGGCATAGGGGGTCGCGGCCAGGCCAAAGCGAGCATCAGTGACAGATGCGATGTGTTGCCAGATTGCAACATGGTAAATAGTTTCCGTTGCTTGCCATAGCCAGAATGCGTGTAGATCTTTTTTATTTGTTAATGCAATTACCGCTAATGGTGTTAACCACAGAACATATTGCGGTGAATACACCTTGCTAGCAACCATCACGGATGCCAAGACTATAAATGCAACTGAGGCAAGAGTCGGTGTGTATTTGAGTTCGAACAACATAATTGCAACTGAAGTTAGTGCAATGAGAAGCAATAGCACTGAAAGATAGTTCAGATTAGTTAATGAGATGCCTAGTTGTTGTAATGCTAACCAAAAGGATCCCCAATCTGGCCCGCGTTCTAAATTGAGTTTGTAAAAGCGCCACCAACCTGCCGGGGTAGTTAGAGCGAATGGCAAATTAATTGCAATCCATGTTGCAGCTACAACGCCAACATATTTTACTAACTCTTTGACCTTTTCATCTCGCCATAGAATAAATGCAATTGGAATCAATAAAAAGATTGGTAAAAACTTTGTTGAAATAGATACACCCATAATTAATGCGCTATATGCATACTTCTTTCGATCAAACCAATAGATCGCAAGCATCATCGATGCAATCGCCCATAGATCCCAGTTGATATACAACGATGCAATCACCGCCGGCGCAATCGGGACAAGGTATGCAAACTCAGGCCGTATTTTTCGGACCAATAAAACCGTTGCTATGAATAAGAGAATTAAAAAGAAGATGTTGACATTGAAATATGAAGCGGGGGAGTTAGCAACAAAACTAGTTGCATACATAACCATGGCTGTAATAACTGGATACTCGACGCTGTTCTCATCACTTGTAAATGGCCACTCATTGTTATCTAGTCCGCGACTTCCAAATAGTGCGGGCAGATCGCTATAACAAGCGTGAATATATTGATCTGGCGTTGCCCAGCCAGTGTTTTCGCAATGGGAAAACTTTGCAAAGGAAAGCAGTGATGCAAATATGGCAAGAACTACAAGCGTTCTAACTTTCGCTAGCTTCATTTCCTTCATTAAGGCTTAGGTGTTTGCTTTCCGCCTGATGTCATAACAACAGGCTCAAGTCCACCAATGTTTGAAGGTGCCGGGAAGTCCATAATCGGTTCGCCCTTTAGTGCACCCTTCATGAACTGTGTCCAAATACGTGCAGGCAGAGATCCACCAGTTAGTGATGTTATTCCACCAATGCCATTGAGCGACTGAGTTGCGTTATCTCTGAAAAAGGCAACCGATGCTGCAATTTGTGGTGTGTAGGCACTAAACCACGCTGACGCATTTGATTGTGATGTTCCGGTTTTACCGGCAGCTGGTCGACCTAGCGCAAGTGCAGCTGCTCCAGTTCCACCAGTAATTGTTCCCTTTAGCGCGTACGTTAAATCTGCCATTACCTCTTTGCTAAATACTTCTTGAGTTTGTGGGGTTGCTTCGTACAGCACGCCTTTATTTGAACCTAATACTTGAGTTACTAAGAATGGCTTTGACTTAATTCCTTGTGCGGCAAATGTTGCGTATGTGTTGGCAACATCGATGACATGGGGACTTGATGTTCCAAGAACAATCGATGGTGTTGGCATCATCGCAACACTGTCAGGGATTCCTGCACGGCGAGCAACATCTACAACATTTGTTGGGCCAACCTTGATTCCGAGTGGAACAAAGATTGTGTTAATTGAATGTCTGGTTGCATTCATTAGATCGGTTTGACCCCAACCTTCATTGCCATAGTTGAAAACCTCATATGGTTTTCCAGCATCATCAAATGTTTGTGGTGAATCACCATTCCACATTGATGTCAGCGGAATTCCTTGTTCTAAGGCTGAAACAATTGCAAACGGCTTAAAGGTAGATCCTGCTTGAGCAATTGATTGGGTTGCATCATTTAATTGACGTTCTAAATAATCACGACCGCCGTACATTGCAAGAACTTCACCGGTTCCGGGGCGGATGGCAACTAATCCGATACGAAGATCTGCAGGTGCTTTGGAAGGGTAAAACTTATTGACAGCATCAACTGCGGATTGTTGCGCTTTTTGATTAAGGGTTGTTTTAATGACAAGGCCACCAACAAGTAGTTGATCCTGACTAAAACCTAGTTTTGCTAACTCTTTTTGTACCGCTTCAATGATGTGACCCTTTGGTCCACTGAGTTGTCCAGATGTTGCGCGCGGTGCGACTCTTGGTAACTTCATTGTGGCGGCATCTTTTTCGGTAAGCCACCCGGCTTCAATCATGTTGTTCTTTACATACTCAAAACGATTAGCTAAACGTTCAGCGTTACCTTCTTTAAAGACTGGGTCATACAGACCTGGCGAGCGCAAGATAGATGCGATTACCGCTGCTTGTGAATTTGTTAACTGATCAACATTGCGATTGAAATATTGCTGCGAGGCGGTCATAACACCGTAAGAACCTCGACCGAAATAAATAGTATTTAGATAACTTTCAAAAATCTGATCTTTAGAGAGTTGGTTTTCTAATTTAATAGCAATAACAAGTTCTTTTATTTTTCGCTGAATTGTACGGCTAGGTGTCAAGAAGGCGGTCTTTGCATATTGCTGTGTGATTGTTGAACCACCTTGCAATGCTCCACCTCTTAAATTATTAACAACTGCGCGCAAAATGCCTGTTACTGAAAATGCTTTGTTTGAGTAAAAACCACGATCTTCGGCCGCTAAAACTGCGTATCGAACATTGAGTGGAATTTTTGCAAGAGGAACAATCTGTCGGTTTTGGGTTCCGACGCGGCCAATCTCTTCGCCGTTTGAGTACTGAATAATTGTTGATTGACTATTTACATATGCGTTGGCATCAGGGATATCAACGGTGAAATAGGCAAGCGCGAACAGCACAGATCCGGCAACAAAACCAAAGCCGCCTAGAAAGACTGCTGCTCTAATCAGTAATTTACGGGCCATTTGCTAATGCTATCCCTTGGCGTAATCCTCATCCTCCAAGGTGCGAACCTTGCGCGGGGCTTTTCGTTCAACGCCATCACCTAATACGTATGAGGCACACAGGTGATTCCATGAACAGTTCTTACAGACTTCAACGATGTACACAGTGAACTCACCAAATTCGCGTTCCATCGCGATTAACTCTCTTGGGGTCTTAATGCGACCTGAGTATTGACCTAGTTGCTCGCCAAAGGTGTACCGCAATTCAACCAGCTCTTCCTTTTTACATACTGGGCAGTTGCGTGCAACTTTGTCGCCATGCCATTTGGCAGCGCGCATCAAATATGGGTCGGCATCGCAGGCATCAACGACACCACGAAAGAGCGCCATCAAAGTGGCGCGCTTATCGAGTGAATAATCGATGAACCCTCGTTGCGATTTCATTAGGGGGAAGAATAATCCCATTTTCATGGTTACGCTCTTTCTTATGAGCTTTACTGGGTTGCTGCGCCACCCTCGACTTTCTCGACTGCTTGCTGTTCGTTGGACGGGCCAAGCAACTGATGGTGTTTTTCAAAGCGCGCTTGCTTCTTTTGTTTTATTCTCCCCAGAACGACAAGCTGATGCGTTAAGTGCGGCAATTGGATTTGCAGTTGTGTTACTGCCGTATTCAATTGTTGGTCCCTTTGTTGGAACAATTCTGGATCGAGTATCGCGTCAACGCGCACTCTTATATTCAAACCTTGCGCGCAGTACTAATTTACTGTTGGTTGCATTGCTTGTGTTTAGCGGAACAACGGGTGTTCCTTTAACAATTGTTGTCTTGGTTGCTTTTGGTATCAACCGATTAATTCTTGCGGCGCTTTCTGCTGGTCTTCCTTTGTTGATTGAAACAAAGTCGTTAATAACCGCAAATGCAATTGCTGTAACCGGTGGATCAGTGCTTGTTGTTGTTGGTGGTGGAATTGGTGTTGGTGTTCGCGCCTTGGTTGATGGAGCAGCTATTGCAGATCATGCTGATGCATTGCTAATTACCCTTGCTGCTCTTGGTTATTTCACAGCAGCTTTGCTTACAACCCGACTATTAAAGTTTGAAATTGGTCCTGGTACCCACGAACGTCAGACAGCCTCCTTTTCACAAGGTTTTACTGAAATGCGTGAGGGGTTGGCATTTTTACGAACACATATCGATGCAGCACGTGGAATTATTGCAACCGCTGTTCACCGTGGTGGCTTAACCGCACTTACTTTGACGGCATTGTTATTAGAGCGAAATACATTTAATGATCCAACTCAACCTGAAAAAGGTTTAGCTGGTTTCGGAATTGCACTTACGATTGCTGGGGCTGGTGTATTTCTGGGCGCATTTTTGGCTCCGTATGGAGTTGGCAAAGTAGGAAGACATCGTTGGATCAAATTTGCAATGTTTGCAAGTGCGGCTTCACCTTTGATATTGGCAGCTTCACAAACTTCCATTGCACTTTCTGTGACAGCATTTTTAACTGCTTTTTTTGGGCAGAATGTTAAAGTTACAAACGATGCTTTGGTGCAGTCAAAAATTGATGATTACTACCGAGGTCGCGTATTTGCTGTCTATGACGTTGTTGTAAACGCAGCGATTGTTAGTGGTGGATTAATTGCTGCACTTATGTTGCCGCCTTCAGGGGTTTCAGCGCTTGTTCCCTTGTGTGTTGCAGTTGCGTATTTGTTAGTTGCGCTAATTGTGTTGCGACCAAGTAGATTCAAAGCTATCTACTAGCCCACCATTCAAGAAGTGCTGTAGTTGCCGCTTCCTCGCCAATAGGACCCTGTTCTAGCCTGAGTTCTAATAAGAAATCCATGGCTTGCCCAACTTCGCGTGAAGGTTTCAGATTAAGCAACTGCATGACTTGCGCACCATCTAAATCGGGGCGAATTTTTAACAACTCTTCTTGCTCCATCAAAACTTCGATGCGAGCTTCTAAAGAATCATAGGTGGCAGCAAGTCGCGCCGCTTTTGTTTTATTGCGAGTGGTGCAATCAGCGCGGGTTAAAACATGTAAATGTGTGATGAATTCGCCAGCATCACGAACATAACGGCGGACGGCAGAGTCAGTCCACTCGCCTTCACCATACCCATGAAAACGAAGGTGCAGCGTTGTTAATAGCTCCACCGCAGCAACGGTGTCATTATCAAAGCGCAACGCCTCTAATCGCTTTTTCGCAAGACGCCCACCGACAACCTCGTGGTGATGGAATGAAACTCCGCCACCTTCAATAAATGCACGGGTCTTTGGTTTTCCGATGTCATGTAGCAAAGCTGCAAGTCGAATAACAAGGTTTGGCCCACCTAAACGGTCTTCATGTTCGATCGCTTGTTCCAACACTGTAATTGAGTGTTCATATACATCTTTATGATGATGGTGTTCATCGACCTCAAGACGCAACTTTGGAATTTCTGGCAGTACTAAATCTGCAAGCCCGGTATCAACTAAAATTGTTATGCCTGTACGAGGGTTGGGCGACATCAACATCTTTGTAAATTCATCACGAATGCGTTCTGCAGAAATTATGCTGATCCGATGCGCTAAGTCTTTCATTGAAACAATAACTTCGGGTGCAATTTCAAATCCTAATTGCGATGCAAAACGTGCAGCACGCATCATTCGCAATGGATCGTCATTAAAGGAATCACCAGGTTTGCCTGGTGTTCGCAAAACCTTTGCAGCTAAATCTTGTAACCCATTAAATGGATCTATAAAAAGTGGGATATCGCCGGTTAGTTCTAGTGCCATTGAATTAACAGTGAAATCGCGACGCGATAAATCACCATCGATTGTTACTCCGTACTCGACTTCCGGTTTACGAGAATCAGGATCATAACTTTCCGTTCGATATGTTGTTACTTCAACAGTTGTGTCTCCACGTTTTCCTGCAACAGTTCCAAATGCAATTCCGGTATCCCAAACACTTTCTGCCCACTCTTGCAAAATCTTTTTTGTTACTAATGGATGTGCATTTGTTGTGAAATCTAAATCATTTCCAAGACGACCTAAAATTGCATCGCGGACAGGTCCACCAACCAATGCCAAGGTAAACCCCTTGGCCTTAAAGGCTTGGGCTAAGGAGCTTGCCAGCGGTGCTCGTTCAATTAAGGAACGGATCGCTAACTCTCCTGCGGCGCCTAATGCTGTACTCACAATAAGTAAGGTTAAAGCACTACCCTTGCTCCATGATCCCGGCACCTGGTGCGGGCAGCGACGGTACGAAGAAAAAGCGGAAGCGTAAGCGCTCCGGTAATCGCGGCCCACAACCACAGACTCAGAACACTGCTCAGAAGAGCGCTCAATTGAAGCGTCCTGAGACAAAACGACCGTATGCGAAACGTGTTGATGAGGTCAGTGCCGGCGGCTTGGTTGTTGATACAACCGGAACGATGGGATTACTTATTGGCCGCTATGACCTTAAAGATGCGAGCGGAAAACGTGTCCTGTGGTCTCTGCCTAAAGGGCACATTGAAGAAGGTGAAACTCCAGAAGAAGCAGCGATCCGCGAAGTTGCTGAAGAAACAGGAATTAACTCATCCATAACTAAATCTTTGGGTGTGATTGATTTTTGGTTTATGGCTGGTGGAAAACGAATTCACAAAACTGTTCACCACTTTATGTTCACTGAAATTGGCGGGACTTTGCTTGCACAAGAAAGTGAAGTTGATGAAGTCTCCTGGTTTCCACTATCTGAAATTGTCGAGCGTTTGGCATATCCCGATGAAAAGAAATTAATTGCCAGAACTGCAGAGTTAACAGAATGAAAAAATTGATCGCGCTGTTGATAATGTTCTTAGTTGTCTTGCCTTTGTCGCCTGCCCAAGCTGCTGATTCAACTGTGCGAATAACATCGATGGCTCATCAAACTTTTACGGGTGAATTTCGCAATGATGATTTGGCTCAGAAATTAACACCGTCGGGATCTCTTGGGGTATTGGTCTATACGCCGCGGGTCAACAACAAAACTTGGGTTATAGATGCTGCTCTAGTGGATGAAGTCATAGCAATGACCGTTAATTACACACTAGCAAACGATGCCGTACCTGGTGGCACAGAGATTGCAATTGCTTGGTTAAAACAACTTCGCGACATTACTGCCGACCAACAAGTAGTTGCACTTGCATATGGAAATCCAGATGTTTCACTTGCTAAAGAATTAGCCCCGAGTGAATTAAAGAAATATTATGCGTTTGGTAAAACACAACTGGAAGCGGCTCTCGGTCGCCAGGTTCGTAGTGAGCCAAATGGAGGTTGGAGCACAGGCACATCGGGACTCAGTAACACATTGCGAAAGGCGTACAGTGATAATCGTAAAGCTTTAACAAAGCTTTCCCGAGTTGTTACTGACCCCGAACTACTCATGCTTCGGGCTAAGTTATCGAAGTTATTGTCTCCACAATTGGATAAAAGTGGGCGTGAGTTTTATTCCGCTAGCGCCACCTCTGTAGTTGCAAAAACAGTTTACAAACTACGAATCAATAGTGGTAGATATCAGATCACAACTTCCAATGTGAAATTACCTGTAACAGTGATTAACGAGTTCAACTCTGATGTCACAATAGATATTTCAATGGTACCTATTAATTCACGTGTTGTTGTAGGAAGTTTTGACAATGTAACAATTCCTGCTCAATCTAAATTACAACTTGAAATGCCTGTAGAGGTAATCGCACCAGGTCAAACCTCGGTTTCGGCGTTGATAACTGATGCAAAGGGTAGTGAGCTTGTCCCTGAAGCGACGCTGACATTAAATTCAACGGTTATTGACCCACGGGTGACCTGGTTTACCACCGGTGCCGCCATACTTCTTCTATTGGCAGCAGTTGCACAGAGTGTTCGTCGCGTACGAAAGAGAGCAAAATGAAATCTAATGAGCTCTACCGCGCATCAGGAATTATGGCCCTAGGCACAATTATTTCACGTATCACTGGATTTATTCGCGGCATTTTAATTGTTGCCGTATTAGGAACAACCTTACTTGCAGACACTTACAACGTTGCAAACACAATGCCAAATATTTTGTACAACTTACTTGTTGGTGGTGCGTTAACTGCAATCTTTATTCCTCAGTTAGTTAGATCTTTTGATCACCTAGATGGCGGTGATGATTTTGCATCACGACTAATTACGACAATCTCCCTCATTCTTCTTGCTCTGGTTTCGCTCGGAATGTTTTTTGCCCCCGCGTTGGTGCGTTTGTATGCACCAGAATTTTTCACAACTGGTTTTGAAAGAGAACAAGAGATTGCAATCGCATTTACGCGTTACTGTCTGCCACAAATCTTCTTCCTAGGTTTATTTACGATGTTGGGGCAAATCGCTAACGCCCGCGGTTCATTTGGTCCGCTTATGTGGGCTCCGATTGCCAACAACATCGTGGGAATTGCATTATTTGGTGGATTTTTACTCTTTTCTCCAGGAATTGATATCAACTCCATAACCTCAAACCAGGTCGCGTTGCTGGGTTGGGGAACAACACTGAGCGTTGTTGTTCAGGCATTGGTACTGGTGCCAGTTATTAAGAAACTTGGTGTGTCCATTAAACCAAAGCTAGGTGTCTCTGGTTTAGGAAAGTCATTCAATCTAGCTGGTTGGACACTTGTGTATGTTTTGATTTCTCAACTGGGTTATTTAGTGACGGTCAATGTTGCAACATCTGCAGCGGTTCGCAGCGCACAAGAAGGTATTGAAACTGGTGTTGGTTACACACCATATACATATGCTTACTTTGTAATGTTATTGCCATATTCAATTGTTACGCTCTCAATTGTTACCGCGATCTTGCCTCACATTTCAAGATTAGCGCTCGATGGCAAGCGTGATGAAGTCAAAGCACAACTGATTAGAGCGATTCGATTAGTTGGCGTAATTACAGTTCCTAGCGCAGTTGCATTTTTATTATTTGGCCCATTGATTACAGAAAGCATATTTATTGGTATTCCTGCTGAGGATTCACGATACATCGGCTATGTTTTATCTGCGCTTAGTTTCGGACTAGTTGCATTTTCTATTAACCTTGTTTTAATCAGGGGTTTTAACGCATTCGAAGATACAAAAACACAAGTCATATCGATCTTGGTAATAAATGTTGTCTCTGTTGCAATTTCCTATAGCTTCTTATATTTCTTGAAAACTCAATGGATAACAGTTGGTTTGGGTGCTGCATTTTCTGTAAGTTATTTAATTGGGTTACTAGTCACGCTAGGACTATTAAAAAAACATGTTGGGAAATTAGCCATTTCTGAATTTTTGGGTCAACATCTTCGATTATTAATTGCCTCCCTCCTTGCGATGGTTCCTATATTTGTGATGACTCAATACATCTCTTGGTTCGCATTAGATTTATCCCGTGCGGCTCGAGCTGGTGAACTTTTTGTTGTGATGGTGGTCGCATTCTTTGCATACATCCTGGCGGCAAAAGCGCTCCACATTGAAGAGGTATCGATGATCCGCCACTTGGGTAGTTCAATCAGTCGGCGTTCAGCAAAATCAGAGGAAAACGAATAGATTTCAGGGTCTAGGGGGCATCATGGGTGAAGTTAGAAACGTTGTAATTGTCGGGTCAGGACCTGCCGGATACACGGCCGCAATTTATGCAGCGCGTGCGCAGTTGGATCCAGTGATTTACGAAGGTTCTGTTACCGCTGGTGGTGCGCTCATGAACACAACTGAGGTTGAAAACTTCCCTGGTTTTACAGATGGCGTGATGGGTCCAGATTTAATGGACAGCATGCGCAAACAGGCAAAGCGTTTTGGTGCTGAATTAATCACAGATGACATTGTTGAAATGGATTTGTCCGGAGAGATAAAAGTTTTGAAGGATGGTTCTGGTAACACCGTTAAAGCAAAGTCGGTAATTCTCGCAACTGGTAGTGCATACCGCGAAATTGGCTTAGTTAATGAAAAGCGTTTATCTGGTCATGGTGTTTCATGGTGTGCTACTTGTGATGGTTTCTTTTTCCGCGGGCAAACAATTGCTGTTGTTGGTGGCGGAGACTCTGCTGTTGAAGAAGCAACTTTCCTGACACGTTTTGCGGACAAAGTTGTTTTGATTCATCGTCGTGGTGAATTACGTGCATCAAAAATTATGGCTGAGCGTGCGAAAGCTAATCCTAAAATTGAATTTCTCTGGAACACAGAGGTGACTGATGTTCTTGGTGCAGACAAAGTTGAAGGTCTGAAACTTCGTAACACTGTTGATGGGACAGAGTCAGAGCGAGCATTTACTGGTTTGTTTGTTGCGATCGGGCATATTCCTCGCAGTGAATTATTGCTGGGTCAAATTACTTTGGACAATGAAGGTTATGTAATCTGCGAAGGCCGCTCGACAAGGACTAATCAAAAAGGTGTCTTTGCCTGCGGAGATTTAGTCGATCACACCTACCGTCAGGCAATTACAGCAGCAGGTTCAGGCTGTGCTGCAGCACTTGATGCTGAAAAATTCTTAGCGCACTAGTAATCTTTAACTAACACACACATAAGGAGCAATACGATGGCAACAAGCAAGGTAACGACAGCATCATTTGATGCAGATGTTCTCAAGAGCAGCACCCCTGTTTTGGTTGATTTTTGGGCTGAATGGTGCGGTCCCTGCCGAGCTGTTGGACCAATTCTTGAGGAAATCTCAGATGAGCACGGTTCAAAGCTTAAGATCGTAAAGCTCAATACTGATGAAGAGTCAGCAATTGCTATTAAGTATGGAATTACATCTATTCCATCTATGTACGTATTTGTTAATGGTGAAGTTGTAAAACAAATTGTTGGTGCTAAGCCAAAGCCAGCACTATTAAAGGAACTAGAAAGCTTCCTCGTATAAATACATGTCAGATTTAAACGAGTCGGAGATCCGCTCATTTCAGCAAGCCCGTGGCCTTGATGTCACGGGTTTTGTTGATGCGGTCACTGCTCGTGCCTTAGAAGAAGCACGCTGGAAACTTGGCGATCGATCGCTGTATTTGCAAGAGCCACCATTAATGCACGGCGATGACATTGCTGCCTTGCAATCTCGATTAACTGAGATGGGTTTTGATTGTGGTCGAGTTGATGGAATTTATGGTCCTCGAACCGAATTAGCTGTTAAGGATTTTCAAAAATCTGTTGGTTCGACTATTGATGGAAAATGTGGTCCCGCAACAATTATTGCTCTGATTCGTTTAACAAAGATTGTTTCTGGGGGAGTCCCGTCAACTCTTCGACAAAATGCAATGCAACAAAGTCGGGGACCAGCACTTGCAAATAAGGTTATTGTCTTAAATCCCGATGGTGATGATCAACTTGTTTACGATATTGCGGTTCGTACCGAAGGTCGGCTACTTGCATTAGGCGCTTCGGTCTTCTTAACTCGTGGTGCTACAAATAATCCATCAGAAAACGAACGAATTACATTTAGTAATAAGAGTGCAGCAGATTTGATGATTTCACTAAATGTTGATTCATATCCCAATGAAAAAGCACACGGAGCAGCTACTTACTTTTATGGCAGCGATGCACATGGTGTTCATTCAATTGTTGGAGAACGTTTTGCATCCCTTGTACAACGTGAAATTTGTGCTCGTACAGATCTAACAAATTGTCGTACTCACGCAAAAACATGGGATTTATTGCGTATGACTATGGCCCCAACAGTCCGCATTGATTTGGGGTATGTGAGCAACCCGGGTGATTTAGGCCGTCTTTCCCGACCAGATTTTCGTGATGTGATTGCTGAAGCGTTGGTTATTGCTATACAACGTCTCTATTTAGCCGCAGAGGATGATGCAAAAACCGGCACTTTACGTATTTCTGATCTTCGCAAAGCCGGTATCCGTCGCTAAATCACACTCAAGCATTCCCTTGGGTATGACAGACTTAGACTATGTCGGACATAACGCAACGCTTCTCAACAGGTGCACCTCAAAATCTTGAAGAAAGATTTGCATCAAGAGCAGCCCATATGAAGCCAAGTGAGATTCGTTCACTCTTTGCTGTTGCATCCCGTCCAGAAATTGTCTCACTCGCGGGTGGAATGCCAAATCTTTCAGCGCTTCCTATGGGAATGATGGCTGATGTTGTCAACAATTTGATCCGCAACAATGGACAAGAAGCATTGCAGTACGGAAATGGGCAAGGACATCCAAAACTTCGCGAGCAAATTTGTGAAGTTATGGCGCTCGAAGGTATCCGTGCTAATCCTGACGATGTTTTAATTACAACTGGTTCGCAGCAAGCTTTGGACCTTATTTCACGCATTTTTTTAGATCCTAATGATGTTGTTCTGGCCGAAGCACCTTCATATGTTGGTGCTCTTGGAACATTCCATCAGTACGAAGCAGCTGTTGTGCATGTTGAAACAGATGAGAATGGATTGGTGCCTTCAGCGTTACAAGAGGCCATTAAAACTGTTCGGGCAGCAGGTCGTAAAATTAAGTTTTTATACACAATTCCTAATTATCAAAATCCAAGCGGTGTCCTACTGCCAGCAACTAGACGTACAGAGATTCTAAGTATTTGCCGCGAAGCAGGAATTTTTGTTGTTGAAGATAATCCTTATGGATTGCTTGGATTTGATAAGCCGTCACCTAACGCAATGCGTGCTGAAGACTCAGAAAACGTGATCTATCTTGGCTCGTTTTCAAAGACAATCGCACCTGGATTGCGTGTGGGTTGGGCGTTAGTCCCACCTTCGCTGAAGGAAAAACTGGTTATTGCCAGCGAATCATCGATTTTGTGTCCTTCAAACTTCACACAATTAACGATTTCTAATTATTTAGCTGATCAACCGTGGCGCGACCAGATAGCTTCCTTTTGCGAGCTATACAAGGTCCGTCGCGACGCAATGTTGGAATCATTAGATGAACACTTTCCAGCAACTGCGCAATGGACAAAGCCTGGTGGCGGTTTTTATGTGTGGGTTACTTTGCCACCCGAAATTGATACAACAGTCATGATGCCCAAGGCAATTGTTGCGAAGGTTGCATATGTTCCGGGTACCGCCTTTTACGCAGATGGTTTTGGTTCATGGTCGTTGCGTTTGTCCTATTGCTACCCAACACCAGAACGCATCCGCGAAGGTGTCAAGGCGCTTGGTGGCGTAATCAAACAAGAAATAGCAAGCCGAAAAGGTTTTGAATTAAAGGGTTAGTTTTCTAACGCCTTTGTAATTCGTTTCAAATCTTCAGCTCCAGCAAATTCAATAACGATCGTTCCTTTTTTTGCACTGCCTTGAATTGTTACACGGGTATCGAGAGCATCACCAATACGTTCTGCGATTTCCTGTAATTCAGGGCTAGCTGATTTTGCGCCTTTGGGTTTCTTAGCCGATTGCCCTTTAGGTGCACCGGCGGAAATAATTTCTTCGGTGGCGCGAACAGATAGACCTTCGCTAACAATTCTGGTTGCTAATTTTTCAATTGCACCTGTATCACTTAGCCCTAATAGTGCTCGTGCATGTCCTGCCGATAAAACACCTGAAGCTAATTTTTGCTGAATAGATGTTGGAAGATTCATCAGTCGTATTGTGTTTGAAATAAGTGGACGTGATCGTCCTAGTTTTTGTGCAAGCTCATCATGTGTGCAATTAAAATCTGTTAGCAGTTGTGAATACGCTGCTGCTTCTTCTAAAGCATTTAATTGGCTCCGGTGAATGTTTTCAATTAGTGCTTCTCTAAGAAGTTCGTTATCCGGTGTCTGTCTGATAATGACAGGAATGCTGGTTAATCCAGCAGCTTTTGCAGCGCGGAAGCGACGTTCTCCCATGATTAATTCATATTTACCAGGTGTTGTTTGACGCACTACTGGTGGTTGCAGAATTCCGATTTCTTTAATTGATGCAATTAATTCTTCAAGTGCAACTGGATCAAAGTGTGTTCGTGGTTGCCGAGGGTTAGGTGAAATAGCACTGATAGCAACCTGGTTTTGTTGTCCAACCTCTTTGTCGCCAACAGTTAGTGAGGTCGGGATCAATGCATCTAGATTTGTGCCGAGTCCACCACGTCGCGCCATTAAGCGATCTCACCTTCACGTTTGTAATTAATGGAAACAACATTTGAATCAAAAGGTTTTCCGCGTTCTGCTAATTCGCGAGCAACCGCCATGTATGCAATTGCACCTGGTGAACCTGGGTCATAGGTCATCACTGTTTGTTTAAATCCAGGAGCTTCTGAAACGCGCACTGTTCGAGGGATTGGAATATCAATTAACTCATTTGGATAATGTTTTCTAATTTCATTAGCAACATCATTGGCAAGATTTGTATTGTTATACATAGTTAATACCAGTGTTGATAATTTTAATGTTGGGTTTAAACGCTTCTTCACTAATTCAAATGTTTTTAATAGTTGTGACAATCCTTCAAGTGAGTAGTACTCGCATTGAATCGGGATCAAAACTTCCTTTGCAGATGTAAATGCATTAATCGTTAATAGACCTAATGATGGTGGGCAATCAATAAAAATGTAATCAATAGTTTCGCCAAGGGCTGCGCGATCTGCAACCAACTCTTCGATTGCTTCCTTTAAACGCATCTCTCGCGCAACCATTGGAACAAGTTCAATTTCTGCTTGGGCGAGTGATGTATTTGATGAAACACATTCAAGTGAAGGGAAACCTGCAACCTTTTGAATAACCTGTGACATTGTTGAATCACCCATCAACACTTCATAAATTCCCGCATTATCGAGGTGTTCAACACCTAGTGCTGTAGAAGCATTTCCTTGTGGATCAAGGTCAATAACAACAATTTTTAGACCGCCCATAGAAAGGGCTGCTGCAAGGTTGACTGTGGTTGTGGTTTTACCGACCCCGCCTTTTTGGTTGGCTACCGTCAGAATTCGAAGGGAAGCGGGTTTAGGCATCGCCTCTCGTAAGCGGCGGGTGCCAACTACCTTTTTTGTTTCACGTGAATCATCCACGTGGGTAGTTAAGCACCTTTTTTAACCTCGACAATACGGCTGAGCTCAATTCCCTCCAGATTTACCTCGTGGAGGATCGCTTTTGCCACAGATTTCATCTCTTCTTGGGCTTTTTCGCCCTTCATGGCCAGTAAGGAGCCATTGGTTTTCAAGAGGTGCCAGCTAATCTTTTTTAACTTTTCTAGGGGAGCCACTGCACGGGCGGTTACATAATGGGCTGTTGTCTTCACATCCTGGGAACGGCCACGGATTACCTCAATATCGAGCCCCACTACCGCCTCTTGGAGAAACTCCACACGGCGCTCCAGTGGTTCAATCAGGGTTACCTTTAAATCAGGACGGGCTAGCGCAATCACAATTCCGGGCAATCCCGCTCCGGAGCCGATATCAAAAACGGTGGCACCTTCAGTAAAAAGGGTGGTTACCGGAAGGCAGTTAAAAATATGGCGCTCCCAGATGCGATCAGCCTCGCGGGGACCGATCAATCCACGCTCAATTCCCGCTGTTTCTAGGAATTTAGCGTATGCGTGAACCCGCTCAACATCTGGAAAATGTCTCGCGATGAGGGTTTCACGTGAAACCTGCATAGGGGTATCTAAACCGGCCTAGGCTGGATAGATAACTACGAAACGGTTTGGATCTTCTCCGTCAGACTCGCTGCTTAGACCTAGCTCTTGAATCGTGTCATGGATAATTTTGCGCTCAAAGGCGTTCATTGGCTTCAACTTGATTGAGTTGCCAGTTGTTTTTGCCTCTTCAGCCATATCTTGAGCCAACTTCTTAAGCTCTGTACGACGGCCAGCGCGGAATCCATCAATATCAAGCATTAAGCGGCTGCGATCTCCAGTTGAGGTCTGTACCGCTAGGCGGGTGAGCTCCTGGATAGCATCTAAAACTTCGCCATCGCGGCCCACAAGGTGGCTTAGTTTTCCGCCGACAATTGCTAGGGCGGCACGGTCATTTTCTACATCGATATCGATGTCGCCATCAAGATCTGCGATGTCTAGCAACGCTTCTAGGTAGTCAGCGGCGATATCGCCCTCTTCCTCTAGCCGTGCTACACCCTTAGGTGCCTTTTTTGTTTCTACAGCCTCTTCAGCAACAACCTCTGCCACTTCAACAACTGTTTCACTCTTCGCTTTTGCCATGATGCCCCCTTTGTCGGGATTGTAGTAATAAGTCCGTTTTGTCTACTTCTTCTTTTTCTTCTTTTTTGGCTGTTGGCGCTGACCTTTTTCTTCGATCGTTGTGCCCTCAGAGTTCTTGGTGTTCTCGGTTTGTTCCTCTACTACTCCGCTTTTCTTATTGCGTTTTCGTTGAAGCTCTTCATATGCAGGTGAACCTGGTGTTGGGTTTCGTTTAATGACATAGAACTGTTGCCCCCATGTCCACAAGTTTGTTGTTGACCAATAAATTAAAACACCGACCGGAAAGTTAACACCAGTGATCGCAAAAATAACTGGGAATGCGTACAACATAATTTTTTGCTGTTGCAACATCATATTGTTTGATGAGTCCATCTTTGGCATTCCCTTTGTCATTAATTGACGTTGGGTTGTAAATGTTGTTAATGACATAAATGCAATGAGAATAATTGTTACAAGTTTTACAGTGGTGATATCTGAACCTAAAAAGGTTTGTGAAATCGGAGCGCCAAAGAACTCAGCTTGTGCTGCACTAATTCCATCCTCTGTCGTAAGGACTCCCTTTGCATCGATTGGAACTTTTCCAATTCCGTTTAGAACTGTAAAGAGTGCGAAGAAAATCGGTGCCTGTGCCAAAATTGGAAAACAGGAAGCGAGTGGGTTTGTCTTGTGCTCTTTATAGAGCTTCATCATTTCTTCGGATTGCTTTTGACGATCATCTTTGTACTTCTTTTGAATCTCCTTCATGTGTGGTTGAAGGGCGGTTAATGCACGCTGGGATTTAATTTGTTTTACAAAAAGCGGAATTAAAATGATACGAATAATAATCACAAGACCGATGATTGCTAGTGACCATGAGACACCGCTATCGGTTCCAAAGATTGGGGTTAGTAAATTGTGGATGGTGACAATAACCCAAGAAACAGCGATATATAAGGGGTTTAGGATGCTATCCATTAAATGACTACCTTCTCTTTCGGAACTACATAATCAACACCACCGTGAGACCATGGATTACAACGCAATAAACGCCAAGTGCTCATTGCAACACCTTTGAGTCCGTATGTTTCAATTGCAGTAACAGCATATGAAGAACATGACGGGTAATACTTACAACGTGGTCCAAACATTGGAGAGATCCATTTTTGATACACCTTGATAGGTGTTGTCAGTATGTGTCTCACTTTTGATTAACCTTCTCGGAAAACTTTTTTACAAGCTCCCCGACAATCTTTTTCACCTCTTGTGCAGCATCTGCGCTGTGTGCAGTATTTAGCGCCCTAACTACCAACAAACCACCGGTTGGTAGCTGCGGGTAAACATCGCGGAAGGTGTGACGTATTTTGCGAGCAATTCGGTGACGGGTTACAGATCCGCCAACATTTTTGCTGATGATTAAACCTGCGCGAGCAGGTTGATCCAGATTGGTTGGGTAGAGATATCCGACAAAGTTTTGGGTTGAGGCTCTCAAACCACTCTTTGTTGCACGCGCGAAATCGGCGCTCTCAGTAAGACGTGCGCTTTTTGCAAGCACGGGTATTTGTTATGAACCCTTATGCAGAAAGCTTGGCGCGACCCTTGCCGCGACGAGCAGCAAGTACTGCACGGCCTGCACGGGTTGCCATACGGGCACGGAAACCGTGCTTCTTGGCACGACGGCGTGTGTTTGGTTGGAAGGTGCGCTTTGTCATTGAAACTCCTAATAATGAACTTCTACTACGGGCCAGAAATACGGGGGAAGCAAGGAGGTAACGGTAGAGGTCTGGGGATAAGCGGGTCAAACTGGCCAATGACTGTGGGGGTGTTTGTCCAGATTGTGGATAACCAGTTGCTTTTTTTGCCAAATCGCTCTACTTTTCACTCCCCCTCCACAGGTAGATAGCTTTGGGAGGGTTTTATAGGGCTCAACCTGGGGTTTAGACCACAGGCTGTGGATAACCCTGTGGATGAGTTTTTCTAAGGAATTGAGGCCCTGGTGAGCGTTATAGAGGTTGAGCTACCAACGCTCTGGGGACGAGTTATTGAGGAGGTTGCGACCAACGCCCCTCAACACCGAGCATTTTTACAGTTAACAAAACCTTTGGGGCTTTTGCATAACGATAACCAAACAACTTTGTTAGTTTCTGCTCCGAATCTTTTTGCAAAAGATGTTTTAGAAAGTCGTTTGCGCACAATTGTTAGTGAGGTTTTAACCCGCGAACTTGGATCGGCAACAAATATCGCTGTAACTGTTGATGAATCGCTAGAAGTAGTCACAACCCCCAACCAAGATGTTGAAGTTGAGTTTGTTGCTCCGAAAACAGGCACAGGTCGTGACGATGCGCCTGTCTCTAAATCTGCCGATACTTCAACTTTAAACCCACGTTATATTTTTGAAACTTTTGTTATTGGTGCATCAAATCGTTTTGCGCATGCCGCTGCTGTTGCTGTTGCTGAAGCACCCGCGAAGGCTTACAACCCTTTATTTATCTATGGTGAATCGGGTTTAGGTAAGACTCACTTGTTGCACGCGATTGGTGCCTATGCCCAAGAGTTATACGGCAATGTGCGTGTTAAATATGTTTCATCTGAAGAGTTCACAAATGACTTTATTAACTCGATTCGTGATGACAAGGCATCTGCTTTCCAGCGCCGTTATCGTGATCTAGATATTTTGCTTGTTGATGATATTCAGTTCTTGGAAAATAAAGAGCGCACACAGGAAGAGTTCTTCCACACTTTTAACACTTTGTATAACGCGAACAAACAGATTGTTATCTCAAGTGACCGCCCGCCAAAGCAGTTAACAACCTTAGAAGATCGCCTACGTTCACGGTTTGAGTGGGGTTTGATTACAGATATTCAACCTCCTGAATTAGAAACGCGTATTGCAATTCTTCGTAAGAAGGCAGCGCAGGATAAATTAAATGCTCCTGATGATGTTCTGGAATATATTGCTAGCAAGATCTCAACAAACATCCGCGAGCTTGAGGGTGCGTTGATTCGTGTGACAGCTTTTGCTTCCCTTAATCGCCAAAGTGTTGATCTTTTATTAGCTGAAATTGTTTTAAAGGATTTGATTCCTAATGAATCTAATCCAGAAATCACTGGCGCAACCATCATGGCTCAAACCGCTGCCTATTTCAGTCTGACAATTGATGATTTGTGTGGAACATCCCGTTCGCGCGTATTAGTAAATGCGCGCCAGATTGCGATGTATTTATGCCGCGAGCTCACAGAGCTTTCATTGCCGAAGATCGGCCAAACATTTGGTGGACGTGACCACACAACGGTTATGCACGCCGATAGAAAGATCCGTCAACTGATGGCTGAGCGTCGTTCGATCTATAACCAGGTCAACGAGCTCACCACCAGAATTAAGCAGCAAACTAGATAGGCCGCGGTTGATTTGGGCTATATGTCCGAATTGCCACTCTTTACCCCCAGTTGGGGACAAGATGTGGATAACTGTGGAGAATTAGGGCAATACCGTGGATAACCCCGGGTGAATTGATTGGAAGGAAGGGTGTGGTTGATATGAAGCAGAGTTATACCCACATCTTTCCACCAGTTATTCACACCTTATACAAAGCCAATCCCCGCACCGAGCAGGGCTTTTGTAACTTACCCACAGAAAACCGCTCTAGTTACTACGACTACCTTTATATACATACATCCAGTTACGCGAATAACCTTTCCACACATACACATATGAACTACAAGAGTCGAGGATAGAAATGAAATTTACAGTCGAGCAATCAGCGTTAACCGATGGGGTTAACTGGGTTTCCCGCTCTCTATCAACTCGCCCTATTAAAACCGAGCTTCTTGGAATAGTTATTAACGCAACCGGTGATGAAGTTTTCTTATCAGCATCAGATTTAGAAACAGCAAGTAAAGCGCATTTTACAGCGGATGTTAAAGAACCAGGTAAAGTTTTAGTGCCAGGAAAACTTCTTGCTGAGATTTCCCGCTCTTTACCTAACAAACCAATTACTTTTGTTTTGGATGGAACACGCGTTTCTGTAACTAGCGGCAGCGCAAAATTCACATTACCAACCTTGTCGGTTGATGAATATCCAAACTTGCCCGACCTACCAGATTCAACAGGAACTGTTTCAAGCGATACTTTTGCAACAGCTGTAGCACAAGTTGCAATCGCAGCAGGCCGTGATGATTCACTACCAACTCTGACTGGTGTACATGTTGAAATTAATGAAGATACAGTCACTTTTGCTGCGACAGATCGCTACCGTTTAGCTGTTCGTGAAATTCAATGGACACCATCTGCACCAAACACATCAACAACAGCGTTATTACGCGCTCGCACAATTGCAGATGCCGCCAAATCACTAACTGGTTCCAAAGATGTTTCTCTTTCTTTCGCGCCCAACACAAGTAACGATCGTTTAGCTGGTTTTGCAGGCGATGGAAAAACTATGACTTCACGCATGTTGGATGGAACATTCCCTCCATACCGCCACTTACTCCCACAAGAGGTAACAACCACAGCGCTAATCGAAGTTGCCACACTTCTAGACTCTGTGCGCCGTGTTGCGCTAGTTACAGACAAAACCGTTCCACTACGTCTTGATTTTGCGAACAACACCTTGTCTCTTGAAGCAGGTGCTGGCGAAGAAGCACAAGCAACAGAGGCAATAGAGATCTTGTTAACTGGCGAAGCGATCTCAATAGCATTTAACCCAACATTTCTTGCAGATGGTTTAAATGCGGTTGGAACAAAATTTGTTCAAATCTCATTTACTGGTTCCAACAAACCAGCAATTTTGATGGGTAAGAGCGATAAAGATGGCGCAGTAATTGAAAACTACCGCTACTTGTTAATGCCAATGCGTTACGCATCGTAAATCCCACATCTGTAGTAAGGACACCTAGTGCGTATTAACAAGTTGGCTTTAACCAACTTCCGTTCATACAACTCGTTGGAATTAGAACTTGAACCCGGAGTAATTACATTTATTGGTGACAACGGTTCCGGAAAAACTAATATCGCCGAATCGCTTATCTATTTAGCTTTTCTTTCTTCACACCGGGTTGCTAATAACGTTCCACTTATTTCACTGGGAAACCAACAAGCAATTATCCGCGCCGAAGTACAACGTGAGGATCGGACACTTCAGATTGATTTAGAGATCAATGCAAGTAAAGCTAACCGGGCACGCATTAACGGGAATCCAACCCGCAGCCAACGTGAACTGTTAGGCGCAATCCAAATCGTGTATTTCTCACCAGAGGATTTAGATCTTGTACGTGGCGAACCAGGTAATCGCCGTGATTTTCTAGATCGTTTACTTATTACCCGCACCCCACGTTTAGCAGGGGTTATCGCTGATTACGAACGTGTAGTTAAACAACGTAACGCGTTGTTAAAAACACGAACATCAGCCGCCGCCCTTGTCCCTTGGAATGAACAACTCATCAAACTAGGTGCTGAATTAACAGCTGAAAGAATTGCGCTAATTGATGCTCTAAACCCATGGGTGGCCAAAAATTATGCAAACCTTAATGAAGTTAAACCGGCATCCATTTCCTATAAATGCAGCACCGAAGGTGTTACTAAAAACATTGATGACAACACAGTTGCACTCACACAACGTTTAGAAGAGGTTGCGTATCAAGAGATCGAACGGGGTGTTTCTTTAATCGGCCCACACCGTGACGACCTCCATTTACAAATTGGGGAGTTTCCTGCAAAAGGGTATGCCAGCCATGGTGAATCCTGGTCAATGGCAATCTCACTACGTATTGGATCTTTCAATCTTTTAAAATTTGAAGGTTCCTCACCGATTTTAATTTTAGATGATGTCTTTGCCGAACTTGATACATCACGTAGAATCCAATTAATGTCAGCAATGCAATTAGCAGAACAAACTTTTATTACCGCCGCGGTGGAAAGTGATTTACCAGCAGAATTGTTAACTCAAAAATTTTATGTAACACCAGGAGTTGTTAAGAAAGGAAAGAGTTAGTGACAAAACGAGACTTAGCACTAGATCTTTTCACCTCTTTTAAAACAAGCGTTACAAGAAAACCAAACAAACCTGCACCAACTGTTCGATTTGGACAACCAGGAGATCCAGAATTAATCAGCGGCGTACTCAATGATTTAATTTCAGATCGGGATTGGGACTCAGGTTTAGCTGAAGGAAACCTATTTATTAATTGGAATAAAATTGTTGGTGATGAAATTTCTCAACACGCACAACCAATTTCAATATTAGATAATGTCTTAACAATTCAAAGTTCATCCACTGCATGGGCTACACAACTGCAGTTAATTTCCAATGATCTTTTAAAAACGATTCAAAAAGATGCCACAGGGGTGCTCATCGAGCGGCTTGTGATTTTTGGACCTCAAACCCCAACGTGGAAGAAAGGGGTCCGCACCATCCGTAACGCCCGTGGCCCCCGCGACACCTACAATTAGCCATAACCGCCTTTTATTAACTAGAGCCCACTAGATCCCCTCAACTCCACGCTCAAAGTTCGGCTATACCCGTCCACAGGGCTTTTTTCGGCTATTTATTAAGGCCATTTATGACTAGGATAAGGACATTCCGAGAGGCCCATCCTCTCCATAAGCCCTCACGGGCGATTTAACCGATTGTCTAGGAAAGGAGTTGCCGTGGCCGAGAGCTCCTATAACGCCAGCAACATCACCGTCCTAGAAGGCCTAGAGGCGGTTCGCAAGCGCCCAGGAATGTATATCGGCTCCACCGGCGAACGCGGCCTCCACCACCTGGTTTATGAAGTGGTCGATAACTCTGTTGATGAAGCCCTGGCAGGACATTGCACTGAAATCAACATAACCCTTATGGCTAACGGCGGGGTCGAAGTAATCGACAACGGCCGCGGAATCCCGGTTGATATCCACCCAGTTGAAAAGAAGCCAGCACTTGAAGTTGTGCTTACAGTTCTGCACGCAGGTGGAAAATTCGGCGATGGTGGTTACTCAGTTTCCGGTGGCTTACACGGTGTTGGTATTTCAGTTGTTAACGCACTTAGTACAGATCTTTCAGTCATTGTTCAGCGCGACGGAAGTTTTTGGTACCAAGAGTACAAACTCGGCGTTCCTACAGCTCCGGTACGCAAAGGCGATGCATCAACACAATCCGGAACCACTGTTCAATTCTGGCCGTCAAAGGAAATCTTTGAGACAACAGATTTTTCTTTCGAAGTCTTATCAACACGTTTTCGCGAAATGGCATTTCTTAACAAAGGTTTGATTTTAACTTTGACAGATATGCGTGACGGACATGTTGATGAAAAAGGTGAACAGCTAACAGTTCGCTATGAATACGATGGCGGTATTGCAGATTTTGTAAAGCACCTCAATTCAACTCGTGGCGAAACCCATAAATCAATTATCTCTTTTGCATCAGAAGATAAAAAGAACAAGATTTCATTAGAAGTTTCCATGCAATGGAACGCTGGATTTTCTGAATCGGTTTATACCTTCGCAAACACAATTCATACCCACGAAGGTGGTTCTCACGAAGAGGGTTTCCGCACCGCGTTAACATCGATTGTTAATAAGTTCGGCGAAGAACAAGGATTTATTAAAAAGAAAGAAGACCGCCTAACTGGCGATGATGTTCGTGAAGGTTTAACAGCAATTGTTTCTATTAAGTTAGCAGACCCACAATTTGAAGGTCAGACAAAAACAAAACTTGGTAACTCAGAAGCAAAAACCTTCACGCAAAAAATTGTTAATGAAGAGTTAACTAGTTGGTTTGAGCAAAACCCTGCTGAAGGCAAGGAAATCGTGCGTAAAAGCATTGATGCAGCGGCAGCCCGTGTTGCAGCCCGCAAAGCCCGCGACTTAAGTCGCAACCGAAAAGGATTGTTAGAAGGTCGCGGAATGCCGGGCAAGTTAGCTGATTGCCAATGGACCGATCCTGCAAAATGCGAGCTCTATATTGTCGAAGGTGACTCTGCAGGTGGTTCCACAAAAGGTGGTCGCGATTCACGCAACCAAGCAGTGCTACCAATCCGCGGAAAGATTTTGAATGTTGAAAAAGCACGTATCGACCGCGTTCTACAAAACAACGAAGTTCAAGCCCTAATTACAGCGCTTGGTACTGGTGTTCATGATGATTTTGATATCGAGAAGTTGCGCTACCACAAGATCATTTTGATGGCAGATGCTGACGTCGACGGACAACACATTCGCACACTACTTTTAACTTTGTTATTCCGTTTTATGCGCCCATTAATCGAACAAGGGTATGTGTACTTTGCTCAACCACCACTGTACAAACTTAAATGGGCCGGTAAAGAACCGGTCGAATACGCATTTAGTGATCGCGAGCGAGATGGCATGATCGAACTTGGTGTCGCTGCTGGAAAACGTCTTCCGAAAGATGATGGAATCCAACGCTTCAAAGGTTTGGGTGAAATGCCAGCAAAAGAACTTTGGGATACAACCATGGATCCAGAGCACCGCGTCTTGGTTCGGGTCACATTAGATGATGCTGCTGCGGCAGATGATTTATTTTCAGTACTAATGGGCGAAGATGTTGAAAAGCGTCGTGCGTTTATTCAACGTAACGCTAAAGATGTTAGGTTCTTGGATATCTAATGGATGAATTAAACCCAAACAACCTGGAAAACTTTGACAAGATCGAAACAGTTGATCTTCAAGTTGAAATGGCTCGTTCGTATCTTGACTATGCAATGTCAGTTATTGTCGGTCGCGCATTACCCGATGTCCGCGACGGTTTAAAACCTGTTCATCGCCGCGTTTTGTATGCAATGTATGACGCTGGTTATCGACCAGATAAGGGTTATTACAAATCTTCGCGCATCGTTGGTGATGTCATGGGTAATTACCACCCACACGGTGACACCGCTATTTACGACTCTGTCGTACGCCTAGCCCAGCATTGGTCACTGCGATACCTATTGATCGATGGAAACGGAAACTTCGGCTCTCCTGGAAACGATCCAGCAGCTGCCATGCGTTACACCGAAGCTCGTTTGTCTTCACTTGCGATGGAGATGATGCGGGATATCGATGAAGACACAGTTAATTTCATCCCAAACTACGACGGCCGTTCACAAGAACCAACAGTCCTACCAAGCCGTTTACCAAATCTTTTAGTTAATGGTTCTGCCGGTATTGCGGTCGGAATGGCAACAAATATTCCACCGCACAACCTGCGCGAAATTGGCGAAGCTGTTATTTACTCTCTTGAACGCCCAGAGATGAAACAAGAAGAGTTACTGAATGAATTAATCAAGATTGTTAAAGGTCCAGACTTTCCCACAAAAGCTTTAATTGTTGGACGTACCGGAATCGAAGAGGCGTATCGCACAGGTCGCGGATCAATCACTATGCGCGCAGTTGTTCAGGTCGAAGAAATCAACAAGCGCACCTGTCTTGTAATTTCTGAACTTCCATACCAAGTAAACCCAGACAATCTAGCGCTAAAAATTGCAGAGCTTGTTAAAGATGGAAAGATTAAAGGCATCGCAGATGTTCGCGATGAAGGTAACGAACGTTTAGGTCAACGCCTTGTTATCGTCTTGCAACAATCTGCAATTCCAAAGGTTGTCTTAAATAACCTATACAAACAAACACAGTTACAAGACACATTCGGTGCCAATATGTTGGCACTTGTTGATGGCGTGCCTCGCACATTACGTCTCGATGAATTTATTCGTTACTACATCGAACACCAAATCGAAGTGATTGTTCGCCGCACTAAATATCGTTTGGCTGAAAAAGAAAAACGCGCACATATTTTGCAGGGCTACCTAAAAGCACTTGATGCATTAGATGCGGTAATTGCATTAATTCGCGCATCAACCACCCCCGAAGAAGCCCGTACAGGTTTAATGAAACTGCTCAGTGTTGATGAAATTCAAGCTAATGCTATTTTGGATATGCAGCTGCGTCGTATCGCTGCTTTGGAGCGTCAAAAGATCAATGATGAATATGACGGTCTCATGGCTGACATTGTTGAACTTAACAAGATTCTTGTAAGTCCAGAAAGACAACGCGAAATTGTAAAGACAGAGCTTTCAGAATTAGTCGCAAAGTATGGCGATGATCGCCGCACACAAATTGTGGCAAGTGAAGGCGATTTCAGCGCCGAAGATTTAATCCCAGATCAAGATGTTGTTGTAACTATTACTCGTGGTGGGTATTCAAAACGCACCATGGCTGATCTTTATCGATCACAACGCCGTGGTGGTCGCGGAGTAAAAGGTGCGGCGTTAAAAGAAGATGATGTTGTTGATCATTTCTTTGTTGCATCAACCCATGATTGGTTGTTGTTCTTTACTAACCAAGGTCGCGTCTACCGTTCAAAGGTTCACGAACTACCTGATGCAGGACGTGATGCACGAGGCCAACATGTTGCAAACTTAATGGCCTTTAAACCAGATGAAAAAATCGCCGAAGTTTTGTCATTGAAGGATTACACAATTTCACCATTCTTAGTTCTTGCCACCCGCAATGGATTAGTGAAGAAGACACCATTGGTTGAATACGACTCACCTAGAACCGGCGGTTTAATTGCAATTACCCTAAAACCTGGTGATGAAGTTGTCTCTGCATCATTGATTAATTCCGATGATGAATTGTTATTGGTATCGACAAAAGGAATGTCCTTGCGATTTACCGCAGATGACGAATCACTGCGATCAATGGGTCGATCAACAAGTGGTGTTATCGGAATGAAGTTCCGCGCAGATGACAACTTGCTGACTATGGCGCGGGTTAATGCAGATCTTGCTAAGGATTCATTTGTATTTACAGCTACCGATGGCGGCTATGGAAAGAAAACACCAATCGATGAGTATCGCTTGCAGGGTCGTGGTGGCATCGGTATTAAAGCGGCAAAAATAGATGAGAATTCACGCGGCTCCCTTGTTAGCGCATTGGTGTTACGTGATGAGGATGAAGTACTTGCTATTACTTCAGCTGGAACTGTCATGAGAACCCCTGCAGCCGAAGTCCGCCAGACCGGACGAGACAGCATGGGTGTGCGCTTGGTGAACCTTGATGAAGGTGTGAGCCTGTTATCTGTCACCAAAAACGGCGAAGATGAGATTTCAGCGAAAAGTTAGTATGGTTCGCATCCTGAGTAATTGGCGCTAACGCTCGTTTTGGGAGTTAGTGAAGTTCAAGGTAATCTTGCGCTTCTGCAATAAAGAGAAATCTTGTTGCGGGCCCATAGCTCAGCCTGGTTAGAGCGCTTCCCTGATAAGGAAGAGGTCGGTGGTTCAAGTCCACCTGGGCCCACCCGTTCTAATACGGGGACCTAGCTCAATTGGTAGAGCACCGCCTTTGCAAGGCGGGGGTTAGGGGTTCGATTCCCCTGGTCTCCACACAGTTTGATTTCACCGCACCAACACCATCGATAAGAAAAGAGAAAACCATGTCATCAACAGCAACTCTGCACACATCACTAGGTGACATCGTTATTGAACTTTTCCCAAACCATGCACCAAAGACAGTTGCAAACTTTGTTGAGTTAGCAACCGGTGCAAAGGAATGGACCGATCCACGCACTGGCGATAAGTCAACTGCAAAGTTGTATGACGGCACAATTTTTCATCGCGTCATCGACGGTTTCATGATTCAAGGTGGAGATCCACTTGGTCGCGGAACTGGCGGACCTGGTTACCGTTTCGCAGATGAGTTCCACGGCGAACTAACATTTGATCGCCCATACATTCTTGCGATGGCAAACTCAGGACCAGGAACAAATGGTTCACAATTCTTTATTACCGTTGCGCCAACTACCTGGTTAAACCGCAAGCACAGCATCTTTGGTGAAGTAAAGGATTCTGCAAGCCAGGCAGTAGTTGATGCTATTGCAACAGCAAAGACTGGCGCACAGGACAAGCCAGCAACTGACATCACGATCAACAGCGTTACAGTTGCTTAAGCGTTCTGCCACTTACTCATTAATCGCAGTAATCTGCGCGGCTTACCTTGTGCAGTTGGTTGTTCCATCAATCGAACAACATCTTGTACTTCCTAATCTCGATTACATAAAAAGCTCAAACGAGTGGTATCGATTAGTAACTGTTGCATTAACTCACGCAGGTTTACTACACCTTGGTTTTAATATGTATTCGCTGATGGTTTTAGGAAATCCAATAGAGGCAGCTTTTGGTCCACGTAAACTATTAATTGTTTTCTTTGTTTCACTACTTACTGGCTCTCTAGCTTCTGCATACTTTGCATCCGCTTATAGCTACTCGGTTGGTGCATCTGGTGCGATCTTTGGATTATTTGGTGCATTTGCAATTGTTGGCACAAAAATAGGCGCCGATATTCGATCCATAGTTGTAATTATTGGAATCAACTTTGTCATCGGCTTTGCAATGGGCGGGGTTGATTGGCGCGCACACCTAGGTGGATTAATCGGCGGGGTAGCAGCAGCCCAGCTTGTAATGGCTAGGAAATAAGTTATCCACAGGTTTTACCCACACTGTGGATCGAATTACAACGGTGTAATTAGAAGGTATTAGCGCCAGCGGGTGGCGAGTGAAAAGCCAGCGCCGATAAAACCAAAACCAATAATCATGTTCCAGGCACCAATTCCAGGAACTGGATACTCGGTTTGGGTCACATAGAAGACCACAATCCAGAACAAGCCGATTAAGAAGGCCGCGACCATTGTTGGAGCAAGCCAGCGTGGGCTTTCCAATGGTGCATGAGGCGTCTGGACATCAACCTCTTGAATATGAGCGCGTTGCTCAGCGACCTTTTTACGTAGCTTTGATTTAGGCATACGCGAAAGATACACCATGAGACAGAATGCTCCTATGGCCACCAAGATCCTCGTCATCGACAACTACGACTCCTTTGTCTTTAATTTGGTGCAGTACCTGCAGCAATTAGGAGCTGAATGCACCGTCGTTCGAAATGATGCTGTGGCAGCTGATGAAGCGGGTAAGTATGACGGTGTCCTTGTTTCTCCCGGACCCGGAACTCCTGAAAAAGCGGGGGTATCAGTAGCGATGATTAAGTACTGCGCCGAACATTCGATTCCATTGTTTGGTGTTTGCCTAGGTCATCAAGCAATCGGTGTTGCATTTGGAGCAACTGTTTCGCGAGCACCCGAATTACTTCATGGAAAAACTTCACTTGTGTATCACAAACAAGAAGGTGTCTTGTCAGATTTACCATCACCATTTACTGCAACTCGATATCACTCGTTGTGTGTTGAAAAAGATTCTGTGCCAAACACATTGCACATAACAGGATCAACTGATTCAGGATTGGTTATGTCGATGCAACACACTTCATTGCCGATACAAGGTGTGCAGTTTCACCCAGAATCTGTTTTAACTGAGCACGGACACCAGATGCTTGCTAACTGGTTAGTGATGTGTGGAGATAAAGGCGCTCGCGAACGCGCAGTTGGCTTATCTCCAGTTGTTGGCACCAGCAATTAAATATTCGCTAGGTAAATCTAGGGCGCTTTATTAATTGTAATTGTTACTGATTTACCAATTGTTTGTGTTGTTCCAGCATCTGGTGCTTGTCGAATAACAACACCAATCGTTTGATTTGCGTCATAACCAAAGACTTCATTGACCAAGAAACCTGCCTGCACCAAAAGAGTTTTAGCTTGAAGCGCATCAGTTCCAATCAACGATGGAACCAACACCTGACCGCTTGCAATTTGCAACACAACTCCACTACCAGCTGTGATTGTTGAACCAGGTTCTGGTGTCACCTTTAAAACTGTTCCTTGCGCTTCATCCGATGGAACCGCTTCAGTAGCGGATATCAATAAACCAACAGCAGATAAAGCGGTACGTGCATCTATTAGTGACAATCCCACTAAATCAATTGGAACAATTGAATCTCCAGGCCCATCTGAAATCGTTAGTACAACACCTGAACCCTTTTGTGCCCGAACGGTTGCAAGTGGAAGCTGGCTAGCAACGCGATCCTTTGGAATCCGACCATCGTGTGCGCGAGTAATAGTGACAACATAATCACCTAACAAAGCTTCGGCTTCGGCTTGAGTTAATCCAACAACATTGGGCAACTGCGGCAATCCTGCAGGATCTACGCTTGGCTTGGTCAAGAACAAGCCAGCTGCAAGCACGCCAATAGCCGCTACACCACTGATTGCTCCAATCAATACCTTACGTCGCGAAATGGGAGCTTTCGCGATTTTTGTTGTTACAACTTGGCCAGCTTTTATCTTGTATAAATCATCCAACATTAATCCAGCGGACTGATATCGGTCATCAGGGTTTTTAGCCAAAGCGATTGTTAACAAGGTATCAATACCCGTAGGTAGGTCAGCAACAATTTTGCTTGGAGTAATTAAATTACCTGAAACATGTTGGTATGCAATTGCAACCGGAGTTTCACCTGTAAATGGTGGTTGTCCTGTCAATACTTCGTAAAGCAAACAACCAGTCGAATAAATATCACTTCGAAGATCAGCCATTTCGCCAAGTGCTTGTTCTGGTGAGAGATATTGCGCAGTGCCGACTACATTCCAGGTACTTGTTAATGTTGCACCTAAATCGGCAAGCGCGCGTGCGATTCCAAAATCCATCACCTTTACATCGCCATGATCCGTAATCATGATATTTGCAGGTTTAATATCTCGGTGCACAATTCCACTGTGATGTGAATATTCGAGCGCTGCCAAAATGCCTTCACCAATTTCAAGCGCGCGTTTTAACGGAACACGTTCACCTTTATGAATTAATTCTCGAAGAGTGTGTCCGGAAATTAATTCCATCACAATGTATGGCGCTGGTTCTTCACCCGAGTCATAGACAGCAACAATTCCGGGATGGTTAAGACCCGCAGCAGCGAGTGCTTCTTTTCGAAAACGGGCAACAAAGGATGGATCTCGCGCTAAATCGCTGCGCAAAACTTTGACCGCAACTTGGCGTGCAAGGCGAGTGTCTTGTGCGACATACACATCAGCCATTCCGCCGGTGCCAATCATTTCGCCAATTTTGTAGCGCCCACCGAGCAACACATTAATCATGAGCTGCCCCTAACAGAATTGATTGAGTCGTTGATGTATCAGAAATATCAGCGATCAGGATGGTGACATTATCAGGTGCGCCGTTTATATATGTTGCATCATTTAAGAACTTAACTGCATCCGCTTTATCAGATTTCTTTAAGCCAACTTTGATCTCTTTATCCGTCAAAACACCAGACAAACCATCAGAACACAGTAAATAGCGATCACCTTTTTTAACCTCGTACATTTGCAAAACGGGTGTCACATCGCCATCTCCGCGTAAGGCCTGAGTCAACATCGAACGTTGAGGGTGCTCCGCAGCCTCTGCCTCAGAAATCGCACCTTGATCCAACAATTCTTGGATAACGGTGTGATCGTTACTGAGTTGTTCCAAAGTGTTGCCACGCAACCGATAACACCGTGAATCACCAACATGTAATAAAGCAATTCGGTCGTTGCGAATCAGCAATGCGGTCAATGTGGTACCCATGCCGCGTTTTTCAATTTCTTCATCTGCCACCGCGGCAATTTCTAGATCAATACTATGTAGAGAGTGCATTAATAAATCTTCCACAGAATCATCATCGATTTCAGCTGCGGTTAGTGTTGGTGCCAGTTTTTCTAAAACTTGTACCGCGATACGGGATGCGACCTCACCTGCAGCATGGCCACCCATTCCGTCGGCGACTGCAATTAATTGGGCAGAAGTAAATGCCGAATCTTCATTACCTTGGCGAACCAAACCGATAGCCGAACGCGCAGAGGTTTCAAAGAAGTGCGCGCTCATGATGTAAGCCTAACGGTGTAACCTTCAAAGATGAAGATCTACGCGCACCGCGGATCCTCGATCGAGCATCCTGAGTTAACAATGGCTGCCTACAAGGCTGCCATTGATGATGGTGCCGATGGTTTTGAATGTGATGTTCGCTTAACCAAAGATAACCAGTTGGTTTTGTGGCATGACGCAGATATGCAACGGGTTGCCGGTAATTCGGCGCGGATCGCAGACTCAACTTTCAAGGAAATCAAGTCACATTATGCGCAAGCGATTACATTGGAAGAATTATTAATTCTCGCTCGCGATAATAAAAAAGACCTAGCAATCGAAACTAAGCACCCAGTCCCGTCGGCAAGTGCGGTTGAAAAAAAGGTAATGCGCTTACTTGCGCAAGAGAAACACGTTGCAGATATTCATGTCATGTCATTTTCCTGGCTCGCTTTAGAAAATATAAGAAAGATCGATCCTAATCAAAAGACTGTTGCTTTACTGCACGATACTTTTTCATTTGCAATGCGGAGGTTTACGTCGGCACAATCAATCGGCCCCGGAATCACAGCATTTAGAAATAAACCACAGTTAAATCAAGATCCACGCAATCTCTTTATATGGACCGTTGATGATGCCGACGATATGCACTTTTGCGCTGATAATGGTGTCGATGTCTTGATTACCAATACCCCGTCATATGCAAGGTCGGTACTCGGGTACAATTAGTAAGTGAGTACATACGCCTATCTCGGTCCCAAGGGAACATTTACAGAGGCGGCTCTTAAAAAGATCACTTCTTCTAATGATCGCCTTATGCCATATGCCAACGTCACCGCTGCTCTGGATGCGGTCCGTCTTGGTAAAGCCCACTTTGCGCTAGTACCAATTGAAAACTCAGTCGAAGGCGTTGTCGCACGCACTCTTGATGAGCTAGCAACAGGCGAACCTTTAGCAATTGTTGGTGAAGTTACCTTGCCTGTTTCATTTGCATTAATGATCAAAGGTGATGAAAAAGAGATATTACGAATCGCTACGCACCCACATGCCGAAGCACAGTGTCGCAACTATGTTGCCACTAATTATCCAGATGCAGAATTAATTTCTACGGCATCAACGGCAGCAGCAGCAGAGGCAATTGCACGCGGAGAATTTGATGCAGCAATCGCAGCACCGGTTGCAGCTGCGCACTATGGATTACGCGTTATTGCAGACAACATTGGTGATAACCCCGGAGCTGTTACTAGATTTATTGTGGTTGCAAAACCAGGTTCGATCCCGAAAAACACGGGCTGGGACCGCACATCCTTGGCAGTCTTTATCGGAGTCGATCACGCTGGTGCGTTGCTCGATATCTTGACTGAGTTCGCCAAGCGCGAAGTTAACTTAACTTTTATTCAGTCACGTCCAACCGGAACATCCCTTGGCCATTACCATTTCATTATTGACGCCGAAGGTCACATCGCAGATGCACCTGTGAAGGAGGCAGTAGAAAGCCTTCGAGCAATCTGCGAAGACATCAGATTTCTTGGCTCATACCCACGAGAAAAGGCAAGTAAATGATCGACATAAAGTACCTACGCGAACACCCTGATGCGATACGTGCATCACAAAAAGGGCGTGGGGAAGATGTAACTATCGTTGATAAAGTTTTAGCAATTGATGACATTCGACGCGCAGCGCTAGAAAAGTTTGAAACGTTACGCGCAGAACAAAACGTTTTGTCTAAATCAGTTGGTGCCGCAAGTGGCGCGGGAAAAGCAGCGTTGTTAGAAAATGCCAAAGAGCTAGCTGCAAAGGTAAAAGAAGCCGATTCACAGCGCGCAGAAGTAGAAGAACAAGCAAAACAATTGATTATGCAGCTATCAAACATTTTGGATCCAGAAGCGCCGATTGGTTCAGAAGCAGATTTTGTTGTTATCGAACATGTTGGCACACCGCGTACATTTGATTTTGAACCAAAAGACCATGTCGAACTAGGTAAATTACTGGGCGCGATTGACACCGAACGTGGTGCCAAGGTTGCAGGTTCACGTTCTTACTATTTAACAGGCGTTGGTGCGATGCTGGAATTTGCACTTGTTAATTATGCAATTTCATCTGCAAATAAAGCTGGCTTTACTCCGGTAATTCCACCAGTACTTGTAAATCCTGCTGCAATGGAAGGTACTGGCTTTTTAGGACAAGCAGCAGAAAATGTCTATCACCTTGAAAAAGATGATGTATATCTAGTTGGTACATCTGAAGTCCCATTGGCTGCAATGCACATGGATGAAGTCTTACCAGCTGACAAACTACCAATCCGTTACGCCGGTTATTCGTCATGTTTCCGCCGTGAAGCTGGTACATACGGAAAAGACACCCGCGGAATTATTCGCGTTCACCAATTCGATAAAGTCGAAATGTTTTCTTTCTGCCACCCAGATCACGCTAAAGAAGAACATAAACGTTTATTGCAATGGGAAAAAGATTTCCTCAACGCAATGGAGATCCCATACCGTGTCATCGATGTCGCATCAGGAGATCTAGGATCTAGCGCAAACCGTAAGTTTGATATTGAGGCGTGGATTCCCACACAAAACGCTTACCGTGAAGTCACGAGCACCTCTAACTGTGCAGAGTTTCAGGCCCGACGCTTAAATATTCGCTTTAAGGATGCCGATGGCACTAAAGCGGTTGCAACACTTAACGGCACATTAGTTGCAATTCCGCGCATGATTGTTGCGATTTTAGAGAATCACCAAAATGTAGATGGAACAGTAAATGTTCCTGCGGCGCTGCAACCTTTCTTAGGCGTGACACGATTTGAGCTGGTGTGAACAAACGCCCTAAATTAATTGCAACAGATTTAGATGGAACAATCGTTTCGCATAAAGGTGTAATTTCACAGCGCACGATTGATGTTTTTACTAGGGCGCGAGATCTTGGTGTCCATGTTTTCTTTGTAACAGGACGTCCACCTCGGTGGATGGGTGAAATCCGAGACGCATTTGGTTTTGGTTCTGCAATTTGTTGTAACGGCGCAATGCTGTATGACTTAATGAATGACGCGGTTCTTGAAGAATGGATGATTTCAATTGAGGATCAATTAGAAGTCGTCAGACGTATGCGAATTGCAATGCCTGAGATGTCATTTGCTGTCGAATCCAACGATCACTATCACCGTGAAATTGCCTATGTTCCCAAATGGGATATTGGGATGGATGATGTCGGTGTGGAAAAAATTGAAGATGCAATCAAGCGCCCAGCTTTAAAGATTTTAGGTAGATGCAGCAATCACGAATTCACATCAGATCAAATGGTTGAGGTTGCACATAGAGAAGTACAAGATCTTGTAACTGTTACCCACTCAACATCAAAAGATTCACTTATTGAAATTTCAGCGCTCAATATTTCAAAGGGCACCTCACTTGCAATGATGGCAGGGCGACTCGGGATCACCGCCGATGATTGTGTGTCTTTCGGCGACAATCCCAATGACTTTTCAATGCTTGCATGGGCAGCTCGTTCATATGCAATGTCAGATGGGCACCCAGATGCGCCATTATTCGCAAAAGATGTGGCAGAACCATGTACGGCCGATGGAGTCGCAAAGATCATCGAACAACTCTTGGATCTTCCCGCTTAATTACTGGCCGATTTTTGGCTAGGGCTAAATTCAGGTAATCTCTCCCACGGAGGGCTCGCATAGCGGCCGAGTGCACCGGTCTTGAAAACCGGCAAACGAAAGTTTCGTGGGTTCAAATCCCACGCCCTCCGCCATTTTTGTGAAGTTGTGGCTGAGTTCATACCGCGTAAGCGCGTATTTACCTAGCCACTTTTTCATGTCGGGAGCAGACTTAGCCCCTAGCAACAAACGGACTTACACCAGGGGAGTTGTACATGTCAGGTGTCTTTTCACCAACGCGCGCAAAGATAAAAGAGCGCACACTTCGCACAGATAAGTGGTGGTTGCAACCACTTCTAACTTTTGGAGTTCTTTTCTCTTTTGTTATTTATGCAACCTTCCGTGCGTTCGAAGGCGACAACTACTACAAAGATCACCTGATCTCACCTTTTTATTCACCATGTTTGTCCGAAGCGTGCGTACCTGAAGCAACGGTTTTTGGCTTCACACCAGTTAGTGCAGAAATCTTTAACTTCGCATTATCACCAGCCTTAATTATTTTGATCTTCCCACTTGGTTTCCGAATGACCTGTTACTACTACCGCAAGGCGTATTACCGTTCATTCTGGTTCTCTCCACCAGCATGTGGTGTTGCAGAACCTCACAAGAAATACACAGGCGAAACCCGACTTCCTTTAGTCGGTCAAAATATTCACCGTTACTTTTTCTATGCGGGATTGGTGTTTAACGTTTTCCTTACCTACGACGCAATCATTTCGCTGAAAAATGTTGAAGGACAATGGGGACACCTAAGCGTTGGTTCACTTGTACTTTTCGCTAGCTCTGGCTTGTTGTGGTTTTACTCATTGTCGTGCCATACCTGCCGTCACACTGTTGGTGGTCGTTTAAAGCATTTCTCAAAACACCCAGTTCGATACAAGATGTGGACAACAGTTTCTGTTCTTAATACAAAACATCAACAGTTTGCCTGGTTTTCACTAGCTGCTGTTGCCTTCGCCGATATCTATGTTCGCCAAGTTGCAACCGGCGCATGGACTAACTTCTACTTCTTCTAAAGGGAAATCGACTATGACACTAGAAAGCCATTCATACGATGTCCTTGTAATCGGTGCCGGAGGTGCTGGATTACGTGCTGCTGTAGAAGCTCGCGAATCAGGGCTACGCGTAGCAATCATCTGCAAATCCCTATTTGGTAAGGCCCACACCGTTATGGCAGAAGGTGGCGCTGCTGCATCAATGGGAAACGTTAATGACAAAGATAGTTGGATGGTGCACTTTCGCGACACTATGCGCGGCGGCAAATTCCTCAACCATTTCCGCATGGCCGAACTGCATGCAAAGGAAGCGCCAGATCGCATTTGGGAGCTTGAAACATGGGGCGCGCTTTTTGATCGCACTAAAGAAGGAAAAATTTCACAACGTAACTTTGGTGGGCATGAATACCCACGCCTTGCTCACGTTGGCGACCGCACAGGATTAGAACTAATTCGCACGATGCAACAAAAGATTGTTCAGTTGCAACAAAAAGATGGTCGCGAAACCGGTGATATGGAAAGTGGAATTAAAGTTTTCGCCGAATTAACTATCACTGACATCCTTAAAGAAAATGGAAAGATTTCTGGCGCTTATGGATACTGGCGCGAATCTGGCGAAGAAGTTTTGTTTGAAGCTCCCGCAGTTGTAATTGCAACTGGCGGAGTTGGAAAAACTTTCAAAATTACTTCTAACTCGTGGGAAGGTACTGGCGACGGACATGCACTTGCATTAAAGGCTGGTGCAAACCTGGTTGACATGGAGTTCTTACAGTTCCACCCAACAGGAATGGTATGGCCACCTTCTGTTCGAGGAATTTTGGTAACTGAATCTGTTCGTGGTGAAGGTGGAGTTCTTACAAACAACCTTGGCGAGCGATTTATGTTCAAGTACATTCCAGATGTATTCAAAGATAAGTACGCAGACAATGAAGCAGAAGCTGATCGCTGGTACGAGGATCAGGACAATAACCGTCGTCCGCCTGAGCTATTGCCGCGCGATGAAGTTGCGCGTGCGATTAATAGCGAAGTAAAAGCAGGACGCGGAACAGAACATGGCGGAGTTTTCCTAGATGTTTCAAAGCGTTTGCCAGCAGAATTAATCAAAAAGCGCTTGCCATCTATGTGGCATCAGTTCTACGAACTTGCTGGCGTAGACATAACTAAGGAAGCAATGGAAGTTGGCCCAACCTGTCACTACGTCATGGGTGGCGTTGAAGTTGAGCCAGATACTGCAGCAGCGGTAGGGGTTCCGGGCTTATTTGCAGCCGGCGAAGTTGCTGGTGGCATGCACGGTTCGAACCGTTTGGGTGGAAACTCATTAACTGATCTTTTGGTATTTGGTCGTCGCGCAGGAGTTGGCGCGGTCGATTACGTTAAGAAGAATGGCGCAAATCCTGTAAGCCAAGCAGCAATTACTGCAGCAGCTAGCAAGATCCAGGCACCATTTGATCGCGAAGGTGGCGAAAACTCATATTCACTTCACGCCGAGCTTCAGGAAATTACACACAACCTTGTCGGAATTATTCGAACAGGTAGCGAACTAAAGGAAGCAATCGCTAAGATTGCAGAAATTAGAAAGCGCAGTGCAAATGTTTCTGTTAGTGGTGGACGTAAGTTCAACCCAGGTTTCCACTTAGCTTTTGATTTAGACAACATGTTGTTAGTTGCCGAATCAACAGCAAAATCAGCGATCAATCGTGAAGAATCTCGCGGAGGTCACACTCGTGATGACTTCCCGGGTATGGATAATAAGTGGCGCCAGATAAACAACATTTCTTCCTTTGATGGCAATCAGGTAAATATCCGCGAACAAGTATTGCCAACGATTCCTAAAGAACTCTTCGACCTCTTTGATATTCATGAGCTGGAGAAATACATGACACCGGAAGAAATTGCGAAAGGCGGTTCCAACTAATGGCGCGCAATATTAAACTTCGCATTTGGCGTGGAGATTCAACTGACGGTGGCCTGAAAGATGT
>NZ_JBIILI010000019.1:0-3953 GCF_044232745.1 Candidatus Planktophila sp. | reverse complement strand
CACCTGGAATGTATGCAGTGACTTCCATGCCACTAGTAAGACGTACACGTGCAACCTTGCGAAGAGCAGAGTTTGGTTTCTTAGGGGTTGTTGTATAAACGCGTGTGCAAACACCGCGTCGTTGTGGCGAACCCTTAAGTGCAGGTGTGCTTGTCTTCGTAGTCTTTTCTGCACGACCACGACGAACTAGCTGTTGAATTGTTGGCACTTCATCTCCATTCGTAACTTCGTTACTGATCTTTATTCACGCTTATTTGCCGACCCACGCGGTCGGGTGTGTTGCACCCGATTCGCATATGTTCTGTAAAAAGTTTTGCAACTTGTTTACCAACGCAAGCAAAGAAGCTCTAAAAAAGAGCAGACGCGAAGGGTAACCCAACCCGCTCACGCGAGGCAAATCCGTGCTTTTACTCCTCCTGGCCCCCGGATAACCCCCAAATCCCCTCTTTTGGAACCCCGGGCGTGTTGGAGACTGAGCTAAATACCCCTTTTTTACCCCTTTCTGAGGCAAAAATGAGCCTAAATTCATCGTCCAAAGTGCCCATTTGGCAGGGCTAGGTGTGGTTGGCTCCCTTCATGAGCACACCACATATCTCGGCAAAAAAGGGCGACATTGCCGATCGCATCCTTCTACCAGGCGACCCACTGCGCGCTAAGTGGATTGCAGATAACTATTTAGAAAATGTCACGCAATTTAACGCAGTGCGTAACATGTTTGGATTCACCGGAACATATAAAGGTGAACGAGTTTCTGTCATGGGAACCGGCATGGGTCTGCCATCTATTTCAATTTATGCAACTGAACTTTTTAATGAATACGATGTTCAGGTAGCAATACGAATTGGAACATGTGGCGGATTGTTGGAAAAGACAAAGATCGGCGATGTCATCCTTGCTATGACGGCGTCCACAGATTCAAACATCAATCGTCGTTTTACTAACAACTTAGATTTCGCACCTCATGCAGATTTCCAACTACTGCTCGCTGCATATGAAGCATCTAAGGGAAATCCCAATGTTCACATCGGTGGTATTGCTTCAATGGATTACTTCTACGATGAAACAGATTCTGCGCAAAAGTTAATTCAGCACGGCGTACTTGGTGTCGAGATGGAAGCTAATGCTCTGTATTCCATTGCAGCACGAAAACAACGTCGCGCTCTTGCAGTGTTAACAGTTTCGGACCACATCATCACTCACGAATCTATGCCATCAGAACAACGTGAAAAGTCACTAAATGCAATGGTTGAAATCGCACTTAGCGCCGTATTGAAAGGATAAGCAATGACTACAGCTGAATTATTACTTCTAGGAATCGTTACCTTTATTCTGATTGATTTCGCCGCAGGGCGAGTCATTGATTTCCTCAATGAAAGCAATAAGAACGTTGCTCTGACAGGTGTTGCAGCAGAGATCTATAATCCAGATGAGTATGCAAAATCTCTGGAATACGGCACAGCCAAATACAAGGTGGAGGCTCTGACCTCTGTAATAACCACTGTAATAATGCTTTCAGCCATCATTTTGGGCTGGTTTGCTTGGCTAGATCAGGTGATTCGGGATCGATACAGCAGTGATTTGCTTGTCACCGTTATCTTTTTTGGGGTCTTGATACTTGTTTCGATGATCGGAAATCTTCCTATTTCCTATTACTCAACCTTTGTAATCGAAGAGAAATACGGCTTTAACAAGACAACCAAGAAATTGTTTGTTATGGACACAATCAAGCAACTGCTTCTGAGTGTTGCACTCGGACTTCCAGTTATTGCGCTGATCGCATGGATTTACCAATCTCTGCAATCAACATTCTGGCTTGTCGGTTGGCTGGCAGTCTCTGCCATTACCTTGTTCATGTTTGTTTTTGGAACTCGAATCTTCTTGCCAATGTTTAACAAGTTAAAGCCACTGCCAGAAGGTGAACTTCGTTCGGAAGTTGAGGCTTACTGCCAATCTCAAGGTTTTCCATTATCAAAATTGTGGGAGATGGATGCTTCAAAGCGTTCCACAAAGTTGAATGCATTTTTCTCTGGCATGGGCAAAGTAAAAATCATTGGCTTGTATGACACCTTGATCGAAAAGCTAACAACCAAAGAAACAGTTGCAGTTCTTGCCCACGAGGTTGGTCACTACAAGCGCAAGCATATTTACACAATGTTTGCCTTCAGTAATGTGCAAACTCTAGTTATCTTCTCTTTGATGGGTTGGTTACTCAGTAATCCAAACCTTTCTAAGGCGCTTGGATCCGATACTCCAAGCTTCCATCTATCAATGATCGCTTTCTTCATGCTCTTCACACCGGTATCAACTGTGCTTGGTTTGATTAACAACTCATTCTCACGTCACAACGAGTACCAAGCCGATCAATACTCAATTGATACCTATCCAGGTGCTCGCGAGTACATGTATTCAGCATTCAAGAAATTGTCTGTTGAATCCTTAAGTAACTTAAACCCACACCCTGTTTATGTTGCGGTGCATTATTCGCACCCACCGATTCTGGATCGATTGGCTAATCTGAAGAAGTAGTTTTTCTAGCCGACCAAAATCCATAAGCGATGATCAACGCTGGAATTGCATTCCAACGCTCATTAGGGCTGCGAGAAATCAGATTAACGAAGGCACTAAGAAAAGAGATGATGAGGAACAACTTCGGTAACCAATTTGGATTGATGCTGCGATGAGCCCATATCTTTAGAAGTGTGCGGTACTGCCACACCACAATGAGAGTGTTCAAAATATAGGCGATGCGGATTCCGCTCGGGAAAGTTTCAAATTGACCGCCTGCAGCGCGAGTTAACGCGTACCCCTGATTAAAAATTACACCGAGAACTAATGTGAGATTCCAAACCAAAGCTAACGTGATGATCGCTTTTTTCATGTCCAAAAACTATCCAATATGTGGTGGAACTGGAATGCCTATAGCGTTAGTCGCAGTTATTGGTGCTCCAAATGATGAGCTCATAGGCAATAGTCCTGCCCAGAGTGGGAGGGCAATGTCCACCTCATCATCAGATGGCTCCCCCGAGCGCGCTTTGGCAGAAACCTTATCCAAACTGAGCTCCACAATAAGCGTCGCCGCGGACTCCTTCTTTGTTAGAGGACGGCCGTATTCCCAAAGACCTGGGATTAATTTTGTTGTAATGCGTTCTAAGGCAATCTCCTTTTCGGATTCATTTAAAACCCGCGCCTTTCCAAATATCATTACTGACTCATAGTTCATTGAAGAGTTAAATGCCGAGCGCGCAACGACAATTGCATTTAGCTGTGTAACGGTTACACATAAATCAATTCCATTTGCCATCGACATCATTATTCGAGAACCAGATGAACCATGAATCAGAATTCGGTTGCCATCTCGAGCAAAGCCCATTGGAATGACAAATGGAGAATTGATATCTGGGTCAATGAAGCCCACATGGCACACGTATTGGCTATCAAGGAGTTTTTCGATATCTAAACGTTCATGTACTTCACGGTCTGCATGGCGTTGTACATGGAACTTTTCGTTTTCGCTCATTTGCCGAGTCTAATAAAAAGAGGCCCAACCCCGTGTGGGATTGAGCCTCTTTTCTTAATTAACTACTAGCGAGGTACTTCAACCTCATCGAGACGAACAGCCTCACCAGAACCTTGTTGGTCAAATGGTGTGAAGTCGTACTCGTCATATGCTGCGTACACAGCGGCCTTTGCTTCTTCCGTTGGCTCAACACGAATGTTGCGGTAACGAGCAAGACCAGTACCAGCTGGAATCAACTTACCGATGATGACGTTCTCCTTCAGACCGAGCAATGGATCGCTCTTCTCTGAAAGTGCAGCATCTGTAAGAACACGAGTTGTTTCCTGGAATGAAGCCGCTGACAACCATGACTCAGTTGCAAGAGATGCCTTAGTGATACCCATAAGTTCTGGGCGACCTGAAGCAGCCTTTCCACCTGATGTCACAACGCGACGGT
>NZ_JBIILI010000006.1:0-47638 GCF_044232745.1 Candidatus Planktophila sp. | reverse complement strand
GCTTCACTTTACCTTTTTATGGCACGGAGACATCATTTTTGTCTATGGGCTATTTGGCTTACTTCTTACCTTTTTCTTTTTTAGAGCAGATAGAACACTTAAGATTTGGTCCCGAATTGTATTTTTCGTCTCAACATTTTTCATGGTGTTGATTGGCGCATTGGCCCTCATGGCTGAGTACTTATTAAAGGAAGATCTTGGATCAAGCACTGTGTCGAGCCTTGATGAGATTCTTAGGAGCGGAACTTTCCTGGAATCAATACCGGCGAGACTAGAAGCTTGGGTACTCGGCATCGCAACGGGGATATTCCTGCAAGGTGGTTTGGCTTTTGCGGCGTTCTTGCTTGGAGTTCGTTTGGCTCGCGCTAATTTCTTATCTTCACCGATGGATAAAGCAGCTAATGAAAGATTGATCAAAAAGGGTCTCATTCTTGGATTGCCAATTCAGATTATTGCTGCGGTGATCCTTCTCCAAAACGAACAATCCGCTGAACCTTCCGAAAGCGTTTATCTAATCTCGCTAATTGTTTCATTGGTAACAGCTCCACTGCTTTCAGTGTTATATGTGGGACTTATTCGTAAGTTAGTTGAGGAGCGGCCAAATCTAGTTTTGTGGATGAAACCAGCCGGCAAAATGTCGTTGACGATCTATATCTCGCAATCAGTAATCACTTCCCTCATCTTTGGTCCTTGGGGTTTTGGCTTATTCCAGGATCTGCAAACTTGGCAGGTATTTGTACTTGCATTCGCGATTTGGCTGCTTCTTTCCTACCTTGCAGCACTTTGGCTAGAGAGATTCAAGCAAGGACCTCTTGAATCACTCATGAGCAATATGACTAGATCTCGCTAGCGTTTATTCTTTGCCACAACTTAACTGATCTATCCCATTAATTATTTGGGGGCAATTATGAGGGCAATTGCATTTATTGAGCGTGACCTTACGCATAACAATGTCGTCTCCGGCTTATAGGGAGACTCTTCTTCACAGATTGTTACTCTGCGTAACATCGTTTTGTGTAATGATTGGCGCAACGATTGTTTGGTAGTAATTGGGACTTGGTTAATCACCGAGTCCCTTTTGCTTTGCTGCTTCTAAATCTGTGCAATAATTCATTTAACAACGGATTGGTAGTGATCGGGACTTGGTTAATCGCCGAGTCCCTTTTGCTTTCGTCCCATAATTTTTTATCCACAGGTTTGATTGTTAACGATATTCAACTATCGGCAAAGCCTTAACTTCACCCTCGTGTTGGGGGCGTGTTGTAATTGGCAGCCTAACTGATTACCAATCCGTTGGAGCGGGTTCAAACCCCGTCGCCTCCACCACAGTCTTAACTGCTACAACTCGATCTATTGGTAATGGTCAAAAGAGTTGCATCAGCTTTGCATGGGAGGGCCTCGAGAGATCGGGGCCTTTTCCAATTTTCTGGCATATAGGGCGACCCTTCTTCATTTTTGTTTGTAGATACATTAAAATTTGCTCATGGCTGAGAAAAAAGTTACTGGTCCTGCTTCACATTTTCCTTCTATCGAAAAGAAGTATGGAAAGCCGATTGAACATTGGATGAAAGAATTGAAGAAGGTTTCAAAGCTTGCACATATGGAACAAGTCGCTCACTTAAAAGAAAAGTTCGAAATGGGCCATGGTCATGCAAATGCAATCGTGGCTGTGTTCCGCCAGAAGAATGGCCTTTAGGGAGACTCTTTCATAGACATTGGGTTATTCGGGTAGTTATGATCACCTTCAGATTTAAATCGACGAAGGGTCAAAAGTGAGTAATTTTCTAGCTGAAGCACAAGAAATCCAAGATGAGTTAGTCACCCTTCGCCGACGCTTTCACCAAGAACCTGAAATTGGACTAGATCTACCTAAAACGCAAGCAAAGATTTTGGCCGCACTCGATGGTTTAGGCTTAGAGGTTACAACTGGAAAATCACTTACCTCTGTCACTGCAGTACTACGCGGCGCTAAATCTGACAAGACAGTGTTGCTACGTGCAGACATGGATGCACTTCCTGTGACTGAACTAGCAGATCTTCCTTACAAGAGTCAGATTGATGGTGCTATGCATGCATGTGGCCATGACTTGCATGTTTCAATGTTGATCGGTGCAGCTAAATTGTTAGTCAAGAATAAGTCACAGCTCAACGGTGATGTGGTCTTCATGTTTCAACCAGGTGAAGAAGGATTTGACGGCGCGGGACACATGATTAAAGAAGGTGTCTTGACTGCAAGTGGACGTAAAGCTGATTCAACGTATGGCATTCACGTTTCGTCATCTTCAACTCCAACAGGAGCGTTCACCACTAAAGGTGGCACCATGATGGCCTCTGCCGATGAAATACATGTAACCGTACTTGGCATGGGCGGACATGGATCACAGCCTCACACTGCAAAAGATCCAATTCCAGTTGCTGCCGAAATGGTGAGCGCCTTGCAACTAATGATTACTCGCTCCTTCGACGCTTTTGATCCTGTAGTAATTACTGTCGGTCAATTTCATGCTGGCACAAAGGCAAACATAATTCCAGATACTGCAGAGTTCCAGGCGACAATTCGAACATTTTCCCCAGAGAATAGAGTTCGCATCAAGACCGAAGCAGTTCGCTTGTGTACTTCAATTGCTGAAGGATATGGACTAAAAGCTGACGTTAAGGTTGTTGAGCAATATCCAGTTACAGTAAATAACGATTCGCACGCGCAATTTGTAGGGAAAGTGGCGGCTGAGCTCTTTGGCAAAGATGCGTACATGGATATGCCACACCCAATAGCAGGAGCGGAGGATTATTCCCGAGTTCTAGAAGCGGTTCCAGGTTCTTATATGTTCCTTGGTGCATCTGTTGATGAGGATTTCATGAACTCTGAAGTCAATCATTCACCTCGAGCAATGTTTGATGATTCAGTGCTGTATCGAGGAACCGCCATGCTAAGCGAGTTAGCAGTTCGATCACTTAATGAAATGGTGTGAAGCTCTGACTGTCCGTGCGTACTTCAGGACAGGGGATTCCAGGAATCGCCACGATGTTGCGGCAATCAGAATAGATGCCAAGAGAACTACCGAGCTGATAATCACCCATTGCAACGAATCTGTAAACCCGTAGTAAACATATTTACCCAGGAACTTTCGCTGAATAATTTCAATGATAAAAAAATGCCACAGGTAGATACTGAACGATAACTTGGCTATCCAACTAAACAGTTTATTGTCCAGCAATCTATAAATCTGAGTACTCATTGATGCCGAGACCAAGGCTCCTGCCATGAGAATCGCATAAAAAGGAGCAACATATGGCTGTTTAGTAAAGCTATCGGGTGCACCAGGTGTAAGCCGAGTAGAAACTAACCAAGTCGCAGCAGCAGCAAATAGTACAAATGAAAGATCAAATGTGCGTGACTTCAATGTGCCACGAGCTCTTAAAGCAATGATGATTAACGCGGCAAGTGATCCACACAAGAATTGCCCGAAGAAAGAGCTAACATTCCAATATGGCAGCCACTGCTTTGCGCCACCAGTAAGTCCATATTGCCAGCCCTTTAATTTGTCACCAGTCATGAAAGTGCTGATGATCCATGGATTCAATAGTTGCAGAGCAAGAATCCAAGTGATCATTCCTATGATCGCAAAAGATATCTTTCTGGTGTTTTTTATGATTACAAAGAGAACAATCGGAAGCAACACGTAACAGGAGACTTCAAGTCCTATAGACCATAAGGGACCATTTAGTTCTGCTGGGAAAAATGATGAGTAGTGGTAGCTATTGATGAATAGAAGGCCTGAAATCAATCTCCACCAATTTACTTTCTGATCGAACATCCAGATCGCAATAACTGTGCAAAAGATCAAGTTAAACCAATATGCCGGAATGATTCTTGCAGCACGATTAATTGCATAGAACCGAAGTCGTGGGACAGGATCACCATTGACGAAGGAATTCCAAAATGGAAGAGAGAGCAGGCACCCTGAAAGCACAAAGAAGAGACTGACTCCAACCTCGCCCCGCATTCCAAAGAAATGGATGTTCTGGATCCACGTCGCTGAATTTTCTGGATTAAAGCGCTGCGTGGTGTGGTGCCAAACCACTAAAAGACAGGCCACTGCCCTAAGTCCATCAGCACCTGGGATGCGCAAGAGTTGTTTACTCATGCCGCTAAGTATCCATTACAGCTCTTGTACTTCATGGACGACTCTTCTTGTATTGACTAGTTTGCTTAACTTCCTGGGCTAACCGTCGACATATTGAAATCTTTAATGACAAGAGGCGGAATAGCCATATTTGACATGTCGCCAGCCCATTCACGAGGCTGAGTCCATTCAGTTGCACCAGCATGTGCGATGCGCGAGAGAACAGAAACTGGAGAGTCATTCCAGCGGAAGTTGTTAGTCGCTCCAACTACTTCGCCACCCTTAACATGATAAACACCGTCTCGAGTTAAACCAGTAAGCAATAGTGAGTTGGGATCAACCATGCGGATGTACCAGAAGGTTGTCAGTAGAAGTCCGTTATCAACTTTCTTGACTAGATCTTCGAGAGACCCGGATGCTCCATCAACACTCATCACCAAGTTTTCACCTAGTGGTGTGAAGTCTAGATTTGTCAGCTTTGCTGATGCGCGAGTTTGAATCAGCGATTGCAGCACGCCATCTTTGAGCCAGTCAACGCGTTTGATGGGTTGACCATTATCAAAAACAGATGAGAATGGAGAACTTACAGCCGTTGCAACAAAGTTAGCCGCCGGTAGTTGCTTGAAATCTGGATCGCTAAAGAACTGCAAAGAAACATTTGACAGCTTCTCGCCAATTCGCGTTCCGCCACCCTTTTTAGAAAATACTGATTGACCTTCGTGAGCATCGCGAGCAGTTGATACCCACATCATGTAGGTAAACAAATCTGCCACAGAACCTGAAGGCAAGATGGTGTCATAGCGCCCTGCTGGTAGATCTACTTTGGTTCCTTGCCAGTTAAGACGTTGACGAATTTGTCCATCAATATCTGCAACAGATACATCGGTAAAGTCGCGAGTTTCAACACCGGCCCAGGTAGAACGGGAACGATCGTGGGACTTTCCAGTCATTTCTACACGGCCAACTGGTGAATCCTTTCGCAAACGCAAACCACCCTTTGATCCGACCCATGTTGTTTCATTGGTGTGTTCGGAATATCCAAAGAGCTCGATTTTGTCTGCAACAGAGCGTGAAAACATGTCACCTAGGGCTGGTGCAAATGTGGAAAACACTTCTGGACCAGTTGGTACATGATCTGCTGACCAATCGCCGATAGAAACATTGGTAGCAAGAGGGGAGTAGTCATCGGCTGGACCTGCAGCTTTTGCTGCAGCGATTGCTTCTTCTAGCAGTGCTGGAATGTCAGCAAGTGAAACATCTGTGCGGGTTACTCCACCAGAGGCCATCGCGCCATTAACTGCAACAAAGGCAACAACGGTGACGCTGCGCTCTTGAATTACACCATTAGTTGTCAGTGTGCTTCCCGCCCAACGCAAGTTTGCTTGAGTCTTATCTTTGACTACAACAATGCAATCATCACACGTTGCAGCAGCTGTAATCTTTTCAATCAGATCTTGAGCAGAAATCATTTTCCAGCCTCCGCAACAGTGTTTAGAATATTTACCTTGTCAAAGATTGCCGCTGGGCAACCATGACTTACCGCCGCAATCTGACCCGGTTGAGCTTTGCCGCAATTAAATGCGCCACCTAGAACATAGGTAGAAGGTCCGCCAACAACCTTCATAGATCCCCAGAAATCAGTTGTAGTTGCTTGGTACGCAACATCCTTTAATTGACCAACAATTTTTCCATTCTTAACACGGTGGAACTGTTGCCCAGTAAATTGGAAGTTGTAACGCTGCATGTCAATTGACCATGACTTATCGCCCTTGATGATGATTCCATCTTCCATTGAAGAAACCATCTCGTCATAAGTTGGACCTGTTGGGTTTGGTTGCAAAGAAACATTCGGCATGCGCTGAATTGGCACATGTGCAGGCGAATCAGCAAAGGCGCAGCCATTGCTTCGATCACGGTTAACGCGGGCTGCGATACGGCGATCTAATTGATAGCCAACAAGTAGTCCACCTTTAATGATGTCCCAACGCTGGGCTGCAACGCCTTCATCATCAAAACCGACGGTGCTTAGACCGTGAGAAGTACTGCGATCTCCGGTCACATTCATCAATTTAGATCCATATTGAAGGGTATTTAATTTGTCAGGTGTAGCAAAAGAAGTTCCTGCGTAATTAGCTTCATAACCTATCGCGCGATCCAATTCAGTTGCATGGCCAATTGACTCATGAATTGTTAGCCACAAATTTGATGGGTGAACTAATACGTCATAGCGACCAGGTTCAACTGATGGAGCCGCAACCTTTTCAGCTAATAATGTTGGAAGTTCGGCTATTTCTGCGTCCCAATCCCAATGCTTGTTACCCATCCATTCCCAACCAAAGCCCGCAGGTTGTGCCAATGTGCGCATAGCTTCAAAGCCATGAGCGCCAATTGAAATTGCTTCAATCTGCGTTTGTATCCGAACACGTTGCTGCGTTGTGGATGTGCCATACGAATCGGCGTAATGCTTTTGTTCTTTAACAAACATGGTCTGTGCAGAGGTGTGATTAACGCCTGCGCTCTTGAGCAAACTATTACTTAAATCAGCAAGGCGATCCTTCTTGTCAGAATCAGAAACTGTGAATGGATCAATCTCATAATCAGATACCCAGGTTTGATTTGCATAGACCGGTTCGGCAACAAGTGAGACTAATTCTGTTGATAAAGGCTTAGAAGTCTTAGCCATTGCAACCGCTGTCATCGCTAACTTCTTAGCAACATCAACAGAGATCTCAGGAGAAGAAGCAAATCCCCAAGCGCCGTTGACGATTACACGCACACCAACTCCTGCAATGGTTTCATCGCTTTGTGTTTCAGGGCGAGCATCGCGCAAGGACAATAAACCACTTCGCGTGCGTTCGATTCGCACATCAACATGTGAGGCACCAGCATCTTTGGCTGTGCTTATCGCGGCATCACTAACTGCGGCTAGTGGAAGGGCTAAAAAATCTGCATCAACGGTTTTATTCACCCCCGAACCTTAATTCAAAATTAGGGCTAGGCATAGCATTTTGAACTCCTATCAACAATAATGTAGACATTTGATGGGGGAGAAGAAATATGAGCACTTCATATCAAGCATCACCGGCAGATAAGTTCACTTTCGGATTGTGGACGGTTGGTTGGCAGGCTAGAGATCCATTTGGTGATGAAACTCGTCAACCGATTGATCCGATACGTACTGTGGCCGAACTTGCTCAACGTGGTGCCTACGGGGTTACCTTTCATGACGATGACTTGATTCCTTTTGGGTCCGATGACTCCGCTCGCCTTCATCACATTAATCGCTTTAAGAAAGCTCTTAGTGATAACGGGATGGCTGTTCCGATGGCAACAACTAATTTGTTTTCACACCCTGTTTTTAAAGATGGCGCATTAACAAGTAATGATCGAGACATCCGTAGATATGCGATTCGCAAAGTTATGCGGAATATTGAATTAGCAGTCGATCTGGGCGCTGAGATTTATGTGTGTTGGGGTGGCCGAGAAGGTGCAGAATCAGAGAGTTCTAAAGACGCTTACGTAGCTCTAGAGCGTTATAAAGAAGGTTTCAATATTCTTTCTCAATTCGTTCTTGATAATGGTTACAAAATTAAGTTTGCAATTGAACCAAAACCAAATGAACCACGTGGAGATATTTTCTTACCTACGATTGGACATGCCCTTGGTTTTATTTCTGAACTAGATCATCCAGAGATGGTTGGTCTTAATCCCGAGGTAGGACACGAGCAAATGGCTAACCTCAATTTTGTGCATGGAATTGCGCAAGCATTGTGGCAAAAGAAGTTGTTCCACATTGATCTCAACGGCCAACGTGGTCCAAAGTATGATCAGGATTTTGTCTTCGGTCACGGCGATCTAAAGAGTGCATTCTTCCTAGTTGATCTACTCGAGAGATATCAATATTCAGGACCTAAGCACTTTGATTACAAGCCTGTACGTACTGATGATGATTCTGGTGTTTGGGCATCTGCAACTTCAAATATGCGGATGTACCTCATTCTTAAAGATCGTGCGGCAAAGTTCCGTAAAGATCCACGAGTAATTGAGGCGATGAAGAACTCCAACATTCCAGGTTTAACTGAACCTACCTTGACGGGTACTGAAACATGGCGAGATTTGGCTGCTGACTCCTTTGATGTAGAAGCTGCTGGCAAACGCGGATACAGCTATGAAATTCTGGATCAATTGGCACTTGAACACTTAATGGGCGTCTCGGAAGAGTAATGAAGAAAGTTTTAGGCGTTGATTCATCTACACAATCAGTAAAAGTTGTTGTGCGTGACGCCGAGACCGGTGAGTTCATACAGTCAGCATCGCGCCCACATCCGGATGGGACCGAAGTTGATCCTCACTATTGGTACGACGCTTTGACGGAAGCGATTGCCGAAATTGGTGGGTTAGATTCGGTTGATGCAATTTCTATTGCTGGTCAACAACATGGAATGATCGTTTTGGATGAAAAAGGTGAAGTTATTCGCCCAGCACTACTGTGGAACGACACGAGATCAAGTAGCCAAGCCGACGCGCTTAACTTGGAGTTTCCAGATATTCATGAACGCGTGGGTTCAAAGCTAGTTGCTTCCTTTACAGCTTCAAAGCTTCGATGGTTACAAGAAAATGAGCCAGAGAATGCAAAGAAAGTTAGAGCCGTTGCTCTGCCACATGATTGGCTTTCGTGGAAGATTTCCGGAAGTAAGAATCTAGAAGATATATTCACTGACCGTTCTGATGCATCAGGGACTGGATATTTCAATCCTTCGACTAATACTTACCAGCTAGATATTCTCAAATCTTCAATTGGTCATAGCGACATCCATCTGCCACAGATAATTGCGCCTAATGCATTTGGTTTTGATAACGGCGCTTTGAAAATAGCAGCCGGAGCAGGTGACAATGCTGGAGCTGCACTTGGGCTAGGTGCACAAATTGGTGACTTGGTAATTTCTTTAGGTACAAGCGGAACCGCTTTTCTGATTTCAGCATCGGGAAGTTCTGATGCATCGGGAGAAGTGGCTGGTTTTGCAGATGCGACAGGCAATTTCTTGCCACTTGCTTGCACCTTAAATGCGGCAAAGATATTTGCGACGACCTGCTCAATGCTGGGTATCTCATTTGAAGAATTTAGTCGCTTGGCACTTTCTGCCAACTTTGGAGCTGATGGATTAATGTTCTTGCCTCATCTTGATGGAGAAAGAACTCCTAATCGCCCTAACGCTAAAGGGCAACTTCACAATATTTCACACTCAAATTTCACAGCAGCAAATATTTGCCGCGCCTCTATAGAGGGTGTAATCGCAAGCATGGCTTATGCAACCCAAGCACTGCTAGATCTTGGCCACACCTTCGAAAGATTTATTTTAATTGGCGGTGCCGCACGAAATCCTGCGGTGCAACAAATAGCAGCCGACTTATTTGCTCGCGAAATTGTTGTACCGGCTGAAAGTGAGCATGTGGCCGATGGCGCTGCAAAGCAAGCCGCATGGGCATTGTCTGGCGGTTCGCAACCACCGCGCTGGCAAAGTGGTGGGGAAGCGGTTGTACAACCGTTAAACATTAATCTAGATGTTCGTAACTCTTACTTAAATGCAATCAGCAGAATTTAAGCAAAATTTCTTTTATAATAAAGCCATGAAGTTTTTAATTTCTGTAATCGATGATCTTGAGAGTCCAGGCACTGCAGCTGAGATGATTGAAATTGATAAGTTCAATGATTCCTTGCGCACAAACGGTCAGTGGATATTTGCCTGGGGACTACAACCACCCGAGACTGCAACTGTGATTGATAACCGTAATGATGCGAATTTAAGCACCGGAAAACCTTTGTTTGATGCCACAGAGAACTTCAGTGGATTGTGGTTGATTGAAGCCGAAAGTGCTGAAATAGCTGAAAGGTTGGCGTATTCGGCATCGAAGGCATGTAATAGAAAAGTTGAACTTCGCCCAATGCATTAAGCATGGATACACAACGCGCCAAAGAGTTAGCGGCGATAAATAAGAAAATCTCAAGAATTGATCCGGCTTTCATGCCAGCGATCAAAAATCTAGAACCGTGCACATTCGGTTTAGTTAAACCAAAACTCACTCAATTTCAATCTTTGATTCGAGCAGTGATTGCCCAGCAAGTGAGTACCGCTGCAGCCACAACAATTACTGGTCGTCTAGAAATCAAGTGCGCAGGTTTCATCACTGCCGAAAAAGTTGATGCACTTACACCAAAGCAACTGCAATCTGTTGGGCTAACTGGTGCAAAAGTACGAACCATTAGCGAACTGACATCTGCTGCATTGTCGGGAGATATCAACTTTAGAAAATTTCCTCACATGTCGGATGAAGAGATTATTCAAGAGCTAATGCCCTTGTTTGGCATTGGCCGTTGGACGGTAGAGATGTTTTTGATCTTTCATTTAGGACGATTGGATGTGTGGCCGATTGATGATCTAGCAGTACGGCGGGGTTGGGATAACTTGCATAAAAACGCTGAACCCATCAAACCTAAAGCTCTACAGGGTTTAGGCGAACAATTCGCAGGGATGAGAAGTGTTGTTGCTTGGTATTGCTGGAGAGCATCTTAACTATTGAGCTTGAATTGCATCATGAACATATTGAGCTAAGCCTTTAACGCGTCCGTCGTAATACTCTTTAAATCGTGGATCTTCCACGTACATAACAGCCAAGTTCTTTTGCATCTCAATAGAGCAGTCATAAAACCATTTTGTTATTGCATCCCGATGGGCAACAACTGCAGCCTTTGTTTTGTCGGAATCAATAGGAAGTGAGTTCCCAAAGGCATACACAAACAGTTCAGTAGCAGCTTCTTGATCTACTTTTGCGGCATGAAAATCATCTTTTGAATACTTAGAAGACTTGGCCTGGGATTGCTTATATGCGTCGGTATCACCCCAACTCTCTTGGACTTCTTTCTCATATTCATTCATATGTAAGAACTTTACAATGCCTGTTGGTTAATTCCTAGGATTTGCTTTCAAGTAGCCATTGTTTACGTTCACGCTCTGGTAGCTTTTCGATCGCATACCTAAGCATGGTCCGCGGCATCTCATGTGCATGGTCACTTAAGAATCTTCGCAATAACATCACATCGCGCTTACCAGCTTCGCGAAGCATCCAGCCCACGGCTTTGTGAATCAAATCGTGATCATCTTTAAGTAGCAACTCTGCAATGGTGATTGTTGGTTCCAAATCTCCGGCACGAATTAAGGCAAAAGTTAAGATCATTGAAACACGACGTTGCCACAGAGATTTGGATTTAGATAGTTTGATTAACAGCGGCAATGGATTTTTAACTTCTAATAAATAGACACCCATCCAAGGAGCAGACACATCAACAATGTCCCAGTTGTTGACTCGTTCAGAACTTACTTGCTTCATATAGAAGTCAAATATCTTCTTACGTTCCCGTGATGTTTTTGCTTTAGCAAATTGGTGATTAAGAATTATTGCTGCACATAGACGTGCTTCGTGAAAGGGTGAGCCGAACAACTTTGCAACTTCAACCAGTTCTAAACTCTGGTATTTCTTTGCAACTGATCTTGTTTGGGGGACTGTTCCGCCAAGGAAAAGATCACCCTCGGCATATTCGCCGGGGCCGGTCTTATAGAAGCGTGCTAGATCGCTAATTCGGCTTTTTGTTCCAAAACTTCTCAACTCGTCAATCGCATGACTGGCTTTCATTCCTGAAATATACCGAAACATCATTTTTCACTTCATATAGGGCAATAACTTCTGGTTGCTCGTTACAATTAGGGCTTACTCATGGTGATGGAGGCGGTACGTGCTTGAAGCGTTAATTCTCGGCATAGTCCAAGGCCTCACAGAGTTCTTACCTATTTCATCTAGTGCCCATATTCGCATCGTGGGTGAGTTCATGAACAAGGCTCAAGATCCCGGTGCCAGGTTTACTGCAATCACACAAATCGGCACAGAGCTGGCGGTGGTTGTTTATTTCCGCAACGACATCAAGGCAATCCTTGTTTCCTGGATTAAGCAGGTTTTTCAGCGCGCAGAATTAGTTGGTGAAGCAAAGGGCCAAGCACGCATGGGTTGGCTCATCATTATTGGAAGCGTGCCGATTGTTGTACTTGGCTATTTTGGCAGAGACATCATTACAAATGATCTTCGTTCATTGTGGCTCATTGCATCGGTAATGATCATCTTTGGTGTGATCCTTGGTATTGCAGATAAGTATGGAAAGAGTGAAAGAACCCTGGAACAGCTAAGCACGAAGCACGGGCTTCTATATGGCGCAGCACAAGCGCTCGCATTAATGCCAGGAGTATCACGCTCTGGTGCAACTATTGCGATGGGTCGCTTCTTGGGCTATTCCCGCGAAGCAGCACTTCGTTACTCGTTCTTGTTGGCGATACCTGCAGTTTTTGGAAGCGGTCTGTATCAGTTAAAGGATGCTTTTTCTGCAGACGCAGCACCTAATGTATTTTCGATTCCAGAAACTTTTGCCGCTACTGCAGTGGCATTTGTCATTGGATATTTAGTCATTGCCTGGCTTCTAAAGTTTGTTTCAACAAAGAGCTTTATGCCATTTATTATCTATCGCATAACTCTGGGTTCTGCGATCTTGGTTCTCTTAGCAACGGGCGTTATTTCAGCCTAAGCAATTCTAGTAAAAGCCAAAGCGGGCCTTTATAAAGTCAAATATTGCGCCAGGGGCTAACTCTCATGCAACAGCCAAATCCTTCGACAGATTTCGCACAATGTAATCTGAAATACATGTGGTGACCTACTTAATATTGTGTAAAGAGGTAGCCCTCGCAAAAACTCCCTAACTGATTTTTACAAGTGGAAGCCTTGCTCCTGTCAGAACAGCAAAACTCAGGGAGAGTGGGGATACATAATGAAAAAGAATTATTCAAGAAAAACCAACGCGCTAGTTCTTGTTATTGCAACGGCACTTGTGTTTGTAAACGGTGCACCAGCTAATGCAGCCAATAGAACTATTACCTGCTACAAAGGCACGATAGTTAAGAAAGTAACTGCCGCAAAGCCAAAGTGTCCAACCGGCTATACAACAACTAAACCAAAGGTCACCGCTAAACCAAAGGTCACAGCTAAAGCAACAACACCGGCAGCAGCCGCAACAGTTGCATTCAGCGGCACATATAAAGGAAACCTCGCAATCGTATGGGGAGACACTTACTTGCAGGTTACTTCTGTAACTGGAAAAGGAACTGGAAATGTTCTTGGCCTAACAGATTTGTCTGGAACTGCAGCAGCAGCACCTGCTGGTCTTTGTGACTCATTTGATGCCAAAGGATCAATTGGCGGTGGCGGAAACACACTTAACGTTTCATTTGATACATCAGCAAAGGGTTGCGCAGAAGATGAATCAGCCCCAACAACGATCAAGATCACTGGTAATGCGCAAATAACTGGCGGTACTGGAATCTACGCAGGAGCAACAGGAACTCTCAAAGTTTCAGGAGTTTTCAGTGTTAAGGGTGGGGTCAAGGAGACAGCGGCTTTCACTATGGATGTAAGTGGAAATATCAAAACCAAATAATTAGTAAACCCGTAACAACAAATGAAGGAGTTGTAATGAAGAAGGTAATTTCAGGAATAGCAGTTGTTGTACTGGCAATAGCTGGTGGCGCTGTAACTAGTGGAGCTGCTTATGCGGCACCGGCCGCATCGACATTAATCGTGTCAGGTGGCAACGGAGTATTTGATCTAGGCCCAATCGTCATTAACGGAACAGCAAGTGCTGCTGGTTCGGTCGCATTTACAGTTAACGGCAAAGTTGTATCAGGCTGTGAAGCTGTACCAACAACTTCGGTTACTCCATTTGTTGCAAAATGTTCTTGGATACCAGCAGCATCCGGTACAACCGTGATAACTGGTGCATTTACTCCAACAGATGTAGCAAGTTTCGCGCCTGCTACAAGCAACAATTTGACCGTAAAAATTGGCGTTCCAGTTCAGGGAATAGTTTCACCAATTCACATTTATGTAGACACAGTTCTTGCAACTGGTTCAACTGGCGCACTTGCTCCACGTTTCAACGGTTGCGCCATCATGAATGAGTTTATGGTTGGTCAAACAATCGTTTTTCGTGTCTATGCCAATAACGCCGATCAAGGTGGAGCAGTGATGGATTCATCCAACACTTCAAAAGCATTCATCCAGATAGCTGGCATTAAAGATCCAGTCGCGATGTCCTATGGAAATCACAGCGGTGTTGCTTTTTGGACAGCGATTCTTAAGACAGGTGTCGCACCTTTGTACAGCACCATCGGAGTTATTAACTACAAAGTCACCATGATTGCTAAAGATTCCAGCACTATGAAGGTACTTTCAACAAAGTTGACACCAAAATTGGAGAACGGAAAGCGCGTTCTGGATGCAAACGGTCGCACAGTGTATGAGCGAGTTAGTTACTACCGCACAGTTAAATTGTCAGTTCCACTAAAAGGCGCAACTGGGATTTGGACTTCAAACTTTACTGCCAACTCACAGTTGAGTTTGTTTGCAGCACCAGTCGCTACAAAGTAACAAGAATTAACTAAACGATCGGAGAGAAAATGCTTAAAAGATATGGTGTGGCACGAGTAGGAGCGGTGTTAGTTCTAGCTTTAGGATTCATCACTCCTGCTCAAGCCGCAGATAATCCAGTCAAGCTTGTTGCACCAAAAGAAATTAGTAAGCCTGTACTTCCTTTCACAGGCCTAACTGCACAAAGCTTCACGACGCCATCCACAATGGTGAACCTCGAAGTGACACCAAATCAGGTGGTGCTTGGGGATGCATTTACAATCACCGGAAAAGGTTTACCCGGAAATACTCCGGTGACCCTTACTTGGTCGACAAGTGATGCAACCTGGATCGCTGATGTTCAGCCAAACACTGTTAACTACATGGGTACTTCGTATTCAAAATTCAATGTAGTTATCGCAACAATTTCAACTGATGCACTTGGCGGATTTGTATATAAGACCAAAATCCCATCAGATTTTGGTGGCGTGCATGACATTTATGCGGTCAACAATAATGTTGCCCTGGCTCATGGTGGCCTGCAAATAGCCCGTACTTTAAAGATTTCTCCAACAAGTGGGCCTATTGGAACTCCTGTGACAATTACTTACACAGGCCTTGGACCCTCTTTGTATGCAGCAGGATCAGCGTTGTATTACGACGGCAAGTACACAGGGTCAATGCAGGCACGTTGGACTCGCGGCACTGCAACGACAACGATTCTGGCGACAGGCCCCGTTGGCAAGCACTATATCCAAGCTAATGAAGCAATCAGTTTTTCTTACTTGAATGCCATGCAGTCACCGGTTCCATTTGCCAATAGCGAAATGGGTACATTCACCGTTACAAAAGATAATGGAATATTCAAGCCATATCTCATCTATCCACAATTGATGACGCCAACTGTTGATCAACGTACAACTTTGACAACAGCTGGATTGGATCCTGACACTAAAGCAGTCATGAGTTTGTCCCCAGATCGTGGAATTGTCGGAAGTAAAACAACAATTAAGGTTTCAGGAATTCCTACAAAGGGAGTTCACACAATCGTGTGGTCAACTGTTACAGGCAATCGTGTTAACTGCACAACGGGTACCTGCTGGGTATATAACCCAATTCCACTAGGTACTGTCGACATAACAGATGGAACAGTGAACAAAGTCGTAACTATTCCAGATCACTTGGGTGGTTATCACGTTATCCAAATCAAGCTAGGCGATGTTGTTGAAGCCCAACAAGTGTTCTACGTTAAAGAGAGCATCGAACCTCTTCTTGATAAGAATGGAAAAGTTCTAACACTGGGCGTTGCAAAAGCAGATCTATCAGGCTCTGTAGATGCCTTCCAACGTGGCGGACAAGGAATTCCAACATACACATTCAAGGAAGGCGAAGAGTTCACTCTTAGCATGAAGGGTGTTGGCTGGACACAGATGGATAACACATTGGCTGTTGCCTATGACAATAGTTATGTTGGTTACGGCTGTGGATTTAATTCAAATGGTTACTTAGTAGTGCACTTAAAGGCCTTAGGAGGCGTTGGAACACACATTATTTCAATGCGCCCATTGCTGTATACACAGCAGCCATCCTTTGCTAATACTCCTTATGGAATGGTGCCAATCCTTACATCTGAAAATGATCTTCCAGGCCTAGCACTTGGTTATCAAATTCCTACCGTTTACTTTGCAATAAAAATCGTTAAGTAAACATTTCTCCGGGACTAAAACCCCATCTCTTAATTAGGTAAGAGGTGGGGTTTTTCCTGGCTGCCACCAATTCCATTTACCCAACATGACCATGGCACTAGGCAATAGCAGACCACGAATGATTGTTGCATCGATTAAAACACCGGCAGCAAGCCCGATACCTAATTGTTGCAGTCCTGCAAAGTGACCTGTGATTAGCCCGGTTAAGGCGGTAATAAAAATTAGCGCAGCTGCAGTTACAACTGTTCCAGAGTTTCGCATGCCTTCGCGAATCGCTTCTTCATTACTAGCGCCGCGATCCCATGCCTCTCGCATTCTGGAAACAATGAATATTTCATAATCCATGGAAAGCCCAAACAGAATGGCTAAGAGCAGAACAAGCACCCATGCTTCTAATTGCTCCAGCTGGTATGTCCCAATTCCAAATTTGAAAACAAGTACCAATATTGCATAGGCAGCTGCAATCGAGATCAGATCAAGAACAATTGCTTTGAAGGCAAGAACTACGGACCGAAATGTTCTTAAGAGAATAAAAAAAGTAATCAACAAAATTAAAGAAATTATTGTTGGTAATGAAGATTTAATGGCATTGAGTAGATCAACACCTTGTGCTGGCGCACCACCAAGGTAAATTCTTGATCCATCCGGAAATCCTGCATTAGGGATATATACATCGCGCAGCTGTTGTACTAATTGCTTGGTTTGATCAGAGCCAAGATCATGTTGCCCAAAAACATAAAGTCGCAGATATCGGCCTGAAGCATCCATAAAAGGCCACTTTTCGCCACTTGCCACAGTAAAGACTTCAGGATTAGCAGCTAGTTTCTTTGCAAACTCAAAACGTATTGTCGGAACATCTGGTGAACCCGCATGAACGCCTAGATCAACGACAATTTCATGGGGAGTAATCACGCCAATGCCCACCTTGTCGGTAACACTATTTAAGGCCTGAGCTGACTCTAAATTAGTAGGAATTGCACTGAGCGAGCTTGGAGTTACTTGAAACCACATCAGAGCCGACAGAAGAATTGAAAGGGCAAATAGTGTTGATGCAAAAACCTTGCCCGGTTTGGCGATTGCGATATTTGTGAGGCGATCAAAGGAAAACTCAAGAACTCCATTAAAACCAACTTTGGGCTTTGCTGCCAACAAAGCTAAAAGAATTGGTTGCAAAGTGATAGCTGCAAAGATTGAGACTAAGGGCAGAATTAAACAAGCAAGACCTATTGATCGAACAAACGGAACTGGTACTAATAACAATGTTGCCAAACCTAAGGCAACAGTGATTCCAGAAATCACAGCGGTTCTACCCGCAGTTTTCATAGTTTGGGCAATTGGATCTTGGCTTTGGCCCAGTTCGCGGCGATAGCGATGGACCATAAGTAATGAGTAATCAATCGCAAGGCCCAAACCAATTAATTCGACAATGTTTGGTACATAGAGCACCATCAGAAATTTTTGGGCAAGCAAGTAAATGATTCCAAGAGTTGTGGCAATCGTTGCCAATCCAAAAAGAAGCGGAATCAAAACCGCCCACGAGAATCCAAGTGTTGCAATGAGCAATAGAGTTGCGAGTACGACTGCAATTAACTGACCTCTGTGAAGATCACTGGAAAGAATTGGAACCACATCACTTTCTATTGCCGGGGGACCGGTAACTAGAGCACCAGGGAGACCTTGAGCAATTAGTTCGCCGCGTAGTAATTCGGCATATGTAGCTGCGTCCTTTAGCTCAAAGGGGGTACCGATGTTGGAATACAAGGTCCCTGCGAAAGCTTTTTCATTTGTTATTTCCGAACCGGGGATAACCCGAGAGGCACGAGCAACAGCTATTTTAAAATTAGCAATCTGTTCAGCACTTGCCTGCTTGTATTTATACATCACCGTAAAAGCGCCTTCGGTGTTTGCCTTGAATTCCTTGTTCAATATCTCATTAGCGGCTGCTGATGAACTTCCAGGTACGGTTAATGAAGTTGTTAAGTATTGATCAAGGTTTGATGCACCGAATAATCCAAATGCGGTCAGAGCAATCCACATAGTAAGCACTAGCGCGCGGGCCTTAAGGGCTGCCTTTGACCATGTTACCAACATTTAAATAGTCTATTCATTTACCTAACTGCGCATGCAGATGGCATGATTTGAGTATGAAGGCCAATGTTCTCGTTGAGATTGTTCAACCAAATGAGTGGCAGCGCTTGCGCGCGTTAAGACTCAAATCCCTTCTAATCAATCCAGAAGCATTTGGTGGAACACATGAGATTGAAAGTACAGAGGATGAATCCGTTTGGCGAGCGAAGTTTGAAAAGCTAGATTTTATAATTGCATCAATTGATGGTGTTGATGCAGCACTAATGTCGGTTGAAGAGTTAGTTGGAGATTTTGGAGCAACGTGTTGGATTGGTGGATGCTGGAGCGATCCAGACCATAGAGGAAAAGGCTTATTACGAAAAATGTTTGAGTTTGTAGATTCTCAGAATCGAGATTGGAAGATTCAAGGATTAGGTGTGTGGATCGACAACTACAGTGCAATTGCCGCTTATGAAAAATTAGGTTTTGTAAAGATGGGTGAAGATACGCCAAGCACGCGACAACCAGGCAAGTTTCATCAACGGATGATAAGAAAAACTGCGGTCTAAATGTTTTCTAGTTTGTACCCAAGTCCGCGAATAGTTTGAATTAGGACTGGATTTGCAGGATCTGCTTCAATCTTTGCTCGCAGACGTTTGATGTGAACATCTAAAGTCTTTGTATCACCGTAATAATCGCCACCCCACACACGGTCAATTAATTGCGAGCGGGTAAGAACTCGGCCCGAATTACGCATCAGGAATTCAAGTAACTCAAACTCTTTAAGAGGTAGTGAAATAGGGACTCCATTGACAGAAACCTGGTGCTTACCAGTATTGAGCTTTACGGGACCAACTTCCATCAAATCTTGATCTTGAAGTGAGCCATCATCTGTGATGCCACGTCGCAATACCGCTTTAATACGTGCGATTAATTCGCGCGATGAATAAGGCTTAGTTACATAATCATCTGCACCGATTTCAAGCCCTACAACCTTGTCGATTTCAGCATCTTTTGCTGTCAACATAATTATCGGAACTTGCGAGGTTGTTCGAATTGTTCGGCACACTTCCACACCTGAAACCACAGGAATCATGAGGTCTAGCAGGATTAGATCCGCGCCTTCTTTGGCAAAGATTTCAAGTGCCTTGCGCCCGTCTTCGGCCACTAAAGTTTCAAATCCCTCTTTACCTAACAGAAAGGCCAGCGCTTCTGAAAATGATGCTTCATCTTCTACGATGAGAATCTTGGTCATTAATTGGCCTCCGCTTGGTTGTTATAAATAGGTAAAAGTAAAGTGAATGTACTTCCGATATTTTCTGCGCTCCAGACCTTCACATCTCCGCCATGCTTTGATGCGACATGCTTAACAATTGATAGACCCAGTCCTGTGCCACCTGTTTGGCGAGAACGCGCCGGATCTACTCGATAAAAACGTTCAAAGATTCTTAAAAGATCAGTTTCCGGGATTCCGATACCTTGATCCGTTACTGAAATTTCAACAATGCCATCAATCAACTTGCTCGTGACAGCAACCTTTGTATTTTCGGGGGAGTAATTGATTGCGTTATCAATGAGATTTTGAGTCGCCATTGTTAACTGATCGCGGTCACCCCAGACAGTCAAATTTTTCTCTTCCTGAAAAGTAACTGTGATGTGGCGGCTCTCTGCGTTGATCTGACTTTGATCAATTGCCTCTTTGACTAGATAACTAACTTCTACTTCCTCGGCAAGTTGCAGCGGATCCGAGTCTTGAATGCGAGACAGATTTATAATTTCTTGTACTAAATCAGTCAAGCGCTTGGATTCTGACTGCATGCGAGTTGCAAACATTGTCACCGCTTCAGGTTCATCTTTTGCACCAAGTACAGCTTCGCTTAACAGTGAAAGCGCGCCGATTGGTGTTTTCAATTCATGTGAAATATTTGCAACAAAGTCACGACGAATTTCGTGAACTCGCTGAGCTTCGCTTTCATCAGAAATTAAAACAATGACAAGATCACCTTCGGTCAAAGGAAAAATGTTGACCGTTAATTCGTGAATACCTTCGCCGATTGGCCCACGAGGAATATCTATTCGACCGGTGTGTTTTGTATCTGTGCGACGTACAACTCTTATTGTCGCTAGTAGTTCGGGACTATCGATTCGCCCATCTTTTAAGATTCCAAGTCGATCAATCCCAGATGATGCATAAACGGGTTGCTCGCCCGGGGCCAGAACCAGGGCATCGCCATCTAGGTTATTGAGGGTCTTTATAAGCATGTCTGGCAGAAGGCGAGGGTCACTAGCCTCATCTATAACCCGGCGCTTTAACCTCATATAGAAACTCTATCGCCCTAAAACCCCAGTTAACCGCCCGTTAACCCAATGGTTTGCGTATGTTAATCATTGAGCCTTAGGTTGCACCCATGGCCCTTATTAGATCAGCGTTTCAGGACGAGCTAGACAATGTCTCGCAATCCTTGGTCGACCTTACAAACATGGTTTCTGAATCAATTGTTAAGGCGTCCAAAGCGTTGCTGTCCGCTGATTTAAATCTTGCCGAAGAAGTAATTGCAACAGATGTAAGAATCGATGATTACCAGCACGAACTAGATGCTCGCATCATTGACATCATCGCCCGCCAGCAACCAGTTGCTTCAGATCTTCGGGCATTGATCACAGCTCTTCGCATGAGCGCTGATTTAGAACGCATGGGCGATCTCGCACATCACATTGCAAAAGTGGCACGTCTTCGCCACCCAAGCACAGCCGTTCCTTCTGACTTAGTTTTAGCTTTCACCGAAATGGGACATGTTGCCGAAAAGCTTGCAACAAAGGTGGCAACAGTAATCACAACTCGCGATACAGACATGGCATTGCAAGTTGAAAAAGATGATGACGAAATGGATGAATTACACAAGAAGGTAATTATTGGAATTACAAAGGGTGGCGGAGCAATCAGCATCGAATCTGCAATTGACCTTACTTTGCTCGGTCGTTACTACGAGCGCTTTGCAGACCACGCTGTTGCGGTTGCTCGACGTGTGTACTTCCTGGTCAAGGGCGAGTTTCCACAGTAAAAATCATGTTCCTTGATATTCAAGAAATTGCTTCTGCATACGAGGCGGCAACTAAAGAGTTTCTAAATATTGCAGCGTCCGTTCCTGCAGATAAGTTGGATGTAAATGATGGTGAAAACTGGAGTTCTCGCCAGGTAATTCATCACTGTGCAGATAGTGAAGCTCAGTCTTATGCTCGCCTGCGTCGATTAGTCGCAGAACCCAACCCAGTGATACAGGGCTATGACGAAAATTTGTGGGCTAAGGATCACACCCTTGGATATACAGAGTTGCCTATCGAAAATTCAATTGCTGTCTTTACCGCCGTTCGCGCTGCCTCCTTAGACATCATCAAGCGACTAAAGCCTGAGCAGCTTGAGCTTTCAGGTACCCACACTGAAAGCGGTGAGTACTCACTGAAGCGTTGGCTTGAGACCTACACACGCCATGCCAATAACCACGCAGATCAAATTAAGCAGAATTTGGACCAGAAGTAGCCATTTAAAAATAACCTCTTTATCTCACCCCAACAGGGGTGAGGCAACCTTGAATAAGTAGGGGCTACCCATCACCCTTTAGGAATGAAAAGCGGCGTAACCCTTGGGGTCAATCTGGCTCGTACTGTCGCCCCAGTTGTTCCGGCTAGTTTTCTAACCCGAAAGCACCTATTTCACCTGTTTGAAACCAATATGCCAGGCGCAACCATTGTTGCCGCACCCGCTGGATATGGAAAGACCATGTTGGTGGCTGAATGGGCGCAAGCTCAAACCAGACCAACGATTTGGTGTGCTGTTGATCCAGGTGACTCTCCACAAATGTTTTTCGCACATATTGTGCAGGCGGTTAGAAATGTTTTCCCTAAATTTGGCGCTGATTTTGAAAGTGAAAGATTTTTATCCCCAGATAGCTACATACAGTTTATGGTTCGTGAAGCAAGCGCCGTTAAAGAAGACTTTAACTTTGTCATTGATAACGGTCCTGCAGATGCTCAGGAGATAACGCCATTTGCGCAGGCACTGGTTGATAACTTGCCGACTAATGTCCATGTTGTAATCGTTAGACGCGTTACCCCCGCTACATCACTGGCACGATATGCAAGTCTTGGAAACTTAAGTTTGATCACTAGTCAGGATCTAAAGTTTTCACAGGATGAGATTGAAGTAATCTGTGAATTAAGTGGTCTAGATGCCAAAGACCAGAATGTTTCAAAGTATTTAACTAAGTGCAATGGCTGGCCCGCTGCAATCCAAATGATGGCAAAAAACATTTCCCGTGGTGTCATGGACAGTGAATTTAAAATAGCTGAAACTTCCAACCCACTAGGAATTTTGGCTCTTGAGTCATTCAATTCGCTAAATGAGGAGAATAAGCACAATCTGTTGAAGCTTGGAATAGTTGAAGAGTTTGATCTGGAAGTCGCTGCAATAATTTTGGGTCAGGATTTTTCAGAGACTTACATAAACAAACTTGCAACAGATGGAATGTTTGTGTCAGTTTCATCAGGAACTCAACGTAAATTTACGATGAACCCGATTGTTTATCAGGTACTCCAAGAACGACGGGCTGAATATTTAGATCAAGACATTGCTACTCACAAAAAACTTGCTGATTACTATGTGTCTATTGGCTCTCCGACGGAAGCCCTAGAACACATCTTTCACTCAGGCTCACAAATTGAAGTAACTGAAATGCTTCGAGTCTCGATTAGGGACATGGCGGCAGTTGGACGTGGCGATCAAATTCTTCGTTGGGCTCAGTACGGCGCAGATGACACCCCACAAGGTGAATTAATGAAAAAGAGCATTCAAGTCGTTGGTCACATGGTGAATTTAGATTTTCAAAAGACTGAGGCCTTGGTTGCAGAATTAGATTTTGTTGCCTCACAAAATCCTCAGTTAGAGTTCTTAACTCAGATAACAGCAATGATTATGTCGCATGTGTATTTTGCTCGAGGAGATTTTGAGCGTTCTCGGGTAATGATAACCAAAGCTTTGGCAAAAGATTATGAGTACACATCAATTGAAAACGTCGACAAGATTGCACTTTTGCGGCTGCAAGCAGATATCGCTTACATTTATGATGATGGAGATTTAATTACATCGTCCTTGAATAGCGCTAAGAAAATCCAGGATGGAAACAATCTAACAATAACCGGCTATCACATCGGCTGCATGACAGCTATGTTGCTCTGGTACGAGGGCAGATTTTTTGAGGCAGCAGAATTTGCTTCGATCGCAATCACACAAGCTGAAAATAATGGCTTCTCGGGCATCACAGGCCCATTTGATGCCCTCTTAGTTTTGTCCAGATGCCAACTTGAACTTTCGAAATTAGAGAAATCGATTGAAACGTCAAATGTGATTGAGCAAAAAGCAGAATCTTCACAAATATGGCCTTGGTACTTCATGGCAGTTGGCACTCGTTCACGCATACAGATAACTCAAGGTCGAATCAATCATGTAGTTGATGAAATTGAAGCACAACGTGAAAAACACAAGCAGATTCAGACTCCCAATCAGTTGGGTTGGATAATTGATGTCACCGATATCTTCTTGCGCTTTGTCTTAAACGACTGGAAGCGGGCTGATGAGTTATTGCAACGTATGCCCAAGATCGAAATGGTCCGTCAAATTGATATGAACTTAAAGTTTGAAGCAGACCCTAAGCGTATACACGCACTAGTTGCTCAGCTACCTGAGACAAATCCGCGTGAAAGAGTTAACAAGATTTTGTACCAAGCCACTATCAATATTGATCAAGAAAATGTGGCACTTAACTACTTGCGAACAGCACTAGATCTTGGTGCCGAAGTTGGGTTCCACGAATATTTTGTTCGTCAAAACAGGCTATATCCAATCATGGTGAAAGCTGCTGCAGCTAAGCCAACTATCTTCATAGAAAGCGTGGTGCACGAGATGTCAGAGCGGATTAAGAGTTCAAATTCAGATACCGGTGCTCTTGAAGAGAAATTGACTAACCGAGAACTTGAGATTTTGAAGCACCTGACAACAGGTAATCCCATTAGTGCAATAGCAAAACAGCTTCACATTTCACAAAACACGATGAAGACTCATTTGCGCAATGTTTATCGCAAGCTAGATGTAGATGGCCGCCATACCGCTGTCGAAAAAGCAAGGAAACTGCTTCTTATCTAAAGCAGTCCTCAATCAATGGCTGCCATATAGGGTTGTGGGTATGGGTCCGGCTTTTAATCGCATGTGGGCATCGAGCATTGTTTCCAATCTCTCTGATGGAATTTTAATTGCTGCCGCACCATTGCTTGCAATCACCTTAACTGACAGCACGGTCTTGATTTCAGCAATAGGTGCGATGGTGATGTTGCCCTGGCTGCTCTTTGCAATACCAATTGGCGTCATAGTTGATCGCATCGATCGTCGCTTCATATTGGCGGGGGCTAACGCCACGCGAAGCGCCATTGTTGGCGTTCTTGCGCTTTTAATTGCTACAGACCACGTAACAATTTATTGGTTGCTATTTGCCTCATTTGTGATCGGCGTGTGCGAAGTAGCGGCTGACACAACCGCCCAATCATTGATTCCTCAAATATTGGAAGAAAAGAACTTTGAAAAGGGTAATTCTCGGTTACAAATTTCAGAAACAGTGATTCAAGGCTTTGTCGGTGCACCTTTAAGTGGCTTCATTTATGCTATTGCTATTTCGCTCCCGTTTTTCATCAACAGTCTTGGCTTGGCAGTTGCGGCGTTGCTGGCGTTATCGATTCCGATCAAGTATTTGCAAGATGTTCGAACAGATGATGTTGACCAGGAAAAAAGAAAGTTTGTTGCAGATATGAAGTTTGGCATTAGATATCTGTTTAATGAAAAGGTCTTACGCAGACTTGTTGTAACGACTGCTGCCATAGGTTTGTGTTATTCAATGGGTACGGCAACTATGGTCTTGTTCATCATTAAAGAACTAGAACTACCTAAACAATTTTTTGGTGTGATTCTTACGATTCAGGGGATAGGTGCAATTGTTGGAGCATTTATGGCTCCGCGTTTATCTGAAAAATTTGGTCGAAGCAACGTAATGACATTTGGAATTGTCTCGAGTTCAGTTGTTTTGTTATTGCAAGGATTATCTCCAAACATTTATGTCTTTGTCGCACTCGCAACTTTTGGTGGCTTTGCTATTTCGCAGTGGAACATATTGTTGATGGCCACGTATCAAACGGTGATACCAACCGAGTTGTATGGACGAATTCATGGAACCCGCCGAACCTTGGTGTGGGGGATGATGCCGATTGGATCCTTGCTGGGTGGAGTCCTGGCCCATTACGGGTTGAGATTGCCAATGTATGTCGGCGGGGTCATTGCAACCGTTATTGCTTGTGCATCAATTGGCTTCCTGCTCAATATTGCTGAAACGGCCAAGCCAGTCTCTGATGCAGCCACACCTGCCGCATAGGCCACATATCACCCCGATTTGCGCTAAATCTTTACATGACCGTTATAAAGCCGCGCTCATGCAAACTGTTCACCTCTTGCTCATTTGCCGTTCATTAAGGCAGACTTCCACCACCAAAAGCGCCTATGGGGCAGGTCGACTCTCCACAGACGCTTTTCTTACACCCTCAAGGAGGATCTATATGAAGTTCACTCGTAGCGCAAAGTTTGCGCTCGCAGCTGCAGCATCAGCGGCGTTAGCAGTTTCACTGCTTACACCAGCACAGGCTGCAACTCGTTCAACAGTAGTTATTCACCACACCAACGTACAGACAGGTTTGAACTGTGGTCTAAGTACTACAAACTCAACGGTATGTACTGATCAAGCAGCACTAACAGGTATGGGATTCAATTACTACAACGAAAAGAAAGAACTAATCAAGAACACAACTTTTGGTTCTTACAAAGTAATCAAGAATTCAAAGACTGACTTCCGTGTTACATACACAGTTGCTCCAGGACGTGTTTGGTCAGATGGAACTCCAATTACTGGAGTAGACCTTCTACTTTCACACATTCTTTCAAGCGACACATATTCAATCGAAGCAGGACTTGGCGATCCAGCAAGCAAGACTGAAAAGCCAGCATTCAATACTCAGGGATACGGAAGCACTTACCACAAGAACATTGTGGGAGAGCCAGTTCTTTCTTCAGATGAAATGTCAGTGACATTGCGTTGGAAGAGCCCAATTGCAAACTGGGATCTTTACGGTCCAGGACCATCTCCAGTTCACGCAATGGTTCTTCTTGCTGAAGGAAAAGATGGACTTCAGTCAGCATCTGCAAACCTTTCAGCTAAGGAGCGTTTCCTAACTGCATACAAGAACAAGGAAACTGCACTTCTTAAGAAGATGGGTAAGGTGTGGTCTGAGGATTACACAATTACAACTATCAACAAGAGCACGAACCCATTGCTTCTAATCAGCAACGGTGGATTCATTGTTGAGTCTGCAGTTCCAAAGACATCAATGACACTAGTTCTTAACCCTAAGTACAACTCAGGTCCAAAGATGACTGGTTCAATTGAGACAATCGTATTCAAGGTAATCACAGATGGAACAGCTGCAGTACAGGCTCTTTCAAATGGCGAGCTTGATGTTTACTCAGGACAGGCAACTGCTGATGCTGTTGCAGCTCTAAAGAAGATCACTGCAGTGAACATCACTGGTGGAGAGCAAGCTGTTTACGAGCACTGGGACTTGCACTACGACAGCGTCGAAGGTGAGCCTCCATACTCAGGCATCTTCTCAAAGAATGGTGGAGCGAAGGCTAAGGCACTTCGTCAAGCATTCCTACTAGGTCTACCTCGTGATGAAATCATGGAGAAGATCATTGCTCCAATCAACGGAATCACAAAGCCACTATGTACTGCTTGGGTCGCCCCAGGATCAGCTGCATACGACAAGATCTGTGCTGTTAACGGTTCAGCGTTCTACACTCGTGGAACACAAGAATCACGTAACAAGTCAGCACTTGCATTGGTACAGAAGTTCTACCCAGATGCACTCAAGAACCCAGTTACAGTAAATGTTCTTGTTCCAGGTGGTAACACTCGCCGTGCTGCACAGTTCGCTCTTGCTAAGGCAAACTTGGCGAAGGTCGGCTTTAACCTAGTTGGCGATGTCCAATCTGGTTGGGGAGCACTTCTTGGAAATGGTAAGTATGACGCGTTCTTCTTTGCCTGGGTTTCAAGCTCAGTAACACAGAAGCAGTCATGTTCAGTTCTAGAGACAACTGGTGGATCTAACTACGTTATGGGTTACTCAAACTCAACAGTAGATAAGGTCTGTACTGATCTAGATGTTGCTATGAAGCCTGAACTACTTATCCAGAAGTACATCACAGCAGACCGTGCACTATTTGCGGATGCTGTAACTCTTCCGGTCTTTACTCACCCTGGTGTTACTGCAATTAACAAGAACCTCAAGGGACTAAAGCCAGCTCCATTGTCACCACAGTTGACATGGAACTACTGGGAGTGGTCATACTAAGGATTAATCTCCTTAGTTAGCATTACCTATTTAGTCCATTGGACGCCCGGAGATCACTCTCCGGGCGTCCTTTGGCTGTATAGTCGCCCAGTAATTTAAGTTCACATTCATTTCGAGGGGAATACACAACACATGGCAGCCTTTATTCTTAGACGGCTCGGGGTCTTGGGTGTAATTCTTTTTGGATCTAGCTTTATCTTGTACAACCTTGCTGCGATTTCAGCAGATCCTTTGGCCGATTTGCGATTGAGCACAGATCCGGACAGAGATGCAAAAATTTTGGTTCTAACACGCGAACTCCAACTGGATGTTCCACCACCTTTGCGCTATTTCTTGTGGCTGCGAGGGGTCTTTGGAGTATTTGTAGGAAAGCCCGACTTCGGTGTTGGCCGCGATGGCTTGGCCGTTCTCGACTCATTAGCTCTGGCAATTCCCGTAACTCTACGTTTGGTATTTGCTGCAACTTTGCTTGCAGCAGTTTTGGGAATCATGATCGGTATCGTTACCGCACTTCGCCAGTACAGTCGCTTTGATTACTCAATGACATTTGTTGCATTCCTACTGTTCTCGCTACCAATCTTCTGGGTCGCTGTTCTGCTAAAAGAGTATCTAGCGATTTCATTTAATGACTTTTTGCGAGAGCCAAATATTCCATTTAATTGGTTAATCGGAATTGGACTTGTCACAGGTTTGTTTTGGGCATCGGTTGTTGGTGGCTCGCGAAAAACGTACTGGACTACATATGGTGTTGCCTTTGTCGCATCCACAATTTTGGTCTACACAATTGGTGCTACAGGTTGGCTCCTAAACCCATCACTCGGTCCTATCGTTATCTTGGCACTTTCAATCGGAATTGCATTTGGTGTTACTCAACTGTCAGTTGGGTTGACCAACAAAGCTGCCCTCCGTGCATCTTTAACTATGGCCGGACTTTCAATTGTTGCTTTTTACCCAGTCAATTGGGTCTTCGACAATCACCCAGGCTCACTTAGCATTTTCCTAATGGTGTGCGCGCTCATTACTACAGCCGTATTTGTCGGATTGGCTTTCGCAAAGATCGATCGCGCTCCAGTTGTTCGAACCACAATTATCACTGCAGTTCTTTCAGCTAACTTGGTTTTGGTCGATAAGTTCATGCAGACCTGGAAGCCATATATGGAAACAGATGCAATTAACTATCGACCGGTTCCAACCGTTGGTGAAAGAAATGATCTATTAGATTTAACTGATTTCTGGATCTCTGGTTTAGATGTGATCACTCACCTATTTTTGCCAACGCTTGCTCTAACTCTTATTGGCTTTGCTGGCTATATTCGTTTTGCTCGCGGAACCCTGCTAGAAGTTTTGAATCAGGATTACATTCGTACCGCGCGCGCTAAAGGACTTTCTGAGCGCACTGTGATTATGCGCCATGCTTTCCGTAACACAATGATCCCTATGGCAACTATCTTGGTTGCAGATTTTGCAGGTGTGATCGGTGGAGCATTCATCACGGAAAGCGTATTTGCCTGGGCCGGAATGGGAACCCTTGGGTTGTCGGCAATTCGTGGACAAGACCTAAACCTCTTAATGGGAGTCTTTTTTGTGACAGCAACTATGGCGGTATTGGCTAACTTCGTTGCAGATTTGTTGTACTCAGCCTTAGACCCACGTATTCGAGTAGGAAGTGGTGCATAAAGATGGCACGCAAATCAAAGGCCAGCGTTGAGTCAACAGAGGTTCTCTCTGGTGAAAACGCAATTCAAAACAAGGAAATTGAAGGCTTAAGCCAGGGCCAAATTGTTCGCAAGCGATTCTTTCGCCACCGCGCAGCTGTAATTTCTCTGGGCACCATTTTCAGCATTGTTCTGATTTCCTTCTCTGCTCTAGATTTTAAACTCTTTGGAGTACTGCGAATTCCTGGTTGGTGGAAGTGGACACCAGAGGATTTGCCAGAGCTTCGTTTTGGAGATTGCCCTGGAGGAACAGTTGGATGTCCAACGATTTCTTTCCGCCCTAAGTTTTTAGGTGGAGAAGGTATTGGACTAGGCACTCATCCATTTGGACAAGATGACATTGGCCGTGATTATTTCGCATTAGTAATGAAGGGTACGCAACGTTCCCTTTCAGTAATGGTTGTCATTGGCAGCATTGCAGCAACGCTAGGTGTGGTTGTTGGATCAATCGCTGGTTTCTACCGAGGCCGCATTGATGCAATCTTGATGCGTTTTGTAGATTTCATGATCACAATCCCAGTAATCATTATTGGTTCAGTTGTTGGTTACCGCTACGGAAATCTTGGAGCTGTATTCCTTGCCTTATTGCTTGGTTTGTTTGCTTGGACAGGTCTTTCACGCCTTGTACGTGGTGAGTTCTTGTCTCTGCGTGAACGCGAGTTTGTTGATGCTGCTCGTGTTGCCGGTGCGACCAACAAGCGCATCATCTTTAAGCACATTTTGCCTAATGCGATTGGTGTCATCATTGTGTCAGTGACGCTTCTGCTATCGGGTGCGATTTTGCTTGAAACAGCCCTTAGTTACATTGGCTTTGGTGTAGTTCCACCAGATGTTTCCCTGGGTCTACTTATCAGCCAGTACCAGGATTCATTTACAACTCGTCCATGGCTGTTCTGGTACCCAGGTCTATTCATTATTTCTATCGCCCTAAGTATTAACTTTATTGGTGACGGATTGCGTGATGCTTTTGATCCTCGTCAGCGCCGTCGTATTTCTAAGAAAGAACGCCAGGAATCGGCAACAGCTAGAAAGTTGGCACAAGCCAATGATTAAATCTTTAGAAAATGGCTGCGCCTGCACCAATCAGAACCAAAACAACGAAGAGATACAGCCCGCTGTTATCGCTAATGATTTCAAACTCGCTGGCACCCTTAGCAATGAAATCTTTTCTTCGAATATTGGCCATGTATGCGCAGACACCAGAGTCACTTTTAAGCGAGTCACCTACACGTCGCGGAGAATCAGCACCGGGAAGAAGATCAGTTTTGTGCATTCTTCTACTGTGTCGACCACTCGGCGCGGGAGCAGCCCAAGCGTGGTAGGACTCACCTCTGACCTGAATGGACATGCTGTACTTAGTTTCGATCTCCTCAACCAGATCCCACGTAGCGGTGATCTCTTTGGTTGGATTAACAATCTTGATGCCTTCATCAAAGATCACAACGTAGGGCTTAAGGAAGAGCAGGTAAGTACCAATGGCACCAGCGCCGCAGATTCCAATAGTCAGCATGATGTCGCTGGCGTAAAAGAAACTTTGAACAATAAAACCACCAAAGAAAGCGATCAGGATCCATCCACTAGCAATCGCACTACCGGGTCTGAACTTTTCACTATTCGTCATTTCGCAAGTTTCTCACAGATGGGGTCAACCAAATGATTAAGCCAGTCTTAGAGATCAAAGATTTTAATGTTGATTTCTGGGTAGATGGAGTGTGGTACCCAGCTGTTATCGGTATGAACCTCTCTCTTGAACCCGGCAAAGTCACCGCCATCGTTGGTGAATCAGGTTCTGGTAAGTCCACAACAGCACTTGGCTTGATGTCACTTTTGGCATCAAATGCTCGCATGTCTGGATCTGTCAAAGTTAAAGATCAAGAAATGCTTAATGCAAAGGGAGCAACGCTTCGTAAGTTCCGTGGAAAAGAAGTTGCTTACATTTTCCAGGAGCCAATGACTGCACTTAACCCTATTTACACAATTGGTTTCCAGATTATGGAAACACTGCGTAATCACTTTGATATGGGTCCAAAAGAGGCACATGCTCGTGCTTTGGAATTAATCACCATGGTTGATATTCCAGATCCAGCAAAGTCAATTGATAAGTACCCACATCAACTTTCAGGTGGACAGCGTCAGCGCGCAATGATCGCTCAAGCACTTGCGTGCGATCCAGGACTTTTGGTTGCTGACGAACCAACAACTGCGCTAGATGTAACTGTTCAAGCTGAAATTCTTGATTTAATGCGTGGACTAAAAGATAAGCTCAATTCAGCGATTCTTTTGATCACGCATGACATGGGCGTTGTTGCTGACATGGCTGACGAAATTCTTGTAATGAAGGATGGAATCACTGTTGAATCTGGAACAGCAGATCAGATTTTTAATAAGCCACAGCATCCGTACACGCAACAATTGCTAGGTGCGGTGCCAAAGCTTGGATCAACGAAGAAGCGCGAGCTTCCTTACGCAGAAAGCGCGAAACCAGCACCAGTTTTGAAGTTAGACAATGTCACCATCGAATACCCAAAGCGTGGCCGTATTCCAGCTTTTGTGGCGGTTAAAAACTTCAGCCTGGAAATCTACCCAGGTGAAATCGTTGGACTAGTTGGTGAATCAGGGTCTGGTAAGACAACAGTTGGTCGCGCATCAATTGGATTACTACCAATTAAGGAAGGCTCACTTGAAATTGTTGGCAAGGACATCAGCCATGCAACTCAAAAAGAGCTGTTCACAATTCGTCGCCACACCGGAATTGTTTTCCAAGATCCTGCATCATCACTTAATCCGCGCCTTCCAATTGGTGAGTCAATTGGCGAGCCTTTACTACTGGCAAAGATTGCAAAGGGTCCGGATCTAGCACGCATGGTTGAAGAGCTTCTGGATCAGGTAGAACTTCCACGTAGTTATCGCAACCGTTACCCACACGAGCTTTCAGGTGGACAGCGCCAACGCGTAGGTATCGCCCGTGCCTTGGCATTGACGCCAGATCTGCTGATCGCTGATGAACCAACATCAGCGCTAGATGTTTCTGTTCAGGCACGTTTCTTGGATCTGTTGCAAGAGCTACAAGGCAAGTTGAACTTTGCCTGCTTGTTCATCTCGCACGACTTAGCAGTTGTTGACATCCTGTCGCACCGAATTGCAGTAATGCAAAATGGTCTGCTGGTTGAAGAAGGCGATCGTGATCAGATCTTGAAGAATCCAAAGAATGATTACACCAAGCGTTTAATTTCTGCGGTTCCAGTTCCAGATCCTGCAGAACAACGCATTCGCCGCGAAGCACGTTTAGCTCAAAAGTAATAACCCTGTCATGGATCTAGACCTTTTGGTTTTTGGTCTAGACCTTGTTTCAACCTTTGCATTTGCACTAGTTGGCGCGCGCGTTGCGGCAAATAAAGGTTTAGATTTTGGTGGGATTTTATTCATTGCAGCGGTTGCATCAATTTCAGGTGGCACATTGCGCAATCTTTTTATGGGGGAGCAGCCACCATGGGTACAACGCCCTTGGTTATTTGCACCAATCGTTGCTGCATTTTTAATCACCATTGCTCTGGGCAAAAAACAAGCAGTTGGTCGCATCGCTTTATCCCTAGATACTTTGGGGCTGGCTGTTGCAACAGTTTCTAGCGTGCAGTTTGCATTGATCAATGAAGCACCCATAGTTGCAGCAGCTGTCTTAGGTTTAATTGGCGCGGTATCTGGTGGATTATTCAGAGACATCATGTGCCAAACAGAGCCGGTGTTATTGCACCGCGAAACAATCGGAACCGCCTGCTTGTCGGGCGCCATTGTTTACTTAGCCCTTGATGCTTTCAATCTCAACGAAGCGGCTGTCGTCGCAGTGGCCGGGATCGCTGTGGTTTTGGTGCGCGAGTTATCGATCAAATTCAATTGGAACTTGCCCACAATCGTTAAGGGCAATTAATCCCTGGCTTGACCGCTTCGGTGGGTGTAGCGGCCTAAGAAATCAGCCTTCATGTCGGCAAAGTTTCCATCTAACAATGCCTGGCGCATCTGATCTACCAACCGCACAATAAATCTTTCATTATGAATCGTTGCCAAGGTCGCGCTAATGATTTCTTTGCCACGGAATACATGGTGCATATACGCCCGTGTGTAATGCGTACAGGTGTAACAGTCACACTCATCGTCAATTGGGGTGAAATCCCGCTTAAATCGGCTGTTAGACAGGTTAAAACGCCCTTCCATCGTGTACACGGCGCTCGTGCGTGCGATTCGGCTGGCCAATACGCAGTCAAAGGTGTCACAGCCGTTTTCAACGCCAACAAATAGATCTTCTGGCGCACCGATCCCCAAAAGATGTCGGGGCTTGTCTTCGGGCAATATTTCATTGACCCACGAAACGATGGTTCCCAGTTGTCCCTTATCTAACGCGCCACCGATTCCGAATCCATCAAAGGACTGACCGCTAGATTCCAAAGTTCCAAGATCTGTGGCCGCCTTTTTGCGAAGGTCTTCGTATTGGGCCCCTTGGATGACACCAAATAATGCTTGATAGGGCTTGGTCGCACGGTCATCAGTTAATCGCTTATGTTCATCAAGACATCTAATAGCCCAGGCATAGGTGCGATCCATGGCCAGTTCTTGATACGGGCGAGTGTTGTGCAAGGTCGTGCATTCATCAAAGGCAAACATGATGTCAGCCCCGATCTGGTGCTGCACCTGCATCGAAACCTCTGGAGTAAAGCGATGCATGGATCCATCAAGGTGTGATTTAAAAGTTACGCCTTCATCATCAACATGTGCCAAACGATCTTTGTTTCCAGCGATCACATCATCTCTGCGAAATGTTTGGGCATCCATTGCTAAAACTTTTTTAAATCCAACGCCAAGTGATAAGACTTGAAATCCACCAGAGTCGGTAAATGTTGGTCCGGGCCAATTCATGAATTCGCCGAGCCCGCCAGCCTCATCCAGGATGTCAGAGCCCGGCTGCAAATACAGGTGATAAGCATTAGACAACAGTGCTTGCGCACCTAAATCTGCCATGGCTTCAGGCAGTACAGATTTAACCGTTGCCTTTGTGCCCACCGGAATAAAAGCTGGGGTTTGAATTGACCCATGAGGTGTATTGATAGTTCCAACACGTGCAAGCGAGTTGCTGTCAGCGTGCTTGATATCAAATGAAAAACTCAAAGTGTTACCAAATCTGAACTCGCGATTGTTCATCGAGCCAGAGAGCATCTTTTTCAGTTACGCCGAAGGCTTCATAGAACGGAGTGAAGTTTTTAAGGATTTGGTTGCATCTAAATTCGGCAGGAGAGTGCGGATCAGTTGCAATGCGACGGCGCATTTCTTCAGGACGAACCTTTGCGCGCCAGATCTGTGCCCAGGAAAGCAGCAACCGTTGTTCGCCACTAAAGCCATCGATGACAGGAGATGGTGTGCCACCCAAAGAAAGTAGATATGCCTTGTAGGCAATCGTTAGCCCACCAAGGTCTCCAATGTTTTCACCAATAGTTAAAGCACCGTTGACATGAACATCTGGTGCCTCTTCTGGAATCAAGGCATCGTATTGAGCAATCAACGCTTTGGTGCGTGTTTCAAAAGCATCACGATCAGCATCGGTCCACCAATTATTCAGCGCGCCATCACCATCGTATTTAGATCCTTGATCATCAAAGCCGTGGCCAATTTCGTGGCCAATTACCGCGCCGATGCCACCGTAATTAACTGCGTCATCATGGTCCAGGCCGAAAAACGGTGGCTGCAAGATGGCCGCAGGGAAAACGATCTCATTCATTACCGGGTTGTAATAAGCGTTAACGGTTTGTGGCGCCATGTGCCATTCATCGCGATCTACTGGCTTTCCAATCTTTGCTAACTCGTGATCGCGCTGGAACTTAATGACCCGGCCAACATTTCCGTATAAATCATCGGCAGTCGTCTGCAAAGCGCTGTAGTCACGCCACTTATCTGGGTAGCCAATCTTGGGACGGAACTTGCCCAACTTTTCTAACGCCTTAACCTTGGTGTCAGGACTCATCCAGGCTAGCTCGTTAATGCTGATGCGATAGGCCTCAATCAGGTTAGCAACTAGCTGTTCCATTCGAGCCTTTGCTTCGGCCGGAAAGTGCTTCTGCACATAAACCTTTCCAACGGCTTCACCCAATGATCCTTCGATCATCGACACTGCGCGCTTCCAGCGCTCGCGAAGTTCAGGTGTTCCGCTAAGTGTCTTGCCAAAGAAGGCAAAGTTTTCATTGACCAGTTCATCTGAAAGATAAGGCGCAGCGCCACTAATGATGTGCCACTTCATCCAAGATTTCCAGGCATTTACATCAAAGTTAGCCAGGATTGAATTGAGGCCCTCAAAAAATGATGGCTGCTGAACAATGACTGAATCCAAAACAATTGCTGGAATTTCACCAGCTGTTAAATAAAGCTCCCAATCAAAAGCAGTCATCAATGCCTTTACCTCTGAGCGGTTCATCTTGTTATAGGTCAGGGTCGCATCGCGATCTTTAACCTGATCCCAATGATGGCTAGCAATGCTGGTTTCAAGTGCCATTACCTGTTCAGCTAATTCTGCGCCGTTGTTGACTCCGGCTAAATCAAACATCTTTGCAACGTGGGCCACATATGCGGTGCGAATATCTGCATACTTTTCTTCGCGGTAGTACGCCTCGTCAGGCAGTGAAATGCCGCCCTGTTGCAAGTACAAAATGTTTGTCGAAGCATCCTTCATGTCTGCGTAAATAAAGGTGCCGAAAATGCCAGAGGTCCCGCGGGCTTCTAATTTCGAAAAGGTAGAAACAAAATCAGTCAATGATGAAATCGAATCAACCTGGGCAAGCTCGCTAGCAATAGGGGAGCCACCTTTTGCATTTACTGCAGCTGCATCCATAAAGGACTTATAGATATTGGAAATCTTGGTCGCCTCATCTGTACCGGTGGCACCTTCGATGATTTCGCGAACCCGAGCTTCAGATTGAATGCGAAGAGTCATGCCGGCGCCGTCACTTGCTCGGTCGGCCGGGATAACTGAAGTCTTTAGCCACTGGCCATTAAAGTGACGATACAAATCATCTTGGGGGCGAACAGTTGAATCCTGATGTGAAAAATCTAGCCCCGCCTTTTTGATACTCACGATCTTCTCCTTTTTAAGTACTGATGAAAGTAGTTGAAGCTTCAACCTTTGCCGTAGACTGCACTCATGGCAAGTGAAAACGCTACCGCACCCCGGTGGCTCAACCCCACTGAAATGAAGGCTTGGCGCCGGTACATCTTGGCTAGCCGCCGCCTAATCGATGTCTTAGATGCCGATCTTGGCGAACATGATTTATCCATGCCTGATTATGAAATATTGGTGCAGCTAAGTGAAGCCCCTGATCGCAAAATGCGTATGAGCGAACTTGCTGCAAACGCCCTGCTGTCACGGTCGCGGCTTTCTCACCGCATGAAGGTTATGGAAAAGGCCGGCTGGGTTAAACGCGAAGCCTGCCCTATAGATAAGCGCGGGTATTTTGCGGTGATGACACCTAAGGGATGGAAGGCGATTGTTACTGCCGCCCCAGATCATGTTGACAGCGTGCGCGCCAGGTTTATGGACCATTTAACAAAAGCGGATCAACAAGTGTTGGCAGAAATTTTTGAACGCATCGAGGAATCACTTCGCAAAGATGCGGTTGAAGAGCAAGTCGTTTGCTTAACAATAAATAAAAGTAAAGGAGCATAAAAAAACCCGCCACATAAAGTGGCGGGTTTTTTTAATATGCTTGAGGGCTTTACTTAGCCTTCTTTGCTGCCTTCTTGCGACGCTTCTTTGGAGCTGCTGTTACTGCAGCTGCCTTCTTGCGACGCTTTGGAGCTGCCTTCTTAGCAGTTGCTTTCTTAGCTGCCTTCTTGCGCTTTGGAGCTGCCTTCTTAGCTGCTGCCTTCTTGCGACGCTTTGGAGCTGCCTTCTTAGCTGCTGCCTTCTTGCGACGCTTTGGAGCCGCCTTCTTTGCAGTTGCCTTCTTAGCTGCCTTCTTGCGCTTTGGAGCTGCTGTCTTCTTAGCTGCTGCCTTCTTGCGGCGCTTCTTTGGTGCTGCTGCTACTGCAGCTGCCTTCTTGCGCTTCTTTGGTGCAGCTGGTGCTGCTGCCTTCTTGCGCTTCTTTGGTGCTGCTTTCTTTGCTGCGGCCACGTACTTCTCCTATCGGAATGGTTCGGATCCGTCACCCAAACCTGTTCATGGATAAGCGTGACATCATTTGGGCAAAAATGCCAACATTTTGTGACAAATAATTTAGTGCGTGTCGCAAATTTATATTTTAATTTATTTATGCATTTGCGGAAATTTCGCCATTTTTTATTTTTGCACTTAAATATTTTTATAAAAAAACACAAAAATCCCAGAAAAATCTGTCAAGTTAGGAATTCTCGTCCTTGGATTGAGGGTTTACGCGTAATTTTTCTGCCATTTTCTGGTTTTCGAGGGCATATTTGTTGGTTCGGATGTCGAATTTTCTAAAATCGGGCAAAAAACTGGCCAGTACTACGACCACGATTACGCAAATAATTCCACCACTTGTTACCGAGAAACTCAAAGTAGTAGCCGCTGCCATTGAAGCTGCGCGCATCTGACCGGCCAGTGGTCCAATTGAATACGACAGCAATTCAATTCCGGCAAGACGTCCTCGAAGATTGTCGGGGATGGTTTGGTTCCACATTGCAGACCTGAAGAGCGCACTAATCATGTCTGAAGCCCCGGCCAGAGTTAGAAATAGAAGTACCAGCCATAGGTAATTGGTGGCACCTGATAACGCAATGGCTACACCCCAGCCGATTGCAGCCCACATAATTGCCCGTCCATAGAAGTGAACATTTTTAGCCCAGCCACTTGTTAGAACAATTGCAATCGAACCAATTGTGCCGGCGGCATACAGCAAACCAAGTGCCCAGGGTGCACCCAGTTGATCTGCCCAAAATGGAATCAAGGCGGTTGGCATTGCAAAAAACATTGCAGCTAAATCAATCAGATATGTGCCCAACAAATCTTTGCGGCTAAAGGCATATTTCACGCCATCAATTAACGCTGACAGGGATGGGGCTTCGGCCTCGTGCGATGGTGGAATATTTTTCATGAATGCGATTAATGCTATGGAAATGATGAAGGTCGCAATATCGGCGGCATAGCCAACTGCTACGGAATACGAGGAAATCAAAACTCCACCAATAGCTGGTCCCACAATTACGCCGATCTGCCAACGCAAACTCATCAACGCCGCAGCAGCTGTCATATCTTCATGATCGACAAGACGTGGAAGGGCGGCCTGCATGGCAGGTTGGCGCAATCCGCTGGTCGCAGCAAATAAGCCCGAGACGATGTAGATCAGTAGCAGGTTGGGTGAATCCATCATCGCGTTGATCAGCAATACTCCGGTGAAGAGAAGGGACAACAGTTCGGTTACCCAGATCAATTTTTTGCGGTCCAAGGCATCGGCCAAGACGCCGCCATAAAGGCCAAAAATAATTAGGGGAACAATTTCAACTAGTCCACTCACGGCAACTGCAACATACGAACCGGTCAGCTCTTTGATTTGAAAGGGCACCGCAACGTAGGTGATCATCGAACCGAAGTAGGAAATCAAGCCGGCAGCCCACAATAAGGAAAAGTCCTTGGACTTTCTTAAAGGCGCTAGATCGATCGTAAAATTGGCCACACGCCAACCCTAGTTGAAGGTCTGGCCTAGTTGAAGGTCTGCGCCTCGGTGGGGAAGTTGCCCGAACGAACATCGTCGGCAAATTCATTGGTAGCAGCCAACATTTCGGCCCGCAAATTGCGATATGCCTTGGCTAACTTCGGGGCTTTTTTAGTTATGCCCATTAAATCTGTCCAGACCAGGACCTGTGCATCGCAATTAACACCGGCACCAATTCCGATTGTTGGAATTGTTAACTCAGCTGTAATTCGAGCAGCTAGTTCAGCAGGGACAAGTTCCAGGACAATCGCAAATGCTCCGGCTGCCTCTAACGCTTTAGCAGCTTCCACAATTACATCGCCATCTGTGCGACCCTGAACTTTGTAACCACCTAATTGATGCAGTGATTGCGGAGTTAATCCCAAGTGACCCATCACCGGTATTCCACTTTTCACAAGTTTTTCAACGGTCTGAATATGTGCGCCTTCCAATTTTACCGCCATGACCCCAGCCTCTTTGAAGAAGCGGACCGATGTTGCCAGTGCTAATTCGGGTGATGCTTCATAAGAACCAAAGGGCAGATCTGCAACGACCATGGCCCGTTGTGATCCGCGGACTACTGCGCGAGCAAGGGGTATAAGTTCATCAACTGTTACTGGGATTGTGTTTTCTTCACCCAGAAAATTATTGCCAGCGCTATCGCCTACAAGCAGAACAGGGATACCGGCCTCATCAAAGATTTCGGCGGTCATGGATTCATAAGAAGTAAGCATTGCCCACTTTTCACTGCGCTTTTTGGCGGCGGCCAAATCTAAGATTGTGATGCGTCGGTGCAGCGCACCTCCGTAAAGGCTTTCCATTTATTGTCCTCTCCTCGAAGCCGCCTGTAGCAGTCCCCGGGCCATTCATATTGACCGGCTCGTAGACTCACCGGTTAATAGCCAAATGCTACCCCCGTTACACTTGAAAAATGAAGTTGCGCGTGGCGCTAGCCCAAATCAACCCAACGGTTGGTGACCTTGCGGGCAATGCTGGGCTGATCGCAGACTCTGTAAAAAAAGCGCAGGCACAAGGTGCCAATCTGATTGTTTTCCCCGAAATGATTGTGACCGGATACCCCGTTGAAGATTTAGCCCTGCGTCCATCTTTTCAAGCCGCGAGCATTAAAGCCGTTGAAGAAATCGCTGCCAGCATCACCGGTGATTTAGTGGCCGTAGTTGGGTATTTAGACAAGGGGCCAAAAAACGCCGTTGCCGTAATTCATGACGGAAAAATTAAGGCGCGATATGTGAAGCGTCATCTTCCTAATTACGGAGTCTTTGATGAGTTCCGAAACTTTGTAGCGGGGGATCAAAGCCTGGTTGTTCGTATCCATGGCGTTGATGTCGCTGTGGCAATCTGCGAGGACATTTGGCATTCATTAGATTCCATCGCAGCACGTACTCCAGGATTATTGGTTGTTCCTAATGGTTCTCCTTTTGAACGCAACAAGGATGATGTGCGTTTAGCTCTTGTGCAAAAGCGGGCCAAGCAAATCGGAGCACCGCTTGCTTACGTCAATATGACAGGCGGCCAGGACGATTTGGTCTTTGATGGCGACAGCATTGTTGTTGGTAAAGATGGCGCTGTCCTTGCACGGACCGCCCAGTTTGATGATCAGTTAATAGTTGTTGATATTGATTGCACTGAAGGCTCAGCACAACCTGATGTAGTTATTTCCGAAGCACCAACCGCACATTCGGATTCAGCAGATTCTTCAATTGCCACAGCACTTTCAGATGATGCTGAAATGTGGAACGCACTTGTTATGGGACTTCGTGATTATGTTGGTAAGAATGGCTTTAGATCAGTTGTCCTTGGGCTTTCAGGTGGAATTGATTCTGCACTGGTCGCGGCTATTGCAATTGATGCCTTAGGTGCACAGCGGGTCAATGGTGTTGCGATGCCAAGTAAGTATTCCTCAAATCATTCTGTTGAAGATGCACAAGCGATGGCAGCTGCCACTGGCATTCACTTCAGGATTACTCCGATTGCACCAATGGTCGATGCCTATATGGATAACCTGGTTTTAAAGGGTTTGGCCGAAGAAAATCTGCAGGCACGAGTTCGCGGAACAACACTGATGGGTATTTCGAATCAAGAAGGACATCTTGTTTTAGCAACTGGCAATAAGAGCGAACTCGCTGTTGGTTATTCAACTCTGTACGGCGATGCGGTGGGCGGCTTTGCACCGATAAAAGATATTTACAAAACCGATGTGTGGGCTTTGTCCAAGTACCGAAATGACGTGGCCAGAGAGCGCGGGGAAGTGCCACCAATTCCGGAGCGATCAATTACCAAAGAGCCAAGCGCCGAATTGCGTCCAGATCAAAAGGATTCAGATTCGTTGCCAGATTATTTGCTGTTGGATCAAGTGTTGCGTGCCTATGTTGACGAGGATCATGGATACGCGGCTTTACTTGCTGATGGTTTTGAACCCGATCTTGTGCGCCGAGTTGTTTCAATGGTGGACAAGGCCGAATACAAGCGTCGCCAATATCCACCTGGCACCAAGGTATCGGTGCGTGCTTTTGGAAAAGATCGCCGTCTGCCGATGACCTCAGGCTGGAAAGAGCAGTAACCTGCAAATCATTTGCAACTCGCTTAAATAATTCTATTCAGTAGAATTTGCACATGCTTACGATCATCAACTGGTTATTTACACGAAACCGTGTTGTTGATTTCTGCCTGGCTACTTCCTGCAGCTGCTAATTCATTTTCTTTTCCGCAGCCCAGCTTTAATCCTTTTTTCCATGAATTACCAAAACTATTTTTTAGGGGAGAACTATGAAGGTCTATAACAGCATCACAGAAATTTTCGGAAACACACCATTGTTGCGCATCAATAAGATCACAGATGGTGCGGCTGGAAATGTTTATGCCAAGCTGGAATTTTACAACCCAACCTCATCTGTTAAGGATCGTCTGGGAGTTGCCATGATTGATGCTGCCGAAGCAAGTGGTGAACTAAAGCCTGGCGGCACAATTGTGGAAGCAACATCTGGAAACACAGGAATTGCGGTAGCGATGGTTGCTGCAGCTCGTGGTTACAAGGCGATTATGACAATGCCTGAATCTGTTTCAAAAGAGCGTCGCAAGCTAATTCGTGCATACGGAGCAGAGTTAGTGCTGACTCCTGCTGCCGAAGGCATGAAAGGCGCAGTTGCCGCTGCAGAAAAGCTTGCTGAATCTGGTGCTGTTTTGGTTCGCCAATTTGAAAACGAAGCTGGTCCATTTATTCACCGCACAACAACCGGCCCAGAAATCTGGCGCGATCTAGATGGCAAAGTTGATGCATTTATTTCAGGTATTGGTACTGGCGGAACAATTACAGGCACCGGTCAATACTTAAAGGAAAAGAATCCTGCAATCAAAGTGTTTGGTGTCGAGCCAGCAGCATCACCAATTTTAAATGGTGGAGAGCCAGGTCCACACCCAATCCAAGGAATTGGGCCTAACTTCATTCCTAATGTTTTGGATCGCTCTGTTTATGATGAGATCTTGGATGCAACTGCAGCAGATGCAATTAAGTACGCACGTCGCGCAGGAGCCGAAGAAGGCTTCCTTGCCGGAATTTCTTCAGGTGCAACTTTGTGGGCGGCATCAGAGATTGCAAAGCGTCCAGAGTTTGCAGGCAAGAACATTGTTGTTATCTGTGCTTCAAATGGTGAGCGTTACCTATCAACAGTGTTGTACGAAGATTTGGTTGATTAATTAATGCCGATTCTAAGTCGCATCATTGAAGACCTTGATAACGCAATCAGTCATGATCCGGCTGCGCGCAATCGTTTAGAGGTCGCTTTGGCATACCCAGGTGTGCATGCGATTTGGGGTCACCGAATTTCACATTTTTTGTGGAATCATAAACTTAAGCTTGCTGCGCGAATTCATTCAAATTTAGTACGTTCAACAACAGGAATTGAAATTCATCCAGCAGCAAAAATCGGACGACGTTTCTTTATTGACCACGGCATGGGAGTCGTCATCGGCGCAACATCAATCATCGGCGATGATGTGATGATGTATCACGATGTAACTCTTGGTGCTCGCGGGATTGAACATGGCAAGCGCCATCCAACCGTCGGAAACAATGTAGTAATCGGTGCTGGTGCCCGCGTGCTCGGAAATGTCACGATCGGCGAAGGCTCGCGCATCAGTGCCAACGCTGTAATCACCAAGGACTTAGCTCCTAAAACAGACCTGGATCACGCTGATTTCTTTGTTATCTAGGGGTAGTTAACACAGTCGTAACCTGAATTTGTAACAATGCCACTTATGTCGACAGATCTAAAGAAGCAGCAAGAATTCGTACTTCGCACTCTGGAAGAACGCAATATTCGCTTTGTGCGTTTGTGGTTTACCGATGTCTTGGGATTTTTAAAATCTGTAGCGATTGCACCTGCAGAACTTGAAAATGCCTTTGATGAAGGAATTGGCTTTGATGGTTCTGCTATCGAAGGTTTTGCTCGTATAACTGAATCTGACATGTTGGCAAAACCAGATCCTGCAACATTTTCTATTTTGCCATGGCGAACTGAAGCACCAGGTGCTGCGCGCATGTTCTGTGACATCACAATGCCAGATGGTTCTGCTTCTCCATCTGATCCGCGCAATGTTTTGCGTCGAACATTAGATAAAGCTGCCACTATGGGTTACACCTGTTACACACATCCTGAAATTGAATTCTTCTTATTTAAAAACCCACCTGAAACAGGAGTTGCACCAGTTCCTGTAGATCAAGGTGGGTATTTTGATCACACGCCTGCTGTAGTTGGCCACGACTTCCGTCGCCAAGCAATTACATTGCTTGAAGCTATGGGTATCAGTGTTGAATTTTCACATCACGAGGGTGCTCCTGGTCAGCAAGAAATCGATTTGCGGTATGCAGATGCATTAACAACAGCGGATAACATCATGACTTTCCGGCATGTGATTAAAGAAGTTGCCATGGATCAGGGCTTCCACGCATCGTTTATGCCAAAGCCTTTTACACATCATCCTGGCAGCGGAATGCATACACATGTTTCACTCTTTAAAGGTGAAGACAACGCTTTCTATGATTCAACTGCCGAATTTAATTTGTCAGCAGTTGGGCGTTCATTTGTCGCAGGCCTTATTAAGCACGCACCAGAAATCACTGCCATAACAAATCAGTGGGTAAATTCTTATAAGCGTTTACACGGTGGGGGAGAAGCACCGGCACTTGCCAATTGGGGTCAAAGCGATCGTGGCGCATTAGTTCGTATCCCGATGTATAAGCCAAAGAAGGAAAACTCAACACGCATCGAATTTCGTTCACCGGACACCGCCTGTAATCCATACCTTGCTTATGCAGTTATGTTGGCAGCTGGATTAAAGGGCATTGAAGAGAAGTATGTTTTAAGTGATTCGAAGGATGCTGTTGCTTTACCTTCAAATCTGAATGAAGCAATTACGGCAATGGAAAATAGTGAATTAGTGCGCGAGACCTTGGGAGAGCATGTATTTGAGTATGTACTGCGCAATAAGCGCGCAGAATGGCTCGATTACAGCCGCCAAGTCAGTGCATACGAATTGGATCGTTATTTGCCCGTCCTTTAAGTCACGCGTTACCCTTAGCAAGTGAACTTCCCAGAGCAGCGCCCATCAAAGATGCCGGTGCATCGCTATGAGCCTTTTCACCCTGTAGATCTTCCAGATCGCACCTGGCCAAATAAGAAAATTACCAAAGCGCCTAAATGGTGTTCAGTTGATCTTCGCGACGGAAATCAAGCGCTGATTGATCCAATGGATACTCCGCGCAAATTAGCAATGTTTAAGTTGTTAGTTGCAATGGGATACAAGGAAATTGAAGTTGGATTTCCAAGTGCGAGCCAGACTGATTTTGACTTTGTTCGAAAGATTATTGATGAGAACTTGATTCCTGATGATGTTGTTATTCAAGTTTTAACTCAGGCACGCGAATCCTTGATTATCCGCACCTTTGAAGCAATCAAGGGTTCTGAGCAGGCGATTGTGCACTTATACAATTCCACATCTACCTTGCAGCGACGAGTAGTTTTTGGGCTAGAAAAAGATGGCATCAAAAAGATTGCAACCGATGCCGCCAAAATCTGTTTAGATTTAGTAGCAACAGTTCCTGAAACCAAGGTTTCGTTTGAATACTCACCTGAGTCATACACCGGCACAGAGCTTGAGTTTGCGGTCGAAGTTTGTAACGCAGTAAATGATGTCTGGAAGCCAACTCCGCAATGGAAGACGATTATGAACCTTCCGGCAACAGTTGAAATGGCTACACCTAATGTTTATGCCGATTCAATTGAATGGATGTGCCGCAACCTTAATAATCGTGAGAGCGTGATTGTTTCACTCCACCCTCACAATGACCGAGGCACGGGAGTTGCAGCGGCTGAGCTTGGTTATTTAGCGGGCGCAGATCGCATCGAAGGAACATTATTTGGAAATGGCGAACGTACCGGAAATGTTTGTCTTGTAACCCTAGGAATCAACTTGGTTACACACGGTATTGATCCACATATTGATTTTTCAAATATCGATGAAGTGCGTCGCACCGTTGAATACGCCAACCAATTGCGTGTCCCGGAGCGACATCCTTATGGCGGCGACCTGGTATTCACCGCCTTTTCTGGTTCACACCAAGATGCAATTAAGAAAGGCTTTGATCATTTAGCACGCGATGCAAAAGCTGCCGGCAAAGAAGTACGTGATCACACCTGGGCTATTCCTTATTTGCCTATCGATCCACTTGATATTGGTCGTTCATACGAGGCTGTTATTCGCGTTAATTCACAATCGGGTAAGGGCGGTGTTGCCTACTTGATGAAGAATGAACATCACCTCGATTTGCCTCGTCGTTTACAAATTGAATTCTCGAAAAATGTTCAGGCAAAAACAGATGCCGAAGGCGGCGAAGTAAGTGCCGAAGATCTGTGGAACATTTTTGAAGATGAATACTTACCAACAGAAAGCACGCCATGGGGACGTTTCCGTCTAAAGGGTCTGTCACAAAATTCAGTACTTGGCGAAGATGTTTACTTGACTGTTGCACTGACTGATCGCGGCGAAATGCAGGAACTTAAGGGACAAGGAAATGGTCCAATTGCAGCTTTCTGCAATATTTTGCAGGCTTACGGAGTAGATGTCCAAGTGCTGGATTACTTCGAGCATGCGTTATCTGCAGGTGGCGACGCCTCTGCCGCTGCATATCTTGAATGTTCAATCGATGGCGAAGTCTTCTGGGGCGTCGGAATCGATCCCAACACGACAACTGCTTCCTTAAAAGCGGTCGTGTCTGCGATAAATCGCGCAATTCGCTAACGCACGCACTACCTTTACCCGTATGAGTTTGTACCGGGACGAGGCAATTGTTTTACGCACTCAAAAACTCGGAGAAGCAGACCGCATCATCACAATGTTAACTCGTGACCATGGACGCATTCGTGGGGTGGCAAAAGGAGTTCGCCGAACAAAATCAAAGTTTGGTGCTCGATTAGAGCCAGGAAGCCATGTTGATATTCAGTTGTATACCGGAAAAACTTTTGACACGGTCACACAAGTAGAAGCATTAATGAATTACGGTGAAGCGTTGACCGAGGATTATCAACGCTGGACAGTTGCTGCAGCGATTTTGGAAGCAGCAGAGCGATTTACTAGCCAAGAAAATGAACCAGCACTTCAAGAGTTTCAATTAGTTGTTGGTGGCATGAAAGCTTTGGCAGAAAATAGATATGAACCGCTTTTGATCCTTGATGCATTTTTACTGCGGTCATTAGCAGTCGCCGGTTATGCACCATCAATGACGATTTGTTCCAAGTGTGAAGCACCGGGACCACATAGATACTTTTCATTAGTAGGCGGTGGATCGGTATGCGCAGATTGTCGACCATCTGCATGTGCAACTCCTGCCCCAGAAACGCTAGATCTCATGGGCGCGTTGCTTTCTAGTGATTGGGATCTTGCATCTGCAAGTGAAGGAAAATTTCGCCGAGAGGCTAGTGGTTTAATTGCAGCTTACTTACAATGGCATCTTGAACGCGGGCTACGTTCTTTACCGATGGTGGAGCGGGTATGACAATAAAGATTCCTAATCACGTTGCAATAGTGATGGATGGCAATGGTCGTTGGGCACAAAAGCGTGGACTGCCTCGCACAGCAGGACATGAGGCCGGCGAAGTAGCTCTATTTGATGTTGTTGAAGGCGCAATTGAATTTGGTGTTAAAGAAATCAGCGCATATGCATTTTCAACTGAGAACTGGCGGCGATCACCTGAAGAGGTCAAGTTCTTGATGGGCTTTAACCGGGATGTTATTCGCAGACGCCGCGATCAGATGAATGAGATGGGTG